>CAVWNK010000001.1:0-320125 GCA_963756465.1 uncultured Solirubrobacteraceae bacterium
CTGGCGCGCCCGCCCGCAGAAGCTCTACTCCTTGCCGCGATACAGACGCACGGTC
The DNA here is from genome assembly GCA_963756465.1 of uncultured Solirubrobacteraceae bacterium. Lineage (GTDB taxonomy): Bacteria > Actinomycetota > Thermoleophilia > Solirubrobacterales > Solirubrobacteraceae > CADCVQ01. The sequence continues at coordinate 56 of CAVWNK010000001.1, forward strand.
AGCGGGATGAAGATCGCCGTCAGCACCACCGCCTCGGCGAGGACGAGGCCGATGTCGCCCGCCGCGCCGTTGCCCGCCATGAGCCCGCGCATCGCGGTCACGAGGTGGGACATGGGGTTGACGTCGACGAAGGCCTCGAGGCCGCTGGGCAGCGTGTCGGGCTCGACGAAGATGTTGCTCAAAAACAGCAGCGGGAAGAGCGCCATGAAGCCGGTGTTCATCACCGCGCTGGGCGTGCGCAGCACGAGGCCGAGCGTCGTGAACACCCACGACAGCGCAAACGCGAAGACGATCACGAGCAGCATCGCCCCGAGCACGCCGGTGACCCCGCCGCCCGGGCTGTAGCCCATGACGAGGCCGAGCAGGACGACGACCGTCGCCGCGATCGCGAAGCGCAGGCTGTCGCCGATGACGGCGCCCACGAGCGGGGCGGGGCGCCAGATCGGCAGCGAGCGGAAGCGGTCGACGACGCCCTTCGTCATGTCGGTGTTCAGGGCGACGCCCGAGTACACGCAGGTGAACAGCACCGACTGCGCGAGGATCCCGGGCAAGATGAACTGCAGGTAGTCGCTTGTCGAGCCCGACAGGGCGCCGCCGAACAGGTACGTGAACATGAGCAGGAACAGCACCGGCGTGATCGTCACGTCGATGAGCTGCTCGGGAACGTGCTTGATCTTCAGCATCCCGCGCCAGCCGAACGTCATCGCCGCCGACCAGGGGCCGGGCCGCGGCGGCCGCGCGGTCGAGGACAGCGCGGCGTGTAGTGCCGCCTGCCGGGTGGGCTCGGGGCGGGTGGTCGGCGTCGTGCTCATGCCGCCACCTCATCGGTGTCGTCCGCTTCGGCGGGATGGCCGGTCAGGGCCAGGAAGACCTCGTCGAGGCTCGGCTGGGCGAGCGAGAAGCCCGCCAGCCCGAGCCCTGCGCTCGACAGCTCAGCGACGGCGTCGGCCGCCTTCTCGGCGTCGTCGACGCGCACCGACAGCGCGCTCGGATCGGCAGCGAGCTGCGGCTCGGCGTCGAGCGCGCGGCTCAGCAGCCGCGCCGCCTCGCTCCGGTGAGAAGGATCGAGCAGGCGCACGTGCAGCGCGCCGCCGCCGACGGACGCCTTCAGGCGCGCCGGCGTCCCCTCGGCAATGACCTTCCCGTGGTCGATGACGGCGATGCCGTCGGCGAGCTGGTCGGCCTCGTCGAGGTACTGCGTGCACAGCAGGACGGTCGTACCCTGGCCGACGAGCGCGCGGATGATGTCCCACACCTGGTTGCGCGAGCGCGGGTCCAGGCCGGTCGTCGGCTCGTCGAGAATCATCAGGTCGGGCGTCACGACGATGCTCGCGGCGATGTCCAGGCGCCGGCGCATGCCGCCCGAGTACTCCTTGGCGAGCTTGCCCGCCGAGTCCTCGAGGCCGAACGCGCCGAGCAGCTCGTCGGCGCGGGCCAGGGCCTGCCTCTTCGGATACCCGAGCAGGCGCCCGAGCAGGATGAGGTTCTCACGCCCGGTGAGGTCGTCGTCGACCGACGCGAGCTGGCCGGTCAGGCTGATGAGCGCGCGCACCTCGTCGGCCTCCGTGACGACGTCGTGGCCGAGGACGCGGGCGCTGCCGGCGTCGGGCCGCAGCAGCGTCGCGAGCATGCGGATCGTCGTGGTCTTGCCGGCGCCGTTGGGTCCGAGGACGCCGTACACGGTGCCGCGCGGCACCGCGAGGTCAACGCCGTCGACGGCGCGTGTCGCTCCGAAGCTCTTGACGAGCCCGGTCGTTTCGATGGCGAGCGTGGCGGTCACGAGAGCACAGACCGTGCCAGCCGCCGAAACTCATCGCAAGTGAGAAGGGGGATCGAAGAACGTCAGCAGGCGGCCGCCGGGCGCCGGCCACGGCGCGACGAGCGCGCGCGCACGCTCCGGCTCACGATCGAACAAGCCGGCCCGGACCGCGAGAACGACGAGGTCGAGTTCCTCGAGCCGGGCGACAAGGAACTCCGCCCGCCCCTCCGCGCGACGGCGACGTTCGGCGGCGGCGTTGCGGCGAGCGGTCGAACTCCAACGCGTCGATTATGTGCGGTTCGCTGCCACGTGGTCCAGCGCGGTGCGACGGCGGACATCCTGGTGCCGGTTGCGTCAGCGTGTCGCGTAGCCGTAGTGAGGCCACCCGTCTTAGGGAACCCTAACGAGTAGCTCGCGGACGCGTCACCTTCCCCGGGATCCGCCTGGCGCGCGCGGGTACACGGCGCGGCTAGGGTGCGCCGCGATGCACGCACGCCACCGCATCGCCATCGCCGTGCTGGCCGGGCTCGCGCTCGTCGCCCTACCCGCCCCGGCGGCGGGCGCCGGCACCCTGCGCCCGGTGACGGGCCAGCTGACGACCAAGATCGGGATCGCCGACCAGAAGCCGGGCGTCTTCGCCGAGCAGCGTCTGCGCGACCTCGAGCTGCGCTACTCGCGGCGCTCGGTCGCCTGGGACGCGCTGCGCTTCGGCGACCAGCGCGCCGACCTCGACGCGTGGGTCAACGCGGCGCTGGACGCCGGCACCGAGCCGCTGATCACGCTCGCGCGGTCGCGCAAGAGCAACGGCAAGCGCTACCGGCCGCCGACGCCCGTGCAGTACCTGCGCGAGTTCCTGCGCATGCGCAAGCGCTATCCGGGGGTGAAGACGTGGTCGGCGTGGAACGAGGCCAACCAGTGCGGCACGGGGACGTGCCAGCGCGCGGACATCGTGGCGCGCTACTACAACACGATTCGCCGCAACTGCCCGGGCTGCAAGGTCCTCGCCGCCGATCTGCTCGACCAGCCCAACATGGTCGGCTGGGCACGCGCGTTTCGGCGTGCGGCGCGGTTCGAGCCGAAGTACTGGGGGCTGCACGACTACATCGACGCCAACCGCTTTCAGAGCACGCGCACGGCGCAGCTGCTGCGCGCCGTCCGCGGCGAGGTCTGGCTGACCGAGATCGGCGGCCTCGTCGCCCGCCGCAACGGCTCGAAGATCAAGCTGCCGCAGGGCAAGACGCACGCAGCACGCGCGACGCGCTTCATCTTCGACCGGCTCGCGCGCCTGGACCGGCGCGTCGGGCGGATCTACATCTACCACTGGCGATCGACGACGAACCGCGACAGCTGGGACTCCGCGCTGATCGGCGCCGACGACCGGCCGCGGCCGGCGCTGGCGGTGCTCAAGCGGGTGCTCGGCGCCCAGCGGCCCGCCCCCTGACGCGAGGTCCGCCCGCGCGCGGGCGGTATCCTGCGCAGAAGGGCGTGCGGGCGAAGTGTTGTGGCTGCACAAAAGCCTTCCAAGCTTTTAGGGCGGGTTCGATTCCCGTCGCCCGCTTACAGCCACGGGGAGTGGCGCAGTCTGGTAGCGCACCCGGCTGGGGGCCGGGCGGTCGCAGGTTCAAATCCTGTCTCCCCGATGAGGCCAGAGGTCTGCTTTTGCAGGCCTTTCGTCGTACTCAGCGGCAGGTGAGCCAACGCGACGGGGTCCATTTGGGGTCCAATTCTCTCCACGGTGAGCGGTGAAGCACGATTCAGCGGCGGAAGACGACGTCGCTGTGCCATTCGAGCACGTCGCGAGAGGCCTGCGCGTGGGGCATCGTGGGCGCGGCGATCGTGCACCCGTCGAGGGCGTAGTAGCTCTTGCCGTTGGCGTACGCGTCGCGCAGCGCCGGGCTGACCGCGAAGCGCAGGTCGGGATTGACGGTGACGAAGCCGAGGTCGAAGAGGCGGTGGATGTCGCGGCGCAGCGGGAGGCCGTTGGAGAGCTCGTGCCGTCCGCCGTCCTTCCACGGCCGGATGTGGGCGGCCTCGAGCACCGGGAGGGAGTGCTCGTCCGTGACTGCGCAGGCGCCGCCATAGGCGTCGAGCACCGCGAGGCGGAAGCTCGCCTGGCCCAGACGCGGTGTGATGATCTGTGGCTGGCCGTGCCGGCGCAACTCGATGGCCTCGGTCGTCCACTCGGTCAGATGGTGCGTGTGGGCGGCACGCTCAAGGCAAGCGGTCCAAAGCCGGAGGCCCTCGCCCTCGGTGAGGTCGTAGCCACGGCCTGAGACGATGTTGTGCGACCAGTCCGTCGGGACCGGGATCCAGTCGTCTGGTGCGAGGAAGACCGGCTGCGTGATCGCGATGCAGCCGATCGTGCGGTCCATCGACATGGGCGTCCGCGCTCCCGACAGGCGACCGAGCCGCTTGAGCAACTCGTATTCGTCGGCGGTCCCGTTCGCCTGGCCGAACACGTCCCAGGCGCGCCACACGGGAAGCGGTGCGAAACGCGTGAAGAGTCCGAAGCCTCCGATCGCGTTGTACGGCGCCTTCAGCTTGAAGAAGAAGACCTCGCCCGGTTTGAGCGCTGAGAACGTGACGCCCCCCGGACGCCAGAAGTTGACCTCGTCGATCTCCGGGCGGGCGCGCAGGAATTGGTACCAGCCATGATCGGTGGGAGACACGAAGCCACGCACGTTCGTCCGCAAGCGTACGTCGCAGCGACCGGCTCTGTTCGCGGAGCCCGCGAGCGCGATCGAAGCCGCACTACTGCTCGATCAAGACCTGAAGGTCGTCGCTGGTCAGTTTGCGAGCCGGGTCAGGCTTGCCGTTGACGAGCGCGCCCTCGGCTCGGAGCATCTCCGTGGGGTCGCGCTCTTCGTCGCGGTCGCTCCATCGGAAGTCCGGGGCGATCGTGCCGTCGCTCTTGAGGACGCGATGGGCATTCGTGCACTGCTGGCAGGTGGCGACGTGGGCACCGAGCGGCTGGGCGGCAGTCCCGACGGCATCCGCGAGGCTGCCGTAGGTCGTCCAGTGGCCCACAGGCAGGGCTTCGAGGATCGCGTGGAGCGGCGACCAGTCAAAGCTTGGTGTCGCCTTCGCGGGATCTTCGCCGGTGTAGACGGCGCGGATGTCGGAAAGCCTGCGACCATCGGGCAGGCTCCAGAACCGCCAACCGTTCGTCACCGATCCCTTGACGTACCGACCGGCGCCGGAGGGCGACTCGAAGGTCTTGCCGTCGATGTCCAGGAGTCCGTCAGGACGCACGATCGCTGTGTGCGCTTCCCAGGACCCCGGGCGCGGGGACAACGCCGTTCCGGGGGTGAGGAGCCCCGCGTCGACGAGGTGCTTGATCTGGATCCACCCCGCGGATTTCTCGTGCGGATCGACGACCATGCCCACATGCCCCTCTGGGACGGTCCACGTCGCCAGCAGCACGTCGATCATTGCGTCGCTTCGCGATTCGATGCCGGTCTCGTCCCAGGTGCTGTCCACCGTCGAGAGAAGCCGGCTGTTCAGAAGCAGCGTGTCGTGTGCCTGCAGCGCCTGACGTTTGGACGCCCATGGGCCGTTTGAGACCTTGGAGTTCAGCGAGGTGGTCAGGAGGGTGAGGTTCCCGAGCCGGTGGACGTGTTTCGCCCGGACCTCCTCAGCCTCGTCGTCGTCCACCGGCCAGTGATCCGGCCATTTCTGAGGGAGGATGTGCTCGATCGGGTACCCGCGCCGTGGCACTTGCGGCTGATTGGTGCCGCGGCGATGTGCGTCCTCGATGGCCTCGAGGAGCATGCGAAGCCGCGCCTTCTTGAATCGGCGGAAGACCTGCTCGGTCCTCAGCGCTTCACGGACCTCGTCGTCGCCCGGCCAGTAGGTGCTGGTCACGTTGAGCCGCGACAGGTACCCCTCGATGCTGTCGGCCAGCTCAGCGGGCGACGTGGATTCGTGCACCCGGATCATGTCCGCGACGATGCGCCCCATGTCGCCGACGTTCAGCCGCACGAGCTGACGCCTGACCAGCCAACTCTCGACGATCGAGGCGACGCGGGTGGTTACGTCGGCGGGCAAGTCGCGGCCGGGCTCGTGCAGCCAGATCAGCAACGGCTTGAGCAGTTCGCTGTCGGATGCCTTCATCCGGTACACGGCGAGCTCAATCCGGCTGAGCTGGCGGTCGCCATCGTCCGCGGCCCTCGTCCAGGCCTCGTAGGTCTCGGCCTGCTTCCGAATGACAGGGAGCAGGTCGGCGACCTTCTGCCCGTTCTCGCGGTGGAGTTGCTCGACGTATTGCTTGAAGCGCGTGAACGTGGCCCGGGGACTGACTTCGTCGCCGACCCTTCCGATCAGCCACTGGTTGAAGAAGAGCGAGCTCCGCTGCATGGGGAAGCGGCCGACGCTGACGTCCTTCTCCCAGAATTCCGTCTCGAACGGCCAGTCGTCGAGATGGGCGCTTGTGTCCTCGCCCTCAGCGGTCAGCCGCTGGAACACGAAGTTCCTGATCAGGTCCGCCGCTGTGAGCGGCGTACCCCGGGCGTTCAACGTCTCGAAGATCTCCTGCGAGTTCTCGTTGACCGTCAGGTTGATGGCGACCAGCTGCAATCCGCGGGTGAGTACGCCCGCGAGCGCCTGTGCACGCTCGGTAGCTCTCGTCGGCGGCCGAGTCCAACCACTCGGTTACGGCGCCCGTGAAGTACTCATGTGCACGGACGACTCGCGCAGCGGCATGACGGAGCGTCTCGTGGTCGATGGGCGCCTCAGCGTCCATCACCTCGTCGAACGCTTCGCGGTCCCGGTTGCTGTGGCGGAGCTTGAGCCGCGTGGCGCCACCCGGGACGTAGATGTCCTCATTGTGCGTGAGCCGATCGAGCTGTCCCGCAAGCGCGTCTTGGCCGGCCGCCTCGAGCGTCGCGGCCGTGGCGTCCATGAGGAGCTGCAGCGTGGTCAGACCGCTGCTGGCCGTCGATGATGCTGCTCGCTTGCAGGCCGCCGAGAATCGGCTCTTGCGCTTGAACGACGATCGCCCCGAGGAAGTGCTTGGCGTCAGCGGCCGGCTGCGCCAGGCGCAGCTCGGCCAGCCGCCGGACGTCTTGCCACAGCGGCGCCCACTGCTCGTCCTTCTCCCAGACGTACGGCCGCTGGAACGGCGGCACCACGAGGTGCTGGGGTTGCATGAAGACGTCCTGCGGCGTCCGGACGTGCGTTTCCATCAGGCGCGATCCTATGCGCCGAAGGGCTTCGCGCAGCGCACCAGCGCGCGATTCGTGTCCGGGCTGGAGTAGTGGCGCCGGACCGCTGGCGCCCGTCGCCGGCTCGCGTGTGACGAGGCAGGATCGTTCGCGGTCCCCGCCGACCGCGTCGTTAGCCTCCTCCGAGCACGTCGTCGCGCTATCGAGGAGTCGAGAGATCTTGGCAGTTCGCCTGGAATGGGAAGGGAAACCAACGCAGGTCGAGCGCCTCGCGTTGCCGTTTCAAACGGTCGAGACGATCAACGAGTCGCGGGCGACGCGCGAGCGCGATTCGGGAGGGCTCTTCGGCAGCGCCGCAGCGGCACCCGACTCCCGCAACCTCCTCGTATGGGGCGACAACAAGCTCGTAATGAGCAGCCTGCTGGCGGAGTATGCGGGCAAGGTGAATCTCATCTACATCGACCCGCCGTTCGACACCGGGACGGACTTCTCGCACCGGGTTTCGATAGGCGATTCCTCCGTGACCAAGATGCCCTCGATCTTGGAGGAGCACGCCTATCGCGATACATGGGGGATGGGCCGTAACTCGTATCTCACGATGGTCTATGAGCGGCTCGTGCTGATCCACGAGTTGCTCGCGCCCGAGGGTCTCCTGTTCGTGCATATCGGCCCTGGAGTCACGCACCTGGTGAGGATGCTGCTCGACGACATATTCGGGCCGAATCACTTCCGCAACGAGGTGATCTGGAAGCGGACGTCGGCTCACAGCGACGCACGCACGCTCGGCGGGATCCATGAGTCAGTTCTCGTCTACAGCAAGGGCGACGACTGGACATGGCACGACCTATACGTCCCGTACGAGGACTGGTACGTCGAGCAGTACTACCGCTACCGCGACCCGGATGGTCGGCGTTTCATGTCCGGCGATCTGGGCGCCGCCGGGCTGTCCGGCGGTGGGTACGACTACGTCTGGAAGGGCGTCCGTCGGGTTTGGCGCGTTCCGGAGACGACGATGGCGCGACTCGACTCGGAGGATCGCGTCTTCTACACGAAGAACGGAATCCCGCGCATCAAGCGTTACCTCGATGAGTCGAAGGGGCAGGCGCTCGGGGACCTCTGGACCGACATCCTCCCCGTCGTGTCATGGTCGACGGAGCGGGTCGGCTACGACACGCAGAAGCCGGAGGCGCTGCTTGAGCGCGTGATGGCGCTAGCGAGCGATCCGGGTGATCTCGTTGCGGACTTCTTCTGCGGTTCCGGCACCACGCCCGCCGTCGCCGAGAAGCTTGGGCGCCGATGGATCGCCTGCGACCTTGGCCGCTTCGCGATCCACACCACGCGCAAGCGGCTTCTGAACGTCCCGGACTGCAAGCCGTTCGACATCAAGAACCTCGGTGCCTACGAGCGCCAGCGCTGGCAGGTGGAGACCGGCAACGGTGCGCTCCGCGCCTACCTCGACACGATCCTCGCCTTCTACCGCGCCGATCCCGTCGAAGGGTTCGCCCATCTCCACGGCCGCAAGGCGGGCCGCATGGTCCATGTCGGCGCCACCGATGCCCCAGTGACGATCGACGAGACAGAGGACGTCATGGACGAGATGGCCGACAACGGCATCGAGTCGTGCGACATCCTCGGCTGGGAGTGGGAGATGGGCCTCCACGACACGATCACGGAGCGGGCGCGCCGACGCGGGCTCGACGTTCGACCGCGCCAGATCCCGCGCGAGGTCATGGAGCGTCAGGTGACCGAGGCCGACGCGGTGCGCTTCTTTGAGCTAGCGTACGTCGACCTCGACGTGCGGCGCCAGGGAGCCGAGGCCTGCGTCGTGCTGAAGGACTTCGCGATCCCGAGCGAGGAGCTGATCCCGCCGAAGGTCCGCGAGCGGATCGAGGCGTGGTCGGACCTCATCGACTACTGGTCCGTCGACTTCGACCACAGCGACGACGTCTTCCACAACCAGTGGCAGGCGTACCGCACCCGGGATGACCCCGGCGCTGCTCACCCAGAGCGACTGGCATGAGTACCCGGGTCCCGGCCGCTACGCGATCGTCGTGAAGATCATCGACATCTTCGGCAACGACACGACGAAGCTCGCCGAGGTCCGGATCAAGTGACCGCTGAGGCGCCGGCACGTCCGCCCGGCGACCCGTACGGCGTGCCGGAACGGCGCAAGCCCAGCGAAGGGACGTACGCCGTCAACGGCGTGCGGGCGCGGGTCGATGCGTGGCGCGCGCAGGGATACAACGGCGCGTCGGCGACCTCGCGCCGACTGCTCGGCTTCTGGTTCGCGGACGAGCATCGCTTCGACGATGGGCGACCGTTCCGCTTCTACTTCTGCCAGCGCGAGGCCGTCGAGACCGTGCATCTACCTCACCGAGATCGAGCCCGTCCGCGGGCTCAAGGATCTCCTCGAGTTCGCGGAGCACGGCATGACCATCCAGCCCGGCGAGCCCAAGCGCCAGCGTCTCGCGATCAAGATGGCGACAGGCTCAGGCAAGACGATGGCGATGAGCCTCTGCGTCGTCTGGTCCTACTTCCATGCGCTGTACGAGGAAGGCTCGCCGATGGCGACATCGTTCCTCGTCATCGCTCCGAACCTCATCGTCTTCGAGCGGCTGAAGAGCGACTTCGGCGACGCCGCGACGTTTCGTCGCGACCCGCTCGTCCCGCCCGAGTGGGCCCACGACTTCGACCTCGCCGTGCTGCTCCAGGACGACGCGGCGCCCGTCACCGCCCGTGGGGTCCTGTACCTCACCAACGTCCAGAGGCTCTACGAGCCGCCGACAACGCGTGGCAAGAACAAGACCGCGCCCAACCCAGTCGAGGCGATGCTCGGCCCGCGCGTAAACCGCGACCTCGACGCGTCGCCCGCCGACGCGCTGTTTCAGCGGATCGCCGACCGCAGCCGTGTCATGGTCCTCAACGACGAGGCCCACCACGTCCACGACGAGAAGCTCAAGTGGAACCAGACGATCGAGCGCATCCACGACGAGCTGCGCGCACGCACTCCCGACGATCCCGACGCCGGCGTGGTCTCCCAGCTCGACTACTCCGCCACGCCGAAGTACGAGAAGGGCGGCGTCTTCCGCCACGTCGTTGTCGACTACCCGCTCGCCCAGGCAGTCACCGACGGGATCGTCAAGACGCCCGTGATCGGTGAGGTGTCCGGTGCGACGGTCGAGCTGGGCGGCACGTCGTTCCAGCGCAACCGCCAGTGGCTCGACGTCGCCGTCGGCCGCTGGCGCAAGTTCTACGAGAAGCTCTCGCCCGCGGGCAAGCGGCCGGTCCTGTTCGTCATGTGCGAGAACACCCTCGCCGCCGACGAGGCCGGCGACTACCTGCGCCAGCTCCCCGACTTCGCCGGCGACCAGCTGCTGGTCATCCACACCAACCGCTCGGGCGAGATCACCAAGGACGACCTCGACCTCGCCCGCCGCGCCGCCCGCGACGTCGACGCCCCAGACAGCCGCATCCGCTGCATCGTCAGCGTCCTGATGCTCCGGGAAGGCTGGGACGTGCGCAACGTCTGTGTCATCGTCACGCTGCGCCCGCTGAGCGCGGCGAACAAGATCCTTCCCGAGCAGGCCCTCGGCCGGGGCCTGCGGCGGATGACGCCACCGGGCTCGGGATTCGACGAGCGCGTGGTTGTCGTCGAGCACGAGGCGTTCCGCAACCTCTGGAACACCGAGCTGGACGGCGGGCTCGTCGTCGAGCGGGAGGACGTCGACAAGATCGAGCCGGGCGCGGTCACGATCTTCCCGGACGAGGCCAAGCTCAAGTACGACATCGTCATCCCGCAGTTGACGCGCGCGCTCGCGCGCGCCGACAGCCCGCTCAACCAGCTGCACCCGGCGGACATCCCGGACCCCAAGAAGCAGCTCGCCGTGCCCGACGTCCAGCCCGACGAGTACGTCAAGTACCGCGGCGTGCACCTGATCGACAAGGGCGTCATCGAGGAGTACGAGTTCCACGTCCCCTATGCCGAGGACCCCTCCGGCGTGATCACCTACTACACGCGCAGCGTCGCGAAGGAGGCTGGGGTCGACCGCCTCTCCGGAGCGTTCGCGACCCTCGCCCCGATGGTCCGCAGCTACCTGGAACAGCGGGCATTCGAGCGGCCCGTGACGCTCGACGACAAGGTCATCCTGCGTCGGCTCGCCGAGAACGACGCGCAGGCGCTCGTCGTCGGCGTGTTCCGCGATGCGATCCGGGCGCTGTCGATCACCGAGCGCGAGCCCACGATCGAGGAGAGCGCGCTGCGTGTGTCCGAGACCGCGCCGTTCCCGTGGTCTCGACAGACCGTCGAGGGCAAGCGCACGGTCTTCAACCTCACCCCGGTCGACAGCACGCTGGAGGCGCGCTTCGCACGATTCCTCGATCGCGCCGAGGACGTCACGGCGTGGGCCAAGCTCACGATGAACACGCGCTTCGCGCTGGAGTACATCTCCAGCGCCGGGGCGCTGCGCTACTACTACCCCGACTTCGTCATGCGCCTCAGCGACGACTCGTGCCTCGTCGTCGAGACCAAGGGGCAGGAAGACCTCGACGTCGCACTCAAGGACCGCCGCGCTCGGCGATGGTGCCAGGACGCCGCTCGCCTCTCGGGCCGCGACTGGGCCTACGAGAAGGTCCCGCAGAAGCTGTTCGACACCTTCGACGGCGACACGGTGGAAGGCCTGCGCCGATTCCTCGACGCCGCCGGAGCAAGCGGGAATTGAGGGCCGCAAGGGGGCGAACTTCTGGCCGTCTGGCCCTATGGTCAGTATGAACCCGAGATGGCTCGCACCATGACCACCAACCAGGGGACGCAGATCGACCTTGCTGCCTGGGCGCAGGAGCTTGAGGACGAGCGCGCCCGTCTGGAGAAGGCCAACGAGCGCCGCGCCGCGCGCCGGGGCTACTTGGTCTTCGCCACCGATCCGGAGCTCGCCCCGGATGAGCCCGGCTACCGCGAGGTGTTCGCCACCGAGGCGAAGACACCGAACGAGGCGACCGCGAAGGTTCGGCCGCTGGCGGACGGACGACGATTGAGGACGTACCTGGCAACAGGGACCTACCGGGACGAGCTGGCCGACGCCCGCTGGGTCGCGTAGCGACTGCGGGAGTCGGGGACGTGGCGCGCCGGGTCTATTTTGCCTTCGACTATCGCGACATCTTCGCCGTCAACCAGATCCGGCGCTCGGGCCAGTTCGTTGACGTCGCCGTGGCCGGGTTCACCGACGCCTCCCAGTGGGAGAAGCTCAAGCAGAAGGACGATGCGGTCATTCAGGCCGCCATTGACAAGGCACTTCTGCGCACGACGGTGACCGTGGTATGCATCGGTGAGCGGACGGCGTCACGAAAGTGGCCGAACTACGAGCTCCGCGCGAGCCGCGCGCGTGGCAACGGGCTCCTCGGCGTGTACCTGCCCGGTCAAATTGGTCACGCCAGGCCCAAGGTGCTCGTTGAGGAGACCGTTCCGGTCTACGCATGGAACTCGGCGCGCTTCGCCGCGTGGGTCGAGGCGGCGGCCAGACGCGCTGGCCACGGGCGGTAGCCGGGCGTCGCGCGCGACTTCAAAGCCGCCGCGCGCCACACACACACGGGGGGACAAACATGGCTCATCGAACATTCTTCAGCTTCCATTACGAACTCGACGTATGGCGCGCGAGCGTGGTGCGGAAGAGTGATGTGACGAAGAAGGACGTCGATGCGGAGTGGATCGACGGATCCGTGTGGGAGGAGGCGAAGAAGAAGGGAGTGGAGGCCGTCAAGCTCCTCATCGACGGTGCCCTGGCTGGTACCTCGGTCACTGCGGTGTTGATCGGAAGCGAAACCTCCTCGCGGAGGTGGGTGAAGTACGAGATCGACCAGAGCGTCGCGCGCGGGAACGGGCTGCTCGGGATCCACATCCACAACATCGAGGACTCGTCTGGCAAGAAAGCTACTAAGGGCCTGAATCCGCTCCCGTCCGGCTACAGCACGTACGACTGGGTGACAGATGACGGCTACAAGAACCTTGGAACCTGGGTGGACGCCGCGTACGACGCCGCGCACTAGCCAGCCGCCCCCTCGTTTATGCCGTCAAACCACGCACAGGAGAGCGGGTGCCCGTTTTGCACGATCGCGCGGGGTGAGGATCCACTTGCGGAGGTCGTCTGCGAAGCCCCGACCTGGATCGCCTTCTTCCCACGCGACCCGGCGACACCCGGTCACACCCTCGTGATCCCACGTGGGCACGTGCAGGACCTGTGGTCTCTGGGTACGGGGCTCGCGGCAGAGCTCACGTCCGGCGTCATCCGGGTAGGGCGAGCGATCGAGGCCGCCCTAACACCAGAGGGCATGAACCTGATCACCTCTTCCGGCACGGCGGCCGAGCAGACAGTGTTTCATCTGCACCTTCACATCGTGCCGCGATGGCGGAGCGATGGCTTCGGGCGGATCTGGCCACCCGAGAGGCCGATGGCAGAACGCGTGAAGGAGGAAGTTGCGGAGCGTATCCGCGAAGAGTGTCGAACGCTCGGCGGATGAATTGGCTGGAAGGGTCAGCGCAGGCAGATCGCCAATGCGACAACCAGGGCCGAGACGATCAGTCCACCGTAGAAAACCGCGACGGTCGGACGACGAAGCGTCCCCCACCAGGAGGCGATGTTGCCCGAGCCGTCCGCCGCAGACGCGACGAACTCGGCGCTCGTCGCTGCCATTGAGAACGCGGGGACGCCGGCCTCGTCCGTTCGGACTCGGTCGTAGAGGGCTCGGAACAAGCGCTCCGCCCGCAGGAAGTAGGTGTCGAGGCCCCAGAAGGCAACGGTAGGCAACAAACTTGCGAACGCCAGCGCGGAATCTGACCCGTTCACGGCGAACCCGAAGAACACGCCAGCCACGGTGACCGCCCAGCCCTTCACGAGGAACGAGTCGTTGCCGAGGCGGCCGATGACAGCCTGAATCATCTCCAGGTGCTTGATCCGGTTCGCATCGAAGGCGTCGTAGCTGCCCATGCTTCGGCGGACGGTATAGAGCTACGCGGAGGTCTCCGGGGCAGGGCGCCCCGTGCCTGCGTCAGACCGCTGCTTCATGAGGCCTCATTCCCGCGAGTTCCCGCCGCCGTTGCCGCCGTGGTGCGTCGCCTCGGCCCGCCGGGCCATTCCGCGGTCGCGCCACCCACCACACGAGTCGGCCAACTTCGGTTGGGGCGCAACGTCCCGTTGGTCGGCGGCGGTCCACGGAGCCCGGCACACCACGGTAGGCGACTCGGCCATCCGGACTTGCCGCGTGCTGAGGCGCATGGCCGCTGCTGCTCATAGTGAGAGCGCCTCGTCGTCGCTGACCGGCGTACTGCCTTCCCGCGGCTTTGATAGCGGAACCCGAAACCTCGCGAAAGCTGCCGTTTGGGCCTGATCCGGTGCCGTTACCCCCTGAAACTGCCCGTCGCGCTGCCGTTTGGTGCCCCCGAACGAAACAGCAAACGGCAACGGGCCACGCCTCCTATGCCCAGTAAACACGGGACATGAGGGCTCGTACGGGCGTACTCTCTCCTGCGACTGAAGAGGATCTGGGAGGTATGCGACGGTCGCTGTCCGGCGAGCACATGGTGATCGGCATTACGGCGGCCCGTCCGTCGAGGTCGATGCAACTCACCCGGGGCCAAGAACGCTCCGCTCACGACAGAGGTATGTGCAGGAGACGCCACAAGCCAACGAGCAGGATCCGCTCCTCACGGCTGACGAGGTCGCCAAGCTGATGCGCGTCACGCGCGCCTGGGTCTACGCGGAGACCCGTCGTGACGCCCTTCCGCACCTGCGTCTCGGCCGCTACGTCCGCTACCGTCGTTCGGCGATCGAGGCGTGGATGGCCACGGTCGAGCGCGGCCCCGGATGTCCGCCGCGAGCGGCCCGATGATGACCCGTCGCGTGCGCCGCTCCACCCGTCATCATCGGCGTATGGCAAAGCGCGGCTACGGGACGGGTCAGCTCTACGTCAAGCACGGGTCGTTCTACGGGCGCTGGCGCACGCTCGACGATCGCAAGCTCAACCGCAAGCATCGGCGCGCGCAGACGACGGCGCGGCGCGGGGCTCACGCGTACCGAGGCCGAGCGCCGGTTCCGCAAGCTCCAGGACGCCGAGGAGCGCCGCCCGATCCGCGCCGGCAGCGAGCGCCAGACGCTCGACGAGGCCATCGACTCGCTGCGCCGGCGGCTCGCCGTCGAAGGCGCTCGGAAGTCCTACCTGCAGAACTGCGAGTCGATGCAGCGCGTCCACATCTCGCCGCGGCTCGGCACCAAGCCCATCGACCGCGTCACCGTCGCCGACGTCGAGACGATCGCCGCGACGATGCTCGACGCCGGCCTCGCTCCCAAGACGGTCCGCAACGTCCTGACGTTCCTGCACTCCGTCTTCGAGCACGCCATCGACCGCGGCTGGACGCCGCAGAACCCCGTTCGCCGCGCGAGTCGCCCCAAGCGCCGACGCGCCGGCGACGCCAACCCCGACCTGCAGTTCCTGACCGTCGCCGAGCTCGAGGCCGTCCTGCGCGCGATCCCCGACGACGTCGTGATCCGCGCGCCCGCTCCGACGCGGCGCGGTCGCGCCGGCAGCGCGCCGCCGGTCCCGCCCGACGTCCTGGGCCCGGTGATTCGCGTCGTCGTCCTCACCGCCGCTATGACCGGCCTTCGCCAGTCCGAGCTGCTCGGCCTGCGCTGGCGCGACGTCGACTGGACCGCCCAGCGCATCCGCGTGCGCAACGCCTGGGTTCGCGGCGAGCACTCCGGTGAGGGCAAGTCCGACCTCTCGACGCGCCGCTCGGTGCCGATGGCCGACCGGCTCGCACGCGAGCTGGACCGCTGGTCGCGGCGTACGCTCTACGGCGCTGACGATGACCTCGTCTTCGCGCACCCGCAGTCGGGGCGGCCGCTGGACCGGTCGAAGCTCGGCCGACGCTTCAAGGCCGCGTGCGCGGACGCCGGCGTGCGCGCCGTTCGCTTCCACGACTTGCGGCATACGTTCGCGACGCGCCTTGCGGCATCCGGCCAGCCGATGCGCACGATCCAGGAGTTCCTCGGCCACGCCGACTCCAAGACGACGCAGATCTACGCCCACTACGCGCCGAGCGCGCACGAGGTCGAGATGGTCAACGCCGCGTTCGCCGATGAGCAACCGTCTCCGAGCGGCGAAGCCCTCCGCAGGGGCTCCGATACGCCGCCGTGACGGACCCGGTGATCGTTGCCCGCACGGCGACGCCGGAGGGCCACGAGATCGTCCTGACGGCCGTGCGCTGGGCGAAGATCATCGACGGTCATCCGGAAACGGTCGATCACCTGGAGACGATCCTGCAAACTGTGTCCCAGCCCGACTACCGTGAACCCGACATCGCCGCGGGCCGCGAGCGGATGTTCCGCCGCGGCGGCCCGGAGCGCTGGATGAGAGTCGTCATCGACCTCGAACAGATCATCACCGCGTTCGCGCAGACCAACGATCCCGCCTGAAGCCATGAGCGACCACACCATCACGATCGGGGACACGACGTTCGACCGCGTCGACTACGACCGCGACGCCGACGTCCTCTACCTCTCCGTCGGAGATCCCCAGCCGTCGGCGCAGACGTACGCCACGCCCGAAGGGCACGCGGTGCGCTACGACGGCGGCGGCCACATCATCGGGATCACGCTCGTCAACGCGAAGCTCCTGCTCGATCGCGGCGACATGCACGTGACCGTTCCGCAGGTCATCGACGTGCAGCGCGACCAGCTCAAGCTGGCGATCGCCTGAGAGGAAGGCCCAACGCGCATGCGCTCCACCACAGGAGCGTTCAGCGCTGGTGTGCATCGCTCGTCGAGCACTCACCCGGTCCCGAGTATCGGATCAACGCATCGTTCCCGACCCGATGGATGGCAACCGGGATGAAGCGTTCGTCACGAACGCCGCCAGCCGCGGCGCCCCTGAACGAGCGCTCCATGTAGGGCTGTCACCTGCAGGTTGACATGAGTAGAGAGCATGCTCGCGCGGGCAGCGATGAGCACGCCGGCGAGGTTCGAGCTGACAAGGCCTGCATTACGAGCGGGCGGCCAGCGCGGTCGCCAGCGCGGCCAGCGGTCGGCATGCCGATCCAGTGCTGCAGCGTCCGCAGCGGCGTCCCCGCCGCGGCGATCCGCGTCCCGAACGTGTGGCGTAGTTCGTGGAGCGTGACCCGGTTGACATCGGCTCGCACGATGGCCTGCTTGAAACGACGGACGAGCTTGGAGCGGTCGAGCGGGTTGCCCGAGTCGGGGTGACAGAAGACGAGGTCGCGACCACGCGGATACATCGAGCGCTCGCGTAGCTCGCGGAGCGCGACCGCCGCGCGCTCTGCCAGAGGGGCGGACCGTCCCGAGCCCGCAGACTTCGGATCGCCGAACTCCCCTCGCACGAAGGGGAGACGACGCGAACTCGGCGGGCTCGGAGCGCGTCGGGCACGACGTGTCGGCCGAGGATGCGGTCGATGAAGAACTCAGGCGGCGAGGCGGAGGGCAACCCGGATCACGTCCTCCACCTCCTCGGCGGGGACGCCGAAGTCGCAAGCGATCTCGGCGAAGCCGTCGCCGGCCTGGAAGCGGTCGACGAGATCCTCGACGCGTGCCCCGCCATGCACGACGAGCGGTTGACCAAACGCCTGGCGCGGGTCGACGGTGACCTCGGCTCTGGCGTAGGCCGGGAGCCGTAGCCGCTCGGCCCATCCGTCGTCGCCGTAGGTGATGCGCTTGAGGTACCCGCGAATGATCTCTGCGAAGTGCTGCTGGCCGGTTCGAACCACGGTCAGCAGCTCCTCGTCGTCGCTCTGCGCGGCGTAGTCGAAGATGAGCTCCGCACCGTCGGTGTACACGCGCTGGGACGCGAGCGCGTGGTCGAGCCCGATCTCCGCGCTCAGCTTGGCGACGGCGGGGCGGATGCGTTGCATCGGAACGCCGCCTCGGTGAAGCCGACGAACGGCACCGTCGCGCGCCGACCGGCGCGCGGGAACACGGTGACGAGCGGGGTGCCGCCGCTCGGGTGCGCCCAAGCGTGCAACGTAGAGACCGGCGTGTGCAGGTACGCCGCGCTCTCCCGCAGGGTGAACAGGGGCACGTTTACGCGCGGGTCGTCGCGCCCCAGCGGTCGAGCGGCTGTCGTGGTGGAGGCCAGGATCCGATCGTACTTTGCGGACCCGTCGGTGCGGCACCGCCGCGTGCGAGGACGATGCCTCGTCGGCCGCACCGCAGGCGAGTACCGCTGCTGGGATCACATCGTCGTGGCTCCGCTGTGGTCGCTTTCGAGGCCAACCTCGGGACGCTGCTACGCACGTGCGACGCCGTCGGCGCGTGCCTCCCCGTCCCTGACACGAAGCACTACCGCGACGCGCTGGCCCACGGCGACACCCTCGGGCACGGCCGGAAGCCTCGAGCTCTACCGGCTCGCGGGCATGGGGTAGGTAGGCGTTGAGCGCGGCTTCGTTGTGCCGCGGCTACGCCGCCGGCACGAGGCGGACGTCGACGCCCAGCGCGCGCGTCAACGTCCCGAGCGTCGCCGTCGTCGGGTTGGCCTGACCGCGCTCGATGCGGCTGATCTCGGCCTGGTCGATGCCAGTCATCTCGGCGAGCTGCTTCTGCGTGAGGTGGAGCGCTCGGCGCAGTGCCGCAAGCTGGCGGGCAAGGGAGAAGTGCAGGCGGAGCGCCTCCAGCTCGGCAACGGTGTCAGGACCCTCGGCGCGCGCCTCGGCCTCGAGCTCTGCCATGAAGTCGTCGAACGTCGCCATACGAGCAGTATGGGCTACATCCCATATGTGGTCATCCCGTGGCAGGAGTGGAATCGCCGGACGCAGCCGGACTGAACGCTCCCTCGGCGCGAGCCTCGTCGGCGAGATCGGCGATGAACTCATCGAACGTCGTCATGAGGCCAGCCGCCGAGACTCACGCGACCGCTTGGCGGCAGCCGGCTTCGCGGGCTTCCGTGTGCCCGTCACCGGGATGAGCTGGTACCTGACTTCGAAGCCGAGGGCAGCGGCGTAGCGCTCGACCGACGAGATCCGGCAGTCGGCGTCACCCTTCTCGATGCGGGCGATCTGGGCCTGCGAAGTGCCGACCGCCGCGCCGAGCTCGGTCTGGGTTCGGTCCGCGGCCAGCCTTGCGTCGGCCATGCGGCGCATCATCTCGCGGCGGCTGAGCGCGGCCGCGTGCTGGGCGCGGAACCCCGGTTCGCGAGCTGTGCGCTCATCGATGTAGGCGTCAAGATCGTCATGCGTATCAGCCATGAGCCCATACTAGCAATGATATGCCGAGAATGATATCGCTAGCGGCCGGCGTCGCGTCCGCGGCTGCGCCAGTCGCGCAGCCGGCGCTCGGCGAGCGCGATCGTCTGAGGTGGCGTCTTCTGCGACTTCTTGCTGAACAGCTCGAGGGCGAGGCAGACCTGTCCCTCGTTGCCTTGCTCGGCGAACAGCACGCGGTAGGCGAGGCCCTTGCAATCGGCCTTGACCTCCCAGACGTCGCCGCGGAGGTGCTTGGCTGCGCGACGCCCCTCGCGGCGGACCTGGGCCATCGCGGCCGTGATCTCGGCGGCGTGGTCGGCGTCGAGCGCGTCGAGCTGCTCGCGCACGATCTTGCGTCCCGCCGCCGTCTCGTAGAACCGCCATCGCCGTTTCGCCACACGCGACACCGTACGGATCCGCCCGGACCGACCCGAACATACGCTCGGGGTCCAATTCGGGGTCCAATCTTAGGGCAACTCAGAAGCACCGAGAACTAGAAAATCCCTCCAAATCGCCAATTATCCAACTTAGAAGAAAGTGGATAATCCGGCTGGGGGCCGGGCGGTCGCAGGTTCAAATCCTGTCTCCCCGATACAAGCGCGACGAGCGCACCCCTCTCGAGCCCGGGCCCGCCTGCATCGCCGGCTGGCAGACTTCCTCCATGAGCATGGTTGCGGCGCGCAGCGCCTTCGAGGCGGCAGACTGGGAAGGCGCGGCCGAGGCCTACGAGCGTGCGCTCGGCGACGGCGAGGAGGCCGAGGCGCTCGATGGGCTGGGACAGGTTCGCTGGTTTCAGGGCCGCATCGAGGAGGCGATCGATCTGCGCGAGCGGGCCTATGCGCTGTACTGCCGCGACGCCGATCACGTGGCGGCCGCCGGGATCGCGCTGTGGCTCATGGTCGAGTACACCGCCTCGCGCGGCGAGGGGGCAATCGCCAACGGCTGGTTTCTGCGAGGAGAGCGGCTGCTCGCCGGCCTCGAGCTGTGCGCGCCGCACGTCGAGCTGGAGATCGCCCGCGCGCGCCGCGTCGCCGACGCCGACCCCGAGCAGGCCGAACGGCACTTCGCGGACGCCCTCGCGGCGGCGGGCGGGCTCGGGTCGAGCGCCGCGCACGTGCGCGTGTTGACCGTGCTCGGCGTGCACCGCGTGGGGCAGGGCCGGGTCGACGAGGGTATGGCGATGCTCGACGAGGCGATGGCGGCGGTGCTCGGCCGCGAGCTCACCGACCCGTGGACCGTCGGCAGCGCGTGCTGCCAGATGCTCGCGGCCTGCGACGCCGCCGCCGACTGGCCGCGCGCGATGGAGTGGTGTCGCGAGGTCGTGCCGTTCGTCGAGCGCCGGGGAATGGTCCCGCTGTGGGCCTGGTGTCGCGCGATGTTCGGCGGCGTGCTGACCGCCGTCGGCGACTGGGAGCGCGCCGAGCGGGAGCTGCTGGACTCCTTGCGCACCTACGGCGGTCCCGGCCGGCCGATGGCCGCCTTCCCGCTCGCGCGGCTGGCGGAGCTGCGCGTGCGCCAGGGCCGCTACGAGGAGGCCGAGCGGCTGATCGAGGACCTCGAGAGCCACCCGCGCGCGGTCGCCACCGGCATCGCCGTCATGCTCGCCCGCGGCAAGCCGCAGGCCGCCGCCGCCGCCTGCGAGCGGCGTCTGCGCCGCATCGGGCCCCGCTCGCCCGGCGCCGCCCCGCTGCTGGCGCTGCTCGTCCAGGCCCGCCTCCAGCTCGGCGACGTCGACGGCGCCTCGCAGGCCGTCGAGCGCCTGGCCGACGTTGCGCGGGAGCTCAACCGCCCCGATCTGACGGCGGCCGCCGAGACGGCCGCCGCGCAGGTCAGCCTCGCGCGCGGCGACGGCGCCGCTGCGGCCCACCTGGATCTCGCGCTGGAGCTGTTCAACCGCCTCGGCATGCCGCTGGAAGCCGGCCGCGCCCGCCTGAGCCTCGCGCACGTCTACGCGCGCGAGGGCGAGACCGAGCTCGCAGTCGTGGAGGCGCGGCGGGCGCTGCGCGGCTTCGAGCGCCTCGGCGCGCTGCCCGACGCCGACGCCGCCGCCAAGCTGCTGCGCGACCTCGGCGCCTCGGGCCGCTCGGCACCGCGCCGCAACGAGACGCTGACCGCGCGCGAGCTCGAGGTGCTCGCGCTGCTCGGCGAGGGGCTGTCCAACGCCCAGATCGCCGAGCGCCTCGTCATCGCGCCGAAGACCGCCGAGCACCACGTCAGCCGGGTCCTGCGCAAGCTCGATCTCACGAGCCGCGCGGAGGCCGCGGCGCATGCCGCGCGCGCGGGCGTCACGAGCGGCTCGGCGGGACGTTCTGGTTCAGCCGGAACACGTTCTCGGGGTCCCAGCGGTCCTTGACCTCGACGAGTCGCTCCCACGTTCGGTCGGTGTACGCCGCGCGCAGCCGGCCCTCCTCGCCGCGGTCCAGCGCGTTGACGTAGACGCCTCCGGTGCTCCAACGCGCGGCGCGGTCGTGCGTCCGGCGCACCCACTCGAAGTGATCGGTGCCCGCGCCCGGCGGCAGCGCGCTGACGACCCAGACGACGCTGTGCGCGTCGCGGTGGGCGAACGCCGTCGCATCCGCCGGCACCTCGGCGACCCTGCCGCCCATCCGACCGCACAGGACGCTGGCGAAGGGCGTGTCAGCCGTGTGCATCGCGTCGACCACCGCCTCGATGGCGTCCGCGCCGAACTCGCCGAGCCAGTGCGAGCGTCCGTAGAAGTTCATGCCGGGGGGCGCGCTGTTGTCGGCGATGAAGCCGATCGCCGAGAATGGCATCGGGCCGGTGAGGTCGACCGCCGGGCCGACCGCGCGAAGCGGCTCGGTCGCTCGCCGCCCCGCCCCGATCGCCCCCGTCCACGTGACGGCGACGAGGCACACCGGCCGGCCGTGCAGCGCCTCGGGGAAAGGCGGCGCGGGCGGGCAGATCGCGAGGATCTCCCAGCACTGCAGCTCCGGGTGGCGCTCCTGGATCGCGCGGCTGGCGAGCATCGCCTCGGCCGCGCGCGCGTGCTCGAAGACGAGCATGCCGCTGAAGACGGTCGGGCCGAGCGGATGCGCCCGGAAACGAAACTCGGTGACGACGCCGAAGTTGCCGCCGCCGCCGCGCAGAGCCCAGAACAGGTCGGCGTTGACGTCCTCGGAGGCCTCGACGACCTCGCCGTCGGCGGTCACCACCTGGGCGGAGCTCAGGTTGTCGATGATGAGCCCGAGCTGGCGGTGATACCAGCCCATGCCCCCGCCGAGCGTGATCCCGCCGACCCCCGTGTGCGACACGTGGCCGGGCGGCACCGCGAGCCCGTGTGCCTGGCCGGCGCGGGCGAGATCCTCCAGCAGCGCGCCGCCGCCGACGCGCATCGTCCGCGCGGCGGGATCGACGTCGACCCGCCGCATCGGTGACAGGTCGCAGACCACGCCCCCGTCGCACGTGCCGAAGCCGATCATCGAGTGCCCGCCGCCGCGCACGGCGAGCGGCACGTCGCGCTCGCGCGCGGCCGACACGGCGAGCGCGACGTCGTGGGGCGTCGCGCACTGGGCGATGAGCGCCGGCCGGCGATCGAAGCTGTGGTTCCACACCCTGCGGGCGCCGTCGTAGCGCCCGTCGAGCGGGTGGATGAGCTGCGAGCTGAAGCCGCGGGCGCGCAGGCCCGCGGCGACCTGCATCCCCAGGGAGGCGAGGTCTGGTGCGGTGGTGATCGTGGTCATGCCGGCAGCATCGTCCGCGGCGCGCGCCCGATCGTCGGGGGACTCACCTATTCGCACCCCTACCGCGGGGGGCGCCGGGCGCGCGACGCCAGCTCGGGCGGCCACGCCGAGGCG
Organism: uncultured Solirubrobacteraceae bacterium; assembly: GCA_963756465.1. GTDB lineage: Bacteria > Actinomycetota > Thermoleophilia > Solirubrobacterales > Solirubrobacteraceae > CADCVQ01. Next base: position 23,027 of record CAVWNK010000001.1, read on the forward strand.
CTCGCGTGCTGGCGGTCGCGGGCTTCCGGGCGGCGGAACCGGGCGCGCCGGCGGTGGACGGCCGAGCCTGGCTCGCGCTACCCGATCTGCCTCACCGGAAGGGGCCGCTGCCCGCCAGAGGACTGCGGAGGTACGCGAGGTACGCGGAGCCCCGCGAGACGCTCGCCGATCCAAGCCAAAGGACCCCGGCGCCACGCTCGAGTGGCTTGGAATCGAGGCCGCGGCGACGTTCGATCCGCATGCATTCAAGGCCGACGACGTCAACGCCGCGCTCGGGGGCGACGTGGTCGAGAACTCAGAAATCCCCGCTAATCACCACTTCTCCAACGTAGAGGAACGTGGGAAATCTGGCTGGGGGCGGGGCGGTCGCAGGCTCAAATCCCTGTCTCCCGATCGAAGGCCCGCATGTAGAGGAAGCGCGCGCACGCGCGCGTCCGACACGTCGCGCGAGCGCGGCCGCCCCGGGATGGTTGCGGCCCCGCAACCGCAGCTTGCGCGCTCCGATGCGAGGATGCCGGGCATGGCCGATCCGACCACCGACGGCGCAGAGCCTGCGCCACCGTGCCCGCCGCGTCCGTCCGAGCTGACCGACCTCGGGTTCGTGCGCCGGCCGATGGTGCGCTGGTTCGATCCGCACCAGCTCGTCGACACGGCGGCGCGGGTGCTGCTGTCGGGGATGTTCAGCGCCTACGCCGACAGCCGCGAGGCGCAGGCGCGAGAGCCGGCCGAGGTCACCGATCGCTCCGCCCAGCCAGAGCTGTGGCTGGACTACGTCGCCGATCTCGGCGACGGATGGAACTCGACCTACACCGTGGCCAGGCTGCTGGCGGCCGAAGGCCTCTCGCTCGAGCGCGACGGCGACGACCACGCGACGCAGCGCGGTCAGATTCTCGTCTTTGGCGGCGACGCGGTCTATCCGGTGCCGAAGGCCGCGGAGTACGAGAACCGGATGCTCGGTCCGTACCGGTCGGCGCTGCCATGCCCCCCCGCGCGGCCCCCCGAGCTGTTTGCCGTTCCCGGCAGCCACGACTGGTACGACGGCCTCGTGAACTTCACCAGCATCTTCTGCCGCGGCCGCTGGATCGGCGGCTGGCGAACGCGACAGCGCCGCAGCTACTTCGCGATCAGCCTGCCGCACGGCTGGTGGCTGTGGGGGATCGACATCCAGTTCGGCACGTCCCTCGACGAGGTCCAGTTGCGCTACTTCGCCGATGTCGCCGCCGAGCGGATGCAGCCCGGGGACCGCGTCATCCTGTGCACGTCCAAGGAGGTCGACAGCGGCCGCAAGGGGACCGAGGTGCACTCCGATCGGGATGTCGCGTACCTCGAACGTGAGGTCATCGAGCCCTGCGGCGGCCAGCTTGTGCTCTATCTCAAGAGCGGTAAGCACTACTACTCGCGCTACGAGGAGCAGGACGGCCCGCGCCAGCACATCGAGTCCGGCGGGGGCGGCGCCTTCCTGCACCCCACCCACAACCTGCCCGAGCGCGCAGAACACGCCGGTCCAGCCGGCCCGGCCACCTACCGCAAGGCGTGCACGTATCCCTCGGCGCCGGTCTCGAAGCGGCTGAGGAAGCGGATCTGGCTCATGCCCGCCTACAACATCCCGCTCGCCGCGGTGTTCGGCACCGTCCAGGTCCTGCTGGCGTTCATGCTCGGACTGCACCTCGGCGACCGCCACCTGTCGCTCGGCATCGACGATCTCGTGATGGCGATGTGGGAGAGCCCGACGGCGTTCCTGCTCAGCCTGCTCGTGCTGGCGTCGCTCGTCGCGATGGTCCGCTTCGCCCACGACGCTAGCGGCCTCGGACGCATTCTCCTCGGGCTGGCACACTCGTCGCTGCAGGTCCTGAGCGTGGCCGGGGTCATGATCGCCTCCTCCCATCTCTCGACGGCGTTCGCGTCGGACGGCGCACCGTCACTGCTTGCGTTTCTCGCGCTCGTGTGGTTCCTGGGCGGGATCAGCGGCATGCTGGGGATGGCCGGCTACCTGTGGGCCACCGGCTACCTCGGGCTGCACAACACCGAGGCCTACGCGCCCCTGCACCACGAGCACCACAAGCACTTCCTGCGTCTGCACATCAAGCCCGATGGATCGCTGACGCTCTACCCGATCGGCGTCGAGCGTGTCGGGCGCAGCTGGGCGCTGCGCCCCGACGCGCCCGCCGGGGCGCCATGGTTCGCCCCCGACGGAGCCGAGCCACAGCCCCATCTGATCGAGGCTCCCGTCGGGATCGGAGCGGCGATCGCCGCCGCGCCCGCGGCGACGACGGCGGGCGCTGCGGGCACCCCGGCTGCAACCGCGCGCGCGCCGCGGTAGGCGCGCCGCTGGCCCCTACTGCTGCTGCGGCCTGCGTTCGCGCTCGGCGCGGTCGCGGTCCTCGGCGCGCCCGACCGCGTAGAACACCGCCGACAGCACGAGCACGAAGGCGATCCCGCCGAGCGAGATGCCCAGGAACGTCACGAGGCTCGAGCCGCCGACGGCGATCAGGACCGCGCAGCCGGCGATGCAGGCCCCGGCGGCGATCAGCAGCCAGCGCATGCCGCGGTCTACGGGCTTGTGGGGACCGGGTCCGGGATCGGGTCCGGCCACGGATCCGGGTTCGGACCCGGCAGCGGCGGGGTCGGATCGGGTGGCGGCGTCGGGGTTTCGCCTGCGGGCGTGGTCATCGCGCATATGGGGTCGACGAGCATGGTGACCGATCGGGTGCCCCGGCTCGCGCGCCGTCAAACGGCTTGAGCGCGGCCGCGCCGCGGTCGATGATCTCAGCGTGGCGCGCATCCTCGTCGTCGACGACGACCCCGACATCCTCACGCTCGTGCGGATCAAGCTCGAATCCTGCGGCCACGAGGTGCTGACGGCGCCCGACGGCGAGGCCGGTCTGGCGGCGGCGAGCGCGCGCCAGCCCGACCTCGTCCTCGCCGACTGGACGATGCCGCGCCTGACGGGGATCGAGATGCTCCGTCGCATACGCGCCGAGCCAGCCACGGCCTCGCTGCCGTTCATCCTCCTGACGGCCCGGGCGCAGGTCGTCGACGAGGCCGGCATCGACGGCTTCATCGCCAAGCCGTTCGCCCTCGCCGACCTCGTCGCGGGCATCGACGCGGTCCTCGCCCGCGGGCGCTCCGAGGCGTAACCTCCCGCCGATGCAGGACGGCGAGCATCGCGATCTCATGATCGCCGCGATCAAGACCGAGGGCGAGGCGCACGCCGCGCTGCTGGCAGGCGACGCGGCCGCGGCGGCGACCGCCTACGCGCTCGCCGTCGAGACCTACCGCGCCTCCTGGAAGCTCGCGCCGCCGAAGAGCTACGGCCGCCTCGTCGGGATGCTGAAGGCCGCCGTCATCGGCGGCGCGGGCGGGGAGGCCGCCGCCGAGGTGCGCGCCGAACTCGCACACGATCCCGACGCGCCCGGCTCGCCCGTCGCCTCCTACGTGCTCGCCGTCGCGGCGCTGATCGCGGGCGACGACGATGCGGTCGCGCCGCTCGCCGAGGTCATGCAGCCGCGCGGCGGCGCGTTCGAGCGCACCGCGACGGCGCTGCGCGCGCTCGCTGCCGGCGACGGCGATGCCTACGCCGCAGCGGTGAGGGCGATCGTCGACGACTTCGCCGCCCGCGACGAGCACCTCACCGGCGTGGCGATCGCCGACACGGCGATCATGCTCGAGATCGTCGCCGGCACGCGCGGACTCGCCGCCGGCGTCGACGGCCCGCTCGTCGTCGTGCCATAGCGCGTTTCTGATGGCATCGAGCACACATGCGCGACGAGGGCTCAGACCACGCGCGCCGCCGCGAGCCGTGTCGCGAACGTGTTCGCATCGAGCACCTTCCCGACACGGCAACCCCGGGCCGCCCGGCCGGCCCTCTCCAGGCGGTCGAGGAACGTCGTACGCCATGTCTGGTCGGCCGGCGATCAATGCGCAAGCCGCGCTTCGCCGGTGTACACGTTCACCCGATCGCCGCGCGCGAAGCCCGCCAGCGTCATCGCGCGGTCGGCGGCGAGCTCGATCGCAAGCGAGGTCGGCGCGCCGACGCCGACGAGGATCGGCGCGCCCGCGACGGCCGCCTTCTGGACGAGCTCGAACGACAGGCGCCCGCTGACGCAGAGGATCTGACCGTGCAGCGGCAGCAGGCCGTCGAGCAGGGCGCGGCCGACGACCTTGTCGATCGCGTTGTGGCGACCGACGTCCTCGCGCACGAGCAGCGGCTCGCCGGACACGCTGAAGAGGCCGGTCGCGTGCAGGCCGCCGGTGCGCGCGAACGCGGGCTGGCGCAGGCGCTCGGGCAGCGCTGCGATCAGCGCGCGCGCGACGATCGGGCCGGGCGGCAGCACCGGCGCGTGCACGGCGACCTCCTCCAGCGAGCCCTTGCCGCAGACGCCGCACGACGACGTCGTGTAGAAGCGGCGCGCGCCCGGGTCGCGCAGCAGCGGCCCGTCGACCTCGACGACGTTCGCGGCGAGATCGTCGGCGAGCCCGGCCGCCCGCGGCCCGGCGTCGATCAGCCCCTCGCCGTACAGGAAGCCGAGCGCGAGCTCCTCGTCGTGGCCCGGCGTGCGCATCGTGACGCTCAGCGCGCGACCGTCGACGCGGATCTCCAGCGGCTCCTCGACGGCGACCTCGTCGCGCTCGCCGTCACGCCGCACGACGGCGGTCATGCGGCCCGCTACGGGCTCGGATGGCGCGGCCACGACGCGGCGGCCTAGGTCGGCGCGGCGATCGCCGGCCTGCTGCTCGCCCGCTCGGCGACGGGGCGCACGTCGACGGCGACGACCTTGTACTCCGGACAGGACGTGTTGACATCGGCGGACGAGCCGATCAGCAGGTTCGTGCGGATCTCCGGGAAGTGAAACGCGGTGAAGACGTGACCGCGCTCGATGCGGTCCGTCAGACGCGCCGCGAGCTCGATGCGCCCGAACGCGCTGCGGACCGAGACGAGGTCGCCGTCGGCGACCCACAGCCGTGCCGCGTCGTCGGGGTGCAGCTCGAGCCAGTCGCTCGGCATCAGCTCGAGGTTGTGCGTGCGGCGGGTCATCGTGCCCGCGTTGTAGTGCTCCAGGCGCCGGCCCGTGACGAGCACGAGCGGGAACTCGTCGCTCGCCTCGCTGCCGGGCGGCTTGTAGGGCAGCGCGGCGAAGCGGGCGCGGCCGCCGGGCAGCGCGAACTCGTGCTCGTAGAGGGTCGGCGAGTCGGTGCCGTCGGCGGCGACCGGCCACTGCAGCCCGCCGCGGCCGACGCGCTCGTGCGAGACGCCGGCCCAGTCGGGCGTCAGCGCGGCGACCTCGTCCATGACGTCGGCGGGCGACCCGAACGGCATCTCGTGGCCCAGCGCCGCCGACACGGCCGTCAGGATGGCGAAGTCCGTGCGCGCCTCGCCGGGCGGAGCGGCGGCCGCCGCGACGAGCTGGATGCGCCGCTCGGCGTTCGTGAACGTGCCGCTCTTCTCCAGAAACGAGGACGCGGGCAGGACCACGTCGGCGTAGCTCGTCGTCTCGTTGCAGAAGATGTCCTGCACGACGAGGAACTCGAGCGACTGCAGCGCGCGCACGACGTGCGTCGTATTGGGGTCCGTCTGCGCGACGTCCTCGCCGAAGATGTACATCGCCTTCAGATCGCCGGCGACGGCGGCGTCGAACATCTCGGGGATCTTCAGGCCGCGCTCGCGCTTCATCGTCACGCCCCAGCGCGCCTCGAAGCGGCGCGCGACGTCCTCGTCGGCGACCGACTGGTAGCCGGTGAACGTGTCCGGCAGCGCGCCCATGTCCGACGATCCCTGGACGTTGTTCTGCCCGCGCAGCGGCAGCAGCGCCGAGCCGGGGCGGCCGACCTTGCCGCACATGAGGGCGAGGTTGCAGATCAGCCGCACGACCTCGGAGCCGTACAGATGCTCGGTCACGCCCAGGCCCCACAGCAGGCAGGCGTCGCCGGCCTCGGCGTAGATGTGCGCGGCGCGCTGCAGGTCGGCGGCGCGCACGCCGCTGATGCGCTGCACCTCGCCGGGCGTGTAGTCGGCGAGCAGGTCCTCGACGGCGTCGTAGCCCTCCGTGCGCGCGTCGAGGAACGCGCGGTCGACGAGCCCGTCACGCGCGACGACGTGCGCCAGGCCGAGCATCACCGCCGCGTTCGTGCCCGGGCGCGGGCTGAGGTGCAGCACGCCGTAGTCGGCCAGCTCGATCCGACGCGGGTCGATCGTGACGAGCTGCAGACCGCGCAGCGTCGCCTGCTTGATCCGCGCGCCGGCGACGGGATGGCCCTCGGTCGGGTTGGCGCCGATGATGATCGCGGCGTCGGCGTGCTCGATGTCATCAAACGAGCCGGTCGCGCCGGACAGCCCGAAGGACTGGCGCAGCGCCCACGACGTGGGCGAGTGGCAGACGCGCGAGCAGTTGTCGATGTTGTGCGTGCCGATCGCCGCACGCATCAAGCGCTGCATGACGTAGCAGTCCTCGTTCGTCGCGCGCGAGGACGCGAGGCCGGCGATCGCGTCGGGCCCGTCGCGGTCGCGAATCGTTGCGAGGCGGCCGGCGATCAGCGCGATCGCCTCGTCCCATGACGCGGGGCGCAGATCGCCGCCGCGGGCGTCGCGGACCAGCGGCGTGCGCAGGCGGTCGCGCTTGCGCGCGAAGCCGTGCGCGAAGCGGCCCTTCAGACACGCGTGGCCCGCGTTGGCCGGGCCGTCGAGGGCCGGCGTGATCGACACGACGCGGCCGTCGACGGCGTGCGCCTCCAGCCGGCAGCCGACGCCGCAGTAGCCGCAGGTCGTCGTCACGTTGCTGTCGAAGCGCTCGCTCGCCGGCGCCGTCGTCATGGGCGCGCCAGCGTCAGCAGGGAGATCTCGGTGATCGCGTCGGTCGGGCACGTGTCCGCGCAGGCGCCGCACGAGACGCAGGTCGACGCGCGGAAGCCCGCGTCCATGCCCGCCGCGACGTTCGCCTCGAAGCCGCGGCCCGTGGCCGTCAGCGCGAACGCGCCCTGCAGCTCGTCGCAGGCGCGTACGCAGCGCCCGCAGGAGATGCACAGCTCGTGCTGCAGCGCGAGGTACGGGTGGCGCTCGTCGTGATCGACGACGTGCTGCGCGCCGGGCCAGCGCAGGTCGCCGGCGTCGACGTCCAGCGCCGCCGCGACGATCGCCAGCTCGGTGTGCGGCGCGGGCGGCGCGGGCAGCTCGGAGAGGACGAGCTCGACGGTCGCGGCGGCGATCCGCCGCGCGGTCGGGTCGCGGGTGTCGATCTTCATTCCGTCGCGACACGGCGTCGTGCACGCCGCGACCGGGTAAGAGTGGCCGTCGACGCCCACCATGCAGACACGGCAGGCGCCGAACGGCTCCTGGCGCTCGTCGAAGCACAGCGTCGGGACGGCGCAGCCGAGCGTGCGCGCCGCGGTGAGCACTGTCGTGCCCGCTGCGACCGCCGCTTGCACTCCGTCGATCTCGACAGTGATGCTCATGCCAATCCGAGCTCCACGTCGAAGTGTGCCAGCAAACTGCGGATCGGTGCGGGCATTCCACCGCCGTGGGCGCACAGCGAACCGAGCTCGAGCGTCTCGAGCAGCGCCTCGAGCTTCGTGCGGTCGACGGGCGCGCCGGCGGAGAACATCTCGTAGCCGCGGCGCAGGCCGATCCGGCAGGGAAAGCATTTGCCGCAGCTCTCGGCCGCGCCGAAGTGCAGCAGGTGGCGGGCGAGCGCGCGCATGTCCGTGGTCTCGTCGAACGCGACGATGCTGCCGTGACCGAGCATGCAGCCGACGGCGGCGAGGTCGTCGAAGTCCAACCGCGTATCGAGCCGCGACGCCGGCAGGATCCCGCCGAGCGGGCCGCCGATCTGCAGCGCCTTGATCGCCTGGCCGTCGATCAGGCCGCCGGCGACGTCCTCGCACAGCGCGCGCATCGTCGTGCCGAAGCGGACCTCGTAGACGCCGGGCCGCGCGAAGCGCTCGTTGAAGCAGACGAGCTTCGTCCCCGCCGTCGGGCTGCCGGGGCTGAGCGCTGCGTATGCCTCGGCCCCGGCGCGCGCGACGAGCGGGATGTTGCACAGCGTCTCGACGTTGTTGACGACCGTCGGCATCCCGTGCAGCCCGCGCTGGGCCGGGAACGGCGGTCGCGCCGAGACCGTGCCGCGCAGGCCCTGCAGGCAGGCGAGCAGCGCCGTCTCCTCGCCGACGACGTAGGAGCCGGCGCCCTCGACGATCGTGATGTCGAAGGCGAACGCGCTTCCCAGCACGGCCCGACCGAGCACGCCGTCGACGTGGGCCTGCGCCACCGCCGCCTCCAGCAGCGGCTTGGAGCGCGGGTACTCCGAGCGCGTCAGGACGAAGCCGTGGTCGGCGCCGACGGCGTAGCCGGCGAGCGCCATCCCCTCGATCAGCAGGTTGGGGTACGACTCCATCAGCAGCTTGTCGATGTAGGAGCCGGGGTCGCCCTCGTCGCCGTTGGCGACGACGAACGTGCGCTCGCCCGCTGCGTCGCGCGCGAACTCCCATTTCGATCCGGCGGGAAAGCCGGCGCCGCCGCGCCCGCGCACGTTCGCGGCCTTGACCTCCTCGAGCAGCTGATCTGGGGTCATCTGCGTGACCGCACGCCGCAGGCCCTGCCACTCGCGGCCGCCCGCCAGCAATTGCGGCCCGTCGGGCAGCGCGCTGCGCGTCGGCGGCTGCGCCGCGGGCTGCGCGGTGCCCGCGAGCACGCGCTCGACGGCGCCGGCGCCGGCGTCGATGACGTCGCCGTCGCGCACCGCCGGGGAGGCGTGGCAGAAGCCCAGGCAGACGGTCTCGGCGAGCGAGACCGCGCCGTCGGCGCTGCGCTCGCCGAGCCCGACGCCGAGGCCGTCGCGAAGCGCGTCGATGTGCGCGTCCGCCGTCGCGGCGAAACATGCCGTGCCGGTGCAGACGCGCACGTGGCGGGCGCCGCGCGGCGCCAGCAGGTCGTCGTAGAAGGTCGCGACGCCGTGCACGGCGGCCTCCGGCAGGCCGGAGCGTTCGGCGGCGGCGCGGCGGTCGTCGTCGGTGATCTCGCCGCGCAGCCGCATCGCCTCCTTGAGGACCTCGAGCGCCGTCGGCGCCCCGACCGCGTGGTGGCGGCGGACGAGCTCGACGAGGTTGCGCGACATGACCCCCGCAACGATGCACGCTCCGCGCGTCCGTGTCCAAGCGGCGAGACCGATCACCTCATAAGCACTGCTTGTCACGAACTCATAAATCCGATAAACGGTGCGCAGTGTTCCTGCGTCAGCTCGAGTATCTCGCCGCGCTCGACCGCGAGCGCCACTTCGGTCGCGCGGCGACGGCCTGCCACGTGTCGCAGCCGGCGCTGTCGGCGGCGATCCGCTCGCTGGAGCGCGAGCTCGGGATCCCGCTCGTACGCCGCGCGCGCCGCTTCGAGGGCTTCACCCCCGAGGGCGAGCGGGTCCTGATCTGGGTCCATCGCGCGCTGGCCGACCTCGACGGCCTCGCGCAGGAGGTCAGCCGCCTGCGCGGCGGGATGGAGGGCACGCTGCGGATCGGTGCGATCCCGACGTCGCTGCCGGTCTCGACGCTCGTCACGGGGCCGTTTCGCGAGCGCCATCCGCGCATGGGCATCCGTGTCATGTCGATGAGCTCGCGCCAGATCGCCGACGGCCTCGCCCGCGGCGAGCTCGACGCGGGCCTCACGTACCTCGACAACGAGCCGCTCGCCGACGTCGCGACGCTGCCGCTGTGGCGCGAGCACTACCTGCTGCTCGTCGGCGCCGACGACGGCCCGTTCGCCGGCGCGGTGACCGCGACGTGGCGCCGCGCCTCGACGCTGCGCCTGTGCCTGCTGACGCCCGACATGCAGCACCGGCGGATCGTCGACGACGCGTTCGCGCGGGCCGGCGTCGCGCCCGACCCGGCGGTCGAGACGAACTCGATCTCGACGCTGATCGCGCACGCGCGCACGGGTTTGCCGGGGATCACCGCCCACACGTGGCTGTTCGGCAACGCGCTGCCGCCCGGCCTGCGCGCGATCCCGCTCGTCGAGCCCGTCATCGAGCACACGATCGGCCTCGTCGCCTCGAGCGACCACCAGCGCGCGCCCGTGATCGGCGAGCTGCTGGCGATGTTCACGCCGCTCGAGCTCGACGCGCGCGTGCAGCCCCAGCCGGTCGGGGCGTGATGACGCGCACGGCGCTGCTCGCCGCTGTCGCGCCGCCGCGGTCCGTTCAGCAGGTCGCGCGCATCAGGCACTCCATCGGCGTGCCCGTGATCCACGCGGCGGCGAGCATCATCGCGACGAGCAACAAGAAGCAGTAGAGCGCGATCACGTGCGCGCCCAGCGGCTCGTTGGTGTCCTGACCGGCGAGCGCCTTGAACGCCCGCGCGGCTTCCTCCCCGATCCGCGCCATGCGGGTCCTTCGCGCGCGACGGCACGCCGGTTCACAGGTTGACGCGCAGACGCTCGCTGCGGCCGTTCGCGGGTCAGGTTCCTAGACGATCAGCACGCGTTCGCCAGCCGCCTCGACGACATCGCCGGGGTGTAGTTGGCGACCGCGGCGCGTCTCGACCTCGCCGTTGACGCGCACGACGGCGTCGACGATCAGCTCGCGCGCCTCGCCGCCCGTCGCGACGATCCCGGCGAGCTTGAGCAGCTGGCCGAGACGGATGACGTTGCCGGTGATCGCGACCTCGCGCGGCTCGGCGGCGCTCATGCCGATCGCACCGTCGCTCGCGCCAGCCGCGCGAGCCCCTCGGCGATCTCGGCCGGTGCGTGGGTCGTGAACGAGAGCCGCAGCGTGCGGTGGTCGGGCTCGTGGGCGAAGAACGGGAAGCCGGGCACGAACGCGACATCCTGCGCAAGCGCGGCGCGCAGCAGCTCGGCGGCGTCCCAGCCCGCGGGCAACCGCGCCCACACGAACATGCCGCCGTCGGGCCGGTTGAAGCTCGAGCCCTCCGGCAGCGCGGCCGCGAGACCGCCGAGCAGCGCGTCGCGGCGGCGGCGGTACTCGCCGCACAGCGCGGCGATGTGGGCGTCGAGGTCGGCCGCCGCGAGCGACGTGCGCGCGGCGATCTGGTCGATCGTCGAGGTGTGCAGGTCGGCCGCCTGCTTGGCGATCACGAGCGGACGCAAGATCGTGTCGGGGGCGCGCAGCCAGCCGATCCGCAGCCCCGGCGCGAGCACCTTCGACAGCGACGAGATCGTCACGGTGCGGTCGCCCGCGCCGGGCTGCGCGCCGATCGGCGCCAGCGGCTCGCCGTCGTAGCGCAGCTCGCCGTAGGGGTCGTCCTCGACGATCCACAGACCGTGCTCGACGGCGATCTCGGCCAGGCGGGCGCGGCGCGCGGCGGGCAGCGTGCGGCCGGTCGGGTTCTGGAACGTCGGGGCGACGTAGAGGAACTTCGGCGCGTGCTCGGCGATCAGCGCCGGCAGCGCCTCGACGCGAAGGCCGTCCTCGTCGCACGGGACCGCCACGAGCCGCGCGCCCGCGAAGCCGAAGCACTGCAGCGCCGCCAGGTAGGACGGGTTCTCGACGAGCACGACGTCGCCCGGATCGAGCAGCACGGCGGCGACGAGCCCGAGCGCCTGCTGGGATCCGGTCGTCACGAGCAGCTCGTCGCGGTCGCAGTCCAGGCCGCGGCCGCAGAAGCGCTGCGCCAGCAGCGCGCGCAGTCCCGGGTCGCCCTCGGTACAGGAGTACTGCAGCGCGCGGGCGGCCACCGTCGGCGCCAGCGCGCGGGCGAAGGCGTCGGCGATCAGCTCGGCCGGGAACAGCTCGGGAGCCGGCAGGCCGCCCGCGAACGAGATCACCTCGGCGCGCTGCGTGAGCTCGAGGATGTCGCGCACGGGGGAGGAGCTGACGTCGCCCAGGCGGGTCGAGAGGGCGGGCGGTTGTGCTGGCATGCAGGGCATTCTCGCGTGTCGGCGCGCCGCTCCGGAGGCCGGCCCCGCTCAGAGCGGCGGGGCAACGTTGCTACCGTCTAGCCCATGGGCAGCGCCGCTGCCCGTGAGGTTCTTGTCTTGAGGAGTGCGCTTCGCACGGTTCGGGTCAGAGGAATCTCCCGAATCTTTCGCGGTCACACGAACGTGGCTGCGCGCTAGGAGCAACTCTATGTCTTCGCAGTCCTTCGCCGATCTCGGCGTGTCCAAGGTGGTGGTCGACGTGCTGAACAAGCGCGGTATCGCCACCCCGTTCGCAATCCAGTCGCTCGTCGTCCCCGACGTCCTGGCGGGCAGCGACGTCCTCGCCAAGTCGCCGACCGGCTCGGGCAAGACGCTCGCGTTCGCGGTGCCGATGGTCGAGCGCCTCAACGCGACCGATCGGCGCCCGAGCGCGCTGATCCTCGCGCCGACGCGCGAGCTCGCGCTGCAGATCGTCGACGACATGACCGACATCGCGCACGCCCGCGCGCTCTCGGTCGCGGCCGTCTACGGCGGCGCCGGCATCCAGCGCCAGATCCAGCAGGCGCGCAAGGCGCATATCATCGTCGCGACCCCCGGCCGCTTGGAGGACATCCTCCAGCGCCGCGCGATCTCGCTGCAGCACATCCGGATCCTCGTCCTCGACGAGGCCGACCGCATGCTCGACATGGGCTTCCGCCCGGCCGTCGACCGCATCGTCGCGCTGACGCCGAAGAGCCGCCAGACGCTGTTCTTCTCCGCGACGCTCGAGGGCGCGGCCGGCAAGGTCGCCGAGGAGTACACCTCCGCCGCCAAGCGCCACGCCTACGTGCCGCCGGTCGACCCCAACCGCGCCGAGACCGTCCACCGCTTCATCAAGGTCGCCCACGAGGCGAAGGTCGACGCGCTCGTGCACGAGCTCAAGGACGCCGAGCGCGGCCTGACGATTGTCTTCGTCCGCACCAAGCGCGGCGCCGACCGCCTCGTCAAGCGCCTGAAGGACAACTACGTCACGGCCGTCGCGATGCACGGCGACAAGACGCAGTCCCAGCGCGAGAAGGCGCTCGCCCGTTTCGAGCGCGGCGAGGTCGACACGCTCGTGGCGACCGACGTCGCGGCGCGCGGCATCGACGTGCGCGACGTGACGCACGTCATCAACTACGACATCCCCGAGGACCGCGACGGCTACGTCCACCGCATCGGCCGCACCGGCCGCGCGGGCGCCGCGGGCATCGGCGTGACGTTCGTGCTGCACGACCAGGCGCACGAGATGGGCCGGATGGCCAGCGACCTGGGCCTGCACGCCGAGTTCTCGCTCAGCGGGCTGCCGACCTCGACGCGCGGCGGCGGCGCCGGCGGACCGCGCACGCGCCGTCCGCAGCAGCGCCCCGGCCGCCGCGAGCGCGCGGCCGCCGGCAACGGGTCGGGCTCGCACTCGGGCAACGGCTCGTTCTCGGGCCGCTCGGTCGCCTCCGCGCGGCCGCGCAACCGCGGCCGCTAGCTTTCGCCTCGGCAGTCAAGAGTGATGGTGGCCGTGGGTGAGCGCCGCGGTCGGTGATCGCGGTGTTTGCGGTGATTGGGCGAGGGGTTGCGCGGGCGGCCGCTGCGGGTCGGCAGGCTGATCAGGCGCCGTCGTGCGGCAGGCTTTCGTGTGCGCCGTGAGCAGCGGCTGCGCGGGCGGGTGGCAAGCTAGATTGCGCCGTCGTGCGGCATAGCTGTGAGCGCCATCACCGCCCGCGCCGCCGAGCGCGAGCGTATCGCTGATCGTCGTAGGGCTGTTGGGAATTGAGCAGTTGCCAGCACAGTCGGCAGGCGTGGCGGGCGAGCGCGACGCGGGCCTGGATCGGCCGGAAGCCACGGGCCTGAGCTCGCTGTCGCGGGTCTTGAACGCGTCGCTGTAGAGCGACAGCCCCCAGGCGATCGCCATTAGTGCGTCGCGGTGCTCGGCCAAGCCCTGGCGGCTGATCTTGCCGCGCCTGGTGATCGTTGAGGACTGGTAGGTCGCCGGCGCTAATCCGGTCGCTGAATACAGGTGCTCGGGGGTCGGCCAGCGCTCGATCGGCAGCGTGTAGGCGCTGAACGCGGCGGCCCTGACGACCGCCACGCCGGGCAGCGTCGTCAGGATCTGGCCCGGCGTGCGTTTGAGCAGGCCGGCGAGCTGGTCGTCGGCGAGCGCGATATCGGCCTGCAGGTCTTGCCAGCGGCGCAGATCGCGTCCGAGGCGCGCGGCGCGCAGCTCGGCGTCGGCGGGCCGGGCCAGCAACCGCTTCCAGCGGTCAGCCCAAAATGATGCGGTCGCGTTGGTTATGCGGCCCGGAGCGCGGGCCAGCAACGAGCGCGTGCTCGGCGCGCGCCCGGCGAACGCCGCCGCGCAGCTGAGGACGGCTTGCCCAACGACGCCCTCGAGCTTCAGCGCGCGGCCGTGACCCGCGGGCGCCGAGAGCCCTGGGCACAGCGCGTTGAGCTGGTCATGCAGACGTTGCTGCAGCACGCGGCGTGCGTCGACGAGCTGGCGGCGATGACGAACCGTGCCCAACAGCGACTCGACGATCTGCGGCTCGGCGGGGCGGCCGGCGCCTTGGCGCAGCAGCCACACCAACGCAGCGCAGTCACGGTCGTCTGTCTTAAAGCGCCGCGACCCGAGCTGACCCCGCGCGGCCGTCGTCTCTGATGGCGCGAACAGCCGCAGCGACCCGGGCCAGCGCCGCTCGATCTCTGCCGCCCACGCCCGATGCAACGACCCCGTCGCCTCCAACCCGATCACCGGCAGCCCGCTGACGCCGCTGGCCGCGATCAGGCGCTCGAGCTCGTCGACGCCCTCACGCAGCACCGGCAACGTCACCGGCTCACCGACCAAGCCCCGTTCCCCGGTCGTCAGCCACACCCGGTTAAACGCCTTGCCCGGGTCGACCGCGACCACCAACGACGTCGCGGGCACCTCTCTGCGCAACAGGTCCAAGATGACTCCCTCCCTCAAAAGGACAGAACAAGAAAAGACCCTCCCGGCCAGCGCCGCAGAGGGTCTCCCTCAAGCCGGTCTTTACGGACCTATCAGCTGTAGTTCCTGAGCACGTTGTTCATCCGGTCCTCCTTGGAGGCTGGTGGTTGTCGAGGCCCCAGCACCAAGGAGTTCCGGATGAAGCTGCACGCTAACGCCCCGCTCAGTCCGAAAGGCAGGAAGCTGCTGATCGATCGGATCGAGAGGGAGAGTCAATCGGTCCAAGACGTCGCAGAGTCGATGGGCATCAGCAAGCGAACGGCACGCAAGTGGCTTGCTCGCTCCAGAGCTGAGGGACCTCTCGGGTTGA
The DNA here is from genome assembly GCA_963756465.1 of uncultured Solirubrobacteraceae bacterium. Classification (GTDB taxonomy): domain Bacteria; phylum Actinomycetota; class Thermoleophilia; order Solirubrobacterales; family Solirubrobacteraceae; genus CADCVQ01. The sequence continues at coordinate 38,183 of CAVWNK010000001.1, forward strand.
TCGACAGACCCTCAGCGCCGCGTGTGGTGGCCAACCGCAGCGACGAGCAGGTCATTGAGGCGATCGCGGCGCTACGGCGGTTGCGCTTCACCGGCCCGGAGATCGCCGAGATCCTCGACCGGCCCGTGTCGACGGTCTCGGGGATCCTCACCAGGATCGGGATGGGCAAGCTCGGGCGCCTCGGCCTGCAGCCGGCACAGCGCTACGAACGCCAGGTCGCCGGCGAGCTCATCCGCACGATGCTCGGCGGCTGGGCCTACGGCGCGATCTACGCCACCAGCTCCGAGCGCGCCGCAGCCCTTGACGGCTGGATCTACCGCTACAACCATCACCGACGACACCCAGCCATCGGCCGACAACCACCCATCACCCGCCTGAACAACCTGCTCGGGTCTTACAGCTGGCGGACGCGGCCAGAACGTCCGGACCGATCCACCGGACAGGCTGCCTGGGTAGGGTGCCCGGCGATGGCCGTGGCATCCGTCCCAGCGCTCTTCGAGCCCGTCGCCGGCCGCTTCGAGGCGGCACCGCAGACGCGCGGTCCGTGGGACAAGCGGATGATGCACGGCGGCGCCCCGTCCGCGCTGCTCGCCCACACGATCGAGCTGCTGACCCCCGGCGAGGAGTTGGCGGTCTCGCGTGTGACGATCGAATTTCTCGGAGCCGTGCCGGTCGGCACGGTCTCCGTGAACGCCGGGCACGCCAAGCCCGGCAAGCGCTTCCAGATCGTCGACGCGACGCTGCACGCCGCGGGCGAGCGGGCCGCCTGCATGGCGCGAGCGGTGCGGCTGCGGCGCGAGCAGACGCCTGAGGCACAGGCGTCGCCCGCCGCTGCCGGCGAGGCCCTGCCGCCGCCAGAGGCGTGCGACGCGCTGCCACAGTGGGACATCGACGGGGGAGATGAGCTCTTCTATCCCGCCGCGACCGAGATCCGCCAGGCCCGCGGCGAGCTCGGGTCCGGCCACGTCGCCGCCTGGATCCGCCTGCGCGGCGAGTTGCTGCCGGGCGTCGCGCCCTCGCCGCTCGCGCGCGCGGTCGCCGCGGCGGACTTCGCCAACGGGCTGAGCTGGATCCTGCCGATCGATCGGTGGATGTACGTCAACACCGAACTGACCGTCCACCTGCACCGCGACCCGGTGGGGGAGTGGATCGGGCTCGACGCGCGGACGGCGATCGGGCCGGCCGGGATCGGCCTGTCGACCGCTGCCCTGCACGATCTCCACGGCCCGTTCGGTGTCTGCGCGGAATCGCTGTTCGTGCAGCGACGCTAGTACGCCGGCATGCTCGATCGCTTCCCGGACCTGACCGGGCCGACGGTCGCTGAGCAGGCCGAGCTCATCTCCTACTGACGCCGATCGGCGGCGATGTCGGCACAGCGTGTGGCGATCGTCAGCGCGTCGCGGACGCAATCTCGGTGTGCGGCGGGGCCTGCGAGGCGCCGCCACCGCGGTGCCGGCGCGCGCCCGTGCCTGGGAACCAAAAGGCCCGTATTTGCGGGCCTTTCCTATGCGGATGAGAGGACTCGAACCTCCACGGGGTTGCCCCCACAGGCACCTGAAGCCTGCGTGTATACCAATTTCACCACATCCGCCTGCGGCCCAAACTGTAGCGACCGATCAGCGTTTCGTGCCCACGAACGCCGCGAACTCGCGCACGCTCGCGCGCTCGTAGATCCGGACGCGGTCGGCTGCCGCGCTGTAGCGCACACCGACGACGTCGCAGGTGGCCTTGAACAGCCCGCGGATGTCCTCCGAGCGGTTGCAGAAGTCGTAGCTGAGATAGCGGTGTCGGCCGGTGCGGTTGATGAACGCGCAGCCATCCGAGAGGACGAGCCCGCGCAGGAAGCTCCAGGGCGCTGCGCGGACCAACTCGTCCTGCCAGTTTTCGAGCACGATCGGTCGCTCGTGTTTGACGCCGGAGGCGTGCTGGGGGAACAGGCATGGGAGGTGCACGGAGTAGATCGAGACGACGAGCGTGGACTGCGCGCGTAGGTGGGTGACGCTCACGCTGTTGCGATCCGCGCACCCGGCGATCAGTGCGGCGACCTCGCGGGCGAGGACCGGATACGCGGCATCGAGAAACACGCGCAGGCGATAGGTGCGCCCGCCGGCCGCGATGCAGCCGTCTCCGAGGTAGAACCCGAGCAGCTCCGCGTATTCGCCGGCCGTGAATCGCATCGGCCGCGCCCCACGCCAGCATCGAGGGCATCGGAGGCGGTCGTGCCCGCGACGGATATCGCGCACGGTCGAGCGCGGCAGCAACGTCTCCAAGCTGATCGCGGAGTCAGGCAGTCCCTGCGCGGCAAGCTGCTCAACACGGGCGCGGACGGCGGCGGGGTGCATGCAGGGAACATACGTTCGTATTCGGACGGAATCCGGAACGGTGGGAGCGGGGCACGCTTTGCTACCGTGGGCGGCCGCGCCGCTATCGTCTAGGGGACTAGGACGCCGCCCTCTCACGGCGGAAACCGGGGTTCGAATCCCCGTAGCGGTACTACCAACGGCCCCGTGAACCGGGGCCGTTTCGCGTTCCAGGACGCTCGAGGATCCCTTTCGGCGCCGTACGCAGCGCGCCCTACGGCGTGATTGCCGCCAGACGTAGTCCGCCATGCGTGAGCGCTCCGCGCCGCTCACGGTAGGCCGGGACGAAGCGTGATGTCACGAGCCCGTGCTGTGACGTCAGATCGTCGATGATGGGCCACAGCTCGGCGACCTTGCCGGCCCGGTCGACGTAGGTCGTGTAGGTGGGCGCGCGGCTCTTCAGCCGGGCGAATCTGTCCCCGTGCGGGGGCTCGCTGCTCGAGAATCCCCAGTGCCCGCCAACCGTGGTGACGCCCGCGGCGCCAGCCTCGCGCAGCCGCCGGGCGAGCTCGGTGTGGAGCGCGCGCCCGTTCACCTGCGCCGACTGCCGCGTATAGATGCGGATCGTCTGCCACACGCCCAGACCGTCGCGGTCGCGGTCGGGGGCAGTGGGCAAGCCTTCCAGCAACTCGCCGTCGTGCTTGCACTGGGCGACGGCCTCGAGCGTGACGATCGGCCGCTCGAGTGCCGCTCGCAGCGCGGGGAGCGCCGCGGCAAGGGTCTCACGGCGCCCCACGGAGATGATCATCAGGGGTGCGTTGCGCCGTCGCGAATGAAACGTGGCACGCCGCCGACTGCCGTGGTACGTGCCGTCGACACCAAGCATCACGGTCGCGCCGGCCGCGCCGTGGCGGCGCAGAATCTCGACCGCCTCGCGGTAGGCCGGGCCAGCCGCGCGGCCCGCGCGCTCGGTGCGCTCGCAGTAGACCGTCAGCTCGGCCGCCCTCCCGGGCCCGTCCGGAAACGCGGCGTCGGCCAGTTCGTCGCCGGCGGCAAGCCGCGCGCCCTCGAGCGTCACGAGCCCGTCCGCCACGACGCGGTCGACGTCGGGGAGCAGCGCATGGATGCGCTCAGGGGAGTCCACCGCGCAGCCGACGAGCGGAAGATCGGTGGGGACGTCGGGGAAGCGCTCGCTGTGGATGCGCCGGTTCAGGCCGAAGCCCTCGATCCCGCGACACAGCGCCGAGACGGCTACCTGGTGGCGGGCCATGCAGTCCATCAGCGCATCGCTCGTCAGCTCGGTACCCGTGAGTTGCGAGTCGCCGAAATAGACCCAGAGCTTGAGCGCGTCGATCATGCGAGCGCCCCTCCCAGGAGCCAGCCGAGGGCGGTCACCGCGAGCCCCGCCACCAGCGGGCCGACGAGGTTCAGCCACATGCGCCGCCACGCTCCGTTCTCGGCGAGCCGCTGGGCCTCGAACATCCAGGTGGAGAACGTCGTGTAACTGCCGAGCAGGCCGGTCCCGAGCACGAGGATCGCGTCGCCTGTGACGCCGAGCCCCACGAGCGCGCCGAGCGCGAAGCCGCCGCTGAGGTTCACGGCGAGCGTGCCGAAGGGGAAGTCGCTCGGCCAGCGCGCCGACACGGCGCCGTCGATCGTGAAGCGCCCGAGCGCACCGAGCGCGCCGAGCGCACCGAGCCCGATCCACGGCAACGCGCTCATCATCCGTAGCGCTTCCTACGGGCGTACACCGTGCCGGCGACGGCGCAGAGCATCCCCAGCGCGATGCTCACGAGCGCATATGCCGCCGCGAGATCCGGCCGGTCGTGCCTGGCGATCTGGATCGTTTCGACCTGGAACGCCGAGAACGTCGTCAGCGCGCCGCAGAACCCCGTGCCCAGGATGGGCTGCCACAGACGGGTTGGCACGACGTTCTCGGCAAGCTCTGTGGAGAGCCACGCCAGCAGCAGGATGCCAAGCTGGTTGGCGACCAACGTGCCCCAGGGCCACGCTCCCGGGGAGGCCGGCAGGGCCTGCGCAAGTCCGCCCCGGGTCAACGCTCCGGTAGCTCCGCCGGCCATGATCGCGAAGGCACGCAGCCACGCGAAGCCGACCCCCCGCTGCGCAGCCCACGCCGCCGGGCGCACACCCCGCGAGCGAGCATCCGCAGATCTTCGACGCCGTCTCAGCCGGGCTTGACGCTGTAGGAGTGCGCGCCGGCACCGGCCAACCGGCCGGCGTCGACGATCAGGTACTCCTCCCGGATCGGGCGGCCTTCGAGCCAGCACTCGAGGATCTCGCGCGTACCGGCCGCATAGCGCGCCTGGGCCGACAGCGTCGTTCCCGAGGTGTGCGGCGTCATGCCGTGGTGGGGCATCGTGCGCCAGGGATGATCGGTCGGCGCCGGCTGGGGAAACCAGACGTCGCCGGCGTAGCCGGCGAGCTGCCTGCTTTCGAGGGCTCGAACGATCGCGTCGCGGTCACAGATCCTGCCGCGCGCGGTGTTCACGAGGTATGCGCCGCGCCGCATCTGACCGAGCAGTGCGTCATCGAACAGGTTCTCGGTCTCGGGATGCAGCGGCGCGTTGATCGTCACCACGTCGCAGACGCGCACCAGCTCCGCGGCGCTCGCGTGATAGCTGACGTCGAGATCCCGCTCGACCGCGTCCGGCAGCCTGTGTCGATCGGTGTAATGCAGGCCGACCTCGAACGCCTTCAGACGGCGCAGCACCGCCGAGCCGATGCGGCCGGCGCCGACGGTGCCGACCTGCATGCCCTCCAGGTCATACGCGCGCGCCACGCAATCGGCGATGTTCCAGCCGCCGTCGACGACCGTCTGGTAGGACGGGATGTAGTTGCGCACGAGCGAGAGGATCATCATCACCACGTGTTCGGACACGCTGATGCTGTTGCAGTACGTCACCTCGGCAACCGTCACGCGGTGCTCGATCGCCGCAGCGAGATCGACGTGATCTGAGCCGATTCCGGCCGTTACCGCCAGCTTCAGGCGCGGCGCCTTCGCAAACCGCTCCGCCGTCAGGTACGCGGGCCAGAACGGCTGCGAGATGACGACGTCGGCCTCCGGCAGCGTCTGCTCGAAGACCGAATCGGGGCCGTCCTTGTCGGCGGTCACGACAAACCGGTGCCCGCCCTCCTTGAGGAACCGTCGCAGCGCCAGCTCGCCCGACACGCTGCCCAAGAGCTCGCCCGGTGTGAAGTCGATCGCCTGCGGCGTCGGGGTCGTCTGCCCGTCGTGGTAGCGGTCGATCTTCGGGATCTCGTCGCGCGGATAGGATCCGGGCTGCCCGCCGGCGGGATCGTCGTACAGCACGCACAAAATAGTCGCCACTTCGGCACTCCCTCGCTAGAGATTCGCGGCCGCGTCGGCGTTTCTGACGAGACGCCAACGGCTCGTCGCCGTCGCTCGCGCGTCGACGGGAGCCCGACCGCCTTGGTCCGCCGCCGCGCCTCACATCGCCTCCAACGGGACGTGGGTCATGGCCGCGGGAGGCGCCTCAGGGTGGGTGTCAGCGGGAGGACCGGCGTCCGCCTGCGTGCGCCGCGTGGGGGCAACGATGTGACCACGTCCGGCTCGTCGCGCGTCTTCTCTGCGCGGTCGATCGCGGCCACCAGCGCGCGCGGCGCGGACGACAGCATCGGCTTCGAGAAGACGCGTTGCGCCTCACGCCTGCACGCCGGGCACGTAATGGACTCCGGCGCCGTGCCGATCGGACGGATCACCTCCAGCACGCCGTCCTGTTCACAGCGATACTCGTATACAGCCACAGCAGTCCTTTCAAGCCGGTTCGTACGCGCGATCCCGTGCGAGCCCGGTCTAATTGGCCGACTTCGGCACTTGAATGGACTGCGTCACCTGGTGCGGCTTCGCGCTGGACGGCGCGACGTCGAAGTCGAAGATCCTCCTGGGGATGTAGACGGTCGCACACGAGTTCGGGATGTCCACCACACCCGAGAACCTGCCCTCGATCGGCGCCGAGCCCAGGATCATGTACGCCTGGATGTCGGTGTAGCCGAACTTCATGAGGTAGTCGATCGCGTGGTGGCAGGCGCGCTCGTAGGACAACTGCGAGTTCAGGTAGTGCTGCTTGCCGTCGAGGTCCACGGACACGCCCGAGAACGCGATCCACTCGGAGTACTGCGGATCGCGCAGGCCCGGCATGAAGATCGCGTTCTCCGAGATGCCGAACGTCTCCATGCCGCCCTTGATCAGATCGACGTGCAGGTCCATGAACCCGCCCATCTCGATCGCGCCGCAGAACGTGATCTCGCCATCGCCCTGGGAGAAGTGCAGGTCGCCGAACGAGAGCTTCGCCCCCTCGACGAAGACCGGGTAGAAGACGCGGGTTCCGGCGGTGAAATTCTTGATGTCCTGGTTGCCGCCGTTCTCACGGGGCGGGGCGGTCCGGGCTGCCTCACCCGCGACCCGGTCGAACTCATCGCCGGCGAGGGTGCCCAGAATGGCGCTGTCGGGCAACGGCGGCAGGGCCAGCGGCGGCACGCGGTTCGGGTCGGTCGCGATCAGGTCGGTTTCGCGTTTCGTCCACTTCGCCAGCAGATCCGCCGAGGGCGCGGTGCCCATGAGCCCCGGGTGGTGGATGCCGACGTACGAGCACTCCGGAATGTGACGCGAGGTGGCGATGTCGCCCATGAAGTCCCAGATCACCTTGTAGGCATCGGGGAACCGCTCTGTCAAAAAGCCGCCGCCGTTGCTCTTGGCGAACACGCCGGTGTAGCCCCAGCCCATGCCCGCGTACGGTCCCTCGTCTTCCTGATCGCAGGCGTCGATCTCGAGGATGTCGACGATCAACAGGTCGCCGGGCTCGGCCCCCTCGACGTGGAACGGTCCGCTCAGGACGTGCACGCCCGGCAGCGGAGCGTTGCGAACGTCCTCGGCTGAGTCATCGTTGTGGATAGCGCCATCGAACCACTCGCGGATGTCCGCGCGGAACACGTCTCCCGGCTTGACGCTCACGACCGCAGGAATGTCCGGGTGCCACCGGTTGTGCCCGACGTGCTGCTGGTCTGTGAAGCTTTTGGTGTTGTCCAGAGGAAACAGATTGTGCGGCATTGCCACTCCTTAGAGAAATTCGCGTGCGCTAAAAGGCACGACCGGTCAAGTATGCGCGGAATGCGTGGTGACGCGGTACTCGAGATGGCGTGAGACGACTTTGCATCATGCGCCAGAGTACGCGGCAGGGGCGGTCGTCTCCTCGACAGTCCATCGAGGCTTGAATATCACGAAAAACACGACGTTGGTGACGACAGCGATGGCTCCGATCACGACCGCGGTCGTCGTGCTGACGGCCGATGGGATGTTGAGCAGGATCAGCGCCGGTATGAGCCCGGTGTAGATCCCCTGCGCAGCACAGACTGCCCCGGTGTATTTCGTCAGCGCGGTCTTACCGACACTCAGCACCAACCAGAACAGCAGCCAGAGGAAGGCCCAGTTCGCCCAGAGGACGCCGAGGATGTTGCCGACGGCGGTAGCGTCTTCGAAATTCCAGTACGAATAGACGCATGCCGCTAGGAAGACGAAGAAGCAGAACCAGCCAAGTCCCGTGCCATCCAGGTCGAACGCGTTGTTCATGGCGACGTACAGGTACGTGAAGCCGAAGAGAAACAGACCGGACGCGCCGACAATGACGTCTTGATCCCCGTCCGCGCTGAAGATCAGATACAACGGTGTGATGATCTGGAGGATCCCGACGAAGATGTTCATCGGGATCATCGACTTGCCCTTGACGTATCCGATCAGCGACAACCCGTTGACAAACAGAACGGCACCGACGTAAAGAAGCCCAACGGCGGCCACTATGACACCTCGGATTCTGGGAGGTAAGTACAAGACAGGTCTTCTGGGCAGGCGACAGGGCGCTGGGGCGAGAGAGCGCAACCGAGCGACCGGCTATTGAAAGCATCCCGAGCGTGAATTGCTCCTGCGTGCGCGTGCACGACGCCACGGGCTGCGCGGCGCCGTCCCTCCACACGCTCGATGACGCACGAGCGGGCGTCATCGACGATCTCGCCGTCGCCTGAGTCGGGCGAGGCGCAGCTGACGCCGCCGCAGACCGATGCGGCGATTGAGACGTGCTCGCTCGTCTGCTTAGGGGGCCTTGCGCGCGGGCCTCACGGACGGTCGGCGGGCGCATCTCGTGCTCGCATCCGACGATGTCGACGAGAGTGGACGACACGGCATAACCATGCTCCTCGGCGGGTCGTACTGTCCAAGTACTTCGGCCTATTGGTCGATTACCGAATCCTATGGAGGGCGCCTCGTCAGCGCCGTCCCATCGGGCCTCCGCTGCGAGGCGACGCAGCGATCCGCAGACTCCCACGCGCGAAGAATCTCCAACGCGCGAACCGCGTACGGGGGGCCCCGAGGCGCCCGCGACCGCGAGCGGCTCGCGACGGTCCCCCCAACTGGCCTCACCGGTGCTTGTCAAAGTCCGCCGGTCCCGATAAACCACGCTTAGTGTTCCTTCGCCAGTTGGAGTACCTCGCCGCACTCGAGAGCAAGCGCCATTTCGGCCGCGCCGCGGCGGCCTGCCATGTGTCCCAGCCGGCGCTGTCGGTTGGGGTCCGCCACCTCGAGCGCGAGCTGGGTATCCCGCTCGTTCGCCGCGCTCGGCGCTTCGAGGGCTTCACGCCGGAAGGCGAGCGCGTGCTCGTCTGGGTCCACCACATGCTGGCGGACCTCGACGGGCTTGAGCAGGAGGTCAGCCGGCTGCGCGGGGGGATGGAGGGCATCCTGCGGATCGGGGCGATCCCGACCTCGTTGCCGGTCGCGACGTTCGTCACGACGCCGTTTCGCGAGCGGCACCCGCGTATGCGCATCCAGGTCATGTCGATGAGCTCGCGCGAGATCGCCGCGGGCCTCGCGCGCGGCGACCTCGACGCGGGTCTGACGTACCTCGACAACGAGCCGCTCGCCGACGTCGAGACGCTCGCGCTGTGGCGCGAGCACTACCTGCTGCTGATCGCCGCCGACGGCCCGCTGGCCACCCAGGTCACCGCGACGTGGCAGCAGGCGTCGACGCTTCGTCTGTGCCTTTTGAGCTCGGACATGCAGCACCGCCGGATCGTCGACGGCGCCTTCGCGCAGGTCGGTGTCACGCCGGAACCTGCGGTGGAGACGAACTCGATCTCGACGCTGATCGCCCACGCGGGCGCCGGCCTGTCGGGCATCACGGCGCAGTCATGGCTGTGCTGCCACGCGCTGCCGCTCGGGCTGCGCGCGATTCCGCTCGTCGACCCCGTCATCGAGCGCACGATCGGGCTCGTCACGGCGACGGACCACCAGCGTGCGCCCGTGATCGCAGAGCTGCTGGGCATGTTCGCGCCGTTGGAGCTCGACGCCCGGTTGCATCCGGCGCAGCCGGCGGGACGAGCTTGAGTGCCGCAGAACGTGTCGGAGAGCGACGTTCGAGGCGCGGTTGAGAGGGTCGCAGCCTCAACGACGTGCTCGTGATGCGCCACGCCGGCGACCCGCGCCCGCGGTCTGCGGATACGCGGGCTGATCGTGATCGTGTGGCGGGCGGGTCGGTCCGGTGAGGCGCTGGCGTCGACCGGAAGCGACCTCGATCCCGACCGGGGCGCGATCCTCGTGTGCCACGGCAAGGGCGACAAGCGTCGTGAGGTCGGGATCGACCAGTGCGGGTGGCAGCTGCCGCGACCTTGGCTCGCGAACCGTGTGCAGATGCCGTCGAGATCGCGCCATACGGCGTGCCCGGTGAGCGTCATCCAGCGCCAGTTCGGGCATGCCTACCGCATTGCTGCGCCGTCGATCGACGTCGTGCACCCGACGCCGATCCACGAAATGGACTGCGCCGATCGTCAGCCGCGGGCGCCCTCCAGCTTGCGCAAGCGCTTGTCGAGTTGCATCACCACGCGCTCGAGGGCGACCTCGCGGTCGGAGGTGCCCGGAGCCTCGCTGCCGCACTGGCAACTGGCTTGCGGGTCGGTCGCGCACGCGCACTCCGAGTACTCCTGACCGGTAATGATGGCGTTTACGCCGCAGCGGCATGGCATATGGATCACCTTTCGTTTCTGAGCCTAGGGGTCGGGAACCACATCAAGGCATGCGCGGAACCGCCGTCGCCGCAGCGGCCCTCGTCGTACAAGCGCCTGCCCGCGCGGTACTCGGCGAGCCGCTCGCCGACCGTCGCGAACTCCGCGATCCTCACGGACGCCAGGCGTCTTGGCGTGGCCGATGACGCGCAGCCACCCCTCGCTTTCGGGTCGGTAGACGCGGTAGCCAGACGTGCTGCGCTCGTCGGCACGAACGCGCCCGATCCGGTCGCAGTAGCGGACGGTGCGGCTCGCAAGGCCGACGCGCGCCGCAACCTGCTTGACGTGACAGCCACGACCGCAGGATAAACCTGACACCCGGGTGTCAGGTCAACCCCGGATGCTCAGCGGATGGAGCGTTCCGTCGTCCGCGCGACTCGCTCGCAGCCTCGAGTCGCGGGCCCTCGAGGTCGCGCGCAGCGTGCGGCCTAGCCGCCGAGGCGGGGGTGCGGCCGCTTCGCGCCACATCAGCTGCGTCACGCGCACGCCGTCGAGATGACGCGTGAGGGCATAGCGCTGATCGTCATCCAGCGTCAGCTCGGCCACGCCGACCACGCGCATGACCACAGCGCGCCCCGCCGCCACCCAGGACCTGCCGGCCGCGCCCTCGCTGCCGCCGCGCGCAAACGGCGCAGGTCAGGACGCCGCGGTCGCGTCAGCGCAGGGGACGCGGCTCGTCGTTTGAGGCCCAGGCGGGCAACGGCATGCCCAAGGCGGTGGTGACGCGCCACGCCGGCACGCCGATCGCGGCCGCGCGGTGGATGATCGTCGTGAGGTCCTGCTCGGAGACACGGGCGACGGCCGGCATCGCCTGGTTGGATCGAGCACGGTCAGCGATCGACATGGATGACCTCCTGTGCGCGAGCGCGAGCCTCGCCGGCGTTCCGGACGCCGACGGATCGCCGCGCGTTGAGATCCGCGCTGGGCAGCGGGGCACAGCGGCGCAGCGCGCGTGCCTGGGTACGGCTGAGCGCACCCGCACCGGGTCGGCCTGCTCGCGGCGTGCGCGAGGCTTGGCGGTCGGCGCAGGTCTGCGATACGTCTGAGGCTGTCCGTCGCTTGCGCGCCACGCTGACCCCTTTCCGTGTGGAGGGCAGCCTCCAAGCCTCCGTGCCGGCATACGGCTGAGCCCTGGAAGACCGTTGAAGGTCCGAGAACCTAGCAGCGTTCGCGGCACCAACGGCCTGGACGAGCGACAGCGCCGCGCCGACGCGCCCTGGGCGCCCGCTCGCGCCGGTGACCGACGGTCACGCGTTGCGCGAGCGCTGCCGGCGGCGCGGCGAGCGGCGCCGTGCGGCCGTCCCGACACGCCCGCGGCGCCTGCTCAGCGCTCGGCCGGGCAGGCCGACCGGACGCACGGCGGTCGTCGGGCCCGATGCGCAGACGTAATGCAGCTGGTCGCCGAGCCCAGCCAGGACGAACGCCTCGGCGATCGCGTCGTGGTGCTCGGCGCCGCTGATCAGCAGACCGAGATCGATGCCGTGCGCGCGGCAGTCGGCGCCGTGGCGTCTGAACTGCGTCAGCCCGCCCGCGTCGATCGCGGTCAGATCGCGCAGGTCGACGAGGATCAACTCGATCGCGCCGCCGCGTGCGGCATCGATCGCGTGGCGCAGGCACATCGCGGCGTGGGCGTCGATCTCGCCGCCCGCGTCGAGCTCGGCGATCACCCAGTGCACACGCCAGCGCGGCGCGGTGGCGGTCATCGCGTCGTGGGCGGGCTGGAACGACGGGTGATACGACAGCGCACGTGCGCGACCTGGCCGTCCTGGCGCATGAAGCTCTGTTCCGAGCGCACGAGATCGCCGCAGCGCACGCAGGGCCCGAGATCACGCCCGAGCTCGCGGTCGCGCATCACGGCGAGCTGTTCCTGGACGCGGTCCATCAGCGCGCCGGCCGGTGCGGGATGGCGACGTGCCCGCTGCGAGCGCGCTCTCAGCGGCACGGCGCCTGCGCATCGGGCGCCTGGCCGGGTCGGGCGCGTCGGTGGTCAGGCGCGCGCGAGCCCCACCCGACCGCCGGCGTCACCGGCGTGGAGCTGAGCACGAGCGGCACGACGCGGGCGCTGCGCGCCAGACAGCGCGGGCAGTCCTCGAGCCGTAGCGACGCGACCTGGATCGAGATCTCCAGGCCACACCGAGCACAACTCAAGAACGCCATCGACGGCCTCCATCCGCACACCAATCCGTGTGCGATGGTCCGCTCCCGAGCCCCTGCCGTTCCGGTGCTGCGGGCGCCGTCTCACCGCCAAAGCCGCTCTTGGGACCGACCAGCGAGCAGGCGCCAAGAGCGCCGTCCAACCTATGTAATAAAGGATGGGAAGTCAAACCAATGCTCTATGTTGCGGGCCGGCGCGCGGCGCCGGCCGCTGCGCCGGATCGGCGCTCGTCGACCGGCTCCGCGGAGCGGAGACGGCCGTCGCCCGCAGACCGCAGCCCGGTGCCGGTGATGCCCGGCCGGCCGGCTAGGCGGCGGTGTCGCCCGCCAGGGCGACTTCGGGCACGACGTAGTAGCGCCGGCCGACGGGCTTGGGCACGGCCGTCGTGCCGCGGCGCGTGGAGATCACGGGCAGCGTGCGATCCTCGTAGCCGCCGACCGACTCGACCCAGGCGCGGACCGCAGCGAGATCGGCGCCGGCCTCGATGACCTTGTCCTGCATGATGACGATGCAGCCGTCGTCGCACCAGATGAAGGGCTTGGGCGGGATGCCCGCGAGGAGGTTGCGGATCGGGTCGTCTGTGGCCATGGCCGCGAGTGTAGTCCGAAGCCGTGCTCAGAACTGCGTCAGCGACAGCGTGTTGGCGTCGGGGTCCTTGAACCAGGCGACCCGCGCGCCGCCGGGCGAGCGCCAGATCCCGAGCTCGTCCTGCTCGATCCCCTCGAAGCGATCGAAGACGACGCCGCGGGCGGTCAGGGCGCCGACGGTCGCGGCGATGTCGTCGACGCTCCAGCCCAGCAGGGTGAACGCAAACGGCGTCAGCTGCTCGACGACGATCACGCGCAGCAGCACGCCGCCCGCGCGAAACGCGCACGCGACCGGGCTCTCGCCCTCGACCGGCAGCCCGAGCGTCTTCTCGTAGAACGGGCGCGCCCGGCTCATGTCCTTCGTCGGCACGAACGCGATCAGGTCGGCCGTGCCGAGCGAGACGGCCGGCGCCCGCGCGGTCTGCAGCTCGCTGTCGGGCACGATGTAGAACATCAGCTCGCGCTCGGTCGCCGCCGGTGGCGCGAACATCGGCGGCACGCGCTTGGGCCAGCCGCGCACGGAGCGCACCCAGGCCTCGACCTCGGCCGGGTCGGCGCCCGAGTCGAGGATCGGCGCCGCCGGGATCGCCGACATGTTCGGCGGCACCGGGATCGGCATCTCGGCCGGGACGGCGACGGAGGCCAGCAGCGTGCGGATCTCCTCGCCGTCCATCAGGCGCCCGTCAGGACTGTGACTTCCCGGGTTCCCACAGCGGCTCCTCGCCGTCGTTGGCGCCGCGGCTGAGGATGAACAGCAGGTCCGAGAGGCGGTTGAGGTAGCGCAGCACCTCGGGATTTCCGTCCTCGACGAGCAGCGCGCGGCGCTCGGCGCGGCGGCAGACCGTGCGGCAGACGTGCAGCTGCGCGGCGGCCGCCGTTCCGCCGGGCAGGACGAAGGACCGCAGCGGCGCCAGCGTGTCGTTGACCTCGTCGCAGACGCCCTCCAGCCAGGTCGTCTGGTCGGCGCTGACGCGCAGCCGCGTGCGGGGCGCCTCGGCGCCGCCGGTGGAGCCGCCGGTCGGCACCGCGAGATCCGCGCCGACGTCGAAGAGGTCGTTCTGGACGCGTCGCAGCCAGGTCTTGTAGCCGTCCGGCAGGCCGGCGACGGTGAGCGTGACGCCGATCTGTGCGTTGAGCTCGTCGACGTCGCCGTAGGCCTCGATCCGCGGGTGCGTCTTGGGCACGCGGCTCATGTCGCCGAGGTGCGTCTCGCCGCCGTCGCCGAGCTTCGTGTAGATGCGGGTGAGGTTGACGGTCATCGCAGCGGCCAACGCTACAGTGCGCGCGCGATGCAGCGATCGAGAACCGCCCGGGCGCTGGCGCTCGTCCTCGCGATCGCGACCCTGCTCGCGGGCTGCGGTTCGGCCGCGAGCAGCGACGGTGACGAGATCGCGCTGACGGTCACGCGCGACCTCGGCGCCGAGGACGTCGTCGCGCTGCTCGGCGAGCGCGTCCCGCCCGCCGGCGGCCTGGCGCCGATCTTCCGGCGCTATCCAAACACGCGCGGGGCGCAGAGCCTGTTCGTCAACGGGATCGCACCCGACAAGCCGGCCTCCGAACTCGAGGTCCATGGCGGTGACCGCGTCTGGCTGGACCAGCACAGGCCGACCGTGGCGGCGCAGATCGCAGCCGTCGTGGGTTCCTTCCCGGAGCCGTTCTTGCACGGCGTCGGCGGCAAGCGGCTGCCGGTCCGGGTCGAATGCGACGACCCGCGCGGGGGCGTCTGCGCGGCGGTCGCCGGGAAGCTCGTCGCGCTCGGCGTCGTCGCCGGGCGCAGCATCATCAGCCGCAGCGCCGCCGACATGACCGTGCGGATCCTCGTCGGACCCTGGAAGCGCCTGCGCGGGCGCGAGTTCGAGGCCGACAGCGTCGACGCGGGCCCGCGCTCGAGCGGCGTCTTCGCGCGTTTCGACGCCGCGGGCGGGCGGCTGCTCGTGCTCGACGCCGCCGGGCAGGTCGCGCGGACGCTCGGCGCCGGCAGCGGACTGATCGCCGCGACGCGGGCGAAGGACCGACAGCCGGTCTGGTTCGTGACCGGCACGGACGCCGCCGGCGTCGCCGCCGCCGCGCGCGCGCTGGACGAATCGGTGCTCGCCGACCGCTTCGCGCTCGCGATCTCCGACGATCTCCCGGTCGCCGTCCCGCAGCCCTGACCGGCCGTTGACTGAGCAGTCAGGTATGTTCCACGCCGCATGAAGGTCGGGGTTCCCAAGGAGACGGCATCGGGGGAGACGCGCGTCGCGCTCGTCCCCGAGATCGTGCGCAAGCTCACGGCGAAGGACTTCGAGGTCACCGTCGAGTCCGGCGCCGGCGCGGGCTCGATGCTCGCCGACGCGCTCTACGAGGACGCCGGCGCCACGATCTCCGACGACGTCTGGACCGCCGACGTCGTCGTCAAGGTCGCCGCGCCGTCCGACGCGGAGATCGCCAAGCTCGGCAAGGACACGGTCCTGATCGGCTTCCTCGGGCCGCTCTCGAACGCCAACGGCACGCAGGCGCTCGCCGATGCCGGCGCGACCGCCTTCGCGATGGAGGCGATCCCGCGCATCTCGCGCGCCCAGTCGATGGACGCGTTGTCCTCGCAGTCCAACGTCGCCGGCTACAAGTCGGTCCTCGTCGCGACGAACCACCTCGGCCGCTTCCTGCCGATGATGATGACCGCCGCCGGCACGGTCCCGCCGGCGAGGGTGCTCGTGCTCGGCGCGGGCGTCGCCGGGCTGCAGGCGATCGCGACCGCGCGCCGGCTCGGCGCCCAGGTGACCGGCTACGACGTGCGCGCCGCCGTCGCCGAGCAGGTCCAGTCGCTGGGGGCGCAGTTCCTCGAGCTCGAGGCCGGCAAGGGCGCCGAGGGCGAGGGCGGCTACGCGCGCGAGCTGACCGACGAGGAGAAGCAGGCCCAGCAGCAGGAGCTGGCCGACAAGATCGCGACCTTCGACGTCGTCATCACGACGGCGCTCGTGCCCGGCCGGCCCGCGCCGCGGCTCGTGACCGCGCAGAGCGTCGAGAAGATGAAGGCCGGCAGCGTCATCGTCGACCTCGCGGGGGAGACGGGCGGCAACTGCGAGCTGACCGAGCCCGGCGAGACCGTCGTCAGGCACGACGTCACGATCGTCTCGCCGCTGAACCTGCCGGCGACGATGGCCGAGCACTCCTCGTCGCTGTACTCGCGCAACGTGCAGTCGCTGCTGGAGCTGCTCGTCGGCGAGGACGGGCAGATCAACCTCGACTTCGACGACGAGATCATCGCCGGCGCCTGCATCACGCGCGACGGCGAGATCGTCCACGCCGGCGCGAAGAAGACCGTCGAGGGGCTGACGCCCACGATCGCCGAGGCCGCGCCCGTCGCCGAGGACCCCGAGCCCGAGCCCGCGAGCGATGACGAGCGCGCGGAGCAGGAGGAGGCGTCATGACGAGCACGGTCGTCACGAACCTCGCGATCCTCGTGCTCGCCGCGTTCGTCGGCTTCCAGGTCATCTCGAAGGTTCCCAACACGCTGCACACGCCGCTGATGTCGGGCACGAACGCGATCCACGGCATCGTCCTGCTCGGCGGCCTCGTCGCGATCGCCCACGCCGACGGCTTCCTCAGCCGCCTGCTGCTCGTGATCGCGATCACGTTCGGCACGATCAACGTCGTCGGCGGCTTCCTCGTCACCGACCGCATGCTGAGCATGTTCAAGCGCAAGCCCGAGCCGGTCGCCGCGAAGGACGACGACGCGTGACCGCGACCGCGTTCTTCCAGGAGGTCGACTTCATCACCGCGGCGTACATCGTCGCGTTCGGGATGTTCATCAGCGGCCTGGCGAAGCTCACGAGCCCGACGACGGCCGTCCAGGGCAACAAGATCGCCGCCGCCGGCATGGCGATCGCGGTCGTCGCGACGCTGCTGAACCCGGCCCTCGACGGCGCCGACTTCGCGCTCATCGCGGTCGGCCTGATCGTCGGCACGATCGTCGGCGTCCCCAGCGCGCGCAACGTGAAGATGACCGCGATGCCGCAGATGGTGGCGCTCTTCAACGGCGTCGGCGGCGGCGCCGTCGCGCTCATCGCCTGGGTCGAGTTCCGCTCCGCGGGCGGCGACCTCGGCGCCGACCTCGCCGTCGGCATCCCGCTCGTCTTCGCCGCGATCGTCGGCTCGATCTCCTTCTGGGGCTCGAACATCGCGTTCGGCAAGCTGCAGGGCCTGATCTCCGGCAGCCCGGTGAAGATCCCGGCCGGCCTGTTCGTGAACATCGCGCTGCTGGCGATCTCGATCGGCGCCGGCGTCGCGATCCTGCTCGGCGCGACGAACGAGGGCCTGTTCGTCCTCATCCTCGTCGCGGCGGGCGTGCTCGGCAACCTCTCGGTGCTGCCGATCGGCGGCGCCGACATGCCCGTCGTGATCTCGACGCTGAACGCCTTCACCGGCCTCAGCGCCGCCGCCGCGGGCATCGCGCTGGACAACTACGCGCTGATCGTCGCGGGCATGATCGTCGGCGCCTCGGGCACGATCCTGACCGACCAGATGGCGAAGGCGATGAACCGCTCGATCGGCTCGGTGCTGCTGGGCGGCTTCGGCGGCGAGGCGCCTGCGGTCGAGGGCGGCGGCGGCGAGTCCGGCGGCACCGTGCGCTCGACGAGCGCCGCCGACGTCGCGATCCTGCTCGCCTACGCGCGGCTCGTCGTCGTCGTGCCGGGCTACGGCATGGCCGTCGCGCAGGCCCAGCACACGGTCCGCGAGATGGCCAAGGCGCTGGAGAAGAAGGGGATCGAGGTCAAGTACGCGATCCACCCGGTGGCGGGCCGCATGCCGGGACACATGAACGTCCTGCTCGCCGAGGCCGACGTGCCCTACGACCAGCTCAGGGAGATGGACGACATCAACGGCGAGTTCTCGCGCACCGACGTCTCGCTCGTGATCGGCGCCAACGACGTCACGAACCCCGACGCGCGGCTGAAGGCCGACTCGCCGATCTACGGCATGCCGATCCTCAACGTCGACGAGTCCAAGCAGGTGATCGTGCTCAAGCGCTCGATGGCGTCGGGCTTCGCCGGCATCGAGAACCCGCTGTTCTACAACGAGAAGACGCAGATGCTCTTCGGCGACGCCAAGGCCAGCGTCGCGGAGATCACCTCAGAGCTCGGTCAGCTGTAGACCGACGGCCCCTGATTACGCGTCGTGCCTGTTCGGCTGCACGCGTGCCCTGGGGCCGTCGAACCTGTCAGATGAGCGGTGCGATCAGCGCTTGATGTTGACCTTCGCGCTGTCGGAGTCCTGGTTCTTGTAGAGGTCGACGGCGATCGTGCCGACGGACATCCTGGCGTTCCTGGAGCGGCCCAGCGCGCGCTGCGCGGCGCGCGACAGGCGCACTGTGACGACGAGCTTGCCGGCCCGACGATAGCCGAGCGTGATCTGCGGGACGTTGATGACCTTGCGCGAGTGCTTGGCCTTCCTGGCGCCCTTCTTGGCCTTCACGGCCTTGCCCGGACGGAGCTTGCCGGCGACGGCGACGATGCCGGGCTCGTTGGCCTTGATCTCGATGCGCATCTTGCCGGTCTTGCCGATCTGCTTGAGCTTGGAGAGCACGGTGACCTTCGGGCGCGGCGCGCTCGCGTCGAGCACGATGCCGCCGGGGCCGACCGAGCCGCCGTTGAGGACGATCACGCCGCCGGAGCTGCCGGTGCCCGGCGTGCCGGGGGCCGCCGTGCTGTTGCCCAGCAGCGTGCCCAGGAGGGCGTCGAGGACGTTGGGCGGAAGCAGGCCGTTCTCGCCGCCGAGGACGCTGCCGAGCGTCTGGTCGAGCGTGCCGCTGACGGTGTTCTGGACGCCGGTGACGACCCCGCCGACCGTGCCCGTCACCCCCGTGACGAGGCCGCCCGTCCCGGGCACGACGCCGTTGAGGGTGCCGCCGACGGTGTTCCCGAGGTTCGTCACGATGGTCCCGATGTTCGGCAGCAGGCCGCCGAGGAGCTGGGCTTGTGCGGGCGCCGCTGCGACGGCTGTACCGGCGCTGAGCGCTCCGATCGAGAGGAGCGCCGCCGTGCGGCGCGAGCGTGATGCGTGCATACGTCTCATTCGGCACGTCGGCGCTCGTACTTGAACACTTGGCAGACTGAATTTCGATGATGACCCGTGCCGACGCCCTCAACGCGCTCTGCGAGGAGCAGTTCGACCTCGTCGTGATCGGCGGCGGGATCACCGGCGCGGGGGTCGCGCTGGACGCCGCGACGCGCGGCTACAGCGTCGCGCTCGTCGAGCGCGCGGACTTCGCAGCGGGGACCTCCAGCCGCTCCTCCAAGCTCGTCCACGGCGGGCTGCGCTACCTGCAGAACTTCGATCTCGGCCTCGTGCGCGAGGCGCTGCTGGAACGGCAGCTGATGGTCGCGTTGGCGCCGCACCTCGTCCACCCGCTGCCGCTCGTCGTGGCCGCGTTCGACGGCGCGCGCCCCGATCGGCTGATCGGCGTGGGCCTGAACCTCTACGACGTGATGGCGGTCGAGCGCCTGCGCGGGCGCTCGCGCGGCCCGCGCGCGCGACGCGGCCGACCGGCCGACGACCTCGCCGGCGACTTCTCGGAATGGAGTCCCGAGCGCCACCGCGTGATCTCCGGCGAGGAGGTGCTGGAGCTGATCCCGGCGCTCGCCGAGCGCGCTCCGACATCCGGCTACCTGTTCTACGACTGCCAGACCGACGACGTCCGCCTCGTGCTGACCGTGCTGGGGGAGGCCGAGCGCTTCGGCGCGGTCGTCGCCAACCGCCTCGACGTGTCCGAGCTCGTGCGCGACGACGGCGGCCGGGCCGCCGGCGTGAAGGTCCGCGACATCGCCGGCGGGGGCGAGTTCGTCGTGCGGGCGACGAACGTCGTCAACGCCACAGGCGTCTGGGCCGATCGCCTGCGCCCCGACGAGCTGCACGACGAGGCCGAGGTGCCGCGGATCGCGCCCAGCCGCGGGACGCACATCACGCTGCGCCACGAGGACCTGCCGCTCGTCGGCGGCGGCGCGATCGTGCCGGCCGGCGGCGGGCGCTCGATCTTTGCCCTGCCGTGGCTCGGGCGCACGCTGCTGGGGACGACCGACAACGACTTCGAGGGCCGGCTCGACGACCACCATGTCGCGCCGTCGCAGGAGGACATCGCGTACCTGCTCGCGGCGGCGAACGACTACTTCGGCACCGCGCTCGCGGCGCGGGACCTGACGGGCGCCTACGCCGGCGTGCGGCCGCTGATCTCGACCGGCGATCCGAAGAAGTCCGTCGACATCTCGCGCAAGGCCGAGCTGTACGAGACGTCGAGCGGGATGGTCACGATCACCGGCGGCAAGCTCACGACCTGGCGGCGGATGGCGAAGCTGGCGGTCGACCGGCTCGTCGAGCGTGAGGCCCGCGATGCGCCCTGCCGCACGCACGAGATCCCGCTCGGGGCGCCGGTCGCGGTCTCCGAGCTGCCGCGCGTGGACGGCGTGCCCGAGGCGGCGCTGGCCGCGCTCGCCGGCCGCTACGGGCACGCCGCCCACGACGTGCTCGCGGTCGCGCGCGAGCGCCCCGAGCTCGCGCGGCCGATCGTCGACGGGTTGCCCGACCTGCTCGCCGAGGTCGCGTTCGCCGTCCGCCGCGAGCAGGCCGCCTCGATCGGCGACGTGCTGCTGCGACGCACCCGCCTGGCCCTGCTCGCGGGCCGCGATCTCGCCGCCGACGGCGCGGTCGTGCGGCGCGTCGCGGACGCCCTGCAGGCCGAGCTGGGCTGGGACGAGCGGGCGCTGAATGCGCAGCTGGACACCTGGCGCGACGAGGCTCGCGCCGAAGGCGTCGTCGGTAGCGCGTAACTTTGCCGCTGCTCGCCGGTTGAAACGCCCCGATGCGTCGTCTTCTCATCCTCACATCACTGCTCGCCGCACACGCCGTGCTCGTGGCGGCCCCCGCGCACGCCGGGCTGTTCCCCGGCGACGCGATCGACGGCCCCAGCGCCGACATCCGCGCCCTCGGCGATGTCGACCTCGCGCGCGACGGCACCGGCGCGCTGGCCTACGTCAAGCGCTTGGACGGTGTCGACCACATCGCGGTCGCGCTGTTCGAGGGCGGCGTGTTCAAGCCCGCCGAACGGGTCGACGGGGCGCTGCCGGAGGCCAGCTCGCAGCCGGTCGTGGCCGCTGCCGACGGCGGCCGACTCGTCATCGTGTTCGTCAACGGCGGCATCGTGTACGGCGCCGTGCGGCCCGCGGGCGGCCCGTGGGCGGCGCCCGTGGCGCTCGGCAGCGGCGGCGATCCGTCGGTCGATCTGTCGATCAACGGCACCGGCTACGCGACCTATACCTCCGCCGGCGACGTGCGCGTCGCGCGCCTGGATCGCAGCACGAACACGTGGGGCACGATCGAGCAGCCCGCCGACGTCGACCCGGCGCGGGCCGCCGGCGTCGGCGCCGGCCGCTCGAAGGTCGCGATCTCGGCCGACGGCATCGGCGTCGTCACCTGGGGCGAGGGCGGACGTGTCTACGCGCGCAAGATGTTCGGGGCCGCGCTGTCGACCGCCCCGCAGGACCTGACGCCGGCGGAGTTCGAGGGCCGCGTGCCGGTCCTCTCCGATCTGCCCGACATCGACGCCGAGGACGACTCCAGCTACGCCTGGGTCGTCTTTCGCCAGAGCTTCGCCGACGGCGGCTCGCGGATCCTCGCGCGCCGCCAGCGCGGCACGAGCTTCGATCCACCCGTCGCGATCGACGAGGCCGGCGGGGAGCCCGTCGGCGCGCCGCGGATCGACCTCAACGGCCGCGGCGTCGGGGCCGGCATGACGACGGGGGCGCAGAGCGGCCAGCCGATGTGGTCGATGCTCGAGAAGGACACATTCGGCGCCGGCGTGCGCCTGTTCGGCGCCAGCGTCGCCGCCCCGGCGGTGATGCCGGCGATCTCGGAGAACAACTCGGGCCTGCTGGCCGCCGTGCTCGGCGGGCCCGGCGAGGTGCCGTTCGTCCGCGCGCAGGCGATCGAGGACTACAAGACGACGGTGTCGCAGGTGCTGTCGCGTCCAGAGCTCGGCGCGGTCGTGCCCGAGCTCGGCTTCGACGCCGCGGCGGACCGTGCCAGCGGCGTCGTCGTCGCCTGGGTCCAGGGCGGGGCCGACGACCGCAAGATCGTCGCCGGCTACCTCGACCGCGTGCCGGGCAACTTCTCCGGCTACACCTCGCAGCGCTGCTGCCGGACCGCGCTGCCGCGGTTCAGCTGGCAGGAGTCCTTCAGCCTCTGGGGCGCCGTGAAGTACGTCCTCACCGTCGACGGCAAGGTCATCGGCGAGACGGCGAACCGGTTCTTCACGGCCGTCGCCCCGATCACCGGAGCGACGCACACATGGCAGGTCCTCGCCGTCGACGGCCGAGGTCAGGTCAAGCGCTCGCGCACGCGCCGCCTGCGGATCGACGACCTCCTGCCGCTCGTCAGCGTCGGCTACAAGCGCACGCGCCGCGTCGTGTCGCTGTCGATCCGCGCCCGCGACCCCGACCGGCCCGGCCACCATCGCTCGGGCCTGCGCTCGGTGACGGTCTCCTGGGGCGACCGCTCCAAGGGCGCGCGCGGCACGTCGACGAGGCTGCGCGCACGCCATCGCTACCCCGGCCGCGGGACGTTCCCGCTGCAGATCACCGCCCGCGACCGCGCCGGCAACGAGCGCGTCGTGACACGCACGGTGCGCATCGGCGGAGGCTGATGGGGCGCCACACGGTCCTCGCGGCGGGGCGCAGGCTCGCGCTCGGTGAGCGGCCGTGGCTGATGGGGATCGTCAACGCGTCGCCCGATTCCTTCTCGGACGCGGGTGCCTACCCGGACCTCGATGCGAGGGTCGCGCGCGCGACGGCGCTGCTCGAGGCAGGCGCGGACATCATCGATGTCGGCGGCGAGTCGGGCATCACGCTGCGCCCGCCGGTCACGGTGGCCGAGGAGATCGAGCGCGTCGTGGCGTTGATCGCGCAGATCGCGGGGACGCTCGGCGCGACGGTCTCCGTCGACACGTACAAGCCGGCCGTCGCCGAGGCGGCGATCGCCGCCGGCGCGGTGATCGTCAACGACGTCAGCGGGTTGCGCGACCCCGAGCTCGCCGCGGTCTGCGCGCGGACCGGCGCCGCGCTCGTGATCATGCACACGCGTGCGGCGCCGAAGCAGCGCCTGCAGGACCCCGAGCTCTACCGCGACGTCGTCGCCGACGTGCTCGCCTTCCTCGGCGAGCGGATGCAGGTCGCCCGCGATCAGGGCGTCGCCGACGAGCAGTTGATCCTCGACCCGGGCCCGGACTTCGCCAAGACGCCGGCCCAGACGATCGAGCTGCTGGGCCGCCTGGGCGAGCTGCACGCGCTCGGCCGGCCGCTGCTGCTGGCCGTCTCGCGCAAGGACTTCGTCGGCGCGCTGACCGGCCGCGCGCCCGGCGAGCGGCTCGCCGGCACGCTCGCGGCGATCGGCCACGGGCTCGACGCCGGCGCGCAGATCCTGCGCGTCCACGACGTCGCCGCGGCGGCGGATTTCATCGCCGTCCGCGCAGCGCTGCGCGGCGATGCGCCGGTCGATGCGCGGATCGCCGTGGATGACGCGATCCGCCACGCTCGCTAACGTTGGCGCACACGAGTCGCCTGCCGCTGTCCAACGCGGCCGGACGCCTACCGACGATCCACAGGAGGACCACATGTCCGTCATCTCTCGCTCCGCTCTGGAGTCCAGCCCGCTCGCCGACCTGCACGAGATCGCATCCGAGCTCGCGATGGACGGCTACCGGCGGCTGCGCAAGGCCGATCTGATCGCCGCGATCATCGAGCGCCAGGGCACGGACGGCGACGACCCCGATGTCGCGGCCGAGGCCGACGCCGATCCCGCCGAGGCCGGTGCCGAGGCCGGCGTCGACGAGCGGCCCGCGCGCCGCTCGCGCCGCGGTGGCCGCGGTCGCAGCCGCGCCCGCGATCGCGATCCGGGCGACATCGAGGTCGGCGAGGACGACGCTGCGCCCGTCGAGGCAGTCGCCGCAGCGCCGCGCGAGGCCGGCCGTGACCGTGACGGCGCCCGTGACCGTGACGGCGCCCGTGACCGTGACGGCGCCCGTGACCGCGGCGGCCGCGGCCGCGACCGCGACCGCGACGGCGATCGCGACAGCGCGCCCGCCGAGGACCGCGTCACGACGGGCACGGTCGAGCTGCTGCCCAACGGCTCGGGCTTCGTGCGCGTCTCGCCGCCGGAGCCGTCCGACGACGACGTCTACATCTCCGCCGCGCAGGTGCGCCGCTGCGAGCTCGTCGCCGGCGACGAGGTCGCCGGCCCGGTGCGCCCGCCGCGCCGCTCCGAGCGCTACCCGTCGCTGATCCGCGTCGACACGATCAACGGCCGCGCGGCGGACGAGGTCGCCGAGGGGACGAAGTACGACGACCTGCCCTGCACCTGGGCCGGCGAGCGCATCGCGCTCGACGACGAGGACGCGACGCTGACGGCGATCGAGTGGCTGACGCCGTTCGGCCGCGGCTCGCGCGTCGTCATCGCCGGCGGCTCGCGCGCCGGCAAGACCGAGGCGCTGCGCCGCCTTGCCGGCGCGCTCGCGCGCCAGGAGGACCTCGAGTGCAGCGTCGTGCTCGCCGGCGTGCGCCCGGAGGAGTTCGGCGACTGGAAGGCCGGTCCGCTGCAGCCCGTCGTCGAGCTCGGTCTCGGCGCCGCGCCCGACGCCCACGGCCAGGCGATCGAGCGTGCGATCGAGACCGGGCGCCGCGTCGCCGCGCGCGGCGGTCACGCCGTCGTGCTGATCGACACGCTCGAGCACCTGCCCGAGCCGCTCGCCCGCCGCACGCTGGCCGCCGCCCGCAACATCGTCGACGGCGGCTCGCTGACGATCGTCGCCACCGCCGCCGCGCCGGTCGGTGGCGAGACGACCGTCATCGCGCTCGACGCCGCGCTCACCGTCAGCGGCCGGATCCCGGCGCTCGACCTCGCGGCCAGCGCGACGCTTCGGCCCGAGCTGCTCGTGGGCGAGAAGGGCGCCGAGGCGATCGCCGAGGCGCGCACCGCCGCGATCGCCGGCTGAGCGCTACCCGCCGAGCTCCTCGAACCCCATCTGACCCGACGGCGGGCGGCCCTCGCGGCGCGCCCGGCCGCGGGTCCAATGGTCGCTGATCTCGGCCGCCTTGACGTGGCGGTAGCTGATCCCGCGCTCGATCGGCGCGATCTCGAAGCCGCCGCCGGCGGCGACGCCGCGCACCGTGGCGTGGAAGATCCGCCCGCGCTTGGAGACGAGGACGATGTCGCCGGGCTGGACCGCACGGGTGCGCATCGGGCAGAACATGCTCGCGCAGCGCCCGGACGGCGCGCCGGCGCGCCGTCGGCGCCTCAGAGGTCCATGCGGTTCGGCGCCTGCCCGCGCGTGGCGCGGACCGTGCGCCGCCCGGGGACGGCGACGGGAGCCCACGTCACCGCGACCCCGGCCTTGGGCATCTCCGTCTGGATGCTCGTCCACAGGCGCGCGGGCAGCTCGGGGCCGAGCGTCGGCCACAGGGCCAGGATCCAGGTCTTCAGATCGGCGTCGGTGACGCTCGCCTGGCCGGCGCTGCGCGCGACGAACTGCTCGGCGATCGTGCGGGCCTCCTTGTCGGCGGTCTTCGTGTTGTCGGCGTAGTTGCCGGAGATCACGGGCACCGCCAGGCGGCTGACGTCGAGCAGGGCCGACAGCGGCTTGACGCGCGCCGCGCGGTTGTTGAGGTACCAGGAGACGACGCGCGCGTTGGAGTAGTAGTTCGAGCCGCCGAGCACCTTGGGCACGATGTGATCGATCTCGGGTGCGTTGACCGTGCCCTGCGGGCTGAGGTTCGGGTACGGGTCGGCGGGATCGTCGGAGACGAGCTGGCCGCCGTTGCGGGCGGCGTTGACGGCGAGGATCAGCTCGCGCTGCGCCGCGCTGAACTCGCGGTTGCCCTCCATCGTCCCCTGGCCGGGGACGGAGAGCACGCCGTTGATGGCCAGCACGTCGAGGTGGCCGTAGGGGCGGTCGGTGGGGTTGTCCGGATACAGCGCGCGCAGCGACGGCGGCAGACGGCCGGCGGCGGCGTGCTGGGCGTACGTCACGTTGGCGGCGAGCAGGAAGCGGCCGGCGGTCGGCTCGAGCGCGGGGTGCGCGTAGGACAGCGCGTCGGCGATGATCGCAGCGGACGTGGCCGCCAGCTGCGTGATCCCCGGGATGTCGTCGGGCTGGCGCAGCGTCTCGTCGTAGACGACCTCGTCGTCGTCCTCGACGACGACCCCGAATGCGCTCGGGACGCGCGGATCGGCGCCGCCATAGGTGATCGTCACGGTCATCTCGAGCTCGTCGGCCGATCCGTCGGCGAGCGCCTTGATCTCGTCCTCGACCTGCTTCCAGGGGCCGCGGTTGAAGCGCGGATACATCGGAACGACGTTGATCGCCTGGTTGTGGCCGCCGAGGTGCAGGCCGATGATGTGCCCGCCGTCGAAGCCCGGCACCGATCCGCTGGCCTCGCACGCCTTGGAGACCGGGGTCTTGTCGCGCGCGCGGACCTCGGTCGGCACGACGACCGCGCTGATCCAGTCCGTGCGCTGGCCGGCGAAGCCCGCCGCGGCGAACGGCTCGAGACGGTGGTTCATCAACGCCACTCGGCGCTTCTTGGCGCTGCCCGCGGCGCCGCCGCCGGCACGCTTGTAGCGCGCGAGCGTGGCGGCGAGCGGGTCGGCGCGGGCGGCGGCGAGCGCGCGGCGACCCGCGCTCACGGGCGGCTGCGGCGGCGAGCGCGACGGCGGCGCGCCTGCGCGCGCCGTCGCGGCAGCGCTCGCAGGCCGCGCGATCGGATGCTCCAGCATGGACGCAAGCCTGCCCGCCGCGGCTGCCGGCGGCGAGGCCAAACGTGCAGAGAAGGGTGCTCAGCGCGGCGGCACGTACGCGACCCGGTCCCAGGAGGGCTCGGGTGACAGCTCGATCGCCTCGCCGTCGCGATCGGGCTGGACGTAGCCGAAGGTCTGCGTCTCGGTGCAGAAGGAGATGTCCAGCTCGCCCTCCTTGACGCGCTGGTCCAGCCAGGCCGAGCGGAAGACGAGCCGCCGCAGCCAGTGCACGAGCGAGCGGTCCGACGGGCCGCACAGCTCCGGCCAGCAGTCGTTGACGTGCTCGCCGAGGCCCGAGGCCGGCGCCTGGATCTCGCCGTTGACGGCGAGGTTGACGAGGTCGTCGAGCTCGTTCTCGCCGAGCCGGCCGTGGACGAAGCCGAGCTTCAGCGCGGCCTGCTCGCAGCGCTCGCTGAAGTCGCGCTCGTTGAAGGTGAAGCGCAGCTCGCCATACTCGAGAACGAAGTCCTCCCCCGAGTCATAGTTGCCGCGTCGTTGGGTCTCGTCCATGACGCGTCGGCATCCTAGGCAGGACTCCTTCTCCCGCGGCCATGTGCACGTGAAGTTGCACCCGATCCGTCGCTTACGGGCCGCTTCGGGGGGCGAATCTTCGCCACCTCGCGCCTCTTAGTGCCATGACCACCGACGATCTCTCCACGATCCTGATCGTCGAGGACGACGACGCCACGCGGACGTTCCTCGCCGACAACCTCTCCGCCGACGGCTACGACGTGCTCGTCGCCGACTGCGCCACGATCGGGCTGCGCCTGATCGAGAGCAAATTCCCCGACCTCGCGCTCGTCGACGTCGGCCTGGCCGACGGCAGCGGCTTGGAGCTGTTGCGGTGCGTGCGCACCGCCGACGGCGTCGCGAGCCGGATCAACCCCGACATGCCGCTGATCGTCGTCAGCGGCCGTGCGACCGAGCTGGACCGCGTCCGAGGGTTCGATCGCGGCGCCGACGACTACGTCTGCAAGCCGTTCTCCTACCCGGAGCTGCGCGGGCGCATCGCGGCGCTGCTGCGCCGCGCCGACCACCGCCCCACGCACGCGCGCCTGCGCGCCGGCCCGCTGGAGGTCGACCCACCGTCGCGCGAGGTGCGCCTGCACGGGGAGCGCGTCGCGCTGTCGCAGAAGGAGTTCGCGCTGCTTCGCGCGCTCGTCAGCGAGCCCTGCCGCGTCTTCACCAAGGAGGAGCTGCTGCGGACGATCTGGGGCTACCGCACGCGCGGCTCGACGCGCACGCTGGACTCGCACGCCTGCCGGCTGCGCCAGAAGCTCGGTGCCCGCGGCGACCGCTACGTCGTCAACGTCTGGGGCGTCGGCTACCGGCTCGTCGACGCGCCGCCGGCGGACGCGGGCGCGCGCGACCGCCGGCTCGCCGCCTGAGCGGCGCGGAGGGGGGCGAACCTGCAGGCGCCGATGCCTAGTACAGGCACATGCCCGCGTGCATCCTTCCCTGGGCGCTGTCGATCGTCGGCTTCGCGCTGGCGGCGCTCGGCGCCTTCGAGCTGCGCCGGCGCCGCGAGCTGGTCGCGCGCGCCTGCCACGAGCTGCGCGGGCCGCTGACCTCCGCGCGGCTCGGCCTGGCGACGATGGAGCGCCGCCGCGAGGCGCCGCTGGAGCGTCTGGCGACGCTCGACCGCGAGCTGCGCCGGGCCGGCCTCGCGCTCGACGACTTCGCCGCGGCGCGCAGCGGGCGGCGCAGCGCCGACCGCGCCGGCCGCGTCGAGATCGCCGAGCTCATGGAGGAGCAGTTCCACAGCTGGGAGGCCGTCGCCGGCTGCTTCGAGAGCGTCGTGCTGCTGGGCTGCCTGCTGCCGGGGACGACGGTCGTCGGCGATCGGTTGCGGCTCGCGCAGGCGATCTCGAACCTCATCGCCAACGCGCTCGAGCACGGCCCGGGCCGGATCGAGCTGACGGCGCGCTTCGTCGGCGCTCGCACCGTGCGCATCGAGGTCGTCGACGAGGGGCCGGGGCTGCCGGTTGCGCTGGCCGAGCTGACGGGCCGCGCGCGCGCGGGACGCGGGCGGCGCGGGCGCGGCCTGGCGATCGCGGCGCAGATCGCCGAGCGCCACCGCGGACGGCTCGTCGCGGAGCCGGCGCAGTGCGGGGCGCGCGTCGGCCTCGAGCTGCCGCTCGTGCGAGACGCGCCGTGAGCCGCCGCCGGCGCGCGCTCGTGCTCGGCGGGCTGGCGCTCGTGCTCGGCGGCCTCGCCGCGTTCAACGTCGCCGGCCGCGAGGCCGCGCTGGCGCAACGCGTCGGCGCGCCCGTCGACGTCGTCGTCGCGCACGCGCCGATCCGCGCCGGGCAGCGCGTGACCGCCCGCGCGCTGGCGATTCGCAGGGTGCCCGCCCGCTTCGCGCCGCGCGGCGCGACGGCTGAGCCGCGGCGGTTCGTCGGCCAGCGCGCCCGCGTCCCGATTCCCGCCGGGACGGACCTCGCAGCGGACATGGTCGGCGGCGAGGATGTGCCCGCGGCCGGGCCGCCCGTCGGTCAGGGCGAGCGCGTCGCGCAGGTCGTGGCGCTGGCGGCGCCCGAGCTCGTCGTCGCCGGCAGCCGCGTCGACCTGCTCGTCACGCCCGAGCCGCGCGGCGACCGGCCCGGCCATGCGCTGCTGGCGCTCGAGGACATCGAGGTCGTCGCGGCGACGGAGATCGCAGCCGCTGACGCCGGCGCGCGCGAGGGCGTCGCCGGGCCGCGCGTGGCCGCGTCGCTGCGCGTGACGCTGCGCCAGGCCGTGTACCTCGCCGCGGTGCAGGACTTCGCGCGCGAGCTGCGCCTGCTGCCGCGCGCGCTCGGTGACCGCAGCCGCGCCAGGGCCGGGCTGCGGATGCTGCCCGAGCTGCCGTGACCGCCGTCGTCACATGACCTCGCCGCCCCCACGCAGCCGTCCGGCGGGCGGCTGCGCGGTCAGTACACCGACGGCACGAAGGTCTGGTCGCTCATCGGCGGGCGCACGTAATGCCCGTCGTCCTGGCGCTTGGGCAGCTCGAGCGGGGGAGGGATGACGTCCTCGTAGGGGATCATCGAGAGCAGGTGCGCGATGCAGTTCAGGCGCGCGCGGCGCTTGTCGTCGGCGTCGACGACGAACCACGGCGCCTGCTTGATGTCCGTGGCGGCGAACATGTCGTCCTTCGCCCGCGAGTACTCGACCCACTTCTCGCGTGACTTGAGGTCCATCGGGCTGAGCTTCCAGCGCCGCATCGGGTCGTTGACGCGCGCCTGGAAGCGCCGCTCCTGCTCGGCGTCGGAGACCGAGAACCAGTACTTGATCAGCAGGATCCCCGAGCGCACGAGCATGCGCTCGAACTCCGGGCAGGAGCGCATGAACTCCCGGTACTCCTCGTCGGTGCAGAAGCCCATGACGCGCTCGACGCCGGCGCGGTTGTACCAGGAGCGGTCAAACAGAACGACCTCGCCGGCCGCCGGCAGGTGGGCGACGTAGCGCTGGAAGTACCACTGCGTCCGCTCGCGCTCGGTCGGCGTCGCCAGCGCCGCGATCCGCCACGAGCGCGGGCTCGTGCGCTCCGTGATCCGCTTGATGACACCGCCCTTGCCGGCGGCGTCGCGGCCCTCGAAGACGACGACGACCTTCAGGCCCTCGGCCTTGATGTACTCCTGCAGGACGACGAGCTCGCGCTGCAGCCGCTCGAGCTCCGTGTCGAAGACCTTGCGGTCGAGCTTGGACGTGCCTGACGTCTTGGCCATCGAGCAAGTGTCGCCGGACGCGCGCGCGGTTGCCAGTGCACCTCGGTCCAGGTCCGATCGCCCGGGGGGCGAATCCGGTCCTGCCGCGCCCTATGAACGGACATGGAGGACCCCGACCACGGCGCGGACGCGGCGCTCGACGCACTCGCCGGCGCGCTGCGCGACCGGCTGCTGGCGGAGGCCGGCCGGCACGGCACGGCGGGCGACCTGCACGGGCGCATCCGCGCGCTCGTCGACCGCGAGGCCGGCCTGCTCGACGACGGCGCGCGAGCCCGCCTCGCCGCCCGCGTCGCGGAGCGCTCGTTCGGGCTCGGCCCGCTGGAGCCGCTGCTCGCCGATCCGACCGTCGACGAGGTGATGGTCAACGGCCCGGGCCAGGTCTGGGTCGAGCGCGCCGGGCGGATCGAGCCGACCGGCGCGTGCTTCGCCGACGAGGCGGGCCTGCGTCATGCGATCGAGCGCATCCTCGCGCCGCTCGGGCGCCGCGTCGACGAGGCCGAGCCGCTCTGTGACGCGCGGCTGCCCGACGGCTCGCGCGTGAACGTCATCGTCGCGCCGCTCGCGCTCGACGGTTCGGTCCTCACGATCCGCCGCTTTCGCCCGCGCGGCTTCGGCCCCGACGAGCTCGTCGCCAACGGCACCTGGGCCGCGCCGCTGCGCGACCTGCTGGCGCAGGCCGTCCGCGCGCGCTGCAACATCCTCATCAGCGGCGGCACCGGCTCGGGCAAGACGACGACGCTCAACGCGCTGACGGAGTTCATCGGCGACGGCGAGCGGATCGTGACCGTCGAGGACGCCGCCGAGCTGCGGCTGCGCCACGCGCACGTCGTGCGGCTGGAGGCGCGGCCGGCCTCGCTGGAGGGCCGCGGCGAGGTCACGGTGCGCCGGCTCGTGCGCAACGCGCTGCGCATGCGGCCGGACCGCATCGTCGTCGGCGAGGTCCGCGGCGGCGAGGCGCTGGACATGCTGAGCGCGATGTCCAGCGGTCACGACGGCTCGCTGTCGACGGTCCACGCGGGCTCAGCGGAGGAGGCGCTGCGGCGCGTCGAGACGCTCGCGCTGATGGCCGGCCTGGGCCTGCCGCACGAGGCGATCCGCGAGCAGGTCGCGGGGGCGCTGGATCTCGTCGTCCATCAGGCGCGGCTGGCCGGCGGGGCCCGCGCCGTCGTCGCGGTCAGCGAGGTCGTGCGCGTCGCCGGCGGGGTCGGCAGCCGCGAGTTGTACGCGCTGCGCGACGGCCGGCCGACGTGGCGCGCACCGCTCGGCGGCGAGCTTGCAGGCCGGCTCGCGCGGGCGCAGGCCGCGGCATGAGCGCGGCCGCGCTGCTCGCCGGGCTCGCCGGCGCCTGCGCCGTGCTCGCCGCGTGGGAGCTGATCGCCGCCGCCGGCGAGGAGCGTCTCGCGCAGTCCGTCGGCCGCTGGTTGGCCCCGGCGCTCGACGTCCTGCGCTGCGGACGCGAGCCGACGAGCCCCGAGCGGCGCCGGCTCGTGGCGCTCGGCGCGCTGTCGCTGCTCGGCGGCGGCTGGCTCGTGGCGGGACCGTGGGCCGGGCTCGTGCTCGGTTCAGCTGCCCCGTGGGCCGCGGCCGCGGTCGTCCGTGCGCGCCGCCGCCGGCGCGCGGTCGCGGTCGCGGCGGGCGCACCGGCGATCGCCCGCTCGATCGCCGATGCGCTCGCCGGCGGGCATTCCGTGCGCGGCGCGCTCGGCGCCGCCGCCCGCGACGGCGGCGTCTGCGGTCCGGCCGCAGAGGAGCTGTGCGCGGCCGCGGCCGCACTCGACCTCGGCGAGCGCACCGAGGACGTCCTGCTCGCGCTGGCGCGCCGCAACCGCGGCCCGCAGCCGTCGCACGGCCCGCTCGACACGGTCGTCGCCGCCGTCCTGCTGCAGCGCGACGCCGGCGGCGACCTCGCCGCGCTGCTGCGCGATCTCGCCGCCGCGCTCGAGCAGCGCGGCCGGGTCGTCGCGGATGCCCGCTCGGCGACGGCGCAGGCGCGCTTCACCGCCCTGCTCGTCACCGGCCTGCCGGCGGCCGCCCTCGTGCTCGGTGAGCTCGCCCGGCCGGGCCTCGTGTTCGCGCTCGCGTCCGCGCCGCTGACCGCGGCGATGGTGGCGCTGGCGCTCGCGCTGCAGGCCGTCGCGATCCTCTGCGTGCGGCGGATCGCGCGGATCGCGGAGCCGTGGTGAGCGGCGCCGTGCTGCTCGCCGCCGCCGCGGGCGCCTGCGCGGCGGCGGCGCTCGTCGAGTGGCTCGCCGTACCGCGGCGACGGCGCGCACGGCCGGTCGGCGACCGCGCCACGCTGTCCCACGTCGGCGCGATGACCGTGCTGCTCGCGCGGCTGGCGCGCCGCGCCGGCATGCGCGCCGCGCCGCGCGACGTCGAGGCGCGGATCGCGGCGGCCGGCACGCCGCTCGGGCTCTGCGTCGGCGACGTCGTCGGCCTGAAGGGCGCTGCGGCGCTCGGACTGCCGCTCGCCGCGCTGCCGTTCGCGGGCGCGCTGCCCGGCCGGCTCGGGATCGTTGCGCTGCTGGCCGCTCCGGTCGCCGGGTTCTTCGCTCCGGAGCTCGTCCTCGCGCGGCTGGCCCGCGCGCGCGGGCGCCGGATCGCCGGCGAGCTGGCCGACGTGCTCGAGCTGCTGCGCGTCGCCGTCGGCGCGGGGCTGCCGGTGGGCCGGGCGATGGGGGAGGTGGGCAGGCGGATGAGCGGCGCGCTCGCGGCCGAGCTCGACGGCGCCGCCGCGCGGATGCAGCTCGGCGCGCCGCGCGAGGACGCGCTGCGCGAGCTCGTCGCGCGTTGCCCGGCGGCCGGCGTGGCGACGCTCGCCGCCGCGATCGCGCGCGCCGACCTGCACGGCGCACCGCTCACGCCGGCGCTCGCGGCGCTCGCCGCCGAGGCCCGCGCCGAGCAGGCGCGCGGCCTGCGCGATGCGGCGGCGAGGGCGGCGCCGAAGATCCAGCTCGTCGTCGCGCTCGTGCTCGTGCCCGCCGTGATGCTCCTGATCGGCGCCGTCGTCGCCCACGGCCTGCACGGCTGAGCGGGGCGTCGCGCCGGTTTTTCGTCGGCCGCGCGCCGACCGACGAGCTGTCGCGGGCGCTCCGGCAGCGCCGCAGGGCCACAGCACACCGACCGGCGGAATCCTGCCCGCGCTGCAAGATCGCGCCCGTGTGCGAGACCTGCAACGCGCCGCTCGCAATCCGGCGCAGCGAGGGGTCTCGGCCTCCACCGCGAAAATCCCTGCTCAGACAGCGGTTTTTCGCAAACTGGACGAAGGTTGTGTCGCCTGGTGGGAGAAAGCATGCAAAATGAGTTGCTAAGTGGGGGAAGGTGGGATAGCGTCGCAGCCAGCGAGCCGGAGTGGAGGGGCTCCTCCCACCCCTCCACTCCGGCTCCGAACCCTTCGGTCACACCCCCTCAATGGCCTTCCGCGGAACCTTCGATTACACGCTCGATGCGAAGAACCGTCTCACCGTTCCCGCTCGCTTTCGCGCCGAGCTCGCCGGCGGCGTCGTCCTCGCCAAGGGCCTCGAGCGCTGCGTCGCGCTGTGGACGCCCGCGGCCTACGACGAGTACACGGCCGTCGCGCTGCACGGGCTGCACCCGCTCTCCAAGGACGCGCAGAAGCTCAAGCGCTTCTTCGCCGCCAACTCGCTGGACACCGACCTCGACGGGGCCGGCCGCGTCGGCCTGCCGGGCTTCCTGCTCGACCACGCGAGCCTCGACAAGGACGTCGTCGTGACCGGGGTCGGCGACGCCCTGGAGATCTGGGACCGCAGCACGTGGGCGACCTACAACGACGCACTCGCTTCCGATGTCGACGAGATCACCACATCCCTTGGCAACACTGCTTGACATGACGATTCCCCACGTGCCGGTTCTCGCCGGCGAGGCGATCGAGCTGCTCGACCCGCGGCCCGGTCAGACCGTCGTGGACTGCACGTTCGGTGCGGGCGGCCACGCGCGCCTGCTCGCGGGCCGGATCGGCGCGTCGGGCACGCTGATCGCGATCGACCGCGATCCGGTCGCGGGCGAGCGCTTCGCGGAGATCGAGCCCGAGCTGGCAGCGACCGCGCGCTTCATCCGCGCGTCGTTCGTCGACGGCCTCGCGCGGCTGCAGGACG
This sequence comes from uncultured Solirubrobacteraceae bacterium, assembly GCA_963756465.1. Lineage (GTDB taxonomy): Bacteria > Actinomycetota > Thermoleophilia > Solirubrobacterales > Solirubrobacteraceae > CADCVQ01. The sequence goes on from CAVWNK010000001.1 coordinate 72,956, forward strand.
AGGGCGTGCACGTGGATCTCATCCTCATGGACCTCGGCATGTCGTCGATGCAGATCGACACCTGGCAGCGCGGCTTCTCGTACTCCTACGACGCGCCGCTGGACATGCGCATGGACCCCGCGATCGAGGACTCCGCCTTCAAGCTCGTCAACGCGTCCGAGTCGCGCCATCTCGAGGCGATCTTCCGCGACCTCGGCGAGGAGCGTTACGCCCGCCCGATCGCCCGCGCGATCGTCCGCGCCCGCCAGAAGGCGCCGATCGAGACGACGATCGCGCTCGTCGACGTCATCTCCCGCGCGATCCCGGCGCCCGCGCGCTTCGCCGCCGGCCACCCGGCCAAGCGCGTCTTCCAGGCCCTGCGGATCGCCGTCAACGACGAGCTCGGCCAGCTCGACGCCGCGCTGCCGCTCGCCTGGGGGCTGCTGCGCCCCGGCGGCCGCCTGGCGGCGATCTCGTTTCACTCGCTCGAAGACCGGCGCGTCAAGCGCTTCCTCGCCGCGCGGGCGCAGGGTTGCATCTGCCCGCCCGACCTGCCGATCTGCGCCTGCGGGCGTGAGCCGGAGGCGGAGCTCGTCAGCCGCCGTGCGATCGCGCCCACAGCGGGCGAGGTCGCCGCCAACCCACGCGCGCGGTCGGCCCGGCTGCGCGTCGCATCGAAGCTCAGGGAGGATCAAGGATGAGCCGCTCCGCCGCTGCCCGTGCCGACGACCGCAGCGCGCGCGCACGCGCACACGCGCCCGCCGTCGCACGCCGGACCTCGGGCCCAGTACGACCGCCCCGCGCGCGCGTCGACTCCCGCGCGCTGGCGATCTCCGAGGCGGTGCTCGCGCCGACCCCGATGCCGACCCGCCGGCCGCGCACGCCGTCGCGCCCGCCGCTGCGGATCGCGTCCGGTGGCGCCAACCTCGTGCTGCGCGTCGCCGAGGCGACGATGGAGGTCTCCGGCAGCCGCACGATGGACCGCCTCGTGCGCAGCCGCGCGTGGGTCGTGATCGTCGCCTTCGGCCTGATCGGGATCGTCGCGATGCAGGTCTCGCTGCTGAAGCTCAACAGCGGCATCGGCCGCGCCGTCGAGACCGCCGCGACGCTCGAGCGCAGCAACGCGACGCTGCGCGGCGAGGTCTCGCGGCTGAGCAGCGGCGACCGCATCCAGGCGATGGCCGGCGCGCGCGGCTTCGTCATGCCCGAGCCCGCCGACGTGTCCTACCTGCGCGCCGGGGCGCTGAGCTCCGACGGCCTGCGCGCCGCGCGCCGCATGCGCGCGCCCAACCGCGAGATCGCCGGGCCCGCCGGCCTCATGACCGTGCAGAGCAGCGTGACGGCGCTCACCGGCCAGGCCGGTCCGAGCGCGCCCGCCGCGACCGCGACGACGCCCGCTGCGGGCACGACCGCGACCGCGGCGGCGAATACCGCGCCGCCGACCGCGCCGACCGCCACCGCGGCACCGCCGCCGGGGCGGCGGCCAACGGCGCGGCGACGCCGGCCGTCTCCGCGCCCGCGGCGAGCGCGCCCGCAGCGGCCGCACCGGCGACGACGGCCTCAGGCGGGGTGACGACCCCATAGCCGGCCTCACCGAGCGGCGAATCGGGCTGCTGTTCGCGCTCTTCCTCGCGCTGCTCGCGATCGCCGGGATCCGCGCGACCTGGCTGGGCGCGGTCCGCGGCGAGTCGCTGCAGGCCGTCGCCAGCACGCAGCAGGTCGAGCAGCTCGACGTGCCCGCGCGCCGCGGCGCGATCGTCGACCGCAACGGCGTCGAGCTCGCCGTCTCCGAGCCGGCCGAGGACATCGCCGCCACGCCGTACCTGATCAAGAAGCCGCTGCTGGCCGCTCGCCGGCTCGCCCCGCTGCTGGGCACGAGCCAGGTCAAGGTCCTCGGCAAGCTGTCCGAGCGCAGCGGCTTCGTCTACCTCGCGCGCAACATGCCCCAGACGCAGTCGGCGAAGGTCAAGCAGCTCAAGCTCGACGGGCTGCAGTTCATCCCCAGCTCGCGGCGTCAGTACCCGCGCAAGTGGCTGGCGTCGCAGGTGCTCGGCTGGGTCGGCACCGACGGCGACGGCCTGGCCGGGCTCGAGTACGCCAAGGACCGGGTCCTGCAGGGCAGCGACGGCACGCGCCGGATCGTCAAGGACGCGCTCGGCAAGCCGATCGTGCTGCAGGAGACCAAGCGCGCCGAGGCCGGCAGGGACCTGCGGCTGACGCTCGACGCCGAGCTGCAGGGCAAGGTCGAGGACGTCCTCGCGCAGGTCGGCCTCGCATGGCGGCCGAAGGGCGCGACGGCGCTCGTGATGGACCCGTACTCCAACACGATCCTCGCGCTCGCCAACTGGCCGCGCGTGGATGCCAACGACAGCGCCGGCGCGCCCGCGTACGCGGCCCAGAACCGCGCCGTCGGCTTCAACTACGAGCCCGGCTCGACGTTCAAGGCCTTCACGGTCGCCGGCGCGCTGGAGGAGAAGGTCGTCTCACCCGACGACGTCTTCAACCTGCCGCCGACGATCACGGTCGCCGACCGCGAGATCAAGGAGGCCCACGAGCGCGGGACGGTCGATCTGTCGACGTCGCAGATCCTCGCGCAGTCCAGCAACGTCGGCACGGTGCGGATCGGCCAGCGCCTCGGCGCCGCGCGCTTCGATCGGTGGGTGCGGCGCTTCGGCTTCGGTACGAAGACGGGCGTCGAGCTGCCCGCCGAGGAGGCCGGCCAGGTGCTCAAGCTCGACAGGTACTCGGGCTCGTCGATGGGCAACCTGCCGATCGGCCAGGGCGAATCCGTGACGCCGCTGCAGCTTGCGACCGCGTACGCGGCGATCGCCAACGGCGGGATCATGCGCAGCCCCCGGATCATCTCCGAGATCGGTGGCGTACGCAGCCCGACGCCGCGCGGCGAGCGGGTCATCTCGCCGACGACCGCGGCGCAGATCCGCGGCATGCTCGAGGGCGTCGTCGAGGCCGGCGGCACGGCCAGCCAGGTTGCGATCCCCGGCTACTCGCTCGCCGGCAAGACCGGCACGGCGAACAAGGTCGATCGCGCGACCGGCGAGTACTCCGAGACGCGCTACATCGGATCGTTCGTGGGCTTCGCGCCCGCCAAGCGGCCCAAGCTGCTCGTGACGGTGATGGTCGACGAGCCGCGTGGCGAGATCTACGGCTCCGAGGTCGCGGCGCCGGCGTTCCGGGAGATCATGCGCTTCGCGCTGCCCTATCTGGGCATCGCACCCAAGGGGTAGATGGTCGATTCCACGACCGGCATCATCATCTGCACGCGCCTCGCGGCGCAGGATCGCCACGGGCCGAAGGCGCCCGTGCCGCTGGCACTGTGCACCTTCTGCCCGCAGCGCCCTGCATCCGCGATCCACGCACATCTGACGGCCCCGGCCGCGCAATCAACCATCTGGTGGGTCGATCAGCGATCGAGGACGTGCCGATCGCTGGACCGGCTCCGGGCACGCTCGCTGGGCAACTATCCTGGCCCGATCAAGCGACCGAGCTTTCCGACCGTCATCTCCCTGCATCGACGTCACGAGCCTTGAGACGATCGGCTTCTGGACGGACCGACCCATGACGCTGCGTGAGCTCTTCGGCGCCGTCGCCTCCGACCTCCCGCCTGTCGTGGTCGCGGCGCTGGCCTACGACAACCGCCGCGTGGGGCCGGGCACCGTCTTCTTCTGCGTGCGCGGCTTCACGCGCGACGGGCACGACTTCGCCGCCGACGCCGTCGCGCGCGGTGCGGTCGCGCTCGTCGTCGACCACCCGCTCGCGCTCGGCGTCCCCGAGGTCGTCGTCGAGGACGTGCGCGCCGCGATGGCGCCCGCCGCCGCGCGCCTGCACGGCGACCCGACCGCGGCGCTGCGCACGATCGGCGTCACCGGCACGAACGGCAAGACGACGACGACGTACCTCGTGCGCGCGCTGCTGGAGGCCGCGGGCGAGCGGACGGGGCTGCTCGGCACGGTCACCTCGATCGTCGGCGGCATCGAGCACGCGGTGTCGCGCACGACGCCCGAGGCGATCGACCTGCAGGCGACGTTCGCCGCGATGCGCGACGGCGGCGACAGCCACTGCGTGATGGAGGTCTCCAGTCACGCGCTCGCGCTCGGCCGCGCCGACGCGATCCACTGGGCGGCCGCGATCTTCACGAACCTGACGCAGGACCACCTCGACTTCCATCCCACGATGGAGGACTACTTCAGCGCCAAATGCAGGCTCTTCGTCGAGGGCCGGCCGCAGGTCGCGGTCGTCAACATCGACGATCCCTACGGCGCGCGGCTCGCCGCGCAGCTACGCGGCGTCGTGCCGACGCTCGTCACCGTCGCGATCGACAGCGCGGGCGCCGACCTGCGCGCGACCGCGATCGAGAGCGCGTTCACCGGCTCGTCGTTCACTGCCGGCGGCCTGCGGCTGCACTCGCCGCTGCCCGGGCGCTTCAACGTCATGAACGTGCTCGGCGCGGTCGCCGCCGTGCGGGCGCTCGGCGTCGACGACGCCGCGATCGCCGCGGCGCTGCCCGAGGCCGGCCGCGTGCCGGGGCGCTTCGAGCCCGTCGACGAGGGGCAGCGGTTCGCCGTTCTCGTCGACTACGCGCATACCCCCGACTCGCTGGAGAACGTGCTGACGGCGGCGCGGCCGCTGACATCCGGGCGCCTGCACTGCGTCTTCGGCTGCGGCGGCGACCGCGATCGCGGCAAGCGCCCGCAGATGGGGGAGATCTCCGCGCGCCTGGCCGACCACACGATCGTCACCTCCGACAACCCGCGCTCGGAGGACCCGGCCGCGATCGTCGACGAGATCCTCGCGGGGATCGAGAACCGCGCCGCGACCGAGGCGATCGTCGACCGCCATGCCGCGATCGAGCGCGCCGTGCAGCTCGCCCGCCCCGGTGACGTCGTCGTCATCGCCGGCAAGGGCCACGAACAGGGCCAGGAGTTCGAGGACGGGCGCCGGCTGCCGTTCGACGACGTCACCGTCGCGCGGGAGGCGCTGCGTGCGCGACTGGTCGCCTGAGGTCGTCGCCGAGGCGGCCGGAGTGCGGCTCGTGCGGCCCGCGCTGCGCGCTCCCGGCGAGGGCCCGCCCGGCCCGCAGCGCGTCACGATCGACTCTCGCGACGTGCGGCCCGGCGACCTCTTCGTCGGCCTCACCGGGAGCAACGTCGACGGCGGCATCTACGCTGGTGCGGCGCTCGCGGCCGGTGCATGGGGCGTCCTCGTCGCGCCCGAGCACGCGCTCGCCGCCGACGGCGCGGGGGTGCTGCTCGCCGCCGACGACCCGCTCGCCGGGATGCAGGCGCTGGCGCGCTCGTGGCGACGAGCGCTCGGCGCGACGGTCGTCGCGATCACCGGCTCGACGGGTAAGACGTCGACGAAGGACGTGCTCGCGGCGATGCTCGCGCCGCATCGGCGCGTCGTCGCCAGCCGCGAGAACCTCAACACGGAGATCGGGCTGCCGCTGTCGATCCTCGCCGCGCCCGCCGGCACCGAGGTGCTCGTGCTCGAGCTGGCGATGCGCGGCAGCGGCCAGATCGCCGAGCTCGCGGCGATCGCGGAGGCCGACGTCGGCGTGATCGTCAACGTCGGGCCGGTGCACCTCGAGCTGCTCGGCTCGCTGGAGGCGATCGCGGCCGCGAAGGCCGAGCTGCTCGCCGACCTCAAGCCGGGCGCGACGGCGGTCCTGCCCGCCGACGAGCCGCTGCTCGACGCGTACCTGCGCGACGACCTGCAGACCGTGACGTTCGGGCCCGGCGGCGACGTCGCCGCGCTGCCCGACGGCCTCGAGCTGCCGTTCAGCTCGCAGCACATGCGCCTCAACGCGCTCGCGGCGCTCGCCGCGGCACGGGCGGTCGGCGTCGAGCCGGCCGATGGGCTGCTCGATGTCCGGCTGAGCGCGCTGCGCGGCGAGCGGATCGAGCTGCCCGGACCGGTGCTCGTCATCGACGACTGCTACAACGCCAACCCGATGTCGATGCGCGCGGCCCTCGACGACCTGGCCGCGTCCGGACCTCCGTCCGGGCGCCGCATCGCCGTGCTCGGCGACATGCTCGAGCTCGGCCCGCAGGAGCAGCGCTTCCATGCGGAGATCGGCGACTACGCCACGCGCCGCGGGATCGACGTGCTCGTGACCGTCGGTCCGCGCGCGGTGGCGATGGCCGGATCGTTCCGCGGCCTGCTGTACGTGACGACCGACGCCGCCGCGGCGACGGAGCAGCTGCTCGAGATCGTCACGCCCGGCGACACGGTGCTCGTCAAGGGCTCGCGCGGCGTCGGCCTGGAGGTCGTCGCGCGCGGCCTGCAAGCGACGGCGGGGGAGTAATCGGCCCATGGGCGAGGTCCTCATCGCCGGTACCGCGGCGCTGCTCATCTGCATCTTCCTGTCGCCGAAGTTCATCGCCTTCCTGCAGCAGCGCGAGTTCGGCCAGTTCATCCGCGAGGAGGGGCCGGCCAAGCACCACGTCAAGGCCGGCACCCCGACGATGGGCGGGATCATCATCGTCCTGGCGATCTCGGTGCCGTTCCTCATCCTCGGCGAGTACGACTGGCGGTCGGTCGGGGTCTTCGGCGCGCTCGTCGGCTGCGCGCTGCTCGGCTTCGCCGACGACTACACGAAGATCGTGCGACGCCGCTCGCTCGGGCTCAGCGCGCGCATGAAGCTCGGCATGACGATCGTCATCTCCGTCGGCCTGTGGTGGATCGCGACCGAGAAGGCGGGCCTGCCGCAGACGCTGCGCCTGCGCGTCGTCGACTACCAGATCGATCTGAGCTTCTTCGCCGGGATCCCGTTCTTGGGGATGATCTACATCGTCGTGGCGGGCACGACGAGCGCGGTCAACCTCACCGACGGTCTGGATGGGCTGGCCGCCGGCTGCGCGGCGATCGTCGCGCTCGCCTATATCGGGATCACGTTCATCACGACCGGCCAGCACGACCTCGCGATCCTGTCGGCCTGCGTCGTCGGGGCCTGCGTCGGGTTTCTGTGGTTCAACGCCTTCCCCGCGACGATCTTCATGGGGGACACGGGCTCGCTGGCGCTCGGCGGCGCGATCGCCGGCCTGGCCGTGATGACGAAGACCGAGATCCTGCTGATCCTGCTCGGCGGCATCTTCGTCGTCGAAGCGCTCAGCGTGATGATCCAGGTCTTCTCGTTTCAGACCTTCCGCAAGCGGCCGTTCTTGATGGCCCCGATCCACCACCACTTCGAGCTGCTGGGCTGGTCGGAGACGAAGATCATCCTGCGCTTCTGGATCATCGCGGCGATCTGCAGCGCGATCGGGTTCACGCTCTACCAGGCCTCCGTTGCGTGAGCGCCCGCCGCTGCCGCCGGGCCCGTGGCTCGTCGTCGGGCTGGCGCGGTCGGGGGTGGCCGCGGCGCGGACGCTGATGGCGCGCGGCGAGCAGGTCGTCGTCGTCGACAGCGGCGCGCCGGCGATCGTCCCCGACGGGATCGAGGCCCATCTGCAGACCGACGGGGTCGCGTTCCTCCCAGCCGCGCGAGCGGTCGTCAAGTCGCCGGGCGTTCCGCGCGAGGCGGCGGTGATCGCGGCCGCCCGCGCGCGCGGCGTGCCGGTGCTCGGCGAGCTCGAGCTCGGCTGGCGGCTGCTGGCCAACGCGTTCGTCGCGGTGACGGGCACGAACGGCAAGACGACGACCGTCGAGCTGCTCGGCCACATCCATCGTGAGGCCGGACTACCGGTCGCCGTCGCCGGCAACGTCGGCACGGCCGTCAGCGGCCTCGTCGGCGAGCTCGGCGAGGGCGCGACCGTCGTTTGCGAGGCGAGCTCGTTCCAGCTCGAGGACACGCTCGCGTTCGCGCCCGAGGGCGCCGTCCTGCTGAACGTCGCGGCCGACCACCTCGACCGCCACGGCACGCTCGCCGATTACCTCGCCGCCAAGCTGCAGGTGTTCGCGCGGCAGGGCCACGACGACGTCGCGGTGCACCCGTTCGGACTGCAGGTGGAGGATCTCGGCGGCTGCGCGCGGCGCGTGCCGTTCGGTGCCGGCGGCGCGCTCGACGACCGCGCCGGCCAGCTGTGGTGGGACGGCGATCCGCTGATCGCCCACGACGAGATCGGACTGCGCGGCGCGCACAACCGTGCCAACGCGGCGGCCGCGGCCGCGATCGCGCTCGCGCGCGGGATCGACCGCGACGCGGTCCGCGCCGGGCTGGCGACGTTCGCCGGCGTCGAGCACCGGCTCGAGGAGGTCGGGCGCGTCGACGGCGTGCTGTTCGTCAACGACTCCAAGGCGACGAACGTCGCCTCGACGCTCGTCGCGCTGGCGAGCTTCGCCGGCGACGTGCGCGTGCACCTCATCCTCGGCGGCCAGGGCAAGGGGCAGGCGTTCGCGCCGCTGCGCGGCAAGGCGTTCGCCACCTATCTGATCGGCGCGGACGCCGAGCGGATCGAGCGCGAGGCCGGCGGCGAGCGCTGCGGCGACCTCGCGACCGCCGTCGCGCGCGCGCGGGCGACGGCCGCGGCGGGTGACGTCGTGCTGCTGTCGCCGGCCTGCGCATCGTTCGATCAGTTCGCCGACTTCGAGGCGCGCGGTCGCGCCTTCAAGGCGCTCGTCGCCTAAGAGCCGGCGTCGTCAGCGCTGGAGGTCGGCGCGCAGCCGTTGCAGTCCGAGGCGCATGCGGCCCTTGACCGTGCCCGCCGGGAGGTCGAGCAGGGCGGCGATCTCGCTGTGGCTGAGCTCCCCGTAGAAGCCGAGCGTGATGACCTCGCGCTGCGCGTCTGGCAGCTCGGCCAGCAGGTCGAGCAGATGGCGGGTCTGGGTGAGCGCAGCGACCTGCTCGGCGACGCCGCCGGGTGCGCAGAGCGTGTCGAGCAGCGTGTCGGTCGTCTGGTGCGCGGCGTCGCGCCCGTTGCGGCGGGCGATGTCGATCGACCTGTGGCGCGCAACGGTCAGCACCCACGGGGCGACCTTGCCGACCTGGCTGCGGTAGTTGGCGCGCGTCGTCCAGATCGCGATGAACGTCTCCTGCACGGCTTCCTCGGCACGGCCGCGGTCGCGGCAGACCGCGCGCGCGACCCGGTACGCCCGCTCGTGGTAGCGGTCGTACAGCACCCCGAACGCATTCGCCGATCCATCTCTGACGCCGGCCATGACCTGGTCATCGCTGATCGCCGGCCAGTCCTGGGTGGTCTGCCCCGCGCTCATCCCGCGACCGCCCGCCCCAAGTCGGGCGTGGCGCCGCGGAAGATCAGCCGCGCCGCGACTTCCGCAGTCGCGCGCATCGGCTGACCGATCTCCTGCCTCGTCATCGACCTGGCGCCTCGGGCCGGGCGCGAGCGAGCCGGACATCGGATACGGCGTCCCCATCTCTCGGTCGCGGCGATCACCGTTTTGCGGCGCCGACACTCCCGTTACGTGAGGCATGTACGGTCCTCACTTCGCCGGCGATGTCAACGTGCAACAGCGAAGCTGGCGCGTAGCCGCTCACATTGTGGCGGTAATTCGCGGCGGTTGATCTGATTGGGTGTGCGCTCCGCAGTAGGGGTCGATGTCGAACACCACCCACACGATCCTCGACCGCGTCACGCTCCTGCTCGGGCTGACTCTCGTCCTTGCGACCGGCGTCGTGTTCGTCGCTCAAGACGGCCCGAGCGGCGCCGCCGGCCCGGAGCGCGCAGCCCGGCACGACCGTTGCGACCGACACCGTCGAGATCAAGAACTTCCTCTTCGAGCCGGAGGCGGTGACGGTTTCAGCCGGCACGACGATCACGTTCGTCAACCGCGACAGCGCGCCGCACACCGCGACCTCGGGCCCCGCGCGCGAGCTGCGCGGCGTGTTCGACACCGGCACGCTGAGCAAGGGTCAGCGCATGTCCTTCACGCTCTCCAAGCCCGGCACGTTTGACTACTTTTGTGAGCTTCACGCGTTCATGAAGGCGACGGTGACCGTCACATGAAGTCGCGGTTCACCGACGCGCTGCGCTACCTCGGCGCGCTGGCGACGATCGTCGTCGGGGCCGTGCATCTGCAGCAGTACGCGGACTTCATCTCCGACGTCCCGACGATCGGCGTGTTGTTCGTGCTCAACGGGCTGGGCGCGGGCGCCGTCGCGGTCCTGCTGGCGACCCGCCGCGCTGCGCTGGGCGCGCTGGCCGGCGTCGCGCTGTCCGCGGGCGCGCTCGTCTCGCTTGCGATCTCGATGACCGACGCGGGCCTGTTCGACTACACCGAGCCGACGCTGCGCGGCGCGGTCGTCGTGGCGATCGCCGCGGAGGCGATCGCGATCGTGCTGCTGCTCGCCTACCTCGTGCTGCGCCGCGCACCGACGCCGGCGCGCGTCGACTGGACGGCTCAGGCGAGCTCGTAGATCGCGTCGAGGATGCGCTGGGCGGTCTGCTGGGAGCGCTCGCGCGACGGCTGCGGATCGTGCTCGACCTGCAGCGGCGCGCCGATCACGACGCGCACCTTCGGCCAGCGCCACGGCGTGTACAGCGAGCGCGCGCCCTCGAGGTACACGGGCAGGACCGTCGCAGCGGCGAGATGCGCGATGTGCCCGACGCCCGACTTCGCCGGGACGCGCCCGCGGTGCACGCCGCCCTCGGGGAAGATGCTCATCACGCGCCCGCGCCGCAGCACCGTCGCCGCGGTCTGGAAGGCATCCGTGTCCCAGACGCCGCGCTGCACCGGGAACGCGCCGAGCCGGTTCATCAGCCCGCCCCAGCGGCCGGCGAACAGCTCGCTCTTGCCCATGAACCTGATACGGCGGCGCAGCGCCATCGCGACGAACAGCGGGTCGACGTTCGAGCGGTGGTTGGCGGCGACGATGTAGCCGCCGTCCGGGATGTTCTCGCGCCCGCTGATGCGCACGCGCGAGACCACCGACAGCAGCGGCAGCAGCGCGACGAGCACGAGCGTCTGCAGCCACGGCGCCTTGCGGCGGGTGCGGCGGTGGTAGCGCCGCAGCAGCCGTGCCGGCCGGGCATCCCGCGCGACGCGAGCTATTTCAGCGCGTCCTCTGGCACGACGTAGTAGTGCTTGCTCCGTGCCTTGGGGCGCATGTCGAACCCCTGCCGCGCGCGGACGCCGAACGTCTTGTCGGGATAGCCGCCGTGCTCGCGCACCCACGCCAGCACCTCGTCGGGGTCCCCGCCGGCGTCGACGACCTTGTCCTGCATGATCGCCACGGTCCCCGTCGGATTTCCGAGGAACAGCGCCGGCGGCAGCTCGGACAGCAGCTTCTGGATCGGGTCCTTCTGCTTGGACGTGCCCACGGCGCGCGAGGATAGCCCGTCAGGCGACGAGCCGCGCGGCCAGCGCCGGCACGTCGCGCAGATCGGACACGAACGCGTGCGCCGAGTCGACGAGCACGCCGTCGAGGTCGCACAGCAGGACGGGCGTCATTCCTGCCCGCCGCGCAGCGCCGGATAGAGGGCCACGAAGCGCTCGCGCGCCGCGCGATAGGGCTCGACCCAGGCGGCCACCGGCTCGACGATCTCGCCCGGCGCCACGCACGCGGCGACCGCCTCGTGGACGTCGGCGAAGGCGCCGGCGGCGACGCCGCCCAGCAGCGCGGCGCCGAACGAGGCGCCCTCGTCGACGGCCGTGCGCTGCAGCGGCAGCTCGAGCACCGAGGCGAGGATCTGCAGCCACAGGCGGCTGCGCGCGCCGCCGCCCGAGACGCGCCCCAGCGACGGGGGCGGGGAGGTGTTCTCCGACACGAGGTCGAGCCCGTCGCGCAGGCCGAACGCGACGCCCTCGAGCACCGCGCGCACGAGCGCGCCGCGGTCGTGGCGCAGCGACAGCCCGGTGAACGCGCCGCGCGCGTCGGGGTCGGCGTGCGGCGTGCGCTCGCCCGCGAGATAGGGCAGGAAGGTCAGGCCCTCGACGCCGGGCTGCCAGCGCTCGGCCTCGCCGACGAGCGCGGCGTAGTCGCTGCCCGGCGCGACGGCGTCGCGCAGCCAGCGCAGCGAGCCGGCGGCGGAGAGCATGACGCCCATGCTGTGCCATGCCCCCGGGACGGCGTGACAGAAGGCATGCACGCGCGCCTGCGGATCGGCGGCGAACGTCTGCGACGGGGCGAAGACGACGCCCGACGTGCCGAGCACGATCGACGCCGCCCCGGCACGCCCCGCCCGCCCCGGCCGGTCGACGCCGACGCCCAGCGCGCCCGCGGCCTGGTCGCCGGCACCGGCCGCGACGGGCGTGCCGCCCGCGGTCACGCCGCTGAGCGCCGGCGACTCCAGCGCCGGCGGCAGCCAGTCCGGATCGACGTCGAGCCGCGCCAGCACCGCATCGCTCCAGCGCCGCCCCGCGACGTCGAACAGCAGCGTCCCGGAGGCGTCGGCGACGTCGGTCGCGTGCTCGCCGCAGAGGCGCAGGCGGACGTAGTCCTTGGGCAGCATGATGCGGTCGATCCGCCCGTACAGCTCGGGCTCGTGGCGCGCCAGCCACAGCAGCTTCGGGGCGGTGAAGCCCGTCAGCGCGCGGTTGCCGGTCTGCGCGATCAGCGCGTCGAGGCCGATCCGCTGCTCGATCTCCCGGCATTCGGCGCCGGTGCGCCCGTCGTTCCACAGCATCGCCGGGCGCAGGACGGCGCCGGCCGCGTCGAGCGCGACGAGCCCGTGCATCTGCCCGGAGAGGCCGATGGCGTCGATCGCGCCGTCGTCGCCGAGGGCCGCGAGCACGGCCTGCGCGCCGGCCCACCAGTGCTCAGGGTCCTGCTCGGCCCAGCCCGGGCGCGGCGTGCTGAGCGGATGCTCGGCCTCGGCGCGCGCCACGACGCGCCCGTCAGCGGCGTCGACGAGCAGGCCCTTGACCGACGACGTGCCGATGTCGAGGCCGGCCAGCAGCGTCACGTCACGCGCCGAGCGCCGCGTACACGAGCTCGTAGGCGCGGATCGCGTCCTTGCGCGACTGCGCCTCGCGCAGCGCCTCGGCGTCGATCCGCGCGGCGGCGGCGTCGATGAAGCGCCACTGCAGGACGCTGCGCTTGACGACGTCGACGGCGTCCTCGGTGTACGGGTACAGGTCGAAGCCCAGCCGCTCGCCGCGCACGCCGTATCCCGCCCGCCGCAGCTCGACGGCGAGCTCGAGCGTCTCCATGAAGGCCGTCGCGCCGACCATGTTGTCGTCGTCGAACGTGCCCCAGCCGGAGTTCGCGTGCTGGTGGCCCAGCAGCCCCTCGAGCGCGAGCAGCGCAGCGTACTCGCCGAGGTTCTCGCCGTTCATGATCAGGTGCTGCCAGTCCATGTTGACCTGCACGTTCTGGACGCCCAGCGTGCGCAGCGTGTGGATGACGTGCAGCGTCATCCCGACGTTGCCCATGAAGATCTTCATCGCGGGCTCGGAGTTCTTGTGCTCGAGCAGCAGCACCTGTCCGTGCTCGGCGAGCTGCTCGGCGATGCGGCGGATGCCGTCGAACAGCAGCTCCCAGCTCTGCGCGTAGGGCGTCTGGAAGGGGTAGTTGTAGCCCTCGATCCCGGGCCAGAGGATCATCTTGGCACCGATCCGGCCGGCGAAGTCCGCGCAGGCGAGCGACTGCTGGATGGCCTGCGCGCGGACCTCGTCGTCGGGCGACGAGAGGCCCCCGCGGGCGAAGCGGTTGTCGAGGTGAAGCCCGCTGGCGATCGCGTAGATGCCGTGGCCGGCGAGGGCCTCGCGCACCTCCTCGAGGTTGTCGTCGGAGAGCTCCTGCGGGAAGTGGAACTCGTAGTCGTCGATGAACCCCTCGAGCCCAGCGACGGCGGTGCGCACGTGCTGCGCGGTGCTGACCCCGGCCAGCTCGGGCTTGTAGCCGCCCGGGTTGAAGCGCGTGACCATCGGTCCCATCGCCCAGATGCCAAGGCTCGTCTTCAGCATGACCGCTCCTCCTGCATAGATAGCTCGATGACGGTGGCGGCGCGCGCGCTCGCACGCGCGGCCTCGACGACGCGCAGCACGGCGACGCTGTCGCGCGCGTCGACGGGCATCTCGGCGCCGCCCGCAAGCGCATCGCGCACGCCCGCGTAGAACTGCTCGTACGCGCCGGCCGTGACCGGCACGGTCCGCTCGCCGTCGACGTCCACGACGCGCGCTGGCTGGCCCGCGCCCCAGCCCTCGTCGCCCGGCCGCAGACCGGCGACGAGCTGGTCCTCCTGCGGATCCAGGCCCGGCGTCTGGATCCCGCCGCGCGTGCCGCTCAACCGCAGCGAGCGGCCGCCGACGGGCGCGATCGCGCTCATCCACAGATGCGAGCGCACGCCGCCGGCGTGCTCGAGCGCGACGAAGACGTCGTCGTCGACCTGCGCGCCCGCGCGCCGCACGGCGATCTCGGCGAACACGCGGGCGGGCGGCCCGAGCAGCCTGAGCGCCTGGTCGATGAGGTGCGCGCCGAGGTCGAGCAGCAGGCCGCCGCCCTCGTCGGCATCGGGCAGCTCGCGCCAGGCGTCCGCGCTGACCTCGGGTCGGAAGCGCTCGTAGCGCGACTCGAAGCGCGTGATGTCGCCGAGCGCGCCGGATTCGTGCAGCCGCCGCACGGTCAAGAAGTCGCCGTCCCAGCGGCGGTTCTGAAAGACGGTGAACGGGACGCCCGCCGCGCGGAAGTCGTCCACCAGCGCCGCCGCCGGCGCCGCGCTCGCGGCGACCGGCTTGTCCATCACGACCGCGACGCCGTGCGTCAGCGCACGCCGGGCGATCGGGACGTGGATCCGGTTCGGCGTCGCGACGACGAGCAGATCGAGGTCGCCGGCACGCCGGCGCAGCAGCTCGTCGGCGTCGGCATCGACCTCGATGCCCGGGTACGCGGCTCGCGCGCGCTCGGCACGGCGCGCGTCGGAGGTCGTCACCGCGACGAGCGACAAGCCCTCGGTCGCCGCGACGAGCGGCGCGTGGAAGACCTCGCCGGCCAGCCCGTAGCCCGCGATCGCGACCCGCAGCGCGCCGCTCATCCGACCGCCACCGCGTGGCCCTCTGCGGCCGAGCGATAGAGCGCCGCGATCGTCCGCGCCTGGCCGAGCGCGTCGTCGCGCCCGAGCAGCGGGGCGCGCTCTGCGCGGATCGCCGCGGCCATGTCCTCGAGCTCCAGCGCGTAGCTGTCGGCGGGCTCGACGGTGACGATCTCCTGCTCGTTGCCGCGCTCGACGACGATCCGCGGCGCGATCGCATGCCACGGGTCGGGCAGCACGATGCGGCCCTCGGTGCCGCAGATCTCGAGCTCGCTGCGGCTGGGCACGTCGAGGCCGCAGTCGACGACGCCGAGCACGTCGCCGTCGAAGCGCAGCAGCCCGGTGAGGCGGATGTCGACGCCGGTCGGGCCGGTGACGACCTCGGCGCAGACGCTGAGCGGATCGCCGCCGGCGGCCAGCCGCGCTCCGCTGACGGCGTAGCAGCCGACGTCCATCAGCGCGCCGCCGTCGAGCGCCGGATCGAGGCGCACGTCGACGTCGCGGGTGAGCATGAACGAGAAGCAGGCGCGCACGAGGCGCACGTCGCCGACCGCGCCCTCGGCGAGCAGCTCGCGCAGCCGCGCGGTCTGCGGGTTGTGGCGCCACATGAACGCCTCCGACAGCACGAGGCCGCGCTCGGCGGCGAGGTCGAAGGCGCGCGCGACCTGTTCGGGACGGCGGTCCATCGGCTTCTCGCAGAGCACGTGCTTGCCCGCTTCCAGCGCCCGCAGCGTCCACTCGACATGCATGCTGTTGGGCAGCGGCACGTACACCGCCTCGATCGCCGGATCGGCGAGCAGCGCCTCGTAGGAGCCGTGCGCGCGGGGGATGCCGTGGATCTCGGCGAAGCGCTGCGCCGACGCCTCGTTGCGGCTGGCGACCGCGACGATCTCGGCCGCGGCGGTCTTGTTCGCACCCTCGACGAGGCGCCCCCCGATCCGCGCCGTCGAGAGGATGCCCCAGGCTAGCCCCACGAGCCCTCGCTCATCGGCCGGAACGTCGTCGTCATGAGGCGCATCGAGCGCGGCCGCGTGAGCGCGAACAGCACGACCTGCGCGACGTCGTCGGGGGTCATCATCCCCTCCAGCTCGGGCATGCCCTCGGTGCGGCCGGTGCCGATCGCGAAGTCCGTCGCGACGCCGCCGGGGCAGATGTTCGAGCAGCGCACGCCGTGCTCGCGCAGCTCGATGTCGAGCGCGCGGACGAAGCCGACCTGACCGAACTTCGAGGCGTTGTAGACCGCCTCGCCGGGGAACGCGTTGACGCCGGCGACCGACGCCAGCGAGACGAAGTCGCCCTTGCGCTCGATCAGGTGCGCGAGCGCGGCCCGAGCGGTGTACAGCACGCCCTTGAGGTTGACGTCGATCATGAGCTCGAGCTGCTCGGGGTCGAGCTCGAGAAACGGCCCGTAGGCGCCGACGCCGGCGTTGGCGACGACGATGTCCAGGCCCCCGTGGGCCTCGACCGTCGCCGCCACGAGCGCGTCGAGCTGCGCGGGATCGCGCACGTCGGTGGGTGCCGCCACCGCGCCCGCGATCCCGAGGTCGTCGCCGCTGCGCGAGGCGAGGCCGAGCGCGACGCCGGCGTCCGCCAGCCGGTGCGCAACCGCGGCGCCGATGCCGCGGCTGGCGCCGGTGACGAGCGCGACCTTACCCTCCAGGCCCTCCGTGGCCCCGTTCATGCTCTGCCGGACTGCTCGCGCCCGCGGCGCGAGATCGAGTCGACGGCGACGGCCAGCAGCAGCACCATGCCGGTGACGACGAACTTCGTTCCCGAGCTGAGGCCGAGCAGCCCCAGGCCGTTGGCGATGCCGGCGATCACGAGCGCGCCGAGCAGCGCCGACTTGATGTGCCCGCGCCCGCCGAACAGCGAGGTGCCGCCGATCACCGCTGCCGCGATCGAGTACAGCAGGATCTCGCCGCCACCGGCGTTCGTGTCGACCGAGCGCAGCCGCGAGGCCAGCACGATGCCGCCGACGGCCGCCATCAGCGAGCAGATCGCAAAGCAGGCGATGCGGATCCGGTCGACGTCGATGCCCGCACGCCGCGCCGCCTCGGCGTTGCCGCCGACGGCGTAGACGTGACGGCCGAAGCGCGTGCGGCGCAGGACGTAGGTCCAGAACACGAGCAGCACGCCGACGAGCACCGCCACGTAGGGCAGGCCGCGGTTCTGGTTGACGACCCACACGACGAAGCCGAGCGCGAGCAGCAGCCCTGCGATCCGCAGCCCGACGATCAGCAGCGGGTCGTTGCTCAGCCCGGCCGCGGCGCGCGTGCGCAGGCCCCACAGCTGGACGGCGGCGTAGGCGCCGACGCTCAGCACGACGAGGACCCAGGAGGTGAACTCGGGGACGAAGTCGTTGGCGAAGCCGATGACGAAGTCGTCCTGCAGGACGACGGTGCCGCGGCTGCCGATCAGCAGCAGCACGACGCCGTTCCAGGCCAGCAGGCCCGCAAGCGTCACGACGAACGAGGGGATCCCGATCTTCGTGATGACGACGCCGTGCAGGGTGCCGATCGCGACGCCGGCGCCGAGCGCGGCGAGGATCGCCAGCCAGGTCGGCACCTGCGAGCCGTCGGGCAGCAGCAGCAGCGCCGTCAACACCCCGGCGACGCCCGACACGTAACCGACCGAGAGGTCGATCTCACCGAGCAGCAGGACGAAGACGATGCCCATCGCGACGAGCGCGAAGGCGGCGCCCTGGACCATGAGGTTGACCATGTTCCCGGCGGTCAAAAAGCGGTCGTTCTGCACCTGGAAGACGACGCCGATGACGAGCAGGCCGAGGATGATCGGCAGGCTGCCGAGCTCGCCGCCCTTGACGTTGTCGACCCAGCGCCGGGCGTACGCGCCGAGCGTCGCGCTCGGGGCGGCGGCCGGCGACGGGATCGGTGGCGTGATCGCACTCATGCGGTGATCTCCTCCTCCTGACCGGGGACGGTCGACAGCGTGCCCGCGGTGATCGCCTCGACGACCTCGCGCTGCGTCGTCTCGCGCGTCGTGAAGCGCGCGACGTCCTGGCCGAGGCGCAGGACGGTGATGCGGTCGGCGACCTCGAAGATGTCGTGCAAATTGTGCGACACGAGCATGACCGCCAGGCCCTGGTCGGCGAGGCGCTTGACGAGGTCGAGCACCTGTCGCGTCTGGGCGACGCCGAGCGCGGCCGTCGGCTCGTCGAGGATGACCAGGCGCGAGTTCCACATCACCGCCTTGGCGACCGCGATCGACTGGCGCTGGCCGCCCGACAGGCCGGCGACGGTCTGGCGCACCGAGCGGATCGTCGTCACCGACAGCGAGCTGAGCGTCTCGCTGCAGCGCTGCTCCATCTTCGTCTCGTCGAGCGCCTTCAGCGGCGTGACCTCCTCGCGGCCGAGGTACATGTTCTGCACGACGTCGAGGTTGTCGGCGAGGGCGAGGTCCTGGTAGACGACCTCGATCCCCAGCGCCGCCGCGTCCTTGGGTCCGTGGATCGAGACCGGCTTGCCCTCCCAGAGGATCTCGCCGCCGTCGATCGGGTGGATCCCGGCGATGCACTTGATCGTCACCGACTTGCCGGCGCCGTTGTCGCCGACGAGCGCGGTGACCTCGCCCGCCGTGACGTCGAAGTCGACCTCGTGCAGTGCCCGCACGGCGCCGAACCGCTTGGAGACTCCCTTGAGCTCCAAGATCGGCACCGCGCCGGGGGACCGCTCGCGCGATCCCCCGCCGTCGGTGGTCGCGGTCATGACAGACCGACCGCCGCGCACTTGCTCGCCAGCTTGCCCGCGCAGATCTCTGCCTGCTTGGGGAAGTCCGGCTCGCCGATGTACTCCTTGATGTTGTCCTTCGTGACCGCGACCGGCTCGAGCAGCACGGCCGGAACGTCGCGGTTCTCGTTGTTGACCGAGCCGGTGACGCCGGTCGGCTCCTCGCCCTTGGCGAGTGCGATCGCCAGCTCGGCGGCCGCATCGGCCTCCTTCTTGATCGCCTTGTAGACGGTCATGCACTGGTCGCCGTTGACGATGTTCTGGATCCCCTGGACGGTCGCGTCCTGACCGGTGACCGGGATCTGCTCGAGCTTGCGCTGCTTGAGCGCGGAGATCGCCGCGTTGCCGAGGCCGTCGTTGGCCGCCAGCACGCCGTCGACCTTGTTGGAGGACTTCTGCAGCATCTGCTCGAAGATCGTCAGCGCCTTCTGGTTGTCCCAGTCGGGCACGGACTGATCGGCGACCTCGGTCCACTCGCCGGACGTGAACTTCGGGTTGATGACCGAGTCGTAGCCGTTCTTGAACAGCGTCGCGTTGTTGTCCGTCGGCGAGCCGTTGAGGACGGCGACGCGCGGCTTGCTCGTGCCCTCCAGGCAGTCGACGAGGCCCTGGCCCTGCAGCTTGCCGACGGCCTCGTTGTCGAAGGAGACGTAGTAGTCCGAGTCGCCCTTCAGCGTCAGACGGTCATAGTCGATGACCTTGACGCCCTGCGACTTGGCGTTGGCCGCGATCGCCGCGCCGCTACCGGAGTCGAGGTTGACGAGCAGCAGCACCTTCGCGCCGTTGGTGATCGCCTGCTCGGCCTGCTGCTGCTGGGCGGACTTGTCGCCCTCGGCGTTCTGGATCTCGGCCTCGACGCCGGCCTTCTCGAACGCCGCCTTCAAGAACGGCCGGTCGACGGTCTCCCAGCGAACCGACGACTTGGAGTCCGGCAGCAGCACGGCGACCTTGCCCGCCTTCGCATCACCCGACGTCGACGCGCTGTCGCCGCCCTCGTCGTCGTCACCGCAACCGGCGACGAAGAGCGCCATTGCGGCAGCACCCGCGGCCACCATCAGTGGCAGAGCTCGACGTCGTGTTCCTCCTCGCATGTCCATCATGTGACCGCCTTTCCTCGCTGTGATCTGTTGACCTTGGTGGACGCCGCGGGAGCTGCGACGTCGGATTGCCGTGCCGCGAGCTCGAGCGCGCCGAGCACCTCGGCACGCTCGCCCAGCACGCCGCGGGTGATGCGAACCTCTTGCGCCGCCGAGGCGATGGCGTAGCGATGGACCGCGTCCCGAAGGGGATCGAGCAGGACGTCGCCGGCGGCGCTCAGCTCGCCGCCGACGATCACGAGCTCGGGGTTGAAGGCGTTGACGATCGCCGCGACCGAACGGCCGAGCACGCGGCCGGCGTCGGCGATCGCGCGGCGCGCGCCCGAGTCGCCCTCGGAGACGAGCGCGATCACGTCCTCGAGCGTGAGGGCGTCGCCGTGGCTGGGGCGCAGCAGCTCGATGATCGCGCGGCCGCCGACCATCATCTCCAGGCAGCCGCGGTTGCCGCAGCGGCAGATCGGGCCGGCCTCGTCGACGAGCACGTGGCCGAGCTCGCCGGCCGTACCGCCGGCGCCGCGGTACAGCTCGCCGCCGAGGATCAGGCCCGCGCCGACGCCGCCGGAGACCATGATGTAGATCGCGTCGCGGGCGCCGATCCCGGCGCCGAGCGTGACCTCGGCGAGCGCGCCGAGGTTCGCGTCGTTGTCGAGATGGACGCGCAGGCTCAGCCGCGCCGACAGCTCGTCGGCCGGGCGGACGCCGACCCAGCCGGGAAGGATCTTGCCGGCGTGGACCTCGCCCGAGACGACGTCGATCGGTCCCGACAGGCCGACGCCGGCGGCGAGGATGCGGTCGCGCTCGACGTCGGCGGCCTCGACGACGTCGTCGGTGAGTCGCACGGCGGCGGTGAGCGCCTGCTCGGCGGAGCGGTCGACGTCGAGCTCTTGGACGCGCTCGGCGAGGATCGTGCGCGAGAGGTCGGCGATCGCGACGTGGACGCGCTCGTGGCCGAAGTCGACGCCGAGCACGAGGCCCGCCGAGCGATCGAGCGACAGCAGCGTGGGCGGGCGGCCCTGCTGGGACGTGCGCGCGTCCGTGGGCTCATGCTCGGTGACCATCCCGCTGGCCTGCAGGTCGGCGATCAGCGTCGAGACGGTCGAGCGCGACAGGCCCGTCAGGCGGGCGAGATCGGCGCGGCTGGCGCGGCCGTGGCGACGAAGCATGTTCAGCAGCTCGCGGCGGTTGCGCTCCCGCAGCGACTCCAGAGAACCTGAACCGACGGGCGGCATCGGACGCAACTGTGCACTACCGCACAATGTTTTGTCAAGAGTTCGGCGAAACTATTCCTTCTATGGCGTGGGATTTGTCCGAGACCCGACGGTATCGTCGTTGCTGCGTTAGCGCGTGCCGCGCGAGTAGTCGCGCCGGTCGACGTCGCGGCCGATCGTGCTCGGGATCTCGGCGCCCGGGGCGTCGCCGCTGGGGTCGTTGTACGGGCGCTGGTTGATCGCGCTGCCGCTGCGGGAGTAGTAGCCGTGCGAGACGGCGAGGAAGAGCAGCACGACGAAGCCCAAGAAGACCCAAAAACCGCCGGCGAGCACGAGCGAGATCGGCACCCCCCGAATCTGGCACAGCGCCGTTCGGGCCGGCGTGAGCTGGGACACACAGAAGCGTCGGCGCCGGCCGCAGCGTTGAGCCCGCGTCGCGCAACCCCGACGAGCGCCCGGGCGAGGCGCGGCTACGAGGGGTGGCGGCGCGTCCCGACGAGCCGGGCGCCCGTCGCCGGCAGCCGGCGCTCCGCGATCAGCCGCTGTTCCTCGTCGCGCAGCTGCGGGCCGAGGTTCCAGCGATGCAGATACGGGCCGTACGCGATCTCCCGCAGCCGGAAATGGGGCATCAGGCTTGCGCGAACGGCGTGCAGCGGGTGGATGTGCGCGCGCATGAAGGCGACGACGCCGTCGGCGTCGCGCTGCTCGTCTGCACCGGTGGCGCGCCGCTGGGCGAGCCACCACGCGGCGGCGTCGGCGTCGAGCCGCGTGACGTCGAACTCGTCGATCACGAGCGTGCCGCCCGCGCGCACGAGCGTCGCGAGGTGCGCGCAGGACGCGTCGAGCGGCTCGACATGGTGCAGCGAGACGACCGCGACCGCGGCGTCGAACGTCCCCGTCACGTCGAGCAGCTCGATCGGCTCGACGTCGCTGCCGTCCTCGGCTGCCGGATCGATCGCGCGCACGTCGTAGCCGTCGCCGCGCAGCGCGTCGGCGAGCTCGCCGCTGCCCGCGCCGACCTCGAGCACGTGGGCCGGCGGCGCGGGTAGCGCGCCGCGGACGAAGGCGAGGACGTCGGCGGCGAGCACGCGAGCCATTGTCGGGCATCGGGTCCGTCGCCGCTGCGATCGTCACGCTGCGCTCAAGAACTCGCGCGCCGACTCGACTACCGGGGGGATGATCGATCCGATCGACGCAGCGCCGGCTGCCGCCGGCGCGCGGCTCACCCAGACCACGACCCCCGCACGCTCCACCGCCACCGGCGGCGGGACGAGCTTCGCGGGCGAACTCGCACGCTCCGTGCGCTTGACGGCCTCCGGCGCCGCGTCCTCCAGCGCGGCGCCGTCCACCGTCAAGGCCGAGCCGCGGCCCGACAGCGAGCAGACGAAGAAGATCTCCGGCCACGCGTACGCGCGGATCGAGAACGGTGCCGACAAGGGCATGTACCTCAACCAGCTTTCGAGCAGCCCGCGCGCGGGCGCCGTCTTCAGGCTCGTCGAACGCGACGACCGCGTCTTCCACGTCTACGGCGCAGGCACGGACAAGGTCGTCGTCGAGGTCAAGAGGCAGCACGCCGCGACGTCGACGGCGCCGACCGGCGGCACCCGGCCCGCCGCGACCTGACGCACCCGCCCCGGCGACGAGGAATCGCCGCTGCCGCGTCGAAACCGCACGGGATGGCCCACGTCGCCAGGCCGCTGCGCGTCACCGCCGTGCCGAAGTCCCGGCGCAAGCCCAAGCCGGTCGAATACAACATCCTCTTCACGGCGACGCTCTGCCTGCTCGCCGCCGGCGCCGTCATGGTCTACAGCGCCTCGTCGGCGCGCACGCTGCTGGAGGGCCAGGGCGACGGGACGCTGTACCTCGTCAAGTACCTCGGCTTCGGCGCGGTCGGGCTCGTCGTCATGCAGCTGCTCGCGCGCGGCGGCCTGGAGCTGCTGCCGCGCTTCACGCCCGCGTTGCTCGGGTTCTCCTTCCTGCTGCTGGTCGCCGTCAAGGTCCCGGGGATCGGCATCGAGGTCAACGGCGCGCGCCGCTGGCTCGGCGCGGGCCCGCTGCAGTTTCAGCCGTCGGAGCTCATGAAGCTCTCGCTCGTGCTCTACGCGGCCGGGTTGCTCGCCACGACGCCGTCGCGGCTGCAGACCGTCAAGGGCGTCACCGGGCCGCTGCTCGTCGTCGCCGGCGCGGCGATCGTGCTGATCGCCTCGCAGCCGGACCTCGGTACGTCGCTCGTGATCGCCTTCACGCTCGGCGCGCTGCTGCTCGTCGCCGGCATCCCGATGAACCTCTTCGGCAGGATCGCCGGGATCGGCGCCGGCCTCGTGATGATCTTCATCGCGATCGAGCCCTACCGCGCGGCGCGGATGACGGCGTTCATCAACCCGTGGGCGCACGCCGACTCGATCGGCTTTCAGTCCGTCCAGGGGCAGATCGCGCTCGGCTCGGGCGGCGTCTTCGGCGTCGGCCTGGGCGAGTCGGTGCAGAAGGTCTTCTACCTGCCCGAGGCGCACACGGACTTCATCCTCGCCGTCATCGGCGAGGAGCTCGGCATCGCGGGCATCTGCGGCCTGCTGTTCCTCTACGGGCTGATCGGCTACGCCGGCCTGCGCACCGCCAAGACCGCAGCCACGCGCTATGCCCAGCTGCTCGCCGCGGGGCTGACCGCCCTGATCATGTGCCAGGCGCTGCTGAACGTCTTCGCCGTGCTCGGGATCGCGCCGCTGACGGGCGTGCCGCTGCCGTTCATCTCGTCGGGCTCGAGCTCGCTGCTCGTGCTGCTGGCGACGATGGGGCTGCTGCTGAACATCGCCGCCCGCAGCACGAGCCATCTCGTCGCGCTGCCGGGGGACACGACCGGCCGGCGCGAGGATGCGCAAGGATCAGGCGGTGCTCAGAGTGTTGATCGCCGCGGGCGGGACGGCCGGGCACGTCGTACCGGCGCTGGCGGTGGCCGAGCGGCTGAGGGCGGCCGGGGCTGACGTCGTCTTCGTCGGCGGCGAGCGGGCCGAGGCCGAGCTCGTACCCGCCGCGGGCTACGAGCTGCGCACGATCCGCGTCGAGGGCCTGAGCCGGACCAACCCGCTGCGCGCCGCGCGCGCCGCCCTGCGCGCGGGCGCGGCGGTCGTCGTCGCGCGCAGGATCCTCGGCGAGCTGGCGCCCGCCGTCGTGCTCGGCGGCGGCGGCTACGTCGCGGGGCCGGTCGGGCTGGCGGCGCTGGCCCGGCGCGTACCGGTCGTCCTGACCGAGGCCGACAGCCACCTCGGGATCACGAACCGCCTGCTCGCCCCGCGCGCGCGGCGCGTCTGCCTGGCCTTCCCGATCGCGGGCCGCGACGGGCCGCGCTACCTCGTCACCGGCCGGCCCGTACCGCCGCCCGTCACCGACGTCGCCGCCGCGCGGGCGCGCTTCGGCCTGCGCTCCGGCGAGCAGTGCGTGCTCGTCTTCGGCGGCTCGCTCGGCGCGCGCACGATCAACGAGGCTGCGGTCGAGGCGTTCGCGGCGGCGCCGTTTCGCGTCCTGCACGCGACCGGTACGCGCGACCATGCCGCGCTCGCCCCGCGGGTCGGCGGAGACCACTACGACCTGCGCCCGTACATCGACGACTTCGGCGAGGCGCTCGCGGCCTGCGACCTCTGCGTCGCGCGCGCCGGCGGCTCGATCTTCGAGATCGCCGCCGCCGGCAAGCCGGCGATCCTCGTGCCCTACCCGCACGCGAGCGCCGACCACCAGACCGCCAACGCGCGCTGGATGCAGTCGGCCGGCGCTGCGCTCGTCGTGCCCGACGGCGAGCTGACCGCGGCCCGCCTGGGCAGCGACGTCGGCGCGCTGCTCGGCGACCCGTCGCGGCTGCGCGCGATGGCGGTTGCGTCGGCGGCGCTCGCGCGGCCGGATGCCGCCCAGGCGGTCGCCGATCAGGTGCTCGCGGCGGCGCGGAGGCGGCGATGAGGGAGTGGCAGGGCAGGCGGCTGCACTTCGTCGGCATCGGCGGGGCCGGCATGAGCGGCCTGGCGCTGATCGCCGCCGAGCTCGGCGCGACCGTGACGGGCTCGGACGCCGTCGACACGCCCTACCTCGTGCACGTCCGCGACGCCGGGATCGCCCCGCCGATCGGCTACGACGCCACCAACCTGCCCGACGACGACGAGCTCGAACTCGTCCTCTCGACCGCCACGACGTTCGACAACCCCGAGCGCGCGGCCGGCCGCGAGCGCGGGCTGGCGGAGATCCACCGCGGCGCGCTGCTGGGCCAGCTGAGCCGCCTGCGGCGCACGATCGCGATCGCCGGCACGCACGGCAAGACGACGACCGCCTCGATGACCGCGCACGCGCTGCTGTCGCTGGGCTGGGAGCCGACGTTCGTGATCGGCGGCGAGCTGCACCTGCCCGGCGAGTCCGGACCGCCCACGAACGCCGCCTACGGCGCCGGCGAGTGGCTCGTCGTCGAGGCCGACGAGTCCGACCGCTCGTTCCTCGAGCTCGCGTCGGAGATCGGCGTCGTGACGAACATCGAGCTCGACCACCACACGACCTACGGTTCGCACGTCGAGCTCGAGCAGGCGTTCGGCGAGTTTCTTCGCAACTCGCTGCGGCGCGTCGTCGCCGACGCGCCCGAGTCCGAGCCGTTTTTGGACCGTGTGGGGATCGTCGAGGCGGCCTTCGCCGGCGCCTCGGAGATCGAGCTGAGCGCGAGCGGATCGCGCTTCGTCTGGGCCGGGCAGGTCGTGAGCCTGTCGGTGCCGGGCGCGCACAACGTCGCCAACGCGGTCGCGGCCCTGACGGCCTGCACGATCGCCGGCGCGCCGCCGACCCAGCTGGCGGGGACGCTGGCCGACTTCCGCGGTGCGGGGCGGCGCTTCGAGCGGCTCGGCACGACGCCGTCGGGAGCGGTCGTCGTCGACGACTACGCCCATCACCCGACGGAGCTGCGCGCGACGATCGCCGCCGCCCGCACGCTCGGGCCCACACGCGTCGTCGCCGTCTTCCAGCCGCACCTGTTCTCCCGCACGCAGCTGCTGGCGCGCGAGTTCGGCGCCGCGCTCGCCGAGGCCGACGCCGCGGTCGTGCTGGACGTCTACCCGTCGCGCGAGCGTGCCGAGGACTTCCCCGCGATCAGCGGGCTGCTGATCGCCGAGCACGCGGCCGACGCGGCACGCGGGCGCAGCGTCTCGTGGGCGCGGGACTTCGACGCGGCGCAGGAGCTGCTGCGCGCGCTGCTGCGCGACGGCGACCTGTGCCTCGTCCTCGGCGCCGGCGACATCGACGCGCTCGGCCGCCGCCTCGTCGCGCCGCCGGCGTAGATCACGCCTCGGCGATCATCCTCACCAGTCGTAGCCGACGAAGACGGGCTCGGGCGCCAGCTGCACGCCGAAGGTCTCGTGCACCGCACCCGCGATCTCGCGCGCCAGAGCGACGAGCTCCGCCGTCGTGCCGGCGCCGCGGTTGGTGAGCGCGAGCGTGTGCTTGGAGGAGATCGCGATCCCGTCCGGGTTGCCGTGCCCGCGCCTGAAGCCCGCCCGCTCGATCAGCCATGCCGCCGACGTCTTCACGAGCCGCTCGGCGACGGGCCACGAGGGCGGGCGCACGTCGGCGCCGAGGCGCTGGGCGGCACGCTCGGCGACGGCGTCGAAGTCGCGCGCGCGCAGGATCGGGTTCGTGAAGAACGAGCCCGCGCTGACGGTGTCGGGATCGTCGGCATCGAGCACCATGCCCTTGCCACGACGCAGCGCGAGCACCGCCTCGCGGACATCGGCGAGCGGCGCGCGCTCGCCCGCGCCGATCTGCAGTCGCTGCGCGAGCTCGGCGTAGCGGACCGGCTCGGAGTCCGGCGTGCGCTCGAGCGTCAGGCGCACGCGCAGCACGAGCCAGCGGCCGGGGTCGCGCTTGAAGACGCTGGAGCGGTAGTCGAACAGGCAGGCCTCGTTGTCGAGTTCGTGGACGTCGCCGGTCAGGCGGTCCAGCGCGACGACGCCGGCCAGGACGTCGGCGATCTCCTGGCCATAGGCGCCGACGTTCTGGATCGGCGTCGCGCCGACGCTGCCGGGGATTCCCGACAGCGCCTCGATGCCCGACAGGCCCTGCTCGACGCAGGCGGCCACGAGCGTGTCCCAGTTCTCGCCCGCGGCGACGTCGAGCGCCATCCGCCCGTCGCTCATCTGAAACGCGTCGACGCCGCGCGTCGCGACGCGGACGACCGTCCCGGGAAAGCCGTCGTCGGCGACGACGACGTTGCTGCCGCCCGCCAGCACGAGCAGCGGCTCGCCGTCGGCGTCGGCCGCGCCGACCGCTTCGAGCAGTGCGTCCTCGCCTGCCGGCGCGACGATCCGCGCGGCGGGACCGCCGAGGCGCAGCGTCGTCAACTCCGAGAGCGAGGCGGTCGCGGGCATTGGCGGCACCCTAGATGGCCAGTGACCACACCGCGCTGGGAAGGGTCCCGCGCGGCCGCGGCGAACCTTCTCACGATGGCCTCGTTCGCTCGCCGCCGCACGCGCGTGGTCCTCGGCATCAGCGTGCTGCTCGTGGTGCTCGTCCCGCTCGCGCTGTGGCTTCGCAGCAGCTCGCTCGTGCGGGTGCAGGACGTGACCGTCACGGGCATCCAGGGTCCGCAGGCCGAGCAGATCCGGCGCGCGCTCGTCGCCGAGGGGATCGGGATGACGACCCTCGACGTGCGCGAGAACGCGCTGCTGAGCGCGGTCGCCCAGTACCCCGTCGTGCGCAGCCTGCGCACCGAGACCGACTTCCCGCACGGGCTGCGGATCATCGTCAACGCCTACGAGCCGGTGGCGGCGCTGCGGTCCGCGGGCGGCGACCTGACCGCGGTCGCCGGCGACGGCACGCTCCTGCGCGGCGGCGCGACCCGCGGCCTGCCGATCGTCGGCGTCCGCTCGACGCCCGCCGGCAACCGCCTCGGCCGTGGCGACACGCTCGGCGCGGTGCGGCTGCTGGCCGCCGCGCCGCGCGCGCTGCGCCTGCGCGTCGGTCGCGTCTATCGCGGGCCGCGCGGCCTGGCGGCCTCGATGGCCGACGGACCCAAGCTCTACTTCGGTGGGGCGGCGCGGCTGACGGCGAAGTGGGGAGCGGCCGCGCAGGTGCTCGGCCACCGGACCTCGCGCGGCGCGTCGTACGTCGACCTGCGCGCCCCCGAGCGCCCCGTTGCAGGTGGTTTGCGGCCGAGACCCGAGGACACTGAACCTCTACTTTAGGTTGATGGCACCGAACGGGCGATTCTCTTGCACAGGTCGAGAGTCCCGGCTTCTGCAATCATTCTTGCGGCGGTAGACTTCGCGTTGACATCCGTTCAAGCCCGTGCTTACTGTGGTTTCCGCAGGATCGGGTCGGAGAGCCAAATCTCTCAACGCTAACTCAAGGGTCGGACGCGTCCTCATGGAATCCAGCAGCAGCTATCTCGCGGTCATCAAGGTCGTCGGCGTCGGCGGCGGCGGCACGAATGCCGTCAACCGCATGGTCGACGCCGGGCTGCGTGGCGTGGAGTTCATCTCGGCGAACACGGACGCTCAGGCGCTGCAGATGACCGACGCCGACATCAAGCTCAACATCGGCCACGATCTGACGAAGGGGCTCGGTGCCGGCGCCAACCCGGACATCGGCTTCGGCGCGGCCGCCGAGTCGCGCGACGACATCAAGGAGGCGCTCAAGGGCGCCGACATGGTCTTCGTCACCGCGGGCGAGGGCGGCGGCACGGGCACCGGCGCGGCACCCGTCATCGCGGAGATCGCCAAGAACGAGATCGGCGCGCTGACGGTCGGCGTCGTGACGAAGCCGTTCGAGTTCGAGGGCAGCCAGCGCACGCGTCAGGCCGAGGAGGGCATCGACCGCCTGCGCGAGGTCGTCGACACGCTCATCGTCATCCCCAACGAGAAGCTGCTGTCGGTCGTCGAGCGCCGCACGACGATGCTCGACGCCTTCCGCGAGGCCGACAACGTCCTGCGCCAGGGCGTCCAGGGCATCACCGACCTGATCACGATCCCCGGCCTGATCAACCTCGACTTCGCCGACGTGCGCACGATCATGCAGGACGCCGGCTCGGCGCTGATGGGCATCGGCACCTCCAACGGCGAGAACCGCGCCGCCGAGGCCGCTCGGATCGCGATCTCCAGCCCGCTGATCGAGGAGGACGTCGAGGGCGCGACGGGGATCCTGCTGAACATGACCGGCGGCAAGGACCTCGGCCTGTTCGAGGTCAACGAGGCCGCCGAGATCGTGCGCGAGGCCGCCGCCCCGAACGCGAACATCATCTTCGGCGCGGTCATCGACGAGGCCCAGGGCGACGAGGTCCGCGTGACCGTCATCGCGACCGGCTTCGACCACGGCCGCGCGCGCCCGCGCATGGCCCGCGAGGAGACGCGCGCGAGCGCTCGCCGCCTGGATCGCAACCCGCGCATCGACGATCGCCAGCGCTCGTCGCTGGAGATCCCCGACGACGAGATCGAGATCCCGCCGTTCTTGCGGTAGCCGCTCGCGGGGCCTAGCGCCGGGCGCGAGCTGCATCCCGGGCTCGGGCGGGAAGCGGCGGGCGGGCCGGCCGCAGGCAGGTCGTGAGCGCCGGCAGCCCACACTGCTGGGCATGGATACGCACACCGAGCAGCTGTGGCGCGACGTACGGCCACCGTTTGACGGTCTCACGCTGTGGACGCCGCCGCTGGCGATCACCGACCTGCGCGAGGCGCTGACGGCGATCGTCGACGTGCTCGAAACCTACGCCGAGCAGCGGGCGCTGCAGACCGCCGAGGACTGGCACGAGCACGACGGCTACATCTCGATGGCCTACGAGGCGACGTGGGATCAGCTCGCCGGCGCGCTCGCCGATGACGCGACGCTGCGGCGCTCGATCCCGGGCGACTCGATGGTGCGGCGCGCGTGGCGCCCGCAGGACGACCTCTTCTACCTGCGCTGGCTCGTCTACGAGGACGAGCAGCCGGAGGCCGGCGACGCCGACCTCACCGCGTCGCGGGCGATCGTCGACGCCGCCGCGCGGCAGCTCGCCGGGATCGGCCTCGACGTCGAGATCGGCCACGCCCGGGACTTCTTCGCCGAGCGCTGGGCGGGATGAGCGCTGCCGCGTGTCCCGCAGCTCCAGGCGCGCGCCGTGAACGGGCGCCGCATCGACCGGCCGGCGGCGCCGACTCGGCGCCGCCGCAGCGAGCGCGTGCACGAGCGCCGACCGTGCGCGGACGACGAAACCGTTCGGCGCGCGTTCACGCACGCGCGCGGCGACCGCCCGAGGGCCGCGGTGTGCCGCCGGATCGGGCGCTCGATCCGCTCGGCGATCAGCGGACGAAGCGGATCGTCAGCGGGTAGCGGTAGGGCTCGCCGCGCCCGGCCTTGACGGCGGCGAGGCAGACGAAGACCAGCCAGGCGACGCCGAGCGGGATCAGCAGCAACCAGACGAGGACCCCGACGACGACGATCAGCAGGATCAGCCCGACGACGAACAGCACGACCCCGTAGAGCATCACCGAGAGGTTGAAGTTCAGCGCCTCGGCCGCGTGAGCGCGCACGAACGGGTCGTTCTGCTTCATGAGGTAGATCACGAGCGGGCCCACGAACGGAACCCCGATGAACAGGCTCAGCAGCGCCGACAGGTGCGCCGCGAGCGCGAAGCTGCGCGCGTCGTCGCGGGCGACGTTCGGTCCGGCGGGCGGGATCGCCGAGGAGAGCGCGTCCGTCCAGCGCGTTCCGTCCCAGTAGCGGTGGGCGGCCGAGCCGCCGGGATCCGGGTACCAACCCGCAGCAACCGGCGCAGGAGCGTCGGGCCTGCCGAATGCGTCCATCGGGTCACTGTACGGTCCGATGGAACGCGACGGAAATGTTCAGCTTCGACAGCCCCGGGCAGCTCCGATGCCTCCGCTGGTGGGTCGACCACAACCGTTCACCCGCAACCCCGCGCGCCGATCACCGCCTGGCGGCGTCCTCGGACACTCGATGTGGCAGAGCCACACCTTCGGTCCTGCGTCCTTGCCAGGCGGCGCCGGCATCCCGGGTTGGCGGGCGAACGCTCGTGTTCGACCCACTAGCCTCGTGGGCGTGACCTCGCCGACGCTCAAGCGCACGCCGCTCTTCGATGCCCACGTCGAGGCCGACGCCAAGCTCGTGCCGTTCACCGGCTGGGAGATGCCCGTCCAATACGCCGACGGCATCCGCGCAGAGCATGACGCGGTGCGCAACCGTGTCGGCGTCTTCGACGTCTCGCACATGGGCGAGGTCGAGATCGCCGGCCCCGACGCCGAGGCCTTCCTCCAGCGCGTCTACTCCAACGACGTCTCGCGGATCGCGATCGGCGGCGCGCAGTACGCCGTCATGTGCAACGAGGACGGCGGCGTGCTCGACGACCTGTTCACCTATCGCCTCGCGCCGGACCGCTTCCTGACCGTGACCAACGCCGCCAACCACGCGTCGGACCTCGCGTGGATGCAGTCCCAGGCCGGCGACTTCGACGTCGAGGTCGCCGATGTCGCCGACCGCTACGCGATGCTCGCCGTCCAGGGCCCGGTCGCCCGCGAGCTCGTGCAGGCGATGGCCGACAGCCCGCTGCCGGCGCGCATGCAGGCGGCTCGGCGCATCGTCAAGGGGCACGAGGCGCTCGTCTGCGGCACCGGCTACACGGGCGAGGACGGCGTCGAGCTGTTGCTCGATCCGGCGGGCGCGGCGGACGTCTGGGCCGACCTGCTGCGCCGCGGCGCGGTGCCCTGCGGCCTGGCCGCGCGCGACACGCTGCGCCTCGAGGCCGGCTATCACCTCTACGGCAACGACCTCTCGATCGACCGCAACCCGATCGAGGCCGGCCTCGCCTGGGCCTGCCGCGAGGAGACCGGCTTCATCGGCTCGCTCGCGATCGGCGCGGCCCGCGCGGACGGCACCGACGAGAAGCTCGTCGGCTTCAGGATCGAGGGCTCCGGGATCGCGCGCCAGGGTAACCCGGTCGTCGGCGGCGGCGAGGTCACGAGCGGGACGATGTCGCCGAGTCTCGGCGTCGGGATCGGCATGGCGTACGTGCCCAAGGACCGCGCAACGGTCGGCCAGACGTTCGAGATCGACGTGCGCGGCAAGGTCCGCAGCGCGGTCGTCGCAGCCCGTCCCCTCTACAAGAAGACCTAGGAGACAGATGGCGCAAGACAGCTATCCGGATGACCTGCTCTACCACCCCGACCATGACTGGGCGCGCATCGACGACGGCATCGCGACGTTCGGGATCACCTGGTTCGCGCAGGACGCGCTCGGCGAGGTCGTCTTCTTCGACCCGCCCGAGGTGGGCTCGTCGGTGACGGCCGGCGAGTTCTACGCCGAGGTCGAGTCCGTCAAGGCCGTCTCGGACGTGATCGCGCCGCTGACGGGCGAGATCGTCGAGGTCAACACCGCGCTGGCCGACACGCCCGAGGCGATCAACGACGATCCCTACGGCGCCGGTTGGATGGTGCGCGTGAAGCTCGCCGATCCCGGCCAGGCCGACGAGCTGATGGACAGCGAGACCTACCAGGGGAGCCTCTGACTTGGCCGGCTACACGTCAGTCACGGCCGACGATCTGGCGATCATGCTCGAGACGATCGGCGTCGGCTCGATCGAGGAGCTGTTCCACGACGCGATCCCCGCCGGTGTCCGGCTCGGGCGGCCGATCGACCTGCCCCCCGGTGAGCCCGAGCAGGCCGTCTACGCCGAGCTGCGCCGGCTCTCCGAGCGCAACGTGTCGGCCGAGGACGAGATCACGTTCCTCGGCGCCGGCATGTACGACCACTACGTGCCGTCGATCGTCGACATGCTGATGTCGCGCTCGGAATTTTTGACGCCGTACACGCCCTACCAGCCCGAGGTCAGCCAGGGCGGCCTGCAGGTCATGTTCGAGTACCAGACGGCGATCTGCGAGCTGACCGGCCTGCCCGTCTCCAACGCCTCCGTCTACGAGGGCCCGAGCGCCGTCGGCGCCGCCGCGTACATGGCCAAGCTCGCCAACAAGCGCCCGCGCGTGCTCGTCAGCCGCGGCGTGCACCCGCACAGCCGCGCGACGCTCGACACGCTCGCCGTCGGCTACGGCACCGAGGTCGTCGAGGTCGGCCTCGACGACGGCGTCACCGACCTCGCCGCGCTGCGCGCGGCGCTGAGCGACGACGTCAGCGCGGTGATCTTGCAGCAGCCGAACTTCCTCGGCGCGATCGAGGACGTGCAGGCGTTCTCCGACGCCGCCCACGAGCACGGTGCGCTCCTCATCTGCGCCGCCGACCCGCTGACGCTCGGCGTGCTCGAGGCGCCCGGCAAGCAGGGCGCCGACCTCGTCGTCGGCGAGGGCCAGTCGCTCGGCAACCGCCTCGACTTCGGCGGCCCCTCGTTCGGCTTCTTCGCCGCCACGGAGACGTACATCCGCTCGATGCCCGGGCGGATCGCCGGCGAGACGACCGACGCCGACGGCCGCCGCGGCTTCGTCCTGACGCTGCAGACGCGCGAGCAGCACATCCGCCGCGAGAAGGCGACGTCGAACATCTGCACGTCGCAGGCGCTGAACGCCCTCGGCGGCGTCGTCTATCTGTCGTGGCTCGGCCGGCGCGGGATCGTCGAGCTCGGCGAGCTGATGGCGCAGCGCACGCACTACGCGCGCGAGCAGCTGGCGGCGCTGGACGGCGTCGCGAAGCTGCACGACCGCCCGGTCGTGCGCGAGTTCGCGCTGCGGCTCGACGCCGACGTCGATGCTGTGCTCGAGCGCTGCGCGGCCGAAGGCGTCAACGCCGGCTTCGCGCTCGGGCGCGAGTACGACGAGTTCGGCGACGGGCTGCTCGTCGCGATCACCGAGCTGCGCTCGCGCGCGGACATCGACCGGCTCGTCGAGGTGCTGGGGGCGGCGCTCGCGGCGCAGCGCTCGACGCCACGAGCGGAGGTCGTCCGGTGAGCGCGCCCGACAGCTCGCAGACCCGGCAGCAGCGCGAGCGCGCGACGACGATCTTCGAGAAGGGATCGCCGGGGCGGCGCGCCTTCCGCGCCCCCGACCTCGACGTACCGCCGGTCGAGGGGCTGATCCCGCCGGCATCGCGGCGCGCCGAGCCGCCGCGCCTGCCGGAGGCTTCCGAGCCCGAGATCGTGCGCCACTACGTCAACCTCTCCAAGCGCAACCTCGACCTCGATTCGGGCTTCTATCCGCTCGGCTCGTGCACGATGAAGCACAACCCGCGCCTGCACGAGCGCGTCGCGGCGCTGCCCGGCCACGCGCGGCTGCACCCGCTGCAGGACCCCGCCCGCGCACAGGGGGCGCTCGAGCTCATGCACGGCCTGCAGGAGTCGCTGGCGGAGATCGCCGGTCTGCCGCACGTCTCGCTGCAGCCCTCGGCCGGCTCGCACGGCGAGCTCGCCGGCGTCCTGCTGACGCGCGCCTACCATGCCGACCGCGGCGAGCAGCGCACGAAGGTGCTGACGCCCGACTCGGCGCACGGCACGAACCCGGCGACGGTGACGATGGCCGGCTACGAGGTCGTCAAGGTCGCGCTGGACAGCGCCGGCGGCGTCGACGTCGACGACCTGCGCGCGAAGGCCGACGGCGACGTCGCCTGCCTCATGCTCACGAACCCGAGCACGCTGGGGATCTTCGACCCGAACATCGAGGAGATCGCGTCGATCGTGCACGGCGTGGGGGCGACGCTCTACTACGACGGCGCGAACCTCAACGCGATCATGGGCTACTCGCGGCCCGGCGACATGGGCTTCGACATCGTGCACTTCAACCTCCACAAGACGTTCACGCAGCCGCACGGCGGCGGCGGCCCGGGCGCCGGGCCGATCGCCGTCAGCGACCGCATCGAACCGTTCCTGCCGCGCCCGCAGGTCGTCCGGCGAGCGCCCGCGGCGAACGGTGGCCCACCCACCCCGCCGACGTTCGCGCTCGACGACGAGCGTCCGAAGTCGATCGGAAAACTCCGCGGGTTCCAGGGCAATTATGGGGTCTTCGTGCGCACGTACGCGTACATCCTCTCGCTCGGCGCCGAAGGGCTGAAGGACGTCTCCGAGGTCGCCGTGCTGAACGCCAACTACCTGCTGGCGCGACTGCGCGAGAAGGTCGGCGACCGGCTGCCGCTGGCGTTCGGCGAGCGCTGCATGCACGAGTTCGTGCTCTGCGGCGCGCCGATGAAGAAGGAGCTCGGGATCCGCACGCTCGATCTCGCCAAGCGCCTGCTCGACCACGGCTTTCACCCGCCGACGGTGTACTTCCCGCTCGTCGTCGACGAGGCGCTGCTGATCGAGCCGACCGAGACCGAGACGCGCGAGACGCTCGACGAGTTCGCCGACGCGATCGCGGCGATCGTCGCCGAGGCCGCGGAGGACCCGGAGATCGCGCGCAACGCGCCGTACACGACGCCGGTGCGGCGCCTCGACGAGGCGGGCGCGGCGAAGCGCCCGCGCGTGCGCCAGACCCTGTAGCCGGCGGCGCGACCGAGTGCGGCTGGACGCCTGCTGCGATGTCCTGCAGGCGCCGGATCGCTCGGGTAGTGTCGTGCGGTCGAGTACCGAATCGGCTTCAGCTCGAGCGCACGGGGGACTGATGAGCACCACTGCGATGTCGGACGGGGCAGGCGATCTGCAGATCGCGCGGCCCGGCTCCTGGGGACGCGACGCCACGCACTTTCCCCGACCTGTGAGCCGCTTCCACACGGAGGTCTTCCCCGAGCCCTTCGCCCGCGGCTTCAAGGACGCGATGAGCCGCTACGGCCTGCTGCTCAGCCACCTCGAGTACGAGTACCCGGGAGGCTTCGCCTACAACACGATCGTTCCCGTCGCCGACGCGGAGGTCCCGCAGCGCTTCGCGACAGCCGCCGAGGTGTTCGAGCGCAAGCTCTGGCGCGAGGACCTGCGCCGCTGGGACGAGGAGGTCAAGCCGAACAGCATCCGCAGCCAGCGGGCCCTGCAGGACGAGGATCCGGCGGCGATGTCCTCCGCGGCGCTGCTGGACCATCTGGAGCGCTGCCGCGGCAACCTGCAGGAGCGGGTGTTCGACCATCACCGCTTCAACGCGGCCGCGCTGATCTCGCTGGGCGACTTCATCGTCCAGGCGGGACGCTGGAGCGGTCTGGGGATGCCCGAGCTGCTGGGGCTGATGCGCGGCGCGTCGCCGGTGTCCGCGGGGGCGTGCGAGGAGCGCGATGCGCTGCTCGCCTGCCTGCGCGACAGCGCGGAGGCGCGCACGCTGCTGGACTCGGACGCTGACCCCGGCGACGTCGTCGGCGCCCTCCAGGATCTGCCCGCCCCGGTCGGGCCGGCGGCACGGGAATACGTCGCGCTCGTCGGTTACCGGCTCGTCGACGGCCTCGACATCATCGAGCCGTATGTCCTGGAGAAGCCCGAGCTGCTGCTCGCGTCCCTGCGTCACGAGCCCGAGGACGCGTCCGCGGCCGAGGCCGAGCTCGCGGCCGCGACCGCGCGCGTGCGATCCCGCGTGCCCGAGCAGCAGCGCGAGGTCTTCGACGAGCTGCTCGAGGAGGCCCGCCTGACGCACCGGCTGCGCGACGAGCGCGGGGTCTTCAACGACGTGTGGGGCTGGGGCCTGATGCGCCGCGCCGTCCTGGCGGCCGGCCGGCGCCTCGCCGCGGACGGCCGCCTGCAGCAGGCCGATCACCTGATCCACGCGGGCGAGGCCGAGATGCGCTCGCTGCTGTCCTGCGCAGACGGCCCATCGGCCGAGGATCTCGCGCAGCGCGCCGGCCGGCACGAGGCCTGCCGCGGGCGGGCCACGCCGCCGTTTTTGGGCGAGCCGCCGCAGCCCCCGCCGCCGCTCGACGGACTGCCCGAGCCCGTGGCGCGCGCGATGGCGGCGGTCGGCACGGCGATCGGCGCGCTGTTCGGCGACTCGCAGGCGCCCAACGAGGGACGGCTCGTGCGCGGCCTGCCGGCCAGTCCGGGCGTCTACGAGGGAACCGCCCGGGTGCTCGCAGGCGCGCAGGACCTCGCCCGCATCCAGCAGGGCGACGTGCTCGTGACGGCCTCCACGACGGCGGCCTTCAATCTCGTGCTGCCGCTGCTGGGAGCGATCGTCACCAACAGCGGAGGCCTCCTCTCGCATGCGGCGATCGTCGCCCGCGAATACGGGATTCCGAGCGTCGTGGGGACGCGCGAGGCGACCGCGATCATCCCCGACGGCGCTCGTGTGCGCGTCGATGCCGACGCGGGCGAGGTCGCGGTCCTCGCCTGATGATCGCGAGCCGCGCCTGTGCGCTGGCCGGCGCCGGCGACGAACGGACGTTCGGCGGAAAGGCAGCCCAGCTGGCCGCTGCGGCGGCCGCCGGGCTCCCGGTTCCGCCCGCCGTCGCGCTGTCGGCCGAGCTCGTCGCGGCCATCGCGGCCACCGATCGCGGCGCGCTCGAGGAGCTGCACGACGCCGTCTCGTCCGTCCGCGCGCCCTATGCCGTCCGCTCGTCGGCGATCGGCGAGGACTCCGAGCAGGCGAGCTTCGCCGGACAGCATCTGACGGTCCTCGGCGTCGTGCCCGAGCGGGTGGCCGCCGCCGTGCGGAAGGTGTTCGCCTCGGCCGGCTCGGAGGTGGCGGTCGCCTATCGGCGCCGGCTCGGCATCGAGGAGGGCGCCCGCACCGGGGTCCTGGTGCAGCAGATGGTCGCGGCCGAGGTGGCGGGCGTCCTGTTCACCCGCAACCCGCTCGACGGCAGCGACGAGCGCGTGATCGAGGCGAGCTGGGGCCTGGGCGAGGTGGTCGTCGAGGGCGTCGTCATCCCGGACCGCTACAGGATCGCGCCCGGCGGTCGCGTGCTCGAGCGGGTCGCCGGCCGCAAGGACGTCGCGGTCGAGCTGCTCGACAGCGGGCGGACGATCGAGCGCGCGGTCTCGGGCGATCGCGTCGAGTCGCTCTGCCTCGACGACGGGCAACTCGCCGCCCTGGACGTGCTCGCCTCGGACTGCGTGCGGTTCCTCGGCGGCGACCGCGACATCGAGTTCGCGTTCGCGGCCGGCACGCTGCACCTGCTGCAGTCGCGCCCCCTCACGCGGTGAGCGTCGTGGCATCGCGGGACCGCCCCAGGCTGGTCCTGGCCGTGACGCTCGGGTCGATGCTCGTGCCGCTGAACTCGACGATGATCGCCGTCGCGCTGCCGGAGCTGATCGAGGACCTCGACACCGACCTCGGCTCGGCGACGTGGCTCGTGACCACCTACCTGCTGGCGATGGTGCTGCTGCAGCCGGTCGCCGGTCGGCTCGGAGACCGGTTCGGCCGCGGCCGGCTGCTGCTGGCCGGGCTGGCCGGCTTCCTCGCGGCCTCGATCGGCGCTGCGATCGCGCCGAGCCTCACCGTGCTGATCGCGTTCCGGGTGCTGCAGGCCGCGTCGGGCGCGCTCGTCATACCCAACGGCCTGGCGCTCGTGCGCGAGCACACCTCGCCCGCACGGCTCGGCGCCCGGATGGGCATGATCGGCTCGGCGCTCACGCTCGCCGCCGCCGCCGGCCCGCTGCTCGGCGGTGTGCTGATCGCCGCCTTCGGCTGGCGCGCGATCTTCCTCGTCAACGCTCCGGCCGCCGCCGGCGCGCTCGTGCTCGCCCTCCGCGCCGTTCCGCGAGAACGCCCGGCAGGCGCCGGCTCGGGCCCTGCGCCGCGGCTCGGCAGGCTCCCGCCGAACCTCGTCGTCTCCTCGCTGGCGATCGCCCTGACGAACATGGCGATGTACGTCACGCTGCTGTCGATCCCCCTGCTGCTGGACCGCAGGACGGGCGTCGACAGCGTGCAGATCGGCCTCGTGCTCGCCTGCCTGTCGATCACGATGGCGGCATGTTCGCCGGTCGGGGGGCGGCTGTCGGACCGTCTCGGGCGGCGGGCCCCGGCCGTCGCCGGCGCCGCCGTGCTGGCGCTCGGCCTCGTCTCGCTGAGCGTCGATCCGGGTGCGGGCAGCGCCGTCCTTGCCCTGCACCTGCTCGTGATCGGCGCGGGCGTCGGACTCGCCACGCCCGCGCTTCAGACGGCGGCGATGGAGTCCGTCGCCGTGGCGCACTCGGGGACCGCCGCCGGGCTGTCCTCGACGAGCCGCTACGTCGGCGCCATCATCGGAACGCTCCTGCTGGCCGGGCCGCTGGCGCCGGCGGCCACGGGCAGCGACGGCTTCGGGTTGCTGTACGCCACGCTCGCCGGATGCGCCGCCGCCGCCGTGCTCGCGGCGCTGCTCCTCCCGCGGCGGGCGGGTCGCGGTCCCCGGCCGGGCGTGGACGAACCACTGCCCGGCGCCGCGCCGTAGCCCTCAGCAGCGGCGCCCTCGCCGGCAGGCGGTCGGCGCTTGGGCGGGCCCGGGCGATGGTCACGGCCACGCGGCGGGGGCAGCGGCAGGTCCTCGGATGGGCCCCGTCGTGCTGCGCCGGTCCCACGCCGGCAAGCCGACGTCGTGACGCGATGATGCCCGCGTGCTCGCGCAATGTGTCCAGCGGCGCCGTTGTGTTTCCCCAGACCTGCGCGCGTCAGGGGTTGGAAGTTGCCGGTCGGCGACGGCAGGCGTAACGTCAATCCCCGGCAAACAGGGGGACGTCATGCAACGCGCCATCTCGATCGCTACCGCCGCACTGCTGGCGGGTCTGGCGTGTGCGTCGACCGCGAACGCCGCATCCGCCCGCTACGACGCCCACACCGTCATCGTCAGGTATGCCGACGGCGCCTCGCCGTCGCAGCGCGCGCTGACGGGCCGCCTCGCCGGTGTGGTCGGATCGCTCGCCGCCATCCGCGGGATCGGCGCCGAGGTCGTGCGCGTGTCCGGCGATCCGGCCGTCGTCGCGGCGCGGCTGAACCGCTCCGGCAACGTGCGCTACGCGGAGCCGAACTACATCGCGCACGCGAGCGGCGTGCCCAACGACACCCGCTTCGGCGAGCTCTACGGCCTCCACAACAGCGGCCAGAACGGCGGCACTCCGGACGCCGACATCGATGCGCCCGAGGGCTGGACCGCGCTCTTCGGCGCGACGACGTTCCCGCGCACCGGCGGCGCGAAGGTCGGCATCGTCGACACCGGCGTGGCGGCGGGTCACGCCGACCTGGCGGGCAAGGTCGTCAACTGCGCCGGCGTGCGCTCGTTCGGCATCGACGTCCTGGGGCTCCTCACGCTGCCGCTGTTCGCCGATCCGACGATCGTCCCGGACCGCTGCGCCGACGACAACGGCCACGGCAGCCACGTCGCCGGCACCGCTGCAGCGATCGCCGACAACGCAACCGGCGTCGCGGGCGTGGCGTTCAACTCGCCGCTGGCGATCTGCAAGGCGCTGGACCGCCGCGGCGCGGGCGCCGTCGCCGGGATCGCGAACTGCGTCGGCTACCTCGCCGCCAACGGCGCGAAAGTCATCTCGATGTCGCTGGGAACGACGGCCGACTCGGCGACGCTGCGCGACGCGATCGTCGCCGCGAGCGGCCGCGCGCTGATCGTCGCGGCGTCCGGCAACGGCGGCGACACGGCGGCGAACTACCCCGCGTTCTACCCGGAGGTCGTCTCGGTCGCGGCGACCGACAACCGCGACGCGCGCGCCCCGTTCTCGACGTTCAACGCGGACGTCGAGGTCGCGGCACCGGGCGTCGACATCCTCTCGACGTGGAACAACGGCGGCTACGTCGTGGCGTCGGGCACGTCGATGGCGACGCCGCACGCGGCCGGCGCGGCGGCGATCATCGCCGGACGCTACGCGTCGCAGACGCCCGCCTTCTGGCGCGCCAAGCTGACCGCCGCGGTCGACGACGTCGCGGGCCCCGGGCGCGACCCGCAGACCGGCTTCGGGCGGGTGAACCTGCAGCAGGCGGCGACGGAGTAGGGCCGTGCTGTCGCGAACGTGTCGACAGTGAACACATCCGCGACAGGGCAGCGGCCGGGCCGGCGCCTGTAGCCTCAGCCGCCGTGGCTCCCGTCATCTTCAGCGGCATCCAGCCGACCGGGCGCAAGCACCTCGGCAACTACATCGGCGCGATCACGCAGTACGTCGCCGGGCAGGATCGCGGCGACCCCGCGATCTACTGCATCGTCGACCTGCACGCGACGACCGTCGCCTACGACCCCGCCGAGCTGCGCGCGCGCGTCCATGACACGACCGCAATCCTGCTCGCGGCGGGCCTGGACCCCGACCGCTGCGTCCTCTTTCGCCAGGGCGACGTCGTCGAGCACAGCGAGCTGTGCTGGCTGTTGACGTCGGTCACGGCGCTGGGCGAGATCAACCGCATGCACCAGTTCCGCGACAAGTCCGCCGCCCAGCGCGAGCTCGTCTCAGCCGGGCTGCTGCTGTACCCGGTGCTGCAGGCCGCCGACGTGCTCGCCTATCGCGCCCACGAGGTGCCCGTCGGCGAGGACCAGCGCGAGCACCTCGAGCTGATGCGCAACATCGCCGAGCGCTTCAACGCGCGCTTCGGTGAGAACACGCTCGTCGTGCCCGAGCACCGCATCCCCGCCGTCGGCGCGCGCATCCGCGACCTTCAGGAGCCCGACCGCAAGATGTCGACGACCGGCGCCAGCGAGCAGGGCACCGTCTACCTGCTCGACGAGCCGGGCGTCATCCGGCGCAAGTTCAAGCGCGCGGTGACCGACTCCGACGACCCGCCGCTGCTGCGCCGCGGCGACGACAAGCCGGGCGTCACGAACCTCATCGACATCCTCGCCTCGGTGCGCGGCGTCTCGCAGCAGACCGTCGAGCAGGAGCTCTCTGGCGCGCGCGGCTATGGCGACCTCAAGGCCGCCGTCGGCGACGCCGTCGTCGATGCGCTCGCGCCGCTGCAGGAGCGCTACCGCGCGCTCCGCGCGGATGAGCAGGCGCTGGAGGACGCGCTCGCGGCCGGTGCCGGCAAGGCGCGCGAGATCGCGGCCGACACGCTCGCCGACGTCCGCGAGGTCATGGGCGTCGGTCCGCCACGGCGCTGAGCGGCGCTGACGCCGGGCTCCGTCGAACGCGCCCGGAAAAGCTATGTGTCGTGCCCCTATATGTGAGGCAAGGCGAAAATTTGTGTGGCACGTCACACGCGCCGGCAGGTCGGCGCTAGGGTCGCGCCCATGAAACGATTCAGCAGTGAAGCGGGCAAGTTCGAGGGCTTTGACATCATCATGATTCTGCTGATGGTGTTCCTGCTCTTCGGCATTTCGCTCCAGATCGCCTGACGCACGTAGGAGCAGGCGCGTAGCCGCAACGTCTTGCGGCGGCGCTAGTGTGCGATGCGATGACCGTCGCCTCGCTCGAACTCGATCTCGAGGTCTTCTCCGGGCCGTTCGATCTCCTGCTGACGCTCGTCCTGCGGGAGGAGATCGACCTGCTCGAGGTGCAGCTCGCGGAGATCGTCATCTCCTACCTCGATCACCTCGCTGCGCGGGGCGAGCTCGACCTCGAGGTCGCGACGGAGTTCCTCGTGCTGATCGCCGCGCTGCTGGAGCTCAAGTCGCGTCTCATGCTCCCGCGCGGGGACGACGAGCTGCTGGACTTCGAGCCCGGCGAGGCCGCCGAGGAGCTGCTCGCCCGGATGCTCGAGGCGCAGCGCTATCGCCGCGCCGCCGAGCACCTCGCCGCACGGCTGGCCGGGGAGGACGGCGTGCGCTACCGCAGCGCCCCGCTGCCGCCGGCGCTGCGCCGCACGAACCTCGCCGAGGCCGGCGCCGTCTACCAGCCGCGCCGGCTGGGCTCCGCGCTCGGCGGGTTGCTGCGCGTGCCGGCGACGCTGTCGCTCGGGCACCTGACGATCCCGCGCGTCACGACGGCCGAGCGGCTGACGCACCTGCGCGCGCTGCTGCGCCGCGGCGCGACGACCTTCGAGGAGGCCGTCCGCGGCGCCGATCGCGTGACGGTCGCCGTGACGCTGTTCGCGCTGCTGGAGCTCTACAAGCAGGGCGAGGCGACCTGGACCCAGGACGAGCCGTTCGGCGACATCGCGATCGAGCCGGCCTCGCGAGCCGCGTATGGGCAGGCGCTCGCGTCATGAGCGAGCTGGCGCGGATCATCGAGGCGCTGCTGTTCCTGTCGCCCGACGCGGTCAGCGTCGGCGACCTCGCCGAGGCCGCCGACTGCGCTGCCGACGAGATCGCGGACGCGCTCGCGGAGCTCGACCGCCAGTACGCGCCCGGCGAGCGCGGCCTGCAGCTCAAGCGCGTCGCGGGCGGGATCGCGCTCGCGACGGACCCGGTCGCGGAGGACGCGGCGCGACGCCTGCTGGCCAAGCCGCGCACGCCGCCGCTGACGCCCGCGCAGGCCGAGACGCTCGCGATCGTGGCCTACCTGCAGCCGGTCTCGCGGCCCGAGATCACGCGCATCCGCGGCGTCGCCGCCGAGTCGGCGAGCTCGACGCTCGAGGAGCGCGGCTTCATCGAGGAGGCTGGCCGGTCGCAGTTCGGTGCCGTCCTGTACCGCACGACCGATCTGTTCCTGCGGCTCTTCGGGCTGGAATCGCTGAAGGCGCTGCCGAGCGTCGCCGAGTGGGACCCGTCGCCCGACGAGGAGGCCGACCTGCGCGACCGCCTGCTGCGGGCCGGCGAGCAGCGCGCGGGCGACGCCGCGCCGGCCTGAGGATCCTCGACGTCCTCGCGCCGACGCGCTGAGACGAGCAGGAGCTCGTGGACCTGTCGAACGCTAGGGCCGTGTGGCCGCGAGCTGGCCGCAGGCCGCCGCGATGTCGCGCCCGCGCGTGAGCCGCACGGTCGCGCGTAGCCCGTGCTCCTCCAGAACGGCGCGGAACGCGTCGATCGCGGCGGGGCCCGAGCCGTCGTAGGAGCCGGTCGGGTTGTACGGGATCAGGTTGACCTTGAAGACCTTCGCGTC
This sequence comes from uncultured Solirubrobacteraceae bacterium, assembly GCA_963756465.1. Taxonomy (GTDB): domain Bacteria; phylum Actinomycetota; class Thermoleophilia; order Solirubrobacterales; family Solirubrobacteraceae; genus CADCVQ01. Next base: position 116,606 of record CAVWNK010000001.1, read on the forward strand.
GAGCAGTTGGGCGAGCGCGACGGCCTGCTCGTAGCGGTCGTTGACGCCCGCGAGCATCACGTACTCGATGAAGACCTGGCGGCGCTTTGCCGCGTAGAAGCGCTTGCAGGCGGCGAGCACGTCGGCGAGCGGGTAGCGGTCGTTGACGGGCATGATCTGCGAGCGCAGCTCACCGTCGGCGGCGTGCAGCGAGAGCGCGAGGCGGATCGGCATGTCGGTCTGCGCGAGGCGCTCGATGCCCGGGATCCAGCCGACGGTCGAGATCGCGGTTCGGCGGTGCGTGATGCCGATGTCCGGCAGCCTGCTGCAGGCCGCGAGCACGTGGTCGAGGTTCATCATCGGCTCGCCCATGCCCATGAAGACGGCGTGATCGGGGGAGTCCACCGCGGGGCATCCGGCCCCCCGTCCTGATGCGGATGGACGTCCTCCGGTCGTCCGAAGCATGCGGCGAAAATGCAGCGCCTGGTCGAGGATCTCCGATGCCGTGAGGTTGCGGCCGAACTTCATCGCCCCCGTCGCACAGAACGTGCAGGTCAGCGGGCAGCCCGACTGCGAGGACAGGCACAGCGAGCGGCGGCCGTCGCGGTAGCGCATCAGGACGGCCTCGACGGCGCGGCCGTCGTGGGTGTGAAACAGCGACTTCACCGTGCCGTCCTTGGCGTGCGCCTCCTCGACGAGGGTGAGCGTCGAGAACGGGACCTCGGCGGTCAGGCGCGAACGCAGCGCGGCCGGCAGATCGGTCATCGCCGCGTAGCCCGAGGCCCCGCGCGCGGCCCACGCCCACACCTGGCGGGCGCGAAAGGACGGCTCGCCGGCGTCGTCCAGCGTCCGTTGCAGCAGCTCGAGGTCCACGCTCTCAGCCTAGAGGGAGCACTACCGGTCCATTCCACGACCATCTAGTGGCGCCCTGCTGGGCCGCGCGATCGGTCGAGGCCGTCGAACTCGAAGTGCGCGCTGCCGTGCGATGACAGCATCGGCACGCCGGCGGCGGCGAGCTCGTGGGCGCCGGCCGTGTGCCAGTGGTCTGAGACGCGCTTGCGCCGGCCGGCGGGATCGACCGCCCACGCGCCCTGATGCATCTGCGCGGAGGACTCGCGGACGAGCCCGACCCACCAGCGCAGCTTCTCGACGTCGCCCATCTTCGAGGCGATCGCCGTCGCGCGCAGCCCGTCCTCGGAGAGCGGCTCGAGCACGATCGTGACGCTCTCGCGGTTCATCGCGAGGTGCTGGATGTGGTTGCTGGCGACGATGTCGAACGGCTCCTGGCGCAGGCAGATCCGCCGCACCGGCTCGAGCTCGGCGATCGCGGCCGTCAGGCTGCCGCCGCGGGGGACCGCGCCGACGAGGTAATCCGGGAAGAAGCGCTCGACCGACACGTGCAGCTCGTGGGCGTCGGCCCAGCCTGCCGCGAGGTCGATGAGCTCGTTGCGCGTCGCGTGCAGGGCGAACGCGAAATGCATCATCTCCGGATAGAAGGGATTGGGCTCCGCGGACACCTGCGACCATCGTAGGCGTGCGCCTCGCGAAGTTCCTCGCTCATGCCGGTGTCGCATCACGCCGCGGCGCGGAGGAGATCATCCGCGCCGGCCGGGTGACGATCGCCGACAAGATCTGCACCGATCCGGCCCGCGACGTCGGCGTCGACAGCGGCGTCGCCGTCGACGGTCGCTACCTGGAGGGCCCGGAGGAACGGATGGTCTTCGTCCTCAACAAGCCCTCCGGCGTGCTGTCGACGGCGGCCGACGGCTACGGGCGCCGCACCGTCGTCGACCTCGTGCCCTCGCGCGGCGCGCGCCTGTACCCGGTCGGGCGCCTGGACGCCGACAGCACCGGCCTGATCCTCGTCACGAACGACGGCGACCTCGCGCAGCGCCTGACGCATCCGTCCTTCGAGGTTCCGCGCACCTACCGCGCGACGGTGCGCCCGGGGCCGGTCCCCGAGCACGCGCTGCGAACGCTGCGCGAAGGCGTCGACCTCGACGACGGCCGCACCGCGCCGGCGAAGGTCCGCCAGCTCAAGCCCGGCCTGCTGGAGATCACGATCCACGAGGGCCGCAACCACCAGGTCAAGCGGATGTGCGAGGCGATCGGCCATCGCGTCGACACGCTGCAGCGCGTGCGCTTCGGCGCGCTGCGCCTCGACGACCTCCCCGAGGGCGCGCACCGGCGCCTCAAGCAGACCGAGGTCGAGGGCTTGCGCAAGGCGTCGGCCGCACCGGCCGTGCGCGAATGAGCGCTTCGCGCCCACGAGTTGGCCGCGTCCACGACCGGCGCCGTCGGCTGCGTGCATCGACGATCGACGCCGATCTGACGACAGCGCCCGCGCAACGGACCATCTAGCATCGCCGACCTATGCGGCTCTACGCCCTGCGCGGGGCCTCGTCGGTCGATCGCAACGACGCCCACGCGATCCTCGGGGCGACGGAGTGGCTGCTGCGCGAGATCCTCAAGCTCAACGACCTGCACCACAGCGACGTCGTCAGCTGCATCTTCACCCTGACCGACGACCTCAACGCCGAGTTCCCCGCGGTCGCCGCGCGCAACATCGGCTTCTCGCAGGTGCCGCTGCTGTGCGCGCGCGAGGTGCCGGTTCCGGGCGCGCTGGAGCGCGTCATCCGCGTGCTGATGCACTACTACGCGCCCGACAACCACGTCCCGCGTCACGTCTACCTGGGGGAGGCGCGAACGCTGCGCGAGGACCTCGAGGGCGCGCAGTAGCGGATGAGGACGGCGCTCTCGAAGCTCTCGGCGGGCGAGCGGATCGTGCTCGTCGCGGGCGTGCTGCTGATCGTCGACCTGCTGTTCTTGCCCTGGCACGACCTTGCGCTCGGGGGCGAGCTCGAGGCGCTGCTCGACGTGACGCTCACCGCGGTGCAGGAGCCCTACGCCGGCTACGGCGTCGCGGCCGTGGTCCTGACCGCGATGATGATCGGGCAGATCGTGCTCGCCCGGCTGCTGTCGGTGCGCCTGCCCGATCCGCCGGTCCCGTGGTCGCAGATCCACCTGATCCTGGGCATCTTCGTCGCCGTCGTGCTCGTCATCAAGTTCGTGCGGCTGACCGACTCGCTCGGCTACGGCGCCTACAGCGGCGTGCTCGCCGGCATCCTCGTCGCCTACGGCGGCTGGAGCATGACCCGCGACGCCGGCGCGCCGGCGTAGTGCGCCACAATCTCTGCCATGGCGATCGAGTTCTCGCAGCGCATCGGCCGGATCCCGTCCTATCCGGTCGCAGACGGCTACGCGCTGCCCGACGACGTCGCGATGCTCGCCTCCAATGAGTCACCGGACCCGCCGCTGAAGGCGGTCGTCGACGCGGCCGCGCGCGCGCTGGCCGGCGCCAACCGCTATCCCGACCCCTCCAACGCGACGCTGAAGCGTGCGCTCAGCGACCGCTACGGCGTTCCCGCGAGCCGGATCGCGATCGGCAACGGATCCTGCGACATCCTGCTCGCGGCCGGTGAGGCGCTGCTCGAACCGGGTGCCGAGCTCGTCTACGCGTGGCCGTCGTTCAGCGTCTACCCGCACCTCGCGGCGGCGTCCGGCGCGCGCGCGATCACCGTGTCGCTCGACGACGCGCACCGCCACGACCTCGACGCGATGGCGGCCGAGATCACGGTCGCGACGCGCCTGGTGGTCGTCTGCAACCCGAACAACCCGACGTCGACGGCGCTGCCGTTCGCCGACATCGCGGCGTTTGCCGAGCAGGTCCCGCACCACGTCGCGCTGATCGTCGACGAGGCCTACTGCGAGTTCAACCTGCTCGACGACCCCGACACGACGCTGGAACTGCTCGATCGCCACCCCAACCTCGTCCTGCTGCGCACGTTCTCCAAGGTCTACGGCCTCTGCGGGCTGCGCGTCGGCTTCGCGCTGTGCGGCTCGGAGGACTTCCCGCGCGCCGTCGACCAGGTGCGCCAGCCGTTCTTCTGCAACCTCGCCGCGCAGGCCGCGGCGATCGAGGCGCTCAAGCACCAGGACGCCGTTGCCGAGCGCGTCGAGCGGGCGGTCGTCGCGCGCGTCGAGGTCGAGGCGGGGCTCGAAGCGCTCGGCATCCAGGCCGCCGCGTCGCAGGCGAACTTCTGCTGGTTCGGGTTGCCCGAGGGCGCCGACGAGGCCGAGGTCGTCAAGGGTCTGGCCGAGCGCGGTGTGCTCGTGCGCGCCGGCGCGGCGCTCGGGCGGGCCGGCGCGTTGCGGGTCACGTACGGCACGCCTCGTCAAAACGTCCGCTTCCTCGACGCTCTGGCAGAAGTCCTCTAAGCTCCTGAACTCGCATGATCCGGTCTGCCGACAGCGCCCGCACCACGTTTACGTTCGCGCGTCGGTATTTCGCCTGGCGATTTATCTAGGCGCTCGGCTCACCGCACCCCGTCTCATCGCCCTTTCGCCGAGCGCCCGCCGTACCACCAGACAGGCGTTCAATCTTTCGTGAAAGGACCGGATGACAATGAAGATCTCGACAGGACCGGCGGTCCCCGCCCCGGGTCGGCAGCAGGAAGCGGTGATCTGACGATGGTCTCCACGCGCCCGGACCAGGTCACGGGCGTCAGCGACCTGCGCATCGCGCGGGTCTCCCCGCTGACCACGCCCGCCGATCTGCTGGAGAGCCTGCCGCTCGAGCCCGAGCTGGCCGAGGTCGTGCTGCGCGGCCGCGAGATCGTCGAGGCGATCCTCGCCGGCGCCGACGACCGCCTGCTCGTCGTCGTCGGCCCGTGCAGCGTGCACGACGTCGACGCCGCGATCGCGTACGCGCAGCGGCTGCGAGGCGAGGCCGCCCGCCACGCGGACGACCTGCTGATCGCGATGCGCGTCTACTTCGAGAAGCCGCGTACGACGACCGGCTGGAAGGGCCTCATCAACGATCCGCACCTCGACGGCTCCGGCGACGTCGACCACGGCGTGCGGATCGCGCGCGAGCTGCTGCTCGAGGTGCTCCGGCTCGGGCTGCCCGTCGGCTGCGAGTTCCTCGACCCGATCACGCCGCAGTACATCTCCGACGCGGTCTCGTGGGGCGCGATCGGCGCCCGCACGACCGAGAGCCAGATCCATCGCCAGCTCGGCTCGGGCCTGTCGATGCCGGTCGGCTTCAAGAACCGCACCGACGGCAACGTGCAGGTCGCCGTCGACGCCGTCCGCGCCGCCGCGGTCGGCCACTCCTTCGCGGGCGTCGACATGAGCGGCATCCCCGCGATCATGCACACGACCGGCAACCCGGACGGGCACGTCATCCTGCGCGGCGGGCGCGACGAGCCCAACCACACGCGGGCGGGCGTCGGTGCGGCGCTCGACAGGCTGCGCACGGCCGGGCTTCGCGAGCGCCTCGTCGTCGACGCCTCGCACGACAACAGCGGCAAGGACCACGAGCGCCAGCCCGCGGTCGCCGCCCAGATCGGCGCGCAGGTCGCGTGCGGCACGAGCGCGATCGTCGGCGTGATGCTCGAGTCCTTCCTCGTCGGCGGCCGCCAGGACGTCGTCGACGGCGCGGATCTGACCTACGGGCAGTCGATCACGGACGCCTGCATGGACTGGGGGGCCACGGTCGGCGTGCTCGACGAACTCGCCGCGTCGGTCCGCGCCCGGCGCGCGCTCGGATAGGACGGTGACCTGCCCCCGATGAGGGTCGCGCTCGTCGGCGTCGGTCTGATCGGCGGATCCGTCGGCATGGCCGCGCGCCGGCGCCTCGGTGCGCACGTCGTCGGCTGGAACCGCAGTCCGGCAGCGCTGGAGCTCGCGCTGGAGTCCGGCGCGATCGACGAGGCGGTCGGCAGCATCGGCGAGATCGGCAGCGCGGACATCGCGATCGCCGGCGTCGCCGTCGATGCGCTGCCCGCCGTCGTGCGCGCGCTCTGCGAGGCGCTGCCCGCGGCCGTCGTCACCGACGTGGGCTCGACGAAGGGCGCGCTCGTCGAGGCGATCGAGCAGCCGAACTTCATCGGCGGCCACCCGCTTGCCGGGGCCGAGTCGACCGGTGTCGCGCACGCACGCGAGGACCTCTTCGAGGGCGCGACGTGGTACCTGACGCCGCGCGACGAGACCGCCGGCGTGCTGTACGAGCGGCTCGCGCGCTTCGTCGCCGGCCTGGGGGCGGTGCCGACCGCGATCGCGCCCGACGAGCACGACCGGCTGATGGCGGCGGTCTCGCATCTGCCGCACGTCGTCGCCAACCTGCTCGTCGCGCAAGCGGCCGACGCGCTCGGCGGCGAGACGCTGCCGGCGACGGGCCCGAGCTTTCGCGACGCGACGCGGGTCGCGGGCTCCAACCCGGCGCTGTGGGCGCAGATCTACACCGCCAACAGCGCGGCGCTGGGAGCGCAGATCGACGACCTCGTCGCCCGGCTGGGGGCGGTTCGCGGGCTGCTCGACGCCGCTGGGCCGGAGCTTGCTCGGTGGCAGGCGGGGGCCGGGACGCAGCGGCGCGCGCTGCTCGAGGTGGGGCTCGCGGGCGGCGGCGGCGCGGCGCGGGAGATCCGCGCCGAGGTGCCCAACAAGCCCGGCGTCGTGGCCCAGATCGCGCTCGCGCTGGGACGCGCCGGGATCAACATCTCCGACATGTCGCTGGCGCCGGAGGCCGACAACCGCACCGGGGTGATCGCGCTGTGGGTCAGCCCGGACGACGCGGACCGCGCGATCGAGCTCGTCGCGGGGCTCGGCTACCGCACCGCGCGCGCATGAGCAGCGTCGTCTTCGCCCCCTCCGGACGGCTGCGCGGCGAGGTCACCGCGCCGCCCGACAAGTCGATCTCCCACCGCGCCGCGATGCTCGGCGCGATGTCGAGCGAGCCGGTGCGGATCGACAACTACCTGCGGGCGGCGGACACGATCTCGACGCTGAACGCGCTGCGCGCGGTCGGGGCGCTCGTGCAGGAGCACGAGGACCACGTCGTCGTGCGGGGCACCGGGCTGCGCGAGGCGCGCGAGCCGGGCGGGCCGATCGACGTCGGCAACGCCGGCACGCTGATGCGGTTGCTGCCGGGCTGGTTGGCCGCGCAGGAGGGGCGCATCTTCGTGCTCGACGGCGATCCGTCGATCCGCGCGCGACCGGTCGACCGGATCGCTGCGCCGCTGGCGCAGATGGGCGCGCAGATCGAGGCCGCCGGCGACCGCTTCCCGCCGTTCGTCGTCTACGGGACGCGGCTGCGGGCGATCACGTACGAGATGCCCGTCGCGAGCGCGCAGGTGAAGTCGTGCGTGCTGCTGGCGGGGCTCGGCGCGGACGGAACGACGAGCGTCGTCGAGCCGGCGGCGAGCCGCGACCACACCGAGCGGATGCTCGCGGGCGCGGGCGTGTCGGTGCTGCGCTCCGGGCTGACGGTGTCGGTGACCTGCACCGACGAGCTCGACGCGCAGTCGCTCGTCGTGCCCGGCGACCTGTCGTCGGCGGCGTTCATGATCGCGGCGGGGGTCCTGGTCGGCGGTTCGCGCCTGCTCGTGCGCAACGTCGGCGTGAACTGGACGCGGACGGGCTTCTTGCGAATCTTGGAACGGATGGGGGGGATCGCGATCGGAGCGTTGGAGGAACCGTCTGCCACGGTCGCGCTGTCGGAGCCGATCTCCGACATCGACGTGACGGCCGGGTCGCTCGTCGGGACCGTCGTCGAGGCCGACGAGGTGCCGCTCGCGATCGACGAGCTGCCGCTCGTGGCGCTGCTGGGCTGCTTCGCCGAGGGCGAGACGGTCGTGCGCGGAGCGCAGGAGCTGCGCGTCAAGGAGTCCGACCGGATCGCGGGCGTCGTCGAGGGGCTGCGCGGGCTGGGCGCGACGATCGAGGCGACGCACGACGGCTTCGTCGTGACGGGGTCCGGCGCCGGCCTGCGCGGCGGCGTCATCGACGCCCACGGCGACCACCGGATGGCGATGCTCGGCGCGGTCGCCGGGCTGGCCTCGCAGGAGGGCGTCGAGGTCGTGGGGATGGAGGCGGCGGCGGTGTCCTATCCGGGGTTCGCGGAGGATCTCGCGCGGTTGGGGTGACGGCGGGGGACGAGCGTCCCGGGGGTCGTTGGCGCCGGAGGCGCCGCAGGACGCCGTGAGGGTCGGCGCCTGAACAGATCACGGGCCTGGGGGTCCGGCGTGAAGCGGCGCCGAACGGTTCGCGGCCGCCGGACGACCCGGCGCTCGGTCACGCATGTGATGCAGGAGCGACGGATGGCTCCGCGCGCGCGTTCGATCGGTCACTCGTGCACGCGTGCCGTGCAGCAGCGACCGTTCGATCCCGGCGGCCGATCCAGCCGTCGCTCCTGCACGCGCTCACCGACGGCGGGCTCGCGGACAGATCGCCGCAGCGCGCAGATGCCGTCGGCCGCCGCCGACGACCGCGCCGGCGCGCCACGAGCACCACGCGGCCGGGCGCTCGGCGCCGACCGATGACGCCACCGCCGCGGCCGCTGCGGCTCGCCGTCGGCGCGCCGTCAGGCACCGCGGCAGCGCGCGCCTATCCTCAGAGCGATGCTGATCGCGATCGACGGGCCTGCGGGCGCCGGCAAGTCCACGGTCGCGCGCGCCGTCGCCGACGCGCTCGGCTTCACGTACCTCGACAGCGGCGCGATGTACCGTGCCGTCGCGCTCGCCGAGCTGCGCGGCGCGGAGGACCCGCTGGAGTGCCCGATCGCGCTCGACCACGGCCACGTCACGCTCGCCGGCGAGGACGTCACCGACGAGATCCGTACGCCCGAGGTCTCCGAGCTCGCGTCGCTCGTCGCCGCGCGGCCGGAGGTGCGGGGGCATCTCGTCGCGTTGCAGCGCGCGATGATCGCGCACGGCGACTACGTCGCCGAGGGCCGCGACATCGGCACGGTCGTCGCGCCCGATGCCGAGCTGAAGGTCTTCTTGACCGCGTCGCCCGAGGAGCGCGCGCGCCGCCGCGCGGCGCAGCTCGGCGTCGACGCCGAGCAGGTGCTGCAGGAGCAGAGCGACCGTGACACGCGCGACGCGACGCGCGAGCACTCACCGCTGCAGCCCGCGCCCGACGCCCTGCGCGTCGACACGACCGGGCTGAGCATCGACGAGATCACGCACAGGATCGTCTGCCTCGCACGGGCCGTCCGATGAAGGTCGCGGTCGTCGGCTACCCGAACGTCGGCAAGTCCTCGCTCGTCAACCGCCTGACGAACTCGCGCGAGGCCGTCGTCCACGAGCGCGCCGGGATCACGCGCGATCGCAAGGAGATCGCGACGGAGTGGAACGGACGGCGCTTCACGCTGATCGACACCGGCGGCATGGACAACCTCGACGTCGACCCGATCTCCGGCTCGATCCGCGACCAGGCCAGGGCCGCGCTCGCCGATGCCCAGGTCGCGTTGTTCGTCTTCGACGCGAAGGCCGGCCTGCGTCCCGGCGACGACGAGCTCGCCGACCTCCTGCGTCGCACGAAGATGCCCGTCGTCGTGGCCGCCAACAAGATCGACCACGTCGGCGACATCTCGCTCGCCGTCGAGGCGCACCGGCTCGGCTTCGGCGAGCCGATGGCCGTGTCAGCCGCGCAGGGGCTCGGCACCGGCGACCTGCTCGACCGCCTCGTCGAGCTGCTGCCCGAGGACGACGAGGAGATCGACGAGAACCTCATCCGCCTGGCGATCATCGGCCGCCCGAACGTCGGCAAGTCGTCGCTCGTCAACCGCTTTCTGGGCGTCGACCGCGTGATCGTCTCCGACGTTGCCGGCACGACGCGCGACGCGATCGACCTGCCGCTCGAGATCGACGGGCGCAAGCTGATCGTTGTCGACACCGCCGGGATGCGGCGCCAGTCGAAGGTCTCCGACAACGTCGAGTACTACACGACGTTGCGCTCGCAGCGCGCCGCCGAGCGCGCCGACGTCGCGCTCGTCGTCTGCGATGCCAACGACGGCGTCACCGCGCAGGACTTCCGCGTCGCGGAGCTTGCGATGGGCGCCAACTGCGCGACCGCGATCGTGCTGAACAAGTGGGACGAGGCGCAGATGGACGAGGGCGACCTCGACCACGAGCGCGCGAAGGTCGCCAAGAAGCTGCGCCAGCGCCCGAAGGTGCTGACCGCCAGCGCCCTGACCGGCCGCCACGTGCAGCGCCTGCTCGGCGAGGTCATCGCGCTCGGCGATCGCATGTCGGGCCGGATCCCGACGCCTGAGCTCAACCGCTTCCTCGGCGAGGCCGTCCAGGCTCGCCAGCCGCCCGCCAAGCAGGGCCATCGCCTGAAGCTGCTCTACGCAGCGCAGATCGGCGAGCGCCCGCCGCGCTTCGCGATCCAGGTCAACAGCCGCCAGCGCGTGACGCGCGACTACGCGTACTTCATCGAGAACCGCATGCGGGCCCGATTCGGCATGGACGGCATCCCGCTCATCATCGACTTCAACGAGCGCAAGTCTCGCCGCGGCGAGGACCGATAGCCTTCCCCGCATGACAAATTTCGCCCAGCACGAGTACCTCTTTACGTCGGAGTCGGTGACCGAGGGGCATCCGGACAAGGTTGCCGACCAGATTTCTGATGGGGTGCTGGATGCCGTCATGCGTGATGATCCGGCGGGTCGGGTGGCGTGTGAGACGCTTGTCAATACGGGCCTTGTCGTCGTTTCGGGGGAGATTTCGACGGAGACGTTCGTCGATATCCAGGAGGTTGCGCGCGAGACGATCCGCGCGATCGGGTATATCGATGCCGATCTTGGCTTCTCGGCTGATTCGTGCGCGGTGTTGAACACGATCGACAAGCAGTCGCCGGATATCGCTCAGGGCGTCGATCATTCCTATGAGACGCAGACCGATCCGTCTGATGATGATGAGTTGGATATTGCGGGTGCGGGCGATCAGGGGATGATGTTTGGGTACGCGACGGTCGAGACGCCGGAGTTGATGCCGTTGCCGATCTCGTTGGCGCATAAGCTCGCCAGGCGGTTGGCGGCGGTGCGTCATGACGCGACGTTGGGGTATCTGCGTCCGGATGGCAAGACGCAGGTGTCGGTGCGCTATCGCGATGGGGTGCCGGTCGCGGTTGAGAAGCTGTTGATCTCTACGCAGCATGCCGATAGCGCGACGCGCGATCAGATCCGCGACGATCTGTGGGAGCACGTCGTGTTGGCGGTCTTGCCGGCCGACATGTTTGACGCCAACGCGTTGCGTAAGGAGTTTTTGGTCAATCCGACGGGGCGGTTTGTGATCGGTGGCCCGGTCGGCGATTGTGGGTTGACGGGGCGCAAGATCATCGTCGATACGTATGGTGGGATGGCGCGCCATGGGGGCGGTGCGTTCTCGGGTAAGGATCCGTCGAAGGTTGATCGTTCGGCTGCGTATGCGGCGCGTTGGGTGGCGAAGAATCTTGTTGCGGCGGGTGTTGCTGATCGTGTCGAGGTGCAGGTTGCCTACGCGATCGGTGTTGCGCATCCGGTCAGCGTGATGGTCGAGACGTTCGGTACGGAGAAGATCGCGCGTGAGCGGATCGCGGCGCTCGTCGACGAGCATTTCGATCTGCGTCCGGGCGCGTTTCGCCGTGAGCTTGATCTGCATCGGCCGATCTATCAGAAGACGGCGGCGTACGGGCATTTCGGTCGTGACGACGCGGACTTCACGTGGGAGCAGACGGGCAAGGCCGACCTCCTGCGCGAAGCCGCCGGCCTCAGCGCGCAGGTCGCCTAGCGCGAAGCTCTTGGCTCAGCACCGGCGCGCCATCGGGGGGTGGCGTGCCGGTTTGAGCCGCCCTCGCTGCGCCCGGCCCGGCTTGTACCCTCACGGGTCCGATGGCCGAGGAGCACATCTACGACCCCGCCGAGATCGAGCCGCGCTGGCAGCAGGTGTGGGCCGACGAGGGCACGTGGGAGGTTCCCAACGACCCCGGCGACGACCCGACGTCGTACGTCCTGGTGATGCTGCCCTACCCGAGCGGCGAGCCGCACATCGGGCACCTGAAGGTCTATGCCGTCGGCGACGCGGTCGCGCATTTCCACCGCCGTAGCGGTCGCCGCGTGCTCAACCCGATGGGCTACGACGCCTTCGGGCTGCCGGCCGAGAACCACGCGATCAAGACCGGCCAGCACCCGCGCGACTCGACGCAGCAGGCGATCGAGGAGTTCCAGCGTCAGTTTCGCCGCTGGGGCCTGTCGATCGACTGGACGCGCGAGTTCGGCACGCACGAGCCGCGCGTCTACCGCTGGACGCAATGGATCTTCCTCGAGCTGTTCAAGCGCGGTCTCGCATACCAGAAGCAGGCGGCCGTCAACTGGGATCCCGTCGAGGAGACCGTGCTCGCCAACGAGCAGGTCGTCGACGGCCGCGGTGAGCGCTCCGGCGCGCTTGTCGAGGTGCGCCAGCTCACGCAGTGGTTCTTCCGCATCACCGACTACGCCGACCGCCTGCTCGAGGACCTCCAGACGATCCGCTGGCCCGAGCACGTCAAGACGATGCAGCGCAACTGGATCGGACGCAGCGAGGGCGCCGAGGTCGTCTTCCGCAACGAGGATTTGGATCCCGCCCACCCACTCGACTACCCCGTCTTCACGACGCGCCCGGACACGCTGTTCGGCGCGACGTTCTTCGTCCTGGCGCCGGAGCACCCCGACGTCCTGCGGCTGGCCGCGGGCACCGAGCACGAGGCCGAGGTGCGCGAGTACATCGGCCGCGCGCTGACCGCCGACAAGGCGCTGCGCGGCGACGTCGACAAGCCCAAGACCGGCGTCCCGCTCGGCCGCACGGTCACGAACCCCGTCAACGGCGCGCAGCTGCCGATGTACGTCGCCGACTACGTCCTGATGGAGTACGGCACCGGCGCGATCATGGCCGTGCCGGCGCACGACGAGCGCGACTACGCGTTCGCGACGGCCTACGGGCTGCCGATCCGCCGCGTGATCGAGGACGCCTCGGACCCTGATGGTCCGCTGCCGTACAGCGGCGACGGCCCGCTCGTCGCTTGCGGGCCGCAGTTCGATGGGCGTCACAACCGCGAGGCGCTGCGTGCGATCGTCGACTGGCTGGAGCGCGAGGGCAACGGGCACGTGTCGGTCAACTACCGCCTGCGCGACTGGCTGATCTCACGCCAGCGCTACTGGGGCACGCCGATCCCGATCATCCACTGCCCGTCGTGCGGCGCGGTGGCGGTCCCCGAGCGCGACCTGCCGGTCCTGCTGCCCGAGGTCGAGGACTACAAGCCGCGCGGGCGCTCGCCGCTGGCGGCGGCCGAGGACTGGGTCGCGACGACGTGCCCGCAGTGCGGCGGCGCGGCCGAGCGCGAGACCGACACGATGGATACCTTCGTCGACTCGTCGTGGTACTTCCTGCGCTACACCGACGCGCACAACGACGAGGCCGCCTGGGACCCCGCGATCGTCGCGCGCTGGATGCCCGTCGACCAGTACATCGGCGGCGTCGAGCACGCGATCCTGCACCTGCTCTACGCGCGCTTCTTCACGAAGGCGCTGGCCGACCTCGGACACCTGCCCGAGGAGATCCAGGAGCCCTTCGCGGCCCTGTTCACGCAGGGCATGATCCTGCGCGACGGCGACAAGATGTCCAAGAACAAGGGCAACGTCGTGTCGCCGACGTCGATCGTCGAGCGCTACGGCGCCGACACCGCGCGCGCCTACATCCTCTTCATCGGCCCGCCCGACCAGGATGCCGACTGGTCCGACGGCGGCGTCGAGGGCATGCACCGCTTCCTCGGGCGGCTGTGGCGGCTGGCGGCGGAGGCCGCCGACGACCTGCCGGACCACCCGCTGCCGGACGAGCTCGACAGCGACGACGAGCGGCTGCTGCGCAAGTCGCACTGGGCGATCGACAAGGTCACCAACGACATGAGCGAGCGCTTCGGCTTCAACACCGCGATCGCCGCGGTGATGGAGCTGATCAACGAGGTCACGGCGGTCAAGCGCGGCGCCGCGTCGCCCGCAGCGGTGCGGTTCACGCTGTCGACGGCGGCGTCGTTGATCTACCCGTTCGCGCCGCACGTCGCGACCGACGCCTACCACCGGCTGACCGGCGAGCGGCTGTGGGAGCAGCCGTGGCCGTCACGAGATCAGGAGTACCTCGAGTCCGACACGTTCGAGCTCGTGCTGCAGGTCAACGGCAAGGTCCGCGACCGCGTCCAGGCGCCCTCCGACGCGTCGCGCGACGAGCTGCTCGGGCTCGCGCGCGAATCCGATCGCGTGCGGCAGTTCGTCGACGGCAACACCGTCGTCAAGGAGGTCGTCGTGCCGGGCAAGCTCGTCAACGTCGTCGTTCGCCCGGCGTAGGCGACCCCCGCGCGCCGCCCCGGCGCGGCGGCGCGCTCGTGCTTCCAGAGAAGCCGCTATGAACCACTAGGGCACGACCGGCGTCGTCGTGGCGGGATCGACGGGGGCCGCGGGATCGGCCGGCGGCGGCGGCGCCGCCGGATCGGTCGGTGCGACGGCCGGATCCTGCGTCGCGGCCGGGTCGGCCGGCGTCGTCGTGGCGGGATCGACGGGCGCCGTCGTCGTCAGTGCGGGCGTCGTCGTCGTCCGCTGCCCGGGCGTCGTCGTCGTCCGCTGCCCGGGCGTCGTCGTCGTCCGCGCGTCCGTGCGGTCGCCGTCGTCGCGCGACGCCGGAGCCGTGCCGATCCGCAGCCGCTCGCGCGCGACCTGCGGCAGGTCGCCGACCGCGCTGACGATCGTCCCGCGCTCGTCGCGCTCGATCGGGCGATACTCGCCGCGCGGCCACCACAGCAGGGCGACGAGGGCGAGCGACGTCGCCGACGCGACGAGCAGCGGGCCGCGGCGACCCGGATGACCGTCCGACCAGCGCCAGGCGCCGCGCCCCGCACGGTGGCCGATCCGCGCGGTCGTGTACACCATTCCGATGCAGGGCAAGAGCAGCACCGCCATCTGGAACACGTCCCTGATCGTCTGCCCCGTCGACTCGCCGCCTTCGACGCGGGTCCAGCGCTGGTCGAGCGAGTCCCAGGCGGTCGCAAAGGCGCGCGGCGCGTGCGCGAGCATGAGCACGAACAGCGCCGCGAGCAGCGGCACGACGGCGATCACGTAGCCGCTGACGACGCGGCGCACCCACGGCTTGAGCTCGCTGACGCGGTCGTCGGGCTCGCGCCAGGGCAGCATCGACGACAGCACCGGCCGGATGCGCGAGAGCATGTCGGGCACGCCGGTGAGGTCGCTGACGATGTAGTAGCCGTCCAGCCGTAGCAACGGCAGCGATTGCTGGACGATGGCAAACGTCTGCAGGACGATCAGCAGCAGCAACGGCTCGAATCGCGTCAGCGCGTAGGCCCCGCCGGCGAGCAGCCCGAAGATCGCGTTGAAGTACATGCCGCCGATGTCGGCGCGCAGACGGCCCCGTTTCGGCAGCCTGTAGGCGTCGGTGATGTCGGTGTAGAAGGCCGGCCAGACGATGTAGATGCCGACGCCCATCACGCCGGGCTGCGCGCCGCCGTAGCGCACCGCGGTCGCGTGGCCGAGCTCGTGGAAGGCCGTCGCGAGGACGACCCCGCCGAGCAGCATGAACATCAGCTCGGGCTGGTAGAGGACGTGACGCAGCGCCTGGCTGATGCCGTGGACCCCGAACAACCATGCCACGAGGACGGCGAACGCGCCCACGACGACGAGCATCACGGGCGGCAGGAAGAGGGGCTTGAAGATCGTCGTGAGCGAGTGCACGACGGGCTGTGGGACAACCTTGGCGCGGAACTTCAGCGCCAGCAGCGGGTCGACCTTCTGGATCTCGCCGGTGTCGCCGTCGCGCATCGCCACGATGCCGAGACGGCGCAGCTGCTCGTCGAGCAGCATCTCGACCATCTCGGCGTCGATGCCGCGCTGCATCCGCTCGCTGAGCGCCTCGGCGACCTGCGCGCTGTCGCGCCGACCGTCGATCTCCTCGGCGAGCGCGTAGAGCATCGGCGCGAGCTGGACGATCTGGCCGTCCGGGCGGCGCGCGATGTAGGGCGGCTCCTTGAAGCCCGAGTCCTCGAACCTGCCGATCAGCTCGACGTCCGTGGCCAGGCGGGGGACGCCGGGACCCGGCGGTCGGGTGTCCGCGGGAGGCTCGTCGGCGCGTCGGGTGGGGGGCTTGATCGCCATATCGCACAGCGACGAGGGGCGGCTCTCAGGCCGCCCCTCAGCGTCGCTTGATCGGATGTTCAGATCGCCCTGGGACCCGCCGGCAACGCTAGTTGCCCTGCGTGATGTCGGCGTCCTGCGTGGCGTTCGCGTAGGCGATCGAGTTGTCCGACAGGACGTTCAGCGCGACGGCGGCATTGACCGGCGCGGCGACGTTGGCGTTGATGAGCGACATCGCGGCGCGCTCGGGGAGTTCCTCGCCGGCGAGCTCGTTGAGCTCGTCGCGGGTCATCGGCTTGTAGTCGGGCATCGTGGGTCAGCCTCCGTTCGTCTGCGTGATATCGACGTCCTGCGTGGCGTTCGCGTAGGCGATCGAGTTGTCCGACGCGACGTTGAGCGCGGCGGCGAGGTTGACCGGCGCGGCGACGTTGGCGTTGATGAGCGACATCGCGGCGCGCTCGGGGAGCTGCTCGCCGGCGAGCTCGTCGAGCTCCTCGCGCGTCATCGGCTTGTAGTCGGCCATCGTCAGTTGCCCTGGTCGATCGGGGTCTGCTGTGCGGCGTCGGCATACGCGACCGCGCCGTCGGACAGCACGTTCGCCGCGACTGCGGCGTTGATCGGGATCGCGATGTTGGCGTTGACGAGCGACATCGCGGCCCGCTCGGGCAGCTCCTCGCCGGCGAGCTCGCTGAGCTCCTCTCGTGTGAGCGCCTTGAACTCACTCATGTGTGGCCTCCTGTTCGTCTTCGGGCGTCGCCGCCGTCCGCCGCGAGCGCTGTACGACGCGCTGCACGCTCGAAGCGGATGCGTCGCCCGACCGTTCGTTGACATTGGCCGCGACCACGACGTCGATCGCCGCGCGCACGTTGAATCCGTCGCCGGCGCTCTCGATCCGCTTGGAGATGATCCGGCGCAGCTTCATGCCACAGAGGAGTCCCAACATCGCGGCGCGCGAAACCTATGCGTCAGCGGATGCTGACGGCGGGTACGTCGTCCTCGATCCGATGGCCTCAATCGACCACCCGACAAGCCTCGCCGCCCGCGCGATCGCGGCCGCCGACCCCGGCGAGCGGCTCGGCGCCGTCGTCGCGCTGCGGGCCGAACTCGACGAGCTCGAGGCCGACGCGGTCCGTGCGGCGATCGCCGCGGGCTGGTCGTGGGCACAGGTCGCGCGCGTGCTCGGCATCACCAAGCAGTCCGCCCACCGGCGCCATCGCAAGCGCATCGCCGAGCCCGCGCGGCCACCGCGCCACACCCTCAACGGCGGCGAGCGGCTGACGGTCACGGCGCAGGCGCGCCTGGCGGTGCGCGCCGCCCGCGCCGCCGCGCGCGCGCTCGATCACGCCGCCGTCGACCCGGGACATCTGCTGCTGGGGCTGATGACCGATCCGCAGGGAGCGGCGGCCGCGGCGCTGAGCGCGATCGGCGTCGAGTTCGACGTGTTGCGCGACGCCGTCGGCCGGCTCGGCCTGCCGATCACGCCGGCCGCGGCGCCGGCCCGCCGCCGGATCCCGATCGCGCCCGCGTCGGAGGCCGCGCTGGAGCAGTCGCTGCGCGAGGCCCAGCGCCTGCGCCACGATCATCTCGGGGTCGAGCACATCCTGCTCGCCCTCTTGCGCGATCCGGGCAGCGGGGCCGTCCAGGCGTTGGGCGACGTGGGCGTCTCGGCCGACGATCTCGAGCGCTGCCTCGGCAAGCTGCTGATGCAGGCCGCGTTCGCGTCAGCGTGAACTGACGACGCCGTTTGTCGGTGTATCGGCGAGGGGAATTGATGGCCGCCCCTGCTGACGACGAACACCGAGGAGACCGCCATGCGCCGAATCGCCGCGCTCGTAACGACGTTCACGCTCGCCCTGGCGTTTCCCGCCATGGCCGGTGGACCGAACAGCATCGTGCGGGCCTCGCCGACGGAGGACGGCGCACAGTTCTACCGCAGCGCCGTCAAGGTCACGTCGACCGCTGCCGACTCGATCACGTCGACGAACCTCGCGCTGGCGCAGCCGACCGGGTGCACGGATTGCGAGGGCATCGCGGTCGCCTATCAGGCGCTCATCGTCACCGGCAATCCGAGCGACGTCCGACCGACGAACGCGGCCGTTGCGATCAATACCGAATGCACGCGCTGCGGGGCCTTCGCCTACGCCTACCAGTACGTCGTGAGCGCCGACCGCGGCACTCACCTGAGCGCGTCGGGCAGGTCGAAGATCAGCCTGATCCGCAGCGAGGCCCGCCGACTCGTGCGCACCGGCCTGCCCTACCCCGAGCTCGACGCGGAGCTGAGGGCGCTCGCCGTGCGCTTCAAGGCGGCGGTCGTCGACGATCTCGCGCGCAGCGGCGAGAACCCGCGCGGCGTCGAGCAGGATGCCGACACCGACGAGGCTCCCGGCGAGGACTGACGCGTACGACGGCGCTGTTTCTGCGCTGAATCGTCACGTTGCGCGGGTCCGCCCGCGCAGGTCACGGCGTAGCTTGCAGCCGTGTCCGAGATCGACCGTCCGCGGGTCGCGCTGTACGTCGTGCTCGCCGTCGCGGTGTGCCTGCTGGGCGCGCGCTATCTGCTGGCGCAGGCGTCGCCGCCGGCACCCGCGGGCGGTGCCGGCGCCGCCGTAGGCGAGCGCGCGAGCGACCGCGACGGCGCGGTCCGCGTGCGCCGCGCCGGCGGCGGGCGCGTGACCGTCCACGTCGCGGGCGCCGTCCGGCGGCCCGGCGTCTACCGGTTGCCGGCGGGCGCGCGCGTCGACGCCGCGCTGCGGCGTGCGGGCGGAGCGCGCGGCGGCGCCGATCTCGCGGCGCTGAACCTCGCGGCGAAGCTCGAGGACGGTCGCCAGGTGCTCGTGCCCGAGCGCGCCGCGGCCGTCGCAGCGGGCGCGGCCGAAGCGGTGGCGCCGGGTGCGGCGCCCGCCGCGGGCGCGCCGATCAACCTCAACACGGCGACGCTCGAGCAGCTCGACACGCTCGACGGCGTCGGGCCGGGGATCGCGCAGCGCATCCTCGACCACCGCGCGCAGCACGGCGGCTTCGCCCGCGTCGAGGAGCTCGGCGAGGTGCCGGGCATCGGCGCCAAGCGGCTCGCCACGCTGACCCCGCTCGTGACGGTATGAGCGATGGCGCGCGCCGCCGACGCGCAGGCCGCCGTCGCCCGCCATCGGCGCCATCTGCTGCTCGCCGCGCTCGTCGCCGGGCTGCTGGCCGGGCCGTCGTCGCCGGCGGCGCTCGCCGCGGCGAGCGCGCTCGTGCTCGTCGCGGTGGGCGAGGCGCGGCTGGCGTTCGGTGCGCTCGCCGCGCTGCTCGCCGGTGCGGCGTTCGCCGATGCGCGGCTGGCGGCGCTCGATCGCAGCGCCCTTGTGCCCGGCGAGGTCAGCGTCCGTGCGACGCTGCTCGAGCACCCGCGCGCCCGGGCGTTCGACACGCGCGTCGCGGCTGTGCAGGTACGCGGCGAGCGCGTGCTGCTCAAGGCGGCGGCGCGCGTGCGCTGGCCGCCGCGCGCGGTTCCCGGGACGGTGCTCGAGATCGACGGCCGGCTCGCGCCGCTGCGCCGGCGCGATGCTCACGAGCGCCGCCGCGGAGCGCACGCGCGGCTCGTCGCGACGGCGATCCGTGCCACGGCGACGCGGCGCGGCGGGCTGCTCGGCGTCCTCGACGGTGTTCGCGAGCGCAGCGAGCGCGCGCTCACCGGCGGCCTGCCCGCGCCACAGGGCGCACTCGCCCGCGGGATGGTGCTCGGCCAGGACGGGGCGCTCAGCGACGACGTGCGCGAGGACTTCCGCGCGACCGGCCTCGCGCACCTCGTCGCAGCCAGCGGCGCCAACGTCATGCTGCTCGCGGCGCTCGTTCTGGCCTGCGGCGCCGCCGCCGGGCTCGGACTGAGCGCGCGGTTGTGGCTCGCGATCGCCCTGATCGCCGCCTACGTCCCGCTCGCCGGCGGTGGGCCGTCGATCCAGCGCGCCGCCGTCATGGGCATCGCCGGCGTCGTCGCCGTGCTCGTCGGCCGGCCCGCCTCGCGCTGGTACGCGCTGCTGCTCGCGGCGGCGCTGACGCTGGCCTGGAACCCGCGCGCGGCGGGCGACCCCGGCTGGCAGCTGAGCTTCGCCGCGGTGGTGTCGATGCTCGCGCTCGTGCCGGCGCTGCGGACCCGGCTCGCAGCGGCCCGCGTCCCGCGCGCGCTTGGCGACGCGCTCGCCGTGACGGCCGCCGCGACGCTCGGCACGGCGCCGCTGATCGCGCTGCACTTCGAGCGCCTCGCGCTCGTCTCGCTGCCCGCCAACCTGCTCGCCGCGCCCGCCGTCGCGCCGGTCATGTGGCTGGGAACGATCGCGGCTGCGCTCGGCCAGGTCGCGCCGGGCGCGGCGGAGGTGGTGATGGCGCTCGCCGCGTTGCCGCTCGGCTACCTGACGTGGCTCGCCGACGCGGCGGCGGCGCTGCCGTTTGCGGAGCTCGCGGTCCCGTCGCCGGGCCCGTTGGGCGTGCTCGGGCTCTACGGCGCGGCGGCGGCCGCGGCGCTGGCCTGGCGACGGCTGCCGCGCCGGAGCCGCCGCGCGATCGCGGCGGCGCTCGCCGTCGGCGCGGCCGGCGCCGTGACGGCGCTCGCGGCCGGCTACGGTCCGGGGCGCCCGCCGGCGCACCTGACGATCTCGTTCCTCGACGTCGGGCAGGGCGATGCGACGCTGATCCAGCACGGCGCGGCGGCCGTGCTCGTCGACACCGGACCGCCCGGCGGCCCGCTGCTGGAGCGCCTGCGCCGCGCGGGCGTGCGCCATCTGGACGTGCTCGTCGTGACGCACGACGCGAGCGATCACGACGGCGAGACCGCTGCCGTGCTCGGCGCGATCCCGACCGCGCTCGTCGTCGACGGCGAGGAGGCGACGGCCGGCGGCGAGGTCCGCCGGCTCGCCGCGGCGCACGGCGTCCGGCGCATCGCCTCAGACGCAGGACAGGTGATCCGCGCCGGGCCGCTGGAGCTGCGCGTCCTGTGGCCGCGGCGCGAGCCGGCGGCGCCCGCCGGCGCCGAGCCCAACGACCGCGCCACCGTCCTGCACGTCCGTGACGGCACGTTCGACCTGCTGCTCACCGCCGACGCCGAGTCGAACGTGCTCGCGGGCCTGACGCTGCCCGTCGTCGAGGCGCTGAAGGTCTCCCATCACGGCAGCGACGACCCGGGGCTGCCCGCCGTCCTGCGACGTACGCGCCCGCAGGCCGCCGTGATCGAGGTCGGTGCGCACAACGGCTACGGCCATCCGACGCCGTCGACGCTGGCCGCGCTGCGCGCGGGCGTCCCGACCGTGCGCCGGACGGACCGCGACGGGATCGTGCGCATCACCGTCAAGGACGAGCGGATGGCGGTCAGCGATCCTCGCCGCGCTGCAGGCGCGCGATGATCGCGTCGATCCGGCGCCGCGCATCGGCTCGGTCGGTGCGGGCGTAGTAGGCCTGCCCGCGCGTCGCCGCCCACGGGACGAGCACGTCGAACTCCAGGCCGCCGATCAGCTCGAGGCTGCGCGTGTACGCCGCACGGTCGCTGGAGTCCAGCACGGCGGCGACCCATTCGCCGCCGTCGAGGTAGATCGTGTCGCCGCTGAACAGCAGGCGCTGCTCGCCGCTGTCCCAGAGGTAGGCGGTCGCGCCGGCCGTGTGCCCGGGGGTCGGGATCACCTCGAAGTCCTCGTCGAGCATGTGCCGCCGCGAGAACGTGCCGCGGATGGCGTGGCGCTCGCCGACGGCGGCGCGCTCGGCCTCGTGCACGAACAGCGGCGCGCCGACGTGCTCGGACGCGAACAGCGCCTCGTGGCGGTGGTTGAGGTAGTGGCGCGAGATGCCGCCCAGAGCGCGCACCGCGGCGTCCTCACCGTTGACGGTCGCGGTGCTGTACAGCAGCAGGTTGCCGCGCTCGCGGCGCAGGAGAAAGGCGCGGATGTCGAGCGTCGCCGCGAACGGCAGCGCCTCGGGTGCCAGCGCGTGCAGCCCGTCGACGCCGGTGGCCGTCGCCTGCGCCGGCGCAGGCGGCGCGCCGGGCAGTCCGTGCGCCGCGACCGCCCGGTCGTAGTTGAGCCGGATCAGCTCGATCACGTCGCGGACGTCTTCGTCGCTGTCGATCCGGCGCGCCGCGTAGCCGGGCTTTCCGGGGAAGACGGGGTGGTAGTCGATGCGGCCCTGATCGAACAGCTCCTGCCAGACCGGCTTCGGAAAGCCGCCGTGAAAGACGCGATCGCCGTGCAGGTGGCCGAGCGCGCGCCGTCCGAGCGTGAAGCCGAACTCGCCGCGCCGGCCGGTGCCTGCCTCGACGCCGGGCCACGAGGTGACCGCCGCGGTGATCTGCTCGCTCGCGCTCAGCTGCTGCCGGATGGCCATGGTCGCTCCTTGGACTCAGAAGATGCAGGCAAGCTACAAGTTCAAGTACGCTTGAAGTCAAGCGCATGGACGAGATCTCCCCGCCGTGGCCGACCCGCTGACGATCGGCGAAGTCGCTCGACGCAGCGGCGTCGCGTCGTCGGCGCTGCGCTACTACGAGCAGCAGGGGCTGATCACGTCCGAGCGGGCCGGCTCGGGCCAGCGCCGCTTTCAGCGCTCGGTGCTGCGGCGGATCGCCTTCATCGTGTTCGCCCAGCGCGTCGGGCTGACGCTCGCGCAGATCGGCGCCGAGCTGGCGAAGCTACCGCCCGACCGCGTGCCGACGCGGCAGGACTGGTCGCGGCTGTCGCGTCGCTGGAGCGCGCGGATCGACGACCGCATCGCCGAGCTCGAGCGCCTCAAGGCGGGCCTGACGGAGTGCATCGGTTGCGGCTGCCTGTCGCTGGACCGCTGCCAGCTCGCCAATCCCGGCGACCGCGTCGCCAGCCGCGGCCCCGGTCCGCGCTACTGGATCGGCGACGGCGACGACGGGGCCAGGACCTAGACTCGGCGGCAGATGGCCGCCTTCAAGCCTGCGTACCTCATCCACGGCGACGACCACGGCCGCATCGGCGAGCGCCGCGCCGCGCTGCGGGCGCTGGCGGAGCGCGAGTCGGGAGCCAACGGCGTGGAGTGCTTCGAGGGCGACAACGCGGCGCCCGACATCGTCGCCGGCGCGCTGGCCGCGATGACGTTCGCGATCGGCCGGCGCTTTTTGATCGTCGACGGCGCCGAGCGCTGGAAGGACGCCGACATCCAGACGCACCTGCTGCCGGCGCTCGAGAACCTCGGCGAGGAGACGACGATCGCGTTCTTCGCTCGCGAGGAGGGCCGCTGGAAGATCAGCCCGCAGCTCGCCAAGGCCGTCGAGAAGGCCGGCGGCAGCGTCGCCGTCGAGCGCACGATGAAGGCCAGGGAGCTGCCCGCGTGGCTGCTGGGGGAGGCCGCGCGGCTGGGGGTGAAGCTCGAGCGCGACGGCGCGCAGGCGCTCGTCGCGCACGTCGGCGAACGCCAGCAGCGCCTGCTGCGCGAACTCGAGAAGCTCGCGCTCGAGCACGGCGGCGGGGCGCGGATCGGCGCCGAGGAGGTCGAGCAGGCAGCGGCCCAGTCGGCCGAGCACCAGGTCTGGGGGCTCGTCGACGCGCTCGTCGCTGGCGACGGCCCGGCCGCGACGCGCGCCTACCTCGAGCTCGCGGCCCAGGGCGAGTCGGTCACGCGCCTCGTCGGCCTGCTGGCACGCCGTGTGCGCGAGGTGCTCGCGATCGCCCAGCGTCTCGAGGCGGGCGAGAGCGCGCAGCAGATCAAGGCCGCGATGCCGGGCAACCCGTGGGCGCTGGACCGCCGCATCGCCGAGGCGCGCCGCTCGGACGCCGACCGCCTCGCCCGCGCGCTCGAGGCGCTGTCGGACCTCGAGCTCGCCACCCACGGCGCGACCGAGCTGAGCGATCGGACCGAGATGATCAGCGCGATCGCGACGATCGCGGCGTAGGCGCCGGGCCGGGCTTCAGCCCAGCGCGCGCCGCAGGATGTCGCGCAGCGCCCGCTGATCGGCAGCGCTCAGCGTCGCCAGTTGCGGCGGGATCTGCTGCATCGCCGCGGTCAGCTGGTCGCGGACGGCCGCGCCGCGCTCGGTGACGAGCAGCATCCGCACGCGGCGGTCGTGCTCGCCGGGCCGTCGCTCGACGAGGCCCTGCGCCTCCAGACCGTCGACGAGGCCCGTGACGTTGGAGTTGTCGCAGTGCAGCGCGGCCGCGAGCGCGCTCATCGGGACGGGGTGCTCGGGGTCCAGCGTCTTCAGGGCGAAGAGCTGGGGGGGACTCAAACCGAACTCGCCCGCGACGCGCACGAGCCGCGGGCGCAGCTGCCAGAAGAGCTCGCCCATCAGGGCCCAGGCATCCTCCAGCGGGGTGCGTCGCGTGGCGGCGGAGTCCATTGACGAACACAATAATGGATCGAGGCAACAGTTGACAACCTCAACCTTCCCCCCGTAGGCTGGCGCGATGACCGAAGAGCGTGGAATCGACGTGGCGGGCCTCGTGCGTGAGTTCAAGGGCGGCGTACGCGCCGTCGACGGGATCGACCTGCACGTCGCGGCAGGCGAGATCTACGGCTTCCTCGGGCCCAACGGCGCGGGCAAGTCGACGACCGTCAAGGTCCTCACGACGCTGCTGCCCCCGACCGCGGGACGCGCGACGGTAGCCGGCTACGACGTCGCGACCGAGGGCGCGAAGGTGCGCGCCGCGATCGGCGTCGCGCTGCAGGACGTCGCGCTCGACCCGATGCTGACCGGCCGCGAGCACATGCGGCTGCAGGGCGGACTGCAGGGGATCCCGCGCGCCGAACGCACGCGCCGCGGCGACGAGCTGCTCGAACGCGTCGGCCTCTCCGACGCCGCCGACCGCCGCTCGGCGACGTACTCGGGCGGCATGAAGCGCCGCCTGGACCTCGCCCTGGCGCTGCTGCACAACCCGCACATCCTGTTCCTCGACGAGCCCACGACCGGCCTCGACGTGCAATCGCGCACGGCCCTTTGGGAGGAGGTCGCGCGCCTGGCCCGCGACGAGGGCACGACCGTCTTCCTGACGACCCAATACCTCGAGGAGGCCGACGTGCTCGCCAACCGCGTCGCCATCATCGACCGCGGCACGATCGTCGCCGAGGGCACGCCGGCGGCGCTGAAGGCGCAGGTCGCCAAGCCGACCGTCGAGGTCGTCCCGCGCGACGCCGACGACTGCGCGGCCGCCGGCGCCGCCCTGAATCCGTTCGGCGAGGCGGTGCCGCCGCGCGTCGCCGGCTCGATCGCGGTGCGGCTGGACGCCGGCGCCGAGCAGCTCGCCGACATCGTGCGCGCGCTCGACTCGGCGAAGATCGCGGTCGCCAACCTCGCGCTGCACGAGCCCACGCTCGACGACGTCTTCCTCGCCAAGACGGGACGCAGCCTCGAGGGCGCCGCGGAGGGGCAGCCCGAGCAGCCGGCCCCGGTGGCGGCGTGACGGCGGTCGCGCACAGCCGCATGCCGATGCAGGTCGGCCTGCTCGCCGGCCGCGCGGTGCGCCGGATCCTGCGCCAGCCCGCGCAGCTCGTCTTCCCGATCGTCTTTCCGCTGATGCTGCTCGCCGTCAACACGTCGGGCCTGGACGCCGCGACGGACCTGCCCGGCTTTCCGACGGCGAGCTACCTCGACTTCGCGCTGGCGATCCCGTTCATGCAGGGCGCGCTGTTCGCCGCGCTGAACGGCGGCCAGGACCTCGCGCGCGACATCCAGGGCGGGTTTCTGGATCGGCTCGCGATGACGCCGATGTCGGGCGCGGCGCTGCTCGCGGGCCAGCTCGGCGGGGCGCTGTTCATGGGCGTCGTCAGCGCCGTGCTGTACCTCGCCGTGGGGGTCGCGTTCGGCGCCGGGATCGCGAGCGGCGCCGGCGGCGCGCTCGTGCTGCTCGTGCTCGCGATCACGATCTCGTCGGCGTTCGCCTGCTTCGGGACCTACGTGGCGCTGCGCGCCGGCACGGGCGAGGCCGTGCAGGGCTTCTTCCCGCTGTTCTTCGTGCTGCTGTTCCTCAGCTCGGCGTTCTTCCCGCGCGAGCTGATCGAGCAGGACTGGTTTCGCACGATCGCGACGTACAACCCGGTCTCCTACATGGTCGAGGGGATCCGCAGCCTCGTCATCAGCGGCTGGGACGGGCAGGCGCTCGCGCAGGCCTTCGGCATCTCGGCGATCGCGATCGTCGGCTTCCTCGCGCTGAGCGCGCGGGCCCTGCGCACGCGGCTGGTGCGGACATGACTGCGGCGCTTGCCCGCACGCGCGCGGTGGCGATGATCGTCGCCTGGCGCAGCATCCACAACGCCTTCAGAAACCCGGCGATCCTGCTGCCGAGCATCCTGTTCCCGCTGTTCTTCTTCGTCGCGTTCGCGGGCGGGCTGTCGGGCGTGCAGAACGCGCCGGACTTCGACTTCAAGTCCGGCTACACCTCGTTTCAGTTCGCCTTCGTGTGCATGCAGGCGGCGGCCTTCGGCGGCGTCTTCACGGGCTTCGCGATCGCGGCGGACTTCGAGTTCGGCTTCGCGCGGAGGCTGCTGCTGGCGGCGCCCAACCGCGGCGGGATCGTGGTCGGCTACATGATCGGCGCGATGGTGCGCGCGGTCTTCGTGCTGGCGATCGTGTTCGTCGCCGGGCTCGTGAGCGGGATGCGCGTCGACGGCTCGCTCGGCGATCTCGCCGCGCTGCTCGTGCTCGCGCTCGGCGTCAGCGCCGTCTCGACGCTGTGGGCGGCGGGCATCGCGATGCGCCTGCGCACGATGCAGGCCGGGCCCGTCATGCAGATGCCGGTCTTCATCCTGCTGTTCCTCGCGCCCGTCTACGTGCCGCTGGACCTCGTCGCGGGCTGGGTCCACGACGTCGCGCGCTTCAACCCGGCGACCGCGTTCCTCGAGGCGGCGCGCGGGTTCATCTCCGGCGAGCCGGCAAAGGTCGTCATCACCGCGGCCTGCCTGGCGGGGATGTTCGTGCTGGCGGCGCTGTGGGCCCGCGGAGGGCTGCGCAGCGCGGCGCGCGCGGGCTGACGACCCCAGGCGCAACACCCGAAAAGCACCCGGGATTAGAGAGTTTGTAGCCTTGCGGCCATGACCTACGTCATCGTCGGCAGCTGCATCAAGGACGACTCGTGCATCGAGGTCTGTCCCGTTGACTGCATCCACCCCAAGCCCGGCGCGCCGGACTTCGAGACCGCGGAGCAGCTCTACATCGACCCCGCGACCTGCATCGACTGCGATGCCTGCGTCGAGGCGTGCCCCGTCGACGCGATCTACGCCGAGGCCGAGATCCCCGCGAAGTACGACTACGCGCTGGATCTCAACGACCGCTTCTTCGGCGAGCTCAGCACCGCCGAGCGCACCGCCCGATGACGGCCGCCGGCCGCATCCGCCCGCGCGTCGCGATCGTCGGCGCCGGCCCCGCGGGGGCCTTCACGGCAGCCGGCCTGCTGCGCTCCCGCCGCGACGCCGAGATCGACATCTTCGAGCGGCTGCCGACGCCCTGGGGCCTGCTGCGCGGTGGCGTCGCTCCCGACCACCAGGAGATCAAGCGCCTCGAGGACACGTTCGATCGCCAGACGCTCAAGCGCGGCTGCCGCTTCCTCGGCAACGTCGAGGTCGGCAGCGACATCTCGCACGCCGAGCTGATGAGCCACTACGACGCGGTCGTCTATGCCACCGGCGCGCAGACCGACACGTCGCTCGGCATCCCCGGCGAGGACCTGCCCGGTAGCTGGGCGGCGACGGAGTTCGTCGCCTGGTACAACGGCCACCCCGACTACCGCGAGCTCGAGTTCGACCTGTCCTGCAGGCGCGCGGTCGTGATCGGCAACGGCAACGTCGCCGCCGACGTGACGCGGATCCTGACGCGCAGCGTGACCGACCTCGAGCGCACCGACGTCGCCGACCACGCGCTCGAGGCGCTGCGCTGCAGCCGCATCGAGGAGGTCGTCGTGCTCGGTCGCCGCGGTCCCGCGCAGGCGGCCTTCACGAGCGCCGAGCTGCGCGAGCTGGGCCGCCTCGACGGCGTCGACCTGCGCGTCGACGAGGCCGGCGCGGCGCTCGACGACGTCTCGCTGGAATGGCTGGCCGGCGACGGCACGTTCACGGCGCGCACGAACGTCGAGCTCCTGACGGCGTTCGCGGCGCAGCCGCCGCGCGCCGGCGCCGCGCGCCGGATCGTCCTGCGCTTCCTGCGCTCCCCGGTCGCGATCCGCGGCGCGGGCAGGGTCGAGACGCTCGCCGTACGCCGCAACGAGATCGTGCGCGACGACGGCGGCATGCTGCGTGCGCGCGGCGTCGACGACGACGTCGAGACGATCGACTGCGGCCTCGTCCTGCGCTCGGTCGGCTACCGCGCCGTCGCGCTGCCCGGCGTGCCGTTCGACGAGCGCAGCTTCGTGCTTCCCAACGAGCGCGGCCGCGTGCTGACGCCCGAGCGCGAGGCGCTGCCCGGCGTCTACGCCGTCGGCTGGATCAAGCGCGGTCCGACCGGGATCCTCGGCACGAACAAGCGCGACGCCGAGGAGACCGTGTCGTGCCTCGTCGAGGACCTCGCGGCGGGCGCGCTGCCGCAGCCCGCGAACGCCCGGCGCGAGCAGATCGACGCGCTGCTCGCCGAGCGGCGGCCGGACCTCGTCACCGCCGCGGGCTGGCGCGCGATCGCCCGCCACGAGCTCGACCGCGGGCGCCGCGAGCGGCGCCCGCGCGTGAAGCTCGCGTCGCGCGGCGAGCTGCTCGAGGTCGCGTCGGCGGACGCCGTCGCCACCTCGTAGGGCGCTCTCGGGGTCAGGAGCCCCAGCCGCCCTGGCGGCGGGTGGCGGTGTTCCAGGCGTTGTCGGTCTCGGCGTGCGCGAGGCTCGTGGGATAGGGCGGGCGCTTCCAGACGTGAAAGCCGACGGTGCCGTAGTGCTCGCGCAGGTACGCGACGAGGTCGCCGCGGTGAGCCGCGCACGCGTAGCGCGGCGGGCCGTACAGCCCGCGGCCGTGGAAGACGAGCCAGCGCCCGGGCAGCACGTCCTGGTAGGCGCCCCACGTGTTCTCGCGCATCGCTCGCGTCAGGCTCAGCTGCGTCAGCGGATCGGGCTGCTCATCGCAGAACTGACAGCGGAAGATGAACCGGACCACAGCGTGAGTATCGCAATCGCCGGCAGGAACTCCACCCCGTCATCCGTCCATCCGCTGGCCGCGGCTCCGTGGCGCGCGTATATTCGCGGCCATGGATCTCGAGCCCGCCGAGCACGTCATCTTCGAGGGCCATCCGTCCTGGCGCTCGATCCTCGGCTTCTACGTCCAGGCCGTGCTCGTCGTCGTGCTGGCCGGCGCCGCCGTCGCGATCGCCACGCGCGTCGCCGACGACGAGGTCAACACGGGCCTCGTGACGCTCGTCGTGATCGTCCTGCTCGCGCTCGTGCTCGTCGCGGGCTACATCAAGCGCCTGTTCACGACCTACACGATCTCCAACCACCGGCTGCACATCCGCCGCGGGATCATCGCGCGCGCCGAGCAGCAGACGCAGATCAACCGGGTGCAGAACGTCAACACGCACCAGTCGGTGATCCAGCGCCTGCTGATGATCGGCAACGTGAACTTCGACACCGCAGCGGGCGACGACTACGACTTCGAGTTCGCGGGCGTCGCGAGCCCGGCCGCCGTCGTGGAGGCGGTCCATCGCGCGCAGCGCGAGTCCGACGGTGCGGCGCCGATGGCGCCTGCCGCGCGCTGAGCCGGCTAGGCGCCGGAGGCGCCGCGGCGAACGCGCGACGCGCGGGACTTCTTGCGGGCACCGGTGTTGCGATGCATCGCGCCGCGCTTGACGGACTTGTCGATCAGGCTGACGAGCGCCTTGTGCTCGGTGTCGGCGAGCGTGTCGTCACCGGCGGCGACAGCCGCCTCGAGGCGACGGAAGTACGTGCGCACCGCGGAGGTGTAGTGGCGGTTCTCGAGGCGCTCGCGCTCGGAGCGCAGGATCCGCTTCTTCTGTGAGTGAATGTTGGCCATGACGTGAAAGCGCCGCGGGCAGGACCGCGGCGGTCCCTAGAGTAGCGCAACGGATGGCGACCGGAGCTCGAGCGATCAAGGGCGGTTCGGGGCGGATCGCTCGCAACACCGCCATCTTCTCGCTCGTCACGGGCCTGTCGCGGATCGCGGGGCTCGTGCGCGAGGTCGTGGCCTCCAGCTACTTCGGCACGAGCGGCCCGTTCTCGGCCTTCACGTTCGCCTTCCAGGTGCCGAACCTCGTGCGCAGCCTGTTCGCCGACGCCGCCCTCAGCGCCGCCTTCGTGCCCGTCTTCACCGAGCTGCTGGAGAAGGGCAACAGGCGCGACGCGTACCGCCTGGCGTCGACGTTCGTCGTGCTGATCGTCGCCGCGCTGACCGCCGTCACCGTCTTCTTCGTGCTCGTCGCGCCGGTCATCATGCCGCCGCTGACCGGCGACGACTTCAGCGCCGAGCTCGACGCGTTGATGGTCGGCCTGTCGCAGGTGCTGTTCCCGATCGTGCTGCTGCTCGGCCTCAACGGCCTGCTCGTCGGGATCCTCAATGCCTACGACCACTTCACGATCCCGGCGCTCGCGCCGCTCGTCTGGAACGTCGTGATCATCGCCCTGCTCGTCGTGCTCAAGCCGTACTTCGACGGTCCCGACCAGCTCTATGCGTACGCGATCGGCGTCCTCGTCGGGACCTTCGTCCAGCTCGCGATGTGCGTGCCCGTGCTGCGCAGGCTCGACTTCGCCTTCGAGTGGAAGGGGATCTCGTTCCGCGACCCGCGCGTCAGGCAGGTGCTGGCGCTGATGCTGCCGATCACGCTCAGCCTCGGGCTCATCAACTTCAACCTCTTCATCAACTCGACGCTCGGTTCGACGGTCTCCGAGGCCGTGCCGCGCGCGATCGACGCCGCGTTCCGGCTCTACATGCTGCCGCAGGGGATGTTCAGCGTCGCCGTCGCGACGGTCCTGTTCCCGGCCCTGGCGCGCCTGGCGACGCGGCGCGACGTCGACGGCCTGCGCAAGCTCACCGGCACCGGCACACGCCAGATCTTCCTGCTGCTGATCCCCGCCGCGGCCTGCACGCTCGTGCTCGCCGAGCCGATCACGCGGCTCGTCTACGAGCGCGGGGCGTTCGACGAGCAGTCCACCGACATCGTCGCCGAGGCGCTGTTCTGGTTTTCCTTCAGCCTGCCGTTCGCGGGCGTGAACCTGCTGCTCACGCGGACGTTCTTCTCGCTCCAGCGGCCGTGGCTGCCGACGGGCCTCGGCGCCGCGACGCTGCTCGTGAACCTCGCCGTCGCGCTGGCGCTCGTGGGGCCGTACGGGATCGGCGGGATCGTGTTCGCGACGGCGGTCGCGAGCGCCGCGATGACCGTCGGGCAGGCCTACTACCTGCGCCGCGAGCTCGGCGGTCGCCTGGAGGGTGCCCAGACGCTGCGGGCGCTGGCGCGGATGATCGTCGCGGCGGCCGTGCTGGCGGGCGTCGCGTACCTGCTGTGGCTGGGGCTGGACGCGGCGCTCGGGCGCTCGCTGCCGGCCCAGGTCGTGTCGGTCTGCGGCGGCCTCGCCGGTGGGATCGCGGCCTACATCGCCGTCGTCGTCGCGCTGCGCGTGCCCGAGGCCGAGCAGATCCGCGCGCTCATCGCCGCGCGCGTGCGGCGCTCCGGGTAGCCGCCCGCTCCTCGACGGCGATCCCCCGCGAGGACGACGAGGTGATCCAGGTCGGCACGGGCCATGCGCAGCGGGCCGCGGTCCTGCATCGTCAGCAGGCCGACCGTGCCGTCGCAGTCCGAGCACGTCCGAGCGTGCGCATGGGCGACCTCATCCTGCTGCGAATCCGTCGAGTGGCGGTTTTTGACGGCTCAGCCGTCAGAAGTCGCCACTCGATCGAACCCGCCGCAGAACGGGCGCGATGTCGCGTGATCGTCGCGTGATGCCTGCGTATGCCTCACACGTAGATATGCACCGCTCGAGCGCTCCGCTTCCCAGCCTTTACGACGATGCTAATCTCGTAAAGGATGAGCAGGGTTTCGGGCAAGAATCAGGTCACGATCCCCGTCAGCGTCCTGCGCGAGGCGGGACTCGCGGCGGGCGACGTCGTCGTCATTCGCGCTGCTGGGAGCGGCCGCATCGAGGTCGAGCGCGCCGATGACCTGATCGCGAGATTCGCGGGCAGCCTGCCGGCGCGGACGTACCCCCCGGGACATCTCGACGAGTTGCGCGGCGAGTGGCGGCACTAGCACTCGATGCAGACGTCCTGATCGCGTTTCTCGACGCGTCCGATGCGCAGCACGACAGCGCCGTCGACGTCCTGCGACCGTGCCTCGCAGCCGGCGGGCAACTTCTCATCGCAGCCAGCGTGTATGCCGAGATCCTCGTGCGCCCGCTCCAACGCGGCAGCGACCACACCGTCGATGCGTTCATCGGGGCGATCGGCGCGACCATCGTGCCGATCGATCGAGACATCGCCAGGCGCGCCGCACAGCTGCGAGGCGCGCACCGCGCGCTGCGACTCCCCGACGCGATCTCGCTTGCGACGGCGCTCGTCGCGGGCGCCGAGTTCGTCACGCTCGATCGCCGTCTCGGCACGACGGCCGACCTCGAACGCCCGACCCGCTGATCACGACGTTCCGCCCTGCCGGCGGCGCCGCGCCGCGGGGCGCGTGCGCCGACGAAACGAGATCGCAGCGTGCGGCTCAGCGTGCGCGCGGGGCGCTCGCGATCGTCGGCTCAGTTCGGTCGGGGCACGTATGCGGCGTCATGCGCTGCGGATCGACGTTGCACGCCGGTCCTTGGCCTCCTCGCGCTCACGTCGCGCCCCTGCGCTCGGTCTGCCGTCGGGCGACGGCGAGGGGTGGTCGTGGCCGGCACGCGCGCGGCCGCTCGCGCGTGCGGCCCGGAGCGCCGGGGTGTGCGGGACCGCGCCCTACTCTGTACTCCCGTGGCAGACCAGGCCCATATCCGCAACTTCTCGATCATCGCCCACATCGATCACGGCAAGTCGACGCTCGCCGACCGCATCCTGGAGATGACGAAGACCGTCGATCCGCGCTCGATGCGCGCCCAGGTGCTCGATTCGATGGACCTCGAGCGCGAGCGCGGGATCACGATCAAGGCCCAGGCGGTGCGCGTCCTGTACGAGGCGCGCGACGGCGAGACCTACCAGCTGCACCTCATCGACACGCCCGGCCACGTCGACTTCACCTACGAGGTCAGCCGCTCGCTCGCCGCCTGCGAGGGCGCGCTGCTCGTCGTCGACGCCTCGCAGGGCGTCGAGGCGCAGACGGTCGCCAACACGTACCTCGCGATCGAGAACGGGCTCGAGCTGATCCCCGTGCTGAACAAGCTCGACCTGCCCGGTGCCGAGCCCGAGCGCGTCTCCGAGGAGGTCGCCGACCTGCTCGGCGAGCCGACCGACGAGATGCTGCGCATCTCGGGCAAGACCGGCGACGGCGTCATCGACGTGCTCGAGCAGCTCGTCGAGCGCGTGCCGCCGCCGGCGGGCGACCCCGACGGCACGCCGCGGGCGCTGATCTTCGACTCCGAGTTCGACCAGTACCGCGGCGTGATCGCCTACATCCGCGTCGTCGACGGGACGTTTCGCAAGGGCGACGTGATCCGCTCGATGGCCGGCGACACGGTCGCCGACATCGACGACATCGGCTTCTTCACGCCGGCGATGGTCGTCACCGAGCAGCTCAGCGCCGGCGAGGTCGGCTTCCTCATCACGGGCATCAAGGAGGTCTCGGCGCTCGCCGTCGGCGACACGCTGACGACGAAGGACGGCTGGGCGCGCAACGCGGGCCTCGAGGCGCTGCCGGGCTACCGCGACGTCCAGCCCGTCGTCTTCTGCGGCCTGTTTCCGATCGACTCCGACGAGTACCCCGACCTGCGCGACGCGCTCGAGAAGCTGACGCTCAACGACGCCGCGCTGTCGTGGGAGCCCGAGGTGTCCGAGGCGCTCGGCTTCGGCTTTCGCTGCGGCTTTCTGGGCCTGCTGCACATGGACATCGTGCGCGAGCGGTTGGAGCGCGAGTACGGCATCGCGCTGATGGCGACGATGCCGTCGGTGCGCTTCGAGGTGACGCTCACGGACGGCACGGAGACCGAGGTCCACATCCCGTCGGACTTCCCCGACCCGGGCCGCATCCAGGAGATCCGCGAGCCGATGATCGAGGCCTCGATCCTGACGCCGAAGGAGTACATCGGCCCGATCATGGAGCTCTGCCAGGAGCGCCGCGGGACGCACAAGGGGATGCACTATCTGTCGGCCGAGCGCGTCCAGCTGCACTACGACCTGCCGCTGGCGGAGATCGTGATCGACTTCTTCGACGCGCTGAAGTCGCGCACGCGCGGCTACGCCTCGCTGGACTACGAGTTGAAGGGCATGCAGGCCTCGAACATGGTCAAGCTCGACCTGCTGCTCGGCGGCGAGCAGGTCGACGCGCTGTCGATGGTCGTGCATCGCGACAAGGCCTACGAGGTCGGCCGCTCGCTGACCGAGAAGCTCAAGGCGAAGATCCCGCGCCAGCAGTACGACGTCCCGATCCAGGCCGCGATCGGCGCCGCGATCGTCGCGCGCGAGACCGTCAAGGCCTACCGCAAGGACGTCATCGCCGGCTGCTACGGCGGCGACATCTCGCGCAAGCGCAAGCTGCTGGAGAAGCAGAAGGAAGGCAAGAAGCGGATGAAGAAGGTCGGCCGCATCGAGGTGCCGCAGGAGGCGTTCCTCGCGGTCCTCGAGCTCGGCGACTGACCGCGGTCGGCGACACGATCAGCGATCTGCGCCGATCGCGTGACGCGCTTCGCCGCGCGCGCCCGGCTGGCCGTCAGGGCTGCGGGGGCGCGAGCTGGCGCGCCGACGAGAGCAGCCTGCGCATCGCCCTGCGCGCGCGCTCGGGCGACAGCTCCAGCGCCCGCGCGCCCGCCTTCTCGGCGGTCTCGGTCTCGCCGGCGTAGTACGCCATCTGCGCCAGCCGCGCGTACTGCGACGCCCGCGGCGGGCTGAGGTTCTCGGTCAGGAGCTTCTGGACCGCGACCGCCTTCTTGGGCTGATCGAGCGAGCCGGGGCCGTAGGCGGCGGCGATCAGCTGCGCGACGCCGGTGTCGATCGGATCGGGATCGAGCGCGAGGTAGCGGTCCCAGGCCTTCGTCGCTTCGCGCAGCTCGTCGATGCCGTCATCGGTGTAGCCGCCGGTCGCGTTCGTCTTCAGGCCGGCGGCCTGGAAGCGGGCCTTGGCGAGCTCGGCGAGCGGCTCGGGATCGTCCGGCGCGGCCTTGGCCTGCTTGTCCGCGGCCTCGATCCTGGCCTCGAGGCCCTCGGTGGCGGCGGCCGGCGGCGCGGGCCGCTCGTCGTCTCCGCCGCAGCCGGCGAACGCGGCCGCGATGGCGGCGACGGCGACGAGCGCGCGCAGCGAGCGGTGTGCGGAGGTTGCCATGACGCGCGGCGGATGGTCGCAGGGTGCCCGGCGGCGGGCAAGCACGTACCGCGAACGCGTCCCCGCAGCCGCGCTCACGACGCGACCGCGGACGCCGGCCGCGTGCGATCGATGCGCAGGATCCACAGCGCGGGCGCCGCGACGAGCACCGCGCCGCCGATCGCCAGCGCGGCGACGCCGAGCGCCGTCAGCGCCAGCCCGCCGAGCAGGGCGAGGCCGGCGCCGGTCAGGCCCGCGACGAGGTCGTTGAAGCCCAGCAGCTTGCCGCGCTCGTGCGACGCGGTGCTGTCGGAGAGGGCGGCGGTCGCCGCGACGTAGGAGAAATTCCAGCCCAGCCCGAGGCCGAACAGCGCGACCATCGTCGCGGGCACGTTCGTGATCCACAGCAGGCTGATCGTCGAGACGCCCATCAGCAGCAGTCCGCCGGCGAGCGCGCGCGTGCGGCCGAACTGGTCGACGAGATCGCCGACGACGACGATCAGCCCGAACATCCCGATCACGTGCGCGCCGATGATCGGGAAGACGTTGTCGGCGCTGTGGTGATGGTGGTCGACGACGACGGCGCCGGTCAGCGTCATCACCGCGACCATGACGGCGAAGCTCGCCTGCGCCGCGATCAGCGCCGGCAGCACGCCGGGACGCCGGACGAGCTCGCGCAGCGGCGCCGACGGCGTCTCGTCCTCGACGCCGTCGTCGAGCGCGAGCAGCTCGGCGATCCGCTTCGGGTCGGGCCGCACGCAGAGGACGATCGCCAGGCCCGCGAGCATGAAGCCGCCGCCCGCGAGCCACAGCGTGCTGAGCGCGTCGCCGTCGAGCTCGCGCCCGGCGAGCAGCGGACCGAACACCGACGGGCCGAGGATCGCCCCGAAGACCGAGCCGAAGAGCACGAGCGCGATGCCGCGGGCGCGGCGCTCGGCGGGGTACATGTCGCCCGCCGCGGTGCGTGCGAGCAGCGCGGTCGCGCTCGACGCGCCGACGAGCGCGAGGCCGGCGAGCACGACGAGCGCCCAGCCCTCGGCGCTGCCCAGCGCGGCCAGGGCGCAGCCGATAGCGCCGGCGGCGAACCCGCCCGCCAGCACGGGCACGCGTCCGAAGCGGTCCATCAGCAGCCCAGCGGGCAGCGCAGCGAGCGCGCCCGCGCCGAGCGTGATCGCCGGGCCGAGCCCGAGCAGCCCGTCGATGTCGAGCACGCGCACGAGCGTCAGCGAGGCGACAGCGGCGGCGAGCTGCAGCGTCGCCGAGTTCATCGCCAGCGAGCCCGACAGCAGGGCGGTGTTGCGGCCGATCGGCAGTGACGGCGTGCTGGACACGAGCCGTGCGAGCCTACCGGCAGCGGAGCACCGGTCCCGGCCGGCGGCGACGCGCGGTACGTTTGCGTTCATGTGGCTGCCCGTCCGGCTCACGCTCGCGCTGCTGACGCTCGCCGTCGCCGCCGCCGCCGGCGCGCTGTCCGCGAGCGCGCGCTCGCTGGAGAAGACGACGACCTCCTACACGACGATCGCCGGCGACCCGGGCGCGCCGTACTCGCGCCTGAAGCTCCAGTCGGGCTGGAAGCGCGTCGTGCGCGACGATCTCGCCGGCCCGCGCAAGCGCCGCCACATCCGCCGCCGCTCGCTGCTGTACTTCGCCCAGCTGTCGGACTTCCAGCTCGCCGACGAGGAGTCGCCCGCGCGCGCCGAGGCGCTCGACGTCGCCAACTCGCCCTTCACCTCGGCATGGCGGCCGCAGGAGGCGCTGGAGCCGTTCACGGTCGACGCGGTCGTGCGCCAGCTCAACCGCTTCGACGTCAGCCCGATCCGCAACCGTCGCCGCCGCCATGCCCGCCTGGCGCTGTCGATCACGACCGGTGACTCGGCCGACAACCAGCAGATCAACGAGACGACGTGGGTCGTGCGGCTGCTCGAGGGCGGCCGGCTGAACCCGAACTCCGGCGTCGCGGGCGGTGCCTGCGGCGCGCTCGCCGCCGCGCCGGCGGGCGAGGCGGCGCGCTACACGGGCGTCCAGGACGACGACGACGTGCTCGAGTCCGGGCGCTTCTACGACCCCGATCGCCCGTCCGGGGCGTTCGCGGCGTTCCCGCGCTACCCGGGCCTGATGGACCGTGCCCAGGTGCCGTTCGAGGCGGCCGGCCTGCGCAAGCCCAGCTACGTGTCGTTCGGCAACCACGACGGCACCGTGCAGGGCAACATCCACGCGCTCCAGGCGCTCGACGACGTCGCGCGCGGCTGCGTCAAGCCGCTCGCGGTGACCGGCGTCTCCGACCTGTCCTCGTTGCTGACGAGCCCGGGGCGGTCGATCGTCGTGCCGCCCGATCCCGAGCGCGGCTTCGCCGACCGGCCGACGTACCGGGGCCTGCACGCGACCGGCGGCCAGGGCGACGCGCACGGCTTCGCGCACGTCGACCGCGACGAGCTGTCGGCGTCGCGCGGCGAGGCGTCCTACTACGCCTTCAGCCCCAGGCGCGGCCTGCGCATGATCGCGGTCAACACCGTCGCCGAGGGCGACCGCCTCAGCTCCGACGGCAACATCGACGACCCGCAGTTTCGCTGGCTCGAGCGCGAGCTGAAGGCCGCCGACGGCCGCGACGAGCTCGTCGTCGTCTTCGGACACCACCCGATCGCCAGCCTCACGAACAGCGCCGCCGACGAGGACGCCGGCGACTGCGCGCTGCGCGCCGTCTTCGGGCCCGGCTGCGACCGCGACCCGCGCGCCTCGACGCCGCTGCATCTCGGACCGAGCTTCGAGCGGCTGCTGCTGGCGCACCCGCGCGTGATCGCCTACGTCGCCGGGCACACGCACGAGAACCGGATCACGGCCTTCCGGCGGGCGCCGGATCGCCGCGGCGGGTTCTGGGGCATCGAGACCGCATCAGAGATCGACTGGCCGATCCAGTCGCGGCTGCTGGAGGTGATGGACAACCGCGACGGGACGCTGTCGATCTTCGGCACGCTGATCGACCACGGCGCATCGCTGGTGACGCCGCGGCCGGGCACGCACGCCGGTGCCTTCGACCCCGAGACGCTGGCGGCGATCGGGCGCGAACTGGCCTACAACGATCCGCAGGTCGGCGTCGAGGCCGGGGCGGAGGGCCGCCCGCAGGACCGCAACGTCGAGCTGCTGCTCTCGGACCCCCGGACGCCGCAGCGATGAGCGGCGGCGAGGAGTTGCCCGACCACGTCCGGCGCAATCGCGAGGACTGGGACCGGGCGGCGCCCGACTGGGTCGCGCCGGGACGGTTTCTGTGGGGCTGCGAGGAGCCGGTCTGGGGCGTCTGGCGTGTGCCCGAGGCGCAGGTCGGCATGCTCGCCGGCGACCTGGATGGCAAGGACGCGATCGAGCTGGGCTGCGGCACGGCCTACGTCTCGGCCTGGCTCGCGCGCCGCGGCGCGCGTCCGGTGGGGATCGACAACTCGCAGGCGCAGCTCGACACCGCACGCCGGCTTCAGCAGGAGTTCGGCATCGAGTTCGAACTGCTGCATGGCAACGCCGAGCGGGTCCCGTATCCCGACGCGAGCTTCGACGTCGCGATCTCCGAATACGGCGCGAGCATCTGGTGCGACCCGTACGCGTGGATCCCCGAGGCGGCGCGGCTGCTGCGCTCCGGCGGGCGGCTCGTGTTCCTCGTCAACTCCACGCTCGCGATGCTGTGCGCGCCAGACGACGCCGACCAGCCGGCGAGCGACCGGCTGCTGCGACCGTACTTCGGGATGCAGCGCTTCGAGTGGCGCGACGACGACGCCGTCGAGTTCCACCTGCCCCACGGCGAGCTGATCGCGCTGATGCGCGCGAGCGGCTTCGAGATCGAGGAGCTTGTCGAGATCCGCCCGCCCGAGGGCTCGACGAACGTCTACCAGCCCAACGACGCGCTGGAGTGGGCTCGCAGGTGGCCCTGCGAGGAGGTCTGGAAGGTCCGCAGGCGCTGACGGCTACGGCATCCTCGGCGCCGCGACGGGGCGCGGCGCAGGCGAGGTCGCCGCGCTGGACCGGGGCGCGGGCTACGGCTACGCGCGCACGGCGAGCGTCACGGCGGCGACGGCGCTGCAGGTGCTCGTGCTCGGTCCGGCCCCCCTCGGCCTGCTCATGCGCGATGCGCCGGCGCTCGCCCGCCGTGTCGAGGCCGCCCGTCGCGAGCGTCTCAACCGCGAGGCCGCTACTCGCCGAGCACCTTGATCACGAGCCGCTTGGGGCGCCCGCCGTCGAACTCGGCGTAGAAGACGGCCTGCCAGGGGCCGAGGTCGAGCCGCCCGGCGGTGATCGGCAGCACGACCTGGTGGTGCACGAGGAGGTTCTTGAAGTGGGCATCGCCGTTGTCCTCACCGCCACGGTGGTGTCGAAAGTCGCCGGGGTCGGGCGACAGCTGCTCGGCGACGTCGTTGGCCGGCGGGCGCCAGGACGGTGGCGCGAGCTTGTCCAGCCACTCCAGCGTGTCGGCAAGGATCCCCGGCTCGTCGTCGTTGACCCAGACGCCGGCCGTGATGTGCATGGCCGAGACGAGGACCATCCCCTCCTGCACGCCGGATTCGGCGACCGCCTCCTCGACGTCCTCGCTGATCCGTACGAACTGACGCCGCTCGGGCGTCGTGAAGGTGCGATACACGGTATGAGAGCGCATGGCTCGTCATGGTCGCGCAGAACCGATACCTTGCACGCGCGGGGATCAGCCTGACCAACCCGGAGCTTCGATATGACCGCCACGCAGCAGCCTGACCCCTTCGGCGCGCCACCGGCGCCGACCGGTGGTCCGTCCGGTCCCCGTGCGGGTTTCTGGATCCGCTTCGGCGGCGCGCTGATCGACGGCATCCTGATCACGATCGTCAGCGTGCCGCTGCAGCTCGCGCTTCCTCCGGCCGCGTACTACGCGATCGCGCTGCCGCTGGCGATCGCCTACTACGTGCTCCTCGAGGGTGGCCCGAAGGGCCAGACCGTGGGCAAGATGGCGGTCGGCATCCGCGTCTACGACCTCGCGAGCGGGGGCGCGATCGGCTACGGCCGCGCGTTCATCCGCTACATCGGGCGCTACGTCTCGGCGATCGTGATCCTGCTGGGCTACCTGTGGATGCTGTGGGACCCCGAGAAGCAGACCTGGCACGACAAGATGGCCGGCTCCGTCGTCGTGCCTACGAGCGCCTACCCGTCCTGAGCGCGTGACGGCACAGGCCGAGAGGGCCGGCCCGCGGCTGCGGCCGCTGTCGCTGGGCGAGATCCTCGACGTCTCGATCAAGATCTGCCTCTCGCAGTGGCGCACGCTGATCAAGGCGGTGCTCGTCGTGGTCGTGCCGGTCCAGATCGTCAGCACGATCGTCAACGCCGACTACACCGTCGAGTCGCTGGACTTCGGCGCGAGCTCGACGCAGACGCCGCAGCAGACGCTCGATCAGCTCAACCAGTACCTCGGCGGTCTCGCGATCGCCGGCGTGCTGCAGCTGCTCGCCGTCCTGCTGGCGACGGCGGCGTGCTTCCGGGCGATCGCACAGGCCTATCTCGGTGAGCAGACCGACTGGCGCAGCTCGGTGAGGTACGCCTTCGGCATGACGCCGGCGCTGCTGTGGCTCACGCTGCTGTACGCCCTCGGGCTCGTGCTGGGCTTCCTGGCGCTGATCCTGCCGGGCATCTTCCTCTACGTCGCGTGGGCGCTCGCGCTGCCGGTGCTGCTCGTCGAGGGGCTCCGCGGGCCGAAGGCGCTGGGACGCTCGTTTGCGCTCGTGAAGGGACGCTGGTGGCGCACCTTCGGCGTGATCGTCGTCGGCTTCATCCTCGCCACGATCGTGTCGACGATCGCGCAGGGCGTGTTCCTGATCGGGATCTTCGCGGGTGAGGGCAACGACGCCCTCGTGCTCGTGCTCAGCGCGATCGCGGGAATCGTCGGCCTCGCCGTCAGCACGCCGTTTCAGGCCGCGCTGCTGACGGTCATCTACTTCGATCTGCGCGTCCGTAAGGAGGGCTTCGATCTCGAGCTGCTGGCGCGCGAGATCGGCAGCACCGTGCGGCCGGGCGCGGCGCCAGCGCCCGGGGCTGCGCTGGGTGGCGATGGCGCGCCGGCGCCGCAGGCGGCGCCGGCGCCGTCGGTGCTGCCGTCAGCCGAGCCGATCGACCGCACGGGCGCCCCCTACTGGCCGCCGCCGCCCGGTTGGAAGCCGCCCCCGCCCGCCGACGCGCCGGCCGCGTCGGCCGAGCCCGAGCCGGACGGTCCGCCGGCCGGCGGCGATCGCGACGAGCCTCCGCCCCCGGAGGGCCCGCCGCGGATGCCCGGAGTGCCGTACGGGTGAGCGCCGGCCGTGTTGTGCTGGCGTGCGTCGTCGTGTGCGCGTGCTGGCCGGCGGCCGCGCAGGCCGCCGCGGCGACCGCCGCCGAGGTGCGCGCGCTCGCCGTCGCCGCGCAGCGCGATCCGGCGGCGCTCGCGCGGCTGCGTGCGATCGACGTCGTCGCGGGCCGCCCGGTGCGGCTCGGCGCCGCGCTGCGCGGGACCTCCGCCGAGGTCGGCGCCCGGCTGCGGGCGCTCGCGCAGGCGGCCCCGCCTCGCGGCGGCGCCGCGACGCCGGCGGCGGCGCGCGCGCAGGCGCGCGACGTGCTCGCGCAGCGACGCTTTCAGGAGACGAAGGTGCCGTCGCCGCTGCGCAGCGTGCGCGAGCAGATCGGCGCGGCGCTGCGCTCGGCGGGCAGACCGTTGCAGGACGCGTTCAACTGGCTCGCCGCGCGGGTGCCCGGCGGCCGGGCCGTGCTGTGGGCGCTGCTGGCGACGTTCGTGCTGGCGGCGGCGGCGGTCCTCGCGGGGCGCGCCGGGACGCACGAGCCGGTCGCCGCGCACGCGGGTGCAGGGGCCGACGACGAGGAGCGGATGAGCGCCGCGCGCCTGCGCGAGGAGGCCGACCGCGCCGAGCGCGACGGCGACCTCGAGCAGGCGCTGCGGTCGCGATTTCGCGCCGGCCTCGTCGAGCTCGACAGCCGCGAACTGATCGAGCTGCGGCCCGCGCTCACCAACCGCGAGCTGCTCGGCAGCGTGCCGTCGCCGACGCTGGCCGAGCTCGTCGACGGCTTCGAGGCCGTCGCCTACGGCGGCCGGCCCGCCGACGCCGATGATCTGCAGAGCGCCCGCGACGGCTGGCCGCGCGTGCCCGAGGAGGCGGACACGCGGTGAGGCGGCTGCTGCCGCGCAGCGCGGGCGCCCGCGCGCTCGTCGTCGTGATCGCGTTCATCGCCGGGCTCAACGCGATCGTGCTCGTCGTCGCGAGCGTCAGCCCCGAGCCGGGCGGCAAGGACGGCTCCGCCTACGCGACACAGCCGCGCGGCGCTGCCGCCTACGCCGAGCTGCTGCGCCGCGCCGGCCATCCGATCGCCTACCGGCGCGACCCGCTGGCACGGGCGCGCCTGGACCCCGACGGCACGGTCGTCGTGCTCGACGCCGAGCTAGACGACGAGGAGCGTGCGACGCTGGCGCGGTTCGTGCGCGCGGGCGGGCGGCTCGTCGCGGCCGGTGAGCAGGCGGGGGCCGGCGTCGTCGCGCGCGCGCCACGCTGGTCGCAGGACGGCGTGCGCAACGCGCTGCCGACCGTGCCCGTGCCCGAGACGGCGGCCGTGTCGCGCGTGCGCAGCGCGGGCGACGGCAGCTTCGCGGAGCCGCGTGGCGCGCTGCCCGCGCTCGGCGAGGATCGCGTGCTGCTCGCCGTCGTGCGCGCTGGTCGCGGCCGCGCGCTGCTGCTCGCCGACTCGTCGCCGCTGCAGAATCGCCTGCTCGGCGAGGCCGACAACGCGGCGCTCGCGATCGGGCTCGCGGGCGCGCCGGGGCGGCGTGTGACGTTCGTCGAGTCGGTCCACGGCTTCGGCCGCGAGACGGGCCTCGCGGCGCTGCCCGCGCGCTGGCAGTTCGGGCTCGGCGTCGCGCTGCTGGCGGCGCTCGTGCTGCTGCTCGCGCGGGCGCGGCGGCTCGGCCCGCCGGAGCTCGCCGACGACGCGCCGACGCCGGCCCGGCGCGAGCACGTCGAGGCGATCGCGCTCGCGCTGCGCCGCGCCGGCGATCGGGGCGTCGCGCTGGAGCCCGTGCGGGCCGCGGCGCGCGCGCAGGTCGTGCGCCGCGCCGCGCTCGCTGCCGACGCGCCCGACGACGACGTCCGCGCCGCCGCCACGCGGCTTGGCTTCGAGGCCGACGAGGTGGCGGCGCTGGCGGCGGACGACGGCAGCATGGCGCCCAGCGGCGATCTGCAGGCGCTCGGCCGGGCGCTCGCGAGAGGCAGGCGATGAGACAGCTCTACGAGCGCTTGGCGGGCGAGGTGGGCAAGGTCGTCGTCGGCCAGGACGAGGTCGTGCGCGGCGTCGTGACGGGCCTCGCGGTCGGCGGCCACGTGCTGCTGGAGGGACCGCCCGGCGTCGCCAAGACGCTGCTCGCCAGCGCGCTCGCGCGGGCGCTCGGCCTCGAGTTCCGGCGCGTGCAGTTCACCCCCGACATGCTGCCCTCCGACCTCACCGGCACGAGCACGCTGCGCGCCGGCGAGCTGGCGTTCCGGCCCGGCCCGGTCTTCACGAACGTCCTGCTCGCCGACGAGATCAACCGCACCCCGCCCAAGACGCAGGCCGCGCTGCTGGAGGCGATGCAGGAGGGCCAGGTCTCCGCCGACGGCGAGAGCCGCCCGCTGCCCGACCCGTTCCTCGTCGTCGCGACGCAGAACCCGATCGAGTACGAGGGCACCTATCCGCTGCCGGAGGCGCAGCTCGACCGCTTCCTGCTGAAGATCGACGTCGGCTACCCGGACGCCGGCGCCGAGCTGCGGATGCTCGGCCTCGCCCGCCAGGGGCTCAAGCCCGTGTCGCTGCAGGACGTCGCGGTCGTCGCCGGGCTCGGCGACGTGCGCGCCGCGCGCGCGACCGTCGACGCCGTGACGGCCTCCGACGAGGTCGCCGCCTACCTCGTCGAGGTCGTGCGCCGCACGCGCGACCTGCCGAGCGTCACGCTCGGCGCGAGCCCGCGCGCCGCCGTGCACCTGCTCGTCGCCGCGAAGGCCGCCGCCGCGCTGGCCGGGCGCAGCTTCGTCACGCCCGACGACGTCGCCGGGCTGGCCGGCCCCGTGCTGCACCACCGCCTCGTGCTGCGCCCCGAGGCCGAGCTGGAGCGCTACGACGCCGCAGACGCGGTCCGCACGGCGCTCGAATCCGTGCCCGTGCCGCGCTAGCCCGGTGCCCGCGCCGTGAGCCCGACGCCGCGCGCCGCCGCCGCGCTCGCCGCGATCGCGCTGCTGGCGATCGCGCTCGGCCCGGCCGTGGCGGCGCTGCTGACGGCGGCGCTCGCGGGCGCGCTGATCGCCGACGCGCTCGCCGCGCGGCGCCCGCCGCGCGCGCAGCGGCGCATGCCGGGCATCGTCGCGCGCGGCGTGCCGGCGTCGCTGGCGGTGACGCTGCCCGACC
Organism: uncultured Solirubrobacteraceae bacterium; assembly: GCA_963756465.1. GTDB lineage: Bacteria > Actinomycetota > Thermoleophilia > Solirubrobacterales > Solirubrobacteraceae > CADCVQ01. The sequence continues at coordinate 161,311 of CAVWNK010000001.1, forward strand.
CGGACGCGCTGCGCGGGCGCCGCGTCAGGGTGCGGCAGGCGACGACGTCGCAGATCCAGATCGACCCGCAGCAGCGCGACGGCGAACTGCAGGCGCAGCTCGTCGCGCGCCGCCGCGGGCGCTGGACGATCGCGCCGGCGGCGGTTCGCGTGAGCGGCCCGCTCGGCCTCGCGACCTGGGATCACCGCGCCGGCGAGGAGGCCGAGCTGCTCGTCTACCCCGACCTGCCCGCCGCGCGGCGGCTGGCGCTCGCGGTCCGCTCCGGCGGCTTTCGCGAGTCCGGCCGCCGGTCGCGCGGCCCGCTCGGCCTCGGCACCGAGTTCGAGTCGATCCGCGACTACCTGCCCGACGACGACATACGCCAGGTCAACTGGCCCGCGACGGCGCGGCTCGGGCGGCCGATGAGCAACCAGTACCGCATCGAGCAGGACCGCGACGTCATCTGCGTGCTCGACTGCGGCCGGCTGATGGCGGCGCCGCTGAGCGGCGGCGCGACGCGCCTGGACGCGGCGATCGACGCCGCGACCGCGGTCGGGCTCGTCGCCGACGAGCTCGGCGACCGCTGCGGCACCGTCGCCTTCGATGCGACGGTCCACCGGCGGCTCGCGCCGCGCCGGCGCGGCGGCGACGCACTCGTGCGCGCCGTCTACGACCTCCAGCCCGCGCCGGTGGATTCCGACTACGAGCTCGCCTTCCGCACCGTCGGCGCCTCCAAGCGCGCGCTCGTGATCGTCTTCACCGACCTCATCGAGGAGGTCGCGGCGCGCTCGCTGGTGCTGGCGGTGCCGGTCCTGGCGCGCCGCCACGAGGTCGTCGTCGCGGGCGTCGTCGACCCCGACCTCGATGCGATCCTGCGCTTCGCCGGCGCCCGCGTGAGCGAGCTCGACGTCTACCGCGCGGCGGCGGCCCTGGACGTGCTCGCGGCCCGTGAGCGCGCGGCGGCGCGGGTCCGGGCGGCGGGCGCACAGGTCGTCGAGACCGCGCCGGCGGAGCTTGGACGGGCCTGCGTGAGCGCCTACCTCAGGGCGAAGTCGCGGGCGCGGCTGTGAGCCGCTGCGGGCGCCCGCGGACGAAGACCAGCGCCCAGTAGGTCGCGCCGACGCCGAAGCCGAGCACGATCCCCGGCACGAGGCCGAAGCCCGCGCGTGTCACGAAGCCCTCGATGATCCCGGCGAGGATCACCCACGGGACCGTGCCGAGCACGATCACGATCGCCGCGCGCGCCTCCTGCACCAGCGCGTGCGAGCGCGTCCGCGGCCCGGGTGCGACGAGCGCGTAGCCCATCCGCATCCCGGCCGCCGCCGCGACGGCGATGCACGACAGCTCGATGACGCCGTGCGCGGTCACGAACTCGGCGAACTGGACGCCGTTGCCGTTGGCGATCGCGCCGCCGGCGACGGCGCCGAGGATCGCGCCGTTGTAGGCGACGACGAACGCCGTTCCGAGGCCGAACAGGATCCCGGCGGCGAACGCGAGGAACGTCACCTGGATGTTGTTCGTCATCACGGCGCTCGAGAAGGCCGCCGTCTGCGCCGTCGTCATGCCGGTATCGGCGACGGGCTCGACGGCGCCGCGGAACTGCCCGGGCACGAGCCCGACGGCCGCACCCGGGTCGCTGATCGACCAGGCGATCGTGAGCGCGCCCGGGATGAGCAGCAGCGCGACGGCGATCAGCAGCGCGACCGGGCGCTCGCGCACCGCGACCCAGTAGCCGCGGCCGAAGAACGTGCGCAGCGAGCCGCGCCGCGGCTCCTCGGCGTAGACCGCTTGGCGGGCGCGGGCGACGAGCGACTCCAGCCGCGCCACGATCGGGTCGCCGGGGTGGCCGCGGCGCGCGAGCGCGAGGTCGGCGGCGGCGCCGCGGTAGAGCGCCGCGAGCCGCAGGACCTCCGCCGCGGGGCGGCGCCTGCGGCGCCGGCCGCGCGCGCGCAGGAGCGCATCCAGCTCGCGCCAGTCGCCCTCCCGTTCACCCATGAAACGCTCTACCGTCATGACCAGTGCAGTACGAGGATCGCATCACCATCCCGACACCGGAAGGCGTGGCGCTCGAGCTGACGCTCGCGGGGATCGGATCGCGGGCCCTCGCCGGGGGCCTGGACCTGATCTTCAAGGGGCTCGCGGTGCTCGTGTTGCTGGCGCTCCTGTACGGGTTCTTCGGCGACTACGGAGCGCTCGTGCTGATTCCCTCGATCGCGCTGACGCTGCTGCTCTATGACGTCGCGTTCGAGAAGCTCAACCGCGGTCGTACGCCGGGCAAGGCGATCTGCGGGCTGCGCGTCGTGCGCTCCAGCGGGCGCCCGGTCGACCTCACGGCGAGCACGATCCGCAACGTGCTGCGGCTCCTCGACGGGATGACGCTGAGCTACGTGCCGACGATCGTCTCGATCGCCGTGACGAAGCGCAACCAGCGTGTTGGCGACCTCGCCGCCGACACGATCGTCATCCGCGACCGCCGTGCGGTCGACGGCGCGCAGGCGAGCTTCGCCTTCGGCGCGCCGGTCGCAAGCGCCGAACCGGTCCACGCCGCCGCGGGTGCGCGCTGGGACGTCAGCGCCGTCCCGGCCGAGGATCTCGCGACCGTGCGGGCGTTCCTGGAGCGCCGCCACGGCCTCGCCCGCGACGCCCGCGCCCGCCTCGCGGCGCAGCTGGACGGCGCCCTGCGCCCGAGCGTCGGCGGCGCCGACGTGACCGACCCCGAGCGCTTCCTGGAGATCCTCTACGACGCCAAGCGGGCGCGCGGGTAGGGTCCGCGGCGTGGATCTGGGGCTCGCCGGCAAGGCCTGCATCGTCACGGGCGCGACGCGTGGGATCGGCCTTGCCACCGCGCGGATGCTCGTCGGCGAGGGTGCGCGGGTGCTGCTCGTCGCGCGCGACGCCGGCGCGGGCGCGCGGCTGGCGGCGTCGCTCGGGGAGCGCTGCGCGTCGCTCGCCGCGGACGTCACCGATCCGGCCGCGGGCGAGCGGATCGTGGAGGCCTGCGTCGAGCGCTTCGGATCTGTCGACGTGCTCGTCAACAACGCCGGCACGTCGTTCGTGCGCTCGCTGGAGGAGCTCGGCGACGAGGACTGGCAGGGACAGTGGGAGCTGCACGTGATGGCGCCGATGCGGCTCATGCGTGCCGCCGGGCCGCTGATGGCGCAGGCGGGCGGCGGGCGGATCGTCAACGTCTGCTCGTCGGCGGGCAAGCGCCCGTCGCTGACGAACCCCGCCTACGCGGTCACGAAGGCGGCGCAGTTGTCGCTCTCGCGCGTGTTCGCCGATCGCTACGCGGCGGACGCCGTGCTCGTCAACGCCGTCGCGCCGGGAGCGGTGACGTCGCCGCTGTGGACCGCGCCCGGCGGGCTCGCCGACCAGGCCGCGCAGGCGCGCGGGATCTCGCACGACGAGGCGCTGGCGGCGCAGGCCGGCAAGATCCCGCTGGGGCGGCTCGCCGAGCCCGAGGAGGTCGCCGCGGTGATCGTCTTTCTGTGCTCGCAGCGGGCCTCGACGGTGACCGGAGCGGCGTGGTCGGCCGACGGTGGAACCGTCGCGACGATCGTCTGAATATCGCCGCTCAAGTTCTGCCGGCCGCGGCCGAAGACCGGGACGCAAATCGAACTGCCGGCGATGGAGGCCGGCGAGGTGGAGCAAGGATGCGAATCACCGAACCGAACGTGAGCCGGTGGGAGCTGCGGCCGCAGGGCGCGGCGCACGAGCAGCGGGTCGCCCGCGAGCACGAGCCGCGGTCGGCGACGATCGCCTCCCAGCTCGACCAGAACCCGCGCGACGGCTGGATCGACGACGACGACCTGCCCTACGACGAGATCGAGCTGCTGCAGCGCGCCCGCGCCGCGCAGGCTGCGCGCTCCGCCCGGCGCGAGCTGCCGTCCGAGCAGCTCGTTGCGGACCCTGCCGAGCCGCTCGCCGCGCGCATCGACGTCACCCGGCCCGACACCGCGCAGCCGCGGCCGCTCGTCGACCTGTTCGCCTGACGCCGGCGCCGGGCCTGCTAGAACTCCCGCGCGTGGGAGTCAACACCGACGTCATCGGCACGACCTATCCGCCCGCGCAGTACGCGGTCGGCCGCGAGAAGATCCGCGAGTACGCGCTGGCCGTGGGGGAGACGAACCCGCTGCACCACGATCTGCGGGCGGCGCGCGCGGCTGGCTACGACGACCTCGTGGCGCCGCCGATGTTCGCCGTCGTCTACGCGTTCCCGGCGCTGTGGCCGGTGCTGTTCGACGAGCAGGTCGGGATCGACTTCTCGCGCATGGTGCACGGCGGCCAGGAGTTCGAATGGGGTCCGCTCGTGGTCGCGGGCGACGAGATCACGACGACGGTCAGCATCGCGGACGTCAGCGAGCGCGCGGGCAACGGCTTCTACGTCTTCGCGTCGGAGTCCGTCAACCAGCGCGGCGAGACGGTCTGCTCGGCGCGCTGGTCGAACATCGTGCGCGCGGCATGATGCGACCGGGCGACGAGATCACGCCGCTCGCGGTGACCCCCGACCGCTACCTGACCGTGCGCTACGCGGGCGCCTCGGGCGACTTCAACCCGATCCACATCGACGAGGAGTTCGCCCAGCAGGTCGGGCTGCCCGGCAAGATCCTGCACGGCCTCTACACGATGGCCCAGGTCGCGCGCGCCCATACCGACGCCGGCGGCGGGCCCGAGACGTTGAAGCGCCTCAGCGTCCAGTTCCGCGGCATGGGCCTGCCCGAGCACGAGCTCGTCGTGACCGGCACGGTCTCCTCGGTCGACGGCGGCGTCGCGGTGATCGCGTGCGGCTGCGAGCAGAACGGCAAGCGGATCATCCGCAACGCCGAGGCGGAGCTGCGGCTGCCGGACGGTTAGGGCTCGCGGCCGTCGCGAGCGCGAGCCCGATGAGGCAACGACGCCTCGGCGTTCGCTGCACCGACACGAACGGCCCGCCGCGGGGCGGGCCGTTCGCGCTGTCGGTGGCGGTGGTGTGGTTGTTAGCTGACGCCGAGTTTTTCGGCGGCGCGGCGGGTGCCTTCGACGCGGTTGGCGATCTTTTGGAATGCGATCTCGCGGGCGTAGTCGGGCGAGCCGTGGTTGGGCTTCTCGTCGATCGAGAACGGTGAGAAGCCGCAGTCGTCGGTCGTGCCGAGGCGCTCTTTGGGGATGAAGTCCGCGGCGCGCACGATCGCGTCGCAGATCTCTTGTGCGCTTTCGGGGCGCGGTGACTGCGTGACGGTGACGCCGATGTAGCACATCTGGTCGTCGCGGCTGTGCTGTCCGATCGATTCGTAGACGGAGTCGCGGTCGCGTTCGGAGGCCAGCTGGATGAGGAAGTAGCCGGCGTTGATCTTGAACATCTCGGGCAGCAGGTTGTTGTAGGGCACGTCGGCGGAGTGCACGGAGTCGCGGTCGCCGCCGGGGCAGGTGTGGACGCCGATGCTCTGGCGCTCCTGGTCAGAGAAGTTGGCCAGCACGCGGTTGTTGAGCTCGATGAAGTGCGGCAGCAGCCCGGCGCCGGTCCACGGGTTGCGCGGGTCCTCGCGGGTCGCCAGGCGCCCCTCGGTGAAGTCGATCGAGACGCGCGCGGCGCCGGCCTCGAAGGCCTTGCGGATGTCGGTCACGCACTCCTGCACGATGTCCTCTTCGAACTGCTCGCGCGAGTAGCCCGGAACGGGGTCGCTCAAGGGGTACAGCAGCGCCAGCATCGACGGTGCGATGACGGCCTGCTTCATCGGCTTGGTCGCGTAGGGCAGCGACTTCTTCAGGGTGTCGGCGGCGTAGAAGTTGTACTTCAGCGGGCCGCCGGTCAGCTTGGGCAGCTGGCGGCCGTGGCCGTCGGCGAAGATCGCGAAGAACTGGCCGCCCGGGCCGAGGTTCTCGGCCAGGCCGGTGCCCGCCAGCGTGTCGGCGATCGGGTAGGTCGCAAACGACGACCAGCGCTGCTCACCGTCAGAGATGATCGGCGAACCGGTCGCCTCGTAACGCTCGATCGAGTCCTTCGCGGCCTCGTCTTGAAGCTGCTCGAGATCCTCCTTGGAGATCTTGCCCTCGTCGTACTCCGCGTAGGCAGCCTGCAGCTTGGCGGGCCGGGGCAGCGAGCCGACGGGCTCGGTCGGGATCCCGGTATCGGTCCTCGGATCGTAATCGGTCATGCCAATCTCCTCGCTGTTGATTCACCGCATGCGGTAGAGCCGCGCATGCTCGCCGTGCGGCGCTCGTTGACTGCGTCCTCGCGCCTGGGCCCGCATCTGGAGGCCTTTCCCGTCCGGGAGAGATACAGACCCGTCTCCTCGCCCCCGAACATAACTCCGCACGAAGGGCGCCGTCAACCCGCGGGGTTGCGGCCGGGGGACATGTGTGCTCGAACCGATCCTTGAGGATCTCGTCGCCGCGGCCGATAACGACGCTACCGATCCACGACAAGGGCAACCCCGTCGCGAGGCGGGCACGCACAGCCAGGGGCCTCACGCAGGCAGCCCAGCCGCCGAAGGAGAAGACCGATGCGCCAGCACCGATCACGCGTCGCAGGATTCATCGTCGTTCTCGCGGCGCTCGTGCTCGCGCCCGGCGCGAGCGCAGCCGTCCCGGCGACGTCAGCGGGCGTCGCAACGGCCAAGGAGCGCGCGTACGGCAAGCACTGCGGACCCAAGACGGGCAAGGCGGCGCGGTCGAGAGCGCGCGCGAGATGTCTCGACGCGATGGCCAAGCTCGACCGCAACCGGTCGCTCTCGCCGGCGAAGGCCTGCCGTGGACTGAGCCGCAAGCGCGCGAAGCGTGAGCGCAGATCCGCGTACGCGCGCTGCGTCTCGGAGGGCGCGAAGCTCCTGAAGGCGAAGCGGCGCGCGGGCTCGGGGAGCGCGGACAGCTCGTCGGCCGACGAGCCAGCGGGTGCCGACGGCGCCGATCCGCCCGACGGCGGCGACGCCGTCGACGACCTCGCCTCGACACCTGCTGACGAGCTGCTTGCCGAGGACTTCCTGAGCGGCGACGAGCTCGATCCCGACTTCTGATCGGCCGCGCGCTCACGCGGGGCGGTGCAGGCCCGCCGCGGGCTCGGCGCGCGGCGCTCGTACAATCGAGGCGTGCTCACCCCGCGTCAAGAGCTGATCCTGCGCAAGGTTGTGCTCGCCTATCAGGCGACCGTCCAGCCCGTGGCGTCACGCACGCTGGCCGCCGACCCCGAGCTCGGCGCCGGCCCGTCGACCGTCCGCCACGAGCTCGCGCAGCTCGAGGAGCTCGGGCTGCTGGCCCACCCGCACACGTCGGCCGGGCGCGTTCCGACCGACTCGGGCTACCGCTACTTCGTCGATCGCCTGCTGCCGGCCAGGCGCAGCAGCGCGACGCTCGAGCTCGAGCTGACCCGCCGCGAGGTCGACGCCGCGATGCGCGCGACGACCGCGACGCTGTCGCAGATCACGAACCTCCTGGCCGTCGTCTCGGCGCCGCCGATCGACACCGCCACGATCCGCCACATCGAGGTGCTGCTGCTACAGCCGCAGATCGCGATGATCGTGATCATCACCTCCACGGGCGGCGTCTCCAAGCGCATCCTGGCCTTCGACTCGCCGGTCGACAGCGGCCTCGTCACGTGGGCCGCCGAGTTCCTCAACGAGCAGCTCACCGGCCTCGGGCTCGGCGCGCGCAAGCTGCACTCGCGGCTCGCCGACAGGACGCTGTCGCAGACCGAGCGCACCTTCCTGGATCGGCTCATGCCGGCGTTCACGAACCTCGTCGCGACGGCCGAGGACGCGCTCTACGTCGATGGCGCCGCGCGCCTGTTCTCCGACTACCGCTTCGAGGACCTGTCGCAGATCAACGCGCTCATGCAGATGCTCGAAGGTCGCGTGACGCTGCTGGAGATGTTGCGCAGCGCGCTCGACGAGCGCGGCGTCGTCGTGCGCATCGGCGCCGAGAACGAGTCGCCGGCGCTGCGCTCGCTGGCGATGGTCGCGGCCGGCTACGGCCTGCCGATGCGACCGCTGGGCACGGTCTCGCTGATCGGCCCGGTGGCGATGGACTACGGCATGACGATCGGCGTCGTGCGCGAGGCCGCCGCGCAGCTGTCGCGTTTCGTCGAAGACGTGTACGAGTCCGCGTGACCAAGCGCGACTGCTACGAGGTGCTCGGCGTCGGCCGCACCGCCGACGAGGCCGAGGTCAAGCGGGCGTTCCGCAAGCTCGCCCGCGAGCTGCACCCCGACGTCAACAACCACGACCCCGACGCGGAGGACAAGTTCAAGGAGGCCGCCGAGGCCTACGAGATCCTGTCCGATCCCGAGCGCCGCCAGGTCTACGACCGCCACGGGCACGACGGCCTGCGGCGCGGCGGCCAGAGCCCGAACTACGAGGGCTTCGGCTCGATCTCGGATCTGTTCGAGGCGTTCTTCGGCGGCGCCGGCGGCGGCTTCGGCGGCGGGATGGGAGGGGCCGGTCCTCGCTCCGGCGGCGACGTCCAGGTCGCGGTCGAGATCGATCTCGAGCAGGCCGTCGCGGGCACGCCCGTCGACGTGCGCTACGAGGTCGTCGATCGCTGCGAGCGCTGCCGCGGCAACGGCGCCGAGCCGGGCACGCCGATCAAGACCTGCGACCGCTGCGGCGGCCAGGGCGTGCTGCAGGCCGTCAGCCGCACGCCGTTCGGCCAGATCGCGCGCACCGTCTCCTGCGACGTCTGCGGCGGCGACGGCAAGGTCGCCGAGAAGCGCTGCACGCGCTGCGAGGGACGCGGCCGCGAGGTCCTGACGCACGCCGTCAGCGTCGACATCCCGGCCGGCATCTCCGAGGGCCAGCGCATCCGCGTCTCGGGCCGCGGTCACGCCGGCGACGCGGGCGGTCCCGCCGGCGACCTCTTCGTGCACGTCTCGATCAAGCCGCACGAGCGCTTCCTCCGCGACGGCAACGACCTCGTCACCGTCCTCGACGTGCCCGCGCCGATCGCGGCGCTGGGCGCCAAGCTCGTCGTGCCGACGCTCGAGGGCGACGAGGACCTGCACGTCCGTCCCGGCACGCAACCCGGCGAGTCCTACGAGCTGCGCGGTCGCGGGATGCCGCTGCTGCGCCGCCCCGGCCGCCGCGGCGACCTGCGCGTGATCGTCAACGTCGTCATCCCGCGCCACCTCGACGAGGAGCAGAAGAGGCTCATGACGCGGCTCGCCGAGACGATGACCGAGGCGAACACGAAGTCCGAGGAATCGATGTTCGCCAAGCTCAAGCGCGTCATCCACGGGTGATCCGGCTCGCGATCCGCGTCGCGCGCGCCGACGCCGAGATCGCGCTCGCGGAGCTGCTCGAGCTCGCCCCGGCGGGCGTCGAGGAGGTCGATCACGGCGACACGATCGAGTACGCGGTCTACGGCGCGCCCGGCGAGCTGCCCGCGCTGCCTGACCTGCGCGCCGCCGCCGGCGCGGCGTTCGTGGACCTGACGACGACGGAGGTGGCCGACGACTGGTCCTCGCGCTGGCGCGAGTTCCACAAGCCCGTGACGGTCGGCGGCAGGCTGCACGTGCGCCCGCCGTGGTCGGCGCCGGTCGGCGCGACCGCGGCCGGCGCCGGCGCGGTCGACATCGTCATCGATCCCAACCAGGCCTTCGGCACGGGTGCGCACCACACGACCCGGCTGTGCCTCGAGGCGCTGCTCGCGCTCGAGCCCGGCGGCCCGCTCGTCGACCTCGGCTGCGGCTCGGGCGTGCTGGCGATCGCCGCCGCCCGCCTCGGCTGGAGCCCGGTGCTCGGGATCGACCACGAGCACGAGGCGGTGATCGCGGCGCGCGAGAACGCCGCCGTCAACGGCGTCCCCGACGTCGAGGTCCGCCACGGCGACCTGCTCCACGGCGGCGGCCCGGCGCCGTCGGCGCCGACCGTCGTCGCGAACCTCCTGCGCCCGCTGCTCGAACACATCGCGTGCGTCGGCTTCGCGGGCGAGCCGCCGAACGTGCTCGTCGCCAGCGGGTTGCTGCGTGGAGAGGCCGACGGCGTCGCGGCCGCGTTCGCCGGCGCCCACGGCCTGCACGAGCGCTCGCGCCGCGAGAGCGGGGCATGGGCGGCGCTCGTCCTGGCGCGTTAGGAAGCGTCCGACAACGTGTTCTCGGACGCTTCCTTGGCGCCACCCGCCGTTCAGGGGGTTCGGTGCGTTCGAGCGGCCCGGCGCCGGATACCCTCACAGGCCACATGGCCTGGAACGTCCTCATCGCCGGCGGCGGCTTCGGCGGCTTCTACGCCGCCCGCACGCTGGCCAAGGTCCTGCCGCCGCACAGCACGCGCGTGCGCCTGGTCACCGAGGACAACTTCATGCTCTACACGCCGCTGCTGCCGGGCGCCGCGGCGGGCACGCTCGAGCCGCGCCACGTCGTCGTGCCGCTGCGCGAGGAGCTCGACGCCTCGATCCACCTGCGCCTGGGGACGATCATCGGCGCGTCGCCGCAGCGCAACGCGATCCGCGTGCGCTCGCTCGACGGCAGCGAGGAGGATCTGCAGTACGACCAGCTGATCGTCGCCGTCGGCTCCGTCAGCCGGACGCTGCCGATCCCCGGCCTGGCCGAGCACGGTCGGGCGCTGAAGTCGCTGCCCGAGGCGATCGCGCTACGCAACCACGTCATCCGCACGCTCGAGATCGCCGAGACGCTCGAGGACGGCGACGCCCGCCGCGAGTACCTCACCTACGTCTTCGTCGGCGCGGGCTACGCGGGCCTCGAGGGGCTGGCCGAGCTGCAGGACTTCGCCGCCGACGTCATCGACCTCTATCCGCGCTGCCAGGTCAGCGGGATGCGCTGGATCCTCGTCGAGGCGTCCGAGCGCGTGATGCCGGAGATCGGCGCCAAGCTCGCCGACTTCGCGGTCCGCGAGCTGCGCGCGCGCGGGATCGAGATCCGCACGAAGACGACGCTCGACGAGGTCACCGCCTGCAGCGCGACGCTCAGCGACGGCGAGGTGGTGCCGACCCGCACGCTCGTCTGGACGGCGGGTGTCAAGCCGCATCCGGTCGTCGCGCGCTTCGGCCTGCCGCTCGACGATCGCGGCCGGATCGACACCGACAGCCGCCTGCAGGTCAAGGGCTTCGACAACGTCTGGGCGATCGGCGACTGCGCCGCCGTGCCCGATCCGGCGCGCAAGGGGCTGCCGTGCCCGCCGACGGCGCAGCACGCGATTCGCCAGGGCCGCGTCGTCGCGCGCAACGTCGCGAGCGCCCTCGGCGGCGGCGCGAGGCCGCGGCGCTTCACGTACAAGACGCGGGGCGTCTTCGTCGACATGGGGCGGCGCAAGGCCGTCGCGACGAGCGGCCCGATCACCTGGAGCGGCACGCCCGCGTGGCTGCTCGCACGGGCCTACCACCTGGCGATGATGCCGGGGGCCGGCCGCCGCGCCCGCCTGCTCGTCGATTGGAACATCGGTTTGCTGTTCGGGCGTGACACGGCCGAGCTGGGCCGGCTCGGCGAGCCGCAGTCGCTCGCCGAGGAGGTCGGCGCCGAGGCGCACGCGGGCGGCAACGGCGTCAACGGCGCCGCGGTCGCGTCGGACGCGAGCGTCGCCGACGGCGCGCGCTGATCCTGCGCGGGCAGCGCTACGCCGGCGACGTTCGTCGCTGCTCACGCCCGACCGCTGCGCGCTGCCGCCGAGGCGCCATCCGCGGGCTGCGTATCCTGGAATGCAGATGACGCTGGTCGACACGGTGAAGCAGGACGTCGCCGCCGCGATGCGGGCCGGCGAGAAGGAACGTGTCGGCGCGCTGCGGCTCGTCCTCAGCGAGCTGCAGAAGGACGCCAAGGAGGGCAAGGGCGATGAGCTCGCCGTCCTGCGCCGCGAGCGCAAGCGGCGCCTGGAGTCGGCGTCCGCGTTCCGCGCCGCGGGCCGCGGCGAGCTCGCCGACGCCGAGCAGTTCGAGGCGCGCCTGATCGAGGCCTACCTGCCGGCCGAGCTCGACGACGACGAGCTGCGCCCGATCGTCGCCGCCGCGGTCGCCGAGACCGGCGCGCAGTCGCCGAAGGAGATCGGCCAGGTGATGAAGGCCGCGATGTCGGTCGTCGGCAGCCGGGCCGACGGAAAACGCGTCTCGGCGCTCGTACGAGAGGCCCTGAGCCACTGATGCGCGTGCAGATCGAGCTCTCCAACCAGGCCGCGACCGAGCTCGCCGGCAGCGGCGACGCCGTCCTGCGCGCGCTCGAGGGCCACGTCGACTGCGACCTGTTCCTGCGCGGAAACGTCGTCACGCTCGACGGCGAGCCGGAGGCCGTCGAGGCCGCCGCGACCGTCATCCGCGAGCTCGCCGAGCTGATCGAGCAGGGCCACGACATCGCGCCGGGCACGATCGCCGCCGTCACCGGCGCGCTGGACCAGAAGCGCTCGCCCGCGGAGATCCTCGAGGACGTCGTCTGGCGCCACCGCTCCAAGCAGGTCGCGCCGAAGACCGTCAACCAGAAGCGCTACGTCGACTCGATCCGCAGGAACACGATCACCTTCGGGATCGGACCCGCCGGTACCGGCAAGACGTTCCTCGCCGTCGCGCTCGCCGCCGCCGCGCTGAGCCGCCGCGAGGTCAACCGCATCATCCTCACGCGCCCGGCCGTCGAGGCGGGCGAGCGGCTCGGCTTCCTGCCGGGCGACCTGATGGCGAAGATCGACCCGTACCTGCGGCCGCTGTTCGACGCGCTGCACGACATGCTCGATGCCGAGAAGGTGGCGGCGTTCCTCGAGCGCGGGCAGATCGAGGTCGCGCCGCTGGCGTTCATGCGCGGGCGCACCCTGAACGACAGCTTCATCATCCTCGACGAGGCGCAGAACACGACGCCCGAGCAGATGAAGATGATCCTCACGCGGCTGGGCTTCAACTCCAAGATGGTCGTCACCGGCGACGTCACGCAGATCGACCTGCCCAAGAACGAGGGCTCGGGGCTGGTCGTCATCAACGACATCCTCGAGGGCATCGAGGGCATCGAGTTCGTGCGCTTCGGCGGCGAGGACGTCGTCCGCCACCGCCTCGTGCAGCGGATCGTCGAGGCCTACGCGGTCCACGCCGAGAGCCAGACCTCCGAGCTGCGCCCCGCGGACCGTCGCCGGGCGTGAGCCGATGACCGCGTTGGAGATCGAGGTCGTCGGCCTCGGAGGACCGATCCTGCCGCTGGAGGAGATCGAGCGCCTGCTCGCGCTCGCGCTCGGGTCGGCGGGGATCGACAGCGGCCACGTCGCCGTCGAGTTCGTCAGCCCCGAGCGGATCGCCGAGCTCAACCTCGAGCACCGCGCAAAGACCGGTCCGACCGACGTGCTCTCCTTCCCGATCGACGGCGCCGACGACGTCGCCGGCCCGCGCGAGCTGGGCGACATCGTCATCTGCGCGGAGCACACCGCCGACCTGCGCGAGGCGATCATCCACGGCGCGCTGCACCTGACCGGCATGGACCATGAGACCGACGACGGTGAGATGCTCGTCGTCCAGCGAGAGATCATGTCCTGGGTCGCGCCCGACGCCCAGCCGTGACCACCAGGGCCGGCTTCGTCGCCCTCGCCGGACGGCCCAACGTCGGCAAGTCGACGCTCGTCAACGCGATCGTCGGCCACAAGATCGCGATCGTCTCCGACAAGCCGCAGACGACGCGGCGCGCGATCCGCGGCATCGCGATGCGCGGCGAGGCGCAGCTCGTGCTCGTCGACCTGCCCGGCGTCCAGCGTCCGCGCGACACGCTGACGCAGCGCATGCAGTCGCGCGTCGAGCGCGAGCTCGGCGATGCCGACGCCGCGCTGCTGCTGCTCAACGGCGAGCAGGGCGTCGGCCCCGGCGACCGCTTCATCGCCGGCGCGCTCGGCCGCGCGAAGGTGCCGGTCGCGATCGTCGTCAACAAGGTCGACCGCCTCGATCGCGCCCACACGCTGGAGGCGCTGCAGGCCGCCGCCGCGCTCGGGATCTCCGACGAGATCTTCCCGCTGTCGGCGCGCAAGGGCACCGGCGTGGAGGCGCTCGTCGAGCACCTCGTCGGCCTGCTGCCGGAGAGCCCGCTGCTGTTCGACGCGCAGGACAGCAGCGATCAGCCCGAGTCGGTCCTGCTCGCCGAGCTGATCCGCGAGCAGATCCTGCGCCGCACCTTTCAGGAGGTGCCACACGCCGTCGAGGTCCACGTCGAGGACATCGACGACAGCCGCGAGGACCTCACCCGCATCCAGGCGCTGGCCTGGGTCGAGGCGGAGTCGCAGAAGGGCATCCTGATCGGCGCCCAGGGCCGGATGATCAAGGCGATCGGCATCGCCGCCCGGCGCGAGCTCGAGCGCGAGCTGGGCACCCACGTGCACCTCGACCTCGCCGTCCGCGTGCGCCGCGGCTGGCGCGGGGACGACGGCCTGCTGGACCGGCTGGGGATCGAGTGACGGCCGGGTCGGGCCCGATCGCGACGATCGCGCGCCGCCAGGGGCTCCCGCGAACAACGTTGCGCGGCGCGACACTACAGTCGGTGCGATGAGCCAACGAGACGTGGACATCCTCTTGATCGGCGGCGGCGTCGCCTCCGCGGCCGCCGCGGCCGAGCTGCGCGCGGGCGGCTTCGACGGCTCGGTGACGCTCGCCACGCGCGAGCAGGATGCGCCCTATCACCGCCCGCCGATCACGAAGGGCTACCTGCAGGGCCGCGAGCAGCGCGAGTCGGCGCTCGTGCATCCGCGGTCCTGGTACGCCGACAACGACGTCGAGCTGCTGACGCGCACGCCCGTGTCGGAGCTCGACAGCGGGGCGCGCACCGCGAAGCTCGGCCGCGAGGTCGTCGGCTTCGACCAGGCGCTCGTCGCGACCGGCGCGATGGTCCGGCGGCTGCGCGCCGACGGCGCCCAGCGCGAGGGCATCCACTACCTGCGCGCGCTCGGCAACGCCGACGCGCTGCGCGGCGACGCCGAGCAGGCGCAGCGGGTCGCGATCGTCGGCGGCTCCTACATCGCGACCGAGGTCGCCGCGTCGCTGACGCTGCTGGGCAAGCAGTGCACGCTCGTCATGCAGGAGGCGCTGCCGACCGAGCGCGGCTTCGGCCCCGTCGCGGGTGCGTTCGTGCGCGACCTGATGCTGTCCCACGGCGTCGCGATCGAGGCCGAGGCCGAGGTCGTCGAGTTCGCCGGGGAGGGCGAGGACGGGCGCGTCGCGGCCGTCGTCTGCGAGGACGGGCGCCGGATCGACGCCGACCTCGTCGTCGTCGGCATCGGCGCGACGCCCGACGTCATGCTCGCCCGCAAGGCCGGTCTGAAGATCGGCGAGTCCGGCGGTGTGGCGTGCGACGCCGGCCTGCGGACCTCGGTCGAGGGGATCTTCGCCGCCGGCGACATCTGCGAGTACGACAGCGTCATCCACGGCCGCCGGCTGCGGATCGAGCACGAGGAGGTCGCCACCGAGCAGGGCCGCCATGTCGCGCGGGCGATGCTCGGTGCCGACTGGCCCTACTCCGAGGTGCCGTACTTCTGGTCGGACCTCGCCGACTGGGCGACGATCGAGTACGTCGGACCGGCCTTGTCCTGGGACGAGGAGATCGTCCGCGGCGACCCGGCCGCCGGCAGCTTCAGCGTCTTCTACCTCGACCGCGGACGTGTCGCGGCGGCGCTCGCCGTCGACCGCCCCGACGACCTCGAGGCCGCCCGCTCGATGCTCGCCGAGGGCCTCGGCGCCGACGCCGTCCGCGCGCTGGCGTAGCCGGCGCGTTCTCGCGGCCGAGCCTCGCACAACTCCTAGACTCCAGCGCCTGATGGAGATCGTCTACGACAGCCAGGGCCTCGTGCCGGTCATCGTGCAGGACTGGCGCAGCGGCGAGGTGCTGACGCTCGCCTACGCCAACGCCGAGGCCGTTCGCCGCACGCGCGAGAGCGGCGAGCTTCACCTCTACAGCCGCTCGCGCCGTGAGCAGTGGCACAAGGGCGCCACGAGCGGCAACACGCAGGCCGTGCGGGCGCTGCGCTGCGACTGCGACGGCGACGCGCTGCTGGCGCTCGTCGAGCCCGCCGGCCCGGCCTGCCACACGGGTGAGCGGACCTGCTTTCACAACGGCGAGCTCGAGCCGCGAGCGCCGCACGAGGCGCTGCCGATGCTCGAGCGCACGCTCGCCGAGCGCGCGGCCGAGCGGCCGCCGGGCTCCTACACCGTGACGCTGCTCGAGGATCGAGATCTCGCCGGGGAGAAGGTGCGCGAGGAGGCCGAGGAGGTCACGCGCGCGGTCCGCGAGGAGACCGACGAGCGCATCGACAACGAAGCCGCCGACGTGCTCTACCACCTCGCCGTCCTGCTGCGCTCGCGCGATCGCTCGCTCGCGGACGCCGCCACCGTCCTGAATGACCGTCGCGGCTGACAGGGCCGCCCTGCCGGTCGAGCCCAGCCTCGACGAGGTGCGCGAGCTGGCGCGCGAGTACAACACGATCGCGCTGCGCCACAGCTTCATCGACGACACCGAGACGCCGGTCTCGGCGTTCTTGAAGCTGCGCGGCCGCGAGCCGCAGTTCCCCGCCTTCCTGCTGGAGTCCGCCGAGCGCGGGCAGGAGGTCGGGCGCTACAGCTTCATCGGCGTGCGCCCGCGCAAGGTCGTGCGCTGGTCGCTGGGCGACGATCCGGCCGACCCGTACGCGTTCGCCGCCGACGAGGTCGCCCGCCACACGCAGGCGCCGTGGCCGGACATGCCGCCGTTCGCCGGCGGCGCGGTCGGCTACTTCGGCTATGACCTCGTGCGCACGGTCGAGCCGCTCGGTGAGCCCAACCCCGACCCCGTCGGGCTGCCGGACATGGCGCTGATGCTGTCCGACGTGCTGCTCGTCTTCGACCACCTCAAACACACGATCACCGTGCTCGTGAACGTCTACTCCGAAGCCGGCGACCGGGACCTCGAGCAGGCCTACGCCGATGCCGTCGCGACGATCCAGAAGGCCCGCGACCTGCTCGCCGGCCCCGTGCCGCGGCCCGCGCCGACGCCGGCCCGGCCGCGGCCGGTGTTCTCCTCGAACATGTCGCGCGAGCAGTTCGAGGCCAACGTCGCGCGGATCGTCGAGTACATCCACGCCGGCGACGCGTTCCAGGTCGTGCCGTCGCAGCGCTGGTCGGCGGACGTCGACATCGACCCCTTCTCGATCTACCGCGGGCTGCGCGTCGTCAATCCCAGCCCGTACATGTACTTCCTGGACTTCCTCGACTTCCAGGTCGCGGGCGCCTCGCCCGAGCCGGTGCTGACGGTCACCGGACAGCACGTCGCGACGCGCCCGATCGCCGGCACGCGCCCGCGCGGCGCGACGCTCGAGGACGACGAGCGGATCGCCGAGGAGCTGCTGGCCGACGAGAAGGAGCGCGCCGAGCACGTCATGCTCGTCGACCTCGGCCGCAACGACCTCGGCCGCGTCTGCGCGTACGGCTCGGTCACGGTCGACCGCTTCATGGCGGTCGAGACGTACTCGCACGTCATGCACATCGTGTCCAACGTCAGCGGGACGCTGCGCGCCGACGTCACCGCGATGGACGCGCTGCGGTCGGTCCTTCCGGCGGGCACGCTGTCGGGCGCGCCGAAGGTCCGCGCGATGCAGATCATCGACGAGCTCGAGCCGATCAAGCGCGGCGGCTACGGCGGCGCGATCGGCTACCTGTCCTACACCGGCGACCTCGACACCTGCATCCACATCCGCACGGTCGTCGTCAAGGACGGCCGCGCGCACGTGCAGGCCGGCGGCGGCACGGTCGCCGACGCCAAGCCGGCGTACGAGTTCGCCGAGAGCGAGGCGAAGGCGCGCGCGGTGCTGCGCGCGGTCGAGCTGGCGTCACAGCAACCGGACTGGCCGTAGCGATGACCTCGGTCCTCGTCGTCGACAACTACGACTCCTTCACCTACAACCTCGTCCAGTTTCTGGGCGAGATGGGTGCCGAGCTCGAGATCGTGCGCAACGACGTCGCCACGGTCGACGAGCTGCTCGAGCGCGCGCCCGACCGCGTCGTCGTCTCGCCGGGCCCGTGCACGCCCGACGAGGCCGGGATCTCGCTGGAGTCGATGCGCCGCTTCCCGGAGGCCGGGATCCCGACGCTCGGCGTCTGCCTCGGGCACCAGTCGCTCGCGCAGGCATTCGGCGGCTTCGTCGTCCGCGGCGAGCCGATCCACGGCAAGACGAGCGAGATCACGCACGACGGGCGCACGATCTTCGCCGGGCTGTCGCCGACGCTGACGGTCGGGCGCTACCACTCGCTCGTCGTCGACCCCGAGCGCCTGCCCGGCGTCTTCGAGGTCTCGGCGCGGGGCGACGGCGTCGTCATGGCGATCCGCCACCGCGAGCTGCCCGCCGAGGGCGTGCAGTTTCATCCCGAGTCGGTGCTGACAGACGAGGGCAAGCTGCTGCTGCGGAACTTCCTGGACGGGTGAGCGGGCCCGCCCGCGGGGCGTTTCGGCGAACTGCCGCGATCTGCAGCGCGGTCTCGGAGCCCAGCCGGGAGCATCGGACGCGACGCTCCTACGCCGATGGTCTGCCGTCCTACCCTGGAGGAGATGACCGTCGCGCTCTCCGTTCTCGATCTCGCGCCGATCGGCGCCGGCCAGAGCGCCGCCGAGGCGCTGGCCGGCACGACCGCGCTGGCGCGCCGCGCCGACGAGCTCGGCTTCCGGCGTTTCTGGGTCGCCGAGCACCACAACATCGCGTCCGTCGCGTCGACCGCGCCCGAGACGCTGATCGCGCACATCGCCGCGAAGACCGAGCGCATCCGCGTCGGCTCGGGCGGCGTGATGCTGCCCAACCACGCGCCGCTGGCCGTCGCCGAGCGCTTCGGCATGCTCGAGGCGCTGCACCCCAACCGCATCGACCTCGGCCTCGGCCGTGCGCCCGGCACCGACGCGCGCACCGCGATGGCGCTGCGCAGCACGTCGCCGGAGCGCTTCGACGACGAGTTCACGCAGCTGCGCGGGCACCTCGGCGGCGGCTACGGCGGGATGCGCGCGGTCGCCGGCGAGCACACCGAGCCCGAGCTGTGGATGCTCGGCTCGACCGACGGCGGCGCGCGCATCGCCGGCAGGATGGGCCTGCCGTTCGTCTTCGCGCACCACTTCCACCCGCACTTCACCGAGCCCGCGCTGGAGCTCTACCGCGCGCTCTTTGCGCCCTCCGAGCTGGCCGACGCGCCGCGCTGGATCGTCGCGGCGGGGATCGTCGTCGGCGCCGACGACGACGACGCGGCCCGCAGCGCGCTGCCCGGCGCCGTCGCGATGCTGCACTTGCGCCAGGGCCGGGCCGCGCCGATCCCGACGGTCGAGCAGGCCGAGCGGCTGCTCCCGCGCCTGACGCCGGCCGAGCGCGCGACCGTCGACGAGGCGTTGGGTCGCGTGATCGTCGGCGGCCCCGAGTCCGTCCATTCGCAGCTGCTCGACCTCGTCGAGCGGACCGGCACCGAGGAGCTCATGCTCGTCTCGCAGGTCACCGACGTCGCCCAGCGCATCAGCGGCCTCGAGCGCGTCGCGCGGGCGTTCGAGCTCGAGCCCGCCGTGACCTAGGAAAGCGCGCGCAGGATGAACGGCCCGAGCGTGGCGCCGAAGGTCGTCGTCATGTGCGTGCGGTCGTGATGCACGAGTGCGCCGCCGATGACCGCGTAGCAGCGGTCGCTGTCGCAGAAGCGATCGGTCAGGTCGATGACCTTCACGCGCGAGTTCAGGCCGCGCGCCGCATCGGCGAGCGCGTCGCGGCGCACGGCGCTGCTGCGGCGCTGCGTGCACGACGTCGCCGCGTCGCCGCCGGCCTTGACGAGCGCCGACACGCAGGCCAGATGGCCGGGCGCGGCCGTCGGGATGTCGCGGACGACGACGACGCGCCGCACGAGCCGCAGCATCCGGCGGATCTGGTCGCGGTAGCCGGCCTTCATCGTCGTGTACATGCTCTGGCGGCCGACGCGGCCGACCTGCGCGCCGACGTAGGCCGAGAGGAAGACCGTCTGCACCTCGCGATGGTCCTCGAGCCAGTCGAGCACCTCGTCGTTCCAGCGCACGCACTGGCGCGCGCGCAGGCGGGTGCGCAGGATCGGCTTGGCGGCCTGCGTCGCCGGGCAGGTGGCGCGCACGATCGAGGTGCCGCGCCAGCGCTTGCCCAGCGTGACGACCTCGAGCGGGATCTTCAGGCTCGACGCGTGGCTGTCGCCGATGAGCGCGAAGTTGCCCTTCGCATCCGCCGCCGGCGCGCCGAACGTGCAGGTCGTCAGCAGGCCGGGGTGCGCCTGACGGTCGCAGTACGGGTCGAGCAGGACCTTCGGCTTCGACGGCGGCGGCGACACGCTGACGCCGAGGTCGGCGTTCTCGCAGGGCGTCGACGGATCGCGCGCGAGCGCGCCGAAGCAGGCAGGCACGCCGACGAGGCCGAGCTGCGCGGGGACGTCGCCGGCGTTCGGCAGGCGGTCGCTGCAGCCGTTCGCGCAGGCGCCGGCGTCCGTCCAGGTGCTCTGCACCGACCACGTGTACGGGCCGAGCCTGAGGCCGGCGGCCACCGGCAGGAAGCTCGCCTGCACGGTGCCGGGACTGGGATGGGTCACGCGCGCCGCGAGCGGGCGCGACCTGCCCGCGGACCCGTCTGCCGCGAGCGGCGTGTAGCGGACGGCCGCACGCTGCCTGCTCGTCGACACGCAGATGCGCCCGCGCGGGGTCGTGCGAGCGCCGACCGCGAGCGTCGCGCAGAGCGCGCGTCCGGGGCTCGCGGCGATGTCGTGGTGCGACCACGGGCCGGCGGCGGTGATGCGCAGGAACATGCGCACGTCGCGCTGTTCGAGCGAGGCCGCCACGAGGTCCAGCGTGCCGGGCGTGTCGACGGCGTCGGCGACCGGCGGCGCCGAGCCGGCGGCGACGCTCGCCGCGGCGGCGGGCACGAGCGTTGTCAGGAGCACGCCGGCGACGACCCCCGCGCAGCGCGCCAGGCGTCGCCGCCGCTGCGGCCTGGCCGGCATTGCGGTAGCCATGCGGCGCGACGCTATACGCAGCGGTGGACCCGATGCGCCGCCGCCCCGCGGTTCAGGTCGCCCGCCGGTCGTCCTCGTGCGGCGGCTCGCCATACGCGGGCGGCGCGGCGCGCCCGTTGCCGGCGGCGCGCAGCTCGGACTCCAGCGCCGACGCCTGCTGTGCGTGCAGGTCGGCGGCGACGCGGTTGGCCTGCGCCTGCAGGCGCAGCTCCGCCTCGGCGGCCTCCTGGGGGTCGGTGGCCATCGCGTGGCGCTCGACGACCTCGGCCATCGGATCGTGGCGCGCGGCGACCGCGGCCCCGCGTCTGCCGCGCAGACCCCGTCCATGCGCTGTGCGGCGGCGGGCGCCGGCGGCGCCGGGGCGGAACCTCGTCCAGGCGAGCGCGAGCGCCGCGACGATGACGACCAGCAGTACGACGATGACGATCTCCATGGCGCTGCGATACCCGCGCAGCGGTTCCGCGCAACCCCGCTGGCCGACCGCATGAGCCGGCCACACCTAGACTTGGCGCCGATGCAGCGCGAGCGCCCGCCGATGACCCGTACCTACCGCTTCGCGCTCGGCGTCAGCCTGCCGATCGTGCGCCTGTGGGGCCGGCTGAAGGTCGAGGGCACCGAGCACATCCCCCGCGAGGGCCCGCTGCTGGTCGTCGGCAACCACGACTCCTACTGGGATCCGGTCGTGGTCGGCATCGCGGCGATCGAGCGCCGCCAGATCCGCGCGCTGGCGAAGTCCTCGCTGTGGAAGGTCAAGGGCCTCGACAAGGTGCTCGACGGCATGGGCCAGATCCCGATCCTGCGCGGCAGCGGCGACTCCGGCGCGCTCGATCCGGCGATCGCCGAGCTGCGCAACGGTGCCTGCGTCGGGATCTTCCCCGAGGGCACGCGCAGCCTCGGACGCGAGCTGCGCCCGCGCAGCGGCCTGGGACGGCTCGTGGCCGCCGTTCCGGAGGCCGTGATCGTGCCGGTCGCCGTGTCGGGCTCGGTCGACATCACGCGCTTTCCCAGGCGCCCGCGCCTGCACGTGCGCTTCCTGCCGCCGGCCGAGGGTCTGGCAGCGGGAGAGTCGCCGGCGGACCTCGCCGTGCGGATCGTCGCCGAGCTGCGCGAGATCGCGCCGATCGCGACGGCGGGCCGCAAGGCGCGAAAGCGGATCGCAGCGGCCTCCTCCGACGACGGCTAACCTGCGCGTCGCGTTGCCAGATCCGGTCCTCACGCAGGCGATCGACACGGTCGCGTCGGGTCGGCACCTCAGCGTCGACGAGGCGGCCGAGGTGCTCGCGGTCATCATGGCCGGAGACGCCTCCGAGGTGCAGATCTCGGGCCTGCTGATCGCGCTGCGCACGAAGGGCGAGACGATCGAGGAGCTGGCCGGGCTGGCGCGCACGATGCGCTCGCTGGCGGCGGCGGTTGTGACATCCCGTCATGAGCTCGTCGACACGGCCGGCACGGGCGGCGGGCGCTCGACGTTCAACGTCTCCACGACCGCGGCGCTGATCGCCGCGGGCGCCGGCTGCGCCGTCGCCAAGCACGGCAACCGCTCCGCCACCGGCCGCTCGGGATCGGCCGACGTGCTCGAGGCGCTCGGCGTCCGCATCGACCTCGAGCCGCAGGCCGTCGGGACCTGCATCGACGAGCTCGGCTTCGGCTTCATGTTCGCGCCGCACCACCATCAGGCGACGCGCTTCGTCGTGCCGGTGCGCAAGGAGCTCGCGGTGCGCACGATCTTCAACTTCCTCGGCCCGCTGACGAACCCGGCGGGCGCGCGGCGCCAGCTGATCGGCGTCGCGGACCCCGCGATGGTGGAGATCATGGCCGGCGCGCTGGCGCTGCTCGGCGTCGACCGCGCCTTGGTCGTATCCTCGCAGGACGCGCTCGACGAGATGAGCATCTCGGCCCCCACCACCGTCGTCGAAGTCGACGGCGCCGACTGCAAGACCTACACCGTGCGCCCGGAGGACTGTGGTCTGTCGACGGTCGCCGAGCACGGCGCCGTCGCCGGCGGCTCGCCCGCCGACAACGCCGCGACGGTGCGGGCGATCTTCGGCGGCGAGCGCGGGCCGCGCCGCGACCTCGCGGTCCTCAACGCGGGCGCCGCGATCTACGCCGCGGGCCGCGCCGACGACATCGCCGCCGGCGTCGAGGCGGCGCAGGCGGCGATCGACGACGGCTCGGCGACGCGCACGCTCGACGACCTGATCGCCCGCACGACGGCGCTCGCCGGTGCGCAGGAGCGATCCGCATGAACGTCCTCGAGCGGATCGTCGCCGGCACGCGCGAGGACGTGCGCCGGCGCCGCAGCGCGGTCCCGCTGTCCGAGCTGGAATCCGCGCTCGCGGGCCGCGGCGACGACCGCCCGTTCTCCGAGGCGCTGACGCTGCCCGGCGTCTCGGTCATCGCCGAGCACAAGCGCCGCTCGCCCTCGGCGGGCGAGATCCGCGCGGGCGCGACCGTCGCCGACGTCGTGCGCGCCTACGAGCGCGGCGGCGCGGCAGCGATCTCGATCCTCACCGAGGGCAAGCACTTCGGCGGCTCGCTCGACGACCTGCGCGAGGGGCGCTCGGCTTCGGGCCTGCCGATCCTGCGCAAGGACTTCATCGTCGATCCCTACCAGCTCTACGAGTCGGCGGCGGCCGGCGCCGACGCGATCCTGCTGATCGTCGCCGCGCTCGACCAGCGCGTGCTCGCCGAGCTGCACGCCGAGGCGCGCGGGCTCGACCTCGACGTGCTCGTCGAGGTCCACGACGAGCAGGAGCTCGAGTGCGCGCTGGCGTTGCTCGATGCCGACGTGATCGGGATCAACAACCGCGACCTCGCCGACTTCAGCGTCGACGTCGAGCGGACGTTCGAGCTGCTGGCCGACATCCCGGCGGGCAAGACCGTCGTGTCGGAGTCGGGCTTTCATGCGCGCGAGCAGCTCGACGCCCTGGAGCGCGTCGGCGTCGACGCGGTGCTGATCGGCGAGTCGCTCATGCGCGCGCCCGATCCAGAGGATGCGCTGCGCGCGCTGACGGGCGTCGACGACGCCGACGGGCTGTCGCTCTGAGCCAGCTGACGCACTTCCTCGCCGCGCTCGTCGGCGGCGCCGTCGTCGCAGCGGTCCTGCTGCTGACCGGCGCCGGCGGCGACGGCGAGACGACGACGGTCTTCTCCGGCGGCGGGGCCGATCTCGCCAACCCGCAGAAGGGCGCGCTGTCGCCGCGCGAGATCTACAAGCGCGACGCGCCCGGCGTCGTCTTCATCACGGCCAACGTGACGCAGGCCGCGTCGCCGTTCGCGCCCGAGCAGGAGGGCCAGTCGACGGGCTCGGGCTTCGTCATCGGCAAGGGCGGCTCGATCGTCACGAACGCGCACGTCGTGGAGGGCGCGTCGCGGGTCCACGTCCGCTTCGGCGACAAGCGCACCGCCGTCGCGCGCGTCGCCGGCCGCGACCTGTCGACGGACCTCGCGCTGCTGCTCGTCGACCCCGAGGGCCTGGACCTCAAGCCGCTGGAGCTCGGGTCGTCGAAGGGCGTGCAGGTCGGCGACCCGACGTTCGCGATCGGCAACCCGTTCGGCCTCGACCGCACGCTGACGACCGGCGTCGTCTCCGCGCTGCAGCGCTCGATCCCGTCGCTGCAGCCTGGATTCACGATCAACAGCGTCATCCAGACCGACGCCGCGATCAACCCCGGCAACTCCGGCGGTCCGCTGATCGACGCGCGCGGCAAGGTCATCGGCGTCAACTCGCAGATCGAGACGGGCGGCAGCGGCGGCGGCAACGTCGGGATCGGCTTCGCGGTGCCGATCGACACCGCCAAGGAGGTCATCCCGCAGCTGCGCCGCGGCGGCGCCGTGCAGCGCGCCTACCTCGGCGTGAGCTCGCGCACGATCGACGAAACGCTCGAGGCGCTCAACCTCGCGTCCGCCGACGGCGCGCTGATCCAGACCGTCGAGCCCAACAGCCCCGCCGCTCGCGCCGGCCTGCGCGGGGGGACCGAGCGCGAGCAGATCGGGGTCGAGTCGATCCGCCTCGGCGGCGACATCATCAAGGCCGTCGACGGCCAGAAGGTGCGCGACGCCGACGACGTCTCGCAGCTGATCGGCACGAAGCGGCCCGGCGATCGCGTCCGCCTGCAGATCCTGCGCGACGGCACGCGCCGGACCGTGCCGGTGACGCTCGGCCGCCGCCCCGGCTCCTGATCGCCGCACCCCGCGAACACGAGGACTGCATCGATCGGGGCGCGCAGTGGTGGCGCGTTTGTGCTCCATGCCAACAGAAAAACGCCACTACGCCCGTGCCGAGCATCCAGAGACGACGGATCGCCGCCCGTACGCACGCGCTCTACGATGAGCGTCATGCCGACGCGCATCAAGCACTGCGGGATCACGAGCCTCGCGGACGCGCATCTGGCGGCCGAGGCGGGCGCGTGGGCGCTCGGGATGATCTTCTGGCCCGGCTCGCCGCGAGCGTGCTCGCTCGACGAGGCGCAGGTGATCGGCGCCGCGCTGCGGCGCACGGTCCACCTGACCGGCGTGTTCGTCAACGCGCGGCTGGAGGAGATCGAGGGCATCGCCCAGGCCGTCGGCCTGGACTACATCCAGCTGCACGGCGACGAGGGCCCGGTCTTCTGCTCGGAGGTCGCGCGCCGCACCGGCGCGAAGGTCATCAAGGCCGTCCGCGTGCAGTCGCGCGCGACGCTGCAGGCCGCGGGCGCGTTTCGCACCGACTTCCTGCTGCTCGACGCCCACGTCGAGGGCCTGCCCGGCGGCACCGGCCAGACGATCGACTGGGAGCTCGTCACGCAGGCCAAGCTCGGCGCGCCGGTGATCCTCAGCGGCGGTCTGAACCCCGGCAACGTCGCCGCCGCGATCGCGGCGACCGAGCCCTTCGCCGTCGACGTCGCGAGCGGGACCGAGTCGGCGCCCGGGGTCAAGGATGCGGCCAGGCTGCAGGCGTTCTACGCGGCCGTGCGCGGCCCCGAGCTCGTCGTGGCGTCGTGAGCCGGCGCCGTCATAGGATGGCCGCATGAGCGATCGCAGCCCGCTCGTGGAGGCCGGCGTCGAGCATCGCTTCGGTCCCTACGGCGGCCAGTACGTCCCCGAGACCTTGATGCCCGCGCTCGCCGAGCTGGAGGCGGCGTGGGTCGCGGTGCGCGACGACGCCGGCTACAAGGCGCAGCTCGGCGGCCTGCTGCGCGACTACGCCGGCCGGCCGACGCCGCTGTACCTCGCCGAGCGCCTGTCGCAGCTCGCCGGACGCGAGATCTGGCTCAAGCGCGAGGACCTCATGCACACCGGCTCGCACAAGCTCAACAACGCGCTCGGGCAGGCGCTGCTGGCCAAGCGGATGGGCAAGCAGCGGATCATCGCCGAGACGGGCGCAGGCCAGCACGGCGTCGCAAGCGCGACCGCCTGCGCGCTGCTGGAGCTCGAGTGCATCGTCTA
Organism: uncultured Solirubrobacteraceae bacterium; assembly: GCA_963756465.1. Lineage (GTDB taxonomy): Bacteria > Actinomycetota > Thermoleophilia > Solirubrobacterales > Solirubrobacteraceae > CADCVQ01. Next base: position 187,597 of record CAVWNK010000001.1, read on the forward strand.
CATGGGCGCCGAGGACATCCGCCGCCAGGCGCCCAACGTCCAGCGCATGCGCCTGCTCGGCGCCGAGGTCGTCAGCGTCGAGGCCGGCGCCCGCACGCTGAAGGAGGCCGTCAGCGAGGCGATCCGCGATTGGGTCAGCTCCGTCGCCACGACGCACTACATCATCGGATCGGCCGTCGGCCCGGCGCCGTATCCGGCGCTCGTGCGCGACCTGCAGCGCGTCATCGGCGACGAGGCGCGCGCCGACCTGCTGGCCCGCGCGGGGCGGCTGCCCGACCGCGTCATCGCCTGCGTCGGCGGCGGCTCGAACTCGATCGGCATCTTCACCCCGTTCGTGGGCGACCGCGACGTCGCGCTGATCGGCGTCGAGGCCGCCGGCGAGGGCCTCGACAGTGGCCGCCACGGCGCGCCGCTGACCGTCGGCGGGCGCAGCGGCGTGCTGCACGGCTCGCTGTCGGCGGTGATGCAGGACGACGACGGCCAGGTCACCGAGGCGCACTCGATCTCCGCCGGCCTGGACTATCCAGGCTCCGGACCCGAGCACGCGTACCTGCGCGACTGCGGCCGCGCGCGCTACGTCGCCGTCGAGGACGGCGACGCGATCGTGGCCTTCAAGGAGGTCACGCGGCTGGAGGGCATCATCCCGGCGCTCGAGACCTCGCACGCGCTGTACTACGCGCTGCACGAGGACGGCGGGGATTCGACGCTCGACCTCGTCTGCCTGTCGGGCCGCGGCGACAAGGACCTCGCCGAGGTCGTGAAGCTTGCGCCGTAGGCGGGCAGATGTCCTCTAAGCCGGCTCGCGACCGCGTCCCGGAGGTGCCGCAGACGGGCGCCGACCGGATCGCGGCGGCGTTCGCGCTGCGCCGCGGCCGCGCGGCGCTGATGCCCTACCTCATGGGCGGATACCCCGACATGGCGACCTCGCTGGCGATCGGCGAGGCCTATGCCGCCAACGGCGCCGACCTCGTCGAGCTCGGCGTCCCGTACTCCGACCCGCTCGCCGACGGTCCGGCGATCCACGCCGCGGGCACCGCCGCGCTGAAGGCGGGCGCGACGATCGAGGGCGTGCTCGAGGTCGGCGAGGCGCTCGCAACGCGCGTCCCGGTCGTGCTCATGTGCTACGTCAACCTCGTCCTCGCGCGCGGCGCCGAGCCGTTCGCCAGGCGCCTCGCCGATGCGCAGATCAGCGGCCTGATCGTGCCCGATCTGCCGCTGCACGAGGCCGGTGAGGTGCGCGCCGCCTGCGACGCGGCCGGGGTCGCGCTCGTGCCGCTCGTGGCGCCGACGACGCCGGCCGAGCGCCTCGGCGCGATCGCCGCCGCGGCGCGTGGCTTCATCTACGCCGTCTCGGTCGTGGGGACGACGGGCGAGCGCGCCGCGCTCGGCGACCACGTCGCCGGCCTGCTGGCCCGCGTCAAGGAGCGCACGGAGCTGCCGGTCGCGCTCGGCTTCGGCATCTCGACCCCCGGACAGGCCGCCGCGGCGGCGGCCGCCGGCGCCGACGGCGTCATCGTCGGCGCTCGGCTGATCCGCGCCGTCGCGGACGCCGAGGACGCGCCCGCGGTCGTCGGCGAGCTCATAGCGGACCTCGCCGCCGGGCTCATCCGTTAGTCTGGCGCCGCATATGGGTCTCGTCCTCGCCACAGCCTTCGGTCTCTGCATCTGGATCGTCCTCTGGGCGATCGGCTGGAAGTCGATCGACGCGTTCATGATCACCGCGCTGATCATCACCTTCGGCGCCACCGCGAAGATCCTCGCCCCGTACCTGCCCAACAGGGCGTAATCCCCGGGATGTCCGGCGCGTTCCGCGCGGCCGTCCTCTGCGTCCTCGGTGCGATCGCGCTCGCCGGCGGCCTGAGCGGCTGCGGCGACGACAAGGACAGCGCGGTCCAGAGCGGCAGCGACACGCTGACGATCTACTCGAGCCTGCCGCTGCAGGGGCCCGACCGCGATCGCGCCCGCGACATGGTCAACGCGATCAAGCTCGCGCTGCAGGAGGCGGGCGGCAAGATCGGACCGCTGAACATCACCTACGTGCCGCTGGACTCCGCGACGCCCGAGGCCGGCACGTGGACCGCCGACAAGGTGCTCGACAACGCCCGCAAGGCCGTCCGCGACCTCAACGCGATCGCCTACATCGGCGAGCGCGACTCCGCCGCGACGGCGCTGTCGCTGCCGCTCACCAACGAGGGCCACATCCTCCAGGTCAGCCCGTCGAGCACGTATGACGGGCTGACGCGGACGAGCCGACGCCAGGGCGAGCCGGACCGCTTCTATCCCTCCGGCGAGCGCACGTTCGCCCGCGTCGTGCCGGCCGACCACGTCCAGGCGTCGGCGCTCGTGGGCTACATGAAGGCCTCGGGCGTGCGCAGCATCGCGATGCTCGCCGATCGCGAGATCTACGGCGGCGGGATCGCCGACGAGGTCGAGAAGGCCGCCGCGCGCCAGAACATCGAGGTCTTCGACCGCGGCCGCATCGCCGCCGGCGAGGGCGACCTCACGGGCGCGGTGCGCAGGGTCGCCGAGACCGGCGCCGACGCGTTTTTGTTCGCGGGCACGACCGACACCGGCGCGGCGCGGGTCTTCAGCGCCGTCGCCGCGGCGGCGCCCTCGATGCTGCTGTTCGGGCCGGCCGCCGTCGCCGACCACGCGTTTCTGAACCGCCTTCCCGCCGCCGTCCGGAGCAGGATGCGCGTGACGACGTCGGCGCTGCCGGCGCGGCTGCTGCCGCGCAGCGCGCGCAGCTTTCGCGACAGCTTCCGCACGACCTTCGGCCGCCAGCCCGCGCCGGAGGCGCTGCAGGCCTACGAGGCGGCCAGCGCCGTGCTGCACGCGATCCGATCTGCCGGAACACGGGGCAATAACCGCCAGGCCGTGACGGACGCGTTCTTCGCGATCCGCAACCGCGACTCGGTCCTCGGCCGCTACTCGATAGACCGGTTTGGCGACACGAGCCTGTCGACGTATGCCGGCAATCGCGTGCGCGGTTCGCAGTTCGTGCTGGACAAGGTTCTCCAGGTCCGCGGCTGATCGGCGGTCGAGTCCGGTCGGTGCGCCCGGCGAAGCAAGCCTTCCGGCGGCTGCACGCTAAGCACCAACGCGCACAACATCGCTCCGAAGCCGTGTACGATCGGCGCGCTTCCGTGTTCAGTCCCACCGAGGAGGGAATCCATCTTGCGTTTCAATCGAGCAGCCGCTCTATGGTTGCTGGTGCCAGCACTGGCGGTTGGCGTCGCGGCCTGCGGCGACGATGACGACAGTTCCAGCGGCGCGGGCGGTGGGGGCAACGTCGCCGAGGGGACGACGCTGACGATCTACTCGTCGCTTCCGTTGCAGGGCACGTCGCGTGGTCAGTCCGAGGCCGTCATCAACGGCGAGAAGTTGGCGCTGGACGAGGTCGGCGGCAAGGTCGGCAAGTACACGATCAAGTACGTGTCGCTCGACGACTCCACCGCGCAGAACCCGGGTACCGCCGACGAGGGCAAGACCGCGCAGAACGCCCGCCAGGCCGTTCGGGACAAGACGACGATCTTCTACCTCGGCGAGTTCAACTCCGGCGGCTCGAAGGTATCGCTGCCGATCCTCAACAAGGCCGGCATCCCGCAGATCAGCCCGTCCAACACGTACATCGGTCTGACGACGGACGAGCCCGGCTCCGAGCCCGGCGAGCCCGACAAGTACTACCCGACCGGCAAGCGCACGTACGCTCGCGTCGTGCCGCGCGACAAGATCCAGGGCGCTGCCCTGGTCAGCATCATGAAGGAGGACGGCTGCAAGACCGCCACGCTGTGGAACGACAAGACCGTCTACGGCGCCGGCCTGGCCCGCAACGTCAAGCAGTCCGCCGAGGCCGGCGGCCTGACGATCGAGAACGAGCAGGGCACCGACAAGAACTCGCCCAACTACCGCTCGATCGCGTCGAAGGTCAAGTCCGACTGCTTCGTGTGGGCGGGCGTCACCGGCGAGAACGGCGTCCAGGTCTACAAGGACGTCGCCTCGGCCAACAAGACCGTGAAGCTCTACGGCCCCGACGGCGTCACCGAGGAAGCGTTCTCCAACCCGAAGAAGGGCGGCATCCCCGCCTCCGTCGGCGCCCGTACGAAGACGACGGTCGCGACGCTGGGCGCCGAGGATCTGCCGGGCTCCGCGCCGATCATCGCGAAGTTCAAGGAGACGTACAACACGCAGACCGTCGATCCGTACGCGATCTACGGCTACGAGACGATGGCCCTCGCCCTCGACGCGCTCGAGCGCGCCGGTGACAAGGCCAACGACCGCGAGGCGGTCATCGAGGCGCTGCTGTCGACGAAGGATCGCGAGAGCGTGCTCGGCACGTACTCGATCGATGCCAACGGCGACACGACGCTGACCGACTACGGCCTGTACGTCATCAAGGACGGCCTGCCGACGTACTCCAAGAAGATCGAGGCGGCCGTCAGCTAGGACCGCCGGCCTGGGGCAGCGGGGCGGGCGGCCGAGGCCGCCCGCCCTCCTCGCCCCGGCACGTACCGAGCACACATACACGGATGAGCACAGACACCGCCACCGTCACGCCGGCAGGCCAACGGCTCTCCGACACGCTGCGCGAGGCGGCGAGCAAGTACGGGCTGATCGCGGTCCTGCTCGCGCTGCCCGTCTACCTGGCGATCAGCGACATCGTCACGAAGGGCAGCCTCACCGATCTGGGCAACAACCTCGTGCTGGGCGTGTCCAACGGCGCGATCATCGCCCTGATCGCGCTCGGCTACACGCTCGTCTACGGGATCATCGAGCTGATCAACTTCGCGCACGGCGACGTGTTCATGATCGGCTCCTTCGTCTCCTTCGGGCTGTGGGGGACGTTTAGCCTGACGACCAGCACGGGCGTCCCCGGCCTGATCGTCGGGCTGCTCGCGGCGATGCTCGTCGCGATGGTCGTCTGCGGCGGCCTGAACGTCATGATCGAGCGCGTCGCCTACAAGCCGCTGCGCAACGCGCCCCGGCTCGCGCCGCTGATCACGGCGGTGGGGATGTCGTTCATCTTGCAGAACGTCGGCATCCTCTGGCTGGGCTCCTCGCAGGGCTCGGTGCCCAACCTCATCAACCAGGCGCACGTCGTGCTCGACGTCGGCGGCGTCAAGGTCCGCAGCGGCGACGTGCTCGCGGTCGCCGTGACCGCCCCGCTCGTCTTCCTGCTGACGACGTTCATCACCCACAGCCGGCTCGGCAAGGCGATGCGCGCGACCGCGCAGGACCCCGAGGCCGCGCGCCTGATGGGCATCAACGTCAACACGACGATCTCGATGACGTTCCTGCTCGGCGGCATGCTGGCAGGCGCCGCCGGCCTCATCTACCTGCTCTACCAGACGAGCATCTGGTACTTCGCCGGCTTCCAGGCCGGCCTGATCGCCTTCACCGCCGCCGTCATGGGCGGCATCGGCAACCTCAAGGGCGCGGTCCTCGGCGGCCTGATCATCGGGACGATCCAGCAGCTCGCGGAGTTCCGCATCGGGGCGGAGTGGACGGCGGTCGTCGTGTTCACCTATCTCGTGCTGATCATGGTCTTCCGTCCACAGGGACTGATCGGCGAGGAGACGCGCGAGGCCGGATGACCGCGCTGCTGGCCAAGACGCCGCTGAAGGGGCGCGAGAACCTCGCCGTCGCGGTCGTCGCGCTGGCGATCGCCGCGCTGCTGCCGCTGTTCTTCGACCCGCTGTCGAACGTCACGAACAACTTCATCCTCGCCGCCGCGTTCGTCGTGATGGCGCTGGGACTGAACATCGTCGTAGGCTTCGCCGGCCTGCTCGATCTCGGCTACGTCGCGTTCTACGCCTTCGGCGCCTACACGATCGGCTGGTTTGCGTCTGATCACTTCGCGCTGGTCAACGGCGGCGAGGGCTTCCACGTCGTCGCAGGTGAGTTCGCGTCCAACCTGCCGGGCATCCACCTGAACTTCCTGCTGATCATCGTGATCGCGGTGGTCATCACCGGCATGGCGGGGATGCTCATCGGCCTGCCGACGTTGCGGCTGCGCGGCGACTACATCGCGATCGTCACGCTCGCGTTCGGCGAGATCATCTTTCGCTTCGCCGTCAACGGCGACGAGATCACGTTCGCCGAGGGCTACAAGCTCACCAACGGCCGCCAGGCGATCTCGCCGATCGACTCGATCGATCTGCCGGGCTTCGCGCCGTTTGACTCCGCCTTCAGCCTGCGGCCGTTCTACTGGTTCTGCCTCGTGCTCGTGGCGATCGTGCTGCTCGTGAACTTCCGTCTGCGCGACTCGCGTCTCGGGCGGGCCTGGATCGCGATCCGCGAGGACGAGGTCGCCGCCGCCTCGATGGGTGTGCCGCTCGTCAAGACGAAGCTGCTGGCCTACTCCACGGGCGCCGCCTTCGGCGGCATCTCGGGGGCGTTTCTGGGCTCCTACCTGACGGCCGTCAACGCGAACAACTTCCAGTTCGGCTTCTCGATCTTCATCCTCGCGATGATCATCCTCGGCGGGCTGGGTTCGATCTGGGGCGTGGCGATCGGCGCGATCCTGCTGTCGTTCATCAACACGTACTTCATCCCGGAGGTCTTCAACGAGGTGCCGCGCAAGCTCGGCCTGGACTTCGACCTGACGATCCTGAACTTCGGCATCTTCGGGTTCCTGATCCTGCTCGTGATGGTGCTCAGACCGCAGGGCATCCTGCCCGAGCGACGACGGGCGCTGGAGCTGACCGAGGGCATCGGCGTCGGCGACTCGATCGGGACCTCCGACCCGGTCGTCGAGGTGCACAGGCCATGACCACCGACGCCACGGCCGAGCCGGCCACGCCCGCCGGGCCGAGCGGCCGGACGCTGCTTGCGACAGAGCAGGTCTCCAAGGTGTTCGGCGGCCTCGTCGCCGTCAACGACGTCTCGTTCGAGATCCCGGAGCGCTCGATCGTCGCGATCATCGGCCCCAACGGCGCCGGCAAGACGACGTTCTTCAACATGCTGACCGGGCTCTACAAGCCGTCGATCGGCCGGATCATCTTCGACGGCAAGGACATCTCGCGCACGCGCCCGGACCTCATCACGACGCTCGGGATCGCGCGGACGTTCCAGAACATCCGCCTGTTCGCGACGATGAGCGCCGTCGAGAACGTCATGGTCGGCCAGCACGCGCGGATGAAGGCGGGGCTGATCGGCTCGATCGTGCGTCCGCCGAAGGTGCGCCGCGAGGAGCGCGAGGTGGAGGAGAAGGCGCGCGCGACGCTCACCTACGTCGGCCTGAGCGAAAGCGTTCACGACGAGCTCGCCATCAACCTCTCCTACGGCGATCAGCGCCGCGTGGAGATCGCCCGCGCGCTGGCCTCCGAGCCGCGCCTGCTGCTGCTCGACGAGCCGACCGCCGGCATGAACCCGCAGGAGTCCGAGACGCTGACGGCGTTCATGCGCCAGCTGCGCGAGGAGCGTGACCTCACGATCCTGCTGATCGAGCACGACATGAAGGTCGTGATGGGTGTGTCGGAGCGGATCACCGTGCTCGACCACGGTGAGAAGATCGCCGAGGGCGATCCCGCCGAGGTGCGGGCCAACCCGCTCGTCGTCGAGGCCTACCTCGGAAAGCAAGGATAGGTGCGCGCCTGATGGCACTGCTGGAGATCGAGGACCTGAAGACGTACTACGGCAACATCGCGGCGCTCAAGGGCGTCTCGCTGACCGTCGAGGAAGGTGAGATCGTCACGCTGATCGGCTCCAACGGCGCCGGCAAGTCGACGACGCTGCGCTCGATCTCGGGCCTGACGCCGGCGCGCTCGGGCTCGATCCGCTTCTCGGGCCGGGATATCACGCGCACGCCGCCGCAGGACATCGTGCGGCTGGGCATCTCGCAGTCACCCGAGGCGCGGCGCTGCTTTCAGCGCATGACCGCGCGCGAGAACCTCGACATGGGCGCGTACCTGCGGCGCGACAACGAGATCGAGTCCGACCTGGAGCGCGTCTTCGACCTGTTCCCGCGACTGAAGGAGCGCGAGCGCCAGAAGGCGGGCACGATGTCCGGCGGCGAGCAGCAGATGCTCGCGATCGGGCGCGCGCTGATGGCCCGGCCCAAGCTGCTGCTGCTCGACGAGCCGTCGATGGGCATCGCCCCGATCCTCGTCGATCGCATCTACGAGACGATCGTGGAGATCAACCGGCAGGGCACGACGATCCTGCTCGTCGAGCAGAACGCCAACTACGGACTCGGCGTGTCGATGCGCGGCTATGTGCTGGAGACCGGAACGGTCGCGCTGACCGACGCGTCGGAGGCGCTGCGCACGAACCCCGAGGTCCAGAAGGCGTATCTGGGCGCATGATCCTCCCGATCGCCAACGTCGGCGTCCTCGCGCTCTACCTGCTCTTCATCTGGCTCGCGTCGGCGATCGTCGGCGCCTACATCTCCGAGCGCAAGGGCTACGGCGACAAGCCGGGCCTCGCCTCGGGGTTGCTGCTGAGCGCTGTCGGAGCGATCGCGTGGCTGCTCGTGCCCGCCAAGGCGACCTCCGACTGGCGCGTCATCGGCCCGTTTCCCTGGCAGCGCTCCAAGGGCTGAGCCGCGGCGGTGATCCTGGCGGGGCGCGCCCCGTTCAGTCCAGGGTGTGCCGCAGCGCCGCGTCGAGATCGGCGTGCTTGAACGCGTAGCCGAGCTCGGCCGCCCGACCCGGCACCATGCGCACGCCCGTCAGCACGATCTGGCTCATCTCGCCGTACAGCAGCTTGATCGAGAACGCCGGCACGGGCGCGACCGCGGGGCGGCTGATCGCGCGCCCGAGCGCCTTGGCGAAGGCCTTGTTCGTAACCGGCTCGGGCGCGGCGGCGTTGATCGGGCCCTGGAAGCCCGGATGGTCGATCGCGGCCAGGTAGATGCCGACGAGGTCGTCGAGGTGGATCCAGGGCATGTACTGCTTGCCGCTGCCGATCGGCCCGCCGATGCCGGCCTTGAACGGCGGCAGCATCTTCGCGAGCGCGCCGCCGTCGGCGTCGAGCACGATCCCGGTGCGGACGACGACCGTCCGCGTGCCGATCTTCGCGGTGTCCGCCTGACGCTCCCAGCGCGCGACGACGTCGGCGAGCCAGTCCCTGCCGGGCGGCTCCCGCTCGTCGACGAGATCGTCACCGCGAGCGCCGTAGTAGCCCGATGCCGATGCGCAGATCAGTGCCTTCGGCCGCGGTTCGGTGTCGAAGATCGAATGGACCATGTTGCGGGTACCGCGCTCGCGGCTGTCGAGGATCTCGGCCTTGACCTCCTTGCTCCAGCGCTGGCCGACGTCCTCGCCGGCGAGGTGGACGATCGCGTCGCGCCCCGTCAGCGCCTGCTTGGGCGCGGCGTCCTCCTTGATGTTCCAGGCGAACGCCTCGACGCCGAGCAGCTCGGTCGCCCGGTCGGGATCGCGCGACAGCGCGGTGACGTCGTCGCCGCGCGCCTTCAGCGCCGCGACCAGATGCCGTCCGATGCGTCCCGTCGCACCGCTGACCGTGACCTTCATCGCCCGAGCATACGGGCACGGGGTCGCGTGGGATCTCGTCAGTGGCCGCTCAGGGGACGGCGCGCGCCATGTCGCCCTGGATCTCGGCGGCGGTCCGGGCCTTGCTGTAGACCCGGATCTCGTCGAGGCGGCCGGTGAACCACTCACCCCAGATCGCGTTGCCGCCGAAGCGCAGCGGGCCGGTGGAGGCCGGCATCGCTGCGGTCACCGCGCGCGTCGCGACCTGTGTCCCGTTGACGAACACCCGCAGCGTCGCCCCGTCGTAGGTGGCCGCCACGTGGGTCCACGTGTTCACGGCCAGCGCGGCGGTGGCGTTGACGCCCTTTTCCGTCGTCGCGGTGAAGACGTAGCCGCCCGGCCGGTTGACGTTCTGGCCGGCGTAGAGCGCGTAGACCATGTTCGTCGCCTGCTCCTTCATGATCGCGGTGCGCCAGCCCGTCGAGGTCGTCGGATAGATCCAGGCCTCGAGCGTCATGCCGGTCGTCAGGTCGAGCGCGGGCGTGTCGGGTGCCGTGACCCAGTCGTTGATGCCGTCGAAGGCGAGCGCGCTGCCGAAGCGTCCGAGCGTCGTTCGCGTTGGGCCGGCGAGCGTCGCGGTGTTCGCGCCCCCGGAGCTGTCGAGCGCCGACGTGCCGACGGACTCCTCGAAGCCGTAGGCGGCGACGAGGTCGCCGCTGGGCGGCGGTGGTGGTGGCGGGGGTGGCGGGGGTGGGGGTGGTGGGGGTGGTGGTGGTGTCGTGTTGTCGACGGTGACGTCGACGGGGGTGGAGGTGGTGGTGTTGGTGGCGGCGTCGCGGGCGACGGCGGTGAGCGTGTGGCCGGCGTTCGTCGCGGTGGTGGTGTTCCAGGTCGTGGTGTATGGCGCGGTCGTGTCCTCGGCGCCGAGCGGGTTGCCGTCGAGGCGGAACTGCACGCCGCTGACGGCGACGTCGTCGCTCGCCGTCGCGCTGACCGCGACGGCGGACCCGCTGACGGTCGCGCCGTTGGCCGGCGCGGTGACGGCGACCGTCGGCGGCGTCGTGTCCGGCGGCGGCGGCGGCGGCGGTGGCGGGGCGGCGGCGGCGGAGGCGGCATCCCGCCGCCGATCGCGGTCGTCATGTCGGCCTGGATCTGCGCGCCCGTCAGAGCACGGTTGTAGACGCGGACCTCGTCGATCGCTCCGGCGAACCACTCACCCCAGACCGCGTTTCCGCCGATCTGCAGCGGGCTCGTCGATGTCGTCATCGCTCCGGTCAGGGCGCGGGTACCGACCTGCGTGCCGTTGACGAACATGCGCAGCGTCACGCCGTCGTACGTCGCGGCAAGGTGCGACCAGGTGTTCAGGGCCAGCGCGCTGGTGCCGACGGCGTCGAGGTCGCTCGTCGTGAAGACGTGCACGTTGGGGACGGCCGGCGACCCGCCGGCGTAGAGCGCGTAGGAGAGGTTGCCCGGTCGCTCCTTGAGGATCGCCGTGCGCCAGCCCGTGACCGCGGTCGGATTCACCCACGCCTCGAGCGTCATGCCGGTCGTCAGGTCCAGCGACGCCGCGTCGGCGACCGTGACGATGTCGTTCGTGCCGTCGAAGGACAGCGCGCCGCCGAACCGCCCCGTCGCCGTGCGGGTCGGGCCGTTGACGACGCCGGTGTTCGCCCGGCCCGAGCTGTCGAGCGCGCTCGTCCCGCTCGTCTCGTCGAAGCCGTAGGCGGCGACGAGGTCACCGCTGGGCGGTGGCGGGGGTGGCGGGGGTGGCGGGGGTGGTGTCGTGTTGTCGACGGTGACGTCGACGGGGGTGGAGGTGGTGGTGTTGGTGGCGGCGTCGCGGGCGACGGCGGTGAGCGTGTGGCCGGCGTTCGTCGCGGTGGTGGTGTTCCAGGTCGTGGTGTATGGCGCGGTCGTGTCCTCGGCGCCGAGCGGGTTGCCGTCGAGGCGGAACTGCACGCCGCTGACGGCGACGTCGTCGTTCGCCGTCGCGCTGACCGCGACGGCGGACCCGCTGACGGTCGCGCCGTTGGCCGGCGCGGTGATCGCCACGGACGGGCCTGTCGTGTCGTTGGGAACGACGGCCGTCGACTCGTTGGACGGCGGGCTTGCGTTGCCCGCCGCGTCGGCCGCCACCACGAGGTAGCGGTACGTGCTGCCGTTCGCGACCGTCGTGTCGATATAGCTCGTGGTCGCCGCCAGCGTTGCGATGCGGTTGGCCTCGGATGGGGCGAAGCCGGCGGTCGTCGAGCGATGGACGCGGTACTGCGTGACCGCGGTGTTGTCGCTCGCCGCCGTCCAGCTCAGCCGTACGCGCCCGAGCTCACCGACGGCGGCGAGGTTCGAGGGCGCCGTCGGCGCGGTGAGGTCCGTGCCGGGAACCGGCACCGTGATGACCTTTGCCACCGACGGCACGCCCTGGGCGCTGAGGATGAACAGCTGGTAGACGCCGGGCGGGACGACGTTCGGGTTGGCCGGCATGTCGACGGTCAACCCGCCCGGACGCTGGCTGAAGGTGAGGAACTGAAAGCGCTGGTCCTGGTCGACGTTGTGCGTGATCGACGACATCCGCACGAGCGAGACCTTGTCGATCGAGGTCGCGTCGGGCGTGTCGACGTCGAAGCTGCTGCCGTGCAGGACCGTCGACGGCGCGGTCGTGATCGCCGGCCGCGGGCCCTTGAACAGATATGGCGGCGAGTAGATCTCGCCGTTGGGCTCGATCGGCATGTTGTACAGGCGCCCGCCTCCGGCCAGCAGCACGCGACCGTCCTGCAGCAGCGTCGCCGACGAGTGGTACAGCCGCGGGCGCTGGCTCGGTGCGACGAGCTTCCAGCTGTCGGTGACGGGATCCCAGATCTCGTTGTCGCGGACCGCGAACGCCGGGTTTGTACCGGTCGACTCCGTCGTGCCGCCACTGGACATCACCGTGCCGTCGGGCAGCGCCGTCAGCGAGTGAAAGGTGCGCGGCCGGTTCATCGGCGCGGCCTCGCTCCAAGCCGGCGCGGCGTCGTTCATGTCGATCGTTGCCGAGCGCCCGGTCGCGGGGCGGCCGCCGGTGCTCGTGTCGCCGTAGTTGCCGGACTTCAGGATCCTGCCCGGCCGGTACATCACCGCGCTGTGACCTTCGATCGGGCTGTTGCCGACGAAGGTCCACGCACCGGTCGCGAGATCGAGCGTGCGCGTGATCGTGTCCGGGCCCGCGTCGAAGAGGCGACCGTCGGGCAGCAGGTACATGAACGGATACCAGGGCATCCGGCGCGCCGCTGACGGCACCAACGCCCAGCTGTTGGTCGTCGGGTTGTAGATCTCGGGCACGGTGTCCGAAGCGTCGCGCAGCGGGAACGGCTGCCCGAGCTGGAGGTTGTTGCTGTCGCCCGAGACGACGAACTGGCGCCCGTCGGCGAGCTGCGTCGACGACGGATACCAGCGTGCCCGGGCCATCGGCGCGCCCGCGGTCCACTGACGTGTCGCGGGGTTGTAGAGGTTGAGTTCGCGCGTCCCGGTTGTGCCGAAGCTGTGGCCGCCGACGGACATCAGGCGCCCGTCGGGGAGCTTCGTGTTCGCCGCGCAGAAGAGGTTGTTGCCGCCCGCGGAGATCGACGTGAACGTCTGCGTCTGCGGGTCGAACAGGCGCTCGGAGTTCGGCGCGAACTCGAATCCGTCCCAGATCACGACCTTGCCGTCGGCCATCGGCGTCATATGGACCGGGACGATCGGGAAGTTGATGACGCCGGTCCACTGGCCGACCTGGGCCGGATCCGGGCCGGGTGGCGGTGGCGGGGGTGGCGGGGGTGGCGGGGGTGGCGGGGGTGGCGGGGGTGGCGGGGGTGGCGGGGGTGGCGGGGGTGGTGGGGGTGGTGGGGTGTCGTGTTGTCGACGGTGACGTCGACGGGGGTGGAGGTGGTGGTGTTGGTGGCGGCGTCGCGGGCGACGGCGGTGAGCGTGTGGCCGGCGTTCGTCGCGGTGGTGGTGTTCCAGGTCGTGGTGTATGGCGCGGTCGTGTCCTCGGCGCCGAGCGGGTTGCCGTCGAGGCGGAACTGCACGCCGCTGACGGCGACGTCGTCGTTCGCCGTCGCGCTGACCGCGACGGCGGACCCGCTGACGGTCGCGCCGTTGGCCGGCGCGGTGACCGCGACCGTCGGCGGCGTCGTGTCCGGCGGCGGCGGCGGGCCGCTGTTGACCGCGAGCGCCATGTCGCCCTGGACCTCGACGGCGCTCAGCGCGCGGTTGTAGATCCGGATCTCGTCGATGACCCCGTTGAAGTACTCGCCCCAGACGGAGTTGCCGCCGAAGCGCAGCGGCAGGCCGGAGACCTGGATCGGCGGTGCCGCGGCGCGGGTCGCGACCTGCGCGCCGTTGACGAACAGCCGCAGCGTCGCGCCGTCGTAGGTGGCGGCGAGATGCGTCCAGGTGTTCACGGCGAGCGCCGCGGTCGCGTTGAGACCGAGGTCGGAGGTCGTCCAGATATGCGCTGCCGGTCGGGTCGCGCTGCTGCTGGCGTACAGCGCGTAGGCGAGATCGCCGCTGCGCTCCTTGAGGATCACGGTCCGCCATCCGTTCAGCGCGGCCGGCCGGACCCAGGCCTCGAGCGTCATGCCGTTCGTCAGGTCCAGGGCGTCGGCATCGGCGACGGCGACGCTGTCGTTCGTGCCGTCGAAGGAGAGCGCTGCGCCGAACCGTCCCGCTGGCGCGCGCGTCGGTCCGTTCAGCGTTCCGGTCAGACCGCCGCCGGTCGCGTCCGTCGTCGTCGTGCCCGAAGCCTCGTCGAAGCCCCATGCGGCGACCGGCCCAGGGATCGCCGCGCTGGCAGGTGTCGCCGCTGCCAGCGCTGCGACGACGAGCAGGCCGAGCAGTGCGAGGCGGGCCGTCACACGATGAGTGTCTCTGGCCTGCTCCCCTCGGCGGCTAGCCGAATTGGGGGGATGTCGCGCGCGTCGGCGCGCGTTCAGGCCGCGGGGGCGGCCCCGTCATCCGGGCTCAGCGGCCGGTGCTTGCGCCGCCGCGCCGTGATCGCCTGGTGCGACGCGACGGGGATCTCGTCCAGGCGCGGCGCGTCGCAGAGCCGGATCGCCTCCAGCATCCGGTTCCAGCAGCCGACCTCGGGATCGGCGTGGTAATGCCCTACGTAGCCCGTACGCCAGAAGTCGGCGGACCGCTCGCCGTTGCCGTTCAGGGTGACGTAGGGGACACCGTGGCCGATCGTCTCGCCACAGAAGTTGCATGTGTAGATCAGGCTCATTGGGGGTGCGTTCCTTGCGTCGAATTGCTCCTCCTGCAGGGACGATAACGCCTGTATCGGAGGGGATGCTCGCCTTCCGTAGAGTCCTGCAGCGATGGCCGACCGCCCCGAAGAGCTGTACCTGATCGACGGCAACTCGCTCGTCTACCGCGCCTTCTTCGCGCTGCCCGAGTCGATCGCCACGTCGACGGGCTTTCCGACGAACGCGATCTTCGGCTTCGCCTCGATGCTCGTGAAGATCCTCACCGAGCACGGCACGAAGCCGACCGTCGTCGTCTGGGACGCCGGCTCGAGCGGGCGCAAGGAGGTCTACCCGCAGTACAAGGGCACGCGCTCGACGCGGCCGGACCTGCTGCGGGAACAGTGGCCGCACTTCGAGCCGCTCGTCGAGGCCTTCGGCTACACGAACACGCGTCTGGACGGCTTCGAGGCCGACGACGTCATCGCCACGCTGGCCGAGCGCGCGCGCGAGCAGTCGATCCCCGTCGTCATCGTCACCGGCGACCGCGACGCGTTTCAGCTCATCGACCCCGAGGGTCTCGTCCAGGTGATGGCGACCGCGCGCGGCATCACCGACACGAAGCTGTACGACCACGCCGCGGTGATCGAGCGCTACGGCATCGCGCCCGAGCTGATCCCCGACTTCTACGGCCTCAAGGGCGACACGAGCGACAACATCCCCGGCGTCCCGGGAATCGGCGACAAGACCGCCGCGGCGCTGCTGCAGAGCCACGGCGACCTCGAGGGCGTGCTCGGCTCGATCGACGAGATCTCGGGCGCCAAGCGCAAGCAGAACCTCACCGACCACGCCGAGGACGCGCGCGTCTCGAAGATCCTCGCGACGATGCGGCGCGACCTGCCCGTCGACCTGGACATCGTCGCGGCCGCCTCGAAGGCGCCCGACCGCTCGCGGCTGCGCGAGGTCTTCCGCGAGTTCGAGCTGCGCGACCCGCTGCGCCGCCTGGAGGAGTTCCTCGGCGCCGAGGAGGCGGCGCCGTCGCCGGAGGCGCAGACCGAGGTCAGCGCGCGCGTGCGCGCGGGCCGCCTCGCCGACATCGCCGGGCTGCCGGCCGGCGAGCTCGTGCTCGTCGCGCGCGCGCCCGCCGTGCGCGAGGGCGAGTTGCTCGCCGTCGAGACGTCCTGGCGCTTCGCGGTCGCCGCCGGCGCCGAGGTGCTCGTCGGCGAGATGGACGATCCGGCACAGCTCGTCGCGGCCGCCGGGGCGCGCCCGGTCGTCGCCTACGACGCCAAGGCGCTCAGCGTCGTGCCGCCGAAGATCGCCCACGACGCGCTGCTCGGCGCCTACCTGCTCGAGCCCGCGCGGCGCGGCTACCCGCTGCGCGAGCTGCTCGAGGAGCGCGGTCTCGGCGCGCCCGGGATCGACGACGAGCTGGCCGCGGAGGCGATCCTGATCGGCGAGCTGTCGACCTGGCAGCGCGAGCAGATCGCCGCCCGCGACCTGACGACCGTCATGGCGCAGATCGAGCTGCCGCTGGTGGCGGTCCTGCGCCGGATGGAGATCGAGGGCGTGCGCCTGAACACCGATCGCCTGAAGGCGATCAGCGCGCGCGTGCGCGACGAGATCCGCGAGCTGGAGCGCAGCATCTTCGCGCTCGCCGAGACCGAGTTCGTGATCGGCTCGCCGCAGCAGCTCGGCGAGATCCTCTTCGTCAAGCTCGGTCTGTCGAAGAAGCGCCGCGGCAAGACCGGCTTCTCGACCGACGCGCGCGTGCTGCAGGCGATCCGCGGCGAGCACGAGATCATCCCGCTGATCGAGCGCTGGCGCGAGCTCAACCAGCTCGACAAGACGTACTTCAGCGTGCTGCCGCAGCTCGTCGATCGCGCGTCGCGCATCCACACGACGTTCCTGCAGGCCGCCGCCACGACCGGGCGGCTGGCATCGACGAACCCGAACATGCAGAACGTCCCGATCCGCACCGCGCTCGGGCGCGAGATCCGCGGCTGCTTCGACGCCGCGCCCGGCAACGTGCTGCTGAGCGCCGACTACGAGCAGGTCGAGCTGCGCGTGCTCGCCCACATCGCCGGCGAGCCGGTCCTCAAGGAGATCTTCGTGCGCGGCGAGGACGTCCACACCGCGACGGCGTCGAAGGTCTTCGGCACCCCGCCCGAGCAGCTCGACCTCGGCCAGCGCTCGAAGGCGAAGATGATCAACTACGGGATCGTGTACGGCCTCAGCGACTACGGCCTCGCCGACCGACTCGCGATCCCGCGCGAGGAGGCCAAGGAGATCATCGACACGTACCTCGAGCGCTTCCCGGCGGTGCGGGCGTTCATCGAGGGCACGATCGCCGCGGCGACCGAGGACGGTCACGTCACGACGCTGTGGGGCCGGCGGCGCCAGATCCCCGAGCTGAAGGCGCGCAATTGGCAGGTCCGCACGCTCGGCGAGCGCCTCGCCGTCAACACCGTCATCCAGGGCACGGCCGCCGACGTCATGAAGCTCGCCCTCGTGCGCGTCGACGCGGCGCTGACCGACAGCGCCGTGCGGCCGATCCTCACCGTCCACGACGAGCTGCTGTTCGAGGGTCCGCCGGACGAGATCGAGGCGGTCCGCGAGCTGATCCGCCGCGAGATGTGCGCCGTCTGGGAGCACGACCCGCCGCTCGCCGTCAACGTCGGCGTCGGCCCGACGTGGATGGAAGCGAAGTGAGCTGATGGACCGTGGCGTAGCCGTGCTGCTGACGGCGATGACGGGCGGGCTCGTCGCGCTGCAGGCCCCGATCAACTCGCATCTGGGCAAGTCGATCGGCACGTTTCAGACGGTCTTCCTCTCGTTCACGATCGGGGCCATCGCGATGGCCGCCATCGCCGCGCTGACGAAGGGCGGCCTGGGCCAGCTCTCCGGCGTGCGCGACGTCTCGATCCTCTACCTGACCGGCGGCCTGCTCGGCGCGGCGTACGTCGGGTCGGTGCTCGTGACCGTGCGCTACATCGGCCTCGGAGGCGTGACCGTGGCGACGATCTCGGCCCAGCTCGCGGTCGCGGTCGTCGTCGACCACTTCGGCTTGCTCGGCGTCGAGAAGCAGCCGATCGACCTCGCGCGGATCGCGGGCGTCGCGCTGCTGGCGGCGGGGACGTATCTCGTCGTGCGCGACTGAGGCGGGCGATGAGCGCTTTGTGAGCGATCCGTCCAGCGCGCCCGCACGATGCGCGATGCTGGTCGCCCTCAAGCCCCGGTCGCGCATTGCCGATGCGACGGCAGGGGACTCCACGCGTGGCGCAGAGACGACACCATGACCGCTGGACCGAGGCGCACGTTCGCCGGCTGTTCTGGCGCGCCGGCTTCGGCGCGACCTCCAAGGAGGCGCGCCACTGGGCCAAGCGCAGCCGCGGCGAGACCGTCGACTGGCTGATCCGCGGCGGTTCCGGACCGCCGAAGCCGCGCTTCCCGCGACCGCTGATCGACGGCAGGCCGCTGGATCCGATCAACGAGTACGGCCAGGACGTGCTCTGGTGGATGGACAAGATGGTCCGCACGCCGCGGCCGCTGACCGAGAAGATGACGCTCTTCTGGCACGACCACTTCGCGACGCTCGACCAGGACCGGCCGCTGCAGGTCGCGCAGAACAAGATGCTGCGCCGCAACAGCCTCGGCAGCTTCCGCCGCCTGCTGACCGACGTCACGAAGGACCCCGCGATGCTGCTGTTCCTGTCGCTCGCGGACTCGACGAAGGACGAGCCCAACGAGAACTACGCCCGCGAGCTGATGGAGCTCTTCACGCTCGGCAGGGGCTACAGCGAGAAGGACATCCGCGAGGCCGCGCGCGCGATGACCGGCTTTCGATCCAAGCGCCGGCCCGACGGCAGCGTCGCGGTTCTCTACGACCGCAAGGCGCATGACGCGACGAGCAAGAAGATCTTCGGCAAGGCGGGCACCTTCGACTACCGCGACGTGCTCGACCTCTGCATCGGCCATCCCCAGCACGCGCCGTTCCTCGTCTCCAAGCTGTGGGAGTACTTCGTCGGCGAGGCGATCGAGCCGTCAGCGCGCAGGCGCCTCGCTCGCGTGTACCGGCGCGAGGGCCACCGCATCGCGCCCGTCGTGCGCGAGATCCTCGAGCATCCGGCGCTGTACCGCTCGCTCGACGCGCCCGACATGGTCAAGTCGCCGGTCGTCTACCTCGTCGGCGCGCTGCGCGCCTGCGGCGAGGGCATCACGCGCGACGACTGGGTCTACCTGCTCGACGGCATGGGCCAGCTGCCGTTCCGCCCGCCCTCGGTCGCCGGCTGGGAGTGGGGGACGGCATGGCTGTCGACGAACACGATGCACGTGCGCTTCAACTCCGCCAACGTCCTGCTCCAGGACCGCCGCCGGGTGGTCGACGGCGCGACGCCGCTGCGCGACTCGCCGCGCCAGGCGGTCGCCCGCGCGCGCTCGGCGGTCGGGCGGCCGTGGACGTCGGCCGCGACCGACGCCCAGCTGCTGAAGCTCGCGACGAAGCTGCTCGGCGCGCCCGTCGCCGCGGGCGAGCGCCAGCGCCGGGCCGACATGTGCCAGCGCATCCTGCGTCAGCTGCTGCTCACCGGACCCGACGCGCAGGTGCATTGATGCCCGCCTCGCGCCAGCCGCTGAACTGCGGATGCGACGACTTCCGCTCCACGTCGGAGTCCAAGCGCCGCGGCTTCGTCGAGGGCTCGCGGCTGACACGCCGCCAGGTCATCGGGGTCGGCGTCGGCGCCGGCCTGTCGCTCTACGCCGCCAGGGCGCTGCCGATCTCGCGCGCGCTGGAGGCGGCCGCCGCCGACGCGCAGGCCGCGCCCGACGCGCCGGTGCTCGTCGCCGTCTTTTTGCCCGGCGGCCTGGACCTGCTCGACTCCCTGATCCCGATGAACGACTACGGCACGTACGCCGATCTGCACCGCAACATCCTCGTCGACAAGCCGCCGCTGCTGCGCGGCAGCGCGCTCGGCATCCACCCGTCGCTGGCGCAGGGCGCCGGCGGTGGGATCAAGGGCCTCTACGACACGGGCAGGATCGGGTTTCTGCCGGGCATCGACTACCCCAACCCGAACCTCTCGCACTTCCACTCGCGCCACTTCTGGGAGACCGGGCTGATCGTCGATTCGGACTCGCCGGGCTGGCTCGGGCGCTGGCTGGACGCCAACGGCAACCAGGACAACCCGCTGCAGGGCATGTCGCTCGCCCACGACCTCTCGCCGGTGCTGCGCTCGCGCGGCGCGCCGGTCGCGTCGGCGAGCTCGCCCGACAACGCGGGCTTCCACATCCGCGGCACGTACGGTCCCGCGTTCGACGAGGCGATGGCGACGTGGAGCGCGCTGGCGCGCACCGGCGGGGGCGGACCCGGGTTGAGGGCCGCCAAGCGCGCGGCGGCGCTCGCCAAGCAGGTCGGCGATCTGCTCGAGCCCTACGCCAAGACGAAGGACGGCGACCCGCTCGCGTCGAGCGTCGCCTACCCGGCCGACAGCGGCTTCGCCAACCGCCTGCGCACGCTCGCCGGGCTCATCTCCAAGCCGCTCGGGATCCGTGTCGCGACGGTCAACGCGCCGGGCGACTTCGATACGCACGACGACCAGCGCAACACGCTCGCGCAGTCGCTGCCGGAGGTCAGCCAGGCGCTCGCGGCCTTCCAGGCCGACCTCGAGGCGCGCGGCGTCGCCGACCGCGTGCTGACGTTCGTCTGGTCGGAGTTCGGCCGCCGCCCGCACGACAACGACTCGGGGACCGACCACGGCGCGGGCGGGCTGGCGTGGGTGCAGGGCACGCGCGTGCGCGCCGGCGTGCTGAGCGAGTACCCGTCGCTGCGCGACTTCGACGAGGACGACAACCTCAAGGTCACGCTCGACTTCCGCACCGTCTATGCGAGCCTGATCGAGCAATGGCTGAAGACCGACGCCGCCGCCGTGCTGCCAAACGCCGGCGCCGTGGGGCGGATCGCGCTCGTCCGATGACCGGGCGGCGCTGGCTGCTGCTGCTGCTGGCGCCGCTGGCGGGCGCGGCGATCGCCGTTGCCGCGACGCTCGTCGCGAACGCGATCTCGTCCGCGGAGGGCGCGTCGGTCACGCGCACGACCGCGGTCGGCGTCGGGCTGCGCGAGTACCGGATCGCGCTGTACCGCTCCCGCGTCCTGCCGGGACGGGTGCGGTTCAACCTGGAGAACCTCGGTGAGGACGCGCATGACCTGCGCGTGATCGGGCCCTCGGGTTCGGCGTCGTCGATTCGCGCGACGAGCGCCGAGCTGCGGGCGGGCGACCGTGCCGTGCTGACCGTGACGTTGCGGCGGCGCGGGCTGTACACCGTCGTCTGCACGCTCGGCGACCACGAGGCGCAGGGCATGCTGTCGCGGCTGCGGGTCGTGCGGCGGTTGTAGCCCGGCCCGGCGCGGGCCGTCGCGTCGCGCGCGGGAACGCGGCGACGGGTGGGTCGTTCGGCGCGTGCGCCTGCGTCGGCGCGCTCGTGGGCGTGAACGAGCGCCGGTTGCGACGGCGCTCGGCGCGCAGTCGGCGCTCCTGCATCGAGGCGATGAACGCGCGCCGCCCGGCGTCCGCGCAGCGATCGATTCGGCGCTCCTTCATCGGTGTTGAAACTCCTGTCCGGAACGCGGTGCACCGGTGTATGGTGTCCCGTCTTCCGCTGGAAGTGTGTCGATGACTTCGCTCCGTCCTCGCCTGAGTTACGCCAACGTCATGTCGAGCATTGCCGTGTTCCTTGCGCTCGGCGGTGGCGCCTACGCCGTGTCGGTCCCGCGCAACAGCGTCGGCTCCGCGCAGATCCGCAGCGACGCGGTGGGCGTCTCGGAGATCCGCAGCGGCGCCGTGCGCGGCGCCGAGGTTCGCGACGGCTCTCTGCGGGCGGCCGACTTCAAGGCCGGCGAGCTGCCGGCCGGGCTCGCGGGGCCGCAGGGCGCCGCCGGACCGGCGGGCGCACGGGGCGGCGACGGGCCGGCGGGCGCACGGGGCGGCGACGGACCGGCCGGCGCGACCGGTCCGCAGGGTCCGACAGGAGCTGCGGGCCCGCCCGGGGCGCCGGCGATCGTCGGCCTTCTGACACCCGGCACGGCGACGACCCTGTCGCCGGTGTCCTGCTACGGGATCCAGGGCTTCTTCGGAGGCGCGGCGGCGGCGACGGCGCGCGGCGACGTGCTGACGGGCTGGCTGCACAACGGAGCCAACGCCGCGGTCGTGCCGAACTTCGTCGTCGTCATCCCCGGCGCGCGCAACCTGTCGACGCAGGGCGGCGCGGTCGGCGGGCTGCTCGTGTGCAACCTGCTCACGCAATCCGTCGCGCTGCCGTCGGGCTGGGCGCTGGGCTTCTCGACGATCGACGCTCCGTAGGGCCCGCGCGGTCAGGCGGCGGTGGCGGCCGGCCGGGCCGCGGGCGTCGGCGCGGGCGCGGGCGCGTCGCCGAGGAAGTCCGGGTCGCAGATGTCGCGGTAGTGGCCGAAGGACCAGCGCACGAGCGCCGGCGGGCTGATCGCGCGGATCGCCGGCGACAGCAGCCGCGTCGGCGTGATCCGCCCGACCCAGTTCTGCACGCGCAGCAGCCAGCGGTACTGCCACAGGTGGTCGTGCGAGAACGCGCCGTAGCGCGCCAGCGCCTGCTCGCGCGTCTGGCGGCCCGCGACGACGTCGACGAGCTCGCGCCCGAGCGCGACGCCGAAGTAGAACGCCGGGCGGATGCCCTCGGCGGTCGTCGGCAGGCAGTGGCCGGCGGAGTCGCCGACGAAGAAGACGCCGTCCTCGACCGCCGGGCGCAGCTGATGCGGGATCCAGTTGCCCTGCCAGCGCTCGGCCGGTACCCCGACGTCGGAGGCGAGCTGCAGCGTCGGCTCCTTGACGTGGTCGCGCGGGTCGAACGAGCCGACGCCGACGCGCAGCTCGCCGTCGGCCGGAAACGACCACGAGTAGCCGCGCCTGACGTACTTGGGGTCGATCCACAGCTCGAGGTCGTCGCCGCTGGCGTGGGGGTGGACCTCCAGGCCGCGCGACAGGCGCGCGTTGGGCGGTTGCACGTTCGCGCCCGCGCCGAGGATCCGCCGCCAGCCGAGCGCGTCGACGATCAGCGGCGCGCTCAGGTCGCCGCGGTCGGTGTGCACGGTGAAGCCGGTGCGACCTTCGACCTTCGCCGTCTCGAAGACCGCCGAGCCCTCGGACTGCGCGCGCAGCAGCGCGCAGATGCGGCGGTAGTCGAAGGTCGAGAACGTGAACGGCAGCGGCCAGCGAAACGTGCGGTCGGGGACGTGCACGACGAGCTCGCCGAACGTCTGCTGGACGGCGTCCATCAGGCCGAGCTGCTCCAGCCAGGCCGTCGGCGCGGCGCAGGCGCTCGTCTGACGCTCGCCGATCTCGTAGCGGTCGATCATCAGAACGCGCGCGTCGGTGCGCGCCAGTTCGCGGGCGATCGTCAGTCCCGCGAAGCTCGCGCCGCAGATGATCACGTCCCATTCCCCGTGCAGCGGGGTGCGCGCTTCTCCTCGCTTCGTCGCTCGAACCGGCATGCCGCGGGATTGTAGGCCCGGACCCGCCGATTCCTCGATCGCCAGCGAATCCGGGCGCGTAGCGCTAACCTCCCCCTCACATGTCAACTGTCACCGACGCAGGTTCAGAAGCGAAGGTCGTCGAGGGTTCAGACGGCCTGCTGCTAGAGATCGACGGGCAGATCGTCCCGAACTACGACGCGACGTTCACCCTCTTCGAGGAGGGCGAGGTCGTCACCGGCATCGTCGTCCGCATCGACAACGACGAAGTCCTCGTCGACATCGGCTACAAGAGCGAGGGGGTCATCCCCTCCAACGAGCTTTCGATCCGCAAGTCCGTCGACCCGCACGACGAGGTCGAGATGGGCGAGGAGGTCGACGCCCTCGTCCTCACCAAGGAGGACCAGGACGGCCGCCTGATCATGTCCAAGAAGCGCGCCCGCTTCGAGAAGGCGTGGCGGCGCATCGAGGCGGCGGCCGAGTCCGGCGAGCCCGTCGAGGGCACGGTCATCGAGGTCGTCAAGGGTGGCCTCATCATCGACCTCGGGGTGCGCGGCTTCCTGCCCGCCTCGCTCGTCGACATCCGCCGCGTGCCGAACCTCGACGAGTACCTCTCGACGAAGATCGAATGCAAGGTCATCGAGCTCAACCGCTCGCGCAACAACGTCGTGCTGTCGCGCCGCGCCGTGCTCGAGGAGGAGCGCAAGGAGCAGCGCCAGGAGATCCTCGACCGCCTGCAGCCGGGCCTGATCGTCGAGGGCCAGATCTCGAACATCGTCGACTTCGGCGCGTTCGTGGACCTCAACGGCATCGACGGCCTGATCCACATCTCCGAGCTGTCGTGGTCGCACGTCAACCACCCCAGCGAGATCCTGTCGATCGGCGACACCGTCGCTGTGAAGGTGCTCGATATAGACCGTGATCGGCAGCGCATCAGCCTCGGCCTGAAGCAGACGCAGGAGGATCCGTGGCAGCGGGTCGTCGACACGTACAACGTCGGCGACGAGCTCGAGGGCACCGTCACGAAGGTCGTGACGTTCGGTGCGTTCGTCGAGATCCTCGACGGCGTCGAGGGCCTCGTCCACATCTCCGAGCTCGCTCCGCATCACGTCGAGAACCCGCGTGAGATCGTCGCCCCGGGCGACGAGGTCAAGGTCAAGATCCTCGAGATCGACTCCGAGCGGCGCCGCCTGTCGCTGAGCGTCAAGCGCGTCGAGGGCCAGGTGCTCGAGCCGAAGGTGCTGCCGCCCGAGGAGCTCGCCGCGCTGTCGGACGAGGGCGCCGCCGACCTCGACCAGATCCCCGAGATCGGCCTGGGCGAAGCGGACTTCGCCGCCGCGCCGGCCGAGGCCGAGGCCGACGCCGACGCCGACGCCGACGCCGCGGAGCCCGATCTCGAGCCCGATCCCGCCGCGGCCGAACCCGAGGCCGCTGTCGCCACCGAGGAGCCCGAGGCCGCTGACGCGGTCGAGGAGCCCGAGGCGGAGGCCGCTGTCACGGCGGTCGACGAGCCGGAGGCCGCTGTCGCCGTCGAGGAGCCCGAGGTCGCGGTCGCGGTCGAGGAGCCCGAGGCGGAGGCGGCTGTCGCGGCGGTCGAGGAGCCGGAGGCCGCTGTCGCGGTCGAGGAGCCCGAGGCCGTCGAGCCCGAGGCGGACGATCCCGCCGCAAGCTGACGCAGACGCGACGCGGCGGCTCCCGTTCGTCGGTCTGACCGGCGCGATCGGAGCGGGCAAGTCGACCGCCCTGGAAGCGTTGCAGCGCCTCGGCGCGGCGACGCTGTCGACGGACGCCGTGGTGCATGAGCTGTACGCCTCGCCCGAGCTGCGCGACCTCGTCGTCGCGCGCTGGGGCGAGGAGGTCGCGCCCGGTGGCGTCGTCGATCGCTCCGCGATCGCGTCGCACGCGTTCGAAGCGCCCGCGGAGCGCGCCTGGCTGGAGGGCGAGATCTGGCCGCGCGTCGGCGCCCGGATCGCGGCCTGGCGCGAGGAGGTCGCGGCGCGCGAGCCACGACCGGCGGTAGCGGTCGTCGAGACGCCGCTGCTGTTCGAGGCCGGCATGGAGGCCATCTACGACGCGACCGTGGCGGTCGTCGCCGACGCGGCGGTCCGCGCCGAGCGCGCGGGCGCGCGCGGTCACGTCGGCGTCGGCGAGCGCGGCGCGCGTCAGCTTCCGCAGGAGGAGAAGGCGCGGCGGGCGACGTACACCGTCTCCAACAGCGGCACGATCGAGCAGCTCGAGCGCGAGCTGTCCGACGTCCTCTCGAGGTTGATCGACCGATGAGCACACGCGCCTTCTCAGCCAGAGCGCCCGCGACGCGCCGCAGGTCGCACGCCGCCCTGCGGCGCCGGCGGCGCAGGCGCATCACGCTGACGCTCGGCGTCGCGCTGCTCGCGGCGCTGCTGGCGAGCGTCGTGCTGCCGCGCCTGCCCGACGTCGTGCGCGAGCTCGCGCTGCCGCTCGCGCACGAGGACATCATCCGCCAGCAGGCCGCCGACAAGGACCTCGACCCGTCGCTGCTGGCCGCCGTGATCTACGCCGAGTCGCGCTTCCGCGACGCCACCTCGCATGCCGGTGCGCGCGGGTTGATGCAGATCACGCCGGACACCGCGCGCTACATCGCGCGCCTCTCGGGCGGGACGCAGTTCGAGCAGGGCGACCTGTCGACGCCGCAGATCAACATCTCCTACGGCGCCTACTACCTGCGCTACCTGCTCAAGCGCTACGGCGAGAACACCGTCCTGGCGCTCGCGGCCTACAACGGCGGCGAGGGCAACGTCGATCGCTGGATCGCCGATGCGAGCCTGGCCGAGCGCGCGTTCGTGATCGACCAGATCCCGTTCACCGAGACGCGCGAGTACGTCGGCCGCGTGCTCGACGCGCGCACCGAGTACCGCGAGAAGTACAGCCGCGAGCTCGGGCTGTAGCGCCGCCGGCGCGATCGGATGTCGCGCCTGCGCGCGCGCTGCCGCCGGCGACCGGCAGCCCGCCGTGATCGCGCCCAGCGCGCCACCGGCGAGCCGCAACTTCCCGCAATGTGCGCGAAAACCCGTTCGCGCGGGGGGCGAGCTGAGCCGTAGGTTGGCCTAGAGCAGGAAAGTCCCCCGCGGGGGACCGAGCGCCGGAGATCGGATGCACAAGGGGCAGGGCGGAGGGCGAGGTCGCGATGCGGCCGAAGAGCTGGTCCTGCGCGTGGTCGCCGAGCACGCGGAGTCGCTGCTGCGCGCGGCACGGCAGCACTCGATCTGCCCCGACGACGCCCAGGACGCCTACCAGCGCACGCTCGAGATCTTCATGGCGCGCGCCGATCGGCTCGACCCGGCGCGGGTCGTCGGGTGGCTGCATGTCGTCGTCAAGCACGAGGCGCAGGCGATCTGCCGGTCGCGCAGGAAGCTGCTCGGCGCCTCCGCGATCGATCCCGACAGCCAGGAGGCACGGCGCCTGCCCTCGGTCGATGACCGCGTCGCCAGCAGGGACGTCGTCAGCCGCGCGGCGGAGGCGTTGCAGCGTCTGAAGCCGCACGAGCTGCGCGCGGTCTGGCTGAAGGCCGAAGGGCACAGCTACAACGAGATCGCGGCGTTGACGGGCTGGTCGTACACGAAGGTCAACCGCTGCCTGACCGAGGGCCGTCGCCGCTTCCTCGCTCGCTTCGAGGCGATCGAGTCGGGCGCCGAGTGCGAGCGCTGGCTGCCGATCATCTCGGCCGTCGTCGATGGTGAGGCGAGCTCGGACGAGACGCTCGAGCTGCGCCCGCACCTGCGCAACTGCAGCGCCTGCCGCGCGACGCTGCGGGCGCTGCAGAACAGCTCGGCGCCGCTGGCGGCCGTCCTGCCCGTGCCGCTCGGCGCTGTCGCGGTCGCCGACGGCGAGCAGATCGCCAACGTCTTCGCGCGCGCCTACGAGGCGGTCGCGGGCGGAGTCCACGAGCGCGCGGTGCACGCGATGACGAAGGCCCAGATGGCGTTCGAGACCGTCGCGAGCGGCAAGGTCGCGGTCGTCGCGGCGTCGGCGGCGGCGGCGGCGGGGGGCGGGTACGCGACGGTCGAGCGGACGGTCGCGCCCGCGGGCAAGGACCGGCCGCGAGCGACGGCGCGCCAGGACGCGCCGCGCTCCGAGCCGACACCGGCGGCGCGGCGGGTGAGTACGGCGCCGGTGCTGCCCGCGTTGTCGGAGCGTCGCGTCCAGACGCCGGCGGTGAAGCCCGCGAAGGCCGTGGCCAGCGCGCCGGCTGCGAGCTCGCCGTCGGAGTTCGATCCGGCACCGACTCCGCAGCCTGTGCGGCCGATGGTCGCCTCATCGTCGTCGATCGTGCGCACGTCGTCGGCGTCGTCGAGCGCACGCGCGTCGTCGTCGAGCGTGCCGCCGCGGTCGACCGCTGCGGGTGCGGGCGAGTTCTCGCCCTGATCGCGCCCGCGCGGCGGGTGTGGCGGACGCCGACGATGCCGCGGCCCTGACGCGCGCGCGGCCGGTTCTGGCGAAAGATCACCGCAGCGCTCTCGCCGCTGGCGACGGCGGGCGCCAGCGTCGGCGTCCGAGCGGCGGCCCCTCGAGGGCCCCGACAGGATCGCTCGCGCGCCGGTCTGGGACACGGCATGGCCGCAACCGGGGCTATCGTGGACGCACGCCGATGCCCGCCTTCAAGCTCGACGACACCTTCACGCCCGCCGCCGATCAGCCCAAGGCGATCCGCGAGATCTCCAGGGCCGTGCGCGACGGCGACCGCTTCACGACGCTGCTGGGCGCGACCGGCACCGGCAAGACGATGACGATGGCCGGCGTGATCGCCGAGCTACAGCGCCCGACGCTCGTGCTGGCGCACAACAAGACGCTCGCCGCGCAGCTGTGCAACGAGTTCCGCACGTTCTTCCCCGACAACGCCGTCGAGTACTTCGTCTCCTACTACGACTACTACCAGCCCGAGGCGTACGTGCCGTCGCGGGACCTCTACATCGAGAAGGACTCCGCGATCAACGAGGAGGTCGACCGCCTGCGCCACGCCGCCACCGCGGCCCTGTTCGCGCGACGCGACGTGGTCATCGTCGCGTCCGTCTCGGCGATCTTCGGCCTCGGCTCGCCGGAGACCTACGAGATGAACATGCAGGTCCTCAAGAAGGGCGAGTTCGTCGACCGCGACGAGCTGCTGCGCAAGCTCGTCAGCATCCAGTACACGCGCAACGACACCGCCCTCGGTCGCGGCACCTTCCGCGTCCGCGGCGAGACGCTGGAGATCTTCCCCGCCTACGAGGAGTCCGCCTTCCGGATCACGCTGTTCGGCGACGAGGTCGAGCGCCTGCAGCACTTCGACCCGCTCACCGGCGAGCTGATCGCCGACGATCTCGAGCACGTCGCCGTCTGGCCGGCGACCCATTACAACGTCAAGGAGGGCATGATCGAGCGCTCCGTGGCGGAGATCGCGCGCGAGCTCAACGAGCGCTGCGCCGAGCTCGAGGCCGACGGCAAGCTGCTGGAGTCCCACCGCCTGCGCCAGCGCACGCAGTACGACATGGAGATGCTGCGCGAGATGGGCTTCTGCAACGGCATCGAGAACTACTCGCGGATCCTCGACGGCCGCCAGCCCGGCGCCCGCCCGTACTGCCTGATCGACTACTTCCCCGAGGACTTCGTCTGCTTCCTCGACGAGTCACACCAGACCGTCCCGCAGATCGGCGGCATGTTCGAGGGCGACCGCAGCCGCAAGCAGACGCTCGTCGACTACGGCTTCCGGCTGCCGTCGGCGCTCGACAACCGCCCGCAGAAGTTCGACGAGTTCCTCGCCATCACGCCGACGCTCGTCTTCGTCTCCGCCACCCCCGGCAGGTACGAGAAGGCGAACTCGGGCCGCGTGATCGAGCAGATCGTGCGCCCGACGGGGATCGTCGACCCCGTCGTCGAGGTGCGCGAGACGCGCAACCAGATCGACGACCTCATGAACGAGATCCGCACCGTCGTCGACCGCGAGGAGCGCACGCTCGTCACGACGCTCACGAAGAAGATGAGCGAGGACCTGACCGACTACCTGCTCGAGATGGGCTTCAAGGTGCGATACCTCCACAGCGAGATCGACACGCTCGAGCGCATCCAGATCATCCGCGACCTGCGGCTGGGCGAGTACGACGTGCTCGTCGGCGTCAACCTCCTGCGCGAGGGCCTCGACCTGCCCGAGGTCTCGCTCGTCGCGATCCTCGACGCCGACAAGGAGGGCTTCCTGCGCGGGGAGACCTCGCTGATCCAGACGATCGGCCGCGCGGCGCGCAACATCGAGGGCAAGGTCATCATGTACGCCGACAAGGAGACCGACGCGATGCGCACGGCGCTGCGGGAGACCGACCGCCGGCGCGCGATCCAGGTCGCCTACAACGAGCGCCACGGCATCACCGCCGCGACGATCGTCAAGGGGATCTCCGACATCGCCGAGTTCCTGCAGTCCGAGTCCAAGGTCCCCGGCAAGGGCAAGCGCCGCCGGCGGGCCGCGAAGAGCGCCGTCGAGTCGATGTCGCTGTCCGAGCTCGAGCAGACGATCGTCGAACTCGAGGAGGAGATGCTCGCCGCCGCCGAGGAGCTGCGCTTCGAGTACGCCGCCCGCGTGCGCGACGAGATCCGCGACGTGCGCCGCGAGCTGTTGACCGCGCAGGCCAACGAGGCGCCGGCGGCCTGAGCGCCGCGACCCCCGCCGCCCGCGCCGATCGAGCACGGCCCGCCCGGTCTACGCTGTCCGCAGCGCCATGTCGCCCGCACGCCATGACGAGCTCCAGGCCGCCGTGCTCGCGTGGTACGACGCGCACGGCCGCGACCTGCCGTGGCGGCGCACGCGCGATCCCTACGCGATCCTCGTCTGCGAGGTGATGGCGCAGCAGACGCAGATCGCGCGCGTGCTCGAGCGCTACGACCGCTGGCTGGAGCGCTGGCCGACGGCCGCCGCGCTCGCCTCCGCCACGCCCGCGGAGGTGCTCACCGAGTGGGTCGGCCTGGGCTACAACCAGCGTGCGCTGCGCCTGCGCGCGGCCTGCGCGATCGTCACGCGCGACGGCTGGCCGCAGGACAGCGCCGGCCTGCGCGCGCTGCCCGGGATCGGCCCGTACACCGCTGCAGCGGTCGCGTCGTTCGCGTTCGGCGAGCGCGTCGCCGCGGTCGACACGAACGTGCGGCGCGTCGCCGCGCGCCTGGCCAGCACCCCCGCCGAGCTGCTGCCGGCGGTTCGCCACGAGGACTGGAACCAGGCCGCGATGGAGCTCGGCGCGCGCGTCTGCACGGCCCGCGCCCCGCGCTGCGAGCGCTGCCCGGCCGTCGCCTGGTGCCCGTCGCGGGGACGGGTCGCGGCTGCGGCCCGCGCGCCGCGTTCGTCGCGGCCGCGCTTCGAGGACACCGACCGCTGGGCGCGCGGCCGGGTGATCGCGGCGCTCGCGGCAGGGGAGGGGCTGCCGGAGATCGCCTCCGAGCGGCTGACGCGCGTGCTGGCGGGGCTCGAACGCGACGGCCTGATCGAGCGCGGCCCCGGCGGGGTGGGGCTCCCCGGCCCGGGGCGCTAGCCCACGCGCCCGAACGTCCTGCGGGATTTCCCGGCGCCCGATCCGTGCCTGACGGCCGCCGGCGCCCGCCTGCGTGCCACCGGCACGAAGGCGGGTCACCGTCGACCGTCAGATCCCGGCCGGGCATCCGGGAAACGCAACGCAGATCATCCGGCCGCGTGTACTAGTGTCTCGCTCGCTCGTCCGTCCGCGAAGAACTCACGGAGGCACCGTTGGCCCTCGACCGTCAGTCCATCGAGAAGAGAGATTTCCCCTTCGGCCGCCGCGGGTACGAGCCCGCGGCCGTCGACGCCCACCTCGCCGCCGTCGCGCGCGAGGTCGAGGCCCTCAACCGCGACCGCGAGGGCGCAGCGGCCGCTCCGGCCGCCGCTTCGGGCCCGCGTGAGTCGCTCGCGGCCGTCGCCAGCGCCCAGGTCCAGGCGATCGTCGAGGCCGCCGAGTCCAGCGCCGCCGCGATCGAGCGCGACGCCCAGGAGCGCGCCGAGCAGTCCGCGCAGGACGCTGCCCGCGAGGCGCAGCGGATCCGCGACGAGGCCGTCGAGCGCTCGCAGGAGCACGTCGGCAAGGTCCACGAGGCGACCGCGCTCATGCTGCAGCGCGTCGATGCGAT
Organism: uncultured Solirubrobacteraceae bacterium; assembly: GCA_963756465.1. Classification (GTDB taxonomy): domain Bacteria; phylum Actinomycetota; class Thermoleophilia; order Solirubrobacterales; family Solirubrobacteraceae; genus CADCVQ01. The sequence continues at coordinate 218,859 of CAVWNK010000001.1, forward strand.
GGAGAGCGAGCTCAACGCGCTCGTCGAGTCGCTGCGCACGGGCGCCAACCGCCTCAACGCCGACCTCTCGCTGCTGTCGGGCAACATGGGCGAGCTCTACGACGCCGCCGGGCGCGGGTCGGCCGACGACGCTGCGCCGGCGGCCCCGATCGTCGACGACATCGTGATCGTCGAGGCGGTCGAAGAGGAGTTCGTCGATGTCGCCGATGAGGAGCCCGAGGAGGTCGCGCCGGCGGACTCGGAGCCGGATCCGGGCGACGCGGGCGGCGACGCCGGCGACGAGGAGCTCGAGGGCGCCCGCCTGATCGCGCTGAACATGGCGCTCAACGGCCAGTCGCGCGCGGAGACCGACGAGTACCTGGCCGAGAACTTCGACCTCAGTGACCGCGCCACGCTGCTCGACGAGGTCTACGCCACCGTCGAGGGGTAGCGCGCCGCCGCCGTCAGCGGCGCTGCTCGGACGGACCGAAGACCGCGCGCAGGCGCGCCTCGTCGATCCCGTGGCCGCGCAGCAGCGAGGCGGCCGGCGTCTCGTTGACGAGCATGAGCTCGAGCAGGCGCGCGTCGACGCCGGGGTGCCCGAGATCGCCGATCGGATCCCGGTCGGCACCGAGCGCGACCATCACCGGATCGCCGTCGCGCAGCGCCTGCTCGTGATCGGCGGGCGCGCGCTCACCGCCCGGCGGCGGCGCGGGCGCCGAGCCGGCGACCGCTTCCGCCCGCTCGCGGACCTCGCCCGGGATCGCGCCCGACTCGCGCAGCGCGCGCGTCGCGCCGCCGCCGGCGTCGAGCAGCGCCAGCAGCAGGTGGGCGGGATCGATGGTCGTGTGCCCGCGCCGCAGCGCCTCGCCGTTGGCGCCCTCGAGCGCCGCCTTGGCGTCGGCGCTGAAGGGCATCATCCCGTCGCCCTGCGCCGGCGCGCTGCCCGCGAGCGCGACGACCGACGCCCGCACGGCCTCGATCGTCACGCCGATCAGCTGCGGCGCGACCGCGGCGACACCGAGCAGCACGTGCACGGTGCCGATCTCGTCGTGGCCGAGCCGCCGCGCCTCGGCCGAAGCGAGCGACACGCACCGATGCGCGCGCGGATCGAAGTGCTCGAACATCGCGGCGCGATCGTCGCACAATGCGGGGACGGCGCAGGCCATCGGATGAGAACGTCTGTTCGCCCACCTACAATGGCGCTGTGGCCAAGCACGATCGCATCGTCGTCTCGGGCGCGCGCGAGCACAACCTCAAGGACATCAGCCTCGAGTTGCCGCGCGACGCGCTCGTCGTCATCACCGGGCTGTCCGGATCGGGCAAGTCGTCGCTGGCGTTCGACACGATCTACGCCGAGGGCCAGCGCCGCTACGTCGAGTCGCTGAGCGCCTACGCACGCCAATTCCTCGGGCAGATGGACAAGCCCGACGTCGACTCGATCGAGGGCCTGTCGCCGGCGATCTCGATCGACCAGAAGACGACGTCGCGCAACCCGCGCTCGACGGTCGGCACGGTGACGGAGATCTACGACTACCTGCGCCTGCTGTGGGCGCGCGTCGGCAAGCCGCACTGCCACGTCTGCGGCGCGCCGATCGAAGGCCAGTCCGTCGAGCAGATCGTCGACCAGGTGATGGAGCTCGAGGACGGCACGCGCTTCATGGTCATGGCGCCGATCGTGCGCGGCCGCAAGGGCGAGTACGGGCGCCAGTTCGACGAGCTGCGCGCCGACGGCTACACGCGGGTGAAGGTCGACGGCGAGCTGCTGCTGCTCGAGGACCCGATCGAGCTCGACAAGAAGTACAAGCACGACATCTCCGTCGTCGTCGACCGGCTCGTGATGCGCCACGACGTGCGCAAGCGCCTGGCGGACTCGATCGAGACGGCGGTCGCGCTCGCCGACGGGATCGTCGAGGTGCAGCTCACGCCGCGCGACGACCCGGATCCCGGGCGGCCCACGCTGCTGACGTTCAGCGAGTCGTTCGCGTGCCTGAAGTGCGGCACGTCGATGCCCGAGCTCGAGCCGCGGATGTTCTCCTTCAACTCGCCGCACGGCGCCTGCGAGCGCTGCACCGGGCTGGGCTCGCAGCGCGAGATCGACCCCGAGCTGATCGTGCCCGACCACGCGCTGTCGATCGGCGAGGGCGCGCTCGCGCCGTGGGCCAACAGCACGTCGAACTACTACGAGCAGATCAGCGAGGCGATCGCCGAGCGCTACGGCGTCGACCTCGAGGCGCCGTGGGCGCAGCTGAGCGACGAGAACCGCGACCTGTTCCTGTACGGCACCAACGGCGAGCCGGTGCAGGTCACCTACCGCAACCGCTACGGCCGCCGGCGCTCCTACCAGACGCGCTTCGAGGGCATCATCCCCAACCTCGAGCGGCGCTACCGCGAGACGGACTCGGAGTTCTCGCGCGAGAAGATCGAGGAGTACATGAGCATGCGCCCGTGCCCGGCCTGCGGCGGCGCGCGGCTGCGGCCCGAGTCGCGCGCGGTGCTCGTCGCCGGCATGGCGATCCACGACTTCGCGCGGCTCAGCGTGCACGCCGCGCTGCGCTGGCTGGATGAGGTGCAGCTGACCGAGACCGAGCGCCACATCGCGCGCCTGATCCTGCGCGAGATCGAGGAGCGCCTGCACTTCCTCGAGAACGTCGGCATCGGCTACCTGTCGATGGAGCGTGCGGCGGCGACGCTGAGCGGCGGCGAGGCGCAGCGGATCCGCCTCGCGACGCAGATCGGCTCGTCGCTCGTCGGTGTGCTCTACATTCTCGACGAGCCGTCGATCGGCCTGCACCAGCGCGACAACGCCAAGCTCATCCGCACGCTCGAGCGCCTGCGCGACCTCGGCAACACGGTCATCGTCGTCGAGCACGACGAGCAGACGATGCGCGCCGCCGACCACGTCGTCGACATCGGCCCGGGCGCCGGCGAGCACGGTGGCGAGATCGTCGCGCAGGGCACGGCGGCCGACATCGAGGCGGTGGCGGAGTCGCTGACGGGGCAATTCCTCGCACGCACGCGGGTGATCGAGATCCCGAAGCGGCGCCGCACGCCGTCGGGCTACGTCGAGATCCGCGGCGCGGCGCAGAACAACCTCAAGAGCGTCGACGTCAAGGTCCCGCTCGGGGTCCTGACGGCGGTCACCGGCGTCAGCGGCTCGGGCAAGTCGACGCTCGTCAACGAGGTGCTTTACAAGGCGGTCGGCAACCGCCTGCATCGCGCGCGCACGCGGCCGGGGCGCCACACCGCGATCCTCGGCCTCGACCAGCTCGACAAGATCATCCAGGTCGACCAGTCGCCGATCGGGCGCACACCGCGCTCCAACCCGGCGACGTACACCGGCCTGTTCGATGTCATCCGCGACCTGTTCTCCAAGACCCAGGAGGCGCGCGTGCGCGGCTACAAGCCGGGCCGCTTCTCCTTCAACGTCAAGGGCGGGCGCTGCGAGGTCTGCCGCGGCGACGGCCAGATCAAGATCGAGATGCACTTCCTGCCCGACGTCTACGTGCCGTGCGAGCAGTGCCACGGCAAGCGCTACAACCGCGAGACGCTCGACGTGCGCTTCAAGGGCCGGACGATCGCCGACGTGCTCGCCATGCCCGTCGAGGAGGCGGTCGTGTTCTTCGAGCACATCCCGAAGATCCGCCGCCGCCTGGAGACGCTCGCGGCCGTTGGACTGGGCTACATCCGCCTCGGCCAGCCGGCGACGACGCTGTCGGGCGGCGAGGCGCAGCGCATCAAGCTCGCGTCCGAGCTGTCGAAGATCGCGACCGGGCGCACGCTGTACATCCTCGACGAGCCGACGACGGGCCTGCACTTCGCTGACGTCGAGCGGCTGCTCGAGGTCCTGCATCGGCTCGTCGGGCAGGGCAACAGCGTCGTCGTGATCGAGCACAACCTCGACGTCATCAAGACCGCCGACCGCCTGATCGACATGGGGCCCGAGGGCGGCGAGGAGGGCGGTCAGGTGATCGCCTCCGGCACGCCCGAGCAGGTCGCCGGGACGCCCGGCTCCTACACCGGCGCGTTCCTCGTCGAGGCCGGCGTCCAGCCGGCGGCGCCGAAGGCCACGCGCGGGCGCAAGCGCTCGGTCGCCGCGGCGGCCTGACGAGCCGGCCGCGCGCTGCCCGGACCGTCTGGCCGGAGACGGCGGTCAGCGACGATGCGATCGCGTGGCCGTGACGCCGTGCGTGGTCGCCGCGTGGTGGCGCGATTGTGCTGTATGTCGACGGAAATCCGCCACCACGCGGGCTCGGTCGAGGAGCGGGTAGCCTCCTGCGCGGCATGGACGACCTCGCCCGCCAGGCCCGGTTGTGGCTGCAGAAGTGGCGCTGGTATCAGCGCAACTCGCTGCCGCACAACCGCGTCCGCATCCACTGGCAGCTCATGCGCCGCGGGGCCTTCGCGCGCTGGCCGCTGCACGGCAACGTGCTCGAGGCGCTCGCCGACGGGCGCCTGCAGATCGGCGCGCAGGCGCAGCTCGAGCCCGACGTCTGGATCACGGTCGGCGACGACGCGACGGTGCGCATCGGCGCGGGCACGTTCTTGAACATCGCCGTCATGGTGGCTGCGACGGACCGCGTCGAGATCGGCGCGCACTGCATGCTCGCCAACGGCTGCTTCGTGACCGACGCCAACCACCGCTTCGACGACCCCGAGCAGCCGATCACGTGGCAGGGCTTCACGTCGAAGGGGCCGACGCGGATCGGCGACAACGTCTGGTTGGGCGCGAACGTCGTCGTCACGAGCGGCGTCGAGATCGGCGAGCGCTGCGTGATCGGCGCCAACAGCGTCGTCACGCAGGACATCCCGCCGTTCTCGATCGCGGCCGGCGCGCCGGCGAAGGTGCTGCGGACCGTGACGTACGAGAACTAGCCGTGTGCCCGCGCAGCGCCGGACCCGGCTACCCGCCGAAACGGTCCGACAGCGCGAGCACGTTGTCGACGTACTGCTTGGTGTCGTCGAACATGCCGCGCGATTGGACCGACGACAGGCCCTGGTAGTAGGCGGCCGCCGCGAGCCGGCGGTCGCCGCCGGTCTGGCGCATGAGCGAGGCGAGGTACAGCGAGCCGGCGCGGACGTTGTCGGCCGCCGACTGCGGGTTCAGCGGGCTCGGCGCGAGGTTCTTGTTGACCCAGTCCCACGTGCCCGGCATGACCTGCATGATCCCGCGCGCGTTGGCCGACGAGACCATCGCGTTGTTGAAGCCGCTCTCCTGCCACGCGATCGCCGCTGCCAGCGACGCCGGGGCGCCGTGCTGGGCGGCGAGCGCCTTGATCTGCTCGGCGCTGAGGCGACCGGGCGTCGGCGCCGGGTCGGCGGCGGGGATCACGCGCGTGGCGGGCGCCGGCACGGCCGCCTTCGCCGGCGGCGCGGCGCCGGTCGGCAGCTTGATGACGGTGCCGGTCAGCAGGTGCGCGGTGGCAGGAAGGCCGTTCATGTAGGCCATCTGCGCGGTCGGGACGCCGGTCTGCGCGGCGAGGCCGCTCAGCGTGTCGCCGGCGCGCACGACGTAGGCGCCGAGCGGTCGCGGCGCGCCCGCGGCGGGCGTCGCAGGCGCGACCTTGGCAGCGGCGGCGGTACTGGATCCGGGCACGATCCCGGCGGCGCGCAATGCAGCCCGGCCCTCGGCGATCGACGGGACCCTGATCGAGCTGCCGATGATGACGTGCGAGTTCTCGGTCAGCCCGTTGTACAGCGCGACCGTCCGGGTCGTCAGGTTCGAGGTCGCCGAGATCGACCACAGCGTGTCGCCGGGGGCGACGGTATGCACGACATGAGCGCTCGCGGCGGGCGCGGTGAGCAGTGCGACGGCTGCCGCGAAGATGCTGACTGGCAGGGGGCGCATGGCTTCCTCTCCTTCGGATTGCCGTCACCATGCCTCGCCGAGGCCCGCATTTCACGTCGGCGCGCAGCGTTACGTCGTCCTGCAACCAGCCCTGCAGCGGCTTATGCACCGCATTTCGGCGTGAACGCGGGTCAGCCCTTGGACGTCATCACCAGCAGCCCGAACACGACCGCCGCGGCGAACAGCGTGGCGCCGATCGCGGCGGTGCCGAGGTGCAGCGTGGCCTGCACGCTGCGCCCCTCGCGGCGCGCGTCGGCGGCGCGCGTCGAGCCCCAGATCACCATCGCCCACGCGACGGTCACGGTCAGCGCAGCCAGCGGCGCGGCCCAGACGAGCTCCAGCAGCGCCGCGAAGTCGGTCGCGATCGTCATCGGTTCGCCGTCGCCGCCGCCACCGCGGGGCCGTTGCGCAGCCGCTTGCCGAACAGCGCCGTCATGAGCATCAGCAGGCTGACGACGATCAGCAGCGGGCCGAGCGCGCCCTCACCGAAGATCCGGCTCACGCCGTAGGTGAACGCGCCGACGCTGGCCGCGGCCGGGATCGTCAGCACCCAGGCGACGGCGATGTTCCCGGCCAGGCCCCAGCGGACGGCCGACAGGCGCTTGGCCGCGCCGGCGCCGAGCACGGCACCGGTGATCGAGTGTGTCGTCGACAGCGGAAACCCGAGGTGCGAAGCGGTCAGCAGCACGGCTGCGCCGCCGCCCTGCGCGGCGAAGCCCTGCGCCGGGTCCATCTTGTAGATCTTGCTGCCCATCGTGCGGATGATCCGCCAGCCACCGGAATAGGTGCCGAGCGCGATCGCCGTCGCCGCCGACACGATCACCCAGGTCGGCGGGTCCGGCGCCGGACCCTCGAGCGTCCCGTGCGCGATCAGCGCCAGCGTGATGATGCCCATCGTCTTCTGCGCGTCGTTCGTGCCGTGCGACAGCGACAGCAGGCTGGCGCTCGCGATCTGGCCCAGGCGGTAGCCGCGGTTGACCGGTCCGGGCCGCAGGCGCCCGACCATCCGGTAGGTGACGAGGATGCAGGCGCCGGCGGCGAGGAACGCGACGACGGGCGCCACGAGCGCGGGGATCATGACCTTCTCCAGCAGCCCGGCGCCGAGGATCGCGTCCGTCCCGCTGGATGCGAACGCCGCGCCGACGACGCCGCCGATCAGCGCATGCGAGGAGCTCGACGGCAGACCGAAGTACCACGTCGCGAGGTTCCAGACGATCGCCCCGATCAGCCCGGCGAAGATCACCGTCGTCGTGATCAGGTCGGCGTTGACGATGCCGCTCGCGACGGTCGCAGCGACCTTGATCGAGATGAAGGCGCCGACGAAGTTCAGGATCGCCGATAGCGTGACCGCGGTCTTGGGCGCGAGCGCGCGCGTCGAGATCGACGTCGCGACGGCGTTCGCCGTGTCGTGAAAACCGTTGGTGAAGTCGAAGGCGAGCGCGGTCGCCACGACGATCACGAGGATGAGGTCGCTATCCACGAGCGGTGAAGTCGGGAATCAGGAGTTCTTGGTGACGATGTTCGCGATGACGTTCGCGATGTGCTCGGTGGCGTCGATCGCCTCTTCGAGTCGTTCGAAGATGTCCTTCCAGCGAATCACGACCATCGGATCGATTCCCGTGTCGAACAGCGAGGCCACCGCCTCGCGGGTCACCCGGTCGCCGTCGGTCTCGAGGCGATGGATCTCGCCGGTGTAGTGCGTGACGTCCTTGAAGCCGCGGATCCGGGGCACCGCCTCGGCGATTCGCCGGCAGCACTCCATGAGGATGTGCGCCAGTCGCTGGGCCTGCTCCATCGGCGCCTCGATCTTGTAGAGGCCCAGGTAGTCGGCGACCTCTTCGGTGAGGTCGACGATGTCGTCCAGCCCGGATGCGAGCGCGAGGATGTCCTCGCGGTCGATCGGCGTGACGAAGGTCGAGTTGAGCCGCTGGATCATGTCGTACGTGATCCGGTCGCCCTCCTGCTCGCAGAGCAGGATCGAGCGGGCGAGGTCGGCGTGGTCGGGAAATGCGCGCAGCATCTCGTCGAGCAGCTCCGCGGCGCGAAGCACGTTCGCCGAGGCCTCCTCGAAGAGGTCGAAGAACGCGCGGTCCTTGGGGGCGAATACCTGTGAGAGCCGGGCCATGGCCCGGCACTCTACGTCAGGCGCTCACGGAACGAAGAAAGTTCGCCGGGATCGATCGAGTAGCCGTGCTCCGGCGCCGGGTAGCGCCGCAGTCGCACGTCCTCGACGAACGAGGCGACGCCCGCGACCATCTCGTCCTGGAGGTTCGCGTAGCGCTTGACGAACCGCGCGCCGAGCCCGTCGCGGATGCCGAGCAGATCGTGGAAGACGAGCACCTGGCCATCGGTCGCGGGCCCGGCGCCGATGCCGATGACCGGCACCTCGATGCGCGTCATCAGCAGCTCGGCGACGTCGGCAGGGATCGCCTCGAAGACGATCGAGAAACACCCGGCGTCCTGCAGCGCGAGCGCGTCGGCGGCGACGCGGGCCGCACCGTCAGCGCTGCGGCCCTGGGCGCGGTAGCCGCCCAGCGCCGTCGCGGTCTGCGGGGTCAGGCCGACGTGGCCCATCACGGGGATGCCGGCCCCGGCGATCGCCCGCGCGCGGGCGCAGGACGCCGGGCCGCCGCCCTCGAGCTTGACCGCCTCGCAGCCGGCCTCCCTGACGAAGCGCAGCGCGGTCGCGACCGCCTGCTCGTCGGAGATCTCATAGGAGCCGAACGGCAGGTCGCCGACGAGCAACGGCGTGCGCAGCCCGCGCCGCGCCGCGCGCGCGAGCATCAGCATCTCGTCGAGCTCGACACCGACGGTCGACGGGTATCCGAGCACGGTCATCGCGCCCGAGTCGCCGACGAGGACGATGTCGACGCCGGCCTCCTCGGCGGCGCGCGCGCTCGGGAAGTCGTAGGCGGTGACCATCACGATCGGGTCGCCGAGGCGCTTCATCTCGACCAGGCGCGGAAGCGTGACGGGCAGGCGATCGATCGCCGCGGTCGCCGAGATCTGGCTCGGATGGGTGGACATCACGCGCGCCCCTTGCCGGCGGCCGTCAACAGCGTCGCGACCTCGCGATCGACGTCGAGGATCGAGTTCGTGCCCGCCTCGACGTGGACGACGCGGGGCTCGCGCGCGCGCAGCTCGTCGCGGTCGTACTGCGCGTAGGAGATGACGATGATCGTGTCGCCGCGCTGCACGAGCCGTGCGGCGGCGCCGTTGATCTGGACCGTGCCCGAGCCGCGCTCGCCGGCGATCGTGTAGGTCTCCAGGCGGGCGCCGTTGTCGACGTCGACGATGTGCACCTGCTCGTGCTCGAGGATGTCGGCGGCGTCCAGCAGGTCGGCGTCGATCGTGATCGACCCGACGTAATGCAGGTCGCAATCGGTGACCGTCGCCCGGTGGATCTTGGACTTGAGCATCGTTCGCTGCATCAGCCGTTCCCCTCGTTGAGGATGTCGTTGTCGATCAGTCGCACGTCGCCCACGCGCGCGGCGACCGCGACGAGGACCGGCGCCTCGCCGACGCTCACGACGGCGGCGAAGGTGTCGGGGGTGACGAGCTCGAGGTACTCGGGCTCGACGTCGAGCTCGGCCATCGCCGCGCGGCCGATCGCGGCGAGGATCGTCGCGTCGCGCTCGCCGGCGCTGTGGCAGGCGCGCACCGCGTCGAGGCCGCGCCGCAGGGCGAGCGCACGGCGGCGCTCGCCTGCGCGCAGGCGCACGTTGCGGCTCGACAGCGCGAGGCCGTCGGCGTCGCGGATCGTGTCGCCGACCTCGATCCGCACCGGGATGTCGAGGTCGCGAACGAGGCGGCCGACGACCGCGACCTGCTGGGCGTCCTTCTGGCCGAAGAACGCGACGTCGGGCTGGACGATGTTGAGCAGCTTCGCGACGACGGTCGCGACGCCGTCGAAGTGCGCGCCGCCGCGCTTGCGCGCCCTCCAGCGGCGCGGAGACCTCAGCGACGGTGACCGTGGTCGCGAAGCCGCGCGGGTAGACCTCGGCCGGGCTGGGCGCGAAGAGGACGTCGACGCCGGCCTCGGCGGCGAGCGCTTCGTCGCGTGCCTCGTCGCGCGGGTAGGCGGCGAGATCGCCCGACCGGTCGAACTGCGCCGGGTTGACGAACAGCGACACGACGACCTCGTCGCAGGCCGCGCGTGCGCGGCGGATCAGCGACAGATGGCCTTCGTGGAAGGCGCCCATCGTCGGGACGAGGCCGATGCTGCGCCCGGCGCGGCGGGGGCCGTTGAGCGCGGCGCGCAGCTCGGCGACGGTGCGCAGGGTCTTCATGACGCCGTCACCATCCGCGCGGCCGCGAGCCGGCGCGTGGCGTCGACGAGCGCATCGAACAGCTCCAGCTCGGCGGGCAGGCGGGCGGCGACCGCCGCCCGCTGGCGGGCGATCGTGGCCTCGTCGCCGCGCGCGATCGGGCCCGTCAGCGCGCGCTCGGCGCCCTGCTCGGCCCAGTTGTCGACGGTCGCCCGGACGAGCGCTACGAGCGGTTCGCGGTCGAGGCCGGCGGTGCGCCCCAAGCGCTCGGCGAACCCCTCGATCGTGACGAGGAAGTTCGAGGCGATCGAGGCGGCCGCGTGGTAGGCGGCGCGGTCGGCGTCGGCGATGTGCAGCGGGCGCAGCCCGAGCGTCCGCGCGAGCTGCCCGGCGTAGCGCAGCGCCGCGTCGGTGGAGCCCGCGATCGCCGCGGTCGCACCGGCGAACGACACGTGCTCCTGCGTGACGGTCATCAACGGGTGCAGCGAGAACGCCTCGTGCTCGCCGAGCGCGGCGAGCGTCGCCGTGCCCGAGGTGTGGCCGACGAGACGGCCGCGGCGCGCGGCCAGCGTCGCGGCAGCGGTCTCGATCTGCGCGTCGGGCACGCACAGCAGTACGCGCGTCGCCTGCTCCGAGGGCGCCTCGCCGCGCCGCAGCGGCCCCTCGACGGTGCTGCCGGCCGCGCGCAGCGCCGCGGCGAGGGCAGGGCCCATCCGTCCGGCGCCGACGATGGCGACGGCGTCAGGGGTGCGTGCCTGTGCAGGCAGCGTCGACGGTGCTTGCTGGGTCATCGTGTCGGTCCAGTCCTCCTGGGAGGTACCGGTCGCGGTCTATGGACGTCGCGACGGCCGGCGCCGCCGCGTCGTCTTGAGAGTAGCTGACGGCCTCGCGGTCTACCATCGCGCCGTGGCCACCAGCGAGGAGCGCCGCGCGGAGCTGACCGCGGTCTACCGCCGGGCGCGCTCGTGCACGCGCTGTCCTGAGCTTGCGAGCACGCGCACCCAGGTCGTCTTCGGGTCGGGCAACGCCAACGCCGGCCTCATGTTCGTCGGTGAGGCGCCGGGCGCGCGCGAGGACGTACAGGGGATCCCGTTCGTCGGGGCGGCGGGCAAGCTGCTCGGGGAGCTGCTGGCGGAGGTCGGGATGGCGCGCGAGGACGTGTTCGTGGCCAACGTCCTGAAGTGCAGGCCTCCCGGTAACCGCGATCCGCTGCCGGCCGAGATCGAGAACTGCTCGGACTACCTCATGCGTCAGGTCGAGCTGATCGAGCCGCTCGTGATCTGCACGCTCGGCAACTTCGCGACGAAGCTCCTGCGCGGCGAGCCTGTCGGGATCACGAAGCTGCACGGCCAGGCGGAGATCCGCGTCATCGGTGCGCGCGCGGTGCGGCTGTACCCGCTCTTTCATCCCGCCGCGGCGCTCTACACGCGCTCGCTGCTGGAGACGTTGCGCGCGGACTTCGCGCGGCTGCCCGGGCTGCTCGAGCTCGCGCCGCCCGAGCAGCCGCTGCGCGCCGAGCCCGCGCCCGACCCCGAGCCCGACCCCGAGCCGGCGGCCGAGCCGGAGCCCGTCGACGCGCCCGAGGCCGGCGCCGTCGACGACCGCCAGCTCGGCCTGTTCTGACTACGCGCGGACCGAACGCAGCGCCGGCAGGACGTGCTCGCCGTAGGTGCGGATCGAGCCGAACGGGTCGGCGCGGCCGATCAGCTGCAGGCAGATGGTGGTCGCGCCGGCGCGCTCCAGCTCGCGGATGCGCTCGACGTGCTCCTCGGGGTCGGAGGAGATCAAGAAGCCCTCACGGGCGAACTGCTCGTCGCTCATCTGCACGTCGGCGCGGCGCTGCATATCGTCCTGGTCGGCGATGTCCTCGACGTAGACCTCGGGCAGTTGCGTCGGCTTCCAGCGGCGGGCGCCCTCGATCGCCGCGCGGCCGTCGCAGGCCCAGGCGAAGCCGGCGTGGAAGATGATCTCGCCCGGCTCGCGGCCCTGCTCGTCGCACGCGTCGCGGTAGGCCTCGACGATCTCGGGTGCCTGATCGGGATCGCCGAGCGTCCACAGGCCGTCGCCGTAGCGCGCCGCGACCTGCGCCGCCTGCGGCCCGAACGCCGACACGTAGAGCTTCGGGCGCGTGCCGGCGCGGGTCCAGAGCTTGGCGTCCTTGAGGCTGAACCAGCCCGCGTCCATCGTCACGGTCTCGCCGCTCCACAGCCGCGTGATCGCCTCCAGGCCGGTCTCCAGGCGGCGGCGCTGCTCCTCGTAGGGCGGCCAGTCCATCCCCAGCGGGGTCTCGTTGACCGACTCGCCCGAGCCGGCGCCGAGGAAGACGCGGCCGGGGTAGAGCTCCTCCAGCGACATGAACGCCTGCGCGACGAGGCCCGGGTGGTAGTGGTGGACGATCGGCGTCACGCCGGTGCCGATCATGCTCTGCGTCGCCTGCCCGAGCGCGCCGAGGTAGACCCAGGCCTGCGCGGCCTGGCCGTCGGGGAACCACGGCGCGAAGTGATCGGACGTGCCCAGGCCGTCGAACCCGGCGCGTTCGGCGGCCTTCGCCTGCTCGAGCATCTCCGACGGGGTGAACTCCTCCGTCGACGTCGCGAACCAATACTTCATCGGGGCGCTCCTTTCGCAGGGTTGCGGCTGGGGCTACCCGCTGGAGCGCCGCCGCGCGCCCTACTCGCCCTCGCCCTCGCCCTCGCCGGCGGGCTCGAGGTCCAGCGCGGCCGAGTTGATGCAGTAGCGCTGGCCGCTGTCGCCCGGACCGTCGGGGAAGACGTGGCCGAGGTGGCCGCCGCACTGGCTGCACAGGACCTCGGTGCGGCGCATGAAGAGGCTGTTGTCGTCGCGCAGCACGACCGCGGCGGCGACCGCCGGGTCGGTGAACGAGGGCCAGCCGGTGCCGGAGTCGAACTTCGTGTCCGAGGAGAACAGCTCGGCGCCGCAGCCGGCGCAGGTGTACATGCCGCCGGCCTTCTCGTCGACGAAGCGGCCGCTGAAGGCGCGCTCGGTGCCCGCCCGCCGCAGCACCTCGTACTGCTCGGGCGACAGCTCGGCGCGCCACTGCTCGTCGGTCTTCTGGATCGGAGCGTCGATCGGGGTGTGCTTCATGCCTTCAATGTAGCCCCAGGACGCCTGGCGTTACGCGCGTTGGCGCGACAGCCGTCGGCGCGCCACGCGGCGCATGAAGTACGCCAGCTGGGCGAGCTGCGCGATCGCGTCGAGCACGCGCTCGCCGTGCGTCAGATCGGCGCGCACGTACTCCGCCAGCGCGCCGTCGCGGCCGTAGTAGCGCCACGAGCGCGAGGAGCCGATCGCCCGCAGCAGCGCGGCCGTCAGCGGCGGCTGCTCGAACGCGCCGTGCACGAACAGGAGCCCGCCCGGCGCCACGCGCCCGGGCCAGCGGCCCAGCAGCTCCGCGGCGACGCTGTAGGGCGCGGCGGGCCCGATGAACAGCACGTCGATCGAGCCCTCGGTGCCCGCGATCTCGCCCGTCCCGACGACGAGCACCTCGACGTCGGGGCTCGCGCCGCGGCGGATCGCGGCCAGCGCCGCGTCGGGCACGCTGCCGGTCATGAGAACCCGCGCGGGCGGGTCGAGCACCCGCGCGCAGGCTTCCAGGCGGGCGGCCTGAGTCGGGCTGAACACGCCGCGACGCTACCGCAGGACGAGATCGCGCAGGCTGCGGCCGCTCGTTGCGCACAACGACGCGGGACGGCGCCGTCCGGATCACTAGAGTCTCGAACGTGCTGCCGGTCCCTCGCCGCCTCGTCGCCGTGCTGCTCGCTGCCGCCGCGCTCGGCCTGCCCGCGTCGGCGTCCGCGCAGACGTCGACGATCCCCGAGGACGGCGCCGGCGTGACGACGACGCCGCCCGTCCCGCTCGCCGGCGGGGAGTCCGAGCCGTCGGCTCCCAGCAGCGAGCTTCCGAACACCGGCGCGGACGCGCGGATGCTGTTCCTCACGGGTCTCGCGCTGACGCTGGTCGGCTTCGGGCTGCGCCTGCGCACCGTCGATGCCGACGAGTACTGAGACGACCGCAGCGGACGAGACCGAGGCGATCGGCGCCCGTCTGGCTCAGCGCCTGCGGCCCGGCGACGTGGTGCTCGTCTCCGGCGAGATCGGCGCCGGCAAGACGACCTTCGTGCGCGGCGCCTGCCGCGCGCTCGGCGTGCGCTCGCCGGTGACGAGCCCGACCTACACGATCGCCCGCCGCTACGACGGCGACGTCCCGGTCTCGCACCTCGACCTCTACCGCCTCGACGACCTCGCCGGCGAGGACCCCTCCCTGCTGGCCGACGAGCTCGCCGGCGACCGCGTCGCGTTCGTCGAGTGGCCGGAGGTCGGCACGCCCGCGGGCCTGGACCCCGAGCGGGTCGTGGCGCGCGTGTCGCTCGAGCACCGCGGCGGTGATCGCCGGCGCGTGCGGGTAACGCGGTGATCGTCCTCGCCTTCGACACCGCGACGCCGGCGACGGTCGTCGCGCTGCTCGTCGATCGATCCCCCGCCGATTGCACCGAGCGCCGCCACGAACCCGCCCCCGGCGAGCGCCCCGGCCACGCCGCCCAGCTGCTCGCGCTCGCCGCCGAGCTGCTCGACGAGGCCGGCCTGACGTTCGACGCCGTCGACCGCATCGGCGTCGGCCTCGGGCCGGGCACGTTCACCGGTCTGCGGATCGGCGTCGCGACCGCACGCGCGCTGGCCCAGTCGGCCGCCGCCGAGCTCGTCGGCGTCTCGACCCTGCGGGCGCTGGCGCTCGGGGCGCAGCCGGCGCCGGGGCAGGCGGGCGCTGAGGCGGGCGTGCTGGCGGTCATCGACGCGCGCCGCGGCGAGGTCTTCGCCGCCGGCTGGCGCGGCGGCCGGCAGCTGCTCGAGCAGGCCGCGCTGGCCCCCGCGGAGCTTGCCCGCCGCGTCGCCGGGGAGGGCGGCGCGTGGCTGGCGGTCGGCGACGGCGCGCTACGATTTCGCGAGGACCTGGAACGCGCCGGCTGCAGCGTTTCCGACGAGGGATCCGCGCAGCACGGCGTCAGCTCCCGGGCGCTCTGCCGGCTCGCGCTGGACGCGCCACAGGGGACGGCGCGCGACCTGGTCGTCCCCGACTATCTGCGCCCTCCCGACGCCGTGCTCCCCTCAGCGAAGCAGCCACGCTCATGACCGGCGCACTGGACATCCGCCGGCTGACCTATGCCGACCTGCCGCAGATCATCGCGATCGAACGGCGCGCGTTCCCGACGCCGTGGTCGCTGGCGATGTTCGTGCTCGAGCTGTCCAAGCCGGCCGGGGTCTGCCTGACCGCGCTGCGCGGCAGCGAGATGCTCGGCTATCTCATCTGCTCGCGCTACGACACCGTCTGGCACATCATGAACGTCGCCGTCGACCCCGACCGGCGCCGCGACGGGATCGCGACGGCGATGATCGCCGATCTGCTGCGCCGCATCGACTCCCGCGACGCGCGCTTCACGCTCGAGGTGCGCGAGTCCAACGTCGGCGCGATCGCGCTGTACGAGCGCTTCGGCTTCCGCGCCGCCGGCCGCCGGCGGCGCTACTACCAGGACAACGGCGAGGACGCGGTCGTCATGTGGCGCACGCAGTCCACGCTCCGCGGCCGCTTCGACGACGTGCCCAACGCCGCACCGACCGCGCCCGCATGATGCTGATCCTGGCGCTCGAGACGAGCTGCGACGACACCTGCGCCGCCGTCGTCACGAGCGACGGCGAGCTGCGCTCCAACGTGATCTCGTCGCAGGGCATCCACGACGCCTACGGCGGCGTCGTGCCGGAGATCGCCTCCCGCCATCACCTCGAGCTCGCCAACGCGGCCGTCGACGACGCGCTGCGGCGCGCCGGTGCGACGCTCGACGACGTCGGCCTCGTCGCCGTGACACAGGGCCCCGGCCTCGTCGGCGCCCTGCTCGTCGGCGTCGCGACCGCGAAGGGGATCGCCGCCGCGCGCGGGCTGCCGCTGGCGCCCGTCGACCACCTCCAGGGCCACGTCGCGGCGAACTTCCTGCGCCTCGAGCGCGGCGCGCAACCGGTTATGGAGCCGCCCTTCGTCTGCCTGCTCGCGAGCGGCGGGCACACGCTGCTGGCGCTCGTCGAGGATCACAGCGGCTTCGCGGTCCTCGGGCGCACGCTCGACGACGCCGCCGGCGAGGCGTTCGACAAGGGCGCCCGCCTGCTCGGGCTGCCGTTTCCCGGCGGGCCCGCGCTCGAGCGGCTCGCCCGCGACGGCGACCCGCAGGCGTTCGCGTTTCCGATCGCGCGCCGCCTCGCTGGGCTGGACTTCTCCTTCGCCGGTGTCAAGACGTCGCTGCTGTACAAGGTGCGCGACCTCGGCGAGCAGGCCGCGCGCGCCCGCGCCGCCGACCTCGCGGCCAGCTTTCAGCACGCGATCGTCGAGGCGCTCGCGCTGCGCTGCGAGCAGGCGCTCGCGCAGACCGGGCACGGGCGTCTCGCGATCGGCGGCGGCGTGGCGGCAAACGGCCCGCTGCGCGAGCGCCTGCAACGCCTCGGCGTGCCGCTCGGGATCCCGCCGCGCGAGCTGTGCACCGACAACGCCGCGATGATCGCGTCGGCGGCGCGCTACGCCGAGGCGCAGCCCTTTCCGGCCTACCTCGCGCTCGACGCCTACGGGTCCGGCGAGCGCGCGCTCGCGTGAGAATCGTCCTTTACGGGAAGGTGGGCTGTCACCTGTGCGATGACGCCCGCGCCGTGCTCGAAAGCGTCGGCACTGCGTTCGAGGAGATCGACATCACGACCGACGACGTGCTGCACGCGGCCTATCTGGAGCGCATCCCCGTGATCGCGATCGACGGCGTCGAGCGCTTCGAGTTCTTCGTGGATGAAGCCGCGCTGCGCGCCCATCTGGATAAAGTGGGCCGTCGATGACGACCGGCGAGCGCGTTCCCACGGCGGCTGACCCGGCGACCGCGCGTGATGGGGGGATCGCGAACGGCGAGCGGCTCTCGCTCGGCGTCGCGGCGCGGCTGTCGCGCTACCTGCAGGTCCTCACGCAGGCCAAGAAGATGGGCAAGGAGACGATCTCCTCGCGCGAGCTGAGCGACTACACGCACGTCAACCCGACGCAGATCCGGCGCGACTTCTCCGGCTTCGGCAAGTTCGGCAAGCGCGGTGTCGGTTACAACGTCGACGCGCTCGTCTCGCAGATCCGCAAGATCCTGCGCACGTCGGGCCAGCACAACATCGCGCTCTTCGGGGCCGGCCACCTCGGCCAGGCGATCGCCTCCTCGGACATCTTCGCCGACCACGGCTTCCGCGTCGTCGCGATCTTCGACACCGACAAGCGCAAGATCGGCCAGAGCGTGGGGCCGACGAAGGTGCGCCACGCGTCCGAGCTGCGCGCCGTCGTCGAGGAGGAGGACATCGTCGTCGGCGTTCTCGCGGTCCCGACCGCGGCCGCCCAGACGATCGCCGACGACCTCGTCGAGGCCGGCGTGAAGATCATCTTCAACTACTCCGAGGCGCTGCTCCAGGTGCCGCCCGAGGTGACCGTCCACACCTCGTCGCCGGCGGTCGACCTGCTCTACGCGCTGTACTTCTACCTTACGTAGACGCGGCTGCCTCCCGGCGTCCTGCTGACGCGAGCCACCCATGCCCATCGACCTCGACAAGACGGAGGAGAACTTCGCCACGTCCACGGACCTGACCGTCGGGCTCGAGGAGGAGTTCGCGGTGCTCGACCCGCAGACGCTCGACCTCGTGCCGCGCTTCGAGGAGCTGCGCGACGCGGCCGCAGCGCAGGACGCGGCGCTGTCTGCGGGCATCACCGGCGAGCTGATCTCGTCGGAGATCGAGATCGTCTCCGGTCGCGGCGAGGATCTGCACGACGCGATCGCGCGTCAGCGCGAACGCCGCCGGCGCCTGTTCGCGCTCGCCGGCGAGCGCGGCGTTGCGCTCGGCTCGACGGGCACCCATCCGTGGGCCGACTACCGCGAACAGCGCAACATCGACACCGCGCACTACCGCCGCGTCGTCGAGGGCCTGGGCTACGTCGCGCGGCGCAACAACACCTTTTCGCTGCACGTCCATGTCGGCGTCAACGGCGCCGATCGCGCGGTCCAGGTCTGCGACCGCCTGCGGCCCGTGCTGGCGATCCTGCTCGCCGCCAGCGCGAGCTCGCCGTTTCTCGAGGGCAACGACACGCTGCTGCACTCCGCCCGCAGCCAGATCTTCACGAAGTCCTTCCCGCGCTGCGGCGTGCCGGACGCGTTCGGTGGCTGGCGCGCGTTTCGCGACTACCTCGAACTGCTGATCAGGACGGGCTCGATCGTCGAGTACACGCAGGTCTGGTGGTCGATCCGGCCGCACGCGTCGTTCGGCACCGTCGAGGTGCGGATCGCCGACGCGCAGATCTCCGCCGCCGAGTCCGAGGGTCTGGCGGGGCTCGTCGTCGCCTGCGTCGGGCAGGCGCTGCGCGATATCGACGACGGCGTCCCCGCTTTCGATGCGCCGCACCGGCTGATCGAGGAGAACATCTGGCGCGCGATCCGATACGGGATGGACGGCAACATGATCGACCTGCAGCGCGGGGTCGAGGTCCCCGCGCGGGCGGCGCTGGAGTCGCTGTGGAGCTGGACGGCGCCGGCCCGCGAGCAGGCGCGCATCGACGTCGCGCTCGACGGGCCGACCGGAGCGCAGCGCCAGCGCGCGGCGCTGCTCGAGACGGGCGACCTGCGCGAGGTCTACGCTGAGACGGTGCGCGAGACCATGACCACCTACGCACAGGAGGTTCCCGCATGAGCATCGATCCCGACGCCCAGCCCACGCCGGAGGATCTGGAGGGCCTCTCCGAAGAGGATCTGCGCGCCGCCTACGAGGCCGAGCTCGCGCGCATCCGCGTCGAGGACGTCCTGATCCAGACCGTCGTGTCGCTGCTGAACCTCGCTGCCCGCAAGGCCGGGCTCACGGGCACCGACGAGGAGCCCGACTTCGAGCAGGTGCGGCAGGCGATCGACGGCACGAAGGCGCTGCTGCCGCTCGTCGAGCCGATGCTCGGGCCCGACGCCAAGCAGGTGCGCGACGCGCTTTCGCAGCTGCAGATGGCGTACGCGCGGTCGGGCGCCAAGCCCCCGCCGGGTGCCGCGGAGCGCGCGCCGGCAGAGGGCGAGCCGCCGCCTCCCAAGAGCGATTCGCGCGGCTCCAGCCGCCTGTGGGTGCCGGGCCAGTAGCCGCCTCCGGCGAGGCAGTCGGCGCGTTATCCGCCCCGCGGGTTAGTATCAGCGCGCGTTTTCTCGCGGTCGGGGGGCCGTAGACGCCTGCCCCTGCAGGTGGGGCTGGACCCTTGGCATCAAAGACTTGTACGGAGGCCGTTTCTCTTGAGTGATTTCCTGCTGGACCACGGTGTCGTCGTCGCCTTGCTTTGCGCCGGCCTGGCAGTGCTGTACGGAGCGCTGACGACGCGCTCGCTGCTCGCGCTCTCGCCCGGCAACGAGAAGATGGTGGAGATCTCGAAGGCCGTCCAGGAGGGCGCCTCCGCGTACCTGCGCCGTCAATACACGACGATCGGGATCGTCGGCGCGGTCCTGTTCGTCGTGCTGATCCCGCTGCAGTCGATCGAGGTCGCCGTCGGCTTCGCGCTCGGCGGCGCGCTGTCTGCCGCCGCCGGCTTCATCGGCATGAACGTCTCCGTGCGGGCGAACTGCCGCGTGGCCGAAGCTGCGCGCGGCGGGGTCGGCCCCGGCCTCGACGTCGCGTTCCGCGGCGGCGCGATCACCGGCATGCTCGTCGTCGGCCTCGCGCTGCTCGGCGTCGCCGGCTACTACGGCGTCCTCACCGCGCTCTTCGACACGACGCAGAAGGAGGCCGTCGACGCGCTCATCGGCCTCGGCTTCGGCGGCTCGCTGATCTCGGTGTTCGCCCGCCTCGGCGGCGGCATCTTCACGAAGGGCGCCGACGTCGGCGCCGACCTCGTCGGCAAGGTCGAGGCCGGCATCCCCGAGGACGACCCGCGCAACCCGGCCGTCATCGCCGACAACGTCGGCGACAACGTCGGCGACTGCGCCGGCATGGCCGCCGACCTCTTCGAGACCTATGCCGTCACGGCTGTCGCCGTGATGCTGCTCGGCGTGCTGACGTTCGCGGGCGAGAACGCGACGCAGGTCGCGCTGTACCCGCTCGTGCTCGGCGGCGTGGCGATCATCGCCTCGATCATCGGCACGTTCGCGGTCAAGTCCGCGGCCGGCAACGTCGAGCGCGCGCTCTACCAGGGCCTGATTCTGTCGGGCGTCATCGCGGCGGCCGCCTTCTACCCGGTCACGAAGTGGATGATGGAGGACCTCGCGACGAAGACGGCCGACGTCACCCTCTCGGTTCCGTCGATCGGTGAGCTGTACCTCTGCTCGCTGATCGGGCTCGCGGTCACGGCGCTGCTGTTCGTCATCACCGACTACTACACGTCGACGCGCTTCGGCCCGGTCAAGAAGACGGCCGACGCTTCGCAGACCGGCCACGCGACGAACATCATCTCCGGCCTCTCGCAGGGCATGCAGGCCACGGCGCTGCCGGCGATCGTGCTCGCGCTCGGCATCTACGCCGCCAACGAGCTCGGCGGCATCTACGGCATCGGCGTCGCCGTCATGGCGCAGCTCGGCCTCTGCGGTCTGATCGTCGCGCTCGACGCCTTCGGGCCGATCACCGACAACGCCGGCGGCATCGCCGAGATGGCCGACATGCCCGAGGAGGTCCGCGCCGTCACCGATCCGCTCGACGCGGTCGGCAACACGACGAAGGCCGTCACGAAGGGCTACGCGATCGGCTCGGCGGTGCTGGCCGCGCTCGTGCTGTTCGCGGCGTTCAAGATCGAGCTCGAGGAGGAGCTCGTCGCCAACGGCAAGGAGCCGGTCGAGTTCTTGATCGACGCGCCGCTCGTGCTGATCGGCCTGCTGATCGGCGGCATGATGGTCTACCTGTTCGCCGCGCTCTCGATGGAGGCCGTCGGCCGCGCCGGCGGCGCCGTCGTCGAGGAGGTCCGCCGGCAGTTCAGGGAGAAGCCGGGCATCATGGACTACACCGAGAAGCCCGACTACGCGCGCTGCGTCGACATCGTCACGAAGACCGCTCAGCGCGAGATGATCGTCCCGTCGCTGATCCCGATCGTCTTCACGCTGATCGTCGGCATCCTCAGCGTCGAGGCGCTCGGTGGCCTGCTGATCGGCGTGATCGTCGTGGGCCTGTTCATGGCCGTCTCGATGACGGCCGGCGGCGGCGCCTGGGACAACGCCAAGAAGCTCATCGAGGACGGCGCGTTTGGCGGCAAGGGCACGCTGGCGCACGAGGCCTCGATCACGGGCGACACGGTCGGCGACCCCTACAAGGACACGTCCGGTCCGGCGATCAACCCGATGATCAAGGTCGCGAACATTGTCGCGATTCTCATCATCCCTCTGGTCGCGTAACGCCTGAGCCGCCCTCGCGGCGCCTGGCCGCACCGACGAGCAGGGCCCGTGCTGGCGCACTGTGCCCAGTCGCGTAACGCCTGAGCCGCCCTCGCGGCGCCTGGCCGCACCGACGAGCAGGGCCCGTGCTGGCGCACTGTGCCCCGCTCGCCGGCGCGCCCAGGCATCCGCGATGGCTGGCTCAGTCGTCACGCGACGGTGTCGTGCCGGGTGCTGTCGCACTGTGCCCCGCTCGCCGGCGCGCCCAGGCATCCGCGATTGCTGGCTCAGTCGTCACGCGACGGTGTTGTGCCCGGGTTCGTCTCGCGGTGAGCGATGACCTATGGTCGTCGGATGGACCTCATTGCGCAGCGCATCCTCGAGATCGTCCTCGATCAGCGGTCGGTGGCCGACGAGACGATCGCGCTCCAGCTCACCGCTGAGCTCGGCGGCGACGACATCGCGACGCACACCAGGCGGCTGCAGCGGCGCGGGCTGATCACGCTGCCGCCGCTGGCATCGGGGCGCTGGCAGATCACCGACGCCGGTCGCAACGCGCTGCAGGCTCCCTGACTACAGTCCCCGCCGTGAGCTTCCTCGCGGATCATCTCGGCGGTGGCGTCTGGCGCGCCGATCCGCCGTTCTCGTCGGTCACGTTCACGGTGCGCCACCTCGGCGCGCGCGACTACCGGGCCGGCTTTCGCGAGATCGACGCCACGCTCGACGCCGCCGCCGCGTCGCTCGTCGCCAGCGTCCCGGTCGCCTCGCTGGACCTCAACAACCCGGTCATCCGTGCGCGCATGCTGTCAGCGGAGTTCCTCGACGCGGACCGCTTTCCCGCCGTGCGCTGGGTCGTCTCGGCGATCGAGGGCGACGAGAGCCGCGCGCTGGCGGCGACCGGCGAGCTGTCGATCCACGGTCACACCCAGACCGTCGCTGCGACGGGTCGGGTCGGCCTGCCCGGCCCCGGGCTGCTGAGCCCGGAGAACCGCGTCGGCGTCGAGCTGTCGGCGACCGTCGACCGCCGCGACTTCGGCCTGGACTGGCAGGAGGAGCTGCCGGGCGGCGGCGACACGCTCGGCTGGGACGTCACGCTCGAGGCCCTGCTGGAGTTCGTCGAGCAGACGTAGAACGCCGCGTCCGCCGGAGGACGCGGCCCGCGTAGACTCCCCGCGCGGATGGCAGAGCGTCGGCTCCACGGGTTGCAACGCGTTCTCGGGGTCAACGCCCTGTTCTCGACCGCCTACGGCAACGTCGGCTCGTCGATCTACTACGCGCTCGGACTCGTCGCGGCACTCGCCGCCGGCCTGACGCCGCTCGTCTTCGTGATCACGGGGGCGCTGTTCTACTGCACCGCCACCACCTACGCCGAGGCGACGGCGATGTATCCCGAGGCGGGCGGCTCGTCGCTGTTCGCGCGGCGGGCATTCAACGAGCTGCTGTCGTTCTTCACCGCCTGGGCGCAGATGCTCAACTACATCATCACGATCGCGATCTCGGCGTTCTTCGCGGCGCATTACGCGGGCCGCTTCCTGTGGGAGGGCTTCAACGAGGCGCCCGGGGACATCCTCTTCGCGATCGTGGTCGTCGCGCTGCTCGCGCTCGTGAACGTCCGCGGCGTCAAGGACGCCGTCAGCGTCAACCTCGTGCTGGCGGTCGTCGACTTCCTCAGCCAGGTCGCGATCGTCGCGCTCGGCTTCTTCCTCGTCTTCAGCCCCGACGTCCTGCTCGACAACCTCGACTTCTTCGGCGAGACGCCGACGCTCGCGCAGTTTCTGCTCGCGATCCCGATCGGCACCGTCGCCTACACCGGCATCGAGACGATCTCGAACATGGCCGGCGAGGCCCGCGACCAGGACACGACGATCCCGGCCGCGATCAAGCGCGTGATGATCGCGGTCTTCGCGATCTACTTCACGCTGCCGCTCGTCGCCCTCTCGGCGCTGCCGGTCGAGTGCGTCGGCGGGACGTGCGAGACCCAGCTCGGCGTCGGACCGGAGGACGGCGGCTACGCCAACGACCCGATCGTCGGCGTCGTCTCCGGCATGGACCTGGGCTCGATGCAGGGCTTCGTCGAGGTCTACGTCGGCATCCTCGCCGTCACGATCCTGATCGCGGCGACGAATGCCGGGGTGCTGGGGGTCTCGCGGCTGACGTACTCGATGGGGATCTACCGCCAGCTGCCCGACGTCATGCGCCGCCTGCACCGGCGCTACCGCACGCCGCACGTCGGGATCCTCGTCTTCTCCGCCTTCGCGTGCATCGCGCTGCTGCCCGGGCAGGCCGACTTCCTCGGCAAGATCTACGCCTTCGGGGCGATGCTGTCGTTCTCGATGGCGCACCTCTCGCTGATCCGCCTGCGCGTCAGCCAGCCCGACGCGCGCCGCCCCTACCGCAGCCCCGGCGGGCTGCGCGTGCGCGGCCACGAGCTGCCGCTGCTGGCGATCGTCGGCCTCGCCGGCACGGCGCTGTCGTTCCTCGTCGTCAGCATCCTCGACCTGACGGTTGGTGCCGCCGGCGTCACGTGGATGGCGCTCGGGATGGCCGGCTACGTCCTGTACCGCCGCAGCCAGGGCCTGGACCTCGTCTCGACGCATGAGATCGCGCTGCCACAGCCGGTGACGGTCACCGAGGCCGAGTACGAGTCCGTTCTCGTCGCGCTCGAGGCGCGCCATTACTCGCCGCAGACGATCGCGACGGCCGCGCGCCTGGCCGGGCCCAGGCGCCGCGGCATCCACGTGCTCGTGACGCTGACCGTGCCGCAGGTCTCGCCGCTGGACGCCGAGCTGCCCGAGGAGGAGCTCGCCGCGCGCGCGATCATCGAGCAGGCGCGCCTTCAGGGCGGCCAGCGCGTGAGCGGGCATGTCGAGCGCGTGCGCCCGGGTCAGACGGGCCGCTTGATCGTCGAGGAGGCGCGCGAGATGCGCGCCAGCGCGATCGTCATGTCGCTGCCGCCGCGCACGGGCACGACGCTGTTCGGCAAGACCGTCGAGACCGTGCTCGCCGACCGCCCCTGCCGGGTCATCATCGAGTCCGAGCCCGCCGATGCCTGAGGGCCGCGGCATCCACCGCGCGACGACGCTGCTGCTGTCGGCGGCGATGGTCGTGATCGGCCTGGCGATGCTCGCGCGTACGCTCGGCGCCGGCGGCGGGCCGCTGGCGCTGGGGACGATCCTCGGCCTGCTGTTCGTCGCCGCCGGCGCGGGCCGCTTCTACTTCACCTGGCGGAGGCTGTAGGTGTTCCGCAAGGGCCTCGGCTCACCGGCGCTGTTCGCGGTCGTCTGGACCTCGCTGGCGAGCGCGATCTACTTCTCGCTCGGCGTCGTCGCCGAGAACGCGCTCGGCCTGACGCCGCTCGTCTTCCTCGGGGCGGCGGTCTTCTTCGCGCTGACGGCGATGACGTACGTCGAGGGCGCGTCGCTGCACCAGGAGCGCGCCGGCGCGACGGTCTTCGCCCGCCACGCCTTCAACGAGCTCGTCAGCTTCGTCGCCGGCTGGGCGGTCCTGCTGGACTTCCTCATCCTGATCGCGGTAACGGCGTTCGTGGCCGTCAACTACGTCGCCGCGTTCTGGTCGCCGCTCGGGGAGGGCGTGACCGAGCTCGCGATCGCGATCGCGATCGTCGCCTACGTCGCGGTCCGCAACGTGCGCGGATTCGGCGGCGCGACGCGCGAGCGGATCGCCGCGCTCGTGCTCGTCGACATCGCGCTGCAACTGCTGATCATCGTCTTCGGCGTCGCGCTCGTCGTCGACCTCGACGGGCTGCTGGACTCGATCGAGCTCGGCACGAGCCCCGCATGGAAGGACGTGCTGTTCGCGCTCACGGTCTCGACCGTCGCGTTCACGAGCCTGGAGTCGGCGTCGGGCATGTCGGGCGAGGTACAGGTCAGCCGGCGCGATCTCAAGCGGCTCGTCGCGAGCGCGACGGCGTCGGTGCTCGTCATCTACGTCGGCATCTCGCTCGTCGCCGTCGCGGCGCTGCCGGTCACGCCGGGTGTGGGACCGCTCACCGGCGAGGCGCTCGACGCGCCCGTGCTGGCGATCGTCGGTCGCTTCGAGCCGGTCTGGCTCGGCGACGCCTTCACGTACGTGACGGCGGCGCTCGCCGCCGCCACGCTCGTGCTCGCCTGCCATGCGGCGATGCTCGGCCTGTCGCGTCTGGCGTACTCGCTGACGACCAACCGCCAGATCCCGAGCGTGCTCGGGCGCCTGCATCCCGGCTACGGCACGCCGTACGTCGTGATCGTCGTCGCGGCGCTGCTGGCCAGCGCGCTCGTCGTGCCGCGCGACCTCGAGGCGCTCGTGGGGGTCTACGCCTTCGGGGCGATGCTCGCGTTCCTGATCGCGCACGTGTCGATCTGCGTGCTGCGCTATCGCGAGCCCGACCGCGAGCGCCCGTATCGGATCCCGCTCAACCTACGCGTGCGCGGCGGCGACGTGCCGCTGCCGGCGGTGCTCGGCGCGGCGATGGCCGCGGGCGGCCTGCTGACGCTGCTCGCGTTCCACGCCGGCGCGCGCTACGTCGGGCTCGTCTGGACGGCGGCGGGGATCGCGCTGTACGTGACGTACCGGCGCACGGCCGGGATGCCGGTCCTGCACCGCGTCGTCGTCTCCGAGGCGGCGCTGCGATCGGAGCCCGTGCGCGCGGAGTACGGCTCGATCCTCGTACCGATCTTCGGCTCGCCGCTGGACGACGACATCGTGCAGACGGCCGGCCGCCTGGCCGCCGCGCAGAACCGCGAGGAGAAGGACGGCGTCGGCGCCACGATCGAGGCGATCTGGGTGTTCGAGGTTCCGCTCTCGCTGCCGCTCGATGCGCGCCTGCCGGAGGCGCAGCTCAAGCGCGCGCGCGCGGCGCTCGCGCGCGCCAAGGCGGTCGGGGAGGAGTACGACGGTGTCGAGGTCGCGACGGCGACGATCCGCGCGCGGCGCGCCGGCGAGGCGATCGTCGCCGAGGCGCAGCGGCGCGGGGTCGAGTTGATCGTGCTCGCCGCCGAGGAGCCCTCGCGGATCCGCGGCGGCGCCCGCCTGGGCGGAATCGGCGGGCCGATGGACAACTTCGTCGGCGAGGCGACGAAGCTCGTCGTCCGCAAGGCGCCGTGTCGCGTGATCCTCACCGCGCCGCCCGCGTCTCCCGCGCAGGACGCGGACGGCGAGACGCTCCGTGAGCGACCGGTCGTCTAGCATCCGGGCGATGATGGTCCTCGTCGTCGGGGCCGGCCGCGTCGGTTCGGCCGTCGCCAAGTCCTCGCTTGCCGCCGGCCACACGGTGTCCGTGCTCGACGAGGATCCGCTCTCGCACGAGCGCCTCGACGCCGGCCAGCCGACGTCGTGGGAGGACGCCGGCGGGCGCTTCACCGTCGGCACGGCGATCGAGATCGATGCGCTGCTCGCAGCCGGCGTCGAGGAGGCCGACATCTTCATCGCCGCCACGCGCGGCGACAACACGAACATCCTCGTCGCCCAGATCGCGCAGAAGCGCTTCGGCGTGCCGCGCGTGATCGTGCGCGTGCTCGACCCCGCGCGCTCGGACTGGTACTCCGAGCAGGGCCTGCACACGATCTGCGCGGTCAAGCTCGGTATCGCGATGTTCGAGGAGGCCGTCACCGAGGCGGCGCAAACGCTCTGATGTACGTCATCGTCGTCGGCGGTGGCAAGGTCGGGCTCAACCTCGCGCGCGAGCTGATCCGCAACGACCAGGAGGTCACGCTCGTCGAGCAGGAGCGGCGCGCCTACCTGCGCATCGAGCAGGAGCTCGAGCACGCCGTCCAGTACGGCGACGGCACCGAGCTGTGGGTGCTCGAGCGGGCCGGCATCCAGCGCGCCGACCTCGTCGTGGCGGTCACCGGCGACGACGAGGACAACATCCTCATCTGCCAGGTCGCCAAGGAGAAGTACCTCTGCGAGCGGATCATCGCGCGCTGCAACAACCCCCGCAACCTGCAGCATTTCAAGCTGCTCGGCATCCAGCCGGCGGTCTCGGCGACCGACCTGATCCTCAACCTCATCGAGCACGAGGTCCCCGGCCACGGCCTCGTGCATCTGCTCGACCTGCCCGACGAGAAGCTCGAGATCATCGAGGTCGAGGTGACCGCCAACGCGCCCGCCGCCAATCGCACCGTCGCGGACATCAAGCTGCCCGACGGCAGCCTCGTCATCTCGGTGCTGCCGCGCGGCAAGGCCGGCTTCGTGCCCAAGGCCGACACGGTCATCGCGCCCGGCGACGAGGTGCTCGTCGTGCTCGACCCGGGCCTTGAGCCCTACATCACGGCGCAGTTCGCCCCCGATGGCCGCGGCGATTGACGTCGCGCGCGCCACAACAGGACCGCGCGGGCTCCGTGCTTCTGCGCCGACCGCGGCTCCGGCGTGGCGCTCAGGCGGCGCCGCGTGCGACGCACGGAGCGCTCGGCGCGCTCGCGCCGCGCGCTGACTGCGGGGCAGGGACTCGAACCCCGATAACCAGCTCCAGAGGCTGGCGTCTTGCCATTAGACGACCCCGCAACGCGGGCTCCAGTCTACCCACCGGCCTGCGGTCCCAGCGGCCGCCCCGGGCCGCCGACTCCTACGCCGCCGCCTGCTCCATCCAGTCGCGGTACAGGCGCCAGTAGGCGCCCTGCGCCTCGAGCAACTCCTCGTGCGTGCCCTGCTCGACGATCCGGCCGCTGTCGAGGACGACGATCCGGCCGGCCTGGCGGATCGTGCTGAGGCGGTGGGCAATGACGATCGCCGTGCGGCCGGCGAGCAGGCGCCGCAGGCCGTCCTCGATCCGCCCCTCGGTGTGCAGGTCGACGTTCGACGTCGCCTCGTCGAGGATCAGCACGCGCGGATCGGCGACCAGTGCGCGCGCGAACGCGACGAGCTGGCGCTGGCCGGCGGACAGCTGCGTGCCGCGCTCGCCGACCTGCGTCTCGTAGCCGTGCTCGAGCGCGCCGACGAACTCGTCCGCGCCGACGGCGCGGGCGGCGGCCCGGATCTCCTCGGGCGTGGCGTCGGGACGGCCGAAGGCGATGTTCTCGGCGATCGTGCCGCTGAACAGAAACGCCTCCTGCGGGACGACGCCGAGCTGCCGGCGCAGCGAGTCCTGCGTGACCGCGCGCAGGTCGTGACCGTCGACGAGGACGGCGCCGCGGGTCGGGTCGTAGAAGCGCGCGACGAGCTTGGCGATCGTCGACTTGCCCGCGCCGGTCGCGCCGACGAGGGCGACGGTCTGGCCGGGCGCGACCTTCAGCGACAGCTCCTGCAGCGCCCACACCATCTCCTCGTCGTCGGGCCCACCGCCGTAGCCGAAGCTCACGTCGCGCAGCTCGATCTCGCCGCGCAGGCGGGGCAGCTCGATCGCGTCAGGGGCGTCGACGAGGTCGGGCTCCTCGTCGAGCAGCTCGAAGATCTTGTCCAGCGCGGCCATGCCGGACTGGTAGGTCGTGTAGAGCTGCGAGAGCTGCTGGATCGGGTCGAAGAAGAGGTTCAGCGCGGCGACGAAGGCGACGATCACGCCGACCTCGATGTCGCCGTTGACGGCCTGCAGGCCGCCGTAGAGCAGGATCCCGACGGTCGCCAGCGCGCTCAGCAGCTCGACCGCGGGGAAGTACGCGGCGTTGAGGTTGACGGTCGTCATGTTGACGTCGCGGTTGCCCGCGTTGAGGGCGCGGAAGCGCGCGAGGTGGCGCTCCTCCTGGCTGAAGGAGCGCACGACGCGGATTCCCGACAGCGACTCCTGCAGGTAGGCGGTGATCGCGCCGATCGCCGTGCGCGTGCGCGCGTAGGCGTCGGCGGAGGCGATCCGGAAGGCGAGCGACGCGATCGCCATCACGGGAAAGATGAGGAACGTCAGCAGCGCCAGCTCGACGTCGAGCCAGAGCAGGATCGCCATCGTGCCGACGAGCGTCAGCGTGCTCTGAAACAGCGTCACGACGCTGTCGGTGACGAGCGAGTCGAGCGCCTGCACGTCGTTGGTCATGCGCGAGATCAGCTGCCCGGCCTGGCGGCGCTCGTAGAAGCCGACGGGCTGGGACTGCAAATGCGCGAAGATCCGCAGGCGCAGGTCCTGCAGCGCGCGCTGGCCGACCCAGCCGACGAGGTAGGTCTGCGCGTAGGACGCGCCCCAGTACACGAGCGCGCTGACGACGAAGGCGACGACGACGAGGTTCAGCGTGGCGACGTCGCCGGGGATGATGCCGTCGTCGATCGCGAGCTTGGCGAGCGGCGGCGGCGCCAGCGAGGCGGCGGTCGCGAACAGCAGCGCGCCGAACATCAGGACGATGCGGCGACGATAGGGCTTGAGCAAAAACGCCAGCCCGCGCAGCTTGCGCCCGCGCCCGCCGGTCGCGCGCAGCCGGCGGCGCAGCTCGGCCGTCGTCAGCGGCGTGCCGTCGGCGTCGTACTGGCCGGCGATCGCGTCGCGTGCGGCCGCGGGCTGGTGCTGCGCGCTCACAGCTCCGCGACCTCCGGCTCGAGCGGCGTGGGCGTCGCGAAGACCTGGTCGGGCAGGCCCTTCTGGACGATCTCCTGGTAGAACGGCGAGCGCTTGACGAGCTCGGCGTGGGTGCCGCGGTCGATCAGGCGGCCGCCGTCGAGGACCGCGATCTCGTCGGCGAGCGCGATCGTCGAGAGCCGGTGGGCGATGACGAACGTCGTGCGGCCGGCCATCGCCTGCTCGAGACCCTGCTTGATCGCGCGCTCGGTCGAGGCGTCGATCGAGGAGGTCGCGTCGTCGAGGATCAGCACGCGCGGGTCGGCCAGCAGCGCGCGCGCGATCGCGATCCGCTGGCGCTGGCCGCCGCTGAGCGTCAGCCCGCGCTCGCCGACCTTCGTGTCGTAGCCGTCGGGCAGCCGCTCGACGAAGTCATGCGCCTGCGCGCGGCGGGCGGCCGCGACGATCTCCTCGCGCGACGCGTCCGGGCGGCCGTAGGCGATGTTCTCGGCGACCGTCGCGCTGAACAGAAACGGGTCGTCGTTGACGACCGCGATCTGGCTGCGCAGCTCGCGCGGGTCGACCGTGCGAACGTCGGCGCCGTCGACGAGGACGGTCCCGGAGGTCGGGTCGTACAGGCGCGGGATGAGCTGCACGAGCGTCGTCTTGCCCGAGCCGGTCGCGCCGACGAGGGCGATCGTCGTGCCGGGCTCGACGTCGAGCGAGACGTTGCGCAGCGAGGCGTTCGCATCCTCGTCCACATCGTCGCCGTAGGAGAGCGTCACGCCGCGCAGCTCGACGCGACCCGATCCGGGCGGCATCGGCACGGCGTCGGGCGTCGCGACGATCCGCGGTTCGCGGTCGAGCAGCTCGAACAGGCGCGCGCCGGACGCGGTCGCGCGCTGCGTCAGGCTCAGCGTCCAGCCGAGCGTGCGCATCGGGCCGAGCAAGATCAACAGGTAGAGGTAGAAGGAGGAGAACTCGGCGATCGTCATGCGGCCGTCGATCACCATGCGCCCGCCGACGAGCAGCAGCGCCGCGAGGCCGATCTGCGGCAGGAACGCGAGAAACGGGGTGTAGAACGCACGCTGGCGCGTCGTGATCATCGACTGCTCGAAGACGCGCGCGATCGTCTCGCGAAAGCGCTGCTCGCGGCGGCCCTCGGCCGCGAACGCCTTGACGACGCGGACGCCGCCGACGCTCTCCTCGACGTCCGCCGTCAGCTCGCCGATGCGCTGCTGGACCTCCTGCAGCGCGGGCCGCGCCTGGCGGCCGTAGCGCTGCGCGATCCCGATCACGACGGGGACGGGCGCGAGCGCGATCAGCGCGAGCATCGGGTCGATGACGATCACGGCGACCGACGCGAAGACGAGCGTGAGGATCGCCTGCGAGATCAGCACGACGCCGTAGCCGAGGAAGAAGCGCACGGCGGACAGGTCAGAGGTCGCGCGCGACATCAGCTGGCCGGTCTGCTGCTGATCGAAGAAGCCCAGCTCGAGCGCGAGCAGGTGCTCGTAGACGCGGTTGCGCAGGTCCAGCTCGACGCCGAGCGACACGCGGCCGGCGATCAGGCGGCGCGCGACCGTGAGGACGAGGCGCAGGACGCCGGCGACCGCGATCAGCAGCACGAGCAGCCGCAGCCGGTCGCGGTCGCCGTCCTGCACGGCGCCGATCGCGGCCCCCGTCAGCCCCGGGATCGCGACCGTCGCGACCATCGCCAACAGCGCCAGCAGGCCCGACCACCACAGGCCGCTCTTGTAGTCGCGCAGGAAGCCGAGCAGGCGAAAGAAGATCCTCATCGAGGACGATTGTAGTTGCTTAGTCAACCATTCTTGGGAGAGCGCCCGTTCTCGGCGCGCGACTACGCTGCAGGTATGGACGCGCCGCCCGCGGTCGGCCTCTGCGACAGCTGCCGCCACCAGCAGGTGGTGCGCAACACGCGCGGCTCCTCGTTCTCGCTGTGCCGGCGCTCGCGCGAGGACGAGCGCTACCCGCGCTATCCGCGCTTGCCGGTGCTGCGCTGTCCGGGCCACGACGAGCGCGCGACGGAGCAGGCATCGTGAACGTCGGCCGGGTGTGGCTGCTGGGCTGGGCCGTCGCGCTCGCCGTCGTGCTCGTGTTTGCGGCGCTCTCCGGGCTCGGCAGCGGCGAGGGCGGCCCGTCGTCGTCGTCCGCCGCCGAGCGCTGGCGCACGCTCGCGCGCTCGACCGTCGCCCGCACGGAGGTCGCGGCGGCGCGGATCGGCGACGGCGCCTTCGTCGTCGGCGGCTTCGCGGCGCCCGGTGGCGCGACGACGGAGATCGTCGAGCGCTACGACCTGCGCCGCGACCGCTGGGCGCGCGTGGCGCCGATCCCGCAGGCCGTCAACCACGCCGCGGCGGTCGCCTACGCGGGCGATCTGTACGTCGTCGGCGGCTACACCGCCGCCGCCGGCCTCGCCGCCGAGACGAACGCGCTGTGGCGCTACGAGCCTGTCGCCGACCGCTGGACGAGGCTGCGCGGGGCGCCGACGGCGCGCGGCGCGATCGCCGCCGGCGTGATCGGCGATCGCCTCTACGTCGCCGGCGGCGCGCGCGCCGGCGTGGCGCTCGCGACGCTCGAGATCTACGACTTCAGGCGCCGGCGCTGGTCGAGCGGGCCGCCGCTGCGCAGCGCCCGCGAGCACCTCGCGGGCGCCGTCAGCGGTGGCGCGTTCTACGTCCTCGCCGGCCGCGCCGGCGGGCTGAACAACGTCCGCGTCGCCGAGCGCTACGTCCCGGCCAGGCGCCGCTGGGAGCGCCTGCCCGCGCTGCGCAGGGCGCGCGGCGGGATCGCCGCCGCCACGGTCAGCGGCCGGATCGTCGTCGTCGGCGGCGAGGAGCGCGCGGGCACGATCGCCGAGGTCGAGTCCTTCGATCCGCGCACGCGCCGCTGGCGCGCCGAGCCGCGCCTGAAGACGCCGCGCCATGGCCTCGGCGCGGTCTCCGACCGCGGCCGGATCGTCGTGCTGCAGGGCGGCCCGACGCCGGGCCTGTTCTTCTCCGATGTGACCGAGGCGCTGCGTGTCGCGCGCTGAGCCCGAGGCCGCCGTCGTGCGCTGCTGGCCGACGACGGACGAGCTCTACATCGCCTACCACGACGAGGAGTGGGGGAGGCCGGTGCGCGACGAGCAGCGCCTGCTCGAGCGCCTCTGCCTGGAGGGCTTTCAGTCTGGCCTGGCCTGGATCACGATCCTGCGCAAGCGCGAGAACTTCCGCGCCGCGTTTCGCGGCTTCGATCCCGAGCAGGTCGCGCGCTTCGGCGACGCCGACGTGGCGCGGCTGATGGCTGATGCGGGGATCGTGCGCAACCGCGCGAAGATCGAGGCGACGATCGCCAACGCCCGCGCGACGGTCGCGCTGCACGCGGCCGGCGAGACGCTCGGCGCGCTGTTGTGGTCCTTCGCGCCCGAGCCGCCCGAGCCCGCACCGCGCTCGCTGTCGGACATGCCTGCGATCACGCCCGCGTCCAAGGCGCTCGCGCGCGAGCTGAAGAAGCGCGGCTTTCGCTTCGTCGGCCCGACGACCGCCTACGCGCTGATGCAGGCGACGGGGATCGTCAACGACCACGTCGAGGGGTGCATCGTGCGCGACGCGGTGCAGGCGCAGATCACCGCTGCGCGGGCGCACGACCAGCGCTAGTTCCGCAGGGCGAACGAGCGAATCGGCACTCGGTCGACCTCCTACTGCAGGCTCAGGTTCTCCGTGTGGATCGCTGTGATCTGCGAGTCCAGCAGGCGAGCGCCGTCGGTCACGCTGGAGGTACAGCGCATCGTGACCGTCGTGGTCCCCGTCGCCGCCACGGGCAGCTGTGCCGAGTGGCTGGCCTGATCGCTCCCGGCGCCGCGGTAGTCGAAGACGTAGTCGTCGCTGCTGCCGGTGCGGTTCAAGGTGCAGCGGCCGCCGCGGGTATCGGTGGCGAGACCCAGGTGCTGGATCGCGACGCTTGCGATCACCATGTAATTGCCGGCAGGCAACGTCAGGCTGTCGACGACCGTGCCGCCGGTGCTGAACCCGGGACAGCAGCCGGCGCTCGAGGTGATGATCTCGCTCGGTCCGCGCGGACCCTGAAGACCTTGCTGGCCCTGCTGGCCCTGAGGACCCAGCGGCCCGGTCGGGCCCGCTGCGCCCTGCGCACCCGTCGGGCCCGCTGCGCCCTGCGCACCGGTCGCGCCCGCCGGCCCCTGCCCGCCGCGCAGCGCCGCCCGCGCGGCGGCGGACAGGTCTGCTGCGCTCAGGGTGCCGTTCTTGACCTTCGAAGAGCGGACTGCGTCGTTCTTG
Source organism: uncultured Solirubrobacteraceae bacterium (assembly GCA_963756465.1). Taxonomy (GTDB): domain Bacteria; phylum Actinomycetota; class Thermoleophilia; order Solirubrobacterales; family Solirubrobacteraceae; genus CADCVQ01. Next base: position 253,048 of record CAVWNK010000001.1, read on the forward strand.
AGCTGCGTGGTGCCGACGGAGTTCCTGGCGAGTTGCGTCGCCGCGTAGCCGTTGCCGATCAAGCTGAATGTCAAGGCGATGATCGCTACGACCATCGCGGGACTGGGACGCCTGTGGCGCATGGCTCGATCCTCTTCCTTGGGATGCCCTTGCTGGTGGCTCGAAACCTAACGGCTGCCGCTCACAGAACGCAAGCGATGTTGGCTGTCACGACCGGTGTAGGTCAGCGCCGAGCACCTGCGCCGCGACGACGACCTTGCCGTGCGCCAGTCGCGCCTGCTCAGGTCCTCCACGACACCGAGTCCGCGCGGAAACCCGCCTCGTCCTGCTCGCAGAAGAAGTCCCGCACACCGTACGCGGGGCGGTTAAGGTCGGCTCCAGGACGCTTTCGTAACGGCGAGATCCCTGGAGGTGGGGAGATGGCGAACGGCACCCAGGATGTCGACGACCAGGCCGACAGCTCTGCGACGGGCGCGCCGCGACACGGCATCGCGCAGGTGCGCGGCCAGCAGCAGGTGGCGCTGTCGCCGCTGCACGAGGGGCGCTTCGGGCGCATGTTCCGCGACCCGCAGCCGCTCAGGCCCGACGACGCCGCGCTCGTCGCGCTCGCCAAGCTCGTCAAGGAGAGCGGCTCGGCGGCCGCCGGCGACAACACGAAGATCCCGGCCGGCTACACGTACGTGGGCCAGTTCGTCGACCACGACATCACGTTCGACCCGATGTCCAAGCTGCAGCGCGACAACGACCCCGACGCGCTCGTCGACTTCCGCACGCCGCGCTTCGACCTGGACTGCCTGTACGGCTCGGGCCCCGCCGACGACCCCTTCATGTACGAGTGGTCGAGCCCGACGAACCGCGGCGTCAAGCTGCTCGTCGGTCGCAACCCGACCGCCAACGGCGAGTTCGACCGCGACGACCTGCCCCGCAACCAGCAGGCGCGGGCGCTGATCGGCGACCCGCGCAACGACGAGAACATCATCGTCTCGCAGCTGCAGCTGCTGTTCATCCGCTTCCACAACAAGGTCGTCGATCGCACGCGCAGGAACCAGCGGCTGGAGGGCGCGGCGCTGTTCGAGGAAGCGCAGCGGATCACGCGCTGGCACTACCAGTGGATCGTCGTGCACGACTTCCTCGAGCGGATCGTCGGCGCGCCGACGGCGCGCGCGATCCTGATCGCGGGCGCCGGCGCCGGGGCTCCCGCGACGACCGACATCAGGTTCTTCGCGTGGCAGAACACCCCGTTCATGCCGGTCGAGTTCTCCGGCGCCGCCTACCGCTACGGCCACAGCCAGGTACGGGCCGCCTACGACCTCAACGAGGTCGTCGTCGACGTGCCGATCTTCGCCTCCGCCGACAGGCCCGGCCCGCTGGAGCACCTCGGCGGCTTCCGCCGCCTGCCGGCGGTGTGGACGATCGACTGGTCGCTGTACTTCAAGACGTCGGCGAGCGCGCGGCCGCAGCTCAGCCGCAAGATCGACGCGAGCATCGCCGCGCCGCTGTTGAAGCTGCCCGGCCTGCCGGGCAAGCGACCGTCGCTGCCGCTGCTGAACCTCAGGCGCGGCCGCGCGCTCGGGCTGCCGTCGGGGCAGGACATCGCCGCCGCGATGGGCGCGCCGCCGCTGACGAAGGCGCAGCTGGGCCTGGGCAGGATCGACCTGCCGGCCGCGGGCCGCGCGCAGCTGGAGGCCGCCACGCCGCTGTGGTTCTACCTGCTGCGCGAGGCCGCGACGCTCGGCAGCGGCCAGCGGCTGGGCCCCGTCGGCGGGCGGATCGTCGCCGAGGTCCTCGTCGGCCTGCTGGCCGGCGACCCGCAGTCCTACCTGCGCCGCAAGCCGAGCTGGACGCCGATCCTGCCGTCGGCGAAGAAGGGCGACTTCACGATGCCCGACCTCGTGAAGTTCGCCCTCGGGTAGCCCGTGCCGGCCGCCGGGACAGTAGCCTCAGGGCGATGCATGACGATCCCGCCCCGCTGCTCTCGGAGGCCTCCGTCGGCGCCGCCGTGACCGCGCTCGCCGAGCGCAACCGCCATCACGTCGAGTCGATGTCCGCGGCCGAGCGCGACGACGCGGTCCTGCACTGGCGCGAGCTCGCGGTCACCGTGCTGACCGCGGCGAGCGCGACGGCCGCGACGCAGGCGACCGCCGGCGACGAGCCGGGGCCGGGCCGGGCGGTGATCGTGCTCGAGGACATCGACGACGAAGGCGTGGCGGTCCAGGCCGCGTTTCACCCCGAGCTGGAGGATCTCGGCGGCGGCGAGATCGCCGGCACGCCGGCGCAGATCGCGGCGCTCGAGCTGCTCGAGGCGCTGGGCGGAGCCGAGCAGGAGTAGGCCCGCGCGCGCCGCGCATCAGCGGTCGCCGCGGATCCTCGCGAACAGCTTGCCGACCGCCTGGGCGACCTCCTGCCCGAACGGCTGGTCCTTCTCCTCGTGCACCGCCTCGATCTCGGTGAAGCGCGACGCCGACGGCTGCGGGGGGTCGCCCGCGACGGTCGAGGTGTAGACGTCGTAGTGGCGCTCGGGGTGCAGCACGATCTCGCTGCGGATCGTCGACGTCGGCTTGCTGGCGACCTCGTCGAAGGTGTGCGTCGTCGGCGGCACGCCCTTCTCGTTGCGCGAGTTGACCGTCACGACGAGCGCGCGTGGCGGGATCGCCCGGGCCGAGAAGTCGTACTCGACCTCGAGCCGGTGGCCCTTGCCGCGCCTGAGCTTGGCGTCGGGTGCGCGCGGGCTGTCGCGCAGCACGGACTTCTTGGCGTTGTCGAGCAGCCGGTTGGGGTCGCGCCAGTGCTTCTTCGTGCCCGGGCCGCTGGGGGCCGACTGGTCGAGCGCCTCTTTGCGGTCGCGCGGCGCCGTGTCGCCCCAGCGCCCGGGCCAGCGCATCCACGGATGCGTCGCGTCCTCGACGATCTCCAGCGTCAGCCTCGGCGCCGGCCGCTTGCCGTCGGCGATGTCGTACCAGGCCTCGGTCTGGTGGTAGCCGCGCTCGAAGTAGGCGGCATGCGAGCCGCGCGCGATGTACGCGAGGGGCACGTCGGGGCTGTCGGCGAGCTTCTCGACGTCCTCCCAATTGCGCTTCTCGCCGTGGCGGTGCTGCGCGTACACGGCGATGTCGGGCACGTCGCCGTCGATCCCCATCCGCAGCTGGATGCACTCCCAGTCGCCCTCGTGGGTGCCGACCCCGAGCGCGAGCTGGTAGTCGTTGTAGAAGTACCACAGCCAGTACTGCAGCCACAGGCGCCCGTTGGCCTCGACCGCGCGGGCGTACATGCGGTTGTTCAGATCGGGGCGCGTCATGCGCAGCTTCACGTACTGCGCGCGGTAGTCCCTGCCGCGCACGCCGATCACGTCGGTCTTGTCGACCTTGGCGCCGTTGCCGTAGGTCTGCGGCGCGAGGAACGCGAGCGACAGCTTGGGCTCGTCGCCGGCCGGAACCGCGCTCGCGATCAGCGCCCCGGGCTTGCCGCCGGCCGGGACGCGGCGCAGCTCGACGCCCGGGGCCTCGGTGTACTGCGCGGCGCTGTCGGCGAAGAACTGCTCGTTGGAGTCGTAGCGCAGCGCCGGCTGGAAGCGCCTGAGGAGATCGTCGTGCTCGCCCATCTCAGTCCTGTCCCCCTACGGTCGAGACCTGTGCAACCGCACCTTCGTGGTGCAAGCACACACGCCGACCGCGTCAGCGTCAAGGTCCTACGATCGCCGGGCGCTCGACGAGGACGGGCCGCGCTTCGTCCAGACGCGTGTCGAAGTAGTCGCCCGGCTCGATCTCGCCGAGCGCGACGAGCACGATCCGCAGGATGCCCTGGTGGCCGACGATGACCGGGTGCTCGTGCGCGGCGAGCGCGTCGCTCGTCGCCGACCGGGCGCGGGCGAGCGCGTCGCTCAACGGCTCCATGCCCGCGACGGGGGCGCCGAACGGGTCCGCGCGCCAGCGCTCGTAGTCGGCGCCCAGCCGGGCGCGCGCGCCGTCGCGGTCCAGGCCCTCGAACGGGCCGTAGTCGACCTCGGTCAGCCGCTCGTCGACCGCCAGCGCCACGCGCGCCGCGGCGGCGATCGCCTGCGCCGTATCGCGGGCGCGGCGCAGCGGGCTCGTGACGACCGCGTCGATGCCCGCCTGCGCGAGCTGCTGCGCCGTCGCCTGTGCCTGCTCGCGGCCGGCGGCGGTGAGCTCGATGTCCAGGCGGCCGGAGTAGGTGCTCGTGATCGAGCGCTCCGTCTGCCCGTGGCGGACGAGCGTGACGGCGCGGGCCACGACTATGCGGCCGGCGCGGCGAAGCGCTCGCGGTCGGCGCACTCCAGCGTGCCGTCCTGGAAGTAGGGCCTGGCCCAGCGGTCGTCGGGCGCGAGCGTGCCGTGCGGCCAGGTCGGGTCCTCCGGCGGCGCCGGCACGCCCGCGTCCTTCGAGCGCGGGCTCTGGTGCCAGCGGAAGCGGTAGTGGTCATACAGGCGCATGAGCTCGACGCCGTAGCAGTCGGCGACGTCGACGGCGCCGCGGATGATGAGGTAGTTCTCGTCGTTGACCTGCGACGCCGAGACCGACAGGTTGTGCGAGCCGCTGATCACCGTCGGCGCGTCGGACGTGAAGTCGATCACGACGAGCTTGGTGTGGATGAGGATGTTGCCCGCCTGGCCGGCCTTGGACTCCTTCAGAAAGCCCTCCAGCCCCTCGTTGAGCATCGCCGTCGCGACGAAGTCCGCGGTGCGGTCGCGGTGCACGCCGGTGATCGTGTCGTCGGCGGTGTTCTGCAGGCCGAACCGCAGGATGTCGTCGTTGGGCTTGCCCCGCAGCTCCTCGAGGATGCGCTCGTTGAGCTTGAACGCCGTGCAGAACAGGACGTCGCGCGCGGCGCCACGGATCTCCGCTGCGAACAGGTCCAGGTCGACGGCGCCGCTGCGCGGCGAGAAGCCCGCGACGATGCCGGCGTCCGACGACAGCGGGTTGTTGACGTTGATCCACGTGCGCGTCTCGCCGACGGTCTTGCCGCTGAACAGCACCTCGAACAGCTCGAGGTAGCGCGTCGCGAGCTCGGGCCGGTTGGCGGTGTGGACGACGTTGGCCTGCCGGTAGACGCCGTTGTGGGTGAAGTTCGTCGAGCCGCACAGGACGGCGGCGGGCGCGCGCCGCTCGTTGTCGATGCGGCTGAGGACCATGAACTTGTCGTGGCAGATGCCGCTCGTCAGCCGCGCGCGCTTGTGCGTCTCGGCCCAGTGCGCGACGTGCTGCTCGTTGAGGTGCGTCTGGTGATCGTCCTTGGCCGCGTGGTAGACGATCCGCACCTCGGCGCCGCGGTTGCGCGCGGCGTCGACCGCGTCGCGGATCTCCGGCAGCTCGTACTCGTAGATCGCGATGTCCAGCGCCCAGGTCGGGTCCAGCGCCCGCTGGCAGAAGCCGGTGATCTGCTCCAGCGCGCCGCGGCTGAGCCACGCCAGCACCTCGCCCGGCAGCGGCTTGGGCTCGCGCCGCTGCTTGCGGGCGGCGGTCAGCTCGGCATCGACCTCGGGGAATTGTCGCGCGAACGCCTGGCTGGCGGCCGCCGCGCGGTTGAAGACGATGCGGTGGTCACCGCGCGTGACGCTCGACGTCATGACGGTCACCGAGGGTCCGGGATCGAGGCGCAGCTTGGCCGGCGTGCCGTAGACCGGGTGGACGGTGTACGTGTAGGTCGTGTCCGGGAAGACCGTGTAGTCCGACCAGCGGAACTTCTGGATCGGCGCGTTCTGGCTCGTCGGGAACGTGCCGGCCGCGCGCTCGACGCCGGGGAAGTGCAGGCCCCCGCCGAGCCATTTGTTCGGGCGGTTGCCGCCCGAGCGCTCGATCGCGAAGCCGAGCAGTCCCGGCCGTTTCTCGACCGCGACGTCGAACGCGAGGATCACGCCGGAGGTGCCGGCGTAGGCCTTGATGGAGACTCCGTCGGAGTGGCCGATCGCGCGCACGGCGCGATTATCCGCCAACGCGGCGTCGTACGCACCTGTCGACGACGCAGACGGCTCAGACGCGCTCGGGCGCCACCCAGCGGCGCTCGTCGCCGGCGCGGCGGACGGCGTCGAGCAGCGCCTGCACGCGCAGCGCCGCGCCGAGGCCGGGCTCGGCCGGCGCGCCGTCGCGGATCGCGGCGAAGAAGCTGCGCGCGACGCGCGCGTAGGCCTGCTTGGAGTCCGCGCTCAGCGGCCCCTCGGTCTGCAGCTCCTCGCCGGCGCGACCGGAGTGCAGGCGCCGGTCGGCGTCCAGTCGCACGGTGCCCTCGGAGCCGAAGACCTCGACGACGTCGCCGCGCTTGTGGCGCGCGGTCGCCGTCAGGCTGATCTGCCCGAGGCCGCCGCCGCGGAAGCGCACGACGATCACGTAGGCGTCCTCGGCGGTGACGGTGCGGGGCTCACCGTCGCGCGTCCTGCGGTCGGCAACGCCGACCTCGGTCGCCGCCGCGACCGCCTCGACCTCGCCGAACGCCTCGACGAGCAGGTCGAGGTCGTGGACGCCGTAGGCCTGCAGCCGCCCGCCGCCGAGGTCGGCGTCCTGGACCCAGGTGAACGGCCGCGAGCCGGCCTCGGCGTGATCGTCGAAGACGAGCGAGATCGACACCATCCGCGGCGCGCCGGCGACCTCGGCGACGCGCTGCAGCAGGCGCTCGCGCGTCTGCTGAAAGCGCCGCCCGTAGTTGACGACGCAGACGACGCCGGCCGCCTGCACCGCGGCGGCGACGTCGCGCGCCTGCGCGAGGTCGAGCGCGAGCGGCTTCTCGCACAGCACGTGCAGGCCGCGGCGTGCGGCGGCGATCGCGATCTCGGCGTGCGTGGCGACGGGCGTCGCGACGTGGACGGCCTCCAGGCCCGGGTGCGACAGCAGCGCGTCGATGTCGTCGGTGCCGAGCTGCAGGCCGTGCTGCTGGGCGAGCTCGGCCGCGCGCTCGGGGCGGCGCGACCAGACGGCGACGGGCTCGAACTCCTCGATCGCGCGCAGCACGGGCAGCGGCACCTTGGCGCCGTAGCCGCCGCCGGCGACGGCGATCCTGACGGGTGGTTGGGGCATGCGCGACGCGCAGGATACGGTCTCGCCGATGCAGACGGGAGCCGGCCGCGCGCGCGGCCGGTCCCGCCGCCGAGGATGAGGGATCACCCCTCATGCGCCGGGACCGCTCTGAGTCGATGCTGCGAAGGCACCCGCAGCACGACCTCAGGAGAACGCCAATGTCCGGCTTCGACAGCACCCTCCGCATCCCGTCCAGCGATCGCCCGCGCGGCCTTCATGCAGCGGCGCGCGCCTGCGCGACGGGCGCGCTCTGCGCCGCGCTGCTCGGGGGCGCCGCGACCGCCGCACAGGCGCAGGTCCCCGGCGGCCCGGGCAGCCAGCCGCCGGTCGCCGCTCCGCCGCCGCCGCCCCCGCCGCCGCCCCCGATCGGGGCACCGACCGGACCCGTGGCGCCCGATCCACCCGCGCCGTCACCGCAGCCGCCGCTGTCCGCGGGCGAGTTGCCCCCCAAGCTCACGCGGATCTACCGCGGCGACGACGGTGGCGCCCTGTACCTGCGCGCCGACGGCACGAAGGTCGTCGGCTACGCCGAGCACCCCGGGCGCAAGTACGCGTTCGTCTTCCGCGGCACGCGCAGCAAGAACGTCATCGACGGCGCCTGGTACGACGTCGCCAAGGGCACGCGCACGACGGCCGGCACGATCAAGCTGAAGATCTTCAAGAGCGGCGACCGCCTCGTCCGCGGCGGCGGCAGCGACTTCGGCCCGGACATCTTCACCGCGATCGCGGCGGGCTCGATCCCGTGGCCCGGCGCCCGCGAGGCGGGCTTTCAGTCGACGTCGCGCTCGGACATGGACGGCGCCTTCGTCGGCCGCTCGACGTCGCTGGCGCCCGACGGATCGCGCCAGTACTGGCGTGAGAACGGGTCCGGCGCCTTCGGCGTCGCCGAGGGTCCCGCGCAGGCCGGCAAGCGCCCCGCCTGGGTGACGGTCTTCTTCGGCACGCGCAAGGCCGACGGCGGCATCACCGGCGAGTACTTCGACGTGGCCAAGGGCACACAGACCGCGAGCGGCGCGTTCGCGCTCGTGCGGCTGCAGTTCGGCCGCCAGTACGCGATCGGCATGAGCGGCTCGCCCGCCGGCCGCCCGTCGCGGATCGAGGCCGACTACGCGCTCGACCTCGACGAGATCGCCGAGCGGATCGACAAGCACTTCGACAAGAAGGTCGTCGGCTTCGGCTGGGCGCTGACGAGCAACGGCAAGGTCGTGCGCTCCGGCGGCGGCGGCAACTCGTACCTCTCGGAGGGCAAGAACGGCTTCGACATCAGCCTGCCGTTCACGAGCTCGACGGAGTCGCTGACCGCCAGCACGACGAAGCTCGTCACGGCGACCGCCGTCATGCAGGAGCTGGCCAAGCGCGGCATGTCCGTCAAGTCGCCGGTGTTCCCCTGGTACCCGGACTGCTGGCAGCTTGGCGCGGGCATGATGTCGCTGACGTTCGAGCACGTGCTCGACATGAGCTCGGGCATCTTCCGACCGTCCAAGGCCGTCAAGGACGAGGACGCCTGGCTGTTTCACATGAAGGCGGCCGAGGGCGGCACGACGGGGAAGAAGGGCTACGAGAACATGAACTACGTCCACCTCGGCTACCTCCTCGCCGGGCTGATCGACAAGCCGAAGGTCGAGGCGTCGATCGCGCAGCACGGCTGCGGCAAGGGCACGAAGGCCTACGGCGAGATCATGGACATGTACGGCGATCGCGTCCTGGACATGCTCTCGGCGCAGGGCGTCGCGGCGGGCTGGAACTTCCGCACGAACAACCGCGCGCTGAAGTACGACTTCCTCAACAAGAACCTGTCCGGCATCCTGCCGGTCCCGACGGTCGCAAATCCGACCGGCGGCCTGATCATCAACGCCCGGGAGTTCGGCGAGTTCTTGGCCAAGCTCGAGCACGGCCGCTTCGTCAGCCGCGCGACCGTGCAGGCGATGAAGGACGGCGAGCTCGGCTTCGACGATCTGGCGAGCAACGGCGGGCCGTCCAACGGCTTCATCGATCCCGACGCCCGCGGGCTCGGCCTGGCCGACAAGAAGAACGGCGGCTGTGGCAGCGACAAGGGCCGCGGCTGCGGATCGCAGCTCGTGATGCTGCCCGGCGACGTGCAGATCGTCGCGCTGTTCAACTCGCGCAACAACGCGACGAGCAACAACGCGTGGGGCCTGTTCGACGCCTGGAAGGCCGGCATCCGGTAGGCGGCGGCGACCGTGGGGCGCAGATGCGGCGGCGGCGAGCGATCGCCGCCGCCGCTGCCGTGTCGGAACTCGTGCTGCTCAGCTCGCGCTCGCCGCCGCCAGCAGGCCGGGAGCGACCTGCTTCTTGCGGCTCATCACGCCGGGCAGCTCGATCGCCCCGTCGACGACCGGCGTGCCGAACGCGCGCTCGGCGAGCGCCTCGTTGCCGGTGACGAGCAGCCGCGTGTGCTGGGCGAGGATGTCGGTCAGCATGAGCGCGAACAGGACGTGGTCGCGGCGCTCGCGATGCGCCGCCGCGGCGGCGCGCAGCTCCTCGGCGCGGTCGAAGACGGCGCTCCCGACGGTCTCGATCTGCGCCACGCTCAGCGTCCGGCCGCCGTCGAGCTCGTACTCCTTGAGGTCGCGCGTGACGAGGTCGGCGGCGGCGACGTCGGCGACGTCGGAGCTCTGCTCGAACATCTCGCGGCCGAACTGCCGCGCGTCGACGTGCAGCAGCCACTCGAGGTAGGCCGTCGCGTGGTGGTCGCGCTCGGTCGTCGTCGGCGACGTCAGCAGGACGGTGTCCGAGCAGATCGCGCCGAGCAGCATCGTCGCCGTCGCCGGCGCCGGCTCGGCGCCGGCCTGGCGGAAGCGTTCGACGACGAGCGTCGAGGTCGAGCCGACGGGGTCGAAGATCGCGGTCACGGGCAGCTTCGTCTCGATCGAGCCGATGTGGTGGTGGTCGAGGATCTCGACGATCTCGGCCTCCTCGATGCCCGGCACGCTCTGCGCGCGCTCGCCGTGGTCGACGAGCAGCACGCGGCGCGGCGCCGGGTTGACGAGGTTCGTGCGCGTCACGATCCCGATCGGCCTGCCGTCGCGATCGGTCGCCACGGCGCCGCGGTAGTGGACGTTCTTGATCTCGTCGGAGACGTCGCGGACGAGATCGTCCTTGCCGACCGTCAGCGGGTCGCCCTCGACGAACGCCCGGCAGGGTTCCGACAGCGTGATCATCCGGCTCGTGACGTAGGAGTCCAGCGGCGACGAGACGACGCATGTGCCCTGGCCGGCGGCGAGCTTCAGGATGCGGTCGGTCGGCTGCGTGTCGTTGGACAGCACGAGCAGCGCGATCCCGTGCGCGAGCGCGACCTCGGTCGCCTGCGGCCGGTCGCCGATCACGACGACGTCGCCGGGCTGGACCTTGCTGTCGGCGGTCGAGTGCATCGCCTGCACCCAGACGCGTCCCTTGATCGTCACGTCGGGGTCGCCCGCCAGCAGCTCGCCCTCGAGCACCTCGACGATCGTCGAGACCGGCGTCGGTACGTCCAGCCGCGACGCCTCGCGCGACTCGCGGATGTAGCGCCGCGCCAGCGCGCGCTCGGTCAGCAGGCCCAGCAGGACGCCGTCGTCGTCGACGATCGGCACGAGGTCGACGCCCTCGGAGGCCATCATCAGCCCGACGGTGCGCACGGGTGCGCCGTGGTCGGAGACCGGGAAATCCGTGCGCATGACGTCGCGCACGCGCAGGTAGGCGTGGGGGAGGTGGCGCGGGACGGCAGCGCCGCTGCGCTCGAGCAGCCACTGCGTCTGCGCGTTGACGACGCCGAGGCGCACCGGGACGTACTCCGTCGTGCCGCCGTCGAGGCGGTTCTTCAGCTCGGCGTAGCCGATCGCGGCGGCGATCGAATCGGTGTCGGGGTTGCGGTGCCCGCAGACGTAGACGCGCGTCATCCGGTGTTTCGCAGGCCACCGGCGATGCCGTTGATCGCCAGCAGGCTCGCCCGCACGAGGTCGGGGTCGTCGGGATCGCCGCCGGGCGCGCGCAGGCGGCGCAGCAGCTCGAGCTGCACGAACGACAGCGGGTCGATGAACGGGTTGCGGCGCGCGAGCGCGCGCTGCAGGATCGGCTCGCGGTCGAGCAGCTGCTGCTCGTCGCGGACGGCGCCGATCTCGCGCACGGTGCGGCGGAACTCCTCCTCGATCGTCCCCCAGATGCGCTCGCGGATCTCGTCGTCGGCGCATAGCTCGGCGTAGCGCCGGGCGATGTCGAGGTCGGCCTTCACGCACGCCATCCCGGCGTTGGAGATCAGCGCGGCGAAGTACGGCCAATCGCGCTCCATCTCGCGCAGCAGCGCGACGCCGTGGTGCTCGCGCGCCGTCTGCAGCGCCGTGCCGAGGCCGAACCAGGCCGGCAGGACGGCGCGCGCCTGCGTCCACGAGAAGACCCACGGGATCGCGCGGAAGTCCTCGATCCGCGCGCTCGCCTTGCGCCGCGCGGGCCGCGACCCGAGCTGCAGGCGCGAGACCTCGCGCACCGGCGTGGCGGCGTGGAAGAAGCCGGCGAAGTCCGGGTCGTCGTAGACGAGCCGGCGGTACGCCGCCGTCGAGACCTCGGCCATCTCCGCGACGACGGTCTCGAAGCGCTGCTGGCGCTCGGCCTGCTCGCCGGCCGTGCGGTCCAGCGTCGTGACGAGCGTCGCGCTCGCCGTCAGCTCCAGCTCGCGGTGGGCGATCTCCGGCAGCGAGAACTTCGCCGACAGCATCTCGCCCTGCTCGGTGACCTTCAGGCGCCCGGCGACGGTGCCCGGCGGCTGCGCCCGCACGGCCGTGTAGCTCGGCCCTCCGCCGCGCCCGACGGCGCCGCCGCGGCCGTGGAAGAACTGCCACGCGAGGCCGTGCTCGCGGAAGACCTCCGCCATCTCGATCTGGGCCCTGTAGACGCGCCAGCCCGACGCGACGTAGCCGACGTCCTTGTTGGAGTCCGAGTAGCCGACCATCACCTGCTGCTCGCCGACGGCGTCCAGGGCGGCGCGGTAGACCGGCGTCCGCAGCAGCGTGCGCATCGTCGCGGCGGAGTTGGCGAGCGTCTCGCCGGACTCGAACAGCGGCACGATCCGCAGCTGGGCGTCCTGCCCGCCGGCGCGGGCGAGGCCGACCTCCTTCATCAGCAGCAGCACCTCGAGCAGGTCCGACGGGCAGGTCGTGTTGGAGATGACGTAGGAGTCGATCGTCCCCGGGTGCTCGCCGCGCAGCAGGTCGTGGAGCGTGCGGAACGTCTCGACGACCTCGCGCGTCGCGGCGCCGAAGCCGCTGATGTCGAGCGGGATCAGCGGGCGCCGGTCGGCGATCTCACGCGCGAGGATCGCGGCGCGCTCGGCGTCGGGCAGCTCCGCGTAGCCCTCCTGGACGCCGAGCACCGCAAAGATCTCGCCGAGCGCGGCGCGGTGCACCTGCGAGTTCTCGCGGATGTCGAGCAGCGCGAAGTGAAATCCGAACACCTCGACCTGGCGGATGACGTCGCGCAGCGCGTCCTCGGCGACGAAGGACGCGTTCTGCTCGCGCAGCGCGATCTCGGCGACGCGCAGGTCTGCGAGCAACTCCTCGGGCTGGCGGTAGCCGCTGTCCCAGCCCTTGCGCGTCGCGCGCACGCGCTCGGCGAGCAGCTTGAACAGCCGCCGGTAGGGCTCCTCGGGGCTGCGGTCGTGGCCCAGCGCGGCGACCTCGGGGAAGCGCTGCTCGAGCCGGCCGAGCAGCTCGGTGAGCTCGGCGGGCTCGCCCGCGACGCGCGAGGAAAGCGTGATCCGGCTCGCCAGCGCCGCAAGCTCGTCCTGGTGATGCCACAGGCAGGAGTCCTTCATGAGCGCCAGCGCGTCGGCCGTGACCTGTGGCGTGACGTTCGGGTTGCCGTCGCGGTCGCCGCCGATCCAGGAGCCGAAGCGCAGCAGCGGCGGGACCGGCTCGTCGTAGTCCGGGTACGTCGTGCGGATCGTGGACTCGAGGTCGCGGTAGACCTCGGGCACGACCTCGGCGAGCGTCGAGCTGAAGTAGATGAGGCCCGCGCGGACCTCGTCCATGACGGTCGTCGTCACCGCGCGCAGCTCGTCAGAGCCCCACATCTCCTGCACCGCGGCGGCGATCTGGCGGCGGATCAGCTCGCGCTTGCCGCGCCCGGGACGGCGCTCGTCGAGCTCGCGCAGCAGCGTGAAGATGCGCGCGAGCTTGCTGACGGTCGTGTAGCGCCGCGCCTCGGTCGGGTGCGCCGTCAGGACGAGCCGCACCTCGGCCTCGGCGAGCGTCTCGTGCAGTTCGGCGGCGCTCGTGCCGTCGGCGGCGAGCTGCGCGACGGCGGCGTGCAGCGAGCCGCGGCGCGGACCGGGCTGGGCGTCGAGCTTGCGGATGCGGCGCACGCGGTCGAGGTCCTCGGCGAGGTTCATGAGCTGAAACCAGCGCGTCAGCATGCGGATCAGCAGCACGATCTGCGTCAGCTCGAGGCCCGCGACGAGTTGCGCGAGCTCGTCGGCAGCGGCGCCGTCGCCGCTGCGCGAGCGCTCGCCGAGCTCGATCGCGCGGCGGTGCAGCTCGAGCGCCGCGGGGCCCTCGACGGCGCGGATGACGTCGTCGAGGATGCCGCCCAGCAGCGCCTCGTCGTCGGCGTACGTGCGGGGCTCGATCTCGGCTTCGGCGACGGCGGTCATCGGCAACGAGAGTACTTTGCGGCCCGACGGACGCCGGACCGCGCGAGAAGCTTCGATCGTCTCTTCGTCCGCCGCCAACGCGCGAGGATGCGGTTCACGCCACCATCAGACCGACCGATGCACGATGTGTCCCACCACGAGCGGATGACCCGCGCAGCTGCCGGCGTCGCCGTTGTCGCTGCGATCGCCGCGCTCGTCATGCTGGCGCTGATCCTGCCGGCGACGGCTCGCGCCACCGCCGCCGACGAGGCGCGCTCGGAAGCCGAGTGGATCCTTCGGGCGCAGCTTCCCGACGGCGCCATCGCCAACCAGGTCGACCAGCGCGCGATCTGGCCCTACCTGAGCAACTTCGCCGCCATCGGCCTCGCGCGCGCCGGTCAGCTGGCCGCCGACCAGCGCTTCACGGACGCGGCCTGGCGCTGGCTGCGCTGGTATCGCGAGCACCAGGACACCGCCGGCTTCGTCACGGACTACACCGTCACCGATGGCGTCCCGGCCAGCACGGGAGGGATGGACTCGACCGACGCCTACGCCGGCACGTTCCTGATCGCCGTCAACGCGACCTGGCAGGCGACGGGCGACCGCGAGCGGCTGCGTGAGCTGCAGCCGGGCATCGCCGCCGCCGTCGCGGCGATCGCCGCCACGCAGACGCGCGACGGGCTGACGTGGGCCAGCCCGTCGGCGCACGTGAAGTACCTGATGGACCAGGCCGAGGCGTTCGCCGGCCTGCGGTCGGCGGCGATGCTCGCCCGCGCGCTCGGCGATCCGCTGCTCGAGGCGAGCGCATCGTCGTCGGCGCGGCGCCTGCGCGCCGGTGTGCGACGGCTGTGGAACCCCCGGACCGGCGCCTACGACTGGGCCAAGCACGGCGACGGCGTGCGCCAGCCGACGAACTGGCGTGTCCTGTATCCCGATGCGCTGCAGCAGACCTGGGCCGTCGCCTTCGGCCTCGTGCGCGGTGGGCGCGCGCGGGCGCTGATGCGCCGCTTCGCGCGCGAGCAGCCGCGCTGGGACCGTCCCGAGGCGATCGCGCGCTTTCGCCGTCCCGCGGGCTCGGCGCCGTCGCGGGTCGGCTACTGGGCGCCGGCGGCGTGGGCCTTCGCGCGTGTCGGCGACGCGCGCCGCGGCCGGCTCGCGGCGCGCAGGCTGCGCGCCGCGGCGTTGCGGTCGGGGCGGGCCTGGCCGTTCACCCCGGCCGATGCGGGGCAGCTCGTCGTGCTCGCCGAGCTACCCAGCGACGCGTTCACTCGGCTGCTCGGCCCCTGAAGCCGAGCTCGCGCACGATCGAGACCGCCGCGCCGACGTCGCGCGCGCTGCGCCACGGCGCGGGATCGTCGGGTACCGCCCCGTACTCGCCCGTGCGCACGCGGATCGCGCGCATGCCGACCGCGGCGGCGCCGCGAACGTCCTTGTCGGGCCGGTCGCCGATGTGGACGGCGTGCTCGGCAGGCACACCGAGGGCGGCGAGCGCCGCGCGAAACGGCGCCGGATGGGGCTTGCGCCGCTCGCGCCCGAGCTCGTCGGACAGCACGACCACGTCGAACGCGTCTTCGAGCGCGAGGCAGCGCAGCTTCGCGCGCTGGATCGTCACGTCGCCGTCGCTGACGAGGCCGATCGGCAGCTCGGTGCGCAGGCTGCGCAGCGCGGCGCGCGCGCCGTCGTATGGCGACAGGCTGCTGGGAACCGAGCACCGGAACGCCGCCAGCAGCGGCGCGATCGGCACGTCCCCGGGGGCGCCGGCACGCGCCAGCGCGCGGTCGATGATCCGGCCGCGATCCGATCCCTCGGCCGCGACGGCGGTCAACGCGCGCTCCAGCGCGACACGCGCGACGCCGTAGGGTGCCGCCGCCGCGGCCACGGCAGCCCACGCGGGCGCCAGCCAGTCGCGCTGGTCGTAGAGCGTGTCGTCGAGGTCGAACAGCACCGCCGCGATCACGCCGGCACCCAGCCCGTGCTGAGGTCGGGCTCGTCGAGGCGCAGCAGCGGCGCGACGTCGGGATCGGCGAGGATCTCGGCCACGCGCTGCGACGTGTGGCCGTCGCCGTAGGGACAGGCGGTCGCGAACGCGCGCGCCTGCTCGGCGGGCGTCGCGAACGTCGACGCCGCGTCCAGCGCGCGGTCGACGTCCAGCCCCGTGAGGACCGACGTCCCCGCCTGCACGCCCTCCCAGCGCGGCGTCGACGCTCGCAGCACGACGACCGGCGTGCCGAGCCACGACGCCTCCTCCTGCAGCCCGCCCGAGTCGGTCACGACGACGCGCGCGCGGGCGATCGACTCGAGCATGTCGAGGTAGGGGACGGGATCGAGCAGCGTCAGGCCGTCGACCGCGCGCAGCGCGTCGATCGCGCCCGCCTGCTCGAGCCGCGCCCGCGTGCGCGGATGCAGCGGGAACGTGACCGGCGCCAGCCGCTCAGCGAGACCCTCGAGCAGCGCGACGAGGCGCGCCAGGCGCTCGGGGTCGTCGACGTTCGTCGGCCGGTGGGCGGTGACGACGACGCCGCTTCGCTCGCCGGGGGCACGGCGCGCCACGCCCGACTCGCGCAGCACGTCGATGACCGGGTTGCCGACCACGTGGATGCGCTCGGCGGCGACGCCCTCGTCACCGAGAAAGCGTGCCGCCAGCTCGGTCGGAGCGAAGTGCAGGGACGCCAGCGCGGCGGCGGTGCGCCGGTTGACCTCCTCCATCGAGCGCGGGTTGAAGGAGCGGATCCCGGCTTCCAGATGCACGGCCGGCACCCCGTGGCGACGCGCCGCCAGGCAGAACATCGGCACCGTGTTCGTGTCGCCGAGCACGAGCACGACGGACGGCGACCAGGTCCGCACCTCGGCGATCGCGCGCGTGAGCATCGACCCCAGCCGCTGCGCCTCGTCGCCCTCCAGCCGCCAGGTCTCGTCGATGCGCAGCCCCATCCGCTCGTGCAGCACGTCGATCAGCGAGCTGTCGTAGTGCTGGCCGGTGGCGACCGCCCGGACCTCGAACTCGGGCCGGCCGCGCAGCGCGCGCACGACGGGCGCGAGCTTGATGATCTCCGGCCGGGTGCCGATCGCGACGAGGACCTTCATCCGCGAAAGACCTCCTGGTAGTAGCGGGCCATGCTGGCGCCGGCGCGGAACGTCAGCCGCTCGGGCCGCAGCGGCTGGCCGGTCACGCCGCGCAGGTACTCGCCGACGAGGTCCGCGCCGGCGGCGAGCGACAGCGGCAGCGCCCCGGAGAAGCGCGGGTTGACCTCGACGAAAAAGACCGCGCCGTCGTCGTCGGCGAAGCCCTGGACGTTGGCGGCGCCCTGCAGGCCCGCGACGGTCACGAGCTCGCGCACGCCGGCGATGACGGCGTCGTCCTCGAATGTCCGTCCCTTCGTCGAGATGCCCGCCTTCGTCTCGAGCCGCCAGCGCGGCACCGCGCCGGCCAGCGACCCGTCGCGGTCGATCAGGCAGTCGACGGTGAACTCGCGTCCGGCCAGGCGCGTCTGGACGATCGGCTGCGGCACCCGGCCCAGCGCCCACGCGAGATCCTCGCGCGTGTCGGCGCTGACGACGAAGCGCGAGCCGCGGCCGAAGCGCGGCTTGACGATCCACGGCCCGGGGATCGAGTCGGCCGATCCGAGGCCGGTCTGCGGGGCTGCGACCGCCGAGCCGCGCAGCAGCTCGGCGAAGCGCCATTTGTCGCGGCAGTCCTCGATCGCCTCGGGGGGCGCCAGCCAGGTCTTCAGTCCCGCGGCGGCGAGCTGCTCGCCGCGGCGGCCGAGCTGGGCCATCTCCTCGGTGACCGTGCTGATGAGCGCGCCCGCCGAGCGCTGCAGCGCCAGCTCGCAGACGCGATCGACGAACGCCGGGTGGTCGCTGCGCGGCAGCGTCGCGCAGGAGCCCGCCAGCGCCAGCCCGACGGCGCTCTCGTCGGCGTCGGCGGCGACGACGTCGACCCCGCGTGCCATCAGCTCGCGGATGACCGCGACGCCGGCCGCGCCACCCGCGCCGGTGACGATCGTCGTCAGCTCCGTCGGCCGCTCGCCGCGAGGATCGGGCCCGTTCATCGATCGTCAGCTTCGCCTGCGCGAGCGTCCCTGAGCGGGGCGGTCGCCGAGCAGCCAGCCGATCACGCCGCCGTGGGCCGCCGGGGCCGCGTGTCCGGGCTCGTGCGCGACGCCGTTGGTCCGCCGGCGGCCACGCTCGTGGCGGCGCAGCTCGACGAGCCGCCGCTGCGCCCACAGGCGCAGCTCCAGCAGCTCGGGTTCGAGCGACGGCTCCCACTGATGACGCGCGACGGCCTCGGTGATGCCCTCCAGCACGGCGGGATCGTCCTCGGTGCGCGTCGCCTCCAGCAGCACGCCGGCGACCGGAGAGATCCCCTGCTGGACGGCGACCTGGACGGCCGCCAGCCGCGCGAGCGGATCGGGATCTGACAGCGCGGCGTGCAGCAACAGCTGCGAGCGCCGCCTGCGCCGGTCGCGTGCGGCCGCGCGCCAGATCCCACCGAGCAGCAGCAGCGCCAGCCCCGCGACGAGCGGTGGCAGCCAGAGCTCGAGCGAGAGCGTCATGGCTCCGCCCCCAGGGGCCTGCCGTGGCGCGGCAGCACGAGGTACAGGAACAGGATGTAGCCGCCCAGCGTGTAGATGAACGCGAACACACCGCCGACCCAGTCGTGAAAGAGGATCAGCGCATCGCGCCCGGCCAGCAGCCCCGTGCCGAGCGACAGCGCGATCCGCAGGATGTTGCCCAGCGCGACGACGACGAGCGCGACTCCGAGCGCCGACCACCATCGCCTGCGCAGCCGGTTTGGGCCGAGGAACGCGAGGCACGCGATCGCCAGCAGCGACGACAGCGACGAGCACGACATCGTGATGCTCGCCAGCAGGGACGGGCCGTCGCTGGGGAAGATCTCGATGACCGTGTCGTAGGGGACGCGCGTGCTGTCCGCGCCGACGAGCCCGAGCAGCGCGGCCACAACGTGCGACTCGCCGACGCGAAACGGGGACTCGATCAGCAGAAAGCCGGCGATCGAGATGAACAGGACCACGAAGACGCGCAGGAACGCGTGGCGGGCGGGCATGCTCATGCCGGCTGCCCTGCCGCGGTCGGTGGGTCGCCGGCTCGCACGGTCTTGCCCCAGGAGTAGCCGCTGCCGCGAATCCCGTCGAACCACGCCTTCGCGCAGAGCGCGACCGACACGAGGAACAGCGGCAGAAAGAACAGCAGGATCGGCGCCTCGCGGCGGTCCGCGCGGGCGAGCAGCAGCCCCGCGCTCAGCTCGAGCAGCGGTCCGAGCAGCAGCAGCGTCCAGAGCAAGAACAGGTTGACCGGATCGGCACCGACGGGCGCGATGCCGCTGCTCCACAGCGCCAGCACGAGCAGACCGAGGCCCGACAGCACCGGGACGTGGAAGACGAGCAGGAACATCGTCATCTCGATCTTCTCGATTCGCGAGAAGATCGGCGAGCGCCAGACCGCGCCGCGATAGTCGCGCCAGACCTGCTGGTGGCCGCGCGCCCAGCGGTAGCGCTGGCGCCAGAAGCGCCCGACGGTGATCACGCCCTCCTCCTCGTCGACGGCGGTCACGTCGTAGCGCACGCGCTGGCCGGTCAGGGTGAGGCGGATCGTCAGGTCGGTGTCCTCGGTGACGCTGCCGACGTTCCAGCCGCCGAGCTCGCGCAGGCTCGTCGTGCGCACCGCGCAGTTCGCGCCGCCGTAGGCGGGCAGCCGGTAGATCGACTGGCGGCCGTACTCGTTGACGAGGTACCCGGCCAGGTAGTCGATCGCGACGAGCCGTGAGATGAGTGAGTCGCCGGGGTTGGAGATCTGGCAACGGCCCTGCACCGCGGCGATGGCCGGATCCTCGAAGTGGCGGACGAGCCGCCGCACGACGTCCGTGCGCGGCTGGTGGTCACCGTCGAACACGACGACGATCGGCGCCGTCACCGTCGCCAGCGCGGCGTTCAGCGCACCCGACTTGCCGTTGCTCTCGGCGGGGGTGCGGTGCAGCGCGCTGAGGTGTGCGTGTCTGGCACAGAGCGCGTCCAGGATCTCGCCGGTGCGGTCCCCCGAGCCGTCGTTGACGACGATCAGCTGCAGCAGCTCGGGCGGATAGTCCAGTGCGACGAGGCTCGCGACGAGCTTGTCGATCACCTGCTCCTCGTTCTTGCACGCGACGATGACGGCGACGGCGGGGCGGAAGCCCGTGTCGACGACCTCCGCCGCGAGGTCTCGCGGGGCGGTGTGGAGCGCCGAGATGGCGAATGCCAGGTGGCGCGCGAAGAACGTGATGAAGATCAGCTGCAAGCCGACGCCGACGACGCTGATCGTGGCGCCAACGCCGATCGTCCCGATCGACGTCAGGGCCAGGCCGGGCAGCATGACCAGGACCCACGGCGTGCCCCGCGAACGCTCGTTCTCAGGACGAGCAGGCTGCGTTCCACCTCGCCGGCGGCCCTGCGGTCTCAATCCCTGCCACCCCCGTCGCTGTCGACCTTGATGCTAACGGCGGGCCGCCCTGGGCAAGGCGGCCCGCGATAGCCAGACGCGGCGCCCGGCGCCGCGCGAGCGCACCTACGCCAGACCACCTCCGATCGCAGCCAGCAGACGGTCGGCGCTGTCGGCCTGCGGCTGGGCCGGGAACAGGTCCCAGGCGAACCGCTCGACGCCGAACGCCTCGGCGCAGCGCATCCGGGCCTGGAAGCCGCGGTAGCGCGCCTGCGCCTCGATCGCCTCGAGGTCGACGAGCCTGTTCTTCAGCACCTGCGAGTGGTGCGCGCGGAGCGCCTCGAGCTTCTTCTCCATGAAGCCCTCCACGTTGACGAACAACGCGGGCACGAACGCCCGCGAGGTCGGCGCCTCGTAGGTGAGAAAGCGCGGGGTGCGCCGCCCCGCCGAGAGGCTCATGCGGGCTGTCACCCGATGATCCTGATGGGTGTCCTGCGGCGAGTGGGTGTACATGAGGTCGGCTTCGACCTCGCCCAGCACCGCGTCGATGAGCTCGACGGTCTCGCGCTCCTCGGGCACCGCACCGTCACGGAAGTTGCCCCAGAACAGACGCGCTCCGAGGACCTCGGCAGCGTGCTCCTGCTCTCGTACCCGCGAGCACCCCGCCTGAGGCCCCTGCTCACCCGTGGTCATGATCAGCATCGCGACGTTGTCCCCCCGCGCCGTATGGGCCGCGAGAGCCGCGCCGCAGCCCAGCTCGACATCGTCGGGATGGGCTCCGATTGCCAGAATGTTCATCGTTGACTCCGTTCGCTGCGCTGACGATCGGCGCTAATGGGTGGAGGCCGCGACGGCGTTCGTGTGCCGGCGCTTCTTCCACTGCATCCCGGCGAAGCCCAGCCCGAGCAGGCCGGTCAGGCCCAGCAGGCCGATCGGGGCGACCGGGACCACGTCCGGACCGCGGGCGCCGCAGCGCGACTCGGCGATGATGACGTCGCCGTTGCCGAGGATGCCGCTGAGCCTGATGTGGATCGCGCGCACGATGATGCTCGTGTCGCCGGGCCCGTTGGTCGGCCTGATCTGCTCGTTGAGCGTGACCGTCCCGATCCCCGGCAGCGGGATCACGGTGTTCGGAGGCGGGTTGACCGCGACTGAGCCCCCGAGGACGCTGGCGTTCGTCAGCGTGCTCGAACCGGTCGAGCCGTCGCCGTTGGACGTGCATCGGCTCGCGACCTCCTGCGCCGTCACGCGCCCCGCGAGCGCGTCGACGTCGGCGACGGTCGCCGAGCTCGTCGCGAATCCCTGATGCGAGCCGAGATCGCCGCCCTCGGTGCTGACGTCGAGGACGCCCGTCGTCAGCGTGTTCGGGACGTTGGCGCTCAGCACGTTGGCCGTGATCGGCGGCTGCGCGCCGGCGGCGGGCAGGGTGACGCTCGGGAGCGGTCCTGACGTGACGTTGGCGCCGAGCACCGTCGTGACGTCGACGGACTCACCGAACGCGCCGCCAGAGACCTCCGTGACGTCGGCGAGGGCAGGGCTGACGAGGGCGGTCGAGCAGATGATTGCCGACATGCAGGCGACCGACAGGTGAAACTTGCGCAGCCGGAATCGGCCGACGGTCTTGCGCCGGAGCATGAGGTGAAACCTCCTGTGATGATGATGTAATCGACGTCGCAGGCAGCGCAGGAGGAGTCGCCCAAACTTCACCCCTAGGCCCATCGACGGCATTCGGCACGAATGCCCTGCCAGACTGCACCGATCGCATGTCGCTGTCCACCGGATTCCGACCTTTCTCAGACAAGAATCCGGAAGATTGCTACTTTTCCAAACTCCGCCGGGCGCGGCGGCAACACGGTGAAGTGGCTGTCGGGAGCGAGTCACGCGCGGAGGGTGCTGGCGGCCATCGGCCGTACCGCCAGGTGCGTCTCAGCGCCGCAGGACCGCGAGCAGCGAGACGCCGACCGGCAGGTCGCGCCCGCGCCCGATCAGCGCCGCCTCGGCGCGGATGACGCGCTCCAGCGCGCCGTTGAGCGGGCCCCGCGGGGTCCGATCGAGGTCCGAGCCCGGCTGCGCGCGGGGCCGCGCGCGCTGCGCCAGGCGCACGGCGGCGATCGCCGGCAGCAGCGCGGCGTTGAACGCGGTCACGCGCTCGCGTCGCAGCCCGGCGGCGTGGGCACGTCCGAGCAGCAGCGTGCGCGTATAGCGACGGTGATGATGCGCGAGGACGTCGTGCTCGCCCCACAGCCAGCCGTACTGCGGCACGGTCACGAGCAGCCGGCCGCCCGGAGCGATCACGCGCGCGAGCGCGCGCAGCGCGGCCTCGTCGTCGGCGACGTGCTCGAGCACGTCGAGTGCGACCGCGAGGTCGAAAACGCCGTCGGCGAACGGCAGCGGCTCGTCGAGCGATCCCGGCACGACCTCGCCGGCGCCGCGGTCGCGCGCGACCTGCAGCGACGCGGGCGCGATCTCGACGCCGGTGACGCTGCCGCGCGCCGCCAGCGCGACCATGTTGCGCCCCGAGCCGCAGCCGGCGTCGAGGATCCGCAGGCCCGCGGGCAGGCTCAGCCCGTCGAGCACCGCCGCGAGCACGGCGCGCCGACCGCGGTACCACCAGTGGTGCTCCTCGATGTCGAACGTCGAGCGTTCGAGCGCGTCATCCATGTGGGTGCTGCTCGCCGTCGATCTGCTCGTCGACGACGAACAGCGGCCGCCCCTTGACCTGATCGAAGATCCGCCCGACGTACAGCCCGACGACGCCGAGCGAGATGATGATGAAGCCGCTCAGCAGCACGAGCAGGACGACGATGCTCGTATAGCCCGGCGGCGTGTCCTCGACGTAGCGCGAGTAGACGGCGTAGATCGCCAGCAGTCCGCCGGCGGCCGCGACGACGAAGCCGAGGAACACGATCCAGCGCAGCAGCACGGTCGTGCGGAAGAACATCCCGTCGAGCGCGACCCCGACGAGCTCGCGGATACCGTAGGCGCTGGGCGAATCGCCTTCGCGCTCGGCGTGGTCGAAGCTGATCGTCGCCTGGCTGAAGCCCAGCCAGTCGAGCACGAGCTGGTACTCGCGGTCGCGGTCGCGCAGCTGCAGGAACGCATCGACGACCTTGCGCGAGATCATCGACAGCGTCGAGAACTCGATCTCGCCCTCGCGCTCGCTCAGCATCCGCCGGTACAGCGACGCGGACACGCGCCGGAAGGCCGAGTGGCGGCGCCCCTCGCGCACGGCGCGCACGATGTCGTAGCCCTCCTGCGCCTTGGCCCACAGCCGCGCGATCTCCTCCGGCGGCTCCTGCAGGTCGCAGTCCATGACGACCGTCCAGGCGCCGCGCGCCCGCGTCAGGCCGGCGGTGATCGCGGCGTGCTGGCCGAAGTTGCGGCTCAGCCTGAGGACCTTCAGGCGGCGGTCGACGCGGGCAAGCTCGGTGAGGATCTCCCAGGCGCCGTCGCAGGAGCGATCGTCGACGAGGACGATCTCGTAGTCGGACGTCAGCGCCGTCAGGCTCGCGGTCAGCCGTTCGTGCAGCGCGCGCAGCGAGCCGGCGCAGTTGTAGACGGGGATGACGACGCTGATCTCGGTCACTCGCTTATCCTCGCGCTCTGCCCGAGAGCCTCGTCTACCGCAGCGCTTGGGGCTACGGCCTCGCGATGCGCGTTCTGTACGGACGCTACTACGCCGCCCGCGACGTGGCCGTCGCGGCGCAGATCCCCGACGGCGCCAGCGTGCTCGAGCTCTGCTGCGGGCCGGCGCGCCTGTATCTGCGCGAGCTGCGCGGGCGGATCGGATCGTACGTCGCGATCGACGCCAGCGCGGCCTTCGTCGAGCGCCTGCGCCGGCGCGGGGTCGACGCCCGTCAGGCGGATGTCGCGACCGCCGCGCTGCCGCGCGCCGACGTCGTCGTCATGCAGGCCGGCCTCTATCACTTCCTCTCCGATGCAGAGGGCATGCTGGGGCGCATGCGCGCCGCCGCGACGGCGTCCGTCGTCATCGCCGAGCCCGTTCGCAACCTCGCATCGAGCCGCTTCGGGCTCGTCGCCCGGCTCGGCGCGGGCGGCGCCGCGACCGCCCAGGGCGGGCAGGCGCAGCGCTTCGACGCCGCGTCGCTGCGCGCGCTGATGGAGCGCTTCGGCGACGACGTGCTGTTCAGCGCGCCGGTCCCCGGCGGGCGCGACCACGTGTACGTCCTGGCGGGGACGGCAGACAGGGCGGGCGCCGGATGAGCCGGCGGATCCCCTTCAACCGCCCGCTGCGCACGGGCGGCGAGGGCGCGCGCGTGGCGGCGGTGCTCGAGCGCGGCTGGACGGGCGGCAACGGCCCCGCGGCCGAGCGCTGCCAGGCGCTCCTGCGCGAGCTGACCGGCTGCGCCGGCGCGCTGATGACGCACTCCTGCACGGGCGCGCTGGAGATGAGCGCGCTGCTCGCCGAGGTCGGCGCCGGCGACGAGGTGATCATGCCGTCGTTCACGTTCGCCTCGACGGCCAACGCGTTCGTGCTGCGCGGCGCGACGATCGTCTTCGTCGACGTCGATCCCGACACGCTCAACATCGATCCGCAGCGCGTCGCCGACGCGATCACGCCGCGCACGCGGGTCATCGTCGCCGTCCACTACGGCGGCGTCGGCTGCGACATGGCGGCGCTCGGAGCGCTCGCGCGCGACGGCGGGCTGCTGCTCGTCGAGGACGCCGCCCAGTGCGTCGGCGCCGCGCTGAACGGGCGCGCGCTGGGGGCGATCGGCGATCTCGGGACGCTGTCGTTCCACGAGACGAAGAACATCTCCTGCGGGGAGGGCGGAGCGCTGCTCGTCAACGACGAGGCGCTCGCCGAGCGCGCCGAGATCCTGCACGAGAAGGGGACCGACCGCCAGCGCTTCGCGCGCGGGGAGGTCAGCCACTACACGTGGGTCGACGTCGGATCGTCGTTCGTCATGTCCGACGTGATCGCGGGGCTTCTGGCCGAGCAGCTCGAGCGCGTCGAGCAGATCACCGCCGCCCGGCTGGCGATCTGGGACGCCTACCACGCGGCGTTCGAGCAGCTCGAGCAGGACGGCGTCCTGCGCCGCCCGGTGATCCCGGCCGGCGCGCAGCACAACGCGCACCTGTACCGGCTCATGCTCCCCGACCGCGCCGCCCGCGACGCCGTCATCGCGCGGCTCGCGGCCGACGAGATCTCGGCGTACTTCCACTACGTCCCGCTGCACGGTTCACCGGCCGGCCGGCGCTTCGGCCGCGTCGACGGCCCGATCGCCGTCACCGAGGCCGCCGCCGCCCAGCTCGTGCGCCTGCCGCTGTGGGTCGGCCTCGACGACGACGACGTCGCGCGCGTCGCTCAGGGCGTCGCCGCCGCGACATAGCGCGGATGCTGCAAGATCACGTCCTCGACCTGCGGGTCGACCACCCGCAGGCGTAGATCGCGCACGACCCCGGGCGGCGGGGTCGCCGGGGCCCCGGCGGTCTGCAGGCGCACGCTCGATCGACCGGGCGGCAGGCGCAGCGCGACGCTCAGCGGTAGCCCCGCAGCGCTGACCTGCAGCGTCTTCGTCGCCCCGCCGGGTAGCGTCAGCGTCACGGTCGACGGCGCCGCCGTGCCGCCGAACAGCTGCGCGGTGAGGCGCACCTCGCGCGCGCGCGCCAGCGTGTTGTCCAACTCGAGCCGCGCGTCGGGCCCGGTCCAGCGAAACGGCAGCTCGCCGATCTCCTGGTAGGAGAAACCGCTGCCGTAGCGCAGGACCGTCGGACGGACCAGCGCGTCGGCGATCTGACGGCGCCGCGGCGCGGACGTGCGCGCCGACAGCCGCGCCGCCGGCGCGCGCAGGTCGAAGAACTGCAGCCGCCCGTCCGCGGACGTGAGCGTGCCGGCCGGCCCGGTCAGCCCGGCGAGCGCGGTGCTGGTGGCCCCCGCCGTGGCCCCGTCGTAGCCGTACAGATCCAGGTACACGCCGCCGAAACCGGCCGCGGCCGCGGCGCTCGCCAGCTGCTCGGGCGTCAGCGCGGGGTGGTGGCCGAGCCAGTCCGACGCGCGGCCCTGGACCGCTCCGTACGTCCAGCGCAGGTCGTCGGAGTGCACGTAGCCGGTGAACATGTCGTAGTCGGCGATCGCGTTGCGGCGGCCGGCCTCGGGATAGCGCATGTACGGCAACTGGACCACCGTCGCGTCGGCGGGCAGGCGCGCCTCGATCTGGGCGACGAAGTCGTCGTCGATCTTCCACGAGGCCTGCACGGCGGCGTGGTCGGGGGCGTCGCTCGGCGACGTCTGGTCCAGGACGCCGACGACGCCGACGGCCGCCGCCAGGACGCCGACGACCCAGGCCGGCCGGCCGCGCGCGCGCAGCCTGTCGCCGAGCGCCGTCAGCGCCAGCGCGATCGCCAGCAGCGCCGCGAACGCGATCACGAGCGAGAGCCTGTTCCAGGCGCGCACCTGTGGCGAGAGCTCGTACGCGATCAGGGCCGACGCGCCGCCGACCGTTCCCGTCAGAAAGCTCGCCAGCGCGACCGCGCCTGCCGTCGCGACGCGCGATCGCCGCGGCGAGCCGCCCGCGGCCAGCCCTGTCGTCAGCAGGACGAGCAGCGACAGCGGCAAGCCGACGGTCGCGACGGTGCCGAGAGCCGCCTGGAAGTCCTCGCCTGCCGGCGTCGACTGGGAGCGGTAGCGCTCGCCGCGCTGCGCCAAAAACCCGACGCGGTGATCGGGTCGCGGGATGACCATGTGCGTGAGCTTCAGCCCGAACAGCTCGCTGTCGCTGGCCTGGCGCTTTGCGACGCTCTCGTTGGCGCCGTTGAGGAGCGGGTGGATGAGCGCGGGCGCGTGGCACAGCGTGAAGCTCGCCCCGACGAGCGCGGCGACGGCGGCCCCCTGCAGCGCGATCGTCCGCGAGCGGCGCGCGATCGCTGCGACCGGCACGACGGTCAGCACGATCAGCAGCGCGAAGACGGCGTAGTAGTTCGACGCCGCGCCGACGACGAGGCAGACCGCCACGACGAGCAGCGTGCGCCGCCGCGCCGCGCGGTCGCGTCGGAGCAGCAGGTCGCCCTCGGCGAGCCTGACGACGAGCCACACCGCGAGCGCGATCGCGTAGTAGGCCGTCAGGAACAGGTGCGTCTCGTTGCGCTCCAGGTGGTAGGGCAAGAGCGTGAACAGCAGCGCGGCGACGAGCGCGGCGATGCGGTTGGAGCCGAGATCGCGCAGCACCGCGTACGCGATCGCGGCGACGAGCGCAAACGTGAGCAAGAAGAACGCGTTGAACGTGCGCACCGGGTCGCCGAGCACGACGCCGAGCGCCTTCACGATCAGGCTGTGCGTCACGTCGCCGAAGGGGGCCGCGAAGTCGTAGTTGGACTGCCCGAATGGTGCGCCGAGGTCCGGGTTGGTCCAAAACCAGCCGTTCTCGACGATGCCCTTGACGGTCGCGAGGTAGTACATGCCGTCGCCGGTGATGTCGAAGATCGGCACGTCGGGGTCCATCCGCCAGAGCTTCAGATCGACGATCGCGACGATCGTCGCCAGGAGCGCGGTCGCGAGGACCCACAGGGCTTCAGGCAGCCACGGCGGCCGCGAGCGGAGGCTGCGGCGCATCATCAGATGCGCTTGAGCTGGGCGATCACCGGCTCCGGGGTGGAGGCGGCGCGATAGTACAGCGCGCGCCCGAAGCGGATCCCGGCGTCGGACGGCAGCAGGGCGACGATCAGGATGCGGGCGACCTCGCTGATCTGCGCGAACTCCTCGGGGCTGACCTGTTGAAAGAAGGCCAGCACGAGCACGACGAACCACGTCGCGAAGCCGAGGATCTGCGCGATCGTCGTCGCGGGCGCGTATCGCGCCGCCTTGTCAGGATCGTCGACGGTCTGGAAGAGCAGGTTGCGCCCGAAGCGGATCAGCGCATCGGACGGCAGCAGCGCGGCGATCAGGAACATCGTCAGCGTGCCCATCTGATCGAGCTCCGTCGGGGAGATCGTGTCGGTTGCGAACAGCGCGAGCAGCGCGTAGAAGACGAACGCGGCGAACGCGAGCAGCTGCGGGACGGTCAGGTTGGGACGCGGACCGCTGCGCTGCTGCGACACGGCCGGCGGCGGCTGCTGAGGCTGCTGGGTTCCGGCTCCTCCCTCCACGGCGCGAGCGTAGCTCAGGCCGCGGCGATGCGCCCGCGGACCTCACCGAGGGCGACGTCGCCGGCCGTTGCGCTGATGACGACCTCCTCGCCGTCGCGCAGCCAGTGCGTGCCGTGGTGCAGCTCGGCGAGCGAGCCCTCGCTGCCGGGCTGCGCGCCGCTGATCGTGCCCGTCGCGAAAAGGTCGCCGCAGCCGAGGCGGGC
The DNA here is from genome assembly GCA_963756465.1 of uncultured Solirubrobacteraceae bacterium. Lineage (GTDB taxonomy): Bacteria > Actinomycetota > Thermoleophilia > Solirubrobacterales > Solirubrobacteraceae > CADCVQ01. The sequence continues at coordinate 281,436 of CAVWNK010000001.1, forward strand.
GCCGTTGACCGTCAGGTGGGCGAGCATCTGCGCCGGCGTCCAGTACAGGCCGCCCGCGCTCGGGCGCGAGACGACCTCGCCGTCGATCGCGATCGTGAGCTCGACGGCGGGCAGCCAGGGGTCCGCCGCGGTCAGGTACGGCGCCGGCGCGGGGTCCTGCGCGCGCGGCCTGACGCGGGCGCCGGCGAGCGCGGCGAGCGGGGTGATCCACGCCGACATCGAGGTGGCGAACGACTTGCCGAGGAACGGGCCCAGCGGCTCGTACTCGTAGCGCTGGATGTCGCGCGCGCTCCAGTCGTTGACGAGCACGGCGCCGAAGATGTGCTCGTCGGCGCGATCGATCGCGATCGGGCCGTCGGCGGCCGGCCCGCAGACGTAGCCGAGCTCGGCCTCGAGGTCGAGCTGCGCGGTCGGCTCGAGCAGGCCCGGACCGATCTGGCCCTGCGGGCGCCGGATCGGGGTGCCGCTCACGACGACCGTCGACGCGCGGCCGTGGTAGGCGATCGGCATGTGGCGCCAGTTGTCGCGCACGGGCGGCGAGCCGGGGCGGAAGATCCGCCCGAAGTTCGTCGCGTGCTCGAGCGAGGCGTAGAAGTCGACGTAGTCTCCGATCTGGACCGGCAGCAGCGGCGTCGTGTCGGCGAGCGCGACCCGGGCGTCGGCGGGGACGTAGGCCGCGGCGGCTTCGAGGACGTCGCGCCAGGCGGCGGGGCCGAGCTCGATCAGCGCGTTGAGGTTCGGCTCGTGCAGGGCGCGCGCGAGGTCCGGATCGTGGTCGAGCCGCAGCCGCGACGCGATCAGCACCTCGTCGCCGTCGCGCAGCGCGGGCCACGGCGCCCCGCCGCCGACGGAGACGACGCCCCACTGGAGGTTCGCTGCGCTCATCCTGCGCGCCAACCTAGTGGGTCCTCGTGACGCAGCGGGTGCGGTAGCGGCGCCCGTCGTGTCGCGCGAGGGGGCGCTATCCGCACCCCACGCGACACGACCGTCTCGCGTACGTTGTGGCCGGCTAGGCCGGCGCCCGCGCCTCCGCGTGCCAGCTCGTCGCGTACGACGGGTCGTCGAGGTCGCGCGCGAGCGTCGTCAGGCGCAGCGGGCGGAACGTGTCGCACATGACGGCGAGCTCGTCGGTGCTCGTCGTGCCCAGCGACGCCTCGACGCGGCCGGGCTGCGGGCCGTGCGGCAGACCGCTGGGGTGCAGCGTCAGCGCGCCCTGACCGACGCCGGCGCGCGAGCCGAACTGGCCGTCGACGTAGTAGATGACCTCCTCGGACTGCAGGTTCGAGTGGTGGTAGGGGATCGGCACCGCCTGCGGATCCCAGTCCAACTGGCGCGGGCAGAACGAGCAGATGACGAAGTTCGGGCCCTGGAAGGTCTGATGGACCGTCGGCGGCTGGTGAAAGCGCCCCGACTTCGGCTCGAAGTCGTGGATGTTGAAGCTGTAGGGGTAGACGTAGCCGTCCCAGCCGACGACGTCGAAGGGGTGGTAGTCCAGGACGAAGCGCTGGTGGCCGCGCCGCGCGCGCACCACGAGCTCGAACTCGCCGCGCTGCCGGTGCGGGCGCAGGTCGACGGGCGGGTGGAAGTCGCGCTGCGAGAACGGCGCGTGCTCGAGCAGCTGCCCGTAGCGGTTGCGATAGCGGTTGGGCGTCTCGATCTCGCCCGGCGTGTGGAACGTCAGCCACGTCTGCGGGCCGTCGTCGCAGCGGACGCGGTAGGTCGTGCCGCGCGGGATGACGACGTAGTCGTGCTGCGCGTAGGGCACGTCGCCGAAGATCGTCTCGAACACGCCCGATCCCTCGTGCACGAACACGACCTCGTCGCCCTCGCCGTTGCGGTAGAAGCCGTCGAAGTCCGCCGCCGGCCGGCAGATCGCCATCTCGACGTCGTCGTTGTACATCAGCACGCGCCGCCCGAAGACCGGATCGCCGAACGGCGCCAGCCCGGCGGTCTGCGTCAGCCGGTGCACGTGCGCGTCGGGCACCCACTGCTCGAGCGCGATCGGCTCGAACGCGCCGACCTCCGCGACGTCGCACGGCGAGATCAGGTGGTAGAGGATCGACTCGTTGCCCGAGAAGCCCTCGTAGCCCATGACCTCCTCGACGAGCAGCTCGCCGCCGTCGCCGTCGCGGACCTGCGTATGGCGCTTGGCCGGAACATCTCCCAACGACACGTACCGCATGGCTACAGGTTCCCCCTCAGCGCCTGCTCTCGCTCGATCGCCTCGAACAACGCCTTGAAGTTGCCCTCGCCGAAGCCGCGCGCGCCGTGGCGCTCGATGATCTCCAGGAAGACCGTCGGGCGGTCGCCGAGCGGCTTGGTGAAGATCTGCAGCAGGTAGCCCTCGTCGTCGCGGTCGACGAGGATCCCCAGCCGCCGCAGGTCCTCCAGCGACTGGTCGATCTCGCCGACGCGCGCGGGCACACCCTCGTAGTAGGACTCCGGCGTCTTCAAGAACCGCACGCCGCGCGCCTGCAGCGCCTCGACGCAGGCGACGATGTCCGTCGTCGAGACCGCGATGTGCTGCACGCCGGGGCCGCCGTAGAACTCCAGGTACTCGTCGATCTGCGACTTGCGCGCGCCCTCGGCGGGCTCGTTGATCGGCAGCTTCACGCGCCCGTCGCCGCTCGTGACGACCTTCGACATCAGCGCCGAGTACTCCGTCGAGATCGCCTCGTCGGAGAAGTGGATCAGCTCGACCATCCCGAAGACGTCCTCGTAGTACTTCACCCAGCGCTCCATCTCGCCGAGCTCGACGTTGGCGACGACGTGGTCGATCCCTGCCAGGAATCCGACCCCGCCCACCTGCGACGCGTCGCCGTCGTGCGCGACGTCGGCGAAGCCGGGCAGGAACGTGCCCGCGTAGTCGGCGCGTGCGACGAAGCGGTGGACGGTGTCGCCGTAGGCGGCGATCTCCGCGATCCGTACGACGCCGTCGGCGTCGCGCAGCTCGAACGGCTCGGCGAGCCCGGCGGCGCCGCGCGCGACGGCCTCGCGGTAGGCGGCGTCGACGTCGGGCACCGACATCGCCACGACCTTCACGCCGTCGCCGTGCGCGTGCTGGTGGGCGGCGATCGCCGAGCCGACGCCCAGCGTGCCCGTCAGCACGAGCCGGATCCGGCCCTGCTGGAGGACGTGCGAGACGCGGTCGCGCAGACCGGTCTCCAGACCCGCGTAGGCCACCTCCGTGAAGCCGAAGGCGTGGGTGAAGTAGTACGCGGCCTGGGCGGCGTTGCCGACCCACAGCTCGATGTGGTCGATGCCGTGCAGCGGCATGAAGTCGCGCCGCTCCGCGGCGCCCTTGGGGTCAAGCGACAGCGTGCTCACGGCGCAGCTCCTCGATCGATTCGTCGCTACAGGTGTCGAAGAAGCCGCCGACGACGGCCTCGATCTCCGCGACGCACTCGGCGCGGTACAGGACGGGCTGGTACTGGGTGATGTCGTAGTCGACGGTCCCCATCTCCAAGAGGTTCAGCGGGCGCAGCTCCATCGCCCGGAACTGGCCGATCTCGCCGGAGCTGGACAGGATTCCGGCGCCGTAGGCGCGCAGGTCACCGTCTTCCCAGACGACCCCGAACTCCAGCGAGAACCAGAACACGCGCGACAGGAAGCGCAACGACTCTTCGCGGCGCAGCCGCACGGCTGCGGCGCCGGCGCGGCGGTGCAGCTCGCCGAACGTCGGCGTCGCGAGCAGGTGACCGTGGCCGATGACCTCGTGGACGATGTCCGGCTCGGGCGTGTAGAGCGGCATCGCCGGGTGGCGGACGTACTGCGTCGAGTGGAAGATGCGATCGCCGAGCGCGGCGTAGAACGTACGCAGGTCGACGAGCCCGGCCGCGGGGACGTAGCTCCAGCCGCTGAGTGCGACGAGCCGCTCGGACACGAGGTCGAGCCCCGGCACGTGGTCGGACGGGAGCTCGAGCACGGCGAGCGCATCGCGGTACTCCGACACGGCGTGACGCTCGTGCAGCGGCGCCAGCTCGCGGCAGACGGTGCGCCAGACGTCCTGCTCGTCGTCGCGATACTCGATCTGCGGGGCGCGCTGACCGGGGCGCCAGGCGAGCGCCGCGGCGGCGATCTCGTTGCGCCGGCGGTGGTACTCGGGATCGCCGGCGCCGGGGTGGCCGTCGTGCAGGTGTACCGTGACCTCGCCGCCGGCTCCGGTCGTGACCGGTGAGTACAGCTGGGCTTCTTCGAACACTTCGGGCTCCTCTCTCGTACCACAGAGGGTCGGCGCTCGGGTCGCGCGTTACAAGTCTGCTCATCTCGACAGGGCAATCAGCACAACAGATACGCCGAACGGCATGAAATACTGGTCAACTTGTCCATCGATAGCCTCGACGCCCGCCTCATCGCAGCACTACGCAGGTTCCCGCGCGTGGGCCTGCTGGAGATCGCGCGCCAGCTCGGCGTCGCTCGCGGCACCGTCCACGCGCGCTTGTCCAAGCTCGAGGCGCGCGGCGTCATCACCGGCCACGGACCCGAGGTCGACCCCGTCGCGATGGGCTACGCGATCAGCGCGTTCATCCTCATCGAGCTCGCGCAGGGCGAGCTGAGCGCGGCCGTCGACGTCATGGATGCGATCCCCGAGCTGCTGGAGGCCGACGCGATCTCCGGGCCGCAGGATCTCATCTGCCGCGTCGTCGCGCGCGACACCGAGCATCTGCAGGCGATCGTCAACCGGCTGACGGCGACGCCGGCGATCCGGCGCTGCACGAGCTATATCGTGCTCTCGCGCCAGGTGCCGCCGCGCACGACGCCGCTGATCGAGGCGGCAGCGCAACCTGCGCCGGGCGCGGGGCGTTAGAGGGCAGATGCGATCCGGCAGCGATCAGGTCAGCGACGGCGGGGTAGTGAGCGAGCCGATGCAAGACCCGCCCAAGCGCTCGAACGTCCGCCCGGAGATCCAGGCGCTGCGCGCGGTCGCCGTGCTGACGGTCGTCGCGTACCACGTCTGGCCGCAGATCATGCCCGGCGGGTTCGTCGGCGTCGACGTGTTCTTCGCGATCTCCGGCTTTCTCATCACGGCGCACCTCGTGCGCGAGGTCGACCGCACCGGCACCCTGTCGCTGTGGCAGTTCTGGGCGCGCCGCGCGCGCCGCCTGCTGCCGGCGGCGCTCGTCACGCTGTTCGTCTGCGCCGTCGCGACGATCGCGCTCGTGCCGCAGCTGTACTGGCAGCAGTTCCTGACCGAGATCGGCACGAGCACGGCCTATGTGCAGAACTGGCAGCTGGCGTCCGACGCCGTCGACTACCTCGGCGCCGACAACCGCGCCTCGCCGGTGCAGCACTTCTGGTCGCTGTCGGCGGAGGAGCAGTTCTACGTGCTCTGGCCGCTGCTGATCATCGTCGCCGCGTGGACCGCGCGCCGGCGCCTGGCGATCTGGACCGTGCTGCTGACCGTGACCGGGCTGAGCCTGTGGTACTCGATCAGCGAGACCGCGGCGAACCCCGCCGCCGCCTACTTCGTCACCCCGACGCGGGCGTGGGAGTTCGGCGCCGGTGGCCTGCTCGCGCTCGTCGGCGCGCGCGGACGGCTGCCCGACCCGCTGCGCGCCCTGCTGTCCTGGGCCGGCCTCGGCGCCGTCTGCTACGCCGCCGCCGCGTACAGCACCGAGACGGCGTTTCCCGGCTGGGCCGCGGCGGTGCCGGTCGTCGGCGCGCTCGCCGTCATCCACGCAGGGATGCCCCGCGCGCGCTGGGCGCCGTCGCGGATCCTGAAGATCCGCCCGGCGCAGTTCATCGGCGACATCTCCTACTCGGTCTACCTCTGGCACTGGCCGCTGCTCGTCTTCGCGCCGTTCGTGTTCGCGAACCCCGGGCTGACCGAGACGCGGATCGCCGTGCCGCTGCTGACGATCCTGCTGGCCTGGATCACGAAGGTGCTCGTCGAGGACCCCGTGCGCCGCAGCGCCTGGCTGTCGGCGCAGCCGCGGATGACGTTCGCCTGCAGCGCCGCCGCGACCGCCGTGCTGGCGGCGGTCCTCGTCGGCGGCACGTCGCACGTCGAGGCGCAGATCAAGTCCGCCGAGCGCGAGCAGGTCAAGCTCGTCGCGGCGACGCCCGACTGCTTCGGCGCCGCCGCGCGCACCGCCAGCGCCCCCTGCAACAACCCGGCGCTGCGCACGAAGGTCGTACCGCTGCCGGTCGCCGCCAGGTCGGAGGAGAACGCGCCCTGCCCGAACTTCCGCAAGGAGGAGGGCGTCAGCGTCTGCGACTTCGGCGTCAAGCCGGCGCAGGCGCAGAAGACCGTGGCGCTGCTCGGCGACAGCCACGCGTCGCACTGGCGCGCGCCGCTGAACGTCATCGCCCGCGCGCGCGGCTGGCACGGGATGTCGGTGACGCGCACGAGCTGCGTGTTCTCCGCCGCGACGAAGATCACGCCCGAGCCGACGAAGACGCAGTGCCTGAACTGGGTCAGGAACGTCCCCAGGTTCTTCCGCAAGCACCCGGAGATCGACACGGTCTTCGTCGTCGCGATCACCGGCGGCCGCGTCAACGCGCCGCCGGGACGGACGCGGCTGGAGGCGAAGATCAACGGCGTGAGCACGGCCTGGGGGACGCTGCCCGAGACGGTCAAGCACATCATCGTCATCCGCGACACGCCGAAGATCTCCCGCGCGACGCTCGAGTGCGTCGACAGGGCGATCGAGACCAAGCAGCGCCCGACCCTGCGCTGCGCGGTGCCGCGCTCGACGGCGCTGGAGAACGACCCCGCCCTGATCGGCGCGCGCAAGGAGCACTCGCCGCGGCTGCAGGCGGTCGACCTCAGCGAGGTGTTCTGCAGCGAGCGCCAATGCTTCCCGGTCATCGGCGGCGCCCTCGTCTACAAGGACCTGCACCACTTCACGCTCGTCTTCGCCGAGACGCTGGCGCCGCCGCTGAACCGCAAGATCGAGGCGCTCATGCAGGAGTGGACCGCGACGGCGCCGCCGTAGCGGCGGCCGGCCGCAGCTCGCCGCCGAGCGGGCGCCCTCAGGCCGTTCCCAGCCGCGCCGGGCAGCCGCCGTTGACGGCGTCGGCGATCATCGCGCTGCGGTAGCGGTAGCCGGCGGCATCGGCGTGCAGCCCGTCGGGGAGCGACACCGCGCCGTCCGTGACGGCGTGCTCCCAGTCGACGACGACGAGCCGCGGATCGCGCTTCTTGAGCGTGTGCAGGACGCGGTTCAGCGCCCGGTACGGGCCCTTGCGCCGCGGCCGGATGATCGTCGCCCAGACGACGCAGGTATCGAACGGCAGCAGCGCCAGCGTGCGCCGCAGGCGGCTGGCGAAGCGCCTCGGGTCGCCGCCGTCGTTCGTGCCCAGGCTCATGACGACGGTCCCCGGGACGACCGTCCTCAGCGACATGCGCAGCAGGCGCATCCCCTGCGGGGTCGTGATGCCGTTGCGCACGTCGGAGATGAGGTTGACGGCCCCGAGCATCGGGCCGAGGTAGGGCTGCGTGCCGACGGCGAGCGAGTCGCCGACGACGAGCACGTCGGACTCGGCGGCGTGCGCCCTGGGCACCGCGCCCGTGAGCAGGACCAGCAGGATCGCGAGGGCGAGGCAGGCGCCCGCTCGCACGACGTCGACGACGCCGCGATCGGCGGATGGGTCCGACACTCGTCCTTGGATCTCGCAGAACTCCCAGCGCTTCTGATCGGCCGCCCCGCGCGGCCACGCGAGGATTATCCTCGGGCGGTCAAGCGGCGGCTCACCGTCGTCGGCTCGCCGGCGTCGGCGGTCGCCTCGATCTGCAGCGTGACGGTCAGCCCGCGGCGGCCGCGCATCGCCTTGCGCAGCCGCGCGACCTGGGCTCTCGTGAGCCTGATCCGCACGATCTTCGAATCCCCGGCGGCGAGCCTGACGACGGTCCTGCGCAGGCTGATCGAGAACGCGCGCTTGCGCTTGCGCGGCTTGTTGCGCTCGGTCAGCGTGCCGGTCACCTCGATCGTCGCGATCGTGTCGGAGCCGATCCGCAGCGGCAGCCGGCGCGTCGTGAAGAGCCTGCCCGTGCGCAGGACCTTGACCGCGAGCTCGGGCCCCAGCGGCGGCGGCAGCGTCGGCGCCTTCGGCGGCGGCGGATGGCCGAGCGGGGACGTCGCCACGCAGGGCGGCGCCTCGGGTGCGGCGAGCAGGAACTGCTGGATGCGGTTGTTGCGCGTGTCGGTGACGGTCAGCACGCCGTGGCAGTCCACGACGACGCCGGTCGGGTTGATGAACTGGCCCGGACCGATCCCGCGCTCACCGAACATGCCCAGGCGCTCGCCGTCGGGCCCGAAGCGCTGGATGCGGTTGTTGCCGCGGTCGGCGACCCACAGCTTGCCGCCGGCGTCGAGCGCGATCTGCGCCGGGGCCGACAGCTTGCCGAGCGTGCGGCCCGTCCCGCCGAACTGGCGGACGATCGCGCCCTGGGCGTCGAAGATCGTGATCCGGTTGTCCGTGCCGCTGGCGTACGTGCGCGAGCCGTCGGGCGTGACGGCGACGCCGCGCACGCGGCCGGTGTTCGTCCACGCCCCGAGGTAGTCGCCGGCGGTCGTGAAGCGCGCGATCCGGCGGTTGCCGGTGTCGGCGACCGTGATCACGCCGGCCGCGATCGTGAGCGCGGTCGGGTCCAGCAGCCGCCCGGGACCGCTGCCCTGGGCGGCGATCGTGCGCGCCGGCAGCCCGGTGGCACGGGCGAAGACGAAGATCCGCGCGCGCCGCTGGTCGAGCACGTAGGCGTCGCCGGCGCCGTCGAACGCGACGGCGGCGGGCGAGCGCAGGATCGTCGGGCCGGGGGAGGGCGAGCCCCAGCTCGAGGCGATCGAGCCGTCGGGGTGCAGCAGCTCGATGCGGCCGTTGACGGAGTCGGCGACGGCGCGGATGCCGCCGGCGTCGGCGGCGACGCCGAGCGGGGCGTTGAACTGGCCCGATCCGCGGCCCGAGATGCCCCATGAGCGCAGCAGCCTGCCGCCGATGTCGAAGACGTCGATGCGGTCGTTGCCGGTGTTCGTGACATACAGCGCGCCGGTCGCGTCGGAGGCGATCGCGCGCGGGTAGGCGAGCTTGCCCGGAGCGGTGCCGTAGCTGCCCCAGCGGGCCTTGTACTTGTACCGCGGTTGCGGCCCGAAGCGCAGCACGCGCTGGTTGATGTCGTCGGCGACGAAGACGCGGCCCTTCGGATCGACCGCGACGCCGAACGGGAAGCTGAACTGGTTGCCGCGCGCGCCCTGCCCGCTGCCGACGGTGCGCAGCACGCGGCCGCCGAAGTCCGTCACGACGAGACGGTGATTCTTGTCGTCGGCGATGATCAGCCGCTGACCGCGGACAGCCAGGCCGCGCGGGTTGTAGAGCCGGCCGGGCGGCACGATCTCCAGCGCGCCCGAACCGTCGAGGTTGAAGCGCTGCACGCGGTTGTTGAGGCTGTCGGAGACGAACAGGTAGGAGCCCGAGGTCACGAGCCCGCCGCCGGCCGGCGCGTCGTTGCCGCCGCCCTTGCCGAAGTTGAACTCGCCCACGCCGGTGCCGCGGCGGCCGAAGGAGTGGATGAGGTTGCCGGCGGCGTCGAAGCGGTCGATCCGGTTGCCGCCGCCGTCGGCGACGAAGAGCGTGTTGTCGGCGGCGACCGCGATCGCGCCGACCGACGTCAGCTCGCCCGGCCGCGTGCCCGCGCGCCCGACCTCGCGCCGGAAGACGCCGTTGTGATCGAAGACCGAGATCACGCTCGAGGACTGATCGGCGACGTAGACCGAGCCGTCGGGGCCGATCGCGACCGACTGCGGGAAGCGCAGCACGCCGGCGCCGCGCTGGCCGACCTGCGAGGCGACGAGGTAGGGGCAGGCCGGCGTGGCGCCGGGGCAGGCGGACTGCGCCGCTGCCGGGCCGGCGGACGCGAGCGTGGCGAGCAGCGCGTGCGCGAGCGCCAGCGCGATCGCGAAGCCCCCCTGCCGGCGACGGGTGATGCGGACCATCGACGTCTGAACCACGGCGGGCGACGATAGTCGCGCTCGCGGGCTCGGATGCACGAAGACGTGCGGTCCGCAGTTGCGCAGCTTCGCCGACGGCCAAGACCCAGGACTACGTCGCGATCATCAATCGCGACATTCCCAGGAAGCGCACGTAGCGCGCAGTTGTCCCGAGCCGAGGCGGTCCTGATGGACCGTGGTGGCGAGTTTCTGCTCGATGTCGACACAAACGCGCCACTACGACGGCCGATGCGTGCAGAAATGACGGGTCGAACTTCGCCCGGTCGAGTTGCCAGATCAGCGCGCGCGGCGCCGCAGCGCGGCCGGTAGCCGCGGGATCCGCGATTCGCGCAGCGCCGCGCGCGCGGCCGCGTGCCCGTTGACGCCGTGGACGGCGCCGCCGGGGAACGTGCAGGCACCGCCGATGAAGAGGCCGCGCACGGGCGTCGAGTACGGGTTCAGGGACGGCAGCGGCCGGAAGATGAGCTGGTCCATCGCGTAGCTGCCGTGGCCGACGTCGCCGCCGGGAAGGCTGGCGTTGCGCGCTTCGAGGTCGCCGGGCGCCATCACGTGGCGGGCGAGGACGAGGTCGCGGAAGCCGGGCGCGAAGCGCTCGATCTGGCGCTCGATCGCGTCGGCGAAGCGGTCGCGCTCGCGGCCCCAGTCGACGCCCGCGGGCGTATGGGTGTAGGCCCACATCGTGTGCTTGCCGGCGGGCGCGCGCGTCGGATCGGCGACCGACTGCGAGCCCGACAGCAGGAACGGGTCCTCGGGCAGCCGGCCACGCCGGACGTCGCGCAGCGCGCTGCGCAGGTCGTCGGCGCTGCCGCCGACATGGATCGTGCCGGCGCGGCGGGCGTCCTCGTTGGCCCACGGGATCGGTCCGTCCAGCGCCCAGTCGAGCTTGATCGTCTGCGGGCCGAAGCGAAAGCGCAGCGCCCTGCGCGTGTAGGCGTCGCCGAGCGCGTCGCCGGCGAGCGCGACGAGCCCCTGCGGCGTCGTCGTCGTGATGACCGTGCGCGCGGCGATCGGCTCGCCGCCCGCGAGCTCGACGCCGGTCACGCGGCCGCCCTTGGAGAGCACGCGCGCGGCGGGCGCGCCCGTGCGCGTCTGGCCGCCGAGCTCGCGCAGCCGGCTCGCCAGCGCGTCGGTGATCGCGCACGCGCCGCCCTCCGGGCTGGGCCAGCCGACGGCGTGCCCGAGGACGTTCAGCCAGACGCCGGCGATCGCGCTGCCGGCGCCGTCCAGCGGCGCGTCGCCATGCAGCGACGAGCCGTACAGCCAGGCCGCGCCCTCGCCGCGCAGGACCTCGCCGGCGAGCGCCTCGGCCGACATCAGCAGCAGCCGCACGAACTCGAGCGTGCCGCCGAGCCTGAACGCGGGCAGCAGCTTCGCGGGCCCGGCGAGGGGCGGAAAGCCCGACAGCATCGTGCTCCGCACGGCCTCGAAGTGGCGCAGGTAGGGGCCGACGAACTCGGCCCAGCGGGTGCCGTCGCCGTCGCCGAGCGCGTCCAGCGAGCGCACCGTGTAGTCGAGGTCGCGCGACAGCGCCGCGCCGCGGCCGCCGGGCAGCGGATGGACCATCCCCAGCTCGGGCTGGATCCAGCGCAGCCCGTGGCGCTCGAGCTCGAGCTCGGAGAAGACGGGCGAGGCGATCCCGGCCGGGTGCACGGCGGAGAAGACGTCGTGCTTGAAGCCGGGCAACGTCAGTTCGGCGGTCGCGGCCGCGCCGCCGAGCGCGGGGGCGGTCTCGACGACGAGCACCGAGCGCCCGGCGCGCGCGAGCGTGACCGCCGCCGTCAGGCCGTTGGGACCGGCGCCGACGACGATCGCGTCGTAGCGGTCGACGCTCACCTCACGGCTCCCGCGTCGTGAGCGCGATCTGCTCGAGCATGCTCGACTCCGGCCGCGCGTCGCCCCAGAAGGCTTGCTGCGCCTTGCGTCCCTGCGTCCGGTAGGCCTGCTCGAGCGTCACCGGCATGTCGTCCCAGGTGCCCGCGGCGCGCAGGTAGGCGCAGCCGTCGAGCTCGTAGGCGAGCAGCCGGTTACGGCCGCGGCCCATGAAGTGGCCCTCGTGCGTGTCGAGGCAGATCGCCGCCAGCGGCGTGCAGCCGGGCGGGTAGGCGGGCGGCTCGTCGCGGCCGTAGCGGACCATCAGCTCGCTGAGCCGTGCGGCGTAGCGCGCGAGCTCCTCGGGGTCGTTCTCGAGCGTGAAGAAGCGGGTCACGGTGACGTAGCCGCGCAGGATCGCCGGGGTGCGCGGCGTGATCGCGCTGATGACCTCGATCTCGAAGGACTGGCCGCCGAGGCCCCCGCTGCGCACCGCGGTGAAGCGGCCGAGGTCGCTGGCGAAGTCGGGCCACCGCTCGGGCCGTGCGAGCGCCGCGAGCGTGCGCGGCGCCGACGCGATCGCGACCGGGTTGTACGTGTGCCACACCTGCTCCTTGCGCGGGTTCACCGGCGGCGTGAGCTCGCCGAGCTTCGCGTGCCGCAGGCGGTACTCGGGCCTGTAGGCGTCGCGCTCCTGCGGCGTCTGGAACACGATCCCGTGCGCGCGGCGCTCGTCGTCCTCGTAGGCCTGCTCGAACCACGGTCCGATCAGCCGGGCAGCGCCCGCGAAGAGCTGCTCGCCGTCGAGCGTGCCGCGCGGGGTGTGTGCGCTGTCGACGAGCCGCTCGCGGAAGAACGCGCGATGGAAGGCGAGCACGTCGGGGGCGTGCAGGCGGCGATGACCGAGCTGGTGCCAGCGCGTGTTGAGGATCGCGAAGGCGATCCGCAGGTCCTCGACGTCGCGCAGCTCGGGACGCCGTGCGTAGTAGGCGGCGTTGAGGAAGTCGGTCATCCAGCCGACGGCGTCCGGCGCGCTGATCGAGGTGCCGGTCATCCGCGCCACGTACACCGGCGGGGAGCGCCACGCCCGCCGCGCCGCAACGCCGGCCGCGACGACGCCCAGGGTCGTGCTCACGCCGCGTGCGACCCGCTTGGCGTCCATGGCCAGCACCCTAGTGGTCGACCCACTGGTCCACCCGGCTCGGCCCGACAAACTGACGACCCAGGCGCCGTAGCAAGCGGTCCGCAAGCCGGGGCGGGAAGGGGTCGAGCCGGAAATCACCCGAAGGGCCGGATCGGCCCCTTCCCGCCCCGGCCCACCGGTAGCGTTCGCCGCCGATGAGCGACCGCTTCGAGTCCTACCTGCGCCACGCCGCCGAGCTCGTGCGGTCCGGCGACTTCCTGCGCGCCGAGGGCCTGGAGCGGCTTGCGCGCGACACGCTCGAGAAGCTCGGTTCGCCGCCGAAGCTGATGGCCAAGCTGCACGCCCAGCGCGGCGAACGGGCGATGAGCCAGGGCGACTACCCCGGCGCCGAGCAGAGCTTCCAGGATGCGATCGCGGCGCTGCGCCGCGACGGCGTCAGCGGCGGGCGCGAGCTGTTCGATCTGCACCAGCGGCTCGGCATGGCGCGCTCGGGGCAAGGTCGTGACGAGGCCGCGCTGGCGGCGTTCGACGAGGCGGTCACGCTCGCCGCCGTCTTCGGCGGCGCCTTCACCCCGCTCGCCTACGCGCAGATCGCGCGCGCCGAGTCGCTGCGCCGTCTGGGCCGCCGCGCCGACGCCGAGGCGAGCCTGCGCGCCGCGATCGCGGTCGCCGAGCGCGCCCCCGTCGAAGGTCGCGAGAAGATCGTCGACGCCGCCCGCGCGGCGCTCGAGGACCTGCGCCCGGTGGCGGCGCGCAGCGCGCGCGGCGTGCCGGTGCGCGAGCGCCCCTCCTCCGACGGCCCGCCACCGCCGCCCGATCCCGCCTCGCTGCACTTCGACGAGCAGGGCTTCGATGCCGTCCTCGCCGAGCTCGACGCGCTCGTCGGGCTGGCCGCCGTCAAGGCCGAGGTGCGGCGGCTGGCGGAGCTGCTGCGGATCGCGTCGATGCGCAAGGCGGCCGGCCTGAAGACGGTGCAGGTCTCGCTGCACCTCGTCTTCGAGGGTGGTGCGGGCACCGGCAAGACGACCGTCGCGCGCCTGTTCGGGCGCCTGTACAAGAGCCTCGGTCTGCTCGCCACCGACGAGGTCGTCGAGGTCACGCGCGAGGACCTCGTCTCGGGCTACGTCGGCCAGACCGCGACGAAGACCAACGACGTCATCGACCGCGCGCTCGACGGCGTGCTGTTCCTCGACGAGGCCTACGGGCTCGTGCGGCCCGGCAGCCAGGGCGACTTCGGCCCCGAGGCCGTCGTCGAGCTGCTCAAGCGGATGGAGGACGACCGTGCCCGGCTGGCCGTGATCGCCGCCGGCTACCCGCACGAGATGAACGAGTTCCTCGCCTCCAACTCCGGCTTTCGCAGCCGCTTCGGGGAGACGATGCACTTCGACGACTACGGCCCCGTCGAGCTCGTTCAGATCTTCGAGCTGTTCGCCACCGACGCCGACTACACGCTCGACGCCGACGCCCGTGGGGAGCTGCAGCGAACGATGGAGCGCCTGCACGCGGCGCGCGACCGCTACTTCGGCAACGCCCGCACCGCGCGCAACCTCTTCGACGACGTCATCGCGCACCAGGCAGAGCGGCTGCTGGCGCTCGGCAGCCCACCCGACCGCGCCGCGCTGATGGCGCTGACGCTGGCCGACGTGCGCGCCGCAAGCGCCTGACGCCCCGCCAGGCGAGGGGTCGCGGATGCGGCAAGCACGCCTCAGGTTTTGGCCGGACCTGCCGATATATGTATTAGACACCTATGTCGTACTATTGCTCCGAGTGCGTTGTGAACTGGTGGCCCTATCAGGCGAAGGGCGGCTGCTGCCCTCGCTGCGGCGGCGGAACCGTGCGCCGTCAGGAACCCGCCAGCGACGACGCCGACGCGCAGTTCGCGCTCGCGCGCGCCGAGACCGAGCGGCGCGAACGTCAGGCCGCGTTCGAGGCCTACTACGCGGCGCGAGAGCAGCACGCGGCGTAGGCCGGGTCGCGTGCACGCCGAGTGTCCATACATATGACGGCGCCCTTGCGGACAAGCGTTCGATCGACGGATCCCCGGATCCGTGCGTATGTACAGGCCACAGAAGCGACCCCGCAATCCGGGGTATCGGAAAACGGATGTCCCGGGGTGCTTGGTGACGGGGAAAGGAGCGTCGATGGCAAGCTCTGAAGTGGGTGCCGGGCAGCGGCGCAGCGACGAGCGCGCGCCCGTTCATGTGCTCTGGATGACCGCCGGCCTGGGCTGCGACGGCGAGTCCGTCGCGATGACCTCGGCGACCACGCCGAGCCTCGAGGACCTGCTCAGCGGCGTGATCCCGGGCAGCCCGCGGATGATCCTGCACAACCCGGTGCTCGCCTTCGAGTCTGGCGACGACTTCATGCAGACCTGGTACGACGCCGAGGACGACCGTCTCGGCGACTTCCTGCTCGTCGTCGAGGGCGCGGTCGGCGACGAGCGCCGCAGCGGCGCGGGCCATTGGACCGGCTTCGGCGTGGACCCGATCGACGGCCAGCCGATCACCGTCAACGAGTGGATCGACCGGCTCGCGCCGAAGGCGGCGGCGGTCGTCGCGATCGGCACCTGCGCGACCTACGGCGGCGTGCCGGCGATGCGCAACAACCCGACCGGCGCGATGGGCGTGCCCGACTTCCTGGGCTGGTCGTGGCGCTCGCGCCTGGACGTGCCGATCGTCTGCATCCCCGGCTGTCCCGCGCAGCCCGACACCATGACGGCGATCCTGCTGGAGCTGATCCTCTTCGTCGGCGGCATCGGCCCGGCGCCCGAGCTCGACGAGCGCCTGCGCCCGATCAGCCACTTCAACCGCACGACGCGCGAGGGCTGCGGGCGCGCGGGCTTCACCGAGCAGGGCCAGTTCGCGACGACGTACGGCAACGACCCGCGCTGCCTCGTCAAGCTCGGCTGCAAGGGTCCGGCGGCCGTCTGCAACGTCCCGCAGCGCGGCTGGGCCAACGGCGTCGGCGGCTGCCCCAACGTCGGCGGGATCTGCATCGGCTGCACGATGCCCGGATTCCCCGACAAGTTCATGCCCTTCATGGATCCCGATCCGTGGGGCAACGCGGCGGCGAACTTCCAGCGCTTCACCTACGGCCCGCTGTTTCGCCATTTCCGCAAGCGCAACCTGTTGCTGAAGTTCGAGCAGGAGCCGATCTGGCGCGGCCGGCCGGCGGCGCCCGACCCGCCGCGGCCAACGCCGAGCAACGCACGCGCGTGATCACGCTCGGCGAGATCGTTCGCTGGATCCTCTACCGCACCCGCAGCTGCTACTACCGGCTGATGCGGCGCCTCATGCGCGGCGATCGGCTGCTGTGGGGATCGGAGCACAAGTTCCGCGCGCTGCTGGAGGCCGCACCCGACGCGATGGTGATCGTCAACGACCACGGCCACATCGCGCTCGTCAACGCGCAGGCCGAGGCGCTCTTCGGCTATCGCCGCCAAGAGCTGATCGGCAAGAGCATCTCCGAGTTGATTCCCAAGCGCTATCGCGCCCGCCACCGCCATCACCACAAGCGCTACCTGCACGACGCCGTGACGCGCCCGATGGGCGGCGAGCAGGAGCTCTACGGGCTGCGCCAGGACGGCAGCGAGTTTCCCGTCGAGATCAGCCTCAGCCCGATCGAGACCGACGAGGGGACGATGGTCTCCAGCGTGATCCGCGACATCACGGCGCGCAAGCGCGCGCTGAACGAGCTCGCAACCGCCGAGGAGCTCTTCCGCGGCGCCTTTGACGGCTCGCCGACGGGGATGGCGCTGACCGACCACGCGGGACGGATCGTGCGCGTCAACAGCGCCCTGTGCGAGCTGACCGGACGCACGGTCGAGCAACTCGCCGGCATGCGCTTCGACGCGCTCACGCATCCGATCGAGGACGCCTGCGAACGCGACGCGGTCGGCGCGCTGCTGGCCGGGTCGCAGCCCAACTACAAGGTCGAGACGCGCTTCGAGCACGCTTCCGGGGCCGCGATCTGGGTCGCGCTGCAGGCGACGACGATCGACGCCGAAGAGGGCTCCACGCGCCGCTTCCTCGTCCAGGTGCAGGACATCACGCACCGCCGCCACTACGAGGAGAACCTGCACTACCTCGCCACGCACGATCCGCTGACCGGGCTGCACAACCGCGCGAGCTTCGCCGAGCAACTCGACGCGCACGCCGATGTCGTGCGCCGCTACGGCTCGGACGGGGCGCTGCTGCTGCTCGACCTCGACCACTTCAAGTACGTCAACGACACGCTCGGCCACCAGGCCGGCGACCAGCTGATCGCGCGCGTGGCGACGGTCCTGGCCTCGCGCCTGCGCGACTCCGACGTGCTCGCACGCCTCGGCGGCGACGAGTTCGCAGCGCTGCTGCCGCGCGCGACCGTGCGGACCGCCAAGCGCGTCGCCGACGACCTGCTCGACGCGCTGCGCGCCGAGCGGATCGCTGTGCCCGGGACCGGCCGGCGGACGATGACGGCGAGCATCGGCATCGCGATGTTCGAGGAGTCCGACGACGATCTGAGCGGCGAGACCGTGCTCGTCAACGCCGACCTCGCGATGTACGACGCCAAGGAGGCGGGCCGCAACCAGCACGCGCTGCACGTCAGCGGCGGCGAGCACGTCCAGGCCCGGATGCGGGGGCGGATCACGTGGGCCGAGCGGATCCGCGTCGCGATCGACGAGGACCGCTTCGCGCTCCTCGCGCAGCCGATCTACGACCTCGCGACCGGCGACGTCACGCAGTTCGAGGTGCTGCTGCGGATGCGCGACGACCTCGGCAACCTGATCCCGCCGAGCGCGTTTTTGTCGACCGCCGAGCGGCTGGGGATGATCAAGCAGATCGACGCGATGACCGTCACGCGCGCGATCCGCGCGATGGCGGCGCACGGCGACACCGGCCCGCCCGCCGCGGACCGCCCGCGCGTCGAGATCAACCTCTCGGGCGCCTCGATGGGCGATCCCGGGATGCTGCGGACGATCGAACGCGAGCTGCGCGAGACGGGCCTGGACCCCAGCCGCGTGATCTTCGAGATCACCGAGACGGCGGCGATCGCGAACATCGGCAAGGCGCGCGAGTTCTCCGACGAGCTGGCGAAGCTCGGCTGCCACTTCGCGCTGGACGACTTCGGGGCCGGCTTCGGCTCGTTCTACTACCTCAAGCACGTCCGCTTCGACATCCTCAAGATCGACGGCGAGTTCGTGCGCGACTGCACGTCGACGAGCACGGACCGGCTCGTGATCCAGGCCGTCGTCGACATCGCGCGCGGGCTCGGCAAGCAGACGGTCGCCGAGCACGTCGGCGACGGCGCCACGGTCGCGCTCCTGCGCGACCTCGGCGTCACGCACGGCCAGGGCTTCTACCTCGCCGAGCCGCAGCCGCTGGAGGAGTTCCTCGCCGCCCTGCATCGGCCGCTGGCCGAGCGCGTGGCGTCGGCCTGACGCGACCGAGCTGTACCGTGGCGTCGGAGGGGCGACACGGATGCAGACACTGGAGCGTGAGACCGAGCTGGACTGCATCGCGGCTGCCCTGGACGCCGCGGCGGATGGACGCGGCGCCACCGTCGTCATCGAAGGCCCCGCCGGGATCGGCAAGACGCGCCTGATCGCCGATGCCCGCGCGCTGGCGAAGCTGCGCGGCTTCGGGCGGATGTGGGCGGTCGGCGACGACCTCGAGCGCGCGATGCCGTGGGCGGTCGTGCGCCAGCTCGTCGAGCGCTCGATCGCGCGCTACGGCGGCGAGGCGCGCCAGAAGTTGCTGGCCGGGCCGTCGGGGGCCGCGCTTGCGGCGCTGGACCGCGCGCCCGACGAGGCGCACGCGGGCGATGCCTCGCTGGCGCGGACGCTGCATGCGCTCTGGTGGGTGGCGGCCGACCTCGCCTCCTACCGCCCGCTGCTGATCACCGTCGACGACGCTCAGTGGGCCGACACGCCGTCGCTGCGGTTCCTCGACTACCTCGCGCGACGGATCGGCGACCTGCCGATCGCGCTGATCGTCGCGACGCGCCCGCCCGCCGAGCGCTCGGGCCCGCTCGCCGAGCTCGTCACGGCGCGCCACGGCGAGCGCCTGGTGCCGCAGCCGCTCTCCGTCGCGGCGATCGGCGAGCTGGCGTCCGGCGCCGAAAGCGGGCCCGCGCTTGCGCCGGCGGTGCTCGCCGCGCTGCACGCCGCCAGCGGCGGCAACCCGTTTCTCGCCGGTCAGTTGCTGGACGAGCTCGACGCCCGCGAGCTCGCGCTCGACGACCCGGCGACGGCGGCGTCGATCACCGGCCTCGGCCCGGCGACGATCTCGCGCGCGCTGCTGTCGCGGCTGCCGCTCGACGCGGTCCAGCTCGCCGCGACGGCGGCCGTCCTGGGCACGCGCTCAGACCCGCAGCTGGCCGCGTCGCTGGCGCGGATCGACCTCGCGCGCCTGCCCGACGCGATCGACGCGCTCGTCGTCGGCCACGTGTTCTGCGACAGCGACGGCGTCCGCGCGGGCGAGGAGCTGCGCTTCGTGCACCCGGTGATCCGCGAGGCGGTGCTCGCCGAGCTCGGACCCGGCGAGCGCGCGGCGCTGCATGCCGCCGCCGCGATCGCGCTGCACGCGGGCGCTGCGCCGATCGACCGGGTCGCCGCGCACCTCGCGTCCGCGCCGACGGGGACGCTGCCCGAAGCCCTTACGCTGCTGCGCTCGGCGGCGGCGGAGCTGCTCGCCGAGGGCGACGCTGCGACGGCCGCGCGCTTCCTGCGCCGCGCGCTCGACGAGGCGCCGCGCGACGCGGCGATCGTCGCCGAGCTCGGCGACGCGCTGCTGCGGGCGCGCGACTTCGAGGGAGCGCGCGAGCAGCTGCGGATCGCCGCGCGCGCGGCGAGCACGCTGTCCGAGCGCGCCGACCGCGTCGCCGGGCTGGCGTCGGCGACGCTCGCGCTCGACGGTCCGGCGACCGCGATCGAGGATCTGCGCGCCGACCTCGAGACGTGGCCGCAGGAGGCCGCGCGCGCGCCCGAGCGGATCGTGCTCGAGGCGCGGCTGGCGACGCTGTGCTCCTACCTGCCCGAGGAGATCGAGCGTAACGCCGAGCGGTTGCGGGGGTTCGCCGACCTGCCCGGCGCCAACCGTGCCGAGCGCACGCTGCTCGCGCTGCTCGCCCAGCGCTGCATGTACGACGTGCGGCCGGCGGAGGAGGTCGTCAGCCTCGCGACGCGCGCGCTCGCCGACGGTGCGTACGCCCGCGAGGCCGCCGACGGGCTCGTCCCGTGGGGCAACGCCCTCAACGCGCTGATCGCCGCCGACGGCGTCGAGCTCGCGCTGGCGGAGGTCGAGCACGGCCGCCGGCGGTTGCGCGCCGGCGGCTCGGCGGTCGAGTTCGCCGCGGTCAGCGCGATCGCCGCGACGGTCGGCTGGCGCTGCGGCGACGTCGCCGGCGCCGAGGCCGAGGCCGACGCCGTGATCGCCGCGCTCGCGTTCTCCGATCCGGGCGCGACGATCGTCGCGCTGCGCGCTGTGGCGACGCGGCTGCTCGCGCTCGCGGCGCTCGAGCGCGGCGACGCCGACGCCGCGGCGGCGGCGATCGCGCGGTTCGACGGCGACTGCCCCGACGCGCCGGCGCTGATCCCGGTCACGCGCCTGCGCCAGGCGCGCGCCGCGGTCGCGCTCGCGCGCGGCGACCCGGCGCTCGCACGGATCGAGGCCTTCGCGCTGGGCGAGCAGGCGCGCCGCGTGCGGATCGACACGCCGACCGTGCCGTGGCGCGCCCCGGCGGCGATCGCGCTGCAGCGGCTGGGGGAGGAGGGCGAGGCCCGCGCGCTCGTCGCCGAGCAGCTCGCGCTCGCACGGCGCTGGGGGACGGCGAGCGACATCGGCGCCGCGCTGCGCCTCAGCGCCCGCGTCGAGGGCGGGCGGCGGCTGCAGCTGCTGGAGGAGTCGATCGCACTGCTTGAGAGCGCCCCCTGGCGCTTGGAGCTCGCACGCGCGCTGGCCGACTACGGCGAGGCGCTGCGCGTCGTGCGGCGGCGCTCGGACGCGCACGAGCCGCTGCGCCGCGCCGCCGAGCTGGCCGACGACTGCGGCGCCCGCGCGCTGCGCACGCGCGCGCTCGACGGCCTCGCCGCGCTCGGCGACCGCCCGCGCAAGCTCATGTTCTCGGGCACCGACTCGCTGACCGCTTCGGAGCGGCGGATCGCCGACCTCGCCGCGCAGGGTCGCTCCAACCGCGACATCGCGCAGGACCTGTTCGTGACGCCCAAGACCGTCGAGAACCACCTCGGCCGGGTCTACACGAAGCTCGGCGTCAAGGGCCGGCGCGAGCTGGCGACGGCGCTGTCGGCGTGATGGCGCCCCGATCCACGGCCCGGATCTGCGCCTCCACGCGCCGGTCAGGACGCCGCCGGCCGCGCTGCGATGCGCCTCCGCGGCGGCGACCCGCGCGCCGGGCCCGTTAGGACGCCGCGCTACGCTTGACCTACGCGAGTCGCGATCGGCCCTGTAAGGGGACGAGAACGGCGCGTGGGCCGCGCGGCGGATGCTCCTCGTTTCCTTCCTGCTTGTCGCGCGCGCCCTCATTCAGGAGGGAGGCGAGGACGGAGGCTGGCATGGCCAGCGCAGACATCGACCACTCTCTCAGCGGCTCCAAGGCTGCCGCGATCTCCAATCACATCGTCCGCACGATGAGCGAGTACACCGGCCGCGGGCCGACGAAGGCGCGCACGCACATCCACGACGACGTCGTGACCTGTGTCCTGCAGGACACGCTCACGAAGGGCGAGCGCAGCCTCGTCGGCGACAACCGCGACGAGCTCGTGCTGGGGACACGCAAGGCCTACCAGATGACGATGCGGGCCGAGCTCGTCAGCGGCGTGGAGTTGATCCTCGGGCGCACGGTCAGCGCCTTCATGAGCGACAACCACATCGATCCCGACGTGGCGGTCGAGGTCTTCGTGCTGACGCCTGTCAGCAAGGAGAAGCACTGAGCGCGGGCGCGCACGACGTGCGCGCTCAGCGGTTCCCCAGGATCTGGTAGGAGCGCATCTGGCCGCGGATGCGGGCGGGTGCGTAGCCGGTGAACAGGGTGTAGGAGTGCACGGTGCCGGTGCGCTTGGCGATCGCGTTGCGCACGGTCTGTGGCAGGGCGCTGTTCAGTGACCAGCGGCCGTTGTCGATCGGCGCCTTGAACTCGACGGTGCGCGTCGTTGCGGCGACGACGTACTCGATCTGCACGCGGACGTGTCCGCGTGCGCGGCGCGTGAGCGTGCCGCGGGCGTGCAGGCGGCCGTTGGCGAGGCGTGGTCTGGATGCGCGCAGGTTGGGCGCGCGCGATGCAGCGCGCAGGCGGACCTTCTGGGGTCGCGTGTCGCGGTCGCCGGGGTAGCTGATCGTCAGGATCCCGCCGTCGGCGTTGGCCTGCGAGCGCGTGATCGGGTGCGTGAACGCGATCCGGCCGTTGCGGATGGGCTCGTCAAAGCGCATGCGCCTGCCTGCTGCGAGGTATTCGACGCGTGCGCGGCCCGATGCCCGGCGGGTGATGAGCGCCAGCACGCTGACGCGGCGCGCGGAGCGCCTGACGCGCGAACGCATGACCTGCAGCTTCGCCGGGGCCTTGGCCGCGCGCCGCCGCGTCGGCGCCGGCGGCTGGGCCCCCGCCGGCGGCGCCACGGCGCCCGGGCTCCCCGCCGGCGACGCCGGCGCGACGACGATCGTGCTGCGGGTGACGACGGCGTTGTCGGTCAGGTCGGGGTCCTGCAGCGCGCCGCTGACCTCCGCGAGGTTGACCGCCGTGCCCGCCCGGTCGGCCTTCACGGCGATCCGCACCGTGACGCTGGCGCCGGCCGCCAGGTCGCCGATCGCGCACGACACCGAGCGTGCGTCGCCGGCCGGCGAGCAGCCTCCAGCCGTCGTCGACGACGACGCCGGGCTGACGCGCGTCGACAGCGAGTCGGTGAGCCGTACTTCGCGAGCGTCCGCGGGCCCGCCGTTGGTGACCGTCAGCGTGTAGGTCAGGATCCCGCCGGTCTGCACGGGATCGGGGCTCGCGGTCGCGGTCAGCCGCAGGCCCGCCGGGAGCGCGTCGTAGCGGGCCAGCGCGAAGTCCTGGCCGGCGCCGCCCGGGGTGGCGAAGCCCGCGAGCACGATCCTGCCGTCGGCGGGCTGGATCGCCGCGTCCGCGGCGCCGTCAGCGCCGCCGGACAGCGTGGTCGTGACCTTGCCGCCGGCGCCGAAGCTCGCGTCGGGTGCGCCTTGCGCCGTGAAGCGCGCAAGCGCGAAGTCCGACGGCCCGCCCGCCGGCGGGCCCGTCACCCCGGCGACGACGAGCTTGCCGTCGCTCTGGACGGCGAGCGCGTGGGCCTGATCTCGGGCGCCGAAGTCGGCGCTGACCCTGCCGGCGCTGCCGAAGCTCGCATCGACGCCGCCGTCGGAGTCGCGCAGGCGCGCGAGCGCGAAGTCGAAGTCCGCCGGGCCGTTGAACGACGAGCCGGCGGCGACGATCGTGTTGCCGCGGACGGCGACGTCCGTCGCCGTGTCGGCGCCGCCGATGTCGACGCTCGTCGACCCGGCCGTGCCGAAGCCCGGATCGAGCGCGCCGGCCGAGGGGCCGGACCCGAGGAAGCGGGCGAAGAAGAAGTCGCCGGACTTGCCGGTCGCCACGACGATCTTGCCGTCCTGTTGCAGGGCCAGCCCGACGCTGTCGACGTTGGGGTCGACGGTCACGTAGTTCGTGCCGCCGTTGCCGAAGGCGCTGTCGAGGGCGCCGCCGGCCGTGTAGCGCGCCACCCCGACATGCCCGAACGAACTGCCGAAGATCGTCTGCGTGACGGCGCCGGCGACGACGATGGCGCCGTCGGCCGCGATCGCGATCCGCCTCGCGCCCGCGTCCGTGCCGCAGTCTCCCAGCTGGCAGATCGTGAACGCCGTCAGGGTCCTGCCGCCGGTTCCGAAGCTCGTGTCGAGCGCACCGTCGGCGTCGTAGCGTGCGATCGCGAACGACCCGCCGCTCGCTCCGACGACGACGATCTTGCCGTTCGGCAACGCCGCGACGTCGTGGCCGGCGAGGTCCGTGTCGACGATGCCGTCGCCGTCGAACGTCGTGTCGAGCGTGCCGTTGCGGTTGTAGCGCACGAGCTTGGCGTCGGCTCCGACGGCGAGGATCTTGCCGTCGCCCTGGATCGCGATGCCCTCGGCGCGGTCGGTCTGACCGGGGCTCGCGTCGGTGACGACCTTGCCGCCGTCGCCGAAGGCCGCGTCGAGCGCTCCGGGCGCGCCGTTCGCGGAGCCGGCGAAGATGCCGCCGGCAGCGGGCGCGAGCGCCACGCAGCAAACGCTGACGAGCCGCCGCCGGCGACGCGTGCGGCGCCGTAGGTCGGAGGCGGCGAGCGCCGCTGCGGCGCGCGTCGCGTGATCGTGCGTGGTGGTGATCATCGGTTCCCCAGGATCTGGTAGGAGCGCATCTGGCCGCGGATGCGGGCGGGTGCGTAGCCGGTGAACAGGGTGTAGGAGTGCACGGTGCCGGTGCGCTTGGCGATCGCGTTGCGCACGGTCTGTGGCAGGGCGCTGTTCAGTGACCAGCGGCCGTTGTCGATCGGCGCCTTGAACTCGACGGTGCGCGTCGTTGCGGCGACGACGTACTCGATCTGCACGCGGACGTGTCCGCGTGCGCGGCGCGTGAGCGTGCCGCGGGCGTGCAGGCGGCCGTCGGCGAGGCGTGGTCTGGATGCGCGCAGGTTGGGCGCGCGCGATGCGGCGCGCAGGCGGACCTTCTGGGGTCGCGTGTCGCGGTCGCCGGGGTAGCTGATCGTCAGGATCCCGCCGTCGGCGTTGGCCTGCGAGCGCGTGATCGGGTGCGTGAACGCGATCCGGCCGTTGCGGATGGGCTCGTCAAAGCGCATGCGCCTGCCTGCTGCGAGGTACTCGACGCGTGCGCGGCCCGATGCCCGGCGGGTGATGAGCGCCAGCACGCTGACCCGGCGCGCGGAGCGCCTGACGCGCGAACGCATGACCTGCAGCTTCGCCGGCGCCTTGGCCGCGCGCCGCCGCGTCGGCGCCGGCGGCTGGGCCCCCGCCGGCGGCGCCACGGCGCCCGGGCTCCCCGCCGGCGACGCCGGCGCCGGAATGCCGCTGCTCGTGTCCTCGAAGGTGGCAGTCACCGAGCGCGCGCGATCGATCGTCACCGTGCAGGGCTTCGTGCCCGAGCACGCTCCGTCGAAGCCCGCGAACGCCGCGGCGGGGGACGCCGTCAGCGTCACCTCGGTGCCCTCGAGGTAGTCCTCGGTGCAGTCGGCGCCGCAGTCGATGCCGGCCGGCGAGCTCGTCACGGTGCCCCTGCCGTCGCCGGCCTTCGTGACCGTCAGGGCGTGTCGCGCGCGCGCGAACGTCGCCGTCACCGTCTTGGCCACGTCGATCGTCACCGTGCACGTCGTGGCCGCGCCGCCGCAGCCGGCGCCGCTGAAGCCGGCGAACGTGAAGCCCGGCGAGCCCGGCGTGACGTGCGCGGTGAGCGTCACCTCGCTGCCCTGGACGTAGTTCTCCGTGCAGTCGGCGCCGCAGTCGATGCCCGCCGGCGCGCTCGTCACGGTGCCGCGGCCGTCGCCGGCCCTAACGACGGTCAGCACGTGCCTGATGAGGTCGAACGTCGCGACGACGTAGCGCGCGGCGTCGGCCGTGACCGTGCAGGTCGTCGCGGCGGTGCTGCAGCCGCCGCCCTCGAAGCCCGCGAACGACGAGCCGGCGGCGGGGCTGGCGGTCAGCGTGACCTGGCTGCCTGTCGCGACATCCGCGACGCATTGCGAGCCGCAGTCGATGCCCGCCGGCGAGCTCGTCACCGTGCCGCGGCCGTCGCCGGCCTTGGAGATCCCGAGCAGCTGCGTTCCGGGCGGGGACGCCAACCGGTGCACGAAGACGTCGCCGACGCCGTTCGTGTCGCCCGCGACGAGGTTCGTCGCCGCCGACTGGAACGCCAGGCGGCCGGCGCCGGCGGCGATCGCGCCCTTGACGCTGCCCTGGTTGCCGGGGGTCGCGTCGCTGGACACGGACTCGACGGTCGTCGTCGTCGCGCCGGCGTCGCTCTCGTCGAAGCTGGCGTCGACGTCGGCGTCGCGGTCGCGGACGGTCACCTGGCTCGGAAAGGTGTAGCGCGTGAACGACACGAGGCGGCCGTCGAAGGACAGCGACGGTGTGTTGCTGAAGCCGTCGGACACCCGCACGGTTCTGCTCGCGGTCAGATCGCGGACGAACACATCCGTCTGGTTGTTCGTGTCGCCGGCGACGAGGTTGTCGGCAGTCGACTCGAAGGCGACCTGCGTGCCGTCGCCGGAGATCGCGAGCGTGTTGCCGCTCTGCAGGAAGTTGGCGGGGTCGCTGACCGACGCCTGGCCGCCGCCATCGGGCACCGACACGCGCGTGGTCGTCGAGGTCTGGCGGTCGTGCAGGAAGACGTCGGCGCGGTTGTTGGAGTCATCCGCGACGAGGACGCCGCGCGACTGGAAGGCGACGTAGCGCCCGGTTGCCGAGATCGCCGCGTTGACGCTGAACGCGAACAGCCCGGTGGACGGCGTGCCGTCGGTTGCGACAGATACCCGGGCCGTCGTCGTGGCACCCGGCTGCGCCTCGTCGAAGATCGCGTCGCCGTCGGCGTCGCGGTCGTGGACGAAGACGTCGATGTTCGCGTTCGTGTCGCCCGCAACGAGGTTCTCGGCGTCGGACTCGAAGGCCACGAAACGGCCGTCCGCCGAGATCGAGGGCTTTGAGCTGCCGCCGGTCGCCTGCGTGCCGTCGCCGGCGACCGACACGCGGACGGTCTCGCCGGTCTGGCGGTCGCGCACGAAGATGTCCCCGGCGGCGTTCGTGTCGCCGGCGACGAGGTTCGTCGCGGCCGAGACGAACGCGACGTGGCGCGGCGCGTCGGCTGCGAGCGACGGGAACGTGCTCGGACCGTCGCCGTTGCCGCCGTCGCGGCTCACCGAGACGCGTTCGATCGTGCCCGTCGAGCGGTCCCGGACGAAGACGTCCTCTCCCTCCGTGCCGTTGTACATGCCGCCGTTCGTGTCGCCGGGGACGAGGTTGCCGGCGCGGGAGGCGAAGGCCGTCACGAGGCCGTCCGCCGAGATCGACGGGCGGTCGGTGACCGCGCTGTCGTGAGTTCGCCTCGGCGCCGGCTGCGCTCGTCGACTCGCGCGTCGTCAGGCCGGGGTTCGCGACTGCCGCGGCACCTGTTGACAGGACCACGACGGCCGCGATCGCTGCGCACGTTGCGGCACGTCGAACGTCGAATGCGGGGGCCAAGACTCGTCTCCTCTCGCCTGATCAGGCTCGGTTCGATCGATACGGGCAGCCAGCGCCGACGGCTCGCAATGGTGAACTTCAGGCGAGCCGGGGCCGGGCGAAGCGTGGCAGGATGACGAGAAACGATCTAGATGTCAAGGCCACTGTGCGTACACTCCATTCTCCAACCACAACGCCGCCTGTCGTACGACAGGCGAGTTAGACTCACACACATCGAGCATCCGGGCGCGCCGCGCGCCGCCTGGTGAAGCTGGCCCTTCGGCCTGATGCACGCGCGATCGGAGAACGCCGATCGCGCCGGTCGGGTCGGCCGCCAGCCGTCCGAGCCGAGGAGGCCGCCTGATGAAGATCGCCCAAGGACGCCGCACACGTACTCCGGCCTGGAGCGCCGCGATGCTCGCCGCGATCGGGGCCGTGCTGGCGCTGACGGCGGTCCTGCCCGCCGGCGCAACGGCCGAGCAGGCGTCGCATCCGGAGTCCGCGGCGGCGGGCGGCATCGACGTCGGTACATGGCACTCGTGCGCGCTGGCGCCGCCCGCCGTCACCGGCATGCGCTGCTGGGGTTACGGCGGCGACGGAGCGTTGGGCTATGGCAACACGGCGACGATCGGCGACGACGAGACGCCCGCGGCGGCCGGCCCGGTCCCCCTCGGGGGGCACGCCGCCGCGCTGGGCGCCGGCGCGGCGCACGGCTGCGCGGTGCTCGAGGACCACACGGCACGCTGCTGGGGCTTCGGACCCGACGGCCGGCTCGGCTACGGGAACCCCGACAGCGTCGGCGACGACGAGACCCCGGCGGCAGCGGGCCCGGTTCCCGTCGGCGGCCCCGTCGCGGCGATCAGCGCCGGCCGCGGGCACACCTGCGCCGTCCTGCTCGACGGGTCGGTGCGCTGCTGGGGCTTCGCCAACTCGGGGCGGCTCGGCTACGCCGGCCAGAGCAATGTCGGCGACGACGAGACGCCGGCGGCGGCGGGTCCCGTCGACCTCGGGCCAGGGCGCACGGCGCTGGCGATCACCGCCGGCGATGCCCACACCTGCGGGCTGCTCGCCGACCGCAGAGCACTGTGCTGGGGCTACGGCGGAAACGGCGAGCTCGGCTACGGCACGTCGGACAACCTCGGCGTGCCGGCCTCGGCGCCCTACACGGTCGGCCTCAACCGCGCGGACTTCGCCGCGATCTCCGCCGGCACGTACTTCACCTGCGCGATTCTCACGACCCCGACGCGGCACGTCAGCTGCTGGGGCTTCGGGGCCAACGGGCGCCTCGGCACCGGGACGCCCACGACGTACCAGGGGACCCCGCTCGACGGGCAGTGGGCGGTCGACGTCGGCGGCACACCCGTCGCGATCAGCGCCGGCGACGCCCACGCCTGCGCGCTGATCGACGGCGGCGCCGTGCGCTGCTGGGGCTTTGGCGGCGACGGCCGGCTCGGCTACGGCGACGAGCGCACGATCGGCGACGACGAAACGCCCGCGTCGGTCCCACCGGTCGACCTCGGCGGGCGCAGCGCCGTGGCGATCAGCGCCGGCTACGCCAACACCTGTGCGCGCCTGGACGACGACAGCGTGCGTTGCTGGGGCGAGGGATCGTCCGGTCGCCTGGGCCGCTGCGACAGCTCGGCGATCGGCGACGACGAGACGCCGGCGGCCGTCGCGCCGGTCGATCTCGGCGCGCCGGGGCCGCGCACGGACTGCCTCACGGCGCCCGCGGCGCAGCCGCCTGCGGCGGCGCCGGCCGCGCCCGCCGTCCGGCCGGCTGCGCCCGCATCCCCGGTCGCGCGTCCCTCCGCGGCGACGCCCGCGGCGGCGTCGGGCCCGCGCCGGCGCTGGCCGGCACGGCTTCGCGTCGACCGTGCGCGGGTGCGCGGCGGCCGGCTCGACGTGCTCGTGCGCCTCACGACCCGGGCCCGCGGCACGGTGCGCGTGCGCTACCGAGCCGGGGGCAGGATCCTGTCGCTCAGGCGGCCGATCGTCCGCGGCGTCGTGCGGATAACGCGGCGTCTCGCAGCTCGTCAGGCCCGTCGGGCGACGGGGATCCTCGAGATCTCGTACGCCGGCAGCGCGCTCGTGCGGCCCGACGCCGTGCGGCTGCGTGCCGCGCGCAGGCCGGCGAAGCTCGTCGTCAGGACGGCGCGGATCAGCAACCGATCGCTGCGGCTGGCGGGCTCGATCTCGCGTAGCGCGCGCGGCACGGTCCGGGTTCGGCTCGACTACGTCGACGGCGAGAACTCGAGGTCGCTGCGCTACGGCGCGCGGGTCCGGCAGGGCAGGTGGGCACTGGCGCGACGGCTGCCGGCGGCCGCAGCGCGCGTCGGCGGAACGCTGTCGATCCGGTATACCGGCGACCGCCGCAGGCAGGTCGCGGGCGAACAGGCGACGAGGAGATTGCGGGTGCGCAGGTGATCGGCGCCGGCGTCTTCGTCGCCGCAGCCGACGGCGGACCTGGACGTGCGCGCGATCGCGGGCCGATCGGTCGATCGCCCGGGCACCCCGCCGGTGGGCGGCTGCGGCCGCGGTGCCGGATCGCCGGCATCGACGCGACTGGTTGCGGGTACAGCGCAGAAATGCACAACGTCGACCCACCCCCGATGGGCGGCGGGGGCGCCGCCCCGCTCGCGCACCGCTTCTCGGGCGGTCCGGCCCGCGACGCCATGACGTACGCGCAGCAGGCCGTGCGCCGGGGCGTGGAGCTGCGCGCCGTCGGGGCTCGCACCGAGGCCGAGGTCGACATGACCCGCACGCTCGGCGTCAGCGACCGTCCGCCCGTCGAGCACATCGGCTGGCATCGGCAGGTCGACGCCGACGCCCCCCGTGACCAGCGCGAGGACCACCAACGTCAGCTGCCTGCGCAACCCGATCGAGCTGTCCACCCAGCCGATCGCAGGAACGCTGGCTCCGGCACCGCGCGCGGCCGGGGCGTCAGCGGCGCGCGGGCGCTCTCTGGCGCCAGCAGGAACGACCGAAACCGGCGCGCTTCGCACTAGGTGCGGCACGCGCACAGGTTCACCGGGCCGTCGGGAGCGGCCGATCGATCGACGCGGCGAGGCCCGTCGCCGGCAGCGCGCGCGTTGCGACCGCGCCGTCGCCGGCAGGGCGTCGGGCGCCGCCCCGGCGGCGGGCGGGCGGGCGGGCGCCTGCTGGCGACGTACGTGCCGACGGTGCTGCTCGTCGTCACGATCGTCTTCCTCCTGCCCAGGGCGATGCCGGGCGACCCCCTGGCCGCGTTGCAGGATCCGTCCAGCGGCGCGTTCGTCGACGATGCGCAGACGCGCGCCAACCTGCGCGCCTACTACGGCCTCGATCGTTCCCTGGCCGCGCAGTACGTCCACTATCTGGGGTCCGTCGGGAAGGGCGATCTCGGCTGGTCGATCGCCCGCCAGGAGCCGGTGACGTCGCTGATCGGCAAGCACCTGCCGTGGACGCTGCTGCTCGTCGGCGTGTCGCTGACGCTCGCCTCCGGGCTGAGCTTCGTCGCCGGGATGGCCGCGGCGTGGCGTCGCGGGCGGCGCACCGACCGCACGATCGTGACCGCGCTCACCGCGCTGAACGCCGTGCCCGAGTACGCGCTCGCCGTCACGCTGCTGATCCTGTTCGGCGTCGCCGTGCCGGTGCTGCCGCTGTACGGCGCGCGGACGACGTTCGGCGAGTACGGCTCCTGGCTCGCCGAGGTCGGCGACGTCGCTGCCCATCTCGTCCTGCCCGCCGCCGCGCTGACGATCTCGCTGATCGGGGCGAAGTTCCTGCTCGTGCGCAACACGGTGGTCTCGACGCTGGGGCAGGACTACATGGTGCTGGCGCGCGCCAAGGGGGTGCCCGAGCGGACCCTGAAGTACCGGCACGCGGGCCGCAACGCGCTGCTGCCCTTCCTCACGGTCGTCGGCATCCAGACGGGCTTTGCGGTCAGCGGCGCGGTCTTCGTGGAGAGCGTGTTCGCCTATCCCGGGATGGGCTCGCTGATCCTCAGCGCGGTCGAGACGCGCGACTACCCCGTGCTCGAGGCGAGCTTCCTCGTCCTGGCCGCGGTCGTACTGACGGTGAACTTCGCGCTCGAGTCGGTGTACGCGCGCGTCGATCCGCGGGTCGGACGGGCATGAGCGCGGTCGCCGTTCCCCGCCGTCGCAGCCGTACCCGCGCCGCACGCGCGATCGGGGCGCCGCAGCTCGCCGGCGTGGCGGGCGTCGTCGCGCTCGCCCTGCTGGCGAGTGCGCTGGCGCCCTATGACCCCGGCGCCCCGGCGGGCGAGCCGCTGGAGGCGCCCAGCCTCGCGCATCCGCTGGGCACGAACTCGGTCGGGCAGGACCTCATCAGCCAGCTGCTGCTCGGTACGCGGACCTCGCTGTTCGTCGCGGCCTTCGCCGGCGCGGGCACGATCCTGCTGGGCGCGTCCGTCGGCCTGCTGGCGGGCTGGCGCGGAGGCGCGGTCGACCGGGTGCTGATGCGGGTCGTCGACGTCGTCCTCGTGATCCCCAAGCTGCCGCTGCTGATCGCCGTCGCCGCCTACGCGGGCGCGCGGCTGTGGGCGACCGCGCTCATCATCGCGCTGACGATGTGGGCGCCGAGCGCGCGCGTCCTGCGCTCGCAGGTCCTGTCGCTGCGCTCGCGCGCGCACCTGCGCGCCGCGGTCGGCTTCGGGGCGGGCAGCGGGCATGTCCTGCGCCGCCATGTCGTGCCCGAGCTCGCGCCGCTGCTCGCCTCGGGGCTCGTGGCGGCCTGCGGGCACGCGGTCGCGATCGAGGCCGGGCTGTCGTTCCTCGGGCTCGGCGATCCCGCGCGCGCGAGCTGGGGGGCCACGATGCGCGACGCCCTGGGCTTCCCCGGCCTCGCCTACACGACGGCGTGGACCTGGTGGCTCGTGCCGCCGCTGATCGCCGTCTGCCTCGTGCTGCTCGGCCTGACGTTCCTCGGCATCCGCATCGAGCGCTGGACGAATCCTCGCCTGGCGCGCCATCCCGGCGGTGCGCCGCCATGACGCGCGCCGCGATCGAGCTGGTCGACCTGCGCGTCACGTACGGCGGCCCGCCGCCGGTGCACGCGGTCGACGGCGTCAGCCTGCGCGTCGAGCCGGGCGAGGTCGTCGGGCTGCTCGGCGAGTCCGGCTCGGGCAAGTCGACGATCGCCCATGCACTGCTCGGGCTCGTCGACGGCGCGCGGATCGACGGCGAGATGGCGCTGCACGGCGTCGACCTGCGCGCGCTCGACGCGGACGGCTGGCGCGAGCTGCGCTGGCGGCGCCTGGCGCTCGGATTCCAGTCGCCGGCCGCGCTCAACCCGGTGCTGCGGATCGGCGACCAGATCGCCGAGCCGCTGCGCCTGCACCTCGGGCTCGCCGCCGCCGGGGCGACCGAGCGCGCCGCCGCGCTGCTCGAGGACGTCGGGCTCGGCGGCTGGGCGGCCGAGCGGCTCCCGCACGAGCTGTCGGGCGGCCAGAGGCGGCTCGTGCTGCTCGCGATGGCGCTGAGCTGCGAGCCCGAGGCGGTCGTGCTCGACGAGCCGACGTCGGGCCTGGACCCGCGCACGCGCGGCGAGGTCGTCGAGCTGCTCGCGCGCTGGCGCGCACAGCAGCGCGCCGCGCTGCTCGTCCTCAGCCATGACGTCGAGGCCCTGCGGGCGGTCGCCGACCGCGTCGCCGTGCTGTACCGCGGCAGGCTCGCGGAGACCGGTCCGGCGGCCGTCGTGCTCGCCGAGCCGCGCCATCCCTATGCCCGCGGGCTGCTGGACTCGCGGCCAACGCTGGCGACCGTGAAGGACCTGCGCGGCATCCGCGGCGACGTTCCCGACCAGACGCAGCCGATCACGGGCTGCCCGTTCTACGGGCGCTGCACGCAGGGTCTGGAGGGCGTCTGCACCGACGAGCGGCCGCCGCTCCTCGCCCCGCCCGGCGAGGACGCCGGGCGGCTCGTGGCGTGCGCGCGCGGCGGCCTCGTGACGGTGCTCGCCGCGCGCGACATCCGCAAGGCATACCCGCGCAAGGGCGCGCGCGGCCACGCGGACGCGGTCCTCGACGGCGTCAGCCTCGACGTGCGGGAGGGCGAG
The DNA here is from genome assembly GCA_963756465.1 of uncultured Solirubrobacteraceae bacterium. GTDB lineage: Bacteria > Actinomycetota > Thermoleophilia > Solirubrobacterales > Solirubrobacteraceae > CADCVQ01. The sequence continues at coordinate 314,600 of CAVWNK010000001.1, forward strand.
GTCGTCGGGGTCGTCGGGGCGACCGGAGCCGGCAAGTCGACGCTTGCGCAATGCCTGCTCGGACTGCTGGGGGCCGACGGCGGCAGCGTCGCCTTCGAAGGTCACGACCTGCTCGGCGCGGACCGCGGCGCGCTGCACACGATGCGCCGGCGCGCGCAGATGCTCTTCCAGGATCCCTACGAGGCGCTGTCGCCGCGGATGACGATCGGTGAGGCGGTGCGCGAGCCGCTGGACGTACATGACGTCGGCGATGCGGCGGCGCGCCGGGAGGCCGTGCGCGCGGCGGTCGCGAGCTGCCGGCTGGCATCCGGCGACGCGTTTCTGGCGCGCCACACCCACGAGCTGTCGGGTGGGCAACTGCAGCGCGTCGCGCTGGCGCGCGCGCTCGTGCTCGAGCCCAAGCTGCTCGTGGCCGACGAGCCCGTCGCGATGCTCGATCCCAGCGAGCAGGCGAAGATGATGCACCTGCTCAAGACGCTGCAGGTGCAGCGCGGCATGGCGATGATCCTCATCGCCCACGACCTCGCGGTCGTGCTGCGCGTCGCCGATCGGGTCCTCGTGCTCGACGGTGGACGCGTCGTCGAGGAGGGGCCCGGCAGCCGCCTGCTGTCGGCGCCGCGCCACGCGGTCACCCGTGCCCTGCTGGCGGCATCCGGCCGCGACGAGCTCTTCGGCGCGCCGGACGGCGCGCGCGAGTCCGATGACGATCCCGACGAGGAGGAGGAGTACGGATGGATGTCTCAACAGGTGTGACGCGGACGGCGGCGGCGATGCTCGCCGCCGGCGCACTCGGTCTGGCCGCCTGCGGGGGCGGCGACACGGGCGACACGGCCGCGCCGAACGGCACGCCCGCCGGCGGCACGTCCGGCGCCACGACGCAGCCGGGCTCGGTCGCGTCGCTGCGGCTGGCCGGCGGGCCGTGGGGCTATCCGCAGCCCTTCTCCTACGTTCGTGGCCCGGGCCTCGTGTACACCGAGCTGATCTTCGACACCCTGCTGTGGAAGGACGCGCGCGGAACACCGATGGGATGGCTCGCGAAGTCCTGGAAGACGAGCGCCGACGGCCGCACGTGGACGTTCACGCTGCGCGACGGCGTCACCTGGCAGGACGGCCGTCCGCTGACGGCGCGCGACGTCGCGTTCACGTTCGAGTACTTCACGAAGGGTCCCGGATCGGTCTCCCCGGGGATCGTGCGAGGACTGCCGATCAGCGACGTAAAGGCGCCCGACGACGCGACCGTCGTGTTCACCCTGCCGAAGCCGTTCGCGCCTTTCGCGGAGTCGATCGCCGGGCGCGTGCCGATCATCCCCGAGCACATCTGGGCCGACGTCGAGGACCCGCAGAAGTTCCGCGGACCGAAGGCGGTGACCGGTTCGGGGCCCTACACTCTGGCGTCCTACGACGCCGCCACCGGCAGCTACCAGTTCGAGTCCAACAAGAACTTCTTCCTCGGTGAGCCGGTCGTCAAGCGGCTGGAGTTCGTCCCCGCCAAGGACGAGCTGCTGGCGCTGCGCCGCGGCGAGCTGAACATCGCGTCGGCGGGGCTCGAGGACGCGCTCCCGGACGCCGCCGTCGCGCCGTTTCGCAAGGCACCCTACGGACAGCTCGACGCGCCGGGCGAGTGGACGCGAGCGCTGCACTTCAACCTCGAGAAGGGATTTCCCTACGACGAGCGCAGCTTCCGCCAGGCGATCGCCTACGCGATCGACCGGCAGGACCTCGTCAAGCGCGTGCTGCTCGGTCGCGGCGAGGTCGGCAGCACCGGCACCCTGGCGCCATCCAACCGCTACGCCGCGAAGGGCCTTGCGGCCTACGAGCACGACCTGACCCGCGCGGGCCGCCTGCTCGACGAGATCGGCTTGCGCGATCGCGACGCTGACGGCATGCGCGATCTGCCCGACGGCAAGCCGTTTCGCCCGCTGCTGCTGACGAGCTCCTTCCAGTCGCCGAAGGCGGCCGAGCTCATCCGCCAGGACCTCCGTGAGGCCAAGCTCGACGTGCGGCTGCGCAGTCTCGACCAGTCGGCGGCCGACGCGGCGACATCCGCCGGGCGCTACACGATGGCGCTGCTGGGCTACGGCGGCCTCGGCGGCGAGCCGGACAACATGCGTACGCGCATGGGCGTCCGGCCGCCCGGCGGTGCGACCGCGGGCAAGGGCGCGGGCGGCGCGGCGGCCGGCAAGGGCGGCGCGGCGGCCGGCAAGGGCAAGGGCAAGGCCGGCGGGGGCGACTTTACGCGCGTCTTCGGGTTCACGAACCAGCGCTTCGCCAAGCTCGCCAACGAGCAGCTGACGGCCACCGACGAGCAGCAGCGCCGCCGCGCTCTGGACGAGATGCAGCGCATCCTCGCCGACGAGCTGCCGATGCTCTCGCTCTACGTGCCGCGCCGCACCGAGTTCTTCCGCCAGGACATGTTCGACGCCTGGTACTACACCCCGGGAGGCGTCTTCGGCGGCTATCCGGGACCGATCAACAAGCACGTGTTCGTCACGGGCAAGACGTCCGGCCTGCCAGCGGACCGAAAGGAGACCCCATGAGCAGCACCGTCGTATCAGCAGAACATCCCGCCGCCCTCGACGAGCGGACGATCGCCGAGGTCGTGCGCTTCCACGGGCACATGTGCCCGGGGCTGGCGATGGGCCTGCAGGCATCGCAGATCGCGCTGCGCGAGATCGGCCCCAACGCGACCGACGAGCAGGTCGTCGCCGTCGTCGAGACCGACATGTGCGCCGTCGACGCGATCCAGTTCCAGACCGGGTGCACGTTCGGCAAGGGAAACCTCATCCATCGCGACTGGGGCAAGAACGCGTTCACATTCTTCCGCCGCTCCGACGGCAAGGGGATCCGCCTGTCGCTGCGGCCGGACGCCTGGCAGCAGGAGCCCGAGCATCGGGAGCTGTTCGCCAAGCGGCGGGCCGGGGAGACGACCGCGGCGGAGGACGAGCGCTTCCACGATCTGCACGTCGCGGCCGCGCAGCGCGTGCTCGAGATGGCTCCCGAGGACCTCTACCACGTCGCCGTCGTCGACGCCGTCCTGCCGCCCAAGGCGCGCATCCACGCCTCCGTGCAGTGCGAGCGCTGCGGGGAGCCGACGATGGAGACGCGGATCGGGCGCGTCGGCGGGCGCGAGCTGTGCCCGCCGTGCTTCGAGGCCGCGCTGGCCGCGCCGTGACCGGCCGGCGAGAGACGGCGCGCGCGGGCGCGCCGCCTCCGCCGCCGGGGGCGCAGGCGATCGCGGCGCCCGCGCGCCCGTTGCGGGGGTGGCGCCGTGGATGAGGACGCCAGGACGCGCTGGAACGGAGCCGCGTCGGAGTGGGGCCGGCACGCCGAGCAGGTCGACGAGGAGGCCGCGCCCGTCACGCGGTGGCTGCTCGATGCGATCGCACCCGGCCCCGGCGACACGGTGCTCGAGCTCGGGGCCGGGCCCGGCGGGGTGGGGTTGCAGGCTGCGCGCGCGGTGACGCCGGGCGGGCGCGTGCTCATCACCGACATCGCGCCCGAGATGCTCGCGGTCGCGCGCCGGCGTGCGCATGATCGCGAGCTTCCGGCGGTGAGCTTCGAGGTCGCCGACGCGATCGAGCTTCCGCTCCCGGACGCGGGCATCGACGCCGCCGTCTGCCGCTTCGCGCTGCCGGCGATGAGCGATCGCGCCCGCGCGCTGAGCGAGATGCTGCGCGTGCTGCGCCCCGGGGGCCGCCTTGCGCTCGCGGTATGGGCGGGCGCCGCCGCCAACCCCGGGACCGCCGCCGCGATGGCCGCGATCGGCGTGGCGGCCGGGCAGCGGGCGCGGGACGCCCGGCCCGCGATCTTCTCGCTCGCCGACGAGGACCACCTCGCCGCGCTGCTGACCGGCGCGGGGTTCACCGACGTCCGCCTCGAGCACGTGACGGGCGAGCGCCGCTACGAGAGCTTCGAGCGGTGGTGGGAGCTGCGCCGCCGCCTGCCCCCGGGCGCGCAGGCCACCTGGGAATCGCTGGACCTGCGGGCGCGCGAGGACATCGAGCGCGGCCTGCGCGAGCGCGTCGCCGCCCATCGTCGCGCCGGCGAGCTCGTCTTCGCCTGGGACGCCGTCGTGGCGAGCGCACGCCGGCCATCTGGCTGAGGCCCGAGGCGACTCGCGCGCGCGGTCGCCGCGGACCGTGCGTTGCGCGGAGACCATGATCCGTACGGTCGTGCGCCACCCGGCGGAGCGGTCACCTGCGCGCGGGGGCGGGAGGCAGTGACGATCGATCCCGCAGATCGATCGTTGTCAGGTGAAGGGCCGGCCGCAACTCATACGAATTACGCACATTCGGGTGACAGCCGTTTGCGGGTACTGCGGCGGGGTAGGGCGCTCCCGAGCCGCCCAGGTGGCTGCTCGAGCCGTGCCGCCGTGAGGACGACACCGGTGGCCGAGGCCGAGCGATGCAAGCAGACGAGGAGTTCGAACCGATGACTCGACCGCTGAGCCGCGTCCGTCGCGCCTGCCTTCTGACGATCGTGAGCGCGCTGGGGGGCGCGTTGCTGGCGCCGGCGAGCAACGCCGCCACACCCGCGACGCCGTATCTGCACTATCCGATCAAGCCGCCAGACGCGGCCTGCACCGAGCCCAGCGGCCGCTGGGCCGAGCGCAGCGCGAGCGCAGCCGTCGGCGCCAACGGCGACGCCGGCGGCGACTTCAACGCCGACGGCGTCAACGACGTCTGGGTCGCCGCTCCGCAGTGCGACCTGGCCAACTCGAACCAGGGCCGGGCCTACCTGCTGAGCGGCAGCGACTTCCGCACGGGCACGACCACGGTCCTGCGCACGATCGACTCGCCCGTCCCGCAGAACGACGCGAAGTTCGGGTTCTTCCTTTCGGTGCTTGGCGACGTCAACGGCGACTCCGCCGCCGACATCGCCATCGGCACCGACTCCCAGGATGTCGGCGCGAACTCCAACCAGGGCCAGGCGTGGGTCTTCAGCGGCGCCACAGGCGCGGTGATCCACACGCTCAACAATCCTGTGCCGCAGGCCGACGGGCGCTTCGGCTCCCGCATCGGGCGGGCCGGCGACATCAACAACGACGCGGTCCCCGACGTCATCGTGGGCGCGTCGAACAACGACGTCGCAGGCCGTGCCAACCAAGGTCAGGCGTTCATCTTCAGCGGCGCGACCGGCGCGCTGCTGCGGACGCTGAACCAGCCTGCGAGCGACCAGATCGCCAGCGCCAACTTCGGCCTCGCCGTGCAGGGCCCGGGCGACGTGACCGGCGACGGCGTCACCGACCAGCTCGTCGACGCGACGAACTTCACCGGCGGCCTGCCCAGCCAGGGCCGGATGTACGTCTTCAACGGCGCCAGCGGCGCGCTCGTGCGCACGATCGACGACCCGACGCCGCAGGCCAACACGAACTTCGGCTTCCAGGACGTCGCGCCGCTGTCGCCCGGCGACGTCACCGGCAGCACCCAAGACGATGTCTACGGCGAGGGATTCCTGCAGGATCGGACGCTCGCCGACGAGGGCCAGTCCTGGGTCTTCGACGGCGCCACGGGCGCGACGGCGTAC
>CAVWNK010000002.1:0-765710 GCA_963756465.1 uncultured Solirubrobacteraceae bacterium
GGAGAGCTGGGGTCAGATCGCCGCATGACTGCCGAGCGCTTCGTGCAAACACGCCGCGATGGCGCGGTGATGTCGGCCACGACGATGGCGACGGATCGTCCGTGCGGGGCCGACCTCGTGCACGCCGGTGGCGGCCTGGGCCTGGGCATCATCCAGCTCTCGGCGATCATCCCCGGCTTGCTGCCCGCGTTGGCCCTCACGGTCGCCCTCGTCGCGGTCGTCCTCGTGCCGCTGATGGCGCTCGGCCTGCTCGCCGCGCTGCTTGCAGCGCCGCCCTATGGGCTCTGGCGCATGGCGGCGCGGCACCGCCGGCGGCGAAACGAACCGTGACGAGCCGCTGCGCCCAGTCGCGCAGTCGTGCCCGCCGATCGATTGTCCGCCGCGCGCAGCGGTGCGGCTGTCACAGTTCGGGGGGCCGGCCCGTCAGGGTATGAATGAGAGCACTGATGACCCCCGGGATCCCGGAAGCGCAGCTCGAGGCGGTGAGGCGCCGCGGATTCGGTGTCGCCTACCGGATGCTCGGCAGCGTCAGCGAAGCCGAGGACGTGGCCCAGGAGGCCGTGTTCCGCTTCGCGCGGACACAGGACCCGATTCAGGAGCCGGTGGCGTGGATCACCACCGCCGCGACACGGCTGTCGATCGACGTCCTGCGCTCGGCCCGCGTGCGCCGCGAAACGTACGTGGGTCCGTGGCTGCCGGAGCCGCTGATCGAGCAGACCGTCGACGGCCCCGCCTCGCGGATCGAGATGGCGGAGTCGATCTCGCAGGCGTTCCTCGTGCTCCTCGAACGGCTCACGCCCGTCGAGCGGGCCGCGTTCCTGCTGCGAGAGGTCTTCGGCTACGAGTACGCAGAGATCGCCGAGATCCTCGATCGCAGCAACGAGAGCTGCCGGCAGCTCGTCAGCCGTGCCAAGCAGCACCTCGAGGCCGGCAGGCCGCGGTTCGATCCCGACGAGGCGCTGCGCGACGAGCTCCTCGAGCGCTTCCTCGCGGCGGCGGAGGCGGGCGATCTGGAAGGACTCGAGCGATTGCTCGCCGACGATGCGGCCTTGTACGCCGACGGCGGCGGCAGGGCGGTCGCGGCCCGCAAGCCGCTGTTCGGCGCCGCGCGGATCGCGCGTCTCGTGGCCAAGGTCGCGCGCAAGCAGCAGCGCCACGGCCCGCTCGACGTCCGGCTCGTCAGGGTCAACGGCCAGCCCGGCCGGATCATGCGCAAGGCCGACGGGAGCATCTGGGACATCCTCACGATCGACGTGGTCGACGGCCGGATCCAGACCGTGCGCGTGATCCGCAATCCCGACAAGCTCGCCCACGTCTGAACCGTCACGGCTCGCGCGCCGGTTGCGTCAACGGTGCATGAGCAACCATCAGGACCGCCTGCTCTCTGGAGCGCTTGCCATGGCGGTAGCGACGGCCGTTGCGTCGGGCAGCCGGCGCAGTCGCGGATGGGCGGCCTACGCGGCGTGCGCATGGGCGGCGGCATACGCGATCGGCGTGCGCGGCTACCAGGGGCTCGGCGGCACCGTCGGGCTTCCCGGCGTTCTCGAGGAGCCGGCGGCGGTGCGGCGGGCGAGCCTCGCCGCAGGCGCGGCGATCCTCGTCGCCGGTCTGGCTTGTCTCGCGCTCGTGCGGCCGTGGGGGTTGCGCCTGCCGCGGCGCCTGGTCGTCGTCCCGGCGCTCGCCGGGGCCGTCATCGCCGTGACACACGCGCTGATCGCGTACGTCAGCAAGCCGCTGCACCTGCTGGGCGCGATCGATCTCGAGTTCAAGGGCTGGATCGAGATCGACGAGACCGACGCGATCCTCTGGGATCTCCTCTTCTACGAGCCTTGGTTTTTCGGGCTCGGCCTGCTGGTGACGATTGCCGCCGGCCACCATCACCGGCGAGCCGGAGGCGGCGAGCGCGAATGGCGCGGCCTCGTGGGCGGCGCCGCGAGCGTGACCGCCGTCTGGGCCGGGGTCTCGTGTCTGCAGCTCGGCATGGGCTGAGTCCTGGAGCGGTTCGGCGGACGGGCCGGCTCGATCGGGTCTCGATGTCGAGCGCAGCATCCCGTGCGCTGGCGGCGTCGGCACCCAGATCGTCGCACCGGCTCGTGCTCGGCTTCGCCTGAGGTCGCTCACCGGCCGCGGGCGAGCTCCTGCACAGGCCGCTTGTCGCCCACGGAAGCCCGCGCACGGTGGCGTCCGCGCGGGCGCCGCACGACACGGCATCCAAACCTTGACACGACCGTGGTAAGGTTCCTCCTGGATGGATTCCCTGACGATCCAAGAGGCAGCGCAAACCACGGACTGGTCGCCGCGCATGCTGCGCTACATCGAGCGCGCCGGGCTGATCGAGCCGCAGCGCTCGGGGGCCGGCTACCGGCTCTACGGCCCCGGTGAGCTGCAGCGCCTGCGCACGCTGCGCGAGCTGGTGGCGCGCTTCGGCATCGGCCTCGGAGATGTCGGCTTCGCGATGCGGCTGCGCGGCGACGCGGAGCTCGCGGGGGCCGTCGACGCGTGGTTCGAGGCTGAGCCGACCCGTCCCGAAGACGTTTCGCCGGCGCAATGGCTGCGCTGGGAGCAGGACAAGCACTCCAAGCTGCTGGCGCTCGCCGCTGCAGCGCCATCACACGCCTGAACAAGGAGACCCACCACATGAATCCGCCCACCGCCGCCGTCGAGACGAAGCAGGACTTCAAGGTCGCCGACCTGTCGCTCGCCGACTACGGCCGCAACGAGATCATTCTCGCCGAGCACGAGATGCCGGGTCTGATGCAGACGCGCGCCGAGTACGCCGACGCCCAGCCGCTGAAGGGCGCCCGCATCACCGGCTCGCTGCACATGACGATCCAGACCGCCGTGCTGATCGAGACGCTGACCGCGCTCGGCGCCGAGGTGCGCTGGTGCAGCTGCAACATCTTCTCCACCCAGGACCACGCCGCGGCCGCCGCCGTCGTCGGTCCCGACGGCACTCGCCGAGGACCCCAAGGGCGTGCCGATCTTCGCCTGGAAGGGCGAGACGCTCGACGAGTACTGGTGGTGCACCGAGCGCGCGCTGCAGTGGCCCGACGACGACGGCCCGAACCTCATCCTCGACGACGGCGGCGACGCCACGATGCTCGTCCACAAGGGCGTCGAGTACGAGGCCGCCGGCGCCGCGCCGGATCCCTCGACCGGCGAGTCGGAGGAGTTCGTCTCCTTCCTGACGGTCCTCAACCGCTCGCTGCAGGAGGACGGCCAGCGCTTCACGAAGATGGCCGCCGGCATCATCGGCGTGTCCGAGGAGACGACGACGGGCGTCGGCCGCCTGTACCAGATGGCCAAGCAGGACCAGCTCCTGTTCCCGGCGATCAACGTCAACGACTCGGTCACGAAGTCGAAGTTCGACAACCTCTACGGCTGCCGTCACTCGCTCGTCGACGGCATCTTCCGCGCGACCGACGTCATGCTCGCCGGCAAGGTCGGCGTCGTCTGCGGCTACGGCGACGTCGGCAAGGGCTCGGCCGCCTCGCTGCGCGCCCAGGGCTGCCGCGTGATCGTCACCGAGATCGATCCGATCTGCGCGCTGCAGGCGGCGATGGAGGGCTACGACGTCAAGACGCTCGAGGACGTCGTCGACAGCGCCGACGTGTTCGTCACGACGACGGGCAACAAGGACATCATCACCGCCGATCACATGGCGCGGATGAAGCACCACGCGATCGTCGGCAACATCGGCCACTTCGACAACGAGATCGATGTCGCGGGCCTGGAGAAGCTGCCCGGCATCGAGCGCGTGAACATCAAGCCGCAGGTCGACAAGTGGGTCTTCCCGGACGGCCACGCGATCATCCTGCTGTCCGAGGGGCGCCTGCTGAACCTCGGCAACGCGACCGGCCACCCGTCGTTCGTGATGTCCAACTCGTTCACGAACCAGACGCTCGCGCAGATCGAGCTGTGGTGCAACAACGACGCCTACGACAAGCAGGTCTACGTGCTCTCCAAGGAGCTCGACGAGAAGGTCGCGCGCCTGCACCTGGCGGCCGTCGGCGCGAAGCTGACGGTCCTGACGGAGGAGCAGGCGCAGTACATCGGCCGCCCGGTCGACGGCCCGTACAAGTCGCACGAGTATCGCTACTAGTCGACCGGAGCCAGAGGCCGACCTGTATCGGTTTTCGGCCTCCGGTCATCGGTTCCGATGCAATGACTGAGAGAAGCGCTTGCCCCGTTCCTCATCGGAACCGCTGACCTCCGGACGACGTCACGCGATCGCCGACCTGGCCCTCGCAGAGGAGGGCCAGGTCCGGATCGAGTGGGCGGACGGGCAGATGCCCGTCCTGCACTCGATCCGTGAGCGCTTCGAGCGCGAGCGGCCGCTGGAGGGGATGCGCGTCGCCGCCTGCCTGCACGTCACATCCGAGACGGCGAACCTCCTGCGCACGCTGATCGCGGGCGGCGCGGAAGCGCAGCTGTGCGCCTCCAACCCGCTGTCGACGCAGGACGACGTCGCCGCCGCGCTCGTCGATCGCTTCGGCGTCGGCGTGCGCGCCGTCCGCGGCGAGGACGCCGACGTCCTACGCCGGGCACGTCGTCGCGCTGGCGGCGCGGGCGCCGCACGTGACGCTCGACGACGGCGCCGATCTGCTGAGCGTGCTGCACGCCGGCGACGAGGCGTGGAGCGCGTCGCTGCTGGGCGGCACCGAGGAGACGACGACGGGCCTCGTGCGGCTGCGCGCGCTCGAGCACGACGGCGCGCTGCGCTGCCCGGTCCTGGCCGTCAACGAGTCGCTCGCCGAGCGCACGTTCAACGATCGCTACGGCACCGGCCAGTCGACGCTCGACGGGATCCTGCGCGCGACGAACATGCTGCTCGCCGGGCGCAGCGTCGTCGTGATCGGCTACGGCTGGACCGGCAAGGGCGTCGCGCTGCGCGCCAAGGGCGCCGGCGCCTCGGTGATCGTCTGCGAGGTCGACCCGATGCGCGCCCTGGAGGCGCGGATGGACGGCTGCGAGGTCATGCCGGCGCTCGACGCGGCCGAACGCGGAGATGTGTTCATCACCGTCACCGGCGGGCGTGACGTGCTCGTGCGCGAGCACTTCGAGCGCATGAAGGACGGCGCGATGCTCGCCAACGCCGGCCATTTCGACGTCGAGATCGCCGTCGGCGAGCTCGCCGAGCTCGCCGACACGCGCCGCCAGGTGCTGCCGCTCGTCGAGCAGTTCGAGGTCGGTGAGCGGCGGCTGAACCTGCTCGCACAGGGCCGCGTCGTCAACCTCGCCGCGGCGGAGGGACACCCCGCCGCGGTGATGGACATGTCGTTCGCCAACCAGGCGCTGTGCGTCGAGCTGCTGGCCCGCGAGGGCGCGTCCCTGGAGCGCCGCGTGCTGCCGGTCCCACCGCAGATCGACCGCGAGGTCGCGCGCCTGAAGCTCGCCTCGCTGTCCGTGCGGATCGACGAGCTGACGGCCGGCCAGCGCGCGTACCTGACGAGCTGGCGCAGCTAGGATCGCGCTGTCAGCCGCGGCGCACGCTGATCGCGGCGTGGTAGCGGCGCGTGTTGCCGGCCGCGTCGGTGATCGAGAAGCGGATGCGGTACGAGCCCGGCCGCAGGTGCCAGATCGTGCGCGGCAGCGTCATCCGGCTCGTGCCCCTGGAGACGCCGACCCGGTAGGAGCGGCGCAGCTGGATGAACCGCCCGCCCGCGCGGCGCTGGAGCTGGACGCGCAGCGTGCCGCGCTCGTTGGAGCGCAGCCTGAGCGTGATCGCGGTCTTCGGGCGGCCGCCGCGGATGCGGATGACGGCGGGAATGACGAAGCGGTCCAGGCGCGGGGCGGTCGTGTCCTGCGCCTGCGCGGCCGGCGGCGTGACGACGGGCGCGGGCGCGGGCGCGGGCGGCGGCGTCGCCGCGGCGAGGGACGGCGGCGGCGCGAGCTCGTCGAAGACGGGCTGCAGGAAGCTCCGGAACGCGGTCACGCGCGCGAACGCGCTGATGCCGTCCGAGCAGTCGGGCTTGCCCCAGTTCACGACGCCCCACAGGACCTGGCGCGCGGGCGATCCCGTGTGGATCACGAGCGGGCCGCCGCTGTCGCCGTGACAGGTCGTCGTGCCGTTCGTCGTCCCGGCGCCGGCGCAGACCATGATCGACGCGTCGAACGGGGCGACGGGGTTGAGCTCGTTCGCGCAGTCGTTGTTCTCGCGCAGCGGGACGAAGGTCTGCATGAGGGTGGTGCTGGCGCTGTTCTCGTTGCCCGGGATCGTCCAGCCCCAGCCGGCGGCGTTGTTGACGCCCGGCGTGTAGGTGTAGGACCCGCCGGGCACGGCGATCTCCATCGGCGCAGCCGCGGCCGGCGACGCGAGCCGCAGCAGCGCGATGTCGTTGGCGAGGCCGCCGCCGGCGTTGTTGTAGCCGGGATGGCGCAGAATCTGCGTGACGCCGATGCTCTGACCGGTGTTCGTCGCGGCGAGGTTCGAGCGCCCGAGGATGGCGCTGAAGTCGCCCGGCGTCAGCGTGCTCGCATCGCCGAACGTGCAGTGCGCGGCGGTGACGACCCACTGTGGCGAGACGAGCGTGCCACCGCAGCTGGAGACGAACGCCTGGCCGTTCTCGACGAAGCGCATCTCGAGGCGGACGATCGAGGGCCAGTCGCTACTCGACGCCGTCGTGCCGGCGATGATGCGCTCGTTCTGCGCGCCGGCGGTCGCGGGCGCGATCCAGGCGAGCAGCGCGCCGGCGATCAGGGCGGCGGTCAGGCGGGCGATGGGGCGGTGGGCTGTCATGGTCATCCTCGTACCGGATTGCGGAGTGTCGGGCGGCGCTGCACCTGATCTGACGCCGCCGGGCGTCGATTCGGTTCCATCGCGCCGACGATCACGTCGCGCTCTCGCGGTAGACGTCGCGCATGCTGCGGGCAGCGCTGCGCAGCGCGCGATCCGCCCGCCGGACGGCGCTCGCCGCCGTTGCGTAGCTCTTCGGGCGCGCGCTCGACGCGGCCGTCGCGAGCCGGCCTGCCGCCGACCGCAGGTCGGCCGCCGCTGCGGTCAGCGCGGCGTGCGCCGCGACCGCACCCGGCGGCGGCTCCAGCGCGCGCGCGCCGGTGGCGAGCAGGCCGGCGCTGTCGCGCAGGCGCCGCGCGGCGCGCGCCTGCGTCGACGATCGCCCGGCGGTCGCGAGCAGCGCCGTGGCGCTCCTGCGCGAGCGCTCGTACGTCGTGAGGATCGTGCGCACACCGCTCGCGTAGCCCGCCGAGGCAGCGATGCTCTGCGTGCCCGCGCCCGCGCGCGGGACGAGCGAGGCGAGCGACCGCGAGCAGGCGGCGTCGCCCGCGCGCCGCGCCGCGCATGCGGCGACGATCACGCGGTCGCCGACCGGCAGCGTGACGACCTGCGTGACGCCCGTCAGCCCGCTGACCTTCAGCGCTGCGAAGCGCAGCGCGCGTCCGTCCGCGCCGATCCGCACGACCGTCGGGGTCGCCGTGCGCGCCGCGCGCGCGAGCGAGCCGGCGGGCAGCAGCTCGGGGCCGGCCGGGAGCCCCGTCCCGACGGCGAGCGTACGGCGCGCCGCGCCCGTGCCCTGCGCGTAGACCTGCAGCGAGGACAGGCCGAGGCCGGCCGGACCGCGGGCGGAGCGCAGCCCGTCGGCGAGCGTGATCGTGGCGAGGTCGCCGATCGTCGCCCGCTTCGCTGCCGGAGCGTCGTCGCCGCCGAAAACCGTGCCGCCGAACAAGCCGGCGGCGGCGGCGAGCGCCGCGCCGATGGCGATCTGGCGCGTACTGGGTACCGGCAGCGCTGTGCGTGGCGCCTTCGGCGCCGGCGACGGCGTCCCGCGCTCGCGCGGCTTCGGAACCCGCGGAAGGCGGCGCGCGCGCGACGGCGCCGGCGCCGTCGCGACGTCGAGGTCCTCGAGCACCGTGTCCTGCGACGGCCGCCCGACCGCGGGCGCGGGCGGGGCAGTGGGGGCCTGGACGGGCGCGGGTGCCGGTGCGGAGGCGGGCGCCGGCGCGGGTCGTGCGGTCACGACGGGCGCTGGCGGCACGTCGGCGCGTTCGAACGCCTCGGTCGCCGCCGCGAGCAGCGCCTTGGCGTCCGCGTAGCGGTCGGCGGGGTCCAGCGCCATGCCGCGGGCGAGGACGTCGTCGAAGGCGCGCGGCGCGGAGGCGGCGCGGTCGCTGAGCCGCGGCGGCTGCTCGTGGACCTTCGCGTACAGCAGCGCGGCATCGGACTCGTGGTTGTGCGGCACCTCGCCGGCGAGGCACTCGAAGAGGACGGCGGCGAGCGCATACTGGTCGCTGCGCGCCGATGCGCGCTGGCCCTTGATCTGCTCCGGCGCGACGTACGCGAACGTGCCGACGAGCTGGCCGGTGCGGGTCGGGCCGCCCGCGCCGCCGCCGCGCGTGAGACCGAAGTCGGCGAGGTAGGGCCAGTCGGTCTGGTCGACGAGGATGTTCTGCGGCTTGACGTCGCGATGGATGAGCCCCGCCGCGTGCGCGGCGTCGAGCGCCGATGCGACCGGTGCGAGCAGGCGCAGCGTGCGGGCGGGGTCGAGCTCGCCCGCCTCGATGAGGTCCTTCAGCGTGCTGCCGCGCACGTAGCGCATCGCGAGATAGAGACCGTCGTCGGTCTCGCCGGTGTCGTAGACCGGCACGATGTGGGGGTGGTCGAGCGCGGCCTGGACCTCGCCCTCGCGGCGAAAGCGCGCGCGGAACGTCTCGTCGGCCGTCAGCGCCGGGTTGAGCAGCTTCAGGGCGACAGGACGGTTCAGCGACTCCTGCGTCGCGAGGTAGACCGTGCCCATGCCGCCGCTGCCGAGCAGGCGCTCGACGCGGTAGCCGGCGAACTTCGTGCCCGTCTCGATCATCCCGGCACGACGATGATCGGCGGCGGTGGCGGCGGCGGTGCCACGACCGGCGGGGGCGGCGGCGCGGCGGGCGGCGTGACCGGCGTCACGGGCGTCGGAGCCGGCGGCGGCGTCGCGGGGCCGGTCGCCGTCGGCGTGCGCCTGACCTTGAGCGCGGGGACCGCGATCGCCCCGACCGACGGCGTCGCGAGGCGCTCGAGCTTGACCCCGGCGGGCCGCAGCTCGCCGGCCGCGCCCGCATCTGCGCCCGCGGAGACGAGCAGGCCGATCCCCAGCCCGATCGCCAGCGCGAGCCCGCAGGCCAGCACGGCGCGCGGCACGATCAGCTCCTGGGGCAGGGGACGCGCTTGGTCCGGCTGCCGACGGCGAGGCAGGTGTTCCTGTTGTCGTTCGGACCGCGCCGGCCGAGCGTCACGACGATCTTGCGACCCAGGCGCCGGGGGCTCGTGACGATCACGGTCAGCCTGCCGCCGCGCAGCAGCCGGACGCCGCTGAGGCGTCCGATCGACTGCATGCCGGCCCGCTTCGTGATGATGCTGAAGCTGCGAAATCCGCGCGCCTTGACGCAGCGGGTGCAGCTCACGGTCACCCGCGCGCCCTTCGGCGCGAGCGTCAGCTGGGCGCGCGAGAGGCGGATGGCGCGGATCGCCCGCGGGTTGCCGATCGGCTGCGCCTGGAAGCCGAGCCGCGACAGGATCGCCTTGGGTGCGTCCTGGCAGCCGTCGAGGTTCTCGTCACGCGTGGGCTTGAAGCCCGGGCACTTGTCCCTGCCGTCCTCGGGGACGCCGTCGCCGTCGGCGTCGGGCGGCGGCGGTGGTGGTGGCGGTGGCGGCGGGGGTGGCGGGTCGGTGGCCGTGATGTTCAGCACGAGGCTGCCGGTCGGCGCGCCGCACCCGGCGCCATTGCAGCCACCGACCTGGATGAGGTACGCGGTGCCGGCCACGGACGCAAAGCTGATCGCCGACGTCGGCACGCCGGCGGCGGCGTCGTCGTTGCACGGCAGCCCGTCGGTGAGGGTCGGCGTCGGCGCGAGATAGGCGCTGATCACCGTGTCGAAGTTCGAGCCGGTCGTATTGACCGAGATCGTGCCGCCGTTGCCGAGGATCCGGTACCAGGTCGTCGCGACCATGGTCGTGCCGCCGCAGGTCCCGGTTCCGCCCGGCGTCAACGGCTCGCCGGCCTCCCATGTCGCCTCGGCGGTCGACCCCAGGGTCACCGGGAAGCTGTTGACCGCCGCGTTGTACGGGTTCGTGACGCTGTCGTTGTTGGGCGGGAGCGCGACCGCGGCGGGGGCGATGACGAGCAGCCCGAGCAGCGCACCCGCGGCCGCGACGAGCAGGCGCAGGTTGCGGGTCGCGACAGGGAAGGTGGCGGGGGTGGCGATCATGGTCATTCCGAACAACGCACGAGCCGGACGGCGCTTCCGTCGATCGCCTGCCACAGCTGTCCCCGCCGCGCAGCGTCTGCCCGAAACCGCCAGAACCCGCGTCTGGTTTGCCTGCCCGCGGATCGTACGACCGCGACCGCGAACCGAGTCTAGCCGTGGGACTAGGATTGCGCGCGTGTCCGGCCTGGTGCTGCGAGTCGTCCGGGGCGCCGGCCGAGGGCGAGAGCTCGCCGTGGCCGGTGAGCTCGTCGTCGGCCGCGAGGCGGGCGGCGACGGCCGCCTCGACGGCGAGCCCGCGCTCTCGCGCCGCCACGCGCGCATCGTGCGCGCCGCCGACGGCAGCCTGACGATCGAGGACCTCGGGTCGCTGAACGGGACCCACGTCAACGGTCGGCGGATCACCGCGGCGACCCCGCTGCGCGACGGCGACGAGCTGCGCCTGGGCGCGACCGTCATCGCGGTCGTCGACGCCGCCGACCCGTCGGTCGCGCCCGCGGCCGCCGGCTCGCAGGCGACGGTCATCGCCGACGCGCCGGCCCGGGCCGACCGCAGCGGCGGCGCGAAGCGCAGGCGCGCCCGTCCGCGGGCGAGCGCGCCCGTCGATCTGCGCGCGCTCGCCGAGCACCCGCAGGCACGCTACGGCGCGGCGATCGTCGTCGGCCTCGCCGTGCTGATCGTGTGGGTCGTGGCGCGCGGCGGCGCGGACCGCGACGAGGTCCTCGCCGACGGGCGCCGCTCGACGGTGCAGCTGATCGTCGCGCCGTCGCAGATCGTCACCGCCCTCGCCGCGGTTGCGCCCGCCACGGCGCCGCCGCGCTCGGGCAGCGGGATCGTCGTCGACGCACGCCGCGGCCTGATCCTGACCGCCGATCGGCTCGTCGCCGGCGCGGCGAAGATCAGCGGTCGCTTCGGCGGCGCGCGCGCCCGCGCCGTCACGCTCGTGGCTCGCGCCCCGTGCGACGCGATCGCGCTCGTGCGGCTGGCCAGGCTGCCGGACGGCGCGCGCGCCGCCGACGTCGGCGGCGCCGGCGACCTGCAGCGCGGCGCTCGCGTCGTCGCGCTCGGCTACCCCGGGACGCTCGTCGGGCGCGGGCGGCTGCGCTCCGCCGGGCTGCGCTCCGCGGCCGGCACGGTCGCGTCGATCCGCAGCCGCGCGCGCCTGGATCCCGCCGACCCGCGGCTCAGCGGTCTGATCGTGCACAGCGCGCGCGTCGGCGCGGGTGGCGCCGGCGGACCGCTCGTCGGTGGCGGTGGCGAGGTCGTCGGCCTCAACCTCGTCGCGCCGGACCGCTCGCGGCTCGGCGGCGCCGTCTCGATGGAGCGCGCGCAGGGTCTCTACGGCGACCTCTCCAGCGCGCGAACGGAGGGCGACGCGGGCTGGCGCCTGGAGCCGTGGTCGGAGATCCGCGGACGGCCGAGTCCCGGCCTGCTCGTCACCGGCATCGATCGCGGCGGGCCCGCGAGCCGCCCGATCCTGCGCGCCGAGGCGCGGCGCCGCGCGCGGCGACCGTCGCAGCCGCTGCTCGGCGCGACGATCTTCGCGCTCGACGGCCGCTCCGTGAACGACGTCGCCGACGTCTGCCGGGCGCTCGTCGGCGCCCGCCGCGGCAACCGCGTGCGCGTGCGCGCCGACATCGTCACGAGCACCTTGACCGGGCGCGGCGTCCGCAGTCCGAGCCGTGCCCGCGCGGTCCAGCTCGTGATCGGGCTCTGAGCGGCTGTCCATGGCTCGGTCTGACGCCGCGGGTGCGCCCGGAGGTTCCCGCAAGATTCGTGGAACCTTCTCGGGCTGCGGCTGCGTCAACGATGCAAAGCCCGTCCACTTCCTCTGTCAGGAGCGACCATGCCACCGATCAGCGATCACGTCTTCGACCAGCACGACAGCGACGAGCGCGCAGCGCGCCTGAAGCGCCTGCTCGTCGGCGGCGCGGCCTTCACCGCTGCCGGTGGCGCCGTCGCCGGCGCCGCCGTCCTGAAGGGCGACGACGACCTCTCCTTCCCCGACGAGGCCGACGACGGTGCGATCGACAAGGCGATCAAGGACACCGAGGACACGGCCGGCGCGCGCGCCGACGATCCAGTCGCCGCCGCCGCGCCGCAGACGCTTGCGGCCGCGCCCCAGGCCGACTTCGAGCCCGCCCTGCGGCCCGCCGCCGAAGAGGGCGAGCGGGTCGTCGGCGAGGTCGTCGAGGAGCGGCCGCTCGAGCCGAACAAGAAGGACGCCGACGAAGCGGCGCCGCCCCCACAGGACCCGCTGCCGCCCGCGCCCGACCCGGGCGCGACCGCTGCGGCACCCGGCGCAACCGCTCCCGCGACGCCCGGCGGCGCGCCCGGCGGGCCCACCGCCGCCGGCGGGCCAGGACGTCGCGCTGCACATCGACGCGGCCACCGGCCGGATCACGTCGGCCGGTGAGAACGTCGGCTCCGTCAACCCCGCCGGCGGCAAGATCACGCTCTTCGGCACCGAGACCCCGCTCGTGTACGACCCCGCCAACGGCGGCTCGATCATCCTGCCCGGCGGCGGCGGCAGCGTGCCGCTGCATGACGGCAACTTCGGCCTGACGATCGGCAACGACACGATCACCGTCAACGAGACGGCCGCCGGCGCGGCGCCCGCCGGCGACGTCGGCGGCGTCAGCGGCGACCCCGCCGCGATCCCCGGCGGCGACCTGCCCGGCGGCGATCAGCCCGTCGACGGCGCGATCCCCGGCGCCGACCCCGGCGCCGCGCCTGCGGGCGGCCCCGCCGGTGGCCAGAGCGTCATCCCGGCCGGCCAGCCCCAGGGCGACCTGCATCTGTCGAACGTCGTCGCCGTCGAGCCCGAGGTTGCGGGCGACGCGGTCGCCGGCGATGCGTCCTCCTCGTCGGTGATCGGTGCCGGCCAGCCCGGCGGTCCCCCGGCATCCGCCTCCGCGTCCTCCTCGTCGCCGGTGATCGGCGCCGGCCAGCCCGGCGGCCCGGCCGCCGCCGACGAGCTGACGTTCGCCGACGACGGCCCGCCGCCGCCGGCGGGCTCGAGCTCTCACGACACGCCTCCCGGGCCCGCGCCCGGCGATGGCGACGCGCCGCCGGCGCCGCCGCTCGACGCGGCCGGTGACGGCCCGAAGGATCCCGACGACGCGCCGCACGTCACGGCCGCCGGCGACGGCCCGCCGCCGCCGCCCGCGGGCTCGAGCTCCGACGACACGCCGCCCGGCCCGCCGCCCGCCGGCGCCCCCGAGCCGCCCGCGCCCGCGGCCGCCCCTGAGCCGCCGCCGGCGCCCGAGCCCCCGGCGCCTCCGCCCGCCCCGGAGCCGCCGCCGCTGCCGCCGACGCCGCCGCCGGCCGACCCGCCCCCGCCGCCCGCCCCGGAGCCCGCGCCGGAGCCGCCGGCGATCGACGCGCCGCCCGCCGGAGACCCGTCCGGGTACTGATCGACCGCACGCGGGGCGTCGCGCAAGCGGCGTCCCGCGGTCGCGCGCGACCCTCGAGACACCGATCCCATGTTCGAACACCACGACGATCCCGGCGACGACCACGACGACGTGACGCCGCCCGAGACGGACGCGCCCGCCGATCGCGGCGCCGACGCGTTCAGCGAACACGACCTCCCGCCGCTCGGCGACCTTCCGGCCCACGCCGATACAGCGCCCGAGCTGCTGTTCCCCGGCGACGACGCGAGCGCGGACGCGACCGTGCCGGCCGAAGCAGACCCCGCGGCGCCGTTCCCCGACGACGCGACCTTCACCCGCTGGCTGGCCGGCCAGGAGGACAGCGAAGCCGACGCTCCCGCCGGGCCGCTGCCGATGGCGCCCGAGGACGGCGGCGCGCTGCCGTCGTCTGACGAGCTCGTCGATTGGACCCTGCGCGAGCTCGGCGAAGACGGCTGATCAACCGTGCTCAGCCGGCCGGCTCGAGCGCCACGAGCGCGCGCGGCGCGCTGCGCGGGCCGGCGAGCGCCAGCAGCTCGCCGCCGGCGCCGCCGAGCGGCTCGAAGGGAGCGCCCAGCGCCGCGAGCCGCTCGAGCGCGCCGCTCTCGCTGACGCAGACGAGGCGCCGCTCGCCACCGCTCTCGCAGACGAGCCACAGCCCGCCCGCGCCGGCGCTCACATGCTCGACCGCGCCGTCGCCGGCGCGCACGAGCACGAGCTCGTCGCCCGCCAGCCGCGACGCCTCCCAGCGCGCACGGCGCGCCGCGACGACCCACAGAGCGCCCGCCTGCGCTGCGCCCGCCAGGCTGACGCGCACGCCCGCCGGCCAGGTCGCGAGCTCGGCGCCGTCGAGCAGCAGCCGCGCGGGCAGGCCGTGGCCGCTGGCGAGCGTCAGCACGCCGTTGCCGGTCGACGGCGCGCGCGCGGTCACCCAGGGCGGCCCGTCGGACTTCGTCTCGACGTCGCCGAGGCCGGCACCGCTCGCCGTCCCGAGCAGCTGCGCGGGGCGCCCGCCACGTCCGCGCGCCGGGATCGCGAACAGCAGCCGCCCGCCGCCCGCGCTCCAGTGGGCGCGCGGCGGCTGCGGGCGCGCGCTGCGCGCACCCGGCCGCAGCCCGCCGCGACCGGCGACGAGCGCGAGGCCGAGCCGCTGCTCGCCGAGGACGTGCGCCGCGCGAGCGCGGATCGCGAGCGTCGTCAGGCGCAGGACCGGCGCCTGCTCGTCGCCGGCGCGGGCGATCCAGGCGCTCGTGCCGTCGGCCGCGGCGAGCTGCGGGCGCGCGAAGCTCGTCAGCGCGCGCAGGTCCGATCCGAACACGGCGGCCTCGGTGGCGCTGGCGGCGGCGACGGCCGCCGGCGTCGCCGCGAGGGCGAGCACGTCGCTGCCGCCGAGCCCGTGCGCCGCGGCGACGCGCCCGCGGGCGTCCACGCGCACGACGCGCTGATGGCCGTCGTGACGCACGATCGCGACGATCTCGTCGCCCGCCGCGACGGCCGCCGCGACATCCTCGAGCACGGTGCGCAGCGCCGGCCGCGGGACCGGCGCGGCCCGGCCCCGGGACGGGCGCGGCGCGGCCGTAGCGGACGCGGGCGCCGGCGCGGGCGCGTCCTGGGCGGGCACGAGCAGCGCGCCGCGGGCGACCGCTGTCAGCGGATCCTGCAAGATCTCGACGCCGAGTCCGAGCTCGGCCGCGAGCGCCGCGCGCAGCCCCGGCGTCTGCGCGCCGCCGCCGACGAGGACCGCGCGGCCCGGCTCGCTGCGCCGGCTGCCCGGCGACGTCGCGGCGCGGGCCTGGTCGAGCTGCGCGCGGGCGGCCGCGGCGACGAGCGCGAGCTCGTGCTCGACGAGGCCGGCGAAGCGGTCGCGCTCGACGTCGAGCGTGATCGTGACGGGCGGCCCGATCTCGAGCTGCGACGCCGCCGCCGAGGCGAGCTGCTCGCGGCAGCGGCGCACCGCGCGCGCCAGCCCCGCCTGGCAGGCGACCCAGGCCGCCGCGTCCGGCGCGGCGTCGCCGACGGCGGACAGCAGGTGCTGCTCCTCGAGGCGCTGCGCGGCCTGCGGATCGTCGTCCTCGAGCAGCCGCAGGACCTCGAGGTAGAGCGTCTCGTCGAAGAGATCGGTGCCGACCGCGAGCTCGGTCGTCGCGAGCAGCCGCAGCTCGGCGGGGGCGACGTCGACGATCGACAGCTGCGTCGCGCGCCCGCCGACGTCGCACACGAGGACGGTCTCGGTCGCCTCCCGGCAGGCGAGCGCGGCCGCCGCGATCGCGGCCGGCACGAGCGTCACCGGCGGCAGGCCGGCGAGCGCCGCGGCGGCGCGCAGCCCGCGCGCGCGGCGACCCTCGGGCGCCCAGCTGGACGGGATCGCGAGCACGGCGGCGTCGGGCGACGGTCGATCGGGTCCCCGCGCGAGCACGCGCAGCGGCCGCGCGAGCAGCTCGCCGACGAGCGCGACGACCGGTACCGGCCCGCCGGCGAGCTCGAGCACGGCGCTGCCCGACTCGAGGTGCGCGAGCGGTCCGCGGACGCCGCGATGGGGGTCGCCGTCGAGCTCGCGGTCGGCGTCGCCGCCGACGCGCGCGGAGCCGTCGCCGCGCAGGACGAGCGACGCCGTCATCGCCCCGAGCGCCCCGTCCTCGCCCTCGAATTCGAGCAGGCGCGCTTCGCCGCCACCGTCGCCGGCCGCGGCGACGACCGTGGTGCAGCCGACGTCGACGGCGATCTGCAGTCCCATCGCGGGCTCAGGCGCCGCCGAGCGCCCGCAGCTCGCCCTGCAGCCGCTCGATCTCGGCGATGCGCTCGCGCGCGGCCTCAGCGTCGGCTCCGCTCTGCAGCGCGTGCACGGTCGCGCGCAGGCGCTCGACGCGCGCGCTGTGGCGCGCGTGCAGGTCCTCGGCGAAGGCGCTCCGCACGCCGCCGGCGCGCTCGTCGATCGCCGGGCGCAGCTCGAGCTGGCCCCGCGCGACCGCGCGCTGGACGTACTCGCGGGCGCGGCGGCGGTTCAGCGACGAGCCCTGGATCTGCTCGCTCGCGGCGACGATCACGACGCCGATCCCGAGCAGGATCGGGTTGGCGGTGACGACGCCGATCATGAGCATCGGGCCGCCGCGCGTCAGCCAGCCCAGCACCCGCTCCTGGTCGAGCTGGCGGCTCGCGCGCGTGCGGCCGGGCAGGTCGATCGCGAGCTCGGCCTCGGGCGCGTCGACGGCCGTCGTGACGATGCCGAGGCCGTGGCGCTGGGCCGCGTCGGCGGCGATCGGCCCGGCCCCGTCGGCGAGGCTGCGACCGGCGCTGCTCGCGGCCTGTGCGAGCAGTGTGTGGCACAGCTCGGGCAGCGCCTCGGCGAGCGAGCCCGACCAGCGGTCCTCGACGCGGTCGACGAGGTCGTCGCGGTCGCGCGTGATCTGCGCCTGCATCGTCGCGTCGACCTCGCGGCGCAGCTCGCCGAAGCGGGCGTCGAACGCGTTCACCGGCGTCGAGCGCTCGGTGTCGGCGAGCTCGCGCCGCGCGCGGTCCAGGGCGGTCGCCGCGTCGAGGCCGCCGAGCGACGCGACGAGCGCGCGGTCGGGTCCCGCGAGCTCGTCGAGGCAGTCCAGGACCTCGGTCTCCAGCAGCTGCGCCTGGCGCTCGAGCTCGGGCGCGAGGACGTCGTCGAGCAGTCGCGCGGCGAGCGCGTCGACGCCGCTGAGCGCACGCAGCTCGGCGGCGACCTCGGGGTCGGGCTCGACGAGCGCGTCGTGCGCGTCCAGCGGCGAGGCGACGACGATCGGCACGGAGCGCAGCGCGGGATCGAGCGCGCGGATCGCGGCGCGGTCGGCGACGGCGACGGCGTCGGCGTCGGTCGCCTCGGGGCCGGCCGACTCGACGACGACGACGCTGCTCACGCGCTCGGCGGCGCGCTCGAGGAAGGCCAGCTCGTCGGCCGTCGCCGGCGCCGCGGCGTTGAGCACGAGCACGACCGCGGTGCTCTGCTCCAGGGCGCTGAGCGTCATCGTGCCGTGCGCGCCGAGCAGGCCGCCGAGGCCGGGCGTGTCGAGCAGCACGAGGCCGGCGTCGAGCAGCGGATGGGGCAGCAGCACCTGCACGTAGGCGACGCGGCGGGCGTTGCCCGGGTTGGCCTGCTCGGACGCCCAGCGGCCGAGCTCGGACACGTCGCACTCGACGACCGCGCCGGACTGCAGGTGCACGCGCGCGGCCGGCACCGCCGGCAGGCCGAGGCGGGCGGGGGAGAGGACCTCGATGTACGTGTTCGTCGCGACGTCGACGTCGCGCGGGAGCAGGTCGGCGTGCTCGACGAGCGCGTTGACGAGCGTGCTCTTGCCGCGCTTGCGCTCGCCGACGACGGCGACGCGCGAGACCGCCGTCGTGTTCTGCGCGATCCGCTGCAGGCGCGCGGGCACGGCGGCCGAGCCGCGCGCCCGGGCCAGCGCGTAGGCCGTCTTCGCGACCCGCTTGGCGGCGGCCAGACGCGCGGCGGCGGGAAGCTCGAGCGACGCCTGCGGGCCGACGGTCACGGCGCTGACGCTATCAGCGGTGCGGCGCGCGGACGCCGGACTCGCGCGCCTCGAGCTCACGCGCGATCTGCTCGTATGCGGCGGTCACCTGGGCGGCGAGCCAGCGCCGGTCCGGCGCCGCCGGGCGGGCCATCTCCAGCGCTCGCCACCAGCGCGCGCGCTCGCGGGCGCGCGTGCGCAGCGCGCTCGCGTCGGCATCGGGCGCCGCCGCGAGGCGGTCGGCGGGCGCCGGGCTGGCGAAGACCGTGCGCACCTCGTCGCGGGCCGCCTCGTGCAGGCGCATCCGCGGGTCGGCGGCCAGACGCAGCGCGAGCAGCACGCGCAGGCCGCCGCCGTCGCTGCCCGCCCGCACGTCGTCGACGGCGCCGCGCAGGCGCGCGCTGGCGGCCGGCGTGACGTCGCGCCCGAAGGCCAGCGCCTCGAGCTCGCGCAGCATCCGGTCGGTGCGCATCGTCTGCGCGCGGGCGCGGAACATGCGCTCGATCGCGAGGCGGACCTCGTCGATCCCGGACGCCGCCCGCAGCGCGGCGGCCGGGCTCTCGCCGGCGGCGATCGCGCGCGCGCCGACGGACACGCCGAACGGGCCGAACCGTCGCAGCAGGTCGGCGGCGTGCGCCTCGGCGCGACCCGAGCGGGCGCGCGCGGCGAGCAGCCGGATCGCGGAGTCGATCGCCGGCGCGGCGGCGATCTGCGCGAGCGCGTCGCGGTCGCCGTCGTCGAGCGTCGCGACCGCGAGCAGCGCGGCGACGGGCGTCGCCTGCCAGGCGCGACTGCGCCAGGCCGCGCGCGCGGAGTCCAGCGCGGCGGCGGCGGTCGCGAGCGGATCCGCGCTTCCCGGCCAGTAGCGGTCGGCCTTCGTCATCACGATCAGCGCGTTCGTCGGCGCGTGGCCGAGGTCGGGGAAGGCCGCCGCGAACGCGTCGAGCTCGGCCGCCTCGCGCTTGGCGCCCGGCGCCTCGGCGGTGACGTGCACGACGGCGTCGGCGGCGGCCGCCGCGCGCCCGGTCTGGCCGCGGACGAGGTCGCGCGCCCGCGCGCTGCGCTCGTCGTTGGGGGAGAACAGGCCCGGCGTGTCGACGAGCACGAGGTCGTCGAGCAGGTGCGAGTCCAGCCACGCCGTGATCGGCTCCGCCGCCTCGAGGTCGAGCTCGCTCTCGGCGAGCACGACGTCGGTCCCGACCGGCAGCGTCAGCGGCGCCTGCGCGCGCCGCTTGACGACGACGCGCTCCTCGGCGCCGCGGCGCAACCACCAGCTCACGAGCGTCGTCTCGGTCGCGCCGGTCTGGGTGACGGGTCGGCCGGCGAGCGCGTTGATGAGCGTCGACTTGCCGGCGCTGACGTGTCCGGTGACCGCGACGACGAGCGGACGGTCGAGCCGATCGAGCGCGCGCTCGATCGCCGGCGCCAGCGCGTCGAGCAGCGGGTCGGAAAGAAGTGCAGCACAGCGCGAGCGCGCGCTGTCGGCGACCGTTGTCATCTGTGTAGTGTCGCCGCAACCTGAGATGACCACGGACGGCAGCCAGCCCGAGGGCGGCGAGCGCTTCGATCCCGCGCGCGATCTGCGCACGGCGCGCGCCGCTGCCGCGCGCGACCACGCCGTCCTGCGCGCGCTGCTGGCGCGGCTGACGCCGCGGCTGCGCTCGGCCGCCTGGAACCTCGGCGGCGCCGGCCAGGAGCCACAGGACCTCGTGCAGGAGGCGCTGCTGAAGATCACGAGCGCCGACGTGCTCGGCCGCTACCGCGCCGAGGGCCCGCTCGACGGCTTCCTGCTCGCCGTCGGCGTGCGAACGATGATCTCGGCGACGCGCCGCGGCCGCACCGACCGCGAGCGCAGCTTTCTCACCGACGAGCCCGAGGTCCACGCGCGCGGCCACGAGGACCCGGGCAGCGCCGGGCTGTCGGCCGCGATGCGCCGCGCGCTGCTGACGCTGCCCGAGCGCGCGCGCGCCGTCGTGCTGCTCGTCGCCATCGGCGACCTCGGCTACGCCGACGTGGCGCGCGCGCTCGGGATGGAGGTCGGGACCGTCAAGTCGACCTACAGCCGCGCGCGCTCGGCGCTGCGGGCGGCGCTCGCCGAGCAGCCCGCGTAGGCGTGGATCAGGCCCAGTAGACCTCCTCGCAGGACGTCCAACGGTCGCCGGGCCGGACCCAGGCGACGTCGTGGCCGGGGCCGCAGTGCAGGACGTCGACGACGTTGTCGTAGCCGCCGACGAGGACGTCGTCGCCGTAGCCGCCGTTGAGCGTGTCGTTGCCGGGACTGCCGTACAGCCGGTCATGGCCGTTGTGGCCGGCGATCGTGTCGTCGCCCCACGAGCCGGTCAGGACGTCGTTGCCGTTGTAGCCGAGGATGAGGTCGTTGCCCCACGTCCCGATGAGGGTGTCGTGGCCGGCTCCGCCCGAGAGCGTGCGCGCCTCGACGGCGCCCGCGGTCATCGGCGACAGCCGACTGCAGATCGTCGGTGTGACGTCGGCCGGCGCTGCCAGCGCCTACGATCCGCCCGTGAGCGCGAGCGCCGACAAGATGCGGGCCGAGGGCGTCGCCGAGGTCGCGATCGACACCTTCGACGCGCAGCTCGAACGGTTGCGCGGCGGCGAGCAGGGCGTGCTCGCGGAGTCCGAGATCGAGCCGGTCTCCTCGTTGCCCGACGCCGACGACCTGCCCGCCGACGCGGAGGGCGTGCGCGCGGCGCTGGCCCAGTCCGTCGTCATCAAGCTCAACGGCGGCCTCGGCACGAGCATGGGGATGACCGGCCCGAAATCGCTGCTGGAGGTCAAGGACGGGCTGACGTTCCTCGACATCACCGTGCGCCAGATCCTCGACCTGCGCACGCGCATGGACGCCGCGCTGCCGCTCGTGCTGATGAACTCCTTCGCGACGCGCGACGCGTCGCTGCGCGCGCTGGAGCGCTACGGCGAGCTCGCGGTCGAGGGCGTCGCCGCCGACTTTTTGCAGAGCAAGGTCCCCAAGCTCGACGCCGGGACGCTCGAGCCGGCGTCGTGGCCCGACGACCCCGGCCTCGAGTGGGCGCCGCCCGGCCACGGCGACCTGTACCCGTCGCTGCTGAGCTCGGGGATGCTCGACGCCCTGCTCGGCGGCGGCTACCGCTACGCGTTCGTCGCCAACGTCGACAACCTCGGCGCGATCATGGAGCCGCGGATCCTCGCCTGGTTCGTGCGCGAGCAGATCCCGTTTTTGATGGAGGTCGCCGATCGCACCGCGGCCGACCGCAAGGGCGGTCATCTCGCGCAGCGCTCCGACGGCGGCCTCGTGCTGCGCGAGATCGCGCAGACGCCCGCCGACGACGTCGCCTCGTTCCAGGACACGGCGCGCCACCGCTTCTTCAACACGAACACGCTGTGGATCGACCTGCGCGCGCTGCGCGACGTCCTCGACGAGCGTGGCGGCGTGCTGGGCCTGCCGATGATCGTCAACCGCAAGACCGTCGACCCGGCCGAGCCGTCGTCGGCGCCGGTGATCCAACTCGAGACGGCGATGGGCGCCGCGATCGACGTCTTCGACGGCGCGCGCGCGATCCGCGTGCCGCGCGAGCGCTTCGCGCCCGTCAAGACGACCGACGATCTGCTCGCGCTGCGCTCGGACGCCTATGTCCTGCGCGACGACGGCGCGATCGCGCTCGCGCCCGAGCGCGACGGCGCCGGCGCCGGCGCGCCGCTCGTGCAGCTCGACCCCGAGCACTTCAAGCTCGTACGCGACTTCGAGGCGCGCTTCCCGGCCGGCCCGCCGTCGCTCGTCGCGGCGCAGCGGCTGACGGTCCGCGGCGACGTCGTGTTCGGCGCTGCTGTCGTCGTGCGCGGCGCCGTGACGATCGAGCACGACGGCGGCGGGCAGCGCCGGATCGCCGACGGCGCGCTGCTCGACGGCTGAGCCCGGCGCGCGCCCGGCACGTAGCACAGCTGTGAACGCCAACCTGCCCGCCGCGCGGTCCGATCCGGCATCCTGAAGTCACCATGCGAACCGCCCTCGCCACGCTGCTCGCGCTCGCCGCGATCGCCGCCACCCTCGCCGCCTGCGGCGACGCCGACGAGACGCGGGCGCCGGCTGCCGGTGGCGCGCCGTCACCGGCGACGACCCCGACGCCCGCGACCACGACCCCGACGACCGCAAACCCGACCGCGACGAGCCCGACGACCACGACCGGCAAGGGATCCGCCCTGGCCCGCAACGCGGCCGGCGCCAACAAGCTCGTCGGCGACGGAACGGGCGCCCTCAAGGCGCGCCTGGCCTCGCTGGAGGGCCATCCCGTCGTCGTCAACCAGTGGGCGTCGTGGTGTGGCCCGTGCCGCTTCGAGTTCCCGTTCTTCGCCGCCGCGGTGCGCCGTCACGGCGCGACCGTCGCCTTCGTCGGCGTCGACTACATGGACAGTCGTGACGGCGCGGAGAGCTTCCTCGCCGAGCAGCCGCCCGGGTTCCCGAGCATCTACGACGGCGACGGCAAGGCGGCGCGCGCGATCGGGGGCGGCCGCGCGATGCCGACGACGCTGTTCATCGGACCCGACGGTCGCACGCGCTTCGCGAAGCTCGGCGGCTACGCGAAGGCGTCCGAGCTCGAGGCCGACATCCGCCGCCATCTGCTGAAAGCGTCGTGATCGCGGCGATCGAGACCGCCTCCGGAGTCGGCATCTTCGCCGCGCTCGCGGCGGGCGTCGTGTCGTTTCTCAGCCCCTGCGTGCTGCCGCTCGTGCCGGGCTACCTGTCGGCGGTCTCGGGCGTCAACCCGACCGAGATCGACGACGCGCCGCTGCGCCGCGTGCTGCTGCCGGCGCTGCTGTTCGTCGCGAGCTTCTCGGCGATCTTCATCGTGCTCGGCCTCGGCGCGACGAAGCTCGGCTCGTCGCTGAACGACCACCGCGAGACGCTCGAGAAGGTCTCGGCGGTCGTGATCATCCTGCTCGGCCTGTTCTTCCTCGCGACGCCGTTCGTCGCCCGCCTCGGCCGCGAGTTCCGCATCGACGCGTTGATGGCGCGCGCCGGCCGCGGCGGCCCGCTGCTCGCGGGCGCGGCCTTCGCGATCGCCTGGACGCCGTGCGTCGGGCCGACGCTCGGCGCGATCCTGACCGCCGCCTCGCTGTCGGAGTCGAGTGCCAGCGGCGCCTACCTGCTCGCCTGGTACTCGGCCGGCCTGGCGATCCCGTTCCTGCTGACCGCGATCGCGTTTCGCCGCATGACGACGGTCTTCGCCGTCGTCAAGCGCCATTACGCCGCGATCGTCGCGACCGGCGGCGCGATCCTCGTCGTGATGGGCGTGCTGATCTGGACCGGCGAGCTGACGCAGCTGAACATCGAGGCCCAGAAGCTGCTCAACAGCGTCGGGCTGGACTTCCTCTACGGGATCTAGGCAGCCAGCGGGCTACGTGAACGAGCGCCGCTTCGATCGCCGCGCCTTGCGCGCTCGGCGCTGCTTCACCGAGGGCGTGAACGAGCGCCGGCCATGGCTCGACGACGGATCGGTTCGGCGGGTGTGCACGCGCACGCGCAGCGACCGCCATCGGGGCCGGCCACAGCGGACCCGCCCCACGGCCGCCGTCGCGTCAGCGGTTCTCGTAGCGCTCGGCGCGCTCGTCCTCGCGGTCGGCCTCTCCGAGCGCGCGCACGAACAGGAACACGAGCGCGATGCCCATCACGATCGACTGCTCGAGCGCCATCAGCAGCCCGCCGACGGCCTGGTCGGTCTCGTGCGACAGCCCCCAGTACTCGGGTGAGCGCTCGTAGACGTCGTAGATCGCCTCGGGCGCGAACGCGAGCATGATCCCGAGCAGGCCGACGAGCGCCTTCGTCGCGAGCATGTAGACGACGGGGCCCATCCCGCCCAGCCGCCGGCGCGCGCGGATCGGCGACAGCAGATGCCACCAGTACAGGCCGCCCGCGAGCCCGAAGGAGATGTGCTCGAGGACATGCACGACGGGCAGCTCGAGCGCCGCGTCGTAGAGCACGGGCACGTGCCAGAACGCCATCGTCGCGACGTAGAGGACGATCGCGAAGACCGGGTGCGCGAGCGGGCCGGCCGCGCGCTCGATCCGCACCAGACGGCGCGTCAGCGGGCGCAGCAGGACCTTCGTCAGGCCCAGCAGCACGAGAATCGGCGCGAGGTCGAGCAGCAACAGGTGCTGGACCATGTGGATGAGAAACAGCTGCTCGCCGAGCGCGTCGACGGGCGACACGAGCGCGATCAGCACGAGCGCCATGCCGGCGAGGAAGCTCGTCAGGCGGCCCGCCGAGCCGTCGACCTCGCGCCAGCGGCGGACGTAGAGAAACGTCAGCACCGCGACGAGCACGAGCGGGCCCGGCTGCAACGTCCACGACGCGTCGGGCGAAACTCCCAGTGGCGGCGCGGAGAGGATGCGCGCGATTGTGGCAGTCCGCGTGTCCGCTGCAACACGCGCCGCGCGACGATCGTCAGATGGCGTTCCTCGACGAGCTCGTCGCGCTCATCGCCCCGCCGCGCTGCGCCGTCTGCGCGGCCCAGAGCGCCCACGCCGGCGAGATCGTCTGCGCGGCATGCCGCCGCGCGCTGCCGTGGCTCGGCGCGCAGTGCTGCCCGCGCTGCGCGCTGCCGCTCCCGCACGCCCGCGGCGGGCGCTGCCCGGCGGCCGGCGCCGCGTTCGACGGCGCCTGGGCGGCGGTCGCCTACGAGGGCGTCGCGCGCGCGGCGCTGCTCGCGCTGAAATTCGCCGCTGCGCGCCCGCTCGCCGACGTCATCGCGGCGCAGATCGCCGCCGGCGCGGAGCTGCACCCGCAGGCCGCGCTCGTCGCCGTCCCGGCACACCCGCGCCGCCGCCGCGCGCGCGGCTTCGACCCGGCCGAGCTGATCGCGACCGCGCTCGCGCGCCGCAGCGGCCTGCCGCTCGTGCGCGCGCTGCGTCGCGGTCGCGGCAGCTCACGTCAGCTCGGTGCCTCGCGAGCTGCGCGCCGTCAGGCAGCCGGCCTGGACTTCCGCGCCCGCTCCGGCGCGTCGCCGGCGCGCGTCGTGCTCGTCGACGACGTCCACACGACCGGTGCGACGCTGCACGCCTGCGCCGCCGCCTTGAAACGCGCCGGATCCCTGCGTATCACCGCCGTCACATGGGCCCGGACCCTGGACGATCGTTCCCGTTGAATGCGACCGAGGCCGGGCGTACCATGAAGTGCTCGCACGTCCGTTCGACAGAGAGGACTTCGACATGCAGATCGAGGTCAAGGGCCGCAACGTCCCCGTCAACGACGAGCTGCGCGAGCTCGTGGAACGCAAATTCCGCAAGGTCGCCGCCCAGGTCTCTGATCTCGCCCGCATGGACGTCGAGTTGCGCGAGGAGCGCAACCCGAAGATCGCCGAGTCGCAGGTCGCATCGGTGACGCTCTACCTCAAGCGCGTCACGCTGCACGCCGAGGGCGTTTCGCGCGAGATGGCGCACTCGATCCGCCTGTGCTCCGAAGAGCTCGCGCGCCAGGTCAAGCGCGACCGCGACAAGCGCCGCCGCCGTCGCGAGGCGCGCGCGGCGGCGACGCAGCCGGGCAGCGCACCGCCGCAGCCGGCCGCCTGAAGCCGCGCACGACGACACGCTGGACAACGCGGCGGGCGAGGCCCGCCGCGTCGGTATCCTGAGCCGCATGGCTCTCCTCGATCGCGCCCTCCGGATGGGCGAAGCCAAGCAGTTCAAGCAGTTCGCGAAGCGCGTCGCCCGCATCAACGACTTCGAGCTCGAGCTCGAGCTCGAGTCGAGCGACGAGCTGCGCGCGCGAATGGACTCGCTGCGCGAGCAGGCACGCAACGGCGCGAGCCTCGACGACCTGCTGCCCGAGACGTTCGCGATCGTGCGCGAGACCGGCAAGCGCGAGATGGGCATGCGCCACTTCGACGTGCAGCTGATCGGCGGCATGGTCCTGCACAACGGCTCGATCGCCGAGATGAAGACCGGCGAGGGCAAGACGCTGACGGCGACGCTCGCGGTCGTGCTGAACTCGCTGCCGGGCACCGGTGTGCACGTCGTGACGGTCAACGACTACCTCGCCCGCCGCGACGCCGAGTGGATGAGCCCGATCTACCACGGGCTGGGAATGAAGGTCGGCGTGCTGCAGAACATGCAGCAGGTGCCCGACAAGCTCGATGCCTACGCCGCCGACGTCACCTACGGGACGAACTCCGAATTCGGCTTCGACTATCTGCGCGACAACATGGCCGGTTCGCTGGAGGAGAAGGTCCAGCGCGGCCATCCGTATGGGATCGTCGACGAGGTCGACAACATCCTCATCGACGAGGCGCGCACCCCGCTGATCATCTCCGGCTCGCCCGAGGCCGCCGGCGACATGTACGGCCAGTTCGCCAAGCTCGCCAAGCGGATGGTCGCGGGCAAGAAGCCCGACAACATGGACCCGCGGATGAAGAAGGACTACGTCGCCGACTACGACTTCGAGTTCGAGGAGAAGCACAAGACCGTCGCGGTCACCGAGCAGGGCGTCGCGAAGGCCGAGAAGTTCCTCGGCATCTCGCACCTCTACAAGGCCGAGAACGGGCCGCTCGTCAACCACCTCCAGCAGGCGCTGAAGGCCGAGTCGCTCTACAAGTGCGATGTCGACTACGCCGTCATCGACGGCGAGGTGATGATCATCGACGAGTTCACGGGGCGCATCCTCGAGGGCCGGCGCTGGTCGGAGGGCCTGCACCAGGCGATCGAGGCCAAGGAGGGCGTGCACGTCCAGGAGGAGAACCAGACGCTCGCGACGATCACGCTGCAGAACTACTTCCGCCTCTACAAGAAGCTCTCGGGCATGACCGGCACCGCCCTCACCGAGGCGACCGAGTTCATGAAGATCTACAAGCTCGCCGTGGTCGAGATCCCGACGAACCGCAACATGGTCCGCCAGGACAACAACGATCAGGTCTACAAGACCAAGACCGGCAAGTGGAGCGCCGTCAGCCGCGAGATCATCGAGCGCCACGAGGCCGGCCAGCCGGTGCTCGTCGGCACGGTCTCGGTCGAGGTCTCCGAGCTGCTGTCGGCGGAGCTCCACAAGCGCGGCGTCAAGCACGTCGTGCTCAACGCGAAGCCCGAGTTCGCCGAGCGCGAGGGCGCGATCGTCGCCGAGGCCGGCCAGCCCGGCGCCGTCACGATCGCGACGAACATGGCCGGCCGCGGCGTCGACATCAAGCTCGGCGGCAACGCCGAGCACCTCGCGCAGGTCGAGCTCGCCAAGCTCGGCCTGACGCCCGGCGACCCCGACTACGACGAGCGCTTCGCCGACGTGCTGCCGAGCATCGAGCGGCGCGTCGAGGCCGACCGCGAGAAGGTGCTCGAGGCCGGCGGCATGTACATCGTCGGCACCGAGCGCCACGAGTCGCGCCGGATCGACAACCAGCTGCGCGGCCGCGCCGGCCGCCAGGGCGACCCCGGCGAGTCGCGTTTCTTCCTGTCCGCCGAGGACGACCTCGTGCGCCTGTTCGCCGGCGATCGGATCTACAAGATCCTCGACCGCCTCGGGACCGTCGACGAGGACGGCAACGAGGAGCCGATCGAGGCCGGCATGCTCTCCAAGCAGATCGAGAAGGCGCAGAAGAAGGTCGAGGAGCAGAACTTCCTGCAGCGCAAGCGCGTGCTCGAGTACGACGACGTCATGAACGAGCAGCGCCGGATCATCTACAAGTTCCGCGACGAGCTGCTCGAGGGCAAGGACATGTCGGCGCAGGTCCGCGAGGAGATCGGACACGTCATCGAGCGCACGATCGGCGAGTTCACGCCCGGCGACTTCATCGAGGACTGGGACCTCGACGGCATGGTCACCGCGCTCGACGACATCTTCCCGGTCGAGATGCTCGCGGCAGGCGACCTGTCGCCCGAGCAGACCGACCGCGAGCTGCTCGTCAACCGCATCACCGACGACGCGCTCGAGCTCTACGACGCGCGCGAGCAGGAGCTCGGCGACGAGATCATGCGCGCCGTCGAGCGCTACCTGCTGCTGCAGTTCATCGACACGCGCTGGCGCGAGCACCTCTACGACATGGACTACCTGCGCGAGGGCATCCACCTGCGCGGCTTCGCCCAGATCGAGCCGATCGTGGCGTACAAGAACGAGGCGTTCACGCTCTTCCAGGACCTCATGGACACGATCTGGGCGGACTTCACGCGGATGGTGTTCAACCTCGAGCTCGAGGCCGTCGAGGAGGAGGAGCCGCCGCGCTACGACAGCGCTGCCACGGCCACGCGGCCGGGGCGCGTCTCCTACTCCAGCGGCTCGGCTGCCGAGCCGAGCGCGCTGGCGCTCGCCGCCGCCGGCGGTGGCACCGGCGCCGCCGAGGAGTACTACGAGGACGAGCTGCCGCCGCCGGTGCAGCAGCGCGTGCTCGCCGAGGAGGAGCAGGTCGGGCGCAACGATCCCTGCTGGTGCGGGTCGGGCAAGAAGTTCAAGAAGTGCCACGGCGCGTAGGCGACCGCTGACGGCGGCCTCAGCGGATCTGCGTGCGGCGCTCGTCGCCGTGGCGTGCGCAGATCGTCAGCAGGTCGTCCCTGACGAGCGCGAGCACACCGTCGGGCGAGCGCAGGCCGGTGTGCCGCGCGACGAGCTCGCGGCGGTGCTCGACGTAGTGCCCGATCGCGTCGCGCAGGCCGATCGTCCGGGCCTCGCCGGCGACGGTCGCGACGAGCCGCAGCGCGACCGTGGTCTGTAGCGGCGTGCTCGCATAGAGCTCGCGCAGGACGGCCTCCGGGTCGGCCTCGCGCTCGAGCTCGACGACGATCCGCAAGCCGTCGTCCGCGCTGGACCGGTCGGCGACGGCGCGGATGCCGCGGACCGCGCGGCGCGTGCCGCGCGTCGCGCGGCGGATCTGCGCGAGCACCCCGCCGCGGCCGCCCTTGACGACCATGAACGGCAGCTCGCTGACGACGATCGCGGCCGCCGAGCCCGGCAGCGCCTGGACCTCGGCGCGCGCCTGCACGGTGACGGCGCCGCGGCCGGTCGCGTAGGCCTCGTGCAGGCCGTCGCCCGCGAGCACGACGGCGCCGGTCGGGAAGTCCGGCCCGGGGAGGTGGCACAGCAGCGCCTCGGTGTCGATCGTCGGGTCGTCGATGTACGCCACCACGGCGTCGGCGAGCTCGCGCAGGTTGTGCGGGGGAACGCTCGACGCGCCGCGGCACTCGACGCCGAAGGAACCGTTGACGAGCAGCGCCGGGAAGCGCGCGCCGTCGAGCGTGTCCTCGCCCGCCGGCGCCAGTCGCATCGCGGTGTGGTCGGCGCTCTCGGCGCCGTCGCCGTCGATCGAGCCGAGCTGGCCGAGGCCGTCGACGAGCGGGTGGCGCATCTCCCAGTCGCGCGCCATCCGCACGAGCTCGCGGTAGATCGCCCGCCGACCGCCGTCGACACGTCCCCTGCCGAGCACGGCGTCGACGGTGCGCGCGCTCTTGACGTGGTCGGGCGACCGTGCCCGCGCGAGCTCGCCCAGCGCGCGCCGGGCGATCGGGGTCAGGCCGTCTCGCACATCCGGAGCGACGCCGTCGGCCACGACGAGCACCCTAGCCAGCAGCGGCTCCGAGGATCGTGCCGGCCGCCGGCCCGGTTGGCTCGGCCGGGCAACGAGGGCCTCCCGGCCGCGCTCGCCTCAGATCAGATTCTGGACGCGCGCGCGCAGCTCGATCATCGACCCTCGGCTGCGCTCCCAGCCTGCGAGGACGGCGAGGATCTTCTGCGCTGTTTGCTGGTCGACGCGCTCGGACTGTGCGGCGTAGCTCAGCGACTGGACGCTGACCTCGCCGGCGACGAACACGCGCATATGGTGCGTGAGGTGGCTTTGCATGCCGCGCAGTCTGCACGGCTTGCGGAGCGCCGTTGCGCCCACGTGGGCGCAGCCGAGCGGCGCTGCGCCGAGCTGTGGCGCGGTCCGTCGAACGCCGGGCCGCGGGCGCCGGCATCCCGGCTCGACGCGAACGCTCGCGCGCGACCCATTAGTCTCGCCTGGCGTGAGCAAGCCCCGCCTCTCGACCGAGCTTCGCCGCGCGGCCGAACCGATCTGGCAGGCCCAGCACGAGCACCCGTTCCTGCGCGGGATCGCCGATGGCACGCTGGCAGCCGAGCGCTTCAGTCACTACGTACGCCAGGACTACGTGTTTCTGATCGAGTACGCGCGCCTGCTGGCGCTCGGCGCCGCGCGGTCGCCCGACCTCGCCACGATGACCCGCTTCTGCGAGCTCGCGCGCGAGATCCTCACGACCGAGATGGACCTGCACCGTTCCTTCGCCGCCACGTTCGGCATCTCCGCGGCCGAGCTGGAAGCCGAGACGCCGGCCCCGACGACGCAGGGCTACACCGACTTCCTCGTCCGTACCGGCGCGCAGGGCGACTTCGCCGAGCTCGCCGCCGCGTTGCTGCCCTGCATGTGGGGCTACGCGGAGATCGGCCGGGTGCTGGCGGCCGCCGGACGCTCCCCGGACGAGCGCTACGCGCAGTGGGTGCAGATGTACGCCTCCGACGAGTTCGGCGTGCTCGCCGACTGGTGCCGGGCGCTCGTCGACGAGCTCGGTGTAGCGCTCACCGCGGACGGCCGCGCGCGGGCGCAGCGGGCGTTCATCACCTCCAGCCGCTACGAGCTCGCGTTCTGGGAGATGGCCTGGAGCGGCGAGCGCTGGCAGGCCTGATCGTCAGGCGACGGGCTCGGTGCCGCGCGCCTCGGTGGCGGGCGGCGGGCCCGCTGACCCGCCGCCCACCACGCCGTCGGCGCCGCGGTCTCAGCCGGCCTTGACCGTCCTCGTCGCCGCGTTTTTGGGCAGCAGCTGCGCCGTACCCGCGAAGCGGGCCGTGATCCGCAGCGTGCGCGGGGAGCGCAGGACGCCGCGCCCGCCGACCTTGTAGATGAGCCGCGTCGAGAACCTGCAGCCGGCGCCGAGCGTGACGGTGCGGGTGACGAGCGTCCCGGCGCCGCGCTTGAGGCGGATCGTGACCCTGCCGCCGGCGCAGGCCGCCGCCGACGTACCCGCGCGGACCGTGACCCGGCCGCTCGCCGTGAAGACATACGGCTTGGTCCGGTCGCGCGCCGGCCTGACCGTCAGCGACACCCTCGCCGGCGCGACCCGCACGACGGGCGGCGGCGGCGGGGGCGGCGGCGGCGGCGCGGTGACGACCGCGTCGTCGTCGTCGATCGTGACGGTGGCCGAGCGCGGCGTGCCGAGCGCGGCGCCGCCCGTCGGCGCCGACAGTGTCACGGCGAACGTTTCGTCGGGCTCGTTCGTCGCGTCGCCGCTGAGCGGGATGCTGATCGACTTCACGGTCGCGCCGGGCGCGAACGTCAGCGTGCCGTTCGTGGCGCTGTAGTCCGCGCCCGCCGTCGCCGTCCCGTCGGCGGTCGCGAACGCGACCGTCGCGGCCGGAACGTCGCCGCCGGTGCTCGAGCGCTGCACGGTGAGGACCGCGTCGGCGCCGCTCTCGGAGACGCGCACGCCGGCCACGCTGAACGCGATCCGGTCCGTGTTCTGGACCGTCAGCCCGCCGACGAGCGTGCCCGCGGGCAGGCCGATCGGTCCGACGAGCACGGCCGCGCCGGCGGCGTTGCCCTGGGCGTTGACCGCGTAGAGCTTCGACGACGTCTCGCCCTGCAGCTGCAGCGCCGCGTAGCCGTGGTTGAACTTCGGCAGGATCTCGTAGCCGTTGACGTCGGTCGGATCGACCGTCAGCGCGCCGACGGTGTTCAGCGTCCCGTCGTTGGGCGGGTTCTGCGTCGCGAGGATGTTCAGCGACGTGTCGATGTCCAGCAGCGTCGTCGCGGCCGAGCCGGCGAACGAGTTCGTGTAGCCGGCGGCGGTGACGTTGGGGTTCGCGCCGACGTTCGGATCCGCGCCGGCGTAGGCGAGCGTCCCGTCGCCGGCGGGCAGCGCGGTCGTGATCGGCGCGAACGGCGTGAAGCGGCCGTTGTAGTCGCCGTCGGAGACGATCCGGATCCGGTCGGCGGCCGGGTTGAAGTCGACGCCGAAGCTCGCGCCCGCCAGCGCGGGGGTGAACGTGGCGCTGCCGAGCTGCGTCGCTGCGCCGGTGGCGGCGTCGAGCGTGTAGACGCGGCTCGTCGAGCCGACCCCGTATAGCTCGCCCGTCGCCGGCCGGGTGTCGATGCCGACGAGCCGCTCGCCGGCCTGCAGCCCGCTGATCGTCGCCGTGCCGGCCACCACCCCGGGACGGTCGGCGCGCAGCTGGACGAGCTGCTGCGGGATCGAGTTCGTCAGCGCGACGAAGGTCGCGATGTCGGGCGCCACGGCAAGGTCCTCGACGATGTCGGCGCCGGCGGCGGGAAGGTTCCCGATCAGCGACGCCGTGCCGGCGGCGAGGTTGACGGTGTACAGGCGCGCGCGGGTCGTCGCCGGCGTCGCGTTGATCGTCGTGTTCAGCAGCGCCAGCGCGAGATCGCTGTCGCCG
This sequence comes from uncultured Solirubrobacteraceae bacterium, assembly GCA_963756465.1. GTDB lineage: Bacteria > Actinomycetota > Thermoleophilia > Solirubrobacterales > Solirubrobacteraceae > CADCVQ01. The sequence continues at coordinate 32,511 of CAVWNK010000002.1, forward strand.
GGCCGCGAGACGATGTCGAGGTCGCCGCCGGCGAGCACGTCGACCGTCGGTGACTGCCCGTCGAACAGCGACGTGCCGACGGTCGTCAGCGCGCCCGTCGTCGTGTTCTGGGTCGCCAGCCGGGCCGGTGCGACGGCGTCGATGTCGTACAGGGTCGTGCCGGTCGCGCCCGGGATGCTGTTCGTGTAGGCCGCGCCGCCGACGGAGGGATCGGCCGGGTTGAGCGCGGTCCCCGCCGTGACGGCGCCGCTGTTGGGGTTGACGACGAGGCTCTGTTCGGCGTCGGAGACGATCCGCAAACGATCGACGACCGGGTTGAAGTCGACGCCGAACGACGTGCCGGCCAGCGGCGTCGAGAACGTTCCGCTGCCGACCTGCGTCGCGACGGCGGTGACCGTGTCGACGAGATACAGGCGCGAGCTCGAGCCGACCGCGTAGAGCTGGTTCGTGGCGGGCCGGAAGTCGATGCCGACGACGTTCTCGCCGGCCTGCAGGCCGCTGATCGCCAGCGGCGACGAGGTCAGTCCGGGCTGGTCGGAGGCGAACGTCACGAGCTTGTCGGACGCCGTCAGGCCGTAGATCGTCTCCGCGGCGTGGGCAGAGCTCGACGCGGCCAGGCAACCGGCGATGCAGACGATCCATGTCACTACCGCGCGACGGCGCATACGACCTCCAAGACGGGGGATTCCTGCCAGGGCTATGCGGACCGCCGGTCCCAACGGTTCATCCGCAATGGCCTCCCTTGCGCCAGAACCGCCCCAGGAGGTCGAATGGGCGGATCGTCGCCGCGGGCCCGACGGCGACGTTCGAGCGCGAGAAGATGCAGCAGCTCATGTCGGTCTAGGCGCGCCCGCAGCGAGCGGGTTTGGCAACGACCGGATTGCGCCATCATCCTGTTGGAATGCACCTCGTCGTCGACAACAGCACGGGGGGCGACGAGCAGCTCGCCGCGACCGTCGCCGACGGGCTGCGCGCGCGCGGCTTCGCCGTCGAGTTGCGCAAGCCCGAGCCCGCGTCGATGTTCGACACGTCGGTGCATCTCGTCTCGACGGGGATCGTGCTGCGCGTCGACGAGCGCCCCGAGCGCGCCGAGCTCGGCGAGATCTCCCAGGTCGTGCGGGCCGCGCTGCTGTCGCATCCGAGCCTGCGCCGGCGTACGCGCGCGGTCCCGGTGGCGGTCGGTGCCGGCGGCCAGGTGCTGACCTGGATCGACGTCTTCGACTGATCAGGCCGTGCCGAGCGCGGCGCGCCGGCGCAGCAGGAAGTCGCGCTCGGCAACGTTCTCCGCGCCCCTGATCGCGTTGTCGTAGGCGAGCGCCGCCGCGTCGTCGTCGCCCAGGCGCCGCAGCAGGTCGGCGCGGATCGGCGTGAAACAGGTGGTATGTCGCCCAGGTCGAGCTCGTCGACGAGCGCCAGGGCCGCGGCGGGCCCTGCACCTCGGCGACGGCGACCGCGCGGTGCAGCGCGACGACCGGGCTCGGGCAATGCGCGCGAGCAACTGGTCGTAGAGCGCCACGATCTGGCGCCAGTCGGTGTCGGCGGCCGTCGGCGCGTCGCTGTGGACGGCGTTGATCGCGGCCTGGATCTGGTACGGGCCGGGCTCGGTCGCGCCGCAGGCAGCGGCGCACGAGCGCCTGGCCCTCGGCGATCAGCTCGCGATCCCAGCGGCCGCGGTCCTGGTCGGCGAGCAGCACGAGCTCGCCGTCCGAGTCCGGTGCGGCTCGCCCGGCGCGAGTCGGTCAGCAGCATCAGCGCGAGCAGCCCCAGGACCTCGGGCTCGTCGGGCATCAGCTCGGCGAGCAGCCGGCCGAGCCGGATCGCCTCGGCGCAGAGGTCGTCGCGCACGAGCCGCTCGCCCGACGTCGCCGTGTGGCCCTCGTTGAAGATCAGGTAGATGACCGCCAGCACGGGCCGCAGCCGCGCCGGCAGATCGGCATCGGAGGGGACGCGGTAGGGGATCTTCGCGTCGCGGATCTTGCCCTTCGCGCGCACGAGGCGCTGGGCCATCGTCGGCTCGGGCACGCAGGAAGGCGCGCGCGATCTCCGGCGTCGTCAGGCCGCCGAGCAGCCGCAGCGTGAGCGCGACCTGCGCGCCGGTGGCGAGCGCGGGATGGCAGCAGGTGAAGATCAGGCGCAGCCGGTCGTCGCGCACGGGTCCCTCCTCGTCGTCGACCGGCTCGTCGCTGGGCGTGCAGCAGCGCGGCCTGCGCGTGGCGGTCCGCGCGCGAGGACTCGCGCCGCAGCCGGTCGATCGCCCGGTTGCGGGCGGTCGTGATGATCCAGCCGGCCGGGCTGGGCGGCAGCCCGGTCGTCGGGCCAGCGCCGCACGGCCGCGGTGAACGCGTCCTGGACCGCCTCCTCGGCGATGTCGATGTCACCGAAGACACGGACCAGGACGGCCACCGCGCGGCCGTACTCCTCGCGGAAGACACGCTCGATCTGCGCAGCGGCGAGCACCGGCACGGCCCGATCTCAGCTCGCTTCTGCGGGCTCGTCCTGGAACGGGCGCACCTCGATCGGCACGCGGCACGCGCGCGTCGCCTTGCGGCCCCACTCCAGCGCGGCGTCGAGGTCGGGCGCCTCGATCGATCCAGAAGCCGCCGACGTGCTCCTTGCCCTCGGCGAACGGGCCGTCGGTGATGAGCACCTCGCCGTCCTTGACCTGGACCACCGTGGCCGTGCTCGACGGCTGCAGGCCGCCGCCGAAGACCCAGGCGTTCGGCGGCCTTGAGCTCGTCGTTGAGCACGTTGACGTCGGCGTAGACCTGCTCGATGTCGAAGTCGGCGGGCGGCGCGTCCTCGGGGTGGTAGACGCTGAGCTGGTACTGGGTCATGAATCCCTCTCCTGTGACGTGTGGCTCCGGCGCGGCCGGCTTCTACCCACTACACGAACGGCCGGCGCCGCGATCGACATCGGCGCCGAAATTCTTTCGCGACCGGCGAGTCGCCTACCTGTCGGGGTCGATCTCGGCGCGGAAGGTGGCCGCCGGGTAGGTGCTCGCGCCGGCAGCGCTGACCTGCTGTGAGAGCACGCCGTCGGACGTCACGACGCGCACCGAGGCCGGGTCCGCGGCGGCGCGCACGAGCCGGACGATCTCGTCGTCGGCCGAGTTGGGCCGCGGGCGCGGGGCGTGCACGACCTCCACGACGGAGGAGCGGATCGGTGGCCGCGGCGGCTGCTCGAAGACGACGGTCACGTCGTCGCCTCCGGCGGCCGCCCAGCGCTCGAGCACGTCGACGAGGTGCACCATCGCCGCGTGGCGGTCGCGCCACCAGCCGTCGGGACGGCTGCCGATGACGTTCATGGCGTCGACGATCCAGCGCATCGCGCGGCCGGTCAGCGGCGCCGGCGGCCGCGCAGCCGTGCGAGCAGCCGCGTCTTGGCGTTGAACGCCGCCTTCGTCGCGCGGTCGGCGGCCGAGCCGTCGGGCGGCAGCAGCCCGATCTGGCGGGCGAACTGCATCTGGTCGAAGACGACGAAGTTCGTCACGACGGTGCCGTCGCGGACGACGAAGTGGTCGATCCCGTCGATCGCGACGGTGCGGCCGGTCGCCTCGATGCCTTCGAAGGGCACGCCGGTGTGCGTGCCGGTCAGGTGCCAGTGCACGAAGACGTCGTCACCGGTCTCGGCGATCGCGAGGACTCGCATATGCAGATCCGGCAGCGCGGCGAACAGCGTCTCGAAGTAGCCGCTGATCGCGTCGGCGCCGTGCAGCATGCCCGACGGGAAGCGCTCGACCGTCGCCGGCGTCCACATCTGGCGCAGGGCGTCGATGTCGCGCGCGTTGATGACGTCGAACGTCCAGCGGACGAGCTCAGCGTTGGAGACGCCGGTCGGCGGCGTCGTCGGGACGGCCATCGGCCCAAGGCTACCCGCAATCCTCGGAGCGATCGAACGTGTCCGCGGCGACGCCGGTCGGCGTCAGCCGGTGCGGGATCTCGATCGTTTGCGGTGCACCCGATGTCGTCCTGGACGGTGATCGTGATCTCGCCGATCGGCCGCTCGTGGGTTCGAACCCACGAGCGCTGCGTGCGTCGAAGATCGGCTTGCGCACGTCGTCCGCGTGCTTTACGGTAACTCTCGCGATGATCTCCATGGCCTCCATCACATCGACGCTGTACCACGGCGCCATGCCCGCCGGGCGCGTGACGTGCGGGCAGCCGGGCGAGCTCGCGACGCGCACCGGCGACGCAGCCCTCAGCGGCTAGCGGGAGGTCATCCATATGGCTCCCGCGACGATCGCGGGAGCTGCGCTCCACACCCGGACCGGGCGTGGAGCGTCGTGGGACCGCGACTCGATCATCATCGCCATCCAGGAATGGGTGGCCATATACGGCGAGCCGCCCCGAGCGGCTGACTGGAACCCGTCCTCGGCGAAGTGGGCCGGGCAGCTGTGGCGCGTCGAGCGCTACCGCGCCGGCCGTGCCGACGGGTCGCCCTGGCCCGCGCTGAACTCGGCCAAGCGCCCGTTCGGCGGGTCGCTGAACGAGGCGCTGCGGGCGGCGGGCTTCGAGCCGGCCAGGCCGGGACCGATGCGGCGCAGCGACGTCGATCCCGAGCAGGCGCACCGTGCGGTCATGAGCCCGGAGGCGCGTGCGATGGTCGCTGCCGCGCTCGCGCAGTCACGTGAGGCGGAGCGTCGCATCACGCTGCTCGAGGCTCGGATCGAGCGTGCCGCTGACCGTGCGGAGCGAGCGATCGCCGAGCGCGACGCCGCGCGCCGTGCCGGGCGCCGTGTCGCCGTCAAGCCGAAGCTCGTGCGTGAGCGCGTCGTCGACGACGCCGCGGTCGCCCGCGCCCAGCGCCGTGCGGTCAACGCCGAGGCGAAGGCCGACGTGACGATCCGTGACGCCCGCGAGAAGACCGCGGAGGCGCGGATGGACGCGGCCGAGGCGCGCACGGCGGCCAAGCGGATGGCGGCCAGGCTCGAGCGCGCGGAGGCGACGATCGCGACGCTGCGCGGCGCGCGCCGCGAGCTCGCGCTGGCGCAGGACCGGCTGGCCGACGAGCTCGTGGCGGTGCAGCGGCTGCTCGAGCGGGCGCGCGTCGAGGCGCAGCAGGCGCCCGCGGTCGCCACCGACCGCGAGCAGACGCCGCATGCGGGCGAGCTGCGCGCCGCGCACGCCGGCGCCGCGCGCGACCGTCGCGCCGCCGCGGACGCCGAGCTGCGTGCCGCCCGTGCCGAGCGCGAGCTGCGCGAGACCGTCGCGGCGCTGCGCGGGGAGGCCCGCCGTCTCAGCGCCGCCGAGATCGCCGAGCTGCGCTGCAACGGCCCCGGTGGCCCCGCCGTGATGGCGGAGGCACTGAAGGCGCTCGCCGCGGCGCGCCGTACCGACAACCCGGCGCGCATGCAGGCCGCGTTACGGCGCGTCGCGCAGGCCGCCGTGACGTGGCAGGAGCGGATCTAGGAGCCTGCGTCGCGAACGCCGGCGCGCCGCAGTGGCGAGTTTCTGCTCGATGCCGACGCAAACGCGCCACGACGCCGAGCGTGGGGGGCGAAAACCGCGCGTCGCGCGCCTCTCACCTGCGTGAGGATCGACCACGACGAAGCATCGATCGATGCCCGGATCGCGGAGCTCGCCGCGGCGCAGCACGGCGTCGTGGCGCTTGCGCAGCTGCTCGCACGGGGGATCGGCGTCGGCGCGGTCTATCACCGCGTGCGCAGCGGGCGCCTGCATCGGCTGCACCGTGGCGTCTTCGCCGTCGGCCATGTCGGCATCACCCGCGAGGGCCGCTGGATGGCGGCCGTGCTCGCGCTCGGCAAGGGGGCTGTGCTCAGCCATGTGACCGCCGCCGCGCTCTGGCGGCTGCGTGCCAGCGCGGCCAGCACGATCCACGTGACCGTGCCCACGATCGGCGGCCGAGGACCGCGGCCGGGCATCATCGTCCACCGCTGCCGCGCCCTGCGCCCCGAGGACGCGACCGGCGTCGACGGGATCCCGGTCGCCTCGGTCGCACGCACGCTGCTCGACGTCGCCGGGATGCTCGCGCCGGGGCCGCTGGAGCGAGCCGTCGAGCAGTCGCTCATCCTGCGGCTGTTCGACATGCACGCCGTGCGGGCGCTCATCGACGCCGATCCGACGCGCCCGGGCGCACGCGCCCTCGAGCGCATCGTCTCGACGATCGACGACGAACCAACGATCACCCGCTCCGACCTGGAGGGGCTGATGCGCGATCTGTGCGACGCCGCCGGGATACCGCGCCCGCAGGTGAACGCGCTCGTGGAGGGCGACGAGGTCGACTTCTTCTGGCGCGAGCAGCGCCTGATCGTGGAGACCGACGGTCACGCGACGCACGGCACCCGCGCCGCGTTCGAACGGGACCGGGCTCGAGATGCGCGGCTGACGATGCTGGGCTACCGCGTCGTGCGCTTCACGCATCGCCAGCTGCTGTACGAGCGCGAGCGGGTCGCCTCGACGATCAGCGCATTGCTGGCAGCAGCGGCAGCGGCCGCGTGAGGGTCCGCTAACCCCGGCCCGCCGGCAGCCCCGCCCGCACGTGCCCGGCGATCGCCTCGGCGGTCGCGGGGCGCAGGTCGGAGAACGTCCAGCGCTTGGCGCCGTAGCGCGGTTGCACGCGCAGCCTGGCGCGCGAGCGGCGCGGCCAGGCGAGGTCCTGCTCGGCGGTCTCGGTGTCGCGGAAGCGCAGCGAGCGCACGCGGTTTCCGACCGCGTCGTCGAGCAGCCACAGCAGGCGCCGATCGGTGACGGCGAGCAGCGTGCTCGGGCTGGCCCACGTCGCCGCCGGGGTGACGAGCGCGACCGGCTCGTCGAGCTCGAGCGCGTCGAGCAGCTCGCGGCCGAGCGCGCGGCGCATCGCCTCCGACAGCCACGATCCCGGCCCGCCCGCCCCGTCGCGGCGGCCGCGGACGTCCATGCGCGGCGTCCGCGTCACCGCGCCCGGACGGTGCTCGGAGCGCAGCAGCTCGTAGGCGACGTTGAGCTGGATCATGCGCGCCGCGCCGGCCGCGCCCGCGCGATCGGGATGCCACTGCTTGGCGAGCTCGCGGTAGGCGCGCGTGGCGTCGCCGAGCGAGGCGCCGGGATCGAGGCCGAGCACGGCGTGGGGGTCCATCGGCGTATTGAAGCGGGCACGATCGCCGCGGCGCGCGGCGGTGTGGCAGACAGCTCGCGCCGATGACCGACGAGCGCCCGCCCACCACCGACGAGGTCCGGCGGATCGTCGCGATCGAGAGCCCGGTCGTGCGCAACCTCGAGATCACGCACTGCCACTGGCGTCTGTCCGTCGCGATCGCGCAACGCACGGGGCCGTGCGCGAACTGGTGCACGTTCGCGCCATGGGCCTCGCGCCAGGCGGGCCGCACGATCCGCGGCGAGGACCTGATCGAGACGCTGCGCACGCGCCTGCGTCGATCCTCACCCGCCCAGCGCTTCCTGCACCCGATCGTCTCGCTTGGGCGGGTTCTGCTGCGCAACGGCCTGTTCGATCCGCGGTCGCCCTTGGGCGCCTGACCGCCCAGCTGCATACGCCGTTCGACGTCTTCGCGGCCACGAGCGACGCCGGCGCCGCGGCAACCGCAAGGTCTTCGAGGAGATCGGCTACGAGTTCGCCCGCTACCTGCACGAAGTGCCGCCCGGCGCCGGCGCCGACTCGCCGCAGCTGCGCGCCTTCCTGCACGGCCTGCGACCCGGCGACCCGCCCGGCGGCCAGCGCTGTCTGCAGCGCTCCTTCGCCCGCTACGCGCAGGCCGGCACGACGACCGACGAGCGCGCCCGCGCGCAACTGCTGCTGCTCGCCAACCTCGAGATCGGCATGCACGAGCAGACGCGCCTGCAGCCCGAAATCCGCGAGTCGCTCGACGCGCCGTATACGGTCGGCGAAGACCTCGACCGCCGCCTCGTGCTGGCGCTCATGCCGCGATCGCGCCCGCGCGTCGTGAGCGTGCTCGCCAAGCCGCCGGCGCGCTCGGCGCCCGCGCGAAGCGTGGCCTCGCCGAGATGCTGCGCGAGATCATCACGCCTCGCTGATGGTGATGTCGCTGCCCGGCCGCGTGCTCTACCTCGGCGCGCGCTTCAGCGATCCGTTCCCCGAGGTCCTCGCGGAGCTCAGCGACGCCGAGCTCGTCGCGATCTTCGCGCGCTTCGCGGCGGCGGTACCCGGCGGCGCCGACGACGCGGCGCGCGATTGGTCTGACTTCGACCAGCAGCTGCCTGCCTTTCGGACTGAGCGGGGCGTTAGCGTGCAGCTTCATCCGGAACTCCTTGGGACTGGGGCCTTGAGAACCACCAGCCTCCAAGGAGGACCGGATGAACAACGTGCTCAGGAACTAGATCTAGCGGGTCGCGGCCCACCGTCAGGAGCTCGTCGCAACAGCGCGCGGTGCCGGATCTGGACCATCCGCCGTCGCGGATCGCCGCACGAGCTTTCGCCGGCGCAGCTGTGTGGCCACGAGCCCCGTGCCGATCCGGCCGCCGCCGGGTGTGCCGGTACGAGGCGCTCGCCCCGCTCTATCCTGGCGCCATGGCCGCAACGCCGACCCCCGAGGGCATCCCGCAGCGCCTCGCTGCGATCCGCGCGCAGATGTCGCTGCTCGCGGACTACCTTTGACCCCGCTTCGCTGGGCGAACGCGCCGCGCTGCTGGAGCAGCAGATGTCCGCGGCCGGCTTCTGGGACGACCAGGAGGCCGCCGCGAAGGTGAGCGCCGAGCATGCGCGCGCGACGCGCCGCCTGGAGCAGTTCCGCACGCTGGAGATGGACGTCGACGATCTCGTCGAGATGGCCCAGATGGCGCAGGACGACGACGAGATCGCGGCCGAGCTCGAGGGCCAGCTCGCGCCCGTCGAGGCGAGCCTCGCCGCCCTCGAGGAGCAGCGGTTGTTCAGCGGCCGCTACGACGCGGGCGACGCGCTCGTCACGGTGAACGCCGGCGCCGGCGGCACCGACGCGCAGGACTGGGCCGAGATGGTCCTGCGGATGGAGATGAAGTGGGCCGAGCGGCGCGGCTTCAAGGTCGAGCTGCTCGACGTCAGCCCGGGGGAGGAGGCCGGCATCAAGTCGGCCACCTTCCAGGTCCAGGGCGACAACGCCTACGGCCTGTACGGCGCCGAGAAGGGCGTCCACCGGCTCGTGCGCCTGTCGCCGTTCGACTCCGCCAACCGCCGCCAGACGTCGTTCGCAGGCGTCGAGGTCGCGCCCGTCATCGAGGATGCCGCCGAGGTCCAGATCGACGCCGACGACCTGCAGGTCGACACCTATCGCGCCTCGGGCGCGGGTGGCCAGCACGTCAACAAGACCGACTCCGCGGTGCGCATCACGCACCGGCCCAGCGGGATCGTCGTGCAGTGCCAGAACGAGCGCTCGCAGACGCAGAACCGCGAATCGGCGATGAAGGTGCTGCGCTCCAAGCTCGTCGAGCGCGAGGAGCAGCGCCGCGCCGAGGAGATCGCCAAGGAGAAGGGCCAGACGCAGGACGTGAACTTCGGCTCGCAGATCCGCTCCTACGTCCTGCACCCGTACACGATGGTCAAGGACCACCGCACCGACCACGAGATGGGCGACGCCAACCGCGTGCTCGAGGGCGACCTCGATGGGTTCGTGCGGGCGTTCCTGCTACGCGGCGCGGCGCGCTCGTAGGAGCGAGCGGCGGGGCTCGAGTGGCGCCCCCAGACGCGACGAGGGCACGCCGACGATGACGTCGCCGCACGCGACGAGCGTGCGGCTCGGGCGGCGTCGGCGTCGGGGTTGATCTGCGTGTCGGTGGCGTGCTCGCACAGCGCATCGGGCGATTGAGCTTCAATCGCATGCGCCAAGTCTGCGCTGCGCCGGAAGTCGCCATCGCCTGCGCGCGCCGAACGCGAGGCGCGAGCCGTCGCCGAGCGCCGTTTCGCTTCGCGCGAAGGCGGCACTCCGGACCGCGGCTACGCGGTGTGCTTGCCGGCGAGCCAGCGGCCCGCGGCGGTCGTGTCGAACGAAGGGGTGCATCCAGCCCCTGACGCGACACGATCGCTCGCCCCAGCGTATCTGCGCGCCGAATCCCTCGGGTATGCCGCGTTGATCGCACGTAGCGGCGCTCGAACCGTCCCAGCCCGCGACGGGCACCAGCGCCGCCGTGACGAATTGCGCGAGGACGTGTCCGTCATCCGTCGGCGGGGGTGAAGATGTCGTCGGGCATGAATGCGCCGACGACCCAGTTGGGCGCGTCGACGAGTTCGTGGATGCGCAGGTCGCAGGCGACGCTCGCAAGAGCGTAGGCCTCGTCGCGGTCCAGTCCTCGACGGTCGCCGAGGTACGTGATCGTCGCGCGGATCGCGTCGCGGCTGGCCTGCATGAGGTCCGGTCCGATACCGGTGCAGACGTGGTAGCCGGGCGATTCGCCAGGCGCTTGCGCGGGCACGTCGTACTGCGGCGCGCTGACGCTGAGATCTCGTCGCACGGTGAGGCGCACGACGACGTCCATCGCCGTCTCGACGGCGGTCCCGCAGACCTCGCCGTCGCCCTGGGCGGCGTGCGTGTCGCCGAGCGCGAACAACGCGCCGTCGACGCCGACCGGGAGGTACAGCGTGCTGCCCGCCCGCAGGTGCTTGGTGTCGAGGTTTCCGCCCCACCGCGTCGGCGGCAGGATCGGATGGCGCCCGGGGTCGGGCGGCGCGACGCCCAGCGTCCCGGGAAACGGCCGGTGTGGCAGCGTGATCGCATCGGAGAACCGGACGATGGCGCGCTCGGCGTCGATCTGCGACACGCGCAGCCAGGGGGCGGGGAACTCGTCGGCGAGCAGTCCGAAACCGGGGATGATCGCCGTCCATCCCCAGCTGCTCGGGCGCAGCTCGAGGATCTCGACGGCGAGCACGTCGCCTGGCCGTGCGCCCCTGACGAACACCGGGCCGCTGATCGGGTTGACGTGCGAGAAGTCGATCGCGGCAACATCAGACGCGTCGGAGTCCGGGTGGATCTGCTCGTCGGAGGCATCGCGGACGTGCAGCTCGACCGCCTCGCCGGACTCGATCTCCAGCACCGGGGCGATCGCGTTGTCCCACGCGTAGTTCAGCGCGTCGCAGCGCACCTCGTGGATCGAACCAGGCGACACGGACGCGAATGTCACCGAGCACGCCGCCGCTGGGCTGAACCCACGCTCAGTCGTTACGGGGCAGGGCCCCGAATCCGATCTCGTTGCCATCGTCATCGCGGTACGTCGCCTTGCGGACGCCGTTGGAGTACGTCTCGCGCTCGGCCGGACGCAGTCCCCGTGAGCCGATCTCCGCGACGAGCGCGTCGAGGTCCTCGACGAGGATCGTGATCAGCGCGCCGCCGGCGCGGCGCAGATCCTCCTCGATGTACAGCGACCGCTCGTCCGCCAGCGTCCAGACGACCTCGGTCGCGTTGGGCACGAACGAGGGCTCACCGAGGAGCCGCCCATACCAGCCGCGCGCGGCCGCGAGGTCGCGGACGCGAATCCCGGCGAACAGCGCGACGGTCATATGCGTGAATCAGCCCGACACGTCGGGCTCGTCTGCGGTCGGGAAGCCCGGCAGTTTCGCCTCGGCCGGCGCGTCGTCCCCGACGTCGTCGGGATCGACGCCCATGGGCGCCAGCTCTGGTTCGCCCTCGGGCATCCCGCTCACAGCGTCCTCGTCGGGCTCGAGTTCGTCTCCATCGGGTTCGCGGTCCACTGCGCCTCCATCCACGTCGTCGTCGAGCGTCGTGACCGCAACTCTATGAGCACGTGGGGCGACCCGGCCGCGCTCGACCCCGAGACACCGTGCCGGCCGCTCGCCGGCGCGGCGCCCTACCCCTCGGCGAACCCGAACCGCGCCTGCAACCGGCGCAGCGGCGCGGGCGCCCACCAGTTCCACGCGCCGAACAGGCCCATCAGCGCGGGCACGAGCAGCGCGCGCACGATCGTCGTGTCGATGATCACGGCGGCGGCCTCGGCGACCGCGATCTGCTTCATGAAGAAGACCTTGCTGACCGCGAACGCGAGGAAGACGACGGCGATCGCCGCCGCGGCCGCGGTGATCACGCGGCCCGTCCGGCTGATGCCGACGGCGACCGCTTCGACGTTCGTCGCGCCGCGGTCGTGCTGCTCCTTGATGCGCGCCATCACGAGCACCGCGTAGTCCGTCGCGAGCGCGAACGTCACGGCGAACAGGAACGCGAGGCTCGTCACCTCGATCGCCGCCGGGCCGGTGTAGGCGAAGATCCCGTCGAGCGCGCCGTACTGGAAGGCGAGCACGATCACCCCGAGCGAAGCGCCGAGCGTGAGCAGGTTCATGATCAGCGTCTTGATCGGCAGGATCACCGAGCCGGTCAGCAGGAACAGCAGCAGCAGCGTCGTGCCGGCGATGATCGCGGCCACCAGCGGCAGGTGATCGAGGAGGCTCTCCTTCTCGTCGATGAAGCGCGCGGTGTTGCCCGACACGAGCAACTCGCCGGCGCCGGGCGCGTCGAGCGCCCGGATCTCGTGCAGCGCGTCCTGGATCGGCCCGCCGAGAGCGGGGCCGGCGGGGGTGAAGTTCGCAAACGCGGCGCGCGGCGAGGCGCGCACGAACGGCGTCCCGCCGGCGATGCCGTCGATCGCGGTGATCCGCCGCTGCAGGGCCGCCAGCCGCGCGGGCGTCGCCTCACCCTGGACGGTCACGGTGATCGCGAACGCGATCCCCTGCGAGTAGTTCTCCTCGATGTACGTGTTGACCGCGTACGACGGCTGGCTCGGCGGCACCGCCTCGGCGCTCGGGCCCGTCAGCTTCATCCCCAGCAGCGGCGAGGACAGCGCCAGCAACACGACGGTGCAGCCGACCGCGACGATCAGCGGGCGGCGCATCGCCGCCTTCGCGATCCGGTACCAGGCGCCGGACTCGTCGGACACCGACGGACCGCGGCGGACCGCGAGCGCGTTGATGCGCGTGCCCAGCAGCGCGAGCATCGACGGCACGACGAAGACCGCGACGATCGCCGACAGCAGCCCGACCGCGGCGCCCGCGGCGCCGACGGAGTACATGAAGCGCTGCGGCATGAGCACGAGCGCCGCCAACGGGACAGCGACTGTGAGGCCCGAGAACAGCACGGTCCGGCCGGCCGTCATGACCAATCGCCGGTGCGCCTCCTCGGTCGCGACGCCGCCGGCCCTGTCGAGCTCCTCGCGATAGCGCGACACCATCAGCAGTCCGTAGTCGACTGCCAGCCCGAGGCTGAGGGCGGTGGCGATGTTCAAGGCGAACAGCGACGTGTCCACGAGCGAGGACATGATCCGCAGCATCAAGAACGTGCCGAGGATCGAGATCACGCCGAGCAGCAGCGGGATCGCCGCCGCGACGACGCCGCGGAAGACGATCAGCAGCAGGATCGTGAGGATCGGGAAGGCGATCATCTCCGCGCGCGTGAGGTCCTCGCGCGTCTCGTCGTTGACCTCGTTGAAGCTCACGGCGAACCCGCCCATGCGCACGTCCAGCGGGCTGTCGCCGATTCGCCGCTGCGCCTCCTCGGCGGCCTCGCCGCCGTCGCTCTCGACGTCCTGCGTCGACAGGCTGGCCGAGATGATGAGCGACGCGCCGTCGCGCTCGACGAGCTCGGCCCCTTCGCGGAGGTCGCGCAGCGGGTTGACGACACGCCCGACGTGGCGCGTGCCCTGCAGTGCGGCCGCGATGCGATCGACCTCGCGTCGCACGGCGGGATCGGCGACGTCGAGCCTGCCGCCGCCCTCGTCGCGCACGAGCACGACGATCGCGGGCGTGGGGTCGTAGCCGACCTCGGCGCGCAGCAGTTCCGTCGCGCGCTCGCTCTGCGACGCCGGGTCGGTGAACCCGGCCGCCTTGAGGTGCTGCTCGACGTTGTAGCCGAAGCCGCCCGCGACGAGCATGAACGCGCCGACGAGCGCGAGCACGAGCTTCGGCCGGCGCCAGGTGAGGGTTGCGATGCGGTCGAGCATGAGCGCGACGCGACCCTACACGAGTCCGCTTGACACTGCCCGCCGTGTCCGTCTAGTCACTTGACAAACACACCTGACTTGTCAGGCAGGCGACGCGACCCGGCACCGCCGGAGCGCGCGCCCCCGCACGATCGCTCAGGCGGCCGCACGGGCTGTGCCCGATTCGAGCGTGGCGACGAGCTTGGCGACCTCCGCTCGCAGCGACGCGAACGCCGGGTCCTGCAGCGCCCACTCGGCGAGCTCGTCGCGGCGCACGCGCGGCGCTCTGTAGAGCGCGCGGCCCAGGTAGAGGATCGCGTCGCCGCCGTCGCCGTCGTTGGCCTCCAGGCAGGCGAGCGCGTAGTAGGCGCGGCAGGAGAGCTGGTCGGCGCGGGCGAGCTCGAGCACGTGCGCGACGAGCGGCGCGGCCTCGTCGGGACGCTCGAGCTGATGCAGCCGGCGGGCGGCGAGCAGCGCGCAGCTGGGCTCGATCGTCGCCGCCAGGAACGTGCTCAGGCGCTGCTCCTGTGCCGTCGGCACGCGCCAGCGCAGCCGGTTGTGGTGGATGCGGCGGTCATACCAGGCGAGCATCGAGCGGGCGTCGCGCAGCAACTGCATCGCGACGGCGAGCGGGTCCTCGTGGACGATCGGCGGCGCTCCGAGCGGCCGCTCGGCCGTGTCCTGACCCGCCGCCTCGCGGTTCATGAGCTGCGCGGCGAGCTGGTAGCCGAGCCGGTAGTAGTCGGCGTCGGCGATCTGCGGGCGGCGCTTGTCGGGGCTCGTCGTCACCGCTGCTGGATCTCCGCGAAGGCGCTGTCGAGGATCTCGACGGCGCGGCTGTAGTCCTTCGCGAGCCGCGCCTCGGTCATCGCGAGGTTCAGGCTCGCGGCCCAATTGCGTCCGTCGAGCTCACGCGCCTGGAGGAACTTCGAGCGCGCCGCGGGCACGTCGCCGGCGCGCTGCTTCTCCAGGCCCTCGCGCACGAGCGCGTAGGAGACGGCGGCGTTGGGCCCGCGGTCGATGTCGCCGCGGATCGCGCGCGCGACCTCGTACTGCACCCAGACCGCGGCCGGCTCGGCGAGCCGCACGAAGTCGCCGGCGTCGAGGTCGCGGCCGTCGTCGGGGATCGAGCCCCGCAGCGTCGCGGCGGCGACGGGGCGCCCGCCCTCGTCGAGGTTCAGCGTCGCCGTGACGCACGGGCCCGTGACCGGCTCGAGCACACCGCTGACGGTCAGCCGCTGCGTCGGCAGCAGCGTGTACATGAGCGTCAGCATCGCGCCGACGATCTTCAGCTGGTCGCTGCTCTCGCTCGCCTTCTCCAGCGCGCTCTTCAGCCCGCCGTCACCGGCGACGAGATCGGCGAAGTCCTCGCCCGGGGTGCTGAAGTCCATCTCGTAGGCGGGGCCCTCGCGCATCGAGGCCAGGCGGCGCGACTCCGCGAGCTGCTTCTTGACACGCGCGTCGAGCGTGCCGCCGACCTGCCTGCCGGAGTGGTCGCTGAGCGGCTGCAGCGTCAGCCGCGGACTCAGCATCCGCCCGAGGCCCGGCACGCGGACGAGCTTGCGGTGCAGCAGGCGGATGTGGCCGAGCAGTAGCACGCAGAACAGCGTCAGCGCCGCCAGGCCGGCGGCGAGCAGCAGCTGCGGCAGCAGCTCGATGATGTCGTCGAGCACGCTGGCGAACGTCGTCGGCGCCCCGTCCTTGAGCCCCTTCGTCGCGCACGGGCTCGCCGGCGACCGCTCCAGCGCGGACGTGTAGACGCCGACGGCGTCGCTCTCCAGGCCCGCGGCGCGCAGCGTCGCGGCGCGCTGGCAGAGGTCGTGGATGCCCGGCTGCTCGGGCACCGCTGCGCCGGCGCTCGCGGCGAGCACCCCGACGACGACGGCGACCATGACGCACCTCAGGGCGCTCACGAGCCGCCAGCATCACCGCAGCCCCGGCCGGCGTCAAGCGGCGCGCAGGGCGGCGAGCCGCGCCGCCAGCTCGTCGAGCGAGCCCGCGACGAAGCCGCCCGAGAGCACGATGAACGCCTCGAGCTGGAGGTTGACGTGCATGCCCGGCTCGCCGCTGGCGCGCAGGTCGCTGCGGATCGCGAGGCAGGGCAGACCGAGCGCCGCCGCGTGGCCGACCTCGGCGGCCGTGCCGGCGTCGACCTCCTGGCCGTCGAGCTGGGCGATCAGCAGCTCGGCGGCGCGGATCGCCTGCGCGTTGCGCGCACCGACCTCGATGCCGAACTCGTGCACGCGGTCCGCGGCGGCCGCGGCCGCGAACTCCTCCGGCGCTGACAGGGTCCAGGGATCGACGGGCTCGACATGCTCGGCCAGCCGCGGGAGGTAGTGGCGGGCGTAGTAGTCGCGGCCGGCCTCCGAGAAGCCGAGCGGGCTGGCGATGTAGCAGCGCGGGCGGGCGCCGCCGGCGAACAGCTCGGCGAGCGAGGGCATCGCCGCATCTTCTCAGGAGCGCTCGCCGTCCTGCGCTCGCGCGACCGCGAGCGACAGCGGCTCGGCGCCGATCAGCCGCTCGAACGGGCCGACCGCCAGCCACAGCGCGCGCAGGCGCATCGTCGCGATCGCATCGGTCGGGCCGACGCGCGCCTCGCTGTGCAGGATGCTGGCGTCGGGTCCGTCCCCCGCCCGCCCCGGCGTGACCCAGTGCGCGAAC
This sequence comes from uncultured Solirubrobacteraceae bacterium, assembly GCA_963756465.1. Lineage (GTDB taxonomy): Bacteria > Actinomycetota > Thermoleophilia > Solirubrobacterales > Solirubrobacteraceae > CADCVQ01. Next base: position 49,035 of record CAVWNK010000002.1, read on the forward strand.
AGCACGCGAACCGTGCGCGGCACGTCCCAGGCGACGAAGTCCTCGGGCCCGTCGAGCTGTGCGTAGTCGCGCTGCAGCGTCCAGATGCGCCCGCACAGCCCGGAGATCGAGTGGTGCGGGCCCTCGTCGAGGACCGTGAACGGGTCCTCGGCGAGCAGCCCCATGAACGACTGATCGGCCGCGACCCCGGGGATGCGCCAGCGCACGAGGCGGCCGATCGTGCGCGTCTGGTCGAGGCGGACCTCGCGCGCCGCCGCCCAGAGCGCGTCGGGATCGGTCCGCGCCTCGCGGCGATGGCGGGTGACGATCTCGGGGTCGGGCAGCCAGGCGTCGAGGTCGAGCACGGCGTGGGGGTCGATCGCGGCCATCTCCTGCATGTTCCCCCCTATCCTGCGCCCAGTCGTGGCCCCCGGATCACAAACGCTGGAAGCGCTCGTCCGGCGCGCCCTGGCGGAAGACATCGGCGACGGCGACCTGACGAGCCAGGCGGCGGTGCCGGCCGGGACGATGGCCGTCGCGACGATCCGGCAGAAGGGGCCGGGCGTCGTCTACGGGCTGGAGGCCGCGAAGATCGCGTTCCTGGCGCTGGACCCCGACGTGGGTCTCGAGCAGCTCGGCCCGGAGGGCGAGTGGCGCGAGCCGCCGTCGCCGGTGCTGCGCGCCACCGGCGACGCCCGCGCGCTGCTCGCCGCCGAGCGCACCGCGCTGAACTTCCTCCAGCACCTGTCGGGGGTCGCGACGCTGACCGCACGCTGCGTATCGGCGGTCGCGGGCACCGGCGCGCAGATCCTCGACACGCGCAAGACGACGCCGGGGATGCGAACGCTCGAGAAGGCGGCGGTCGTGGCGGGCGGCGGCGTCAACCACCGCTTCGGGCTGTACGACATGGTGCTCATCAAGGAGAACCACGCGGCGATCGCCGGCGGCGTCGGAGTCGCCGTTCGCGCTGCGGCGGAGGCCTTCCCGGACGTGCCGCTGGAGGTCGAGTGCTCCACGCGCGCCGAGGTCGACGAGGCACTCGAGGCGGGGGCGACACGGATCATGCTCGACAACATGGGGCCCGACGAGCTGCGTGCCACGGTCGTCCACGTCGACGGGCGCGCGCGCCTGGAGGCCAGCGGCGGGATCGTCTTCGACACGCTCCGGGCCCACGCCGAGACCGGCGTAGACTGGATCTCGATCGGAGCGCTGACGCACTCCGCTCCGGCCCTGGACCTGTCGCTGCTCCTGGAGGCGCTGCCATGACGCTCCTACAGCTCTACGACGTCGACGCGATGAAGGACGAGGTGCGTGCGCTCGCGCGGCAGCGCGACGCGGTCATCATCGCCCACAACTACCAGCTGCCCGAGATCCAGGACGTGGCCGACTACGTCGGCGATTCGCTGGGCCTGTCGCGCCAGGCGGCGGCGTCGGACGCGTCGGTGATCGCGTTCTGCGGCGTGCACTTCATGGCCGAGACGGCGTCGGTGCTGTCGCCCGGCAAGACCGTCCTGATCCCCGACCTCGACGCCGGCTGCTCGCTGGCGGACGCGATCACGCCCGCGCAGCTGGCGGCGTGGCAGGCCGAGCACCCGGGCGCGATCACCGTGATGTACGTCAACACGACCGCCGAGATCAAGGCGATGACGGACTACTGCGTGACGTCGGCCAACGCCGTGTCGGTCGTCGAGCACATCCTGCACGAGCACGGGCCGCAGACGGAGATCCTGTTCGGGCCCGACATGTTCCTCGGCGCGTACGTCGAGAAGAAGATCGGGCGCGCGCTGCACGTCTGGGACGGCGAGTGTCACGTCCACGCGGGGATCCGCCCGAGCGACATCGAGCAGGTCCGCGCCGAGCACCCCGGCGCCGACTTCCTGATCCATCCCGAGTGCGGCTGCTCGACCTCGGTCATGGAGTACGGCGCCGCCGGCGACATCGCGCCCGACGGCGTGCACATGCTGTCGACGGGCGGGATGCTGCGCTACGCGGCCGCCGCGACGCCCGGCTCGACCGCGATCGTGGCGACCGAGATCGGCATGCTGCATCCGCTGCGCGAGGCCGCGCCGGAGACGGAGTTCATCGCCGCCAACGAGCGCGCGGCATGCACGTACATGAAGATGATCACGCTGCCCAAGCTGCGCGACGCTTTGCGCGATCTCGTCCACGAGGTCAGGGTGCCCGCCGACATCGCCGCGCGCGCGCGGGTGCCGATCGAGCGGATGATCGCGATCTCGTAGGGTGGCGCGCGTGCTCCTGCGCCGCTCCGTCGCCGCCCTTGCTCTCGCGGCCGCGCTGCTGGCCGGCTGCGGCGGTGGCGACGACGCCCCGCAGACGAAGGAGGGCTTCATCTCCGCGGCCGACAGCGTCTGCGAGGACCTGTTCAGCGAGTTCGCCCAGATCGGCTCCGGCCAGCCCACGACGCCGAAGGCCGTCGCGGACGCCAACGACGAGCTCGCCGACACCTACGAGCTTCTCGCCGACCGGCTCGCCGACGTGCCGCTGCCCGACGCGGGCGCCGCGCGCACGCAGGCGCAGGCGTTCGTCAGCTCCGTACGCACGGGTGAATCCGGGCTGGCCGAGCTGCGCGCGGCATCGCAGCGCTTCGTCGACGCCGCCGGGGCCGAGAACCGCGCCGCGCTGACGAAGGCCGGCAACGACGTGCGCAGCGCGCTCGACGCGTTCCGCGCGGCCCGCGCGGACTCCGACAAGCTCGCGATCGCCTACGGGCTGAACTTCTGCGGCAACCTGGGGTAGGGGAGCGGCCGGCTCGGCGGGCCGTGGCGGATCCGACCTGCCCGGCCCCGCGTCGGTGTCCGAACGGCGGCTGTCGATCGACGCGTCCTCAGCCGAAGTCCGCCTCGCTGTGCGGGCCGACGCACGCGATCGCGAGCGTGTCGTCGACGTCGCGCGCGATCGCGCGAACCTCGTCGATCGTGACGGCGTCGAGCGCGGCGATCGCGCCGTCGGGGTCGATCTCCTCGCCGAAGACGATCGACTGCGAGGCCGCGTAGCGCGCGACCGCATTCGTGTTCTCGAACGCCAGCACCCGCCGGCCGGCGGCGTACGCCCGCGCGCGCGCCACCTCGGCGTCCGTCGGGCCGCCCTCGCGCAGCTCGGCCACGATCTCGCGCATCCGCGTGTAGGCCTCGATGCACTTCGTCGAATCCAGCCCCGCGCTGAGCTGCAGCAGCGGGACGTCGGCGTGGGCGTGCGCGACGCAGTAGACGGAGTAGGCAGAGGCCGCGCTGCTCGCGGATCTCGTCGAACAGGCGTGAGCTCATCGAGCCGCCGAGCAGCGTCGAGTAGATCGCCAGCGCCGCGCGGTTCGCCGGGTCCGCGACGGCGAGCTTCGGGCGGTAGGACATCCGCAGGTGCGACTGGTTCGTCTCGCGCTGCTCGACGATGACCCGCGGTTCGAACGCCGGCGCGGGCTCGAACGGGTCGGGCGGCGACAGCGCCGGGAAGCGCTCGAAGAGCTCGGCGAAGGCGCCGTTCTCCGGCACGTGCTCGAGGTTGCCGACGACGAACGCGCCGCCGCGCCGGCCCGACCAGCGCCGGTTTCGGAAGGCCACGATCGCGTCGCGCGTGAACGTGCGCAGGTGCTCCTCGGGCCCGAGCACCGAGCGGCCGAGCGGGTGCTCGCCGAACGCCGCGCGGTCGATCAGCTCCTCGGCAACCGACGACGGCTCGTCCTTGTAGCGCTGGATCTCCTGGATGACGACGCCGCGCTCGCGGTCGAGCTCGTCGGCGTCGATGTGCGGACGCCCGACGAAGTCGGTCAGCAGGTCGGCAGCCTCCTCGGCCGCCTCGGCGCGGACCGTGATGTGGAAGGCGACGAGGTCATGCGACGTGTAGGCGTTCAACGACCCACCGAGCGACTCGGCGGTCTCGTTGACGTCGCGGTAGTGGGGAAACTTCTCGCCGCCCTTGAAGACGAGGTGCTCCAAGAAGTGGGCCATGCCGTTCTCCTCGGGGCGCTCGGTGCGCGCGCCGGCGTCGAAGGCGACGAGGATCGTGACCGCGCGGGTGCCTTCGATCCCGATCCGGTGCAGGGGAAGGCCGTTGGCGAGCATGGAGGTGGCGATCGTGGTCATGCATCCAACGGTAGCGCTCGCGACCACGCCATCAACGGCGGCGTGCGACGGCGGCGACCGGCATCCGCTGGACGGCGAGGATCGCCGTGTCGTCGGCCTGCTCGCCGACCTCGAACGCGCTCAGCGCGGCGTCGATGCGCGCGACGGCGCCGGCCGCGTCCGTCGCGCCGGCGAGCGTGCGCTGCAGGCGCTCCTCGCCGAAGCGCTCGTCCGCGCCGACGGTGTCGAAGACGCCGTCGGTGAAGAGGACGAGCAGATCGCCCGGCTGCAGGTCGTGCGACGTGCGCTTCCAGGCGTCGACCGGATAGGCGCCGAGCATCGGTGAGAAGCTGCCGATCGGCCGCACGGCGCCGGCGCGCACGAGCAGCGGCAGCGGGTGGCCGGCGCAGATGACCTGCGCGTGCGCGCCGCCGTCCTCGTCCTCGTCGTCGCGCAGCAGCACCGCCGCGACCGAGCACAGCGACATCGAGCCGACCGCGAGCAGCTCGTCGTTGAGCGTGCGGACCGCGTCGAGCGGGTCCTCCAGCAGCGTCGCGGCCGTCCGCAGCGTGTGCCGGGCCAGGCCCGTCAGCGCCGCCGCGGCGGGGCCGTGGCCGGCGACGTCGCCGACGATCGCCAGCCAGCCGCCGCAGACGGCGAACGCGTCGTAGAAGTCGCCGCCGACGAGGTTCTCGTCGCCCGCCGGCCGGTAGAGCGTCGCCGCCGTCCAGCCCGGCATCTCCGGCAACCGTCTCGGCAGCAGGCTCGCCTGCAGCGTGCGCGCGATGTTCGAGCGCTCGGCGTACAGGCGAGCGTTCTCGACCGCCGTCCCGGCGCGCCGCGCGAGCTCCTCGGCGAGCGCCACGTCGGCCTTGTCGAAGGTCCGTCCCGACTCGGCGCTGATCAGCGACAGCACGCCGACGATCTTCGCGCCCGACGTCAGCGGGACCGCGAGCCCGGCGTGCAGCCCGACGCTGCGCAGCAGCTCGAGGTGCTCGTCGTCCTGGGCAGCGGCGACAAGCATCTGCTCGGAGAACTCGCCGACGAGCTGCGAGCGGCCGTCGCGCATGATCTGGGCGGTCCCGGTGGGGGCATCGGTGCGCGTCGGATAGCGCTCCTGGATGCGCCGCGCGAAGCTGACCCTGGCCGGGTCGGCGTGCGCGACCGCGACCCCGCGGATGTAGCCATGACCGTCGGGCAGGCTCACGATGCACCAGTCGGCGAGCTGCGGGACCGCCATCTCGGCGACCAGCTGCAGCGTGCGCTCGTAGTCCATCGACGAGGCCAGCAGCTCGCTCGCGCGCGCGAGCATCTGCTGCATCAGCTCCGCGCGCTTGACCTCGGTGATGTCCTCGATGACGTTGACGACGAGCTTGAGGGCGCCGTCGCGGTCGTACACGCCCGAGGCCTTCGTGACGCGCCAGTCGACCTCGCCCGTCCTGCGGTTGACCGCGCGGACGACGATCGGCATGGGCTCGCGCACGCCGGCGATCAGTTGGCGGCCGGGCACCTCCTCGATGCGCAGCGGCGAACCGTCCTCGAGCGTCGTGTCGAAGGCGCTCGCGATCTCCTCGACCGGCGTCGCGATCAGCTCCTGCGCGGAGGCGAAGCCGAGCATCTGCGCGGCGGTCTCGTTGGCGTAGATGAGCCCGCCGTCGGGGTGCTGCACCGTCACGGCCTCGGCAAGCGTCGACAGCGCCGCCGTGAGCTGAGCCTCGGTGGTCTCCAGCTCGGAGTACAGCCCGGCGTTGTCGAGCGCCAGCGCGGCGCGCCCGGTGAGCACGTTGGTGAACTCGAGATCCTCAGCGTCGAAGCGCCGGCCGGATTGCTCGGTGACGATGAACGTCTGCGACCCGAGCCGGCGGCCGCGCGCTCGCAGGGGGATGACGAGAAACGACAGCGCGCGCAGCGACCGCAGCCGATCGAGGTCCTCGGCGTCGAGCGCGATCTTCTGCAGGGTGGCGTCGGTGACGGTCGTCACGAGCAGCGGTTGCTCGAGGTCTCCGAGCACGCTGACCGTCGACGGTGGCCGCCGCAGCAGCCCGGCTTCGGTCGCGGCGCGGTCGCGACCGTCGGCGGCGCGCACGGACAGGCGCTGCAGCTCCCCGCCTTGGACGGCGTCGACGATGCAGATGTCGCAGACCTGCGGGACGACGATGTCGAGCAGGCCGCAGACGGTGTCGTCGAGGCTGCGCGTGCCGTCGGCGATCTCCGCGACGGAGGACAGGACCGCGAAGCGCTGGCGATCGCGGCCGACGTGCGCGCGGCTGCGTGCGAGCAGCCCCGCCAGCAGGCCCGATGCCGCCACGAGGCTGATCCTGTAGAGGTAGACGACATCGCCGAAGTCGTCTCGCCAGGCGGCGCTGAGCGCGACGACCGCGACGGCGTAGACGCCGACGATCGTCACCTCGCGCGGACCCGCGAGGAGGGCCGTCACCAGCGGCGCGACGAGCGCGAGCCCGACGATCGCCGTCGCGGGCTGGCCCCAGGCGTCGATCAGCGCGGGCGCCGTCGCGAGCACCAGCCCGGGCGCCAGCGCGGCCACCCGGACAGCGCTCGGCGACCACCGCCGCCTATGCGGCCTCGACGGCGTCATGTTCGCGATCATACGGGCCGTCGGGGCCACCGGGTTAACCTGAATCCACGGTTAACCTGTCCAGGCGTTCGCGTCCGCACGGCCGAGCGCCGCGCGGTAGGCGCGCCAGCCGCCGTGCGCGGTGATCTCGCGCGCGCCGGCGACGTCATCCGCGCCTCGCAGATGAAGCCCTTGACCGTGCGGCGAGCGCCGCGGGGCCGGGGCGTCGAGACAGCGGACATCTCATCGAGAATCGATCTCAACACCACCTGGACGATTCGAGTCCTCGAGCGCCCATGCTCGGGGCGTGAACCAGCGCCGCATCGCACGCTCCGCGCAGCACAGTCGGCGCTCCTTCATCCCAGGCGTGCACGAGCGCCGAGCGTGGCCGAAGGTCGAACGTGTTCGGCGCTCGTTCACGGCCCAGGCGCGGCGACCGCCGCGCAGCGCCGGCCAGCCGACGGCGGCCGCTCGATCGCCAACGCGGCGCTCGCGAGCGGCGACGCGCTCGTCAGTCGGCCGGATCCTGCGGCGTCTCGAAGACGCCGCCGTCGATCAGCTCGATCCTGTAGCCATCGGGGTCGGCGACGAAGGCGATCAACGGCAGGTCGTCGCGGCCGCCCGGGCGGTAGGGCGGCTTCTCGGGCTGTACGCCGAGCGGCCGCAGGTCGGCCAGCACCGCTTCGATGTCGTCGACGGTCAGCGCCATGTGGTTGTAGCCGTCGCCGAGGCCGTAGGGCTCCTCGCGCCCGCGGTTGACGGTCAGCTCGAGCACGTCGCCGCCGCCCGGCAGACCCATGTAGAGGTTGTAGGCCGAGGCGAAGTTCAGCCGTCCGCGCGGCTCGAAGCCGAGCGCGCCGTAGAACGCCTGCGACGCCTCGGGATCGCGGACGCGGATGCAGGTATGCACGTAACAGGTGGACATGCCCAAACGCTACCGTCCGCCGGCGCCGTCGCTCGCCCGTCGCGCGTCCCTGCCGTTGCAAGACCGCGTGCGTCCAGCGCGATTTCGGGTCTCCGGCGCTAGGTTCTTGGCACATGTCCGCCTCGGAGCGACACATCCGCGCACGTCATCTGCCCGCCGCGCGCGGCCGCCAGCAGCACCAGCCGGCCGCCTCCGCGGCACGTCCCGCCGAGCGCCCGCCCGACGACCGCAACGTGATCGAGTTTCGCAACGTCTGCATGCACTACCCGGCCGGCGACATCGGCCTGGACGGCGCCTCGTTCAGCGTCCGCCGCGGCGAGTTTCTGTTCATCGTCGGCTCGACCGGCTCGGGCAAGTCGACGATCATGCGCCTGCTGATCAAGGAGCGCGAGCCGACGTCGGGCTCGATCCGCGTCGCGGGCCGCGATCTCGCCGCGATGGAGCACAACAAGGTCCCGTACTACCGCCGCAACATCGGCGTCGTCTTCCAGGACTTCAAGCTGCTGCCCAACCGCACGGTGTACGACAACGTCGCCTACGCGCTGTCGGCGACGGGCGCCAAGCGCAAGGAGATCCGCTCCAAGGTCCCTGATGTCCTGCGCCTGACGGGCCTGTCGACGAAGCTGCACAACTACCCCGACCAGCTGTCGGGCGGCGAGCAGCAGCGCGTCGCCGTCGCGCGCGCGTTCGTCAACCACCCGCCGCTGCTGCTCGCCGACGAGCCGACGGGCAACCTCGACCCGCACACATCGCTGGGCATCATGCAGCTGCTGTACCGGATCTACCGCGCCGGCACGACCGTGCTCGTCGCCACGCACGACTCGCACATGGTCGACCGCATGCGCCGCCGCGTCATCGAGATGCAGGGCGGGCGGATCATCCGCGACGAGGCCAGCGGCGGCTACGCCCAGCGCGACCAGACGACCGACGAGTTCTCCGACATGCTCGACCACGCCTACGGCGAGCTCGGCCGCGACCAGCCGCCCGGCCTCGACGCGCTCACCAACCCGCACGCCCCACAGCACACGAGCGAGTGGAGCCGCGGCGCCGGCCACACGCAGGAATGGCAGCGCCCGCCGAGCGACGGCGACGGCAGCGGCTTCAGGAACTACTGACCCACATGAACCTCCCCTTCTTCATCCGCGAGGTCACGCGCTCGCTGCGCCGCGACGCCGGCCCGCCGTTCGCGGCGATGGCGTCCGTGCTCGTGACGATGCTCGTGCTCGGCGTCTTCATCCCGATCGTGCAGGCGACCAACGGCGCCGCCAACGAGGTGCGCGGCAAGGTCCTGATCGACGTCTTCCTGAAGACGAGCGCGACCGACGCCGAGGCGGAGGCGGTGCGCCGCCAGCTCACGCAGGACACGCCGCACGTCGGCAACGTCGTCTTCGTCTCCAAGGCCGAGGCCTACGCCAAGGAGCGCAAGCAGAACCCCGAGGCCTACGAGCTGCTGGGCTCCAACCCGCTGCCCGACACGTTCCGCGTCACGCCCGACTCGCCGGGCAACATCGACAAGCTGCGCGACGCGCTCGCACCGGCCACCGCCAGCGGTGAGCGCTCCGTCGTCCACCCGGCGATCGACGAGGTCAAAAACCGCCGCGACGAGACGAACAAGATCCTCGCCGGCACGAAGGTCGTCAAGCTCAGCATCGGCTTCCTCGCCGCGCTGCTGATCCTCGCCTCGGTGCTGCTGATCTCCAACACGATCCGCCTCTCGCTGCTCGCCCGCCGGCGCGAGGTCGCGGTCATGAAGCTCGTCGGCGCGACGGACTGGTTCATCCGCTGGCCGTTCGTGATCGAGGGCATCCTCGTCGGCGCGATGGGCGGGATCATGGCGATCCTCTTGCTGCTCGTCGCGAAGGTCGCCTTCATCGACCCGTTCAAGGCCGAGTTCTCGCTCATCACCGCGACCGACACCGTGAACTTCGGGGTGCTCGTCGGGATCCTGCTGATCGCGAGCGTCGCCGTCTCGGCCGCCGGCTCGGGACTCTCGCTGCGCCGCTTCCTGCGGGTCTGACGCGTAGCTGGCAGACTCCCGGCCGTCGTGCTTCGTCGACGGGGGAACATCGTCCTGGTGCTTGCGCTGATCGCCGCCGCGATCGGCGCGCCGGCCGCGAGCGCCGCCAGCCCTCCGTCGGGCACGATCGCGCCCGACGCGACCGGCGCCGGCAGGCTCGCCTGGACCGGCTCGGTGCGACCCGGGACCGAGACGCTGCTCGCCGACGCGGGCGCGCGCTGCTTCGGCGCGGACGGGCGGCTCGCCGCGAGCTCGGGCTGCGACGTCTTCGCGCTCGACGTCGACGTCCCCGCGAACTTCTACAACGACCACCCCGGCGCGCTGAACATCCGCGTCGACGGCTTCGGGTCGCTCGCCGACCTCGACCTCTACGTCTACAGGCGCAACCCCGACGGCACGCGCGGCGCCTTCGTCACCGGCGACGGGCAGACGCTCGGCGCCGCCGAGGGCGTCGGCATCGACAAGGCCGCCGGCGCCTTCCTCGTCGTCGTCACGCCGTACACGACGCTCGGCGCGCAGAGCTACAACGCGCGCGCGCTGCTCGTCAACCGCCAGGGCCCGCCGCTGGCCGAGCTCGAGCGGACGGCGCCGCCCGGCGTGACGAACTACCGCGCCTCGCGCGACGCCTACACCTCGCACTCCGAGCCGACGATCGCGATGGACCCGCTGAACCACGACCACCTGATGGCGGGCTCGAAGATGTACGAGAACAACGACAAGTACCTCTTCAAGGTCGGGACCTACGAGTCCACGGACGGCGGGCGCACGTGGGAGGACCAGGGCCACCTGCCGGGCTACTGCCAGGCACCCGGGCAGTGCGACCCCAGCAACGAGACGGCCTACCGCACGACGTCGGACCCGACGATCGCCTTCGACGACGAGGGCAACGCGTACGCCAACGTGCTCGACGCTCCCGGCGGCACGGCGAGCTTCGTGGGCTTCAACATGACGCTGCACACCAAGCGCCCGGGCCAGCCGTGGAGCGGCCCGACCGTCGTGCACGACAACCGCGTCAACGCACTGACGACGCAATTGTTCCTCGACGACAAGAACTGGATCGCCGTCGACAACGCCACCGATGTCAGGGGCGGGCCCAACGCGCCCAACGACGGCAAGATCGGGACGATGTACATCTGCTGGAGCTTCGACGGGACCGGCATCGGGCCGGCGCCGCTGCCGCTGCAGCAGATCGTCGTCATGCGCTCGCTCGACGGCGGCAGCACGTGGGGCGGTCTGGCCGCGAAGGACAACATCCCCTACCCGGTCAGCCAGAAGACGCTGATCTCCGGGATCGGCTGCCACGTCGCGATCGGCCCGCGCGGCGAGGTCTACATCACGTGGTACGACAACCAGCTCAACGCGCTCATGCAGTCCAAGTCGACGAACCGCGGCGCGACCTGGTCGCTGGCGGTGCCGATCGCCGGGATCGCGGGCGTCAACGAGCCGTTCACCGGCGAGTCCTTTCGCAACCTGTCGATCCCGACGAGCGCGGTCGACGCGCAGGGCACCGTGTACGTGGCGGCGGCATCCCTGAACGCGCAGGGCAGGCCGCTGCTCGGCAACCTCGGCCAGATCGGCAGGCAGATCAAGGCCGGCACGCTGTCGGTGAAGTCGCTGCGCGAGATGCTGTCGACGAAGAAGGCCAACAACCTCGCGGGCAAGGACTACAAGGCCGGCGGCGACGGGCTCGGGCCGATGTCGGGCTCGGACATCGTGCTGTTCAAGTCCACGAACGGCGGGCGCTCCTACAGCGGGCCGGTGCGCGTCAACCAGGATCCCGGCAACGGCGACGCCGACCAGTTCCAGCCCTGGATGGCGGTGACCCCGTCGGGCCAGGTGAACATCTCCTTCTTCGACCGCCGCGACGACCCCGCGAACTACTTCATCAACACGTACCTCGCGCGCTCGGAGGACGGCGGGCGGACCTTCACCGACCGCCGCGTGTCGCAGCGCATGTGGGATCCGGCCGTCAACGCGCCGACGTCGGTCTCGGGCAAGTTCATCGGCGACTACCAGGGCCTCGTCGCCGACGACGAGGTCGCGATCCCGTTCTGGAACGACACGCAGCTCAACGCGCTGCCGGCGAGCGACAGGGAGCACTCGCCCTACCAGGAGGTCTTCGCCGCGCGCGTCCGCAACGGCGACGAGCCGATCGTCGCGTCGCGCTGCTTCCCGCGGCGGCTGAAGGTGCTCGGCAACGCGATCGGGCGCCTGCGGCTGCGCGCCACGCGCGACCGCGTCGGCGCGCGCTTCGGACCGCCCGGCCGCACCGCCCGCGCGGTCCTGCGCCACTGCGTCAAGGGCGGGGGCAAGGTCCTGATCGCGTTCTCCGCCAAGGGCACGGTCCAGCTCGCCGCGACGACCGCGAAGGGTCACCGCCGGATGCGGATCGGCAGGGGTGCGACGGAGCGGGCGCTGCGGCGCGCGTTCGGGCGCCGCGTGCGCAGCGCCGGCAGCGGCCTGCGGCGGATCTCCGGTGGCTCATCCCGGCAGGTCGTGTTCGGCGTGCGCCGCGGGCGCGTGACGTTCGTCGCGGTCGCCAACCGCGCGCTGATCGCCGATCGCAGGGCGCTACGGAGCCAGCTGCGCCGCGCCGGCCTCGTGCGCGCCGCCCGCTGACGGCGCGCGGCCGCTCGCCAGACCCTGCTGCACGAGCTCGCTCATCCGCTCGCAGGCGCGGCGAGCGAAGCGCCGCTGCTCGCGGCGGCCGACGAGCCGGAAGCCGAGCCGGACGATCGGGTTGCGGACCTTCGCGCGGCGTGACACGACGTGGATGCGAAATTCGAGCGTGCCGTCGTCGAGCCACTTCCAGACGGCGTAGTCCATCTGACCGCGCTCGACGTGGCCCTGCAGCGTGCCGTAGCTCCAGCCCCAGATCCGCACCGGGCGGCCGTCGACCTCGCGCGTATCGTCGACGATCGCGCTGACGCGGCAGCCGAGGAAGATGCGCAGCGGCCCGAAGCGCGCCTGCAGGAGCATGTTGCGGTCGGCCAGCTCGTCGGCAGGATCGTAGACCGCGCGGACGATCTTCGGGTCCGCGAACGCGTAGTCGCACATGAGCCGCCGCGCGAGCTCGAAGCTCCCGTTCTCGATCGGCTCGCCGGGCGCCTCGGGCGGCAGCCGCTGGCGGTAGTCGTCGACGTTCCAACCCGATCCGGGGCGCGGATCGTCGAGCTCGCGAGGATCGAAGTTCAGCGGCCGGTCGTTGAGGCCGGCGAGCGCGCGCTGGGCACGCGGCGTCTGCGCCAGGCGATCGCTGAGCTGGGCCGGGTCGACCCGCCGCGTCGTGATCTCGACGCGGCCGTCGCGCGTGCCGCCCGACAGCCTGATGAAGCGCTCGAGGACCGAGATCCACATATGCAGCTGGATCTCCTTGTTGACGGGCAGGCGATCGAAGAGCAGGTTGGAGACGCGGTCGCCGCCGCGCGCCCACGCCTCGATGCGCACCTCGAGCCGGCCGGGTCCGAGCTCGGCGGCGGTGAACTGGATCCGCCCGGCCTCGAGATGCCCGTCGAGCGTCGCCAGGCCGAAGCCGTCGTCGGCGATCTCGACGACGCGCACCGGGCCGTCCCAGGGGCCGGGCATGCGGACGGTGAACTCGTCGCCGACGCGCAGCACACCCGCTTCGCCGCGCAGCTTCTCGAAGCTCGCGAGCGCTCTCGGCGTGACGCGGTTGGGGTCGCCCGCGAAGGCGTTGATGAGCTGCTTGCCGTCGAGCTCGGCGTCCTTGACGCGCGCGACGTAGCGTCGGTGCATGAGCGGGCCGTAGCCCTCCTCGATGCCCTGATGGTCGCTGCGGTCCGTGTCGGGCGGCAGCGGCGGCGGCGAGTCCGCTCGTGGCGAGCCCGTCTCCAGGCGGCGCGTCATCGGCGTCGTGCGCCACAGGTAGTCCCAGGCGGCCGCCAGCACGCCGAGCGGCCAGCGGGCCGCGGTGGCGGCGCGGCGGTGGAGGCTGAGGTGCTGTCGCACCGAGGCTGTCTACCCACCGCATGGTCCTGCTCACACCGGGGAAGGATGGCGCTGCGATGTTCACCACGCTCCTCACGCGCGCCGGCTTTCGCAGCGACCACATGCAGGCGTTGTCGATCGGCGGTATCGGCCTCTGCATCACGCTGTGGATGCGCGCCAAGACCGTCGACCAGGACGAGCGCGGCAACGCCGAGCGGCGCGCCCTCTTCGTCGGCCTGTGGCCACCGACGTTCTGGCTCATCGGCGACGCGCTGGAGCGCCGCGAGCGCCGTCGGCGCTGGCGCTGACCCGCGCCGACTACCGTTAGGGCCCCGTGCCCTCGCGCCTGCCCAGCCTCAAGGTCGTGCTGATCGCGCTGGTTCCGTGCATGCTCGTGCTCGGAATCTGGCTCGGCGCGCATCCGCGCTTCCTGCCCGATCCGATCGCCGATGCGCTCGCCGGCGACGAGGATCGGAGGGTCGCGCTCGACGCGCTGGACACGATCCACGAGAAGTACTACCGCGAGGTCGGCCGCGGCGCGTTGTCCGATGCCGCGATTGCGGGCGCGGTCAACGATCTGGACGATCGCTTCTCGGCCTACTTCACCGCAAAGGAGTACGGCCAGTTCCAGCAGTCCCTCGACAACGCGTTCTCGGGCGTCGGCACGGCCGTGCGCGTCGTCAAGGCCGGGCTGCGCATCCAGACGGTCTATCCGGACTCGCCCGCCGACAAGGCCGCGCTGCGCGTCGGCGACGTCGTGATCGCCGTCGGCGACCGCAAGATCGCCGGTCTGTCCGACGACAAGGCGACGGCGCTCATCAAGGGTCCGGAGGGGACGCCCGTGACGCTGACGATCCGCCGCGGCGAGCGGACGTTCGACAAGCGCCTCGTCCGCGCGCGCATCAGCGTGCCGGTCGTCAGCTCCCGGATCGCCAACGCCGGCGGGACGCGCGTCGGCTACATCGCCCTGTCGACGTTCGGTCCGCGGACGGCGCACGTCGAGATGAACGAGGCGATCCGGCGCGCCAAGCGGCGTAATGCCAAGGGGATCGTCTTCGACCTGCGTGGCAACGGCGGCGGCCTCGTCACCGAGGCGCAGCTGATCGCCAGCATGTTCATCGCCGAGGGTCCGATCGTCACGACCAGGGGCCGCGCGGTGCCGACGCGCACGCTCGACGCGGTCGGCCAGCCGGTCGCCGGCAAGCTGCCGACCGTCGTGCTCGTCGACGGCGGCACGGCCTCCGCGTCGGAGATCGTCGCCGGTGCGCTGCAGGACACCAAGCGCGCGAAGCTCGTCGGCGTGAAGACCTTCGGCAAGGGCGTCTTCCAGGAGATCATGCCGCTGGAGAACGGCGGCGCGCTGGACATCACCGTCGGGCAGTACTTCCTGCCCAGCGGTCGCAACCTCGGCGGCGCCGGCACGAAGACGGGCGCCGGGCTGAAGCCCGACATCAGCGTCCGCGACGACCCCGACACGAAGCGCGACGAAGTGCTCGCCAAGGCGCTCGACGTCCTCGCCGGCGAGCTGTGAGCAAGCGCCCGGCGTCGGGGAGGTCGAAGCCGACCGCGAAGGCGAAGGCGAAGGCGAAGGCGAAGGCGCGGTCGAGGACCGCGCGCGCGCCGGCGCCGGCGGTGAAGCCCAGGCCCGAGCGCGCCGTCGCCGCGCCGTCGCCGCCGCCGCGCGAGCCGCAGCGCGCCGAGGGGATCGTCGCCACGGTCGACAAGCGCGGGCGCTTCCTCGTCGCCGAGCCGTTCTTCGAGCGCGGCGGCCGGATGGTGCTCGACCGCGACTCGCGCACGCGCGTCGGCGACCTCGTGCTCGTGCGTCCGGCGACGCGGGCGGGCGGCCACGCGAAGGTGCTGCGCAGCCTCGGCCGCCCCGACGTCGCGGCCGACGTGCTCGAGGCCCTGATGCTCGACCGCGGCCTGCGCCGGCGCTTCGACCCGGCAGTCGAGCGCGAGGCGAAGAAGGCGCGCGACGCCGGGGTCGATCCGGACCAGCCGCGCCGCGACCTGATCGCGCTGCCGACGTTCACGATCGACCCGGTCACCGCGCGCGACTTCGACGACGCGATCTCGGCCGAGCTGCTCGACGACGGCCGCACGCGGGTCTGGATTCACATCGCCGACGTCAGCGCGTACGTGCGGCCGGGCTCGCTCGTCGACCGCGAGGCCGCGCGGCGCGCGACGAGCGTCTACGTCCCCGGGCGCGTCGAGCCGATGCTGCCCGAGGCGCTGTCCAACGACGCCTGCTCGCTCGTGCCCGGTCAGGAGCGTGCGGCGGTCACGGTCGCACTCGACTTCGCCGGCGCGGACGTCGAGCGGGCGCAGTTCTACCGCTCGACGATCCGCTCCGACAAGCGCTTGGACTACGAACAGGTCGACCGCATCTTCGCCGCTGAACAGGAGAGCGAGGAGCCGTGGGCCAAGCCGCTCGCTGCGGCGCGCGCCGTTGCGCACGCGCTGCAGCAGCGCCGCCTGGAGCAGGACGCGCTCGAGCTCGAGACGAGCGAGCCGGAGTTCGCCTTCGATGACGGCGGCCACGTCGCCGAGTCGCGCCCGAGCGAGCAGACCGAGTCGCACCGGCTGATCGAGCACCTCATGATCGCCGCCAACGAGCAGGTCGCCAAGCTGCTCTCCGATCGCGCCGTGCCGACGCTCTACCGCGTCCACGAGCAGCCCGACGGCGAGAAGGCGCAGCGGCTCGTCGAGCAGCTCGCCTCGCTCGACGTCGCCACGCCGCCGCTGCGCGAGCAGATGACGCCGTCGCAGGCCGCCGCGACGATCGCCGCGTGCTCGCGCGCGGTCGTGCAGCACAGCGCGCGCACCGGCCACGGTCGCGACGCGCTGACGTTCCTCGTGCTGCGCGCGCTCAAGCAGGCCTGCTACAGCCCGAAGAACCTCGGCCACGCCGGCCTCGGCCTGACGCACTACGCGCACTTCACCTCGCCGATCCGCCGCTACCCGGACCTCGTCGCGCACCGCGCGCTGCTCAGCGCGGTCGGCGCGGGGGAGGCCGCACCGCGGTCGTCGGAGATGGAGGAGACCGGCGTTTGGTCGTCCGCGCGCGAGCGCGACGCGATGACGATCGAGCGCATGGCCGACCGCATCGCGCGCGCCTTCCTGCTCGAGCGCGAGCTGTTCGAGGGCGGCTTCGACCGGGAGTTCGACGGCGAGGTCACGGGGCTCATCGGCGCGGGCGCGTTCGTGCGCTTCGCCGACGGCCACGAGGGGCTGCTGCCGCTGCGCCGCCTGCGCGGCGACTGGTGGGAGCTCAACGAGGAGGGCACGATCCTCACCGGCGAGCGCAGCGGCCACACGATCCGCCTCGGCGACCCGGTGCGCGTCAAGGTCGAGCGCGTCGAGACGGCCCGCGGGCGCGTCGACCTCGTGCCCGTCGAGCCCCGCGCGGACTAGTCAACCCGTCCGGCTCGCGCGCCACCCGCAGACGGGCTCAGCCGTCGTCGAGGCCTGAGTCGACGTTCTCGAGCGCCGCCTCGAGCTCCTCGATCACGAGCCGCTTGCGGGTCTCGCCGACGGTGTCGCGAGGCAGCTTCGGGAGCTGGAACGTCGTGATCCCGAAGTGGCCGGCGAGGACGGCCTGGGCGGCGTCGTAGGCGGCGCGCGCGCGTGTCCAGTCGCTGCCGTAGCCGTTGAGCTGGAGGCGGTCGCCGCTGTAGTTCAGCGTCACGCGAGCCTCGTCCTCGTCGATGTGGGAGATGCTGATGTCCATCGACCGGACACGGTTGGCGGTCAGGTGCGCGTGCGCCTCCTCGAGCGTATAGACGGTGAACGGGTCGAACTCCTCGTCGAACACGGCCTCGCACAGCGGCGGATCGAGCGGTCCGGCTTCGATCGCCGCGCGGGCGGCGGTGAAGATCACGTCGACGCCCTTCCAGTTACACCACCGCTCACTGAGCTCAAAGTGGCCCACGCGGAGAGGATAAGCGCTCGCGACCGGATCGAAAAACCCTGCCGCCGCGAAGACCGTCAACCGGCCGCCCGCGCCGTCCTGCGCTCCTGCACGACCGCGCGGATCACGTCCCAGTCGACGTCCTTGAAGTTGTGCATCGGGCAGAACTTCGGTCCGCACATCGAGCAGAACTCGGCCGACGTGAAGTCGTCGTCGCCGAGCGTCTCGTCGTGCATCGCCTGCGCGGCCTCGGGGTCGAGCGAGAGCGCGAACTGCTCGCGCCAGTCAAACGCGAAGCGCGCCTGCGAGAGCTCCATCGCCTGGTAGATCGGCACGGTCCCGATCGGCACCGCGGCGGCGTCGAGGATCGCCTGGCGCGTCTCGTCGCTGCGCTTGCCGGTCGACAGGTCCATGACCGTGTCGGCGCCCCAGCGCTGCGCCAGCGTGAGCTTGTCGACCTCCCCGGCCAACGACGACGTCGTCGGCGAGTTGCCGATGTTCGCGTTGATCTTCACGCGCGCCCTCAGCCCGATCGCCATCGGGTCGAGGGCGCGATGGTGGACGTTGGCCGGGATGATCATCCGGCCGCGCGCGACCTCGTCGCGGATGACCTCGGCGGGCAGCTGCTCGCGCTCGGCGACGCGCTCCATCTCCGGCGATGTGACGCCCCGGCGGGCGAGCTGCATCTGCGTGCGGCAGGACGCGGTGCCCGCGATACCGAACGTGTGCGCGTGCGCATGCTGATCTCCCTTCGCTGGCATGACCCAGATCAGGTTCGTCGGGTCGGCGCTAGGCAGCGCCCTCTCAGCCCCTCGTGCAGGGACCCCCCGGATGTGTGCGAGGCCGGGACGCTAGCGCGCTGCGCCCGTGGGCGACGGCGCGTGGCGCATGCTCGCGGTGCGATCGAGGTCCGGCAGCGGCGCGCTCGCGCGCGAGCGCGCCGCTCAGGACCCTCGCGTCCAGACCAGCGGCGCGGATACGCTCCGGCGATGGAGTCCGTGATCCCGATCGAGGCCCTGCGCCGCAGCGCGACGGCGGCGCTCTTCGAGGGTCGTGACGAGGTCCCGGTCTCGATCTTCGTCACCGAGTACGAGCACGGCCAGGGGCCGGCGCTGCACCTGCATCCCTATCCCGAGGTGTTCGTCGTGCAGACGGGCACGGCGGCGTTCACCGTCGGCGACGAGGAGGTGCTCGTCGAGGCCGGCCACATCGTCGTCGTCGCTGCCGCCACGCCGCACGGCTTCAAGGGCGCGGGCGACGACCGGCTGCGCGTCGTCAGCGTGCATCCGAGCGGCACGGTCGAGCAGACGGACCTCTAGGAGCTAGCGACCTCCGCGGGCGAGGAAGAAGCGCGGCCGTGCCGGGATGTCGAGCTCGCTCTCGGTCTGGCCCGGTCCGATCAGCTCCATGTCGACGGTCGACGCGAAGACGAAGCCGCACATCCGGTGTCCGTCGTCGCTGTTGGGCGTCGACGCCTGGGCGGCGCCGACCAGTGGCGGGCTGTCGTCCTCGGCGACGCCGATGAGGTCGGTCGCACAGTGCGGGCAGGCGTACAGCGTCGCGTCGCCCTGCTCGCGCGCCGTCAGCGCGTCGGCGCGCTGCGTGACGCCGCAGGTGCAGCGCAGCTCGAAGTGGTATTCGGCGACCCGGTACCACCAGCCGGCCGCGCGGAACGGATCGCTGATCTTCACCTGCGCAAGCCTATGCCACGCGGGCCGCGGCGGCCGTCAGCGCGCGCGCATGCGGTTGTTGCGCGCGTTGTGCTCGAGCTCGGCGAGCCCGAGCTCCTCCATCAGCGGCGGCATGTACATCCCGAAGCGCCCGCGCAGGCCCTTCTTCAGCCCGTAGAAGCCGCCCACCGGGTTGGACTGCGAGCGCCCCCACGCCTCCACCGTCCCGTCCTTGGCCGGCTTCTGCTCGTCCGCGCTGCCGAGCTCGATCCAGTCGCCGTGCGCCTTGAGCATCGCGTGCAGGTCCTCGATCGCGCGGGCGTCGTAGAGCAGCGTCGTCTTGCCGACCTGGCAGACGATCGCCGGCGGATCGCGGTCGTCGTCGCGGTACATCGTGTACTGCGAGGACCCGGGCGGCGTCCTGAGCACCCACGGGTCGTCCTTGGCTCCTGTACCTGGCATGCGTCGCATCGTACGTCCCAGGCGGCGTCCGGACCCGAGCCCGTCTCACCGGCAGGCGTTCACCCACCCGCGAACCGGAGGGTGACGCTCTCAGGCCCGCGGGCGATGACGTCCGTGAGGTGCTCGACGGCCACTACCCTGAGCTGATGGCCAAGGCCAAGAAGCGCAAGGTGGCACCCGGTGACGTCGCGTCCAACCGGTATGCGTCCTATCGCTTCGAACTGCTCGAGAAGCTCGAGTGCGGGATCGCGTTGCAGGGCACCGAGGTCAAGGCGCTGCGCGCGGGCGGCGCGCAGCTGAAGGACGGCTACGCGCTCGTCCGCGACGGCGAGCTGTTTCTGCACAACGTCCACATCCCGCCCTACGGCCCGGCCGCGCGCGCCAACCACGAGCCCGAGCGCGACCGCCGCCTGCTCGCCCACCGGCGCCAGATCGACAAGCTCGCCGCGCAGGTCAAGGAGAAGGGCCTGACGCTCGTGCCGACACGGATCTACTTCACCGACGGCCGCGCGAAGGTCGAGATCGCGGTCGCCAAGGGCAAGGACCAGTTCGACAAGCGCCAGTCGCTCAAGGAGAAGGACTCCAAGCGCGAGATGGACCGCGCGGTCCGCGAGTACCGCCGCTGAGCCGGCCGGCGCAGCGCGCCGACCGGCTCGACGCCAGCAGCGCGCCTACCTCCTGACCGACGCGACCGTGAACGGCAGCACCGGCGTGCCGCCGCGCTTGTCGAACTGCGAGTTGACGACGAGCAGGCGGCCGCTCACGCGCGCTGCGGTCGTCGGGAACGCGAACAGGTTGCTCGTGATGCGGTCCGTGACGGCGCCGTTGCGCTTGCGGTTGCGCAGCTTGATCTCGACGATCTCGTTGTCGGCGTTGCGCACGACATACAGGCGGCTGCCGTGGGCGACGAGGCCGTCGCCGTTCTTGACGGTCGCACCGCCGAGGTCGATCTGCCTCACCCGCCTGGACCTCGTGCTGATGCGAAACAACTTGCCGGTGTTGGACTGCACGACGACGAGCAGCCTGCCGTCGTCGTAGCTGACGATCCCGTTGGCGTTGAAGCCGGGCTCGTAGACGAACGGCGTGCCGGTCAGGTCCAGCCAGGGCTCGAGGTCGCCGACCGCGCCGCCGCGCGTCGAGGCGCGGAAGATGATCGGGCGCCGAGAGTCGGTGAAGTACGCGTGCCCGCGGGCGACCGTGACGTCGTTGATGAACGTGTCGCTCGACGGCGCCATGCTGTCGAGCACCTTCACCGTGCTGCCGTCCCTCGTGCTGAGCACGAACGCCTTGCCGGTGCCGGCGCCGGCCACGAACAGGCGGCCCCCGCTGACCGCGAGGCCGGTCGCCGACGTGCGGCCGTCGGCGCCGCCGGGCGCGAACGCCGTCAGCGTGCGGCTGCCCTTGACGGCGCCCTTGAAGATCGTGCCGTCGGTCGTCGAGGAGACGAAGAAGCGCTTCACCGAGTGGTCGTCGTCGGAGCTGCGCTTGTCGATCGCGATGCCCTCGGGGAAGACGGAATCGCCGGGGATCGTGTAGACGAAGCCGGACTGCTTTGCGGCTGCCTTGTCCCTGCCGCGCTTGCCGCCGTCGCCGTCGCCGTCGCGGTTGCGCTCGCGGCCCCTGTCGTCGGCGGTCGTGCTCGCCGGCGTCGTCGAGGTTGTCGTCGTGGTGTCGCCGTCGTCGCGCCCGGTCCGGGCCGAGCCGGCGACGACGCCGACGGTCACCGACAGGACGGCGGCGAGGAGAGCGAGCAGAATCCAACGCGGGCTGCGCAGCATGACGGGCCTTTCGGATCGTGCGTGACAGGAGCGGTCGCGCAAGGTTCGCTGCCCACGGGTCCGGCAGTCAATAGCGCGTTCGTCGCAGCGCGCCGCATTCGGGCGCGATGCCGTCCACGTCGGCCGTCTACGCGATCTCGCGCTGGCGCGTCAGGATCGCGCCGGCGATCCCGAGCGCGACGCAGTAGCCCGCGAGCACGAGCCCGCCGCTGACCTGGCTGAGCAGGTCGACGCCGGGCGTGTTCTGCAGCGCCAGCAGCGCCTCGCCGGGGAAGTACTGGCCGACGTCGGTGCCGATGAACAGCGCGACCGTGCCCGCGAGCAGAAACAGCACGAGGCCGACGATGATCGTCAGCACCTGGTTGCGCAGCACGGCCCCGAGGGCGACGCCGAACTCACAGCCGAGCACGAGCCCGACGCCGACGCCGACGTAGCCGTCGACGGCGAGATCGGAGTCGATGTCGACGCCGCGCGAGGAGAGGATCGAGAGCCCGACACCGGCGTGCACCGCGATGTACAGCAGCGCCCCGACGACCCCGACCGCCAGCCCGATCGCGAGCTTGGCGAGGATCACGCGCTCACGCCTGGGGGTGATGACGAACGTCGAGTTCGCGGTCCCGTGACGAAACTCGTTCGTCGACAGCAGCGCGCCGAGCGTGAACATGAAGACCGTCGCCAGGTGCGTGCCGATGATGAACGTCGAGACGTTGCCCTTGCGCAGGTCGTCGATGTCGCCCAGCGACGTCGCCAGGCCGGCCGCGAGGCCCTCGACGAGCACCATCGCGCCGAGCAGCGCCCACGTCGTGCGCACGGAGACGAGCTTCAGCCATTCGGACCGCAGCGCCTTCATCGCACGTTGCCGCCTTCGCCGGTGAGCTCGAGGAAGCGGTCCTCGAGCGTCGTCACCTCGTGCGTGAGCTCGAAGATCGGGATGCCGTGCTCGGCCGCAAGCGTTCCGATCTCCTCCAGCGACGCGTGGTGGACGTGCATCGAGTCCGGCCGCCCGTCGGTGGAGACGCTCGCGCCGGCGTGGACGAGCAGCTCGCGCAGCTCGTCGGCGCGCGGCGAGCGCACGAGCGCGGGACGCCGGTCGCCCTTGACGAGCTCGGCGAGCGAGCCCTGCATCACGAGCCGGCCGGCGCCGATCACGACGACGCTGTCGACGGTCTGCTCGACCTCGGACAGCACGTGGCTGGAGATCAGCACCGCGCGGCCCTCGCCGGCGAGCCGCACGAGGATGTCGCGCAGCCAGCGCATGCCCTGCGGGTCCAGGCCGTTGGCGGGCTCGTCGAGCATGAGGATGCGCGGGTCGCCGAGCAGCGCCGCGGCGAGCGCGAGGCGCTGGCGCATGCCCATCGAGTAGCCCTTCACGCGGCGGTCGCGGG
The DNA here is from genome assembly GCA_963756465.1 of uncultured Solirubrobacteraceae bacterium. Taxonomy (GTDB): domain Bacteria; phylum Actinomycetota; class Thermoleophilia; order Solirubrobacterales; family Solirubrobacteraceae; genus CADCVQ01. The sequence continues at coordinate 71,763 of CAVWNK010000002.1, forward strand.
CCGGCGTCAGCTCGACCATGTCGAGCACCTCGTCGACGCGCGAGTTCGGTAGCCCGGCGGCCGCGGCGATCGTGCGCAGGTGCCCGCGCCCGGAGCGGCCGGGGTGGACGTCGTGCGCGTCGAGGGCGGCGCCGACGGCCCGCACCGGGTCCTTCAGCTCGTGGAAGGGCCTGCCCATCACGAGCGCGCGGCCGCTCGTCGGGCGCACGAGCCCGAGCAGCGCACGCAGGGTCGTCGACTTGCCGGCGCCGTTGGGCCCCAGAAATCCCGTCACGCGCCCGGCCTCGACCGTGAACGACAGGTCGTCGACCGCGAGCGTCTCCCCGTAGCGCTTGGTCAGGCGCTCGACCGTGATCTCGGCCATGCCGACAGGCTCGTAACTAGGCCGGGATCGAGCGCTCGACGAAGGTCAGCCCCATGCCGACCGCGCAGACGACGATCAGGCCCAGGTAGACGGCGAGGATCGCGACCCGGTGGGCGGGCTTGACCTTGTAGTAGCGCAGCACCGACGCGTCGCCGCTGCGGCGCGCCTTCCAGCGCCGGTAGGTCTCGTAGGCGGCGAGCAACAGGATCAGGATCAGGATCGGGTTGGGGAAGGCGAACGTCAGCACGACCATCGCGAACAGCCCGACGAACCACATCCACGGCGACAGCGCCGCCATCGCGCGGCCGCCATCCAGCGGCACCACCGGCAGCAGGTTGAAGAGGTTCAAGAACAGGCCGGTGAAGATCAGCGCGTACCAGAAGTCGTCGCCCGTCGAGAGGGCGATCGGTAGCAGCGCGAAGCAGCCCAGCGTGCCGAGGATCGGTCCGGCCAGCCCCACGCGCGCCTCCGCCGTCGCGTCCTCGCCGAGCGACTTCGCCATCACCGCGGCCCCGAGGAAGGGGATGAACATCGGCGCGCTCGCCTCGATGCCCTCGCGGCGCAATTGGATCACGTGGCCCATCTCGTGCACGAACAGCAACAGCACGAAACCGAGCGCGAACTTCCAGCCCCAGATCAGGCTGTAGGCGGCGATCGAGACGAGCATCGTCGCCGACGTCGTCAGCACCTTGGCCTTCGGCAGCAGCAGCAGCGCCGCCTTGCCGAACTTCAGCGCCAGCAGGCCGACGACCGCCAGCAGCGAGAGGCTGCGCCGCCACCATGGGCGCGCGTCGGGCTCCCGGACGGGGGGCGCGCCGCCGAACGGCGCGGTCTCCTCGGGCGCGGCGGCGACCGCGTCCGGGGCGGGCGGGGCCGGGCTGAAGCCGGGCGGTGCTGGCCAGTGCTGACTCATCGCCGTCCATTGTGACAACGTGCGCCAGCGGGCCGGCCAAGCGCCGACGCCACGTTCACGGACGGCGCGCCAACCGGCCGCAGCGGCGCTCGCGCCGGGCGCGTCGCAACGAGCCGTGTCGCGCAGCTGTTCGCATGGAACATCTACGCGACACGGTCGCCGCGCGCCAGCCTCCGCGCGACGGCTACGTCCGCGCCAGCGCCTGCTGCGCCGCTGCCTCGGCCTGCTCGAGCTGCGCCTCGACGAGATCGAGGCCGCTGTCCCAGAAGCCGGGGTCGGCGAGGTCGATGCCGACCATCGCGCCGAGCTGCTCGGGGCTGCGCGAGCCGCCCGCGCGCAGCAGCTCCAGGTAGCTGGGGACGAACGACTCGCCCTCGTCGATGTAGCGCTTGTAGATCGACAGCGCGAGCAGTTGGCCGTAGGCGTACGCGTAGACGTAGCCCGGTGTCGCGATGAAGTGCGGCACGTAGGACCACCAGGTGCGGTAGCCGTCGGTGATCTGCACGCTGTCGGCGAGCATCTGCACCTGCGACTGCTCCCACAGCTCGTTGATCCGCTCGACCGCCAGCTCGCCCTCCTGGCGGCGGGCGTTGTGGACGAGCTCCTCGAAGCCGTTCATCGCCGTCTGGCGGAAGACCGTCGCGATCGAGCCCTCGATCGACTCCGCCAGCAGCGACAGGCGCGACTCGGGCGTCGCCGCCTGCTCGAGCAGGCGCCCGAAGACGAGCGTCTCGCCGAAGACCGAGGCGGTCTCGGCGAGCGTCAGCGGCGTGCCCTGCTCGAGCACGCCGCGCGGGCGTGCCAGCTCGGCGTGCAGCCCGTGGCCCATCTCGTGCGCGAGCACGAGCACGTCGCGGCGCTTGGCCGTGTAGTTGAGCATCAGGTAGGGGTGCTCGGACGGGACCGTGTAGGCGGCGAAGGCGCCGCCGCGCTTGGCCGGCCGCGGCGGTGCGTCGATGCGGTGCTCGTCGAAGAACGCGCGTGCCGGATCGCCGAGCTGCGGCGTGAACTCGGCGTAGGAGGCGAGCACGAGCTCCTTCGCGTCCTCCCACTCGACGGGCTCGTCGTCCTGCGTCACCGCCGCCATGCGGTCGTAGTCGGCGAGCTTGTCGACGCCGAGCAGCCGCGCCTTGAGCCGATACCAGCGGCGCGCGATCTCGTAGCGGTTGCGGACGGCGCTCAGCAGCGCCTGGACGGACTCGTCGGAGGCCTCGTTGGCGAGGTTGCGCGCGGCGAGCCAGTTGTCGTAGTGGCGCAGGCGGTCGTCGACGGCCTTGTCGTGCAGCAGCGTGTTGAAGATGTAGGCGCGCGTGCGCAGGCCGGGCGCGAGCGCGGCCGTGACGGCTTCGGCGCTCGCGCGCCGCAGATCGCGGTCGGGCGACATGAGCTGGGCGAGCGCGGCGTCCAGCGGCACCGGCTCGTCGTGCTCGGGCAGCACGACCTGCAGCGCGGAGACCTGCTCGCTGAACAGGCGCGACCAGGCCGAGCTGCCCGAGATCGACTTCTCGGCGAGGATCTTCTCCTCGGGCTCGGTCAGCAGGTGGGGCCGGTAGCGGCGCGCCGAGCGCAGGAAGTGGCGGGCGGTGTCGATCCCGTCGGCGGCGAGCAGCTCCTCGGCGCGGTCGTCCTCGAGCGCCGCCCACTCGAGCTCGAAGAACAGCAGCTGGGTCTCGATCGCCGTGCTCTTCTCCTGCATGCGCTGCATGAGCGCGCCGATCTGCGGATCGGCGGTGTCGACGCTGAAGCGCAGCATCGCGTAGTGGCCCGAGCGCGAGGCGAGCTCGGAGATCTCCATGAGCTCGTTCAGCGCGGCGGCGAACTCTTCGGCGGTCAGCTCGGCGACGCGGCCGGCGTGCGCGGCGGCGAACGCCTGCGCGCGCTCGGAGGCCTCGTCGATGAGGCGGTCAGCGCCGGCATCGCCTTCGCCGTGGACGAGCGGTTCAAGGTCCCAGGAGACTTCTTCGACGGTCATGCGCGGAGGATATTTCACGCAGATTGCGGGCTTCGTGCGAATCGGCTCTTGCGTCCGATTCGGGCCCGGATCTATGTTCTTGCAGCGACGCGGAACTGGAGCCGCAAAGAGCGAGGCCACCGAGGTGTGAGGCCGCGCCACCCAGACGTCGGGGCGCCTCTTCGGAGCGCGACCCGGTCGAGGGTTCCTCAAGCGGCGTCGGAACCGCGTCGCACTACGTTAAGCGTCTGTTCTGTCCACGCTTAGCCATGCTTCCCGTCGGGCAGCCGCCCCCGTTGTGAGCGCTTCACCCACATCCAAGAGCAGTGGGGTCGACGTCACGACCCTGATCATCACCGCCGTCGCGTCGCTGACCGCGGCGTACCTCACATCGGAGATCTGGGCGCCCGGCACGCTTGCCTCGGCGGCGATCACGCCGGTGATCGTCGCGCTCGTCAAGGAGGCGCTGTTCAAGCCCGCCGAGGTCGTCACGCGCGCGGTGCCCGTGCGCGGCGTCGTGCGCAGCGCGCCGCCGCGCGACGAGCCCTACGACCCGGTCGCGCCCTTCGAGCCGGGTGACGAGCGCGTCGCGCAGCAGGGCGAGATCCAGGGCAGCTCGCGCCCCGTCGCGCGGCATGCCTGGAAGCTCGCGGTCGCGACCGGTCTGCTGGGCTTTCTCGTCGCCGCCGTGATCATCACGGTGCCGGAGATCGTCGCCGGCGGCTCTGCCACCGGGGGCGACCGCCAGACGACGTTCTTCGGAGGCAAGAAGAGCTCGCCGGCGGATCCGTCCTCGACGACGACGACGCCGGCCGCGACCGAGCCCGCCGCGCCGACGGTGAGCGTGCCGCCGGTCGAGACGACGACCGTCCCGCCCGCCGAGACGACGACGCTCCCGCCGGCCGCGACGACGCCGGCGCCGCCGCCGGCGCAGACGACGACCGTCGATCCCGCAGCGGCCGAGCCGGTCGTGCCGTGACGGCGCCCCAGCGCGACGAATTTCCGCGTCGCGCGCAGCAACATCCGCGAGAATCGGCGGCGGGGTGTACTAGACTCGAGCGCGTACCGACACGGGGACGACATGGCTTCGACGTGGTCGACTTCGTGACGGTGGTTGCGAGCCGAGGTGCCAGGAGGCCTCGCAAAACACCTGGCAAAACCATACGTGCGGACTCTCACGAGTACGCCCTCGCTGTCTAGCTCAAACTAGGCGAGTGAGGTTCTGGCCCCCGCCTGCCGACCGTGGGGATCGCCGGAATCAGATGTCGGCTCACCTGGGGAGGTCCGCTCCCGCCGAACCGGGGAAATTTCAGGGAGCTGGTCTCGGACAACCCCGCCGGCGAGGCGAGTTCGAGACGAGATCAGAGCGCCGGATACGCTCGTAGACGTCACCGTTACGCGATCGCGGACGCGGGTTCGATTCCCGCCGTCTCCACTGGTTCAGGTTGAACCGACAATCCAGGACGTACCTGCAAATCCGGCTCATTTCGAGCGAGTCGCAGCCGAGTCGACGGCGTTGGACCTCATCGAGTTCGCCGCGCGCTACGAGCTCGCCGAGCACCCGGCGGGCAGCCGCACGGTCGAGGCGCTGGTGCCCGGTGACGCGCCGTCCGCCGCCGTCGAAGACCTGCTCGAACGGCTCCAGCGCGCGGCCCAGGCCTACACCTGGCAGGCGCGAGCGGACCACGAGGTCCACGAGCCATCCGGCACGCCCCCCTCGTGGCCGTGCCGGCCCGATCACCATGCGCGGCTGGCGCGCGCGCCGACGCTCACGTACGCTACCGGCCATGGATATCGGCACGCTTGAAACCATCGCTCTGTTGCTCCTCGTCAGCCTCGCGGTCGTGTACATCTCGACCGTGATGGCGCGCGGGTAGCTCGCGCTCTCCGCGCTCCCGGCAGCACCGCTCGTAGCAGTCCTCGTCGCGCCCGCGCTGGCCGCGATCGCTCTGCGCTGCGCGCGACGCCGTGCGCGCGACGGTCACGCGCACAGGCGCCGCGCGGTCTCGGTCAGCACGGCGGCGCAGCGCTCGACGCTCCCGATGTCGCCGTACTCCTCGAGCGCGTGCGCGCCCGCGCCGCCGGGGCCGAAGACGACCGTCGGGATGCCGGCCGCCGCCGTCAACGCCGCGTCCATCCAGGGCTGCTCGCCGACGATCGCCGGCTCGGCGCCGAGCACCGCGGCGCCGGCCGCGCGCAGCACGGACACGATCTCGGCCTGCGGATCGACCTCGAAGGGCTCGCGCCGCAGCCCGATTCGCAGCTCGGTCTGCAGGCGCGGGTCGGCGCCACGGGCGAGCGCCAGCAGCTGCTCGAGCTCGTGCGCCACGCTCGCCGCGGTCTCGCCCGGCAGCGTGCGCCGCTCGAGCTCGAGCACGCAGCGGGCGGGGTAGCTCGACAGCTCCTGGCCGCCGCCGATCAGCGACGCGTGCAGGCTGGCCGGGCCGAGCAGCGGATGCGGCGCGCGATCCAGCCGCGCCTGCAGCGCGGCGATCCCCGCCAGCACCGGTCCCATGCCGGCGATCGCGTCGACGCCGAGGTCCGTGCGCGAGCCGTGCGCCGCGCGCCCGTGCGTCTCGAGCTGCGCCCAGACGAAGCCCTTGTGCGCGACGCAGGCGCGCAGGTGCGTCGGCTCGGTCACGACGCAGGCGTCGGCGCCGAACCGGCGCAGCACCGCCTGGACGCCCTCGCTCGCGTGCTCCTCGTCGGCGACGGCGGTCACGATCACGTCGCCGCGCAGCCCGGCGCCGACGGCCGCTGCGCCGGCCAGCATGCAGGCCGCGACGCCGCCCTTCATGTCGTACGCGCCGCGCCCGTAGAGGCGTCCCTCGCGCAGCGCCGGCGCGTGCGGGCGGTCCATCCCGGCGACCCCGACCGTGTCGACGTGTCCGTTGAGCATCAGCGACGCCGCGCCGTCGCCGCCCGTTCCGCGCGCGATGGCGACGACGCTCGGGCGCCCGGCCGGCTCGTCGACGACGGTCACCTCGAGGCCTCGCTCGTGCAGCCAGGCGGCGACGAACGCGGCGATCTGCGCCTCGCCGGCGGCGCCCGCGACGAGCGCCGGGTTGACCGAGTCGATCGCGACGAGCTCGGCGAGCAGGCCGGCGGCGTCCATGTCGCCGCAGGATAGGCTCGCTGCCTGCGATGGCGCGCGCCGGCGGCTGCAAGCTCATCACGATCCCGATCAGCCACTTCTGCGAGAAGGCGCGCTGGGCGCTGGATCGGGCCGGGATCGCGTTCGAGGAGCGCGCACACCTGCAGGTCCTGCACTGGCTGCCGGCCCGCCGCGCCGGCGGCGGCATGACGGTTCCGGTGCTCGTCTGCGGCGACACGGTGCTGACGCAGTCCGCCGACATCCTCGACTGGGCCGACGCGCACGCCCCCGCAGACCGGCGCCTGTACCCCGATGATCGCGAGCAGTCCGCCGCGATCCGCGTGCTCGAACGCGACTTCGACGAGCGCCTCGGCCCGCAGGGGCGGCTCTGGCTCTACGACAACATCCGCGGCCAGCGCGCGCTCGTGCGCACGTACGCGCCGACCGGCGTGCCGACCTGGCAGCGGCTCGGGCTGCCGCTCGCCTACGGCGTCGTCGCGAGGATCATCGACCGTCATTTCACGATCACGCCCGCGAGCGCGGCGCAGGCGATCGCCGACGTGCGCGACACGTTCGACGCGGTCGCGGGGCGGCTCGAGGACGGGCGCCCGTACCTCATGGGCGATCACTTCAGCGCGGCCGACCTGACCTTCTCGGCGCTGTCGGCGGCCGTCCTGTCACCGCCCGGCTACGGGGTGCCGCTGCCGCAGCCCGACGAGCTGCCGCGGGCGATGGCGGCGGTCGTGCGCGAACTGCGCGCGCACCCCGCGGGGCAGCACGCGCTGCGGATGTTCCGCGACGAGCGCCGCTGAGCTACAGCTGGTGGCGCGCGAACGCGCTGAGCAGCAGCAACTGCGCGACGCCCCTGACCAGGCGCGAGAGCTCGATGTCGGAGTCCGGCACGATCCACCAGGTCTGACCATGGCGCTCGCCGGCCTCGAGCGCGGGGCCGAGCAGCTCGCCCTCGGTCGAGATCAGGCACGGCAGCGAGTAGCGCGCGGCCACGCCACCGCTCGTCGTGTACTCCGTGCGGCGGCAGTCGACCGACCAGCCCTCGACGAACTCCGGCGCGCGCATGAGCTTCGGAACGGTGATCGGCACGCGCTCGCGCGGCTGCTGGCCGATCCGGCGCAGGAACTCCTGCGCCACCTCCACTGGCGTCAGCGTCGAGGGCAGATCGGCGTCCTCGAGCTTCTCCAGGTCGCTGCGCGTCTGATCGCTGCTGAGCGCGATCGCGCGGTCCAGCCAGTGGTCGGGAAGCCGCTGGCGCGGGGCGTTCGTGGCCTGGGCCAGCGCATAGCTGCCGATGTCGGCGCGGCAGCTCTCGCAGAGCGTGCCGTTCGCGCGAATCGCGATCTCGTAGCGGCTCAGCGCGTCAGGCGAAACGCCGCCGGGAGCGTCGGGGAGGAGGCGCGCGTGGGTGTCACAGACGGCACGATCGCACCGCTGGCAGCCGTTGATCGCCACCTGTCCGCACTCGCAGATCCCTGCGCTGCCGTTGTTGTCGCTCATCGGGGGTGGAGTGTATGCACGCCGGAGGGGTCTATGGAGAAATTACTATAGGGCGGACACATGTAGCAGTGCGGGACGCCCGTGAGCGCTGCCCGGGACGGACGTAAACTGCCCAGCGTGTACGCCGACGACCTGCTCACCCCGTGGTCCGATCAGACGCTGGGGCTGCTGCCGCCGGTGACGCTCTTCGACGCCCACACGCACATCGGCGTCAACGACCCGGACGGCTTCAGGTGCACGGCCGAGGAGCTGCTCCAGACGCTCGCGCCGACCGGCTCGCGCGCCGTCGTCTTTCCGATGCACGAGCCCGGCGGCTACCCGCCGGCCAACGATCACGTGCTCGCGCGCGCGGCCGCGTCGAACGGGGAGCTCGTCGCGTTCTGCCGCATCGACCCGCGCGCCGGTCCGGTCGCGGAGATCCGCCGCTGCGTCGCCGCCGGCGCGTGCGGGATCAAGCTGCACCCGCGCGCGGAGCTGTTCGATCTCGACGAACCCGGCGTGCGCGCGATCGTCGAGGTCGCCGAGGAGTTGCACCTGCCGATCCTCATCCACGCGGGCCGCGGGATCCCGGCCCTCGGCGTGCACGTGCTCGCGTTCGCCCGCGAGTTTCCCAACGCGCGCTTCATCCTCGCCCACTGCGCGGTCTGCGATCTGGCCTGGATCTGGCAGCGCATCCACGAGTACCCCAACGTCTTCTTCGACACCGCCTGGTTCAGCGCCGCCGACCAGCTCGCGGTCTACTCGCACATCCCGCCCGGCCAGATCCTCTATGCGACCGACATCCCGTTCGGCACGCCGCAGCTGACGGTGATCGCGTCGCTGCGGCCGGCGCTGCAGGCGGGGCTGACGCCGGCCCATCTGGAGAGCGTCATGGGCGGCCAGCTCGAGCGCATCGTCGCGCGCGCGGAGACGATCGACTTCGGGCCCGCCGTCGGCGACGGGCGCATCCGCCGCGACCCGCTGCTGGCGCGCGTCGAGTACTTCCTCGAGGCCGCCTTCGGGGTCGCGATCGGCGGCGGCGAGAACGCCGAGATGATCGATCTCGCGCGCCTGGCGACGCTCGTCGGCGACGACGCCCCGCAGGCGCCGCTCGCGGCGTCGATCCGCGAGCTGCTCGCGCTGGCGCTGGAGATCCCGCTCGGCGACGTGCTGAGCGAGCGCTTCGCCCACATCCATCTGCTCGTCAGCGCGGCGGCGATTGCCGCAACACCCGACGTTCCCGTGACCTGATCGACGATCCGCCCTGGTTGTCGTCTGACGGCGCGGTTACGGTGCCCCTCGTGCCGTCGGCCGTCCTCACGCAGCCGGGCTCGATCGCCCGCCACCATCCGCTCGGCACGTCGACGGGCGCGCTCGTCGAGCAGCGCGGGGACTGGGCGACGCTCGTCGAGCAGGCGCAGCGCACGTCGACGTTCGCCGTCGAGCTGGCGGCGCTGTCGGCCGACGAGCTGCCCGGCCTCGTGCACTTCCTCAGCGTCGCGCCGCCGCTGCCGTTTCGCTTCATCAGCCTGCACGCTCCATCGAAGGGACGCCGTCAGCGCGAGACGCAGCTCGTCGCGATGCTGCTCGAGGTCGTGCGCAGGGTGGACGCGATCGTCGTGCACCCCGACACGATCGACGATCCCGAGCGCTACCGCGAGCTCGGCTCGGCGCTCGTGCTCGAGAACATGGATGCGCGTAAGGGCGGCGGGCGCACCGCCGCCGAGCTGGCGCCGTACTTCGCGGCGCTGCCGCAGGCCGGGCTGTGCTTCGACATCGCACACGCGGCGTCGGTCGACGAGACGCTGCAGGAGGGTCGCGAGCTGCTGGACGGCTTCGGCGCGCGGCTGCGCCACGTCCACGTCAGCTCGCTCGACGACGATTGCCACCACGTCTCGCTGACGGCGGCCGACGAGGAGCGCTTCGCGCCGCTGCTGCGCCGCTGCCGCGACGTCCCGTGGATCCTCGAGGCACCGCTGCGGGAAGCTTGATCACGAGCCCTGCCGGCGCGCTCGAGCGCCTGGCGGCGCGGCGCGGCGAGGGCTTTCCCAACCTGCTCGACGCGCGCGTGCGCACCGCCCGGCGCCTGCAGCAGATGCGCGCGCGCGTGGCGCCGATCGCGCTGCCCGGCGACGCGTCGATCGTCCTGTTCGGCTCGTGGGGTCGCGGCGAGCTGACCGAGCACTCCGACGACGACTGGCTGCTGCTCGTCGACGGGCCGGTACGCGACGACGTCCACGGGCCGGTGGTCGCGGCGCTGCGCGAGCTGCTCGGCGCCGAGGACCGCAAGCCGGGCACGCAGGGTGTCTTCGGCGCTGCCGCGTCCGCCCAGCTGCTCGCCGACCGGATCGGCCTCGACGAGGACACCAACCGCAGCCTCACGCGACGGATGCTGCTGCTGCTCGAATCGGTCCCGATCGCCGGCGATGCGGCCTACGCGCGCTGCTGGGAGCTCGTGCTCGACACGTACCTCGACGACTCGACGAAGGACTACCGCCCGCCGCGCTTTCTGCTCAACGATCTCGTGCGCTACTGGCGCACGATCTGCGTGGACTTCGTCGGCAAGCAGCGTGAGGACGAGGAGAAGTGGGGTCTGCGCAACGCGAAGCTGCGCACCGGTCGCAAGCTGCTGTTCGCCGCCGGGCTGCTGCCGATCCTGCTGTGCGATCGTCATCGGCGCGGCGAGATGCGCGAGTTCCTCGTCGAGCAGCTGCGCGCGCCTGCGACGGACCGGCTCGCGGCGGCCTTCGACTCCTACGACCTCGCCGACAGCGGTGGACGTGCGCTGGACGCCTACGACCGCTGGATCGGGATGCTCGGCGACGAGCAGACGCGCGCCGAGCTGGCCCGCCTGCGGCGCGACAGCGTCGACGGATCGCAGGCGTTCGCGCGCGTGCGGCGGGCGGGAGACGACCTCGAGGCGGGGCTGCTCGCGCTGCTCTTCGAGACCCCGCTGGTGGTGCTGATTCGTGAGTACGGGGTGTTTTGAGGGCTGATGAAGGTGCCGGATTTTGCGACGTCGGCGCAGCAATGCGTCAAGCCTCGATAACCTCACGTCAGTGACTGGCGATTCGTCAGCCGAGATGACGGCCGATCCTGGCGGCCAGACGGCACTGGAGCCCAACGGGGAGAGCACGACCGCGCAGGCGGCCGACGCATCCCGTGATGGCGTCGCGCCTGCATCGGCCTCCGACTCGGCACCTCAGAACGGGGCGAACGGCCAGCCCGCGCCCGCCGAGGCCGTCGCCGACGCGCCGGCCGCGGCCGCGCCCGCCGAGCAGCCAGCGGCCGCCGACGCGCCCGTCGAGCCGGTCGCCACTGCCGCGCCCGAGTCGCCCGCCGCCGCCGACGCGCCCGTCGAGCCGGTCGCCGCCGCCGCGCCCGACGCGCCCGCCGCCGCCGCGCCCGTCGAGCCGGTCGCCGCCGCCGCGCCCGAGTCGACCGCCGCCGCCGGAGAGCCCGCCGCCGCGCCCGACACCCCCGCCGTCGAGGAGACGCCGGCGATCGCCGTCACCCCCGATGTCGAGCGGCCTGCCGTCGGCCCGCGCATCCTCGGCGTGGCCGCCGAGCCCAAGCCGCTGCCGACCGTCAAGGCGACGCTGCCCAAGCCCAAGCGCAGGCGCCGCCCGTCGGCCGCCGAGCGTCACCGCCGCGCCTTCTTCTCCGCCCTGACCGAGCTTCGCCGCGGCGGCACGATGCCGACCGCCGCGCCCGACGCGCCCGCCGACGACGCCGCACCAGCCGGGGCCGAGGCAGCGGTCGCCGAGCCTGTCGCTGAGGCGCCTGTCGCTGAGGCGCCTGTCGCTGAGGCGCCTGCCGCTGAGGCGCCTGCCGCTGAGGCGCCTGCCGCTGAGGCGCCTGCCGCTGAGGCGCCTGCCGCTGAGGCGCCCGCCGCTCCCGAGGCCGACGCTGCGGCACCCGCGCCCGCTGCCGCCGAGCCCGCCGCTGCGCACGACTCCGGCCAGTCCGGCGCCGACCGCTCGCCGACATCGCCCGCCCGCGTCACCGCGGCGATCGAGCGTGTCGGTGGCGCCGAGGTCATCAAGGAGGCGCTGAAGCCCAAACAGGACGAGAAGGGCCAGCCGCTGAAGTGGGCCGCCGTCTGCGCGCAGTCCGCCGAGGGCATGAAGCCCGGCGATCCCGTCTTCAACGCCTGGGTGCGCCTCGCCGCGACGCCCGTGCGCGAGGTCAAGGGCCTGCTGCCCCGCCCGCCCGAGTCCGAGCGTTCCGAGCGCGGTCCCGGCGCACGCCGTCCCGGCGGTCCGCGGTCCGGCGCAGGCGGCCGCCCGCGCCGCGACGACCGCCCGAACCGCTCCGAGTACGCCTCGCATGCCCAGGACGGCAAGCTGCGCACGAGCATCCGCATCATCACCGGTCACGACGAGGACCAGGAACGACGCGAGCGCGAGCGCAACCGCAAGGAGCAGCGCGAGGCCAAGCGCCGCGCCGAGCGCGAGCGCCTCGCCCGGCTCGGGTACTGAACCCGTCGGCCGGTCCCGCGATGCCGGGGAAGCAGCGCAACCTCGAGGTCAAGGCGATCGACCCTGACCAGCAGGCGACGTTGCAGGCCGCGCTCGACATGGGTGCCGACGACCAGGGCGTCACGGTCCAGCGCGACACGTACTTCCACGCCGTGATCGGCCGCCTGAAGCTGCGCGAAGCGCCGCCGAACCCCGCCGAGCTGATCGCCTACGACCGCGCCGAGCTGTCCGGCCCGAAGGTCAGCCTCTACCGCGTCGTCGAGGTCGCCGACCATCTCGCGCTGATCGACGCGCTGACCGATTCGCTCGGCGTGCGCTGCGTCGTCGAGAAGGCGCGCCGCCTGCTGCTCTGGCGCAACGTGCGCATCCACCTCGACCGCGTCACGGGCCTGGGGCACTTCGTCGAGCTCGAGGCCGTCGCCACGGCGCCGGGCGGTCTGGAGGTCGAGCGCGATCGTGTCGAGCAGCTGCGCCAGCTGCTCGGGATCGCCGACGAGCGGCTCGTCTCGCGAGGCTACGCGGACATGCTCTCGCGATGACCGACCTGCGCGGCAAGACGATCCTCATGTCCGGCGGTAGTCGCGGCATCGGCCTCGCGATCGCGCTGCGCGCCGCGCGCGACGGGGCGAACGTCGCCCTGCTGGCGAAGACCTCTGAGCCGCACCCGCGCCTGGAAGGCACGATCCACACCGCCGCGGACGAGATCCAGGCGGCCGGCGGGCAGGCGCTTGCGATCGTCGGCGACGTGCGCGACGACGACGCCGTCTGCGACGCGGTCGAGCGGACGTTCGAGCGCTTCGGCGGGATCGACATCGTCGTCAACAACGCCAGCGCGATCGACGTCAGCCCGAGCACGACGATCGCGATGAAGCGCTACGACCTCATGCAGGACGTCGACACGCGCGGCACGTTCCTGCTCTCGCGCACGGCCGTGCCGCACCTGCGCGAGGCCGGCAACCCGCACGTCCTGACGCTGAGCCCGCCGCTGAGCCTCGACCCGAAGTGGTACGGCGCACACCTCGCGTACACGCTGGCGAAGTTCGGGATGAGCATGTGCACGCTCGGCATGAGCAGAGAGCATTCCGAATCGGGCATCGCCTTCAACTCGCTGTGGCCACGCACGATCATCGCGACGGCCGCGGTGCAGAACCTGCTCGGCGGCGACGCCGCGATGGCGCGCTCGCGGCGGCCCGAGATCGTCGCCGACGCCGCCCACCACATCCTCACGCGCCCGGCGCGCGAGACGACGGGCAACTTCTTCATCGACGACGAGGTTCTCGCCGACGCCGGCGTCAGCGACCTGAGCGCGTACGACTACGTCGCCGACGCCGAGCTGCAGGTCGACCTCTTCCTCGACGGCTGATCCAGGCTGAGCGCGGCGCCTCAGCCGCGCGCGGAGCGCCGCGGCGCGCGCCCGATCATCGTCGACAGCACCGCCACGACGACAAGCCCCAGCAGCCCGTAGGTGATGGCGCCGCCGCCGCCGACCGTCGCCGAGATCGGCTGGACCTCGCCGTCGACGAGCTTGGCGTCGGCCGTCGGCTTGCTGCCGAAGTTGCCCTCGGCGCCGCCGACGAGGATCGCGACGAGCGCCGACCTGCCGGCCGGCGTTTCGACGTCGTCGACGGTCGGTAGCCCGAGCGCGTCGAACGCCTTGACGAACGAGATCTTCGCGGTCGACAGCTCCGCGTAGGCCGATGGGACGTCGGACGAGCCCTCGACGATGCCCTTCTGGAAGGCCGCGTAGTCGCCGCTCGGCGCGTTGCTGCGTGTGAAGACGGCGTGCGTGGCGGGGCCGACCGGCGGCGCGTAGCCGAGCAGCGCCTCGAGCACGGTCGGCGTCCGCGGTCCGGGATCGACGATCAGCTGCCCGACGGCGCGCCCGGTGGCCCGCGCCCCGCCCTCGGCGAGCTCGGCCGCGAGCGCGGAGTCGAGGAAGCGCTTCACCCGCTCGCGCGTCACGCGACCGACGACGCTCGGCTCGATCCCGCCCTGCACGAGCGCTGCGTCGATCGCGCTCGTGAGCTGACGCGACGCGCTGCCGAACGAGAGCCGCAGGGCGGTCCTCGTCGCGGCGGCGCCGGCGGACGCTGCCGCGCCGGACGTGCCGCCGCTCGCCGCGCCCGATCGGGCCGCGCCGGTCGGCGCCGGAGCGGCCGGGTCCGGATCGCCGCCGCTCGCGCGCTCGCCGCCGACGGTGGCCCCCGCGCCCTCGTTCGTGTACTGGTCGACGGCCGGCGCCTGCGCCGCTGCGGGAGCGCTGAGAATCGATGCTGCGAAGACGATCAGGCAGGCCAAACGTGTGGCACGCGTCATGCGCGTTCACCTCCGAAGGGGGCGGGGAGAGGCGGTTGTAGTGCAGGACCGCGCGGATCCGGCGCGGATCGGACGACCTTGGGCCAATCGGGCGCTGATCCCGTGCGGAAGCTGCAGTCCGGGTCCGGCGCGCGACGGCATGCCTAAGGTCGGCGGACGTGGCCGCGCGTGCCTACAGCCCCGCGATCGCCGCGCTGCTCGGTGGGCTGCTGCTCGCGCTCGCGTTCGACGACGGCGGCTACTTCCCGTCCACGATCAGGACCGTCGGAACGATCGCGTGCGTAGGCCTGCTCGCGCTGCTCGCGCTGCCGGCCGCGCGCCGCCGCCTGCCTCCCGCGGCGCGCGTGCCGTTGCTGGCGCTGGCGGCGCTCGCGGCCTGGACGGCGCTGTCGGGGCGCTGGTCGCCGACGCCCGAGACGGCGCTGCTCGACGTCCGCCGCGACCTGCTCTACCTCGCGCTGTTCGGGCTCGCGCTCGTCGCGGCCGCCGGCGGGCGCGCGCCGCGCCGGACCGCGCGCCTCGTGCTCGGCGTGATCGCGGTCGTCGCGGGCGCCGGCGTGCTCAGTCGCCTGGCGCCGGATCTGCTCGGCCTGCGGCGCGGCGCTTCGTTCGTCTTCGACGAGCGGCTGAGCTACCCGCTCGGCTACTGGAACGCGTTCGGGGCGCTGGCGGCCATGGGCGCGGTCCTCGCGCTGGGCATGGCCGCCGACGTTCGTGCCCGAGCCAGCATCCGCGGGCTCTGCGCCGCCGCTATACCGCTGCTCGCCGTCGCGGTCCATCTCGCGCTCTCGCGCGGCGCCTGGCTGGCCCTCGGCATCGGCCTCGCCGCGTTGTTCGCGCTCGCGCCACGACGGACGAGCGTCGTCCTCAGCGGCCTCGTCGCCGGTGCTGCCGCCGCGCTCGCGGTGCTGCGTCTGGGCAGCGAGCCGCAGCTGCTCGACGGCACGCTCGCGGCGGGGCCCGCCGCACCGCGGGTAGCCGTTGAGATCGCGCTGCTGTGCGTGCTCGCGGGCGCCGCACAGGCGTCGCTGGCGATGGCGGGCCGGCCGCCGCGGGTGTCGCGGCGGATCGCCGCCGGCGTCGCGGCCGTCGTCGCGGTCGGGTTCGGCGCGCTGCTCGTGCAGGGCGGCTACGCGTGGGTCGGCGAGCAGGTCGACGCCTTTCGCGCGCCCGCGCCGGTGCAGGCCGAGCGCGGTCCGGCGCGGCTGGCGTCGGCGGGCGGCCTGCGCAACGAGGCCTACGGCGCCGCGCTCGCCGGGTTTCGCGCGCAACCGCTGCGCGGCGAGGGCGCGGGCTCGTTCGAGCGCCGCTGGCGACGCTCCGGCGCGACCGACCTGCCGCTGCGCGACGCGCACTCGCTCGTGCTCGGCACGATGACCGAGCTCGGCGCGGTCGGTCTGCTGCTGCTGCTCGCCTTCCTGGCGGCGGTCGGGCGCGCGGCGCTGCGCTGCCGGCGCGGCGCCGGGGCGCTGCGGCGCTCGACCGGCGCGGCGGTGAGCGCAGCCGTCGTGACGTGGCTCGCGCACGCGTGCGTCGACTGGGACTGGGAGATGCCGGCGCTGACGGGCTGCGCGCTCGTCCTCTGCGCGACGTTGTTCGCGCCGCCGTCCGATCCGCTGCAAAACCCGCATGCGCGCGCCGGCCGCACGGTCGATGCCTAGCGTGGGCCACCGCCATCTCCGCTCCTGCCGATAGCTCGACCTTCCTGCGCCCGTTGCTGCGGGTGCTGCGCGTTCGCCGATCGGTGATCGCGGCGGTCGTCGTCGGCGTCACGGGCGCGGCGATCGCGCTCTCGATGACGCAGACGCCGCGTTACGAGGCCTCCTCGCAGGTGCTGATCAGCCGCACGAACCTCGGCAACGTGCTGACCGGCACGCCGGACCCGAGCGCGCAGGAGTTCGACTTCAACCGCATCATCCAGACGCAGGCCAACCTCGCTCGCGTCCCGCGCGTCGCGTACCGCACGCTCGAGACGAGCGCCGTCGCCGACCGCACGCCGCAGGACTTCCTCGACCAGTCGCAGGTCACGACCGATCCGAACACCGACATCCTCACGATGACGGTGCAGGACGGCGATCGCCGGCTCGCCGTGCGGCTGGCGAGCAACTACGCGCGCGAGTTCGTCGGCTACAAGGTCGACGCCGCGACCAACCGCCTGACGGCGCTGCAGAAGGATCTGCAGGGTGAGCTCGCCGCGCTGGACCCGAAGTCCGCGCTCGCGTCCCAGGATCGCTCCCAGCTGCGGCGCATCCGCAACCTCATCTCGCTCGGCGACTCGTCGATCAGCGTCGTGCAGACCGCCCGCGGCGCCGACCAGGTCCAGCCCAGGCCGCTGCGCAGCGCGGTGCTGGGCGCGCTGCTCGGGCTGGCGCTCGGCATCGGGCTGGCGTTCTTCGTCGACCTGCTCGACACGCGTGTGCGGCGCAGCGAAGAGATCCAGGAGCTCGGCCTGCCGCTGCTGGGACGGCTGCCCGCGCCGCCGCGCGCGCTGCGCAAGGAGGACCGGATCGCGACGCTCGCCGAGCCCGACGGGCCCGACGCCGAGAGCTTCCGGGTGCTGCGCACGAACCTCGCGTTCGCTGACGTCGACGGCCACGCGCGCTCGATCCTCGTCTCCAGCGCGATCCAGGGCGAGGGCAAGTCGACGACGATCGCCAACCTCGCCGTGACGCTGGCTCGCGCCGGGCGCGACGTGATCCTCGTCGACCTCGACTTTCGCCGCCCGTACATCGAGCGCTTCTTCGACCTCGCGGTCCAGCCCGGAGCGACGGACGTGATCCTCGGTGCCGCCATGCTGACGCAGGCGCTGACGCCGATCGCGCTCGGCGAGCAGCCGGCGGCGCTCGGCGCACGGGCGAACGGCAACGGCAACGGCAACGGCAACGGGCATCGGTCCGCGACCGGGTCGCTGTCGGTCTTGCCCGCCGGTGGGCTGCCGCCGAACGTCGGCGAGTTCGTCGCGAGCGCCGCGCTGCGCGGCCTGCTCGACACGCTCGGCGAGCGTTGTGACGTGCTGCTGATCGACACGCCGCCGCTGCTGCAGGTCGGCGACGCGATGGCGCTGACCGCGCACGTCGACGCGCTCGTGCTCGTCGCGCGGCTGGGCGTGGTGCGCCGGCAGATGGTCGACGAGGTCACGCGCCTGCTGTCGGCGTCGCCGGTGAACGTGCTCGGCGTCGTCATCACCGACGCTGCAATCGACGAGCCCGGCCTGGTCTACGGCTACGGCTACGGCAACTACCGAGAACGGCCGGTCGCCAAGGGCCGCCGATCCGTGCGACCAAGGAGCACCGCATGACGACGACGCACCTCACGCAGGCCCCGGCGCCGCATCCGCGCGATCACGCCGCCACGGCACGCAAGCTGTCGTCGTTCGGGCGTGACTTCGGCGCGGGCTACGCGGCGCTGTCGCTCGCCCGCAAGGCGGCCGGCTGGCTGCCGGAGAAGATCGACGAGCGGATGCTCGCGATCGAGGGCCGCCGCGGCGTGCTCGGCCCCGCGCACCGGCGCTGGACGCAGCATTCGGTCACGACGAACCGCGAGGTCTGGTCGACGTGGGCGTGGGACCGCGGCGGCGAGGAGTGGTCGGCGTCGCAGGCGTGGAAGCAGAGCCTGATCGAGCATGTGCTCGAGCCGACGATGCCGCGCGGCGGCGCGATCCTCGAGATCGGGCCGGGCGCCGGGCGCTGGACCGAGGTGCTGCACGAGCTCGCCGGCGAGCTCGTGCTCGCCGACATCACCGACACGACGCTCGGGCTGTGCCGCGAGCGCCTCGGCGACCCGGCCGACGTCAGCTACGTGCGCACCGACGGCAGCGGGCTGCGCGACGTCGCCGGCGACAGCGTCGACGCGATCTGGGCGTTCGACACGTTCGTCCACATCGCGCCGCTGGACGTCGCGGGCTACCTCGCCGACATGCAGCGCGTGCTGCGCGAGGATGGCGTCGCCGTGATCCACCACAGCGGCCGCCGCGACAGCGACGGCTGGCGCGCCCCGATGACCGCTGCCCTGTTCGCGAACCTCGCCCAGGCCGCCGGGCTCGTCGTCGAGCGCCAGTTCGACGCGTGGGACGACGGGCGCTTCGGCGTCCGGCTGCAGGGCGACGTCGTGACGCAGCTGCGGCGCGTCCCGGCGACATCCGCCGGCTGAGGTCCGCCACCACCGGATGTCCGGCGCGGATCGGGTCGCCGGGAAACGCGCGCAGACGCGCGGATCGCGGTCAGGACCCGCGCAGCAGCGCCGGCAGCGTCAGCAGCATGATCTTCGCGTCGAGCGCGAGCGACCAGTGCTCGATGTAGAAGTTGTCGAGCTCGACGCGCTCGGCGAGCGGCGTCTGCCCGCGCAGGCCGTGGACCTGCGCCCAACCGGTGATCCCCGCGCGCACGCGCTGGCGGTCGTGGTAGCGCTCGACCTCCTGGCGGAAGAGCTCGGCGAACTCGGGGCGCTCGGGGCGCGGGCCGACGATGCTCATCTCGCCGCGCAGGACGTTGACGAGCTGTGGCAGCTCGTCCAGCGACGTGCGGCGCAGCAGGCGACCGACGCCCGTGCGGCGGTCGATGCCCTCGACGCCGCCCGGCGCCATCCCGCGGGGCGCGAACTCCGGGTACATCGCGTAGATCGCGGCGTCGTCGGCCGCGATCATCGTGCGGAACTTCAGCAGCTCGAAGACGCGCCCGTCGCGGCCCGTGCGCTGCTGGCGAAACAGGATCGGGCCCGGCGACGACAGCCGCACGAGCGCCGCCAGGACGAGCAGCAGGGGTGACAGCAGGACGAGCGCCACGCCCGCCAGCAGGCGGTCGAAGGCATGCTTGACGCTGAAGCGCCAGCCGTCGCGATCGACCGCGCGCAGGTTCAGCAGCGGCTGCACCCCGAGGTACTCGAAGCGCGTCTGGAAGTTCACGGCCGCCGACAGCCGCGGCACGACGGTCGCCTCGAGACCGAGCTCGTCGCAGCGCGCGACGAGCGCCAGCGTCGCCTGTTGAGCGACGTCCGGAAAGCAGACGATGACGTTGCGCACCTCGTAGATCGAGGCGACCGCGGCGAGGTCGTCGAGCGTCCCGAGCAGCGGCGGGGCGTCGGGCGGCAGGCGGCGCTCGCGCTCCTCCAGGCAGCCGGCGTCGAGAAAGCCGACCGCACGCAGGCCGTACTGCGGGATCCGCCGCAGCCGCGCCGCCATCTCGACCCCGGTCGCGTCGGCACCGATGATCAGCGCACGGCGCTCGACGAGCCCGCGTCTGCGCAGCGTGCGCTGCAGCGCGATCAGCCCGACCGAGGTCGTCGTCACGCCGACGAGCGCGGCGCCCCAGGCCCAGACGATCAGCGGCCCGCTCGTCACCGGGCTGGCGCCGACGAGCAGCAACAGCGCGAACACCGCCAGCGCGCCCAGCGAGATCGCACCGATGCCGGGGCCGGCGCTGGCGAGCACCGCATCGCGCATCCGCTGGCGATAGCGCCCGCCGGACTCGAGCGCGAGCAGGGTGAGCGCCGGAAACAGCGCGAGCGGCCACGGACGACCGCTGGCCGGCACGAGCGCGAGCGCCGCGCCGCAGGCGAGCAGCAGCATCAGCACGTCGGTCGAGACGCGCAGCGCGATCCAGCCGGGCCCGTCGAACAGCGCACCGAGGGCCCGTCCGTGACCGTGCGCCCGCGCGGGCGGTTGCGCAGCCCGCGCATGGGCCGCCGGCGCCGCGCGCGCCGCGGCCCGGCGCCACCGCGCGTCGACACGACGCGGCGGGCGGACGACGCTCCGATCAGGGTCTGTGCTGTCGATCATGCGCGCCCAGCGGAGCACAACGCGGCCGCTCCATCGCCGCCGATGGACCTACTGAACAGCTTTCGCACGCTGTCAGATCCACAACGACCCACAGGAACCTCAACGTTCACAGACGAGCAGGTAGTGCGTCGCGAGGTTGGCGCGCCCCGACCGCCAAGCCCAATCCTCGTAGACGAAGTAGGCCGCGCGCAACCGCCGCGAGAAGTTGAAGTAGGCCCCGCCCTGAAAGAGCGGCACGACGTCGGCGCGCGTCCACGGCGTGAGCGCGTCGCGCAGCGCCGTCGCGTGGCAGCGGTCGTAGTGGGCGGCGAAGACCGAGTCCGGATCGCGCCGCAGCAGCCGCCGCATGAGCACGACACCGAGGCGCGGCGGGAGCGCCGCATTGAGCATCCCGAACGCGCTGAAGCGACCCGACAACAGCGCGACGAGGCGCCCGCCGGGGCGCAGGTAGCCGCGCATGTTGGCGAGCGCGCGGTCGGTGTCGCTGACGTGCTCGAGCACCTGCCAGCTGACGATCAGGTCGAAGCGGTCGCGCAGCAGCGCGACCGGCGTCGTGACGTCGGCGACGACGTGCGTCGCGTACGAGCCCGCCGGGGCGAGCTCGAGCTCGCGTGCGCTCACATCCAGGCCGGCGTACTCGCAGTCAGGCGGCCGCGCGGGCGGTGCCAGCGCCGGCCGCCGGCCCGAGCCGACGTCGAGGATCGCCATCCCCGGTCGCAGCTGCGATCGCACGGCGTCCGCGAACAGCTCCGACGGATGGCGGTCATAGCGTGCGGGGACGGCGGCGCGGGCGCTCATGCCGCCACCGCCGCCCCAGCACGCCGTTCGAAGCGCCCGTACGTCCCCAGCGCGAGCGCGGTCACCGCGGCCGCGTAGACCCACGCCGCCCCGATCGCGCCGGCCTGCGGGACGGCGACCGCCGCTGCGCCGACGCAGACCGGGGTGCAGACGGCCGCGACGAGCAGCACATCGCGCTCGCGCCCGTACGCGCACAGGCCGAACCAGGAGATCCAGAGCATTCCCATGAACGGCAGGCTCAGCAGGAGGATCCCCAGCGCCGGACCCGAGGACGCGTACTGCGCGCCGAACACGGCGCTCATGATCTGCGTCGCGAACGGCAGGGCGGCGCCGGCGGCGGCGACGCCGAGCGCCGTGCAGGCCACGATCGCGCGCCGCGCCAGCCGCCGCGCGCGGCGCGGATCGGCGCAGCGCAGCGCCGCGATGCTCGGCAGCAGCGCCTGACCGGCGGTGATCGCGAGCAGGTACGCGGCGTCGGCGAGCCGCAGCCCGGCCGACAGCGTCGCGACCGCGACTGCGGAGCCCGCGATCCCCAGCGCGATCAGCGGCCCGCGCGTCGCGAGCGCCGTCGCCCCAGCGGCGAGACCGAGCGCCACGGCGCTGCGCACGAGCGCGGCGCGGTAGCCGGCGGGCGCGCGTACCGGCCCGCGGACCTCGTCGCGCAGCGCCACCTGGCAGGCGATCGCGACGCCGACCGCATGCGCGGCGAAGACCGCCAGGACGGCGGTCACGCCGAGCCCGGCCGCCGCGACGGCGACCGCGCCCAGCACGAGCAGCACGGTTGCGAGCGTCTCGATCGCCGCCTCCGTGCCCAGCCTCCCGAGCGCGCGCAGCATGTCCAGGCCGAGGCTGCACAGCCGGTTGAAGACGATCCACAGCGCAGCGACCGCGAGCGCCCCGCCGCCGGCACCGGGCCCCGGCGCGAGCAGGCCGAAGGCGAGCATCGCCGCGCCCGCCAGCGCGCCGCTGCCGAGCACGATCGGAAACGCCGCCCAGTAGCCCGTCGCCGCGTCGCGGCGTCCGCTGGACACGTCGCGCCCCGCGAGCACCGTCACCTGCGGGTCGGCCATGACCGCGAACGTCCCGGCGAGCACGAGCACGTAGGAGTACACGCCGTACTCGGCCTTCGTCAGCAAGCGCGCGGCGATGACGAGGAAGATCGCGACGGCCAGCTTCGAGCCGGCACGCCCGAGGATCGTCAGCGAGGAGCCCGCGAGGACGCGGCGGTCCGAGCGGCCGGAGTGGTCCAGCCGCCACGGCACGGGCGCGACGGCGCCGCCGAAGGTCGGATCGGGGACTGGCTCGGAGGTCGGTGCCACGTCGGCCCACATCTAGTGGCCGCGCGCGCGGTCTCGGCCCCGCCCGTCGCAGGATGTGGAGAAATCGCCGCCGGGGGCACCACAAAGCACGCCGCAGCGCGGCGCCCACGCGCGTCGCGCGTAGCGTGCCGGCGCGGTGACGATCGCTCACGTGCTGATCGCGGCGCTCGGGACGGCAGCCGTCGCGACGATCGTCTGGGCCGTCCGCAACGACGCGCTGCTCGCCCCGCTGGGCATCATCGCCCTGACGGTGCTCCTGTACTTCGTCGTCCGGCCGCTGGAGCTGCTGCTCTCGTCCGACACGCTGCTGCGCAGCTCCTACGACCCGTACGCGACCGCCGCCGAGGCGCTCACGCAGCTCTCGGCGCAGGAGATCTCGCTGTACGTGCAGTCGCGCATGGTCGGCACGCTCGACGGCGCGCTCGGGCGCGCGATGCTCGTGCTCGCGCTGTTCTTCGCCGCCGTGCTCGCCGGACACCGGCTGCGCGCCGCACGCCGCCTGGCGCGCACGTGGTCGCGCCTCGGCGCCGGCACGCGCGCGCTCGACATGCGCTGGGTGATCGCCGCGTGGCTGGCGATCGGGCTCGCCGCCCAGGCGCTGATCTTCGCGAGCATCGGCGGGCTGGCGGGCGCGCTGGCGAATTTCTCGACGTACGCCAATTTGCAGTTCGACTTCGTCCTGCTCGTCGCGCTGAACTTCTACACGGCGGGGCTCGTGCTGTGGGTCTGCTGGCACCCGCCGCTGGTCAGGCGCGACCGCGTCTTGCTCGGCGCGGCGGTCGGCGAGCTCGCCGGGTTCTACCTGCTGCTCGGCTCGCGCACGCTCGTGATCGTGCCGCTGCTCGTCGTCGCGATCGCGCTGCACGAGCTCGTCAGGCCGTGGCGCCCGCGTGCGCTGCTGCTCGCGATGGCCGGCGCGATCGTCTTCTCGTCGGCATACCTGAGCCTGCGCGAGGGCGCGCGCGAGACGGCCCGTCAGCGAGGCGATCGCCGACGTGCCCGCGCAGGCCGTCAAGGCCCGCGCGATCCTCGGCACGAGCCCGGTCTTCGACCAGCTGCTGATCGCGACGAATCGGATCCCGGCCGCGTCGCCGTATCGCTACGGCGGCGAGCTCACGCAGGCGGTCGCGTCGCAGGTGCCGAGCGTCCTGTACCCCGACCGGCCCGAGTCCAACGACATGAGCTTTCGCAAGCTCGTCTGGGGCGAGCGCTTCCTCGCCGGCCGGCCGATCGGCGCCGCCGGCGGCTTCTACCGCGACTTCGGCTTCGCCGGGGTGCTGCTCGGCGGGTTGCTGCTCGGCGTGCTCGCGCGCGCGCTGACCGGGCTGCGCGCCGCCGCCGGCGAACGAGGACGGCCGCCCCGTGCGCGTGGCGCTGTTCGTGCTCGGCGTGCTGCTGACGTTCATCTTCACCGTCGGCGGCTACACGCTGGCCGTCGGCTACGCGCTGACGATCGCGCTGCCGGTCGTGCTCGCGATCACGCTCTTCGCGCGGCCGCGATGAGCCCGCTCGTCGCGATCGTCCTGCACGAGCCCGGCGTCGGCGGCGCGACGACCGCGGTGCTGCGCGCGCTGCCGCCGCTGCGCGAGGCGGGCTGGCGCTTCTGCTTCTGGGCGCCGCCGGGCGCCGCCGCCGAGCTGCTGGCCGCCGACGGCGACATCGTCGCCGGCGAGCCGCGCGAGCTGCGCTACACGTGGCGCGCGCTGCGCGAGCCGCCGGGACCGTGGGCGCGGACGAGCGGCGTGCCGGGCTACCTGCGCCGCTTCGGTGCGTTCCTCGCGCGCGAGCGCCCCGACCTCGTCCACGCGAACACGATCGTCACGCTGCCCGAGGCACTCGCCGCGCGGCGCCGCGGCGTGCCGACGCTGCTGCATGTCCACGAGATGCTCGGCACGGGGCCGCACGGGCGCGCCGCGAGCGGCCTCGCGCGGCTCGTCGACGGCGTCGCCTGCGTGTCGCAGGCCTGCGCCCAGCCGCTGCACCGTCGCGGCGTCGCCGCCGCGATCGTCACCGCCGGGATCAGCATTCCGGTGCCCGCAGACGCGCTCGCGCGGCCCGCCGGCGACGGGGCACGGCGCCCGCTCGTCGTCGGCACGCTGGCGACGGTCTGCGCAGCGCAAGGGCAGCGATCTCTTCGTCCAGGCGGCCGAGCGACTCGCGCACCGCCGCGACGTCGAGTTGCGGCTCGTCGGGCCGCTGGCCGGTCGGGCGCGAGCAGGCGTGGGCGCGAGCGGTCAGCGAGCGCGCCGCGCGGGCGGGCGTGCGCTGCTTCACGACGACGGACGCGATCGCGGAGCTGCGCGACTGGGACGTCTTCGTGCTGCCCGCGCGCCGCGACCCGTTCCCGCTCGTCGTGCTCGAGGCGATGGCCGCCGGGCTGCCGGTCGTCGCGGCGCGCGTCGACGGCATCGCCGAGCAGGTCGACGCGAGCAGCGCGATCCTCGTCGCGCCCGGCGACGCCGGAGCGCTCGCCGCCGCGATCGGCGCGCTGCTCGACGATCCCGTCCGCCGCGCCGCGCTCGGCGCCGCCGGTGCGCGCCGCGTCGCGTCGACGTTCACGCCCGAGCGGCACGCCAGCGAGCTCGCCACGGCGTATCGCCGGACGCTGCTCGCCGCCGCCGGCCGACGGCGATGAGCGGGGCCTGCGCGCGGCGAGGACGAGCGCGCCCGAACGCGAACGCCCGCCGGCGACGAGCGTCCGGCGTGCGAGCCATGCGTCCCCGTGGCGATATCCGGCGCAAGGCGGCATCTGTTCGCATGCGCCGGCCAGATCGCGCGATCGCGACGTAGCGTGCCGGGCGTGATCGCCGCAACCGCACGCCGCACCATCCGCTACGGGCTGCTGCGCACGCCGCTGCCCGTCCGAAGCCGCGTCGAAGTCGGCCTGCTGCGCGCCTACGAGGCCTACGAGCGCGCCCGCTTCCGTGGTGTCGACGCCGCCGACGATGCTGGCGATCTGCCGCTGCCGCCCGCCAAGCTGCGCGTGCTCGTCTGCGGCTCGGCCGACCCCGAGTACTTCCTCGATGCCGGCCGGCGTCACGCGGAGCTCTTTCAGTCGATCGTGCGTCGAAACGGCGTCGACCCGTCCGGCTGGACGGCCGTGCTCGACTTCGGCGTCGGCTGCGGGCGCGTCGCGCGCTGGTGGGCCGACGTCCCCGGCCCCGCGATCCACGGCTGCGACCCCAACCCCGAGCTGGCCGGTTGGACGCGCGCGCACCTGCCCTTCGTCAACGCCGCCGTCAGCGATCCCGATCCGCCGCTGCCCTACGCCGACGACTCCTTCGACTTCGTCTACGCGCTGTCGATCTTCACGCACCTCGCCGAGCGCCATGCGCTGCCCTGGATGGCGGAGCTGCGGCGCGTCGTCAAGCCCGGTGGCCTGCTGCTGCTGACGGTCGCGGGCGAGGCCTACCGCGAGCGCCTCGCGCCTGCGGAGGGCGCGCGCTACGACCGCGGCGAGGAGGTCGTCCAGTTCGACACCGCGCGCGGCACGAACCTCTGCATCGCCTACCACTCGCCCGCCTACATGAGCGCCACGCTGCTCGACGGCCTGGAGCTCGTCGACACGCTGACGGCCTCGCAGTCGGGCGACGCGCGGATGCCGCAGGATTGCTACCTCGCGCGGGTGCCGGCGGCGTGACCGCCGCGCTTGCGATCGCGACCCGCGCGCGCCGGCGCCTGCGCCACAATCGGTTCGCGCGCTCGCTGCGCGCCGCCGCGCTGACGGGCGTCGACGGCGTCGAGCGGCTCGTCCTGCCGGCCGACGGCCGCTGCCCGCCCCGGCGCCTGCGCGGCGTCGGCGCCGGCGACTTCCGCGCCGTCGGCAACGCGCTCGTCGAGCAGCTCACGCTCACCGCCGGCCTGCGGCCCACCGATCACGTCCTCGACATCGGCTGCGGCAGCGGGCGCCTCGCGCTGCCGCTGACGCGCTTTCTGCGCGGCGGCCGCTACGAGGGCTTCGACATCGACGCCGAGATGATCGCGTGGTGCCGGCGCGCGATCACGCCGCGGCACCCGAGCTTCGGCTTCAAGCAGCTCGACGTCGCCAACACCCACTACAACCCCGCCGGTGGGATGACCGCCGACGCCGTCACTTCCCGTATCGCGACGCGCGCTTCGACATCGCCGTCGCGACGTCGCTCTTCACCCACCTGCTGCCGGCGAGCGTCGCCAACTACACCGCCGAGGCGGGGCGCGTGCTGGCGCCCGGCGGCGTGCTGATGGCGACCTTCTGCCTCGTCGACGACATGACGCTCGCACGCGTCGCCCGCGGCGAGGCGCACATCGACCTGCGTCACCCCGTGCGCGACGCCAGCGGCGTCGAGTACCACACGCTCGACCCGGCATCGCCCGAGACCGCGATCGGCTACCGCGAGGCGCACGTCCGCGCGACGCTCGCGCGGGCGGGCCTGACCGTGTCCGCGATCTATCCCGGCACCTGGTCGGGGAGCGGCGACGGCTTCACGTTTCAGGACGTCGTCATCGCCCGCCGCGGGCCCGCGCCGGCGCGGGCCCGCGCCGCCTGAGCGCCTACGCCCCGATCGCCGTGCCGCGCCGCGCGCTGCGCCGCCGCGCCAGCGCGCGCGCCGGTCCCTGGACGGCGTCGAGCTCGACCGCGCGCCGCGTGGCGCGCCCGGCCGCGCGGTCGCGCGGCCAGCTCGCGCAGGCCCTGCAGGCGGCCGCGCAGCGGCGCGAGCGTGCGGTCGCGCGACGCCGGCGACGACGACGTATGCGAGGTCGTGTGCGAGGATCGCCGGCCCGTAGCGCCACAGCTGCGCGGCCGGCGCGTGCTTGGCGAGCAGCCGCACGCGGTTGCGGCCGACATGCAGGTGCTTGAAGGGCGAGCCGTGGACGCTCGACGCCGAGTGGTGGTGATGGACGACCGCGCCGGGCACGTACAGCGCGGTCCAGCCCGCCATCCGCGCGCGCCAGGCGAGATCGACGTCGTCGAGGTACATGAAGAACGAGTCGTCGAAGCCGCCGATCTCGTCGAGCATCGCGCGGCGCATGAGCGCCGCGCCCGCGCTGGCGCCGAAGACCTCGACGACCTCGTCGCCGGCGCTGCGCGGCGGCTCGCCGATGTGGCGGTCGAAGGCGACGCCGAGGCGGTCGACACCGAGGCCGGCGGAGTTGAGCGCGCCGCCGCGGGCGAAGCGCATCTGCGCGGCGAGCGAGCCGACGCGCGCGCGCCCGTCCGCGGCCGCCAGCAGCGCGGCGATGCCGGCGGGCTCGATCGTCGCGTCGTTGTTGAGCAGCAGCAGCCACTCGCCGCTGCTCGCCGCGACGCCCGCGTTGACGCCGCCGGCGAAGCCGCGGTTGTCGCGCAGCTCGACGACCCGCGCCTGCGGGAAGCCGGCACCGACGGCCCGGGCGCGCCGTCCGTCGAGCCGTTGTCGACGACGACGATCTCGCACGCCGCGCCGACCGCCGCCAGCGCGGTCCGGATCGAGGCCAGGCACTCGAGCAGCAGCTCGCGGCCGTCGCGGTTGACGACGATCGCCGAGACGAGCACGGCTGCGCGCCTACGCCGCCGCGCGCCGCGCGACCGCGCTGCGCAGCATCGAGACGGCGAGCTTGCACCCGAGCGCGACGTAGACGAGCAGATCGAGTGCCGGACGGCGCCCGCCATGGAACTTGCGGTAGAAGCGCCCCATCGCGCGGTGAAAGGCGATGTTCGTGCGCAGGCCGCGGTGCCGCGCGCGCCCGCGGCGCACGACCGACAGCGCGCCCTTGACGTGCAGCACGGTGACGCCGCCGTCGTAGACGACGCGCCAGCCGGCGCGCTTGAAGCGCCAGCACCAGTCGAGGTCCTCGCCGTACATCCCGTAGCCCTCGTCGAGCAGGCCGACCTGCGCCATCGCGCTGCGGCGCACGAGCATGAACGCGCCGTTGACGGCATCGACCTCGCCGGCCGCGTCGTCGGCCACCGCGGGCGCGCGGTACTGCGCGAGCGGCCCGCTGCGGCGCCAGGCCGCTGAACTCCGCCAGCGCGCCCAGCAGCGTCGGGAACGAGCGCTTGGCGGCATGGTCGAGGCTGCCGTCGGGGCGCACGAGCCGCACGCCGACGACGGCCGTCCGCGCGTCGGCCAGCAGCCGCGCCAGGGCGCGGTCCAGCGCGCCCGCCGTCAGCTCGGTGTCGGGGTTCAGCAGCAGGACGTGGGGCGCGACACAGCGACGCAGCACGATGTTGTTGGCCGCGCAGAAGCCGGCGTTGCGGTCCAGCGCGACGAGCCGCACGGAGGGGAAGTCGGCCGCGACCATCGCCGCCGTGCCGTCGGCGCTGGCGTTGTCGACGACCCACGTCGGCGGCGGCCCGCCGCGCGGCGGATGGGCCTCGATCGAGCGCAGGCAGGCGCGCAGCAGCTCACGACCGCCGGTCGCCGAGACGATCACGATCTCCGGCGGCGGCGCGGGGGATTCGCGGCTGCTGCGCGCAGGGGGTGTGGCGAGCGCGTGCAGCGGCGCGCTCACGCCGCCGCCGCCCGCGGACGCCGCCGGTCGCCGATCACGCGCGCCGGGTTGCCGGCGACGATCGCGTAGTCGGCGACGGGCTCGAGCACGACCGCGCCGGCGCCCACGACGCAATGGTCGCCGACGTCGGCGAGGATCGTCGCGCCGCCGCCGATGAAGCAGTCGTCGCCGATCCGCACCTGCCGCACGATCCCGCCCTGCGCGTTGACCGGCACGTCGAGGCGGCCGAAGTGGTGCTGGCGGCGGCCGTCCATGACGAGCACGTGGTCGGAGACGAGGCAGTTCGCGCCGATGCTCGCGTGCTGGACATGGGTGTGGTGGCCGAGCATCGTCATCGGCCCGATGCTCAGCGGCGGGCGCTCGAGCACGCAGCCGAAGCGCAGCACCGCGTGGTCGCCGATCGGCGTGCCGATGCGGCGGTGCAGCGCGGCGCGCATGCGCTCGCCGCGGATGCCCGGCCAGCGCGAGGCGCGCTCGCTGAGCTCCAGGTACGCGCGCTCGCGCCCGACGAGCCGGCGGCGCAGCGCGTAGCTCAACGCGCGCGGCGCGACGAGCAGCGCCGTCAGCGTGTCGAACGCGCGTTTGGCCGCGGGTCGTCGCGTGGTGGCCATCCACGGCGAACGTACGATGCGCGCGCCCGCCCGTCGCGACGCTGTGCACGAGGTGGAGGAGCGGCGCTCGGAACACCACGGAAGCGATGCACGCTCGCGTGCGTCCGCCGGCCGCACCTAGGGTCGGTCGCGATGACCGCGATCTCCGCACCCGCCCCGCCGGCCAACGCCGCCGGCGAGGCCGGCGCGAGCCTGTTTCACCGCGCCTACACACGCTACGCGGGGCGCCACCCGCGGCTGCGCCCGTGGCATCACCAGTGGCTCGCGGGAACGCCGCTGTACGCGGTCCTGCGGCCCGCGCTGGCCGAGCTTCGCGGCGACGTGCTCGACGTCGGCTGCGGCGCCAAGCCCTACCGCGACTGGGTGCCGGGCGCGCAACGCTACGTCGGCATCGACGTCTTCGACGGGCCCAGCGTCGACGGGCTGATCGTCCCCGGCCGGCCCTGGCCCGCGGGCGACGCGCAGTTCGACGCCGTCCTGTGCACGCAGGTGCTCGAGCACGTCGCCGACCTCGAGCACACCGTCGGCGAGCTCGTGCGCGTGATGCGCCCCGGCGCCGACGCGATCATCACGGTGCCGTTCATCTTCGGCGAGCACAACGCGCCCGACGACTACCGGCGCCTGTCGCGCCATGGGCTGCGCCGCGTGCTGGAGGATCACGGCCTCGAGATCGTCCGCCTGCAGCCGCATGGCGCGATCGGCAGCACGCTGGGCGCGATCGCGCTGGGCTGGACGTTCGACGCGCTCCCGCGCGGGCGCCGCGGGCTGCTGCTGGCGGCGCCGCTGCTGCCGCTGTGGTCGCTGCTGTGCCTCGCGGTCAACCTCGCCGGCGCGGCGCTGGACCGCGTCGACCGGACGGGGATGTACTACGGCAACCTGCTCGTCCACGCCCGCCGGCCGGCGCAGGCGTAGGCGCGAACGCCGGTCAGGCGGCGCGGCGCTCGCGCTGCCAGGCCGCCTGCTCGGGCGTGATGCGCTTGGGCGCGCGCACGTCGATGCCGAGGTTGCGCCTCGGCAGACCCTCGGCGGACCGCACGATCAGCGACGCCGCGGGACGCCCGCCGGGCGGAAGCCTGCCGGTGTCGGCCAGGATCTGGGAGAGCTTGGAGAACGTCATCGTCAGCGCTCCTCGTCGGCGCCGGCGCGGTGCTGGCGCCGTGTCAGCGATGCAGCGTTGAAGACGCCTACCGCGAGGCTCAGACAGGCCAGGTCGCTGATCGCGCCGGCGCAGTACCAGACGACGTCGCGCAGCCCGTCGCCGGCGCCGAAGGCGACGCTCGCCGCCGCCGCGAGGATCGCGATCGGCACGCACCACGGCCCACCGCTGCCGGCGCACAGCTCTTGAGCGAGCAGGTCGATCGTCTCGATGCGGCGGTGCATCCAGCGCCATTCGTCGGCCAGCAGCTCCAGGCACGCGAGCGCCACCGACGGCGCGGCCTGCCCGTACTGCTCGTCTGGCCAGCTCCCCACCACGCGCGCAGGGTACGCGCAGCACGGGGCGGAACCCGTCTGCGCCCGTCCACCGAATCTAAGTGGGCGCGACTAAACTCATGTTTCGTAAGCGAGTGGGTATAGTTGTGCGAGCAACGAACTGAGGGAGACCACGAACCACATGCAACAGCTGCTCCTCATCCCGCTCGACGACACCGTCATCTTCCCGACGATGGACATCAACCTCCCGGTCGACGCGACCGGCGAGGAGCGCGTGCTGCTCGTCCCGCGCAAGGACGGCGAGTACGCGAAGGTCGGCACGATCGCCAACGTGACAGGCTCGATCCGCCTTCCCGGCGGCGCGCGCGGCGCGTCCCTGGAGAGCATCGCCCGCGGCGAGATCGTGGGCTCGGCGCAGAGCGACGGCGAGGGCAACCTGCGCGTCGAGGTCCGCGAGCATCCCGACGACAAGCCGGTCGACAAGCGCACGCGCGAGCTCGAGCGCGAGTACCGCGCGGTCGTCGAGGAGATCCTCGAGGAGCGCGGCGCGGACGAACGCGTCGCCGCCTTCCTGCGCGGCATCACCGATCCCGGCCCGCTGGCCGACACCGCCGGCTACAGCCCCGACCTGAACTTCGACCAGAAGGTCCGCATCCTCGAGATGCTCGACGTCACGCAGCGCCTGGAGCTCGCGCTCGAGTTCCAGCGCGAGCGGCTCACCGAGCTGCAGGTCCGCCGCCGCATCCGCGACGACGTCGAATCCGGCGCCCAGAAGCAGCAGCGCGAGTACTTCCTGCGCCAGCAGATGGAGTCGATCCGCAAGGAGCTCGGCGAGGACCAGGGCTCGGTCACCGAGGACTACCGCACGAAGATCGCCGAGTCCGGCATGCCCGACAAGGTGCGCGAGCAGGCCGAGCGCGAGCTCGACCGCCTCGAGCGCATGGGCGAGCAGAGCGGCGAGTCCTCGATGATCCGCACGTACCTGGACTGGCTGACGGCGGTGCCGTGGAGCAAGAGCTCCGACGAGGTCCTCGATCCCGTCCACGCGCGGGCGGTGCTCGACGCCGACCACGCGGGCCTCGAGGACGTCAAGGACCGCATCACCGAGTACATCGCCGTGCGCAAGCTCAGGCAGGAGCGCGGCGTCGAGATGGACCGCAAGGCCGGGGCCATCCTCACCTTGATCGGGCCGCCCGGCACCGGCAAGACGTCGATCGGCGAGTCGATCGCCCGCGCGACCGGACGCGAGTTCGTGCGCATGTCGCTCGGCGGCGTCCGTGACGAGGCGGAGATCCGCGGCCACCGGCGCACGTACATCGGCGCCCTGCCGGGACGGCTCGTCCGTGCCCTACGCGACGCCGGGACGATGAACCCGGTGATCATGCTCGACGAGGTCGACAAGGTCGGCGCCGACTGGCGCGGCGATCCGTCGGCGGCGCTGCTGGAGGTCCTCGACCCGGCGCAGAACCACGCCTTCCGCGACCACTACCTCGACATCGAGATCGACCTGTCGCAGGTCCTGTTCATCGCGACCGCGAACGTCGCCGAGACGATCCCCGGCCCGCTGCTGGACCGCATGGAGGTGATCCGCTTCGACGGCTACACCGTCGCCGAGAAGACCGCGATCGCGCGCGACTACCTGTGGCCGCGCCAGCGCGAGCGCAACGGGCTGCGCGAGGAGGAGGTCGCCGTCGACGACGCGATCCTGACCGTCGTCGTCAGCGAGTACACCCGCGAGGCGGGCGTGCGCCAGCTCGAGCGCGAGCTCGGGACGCTGCTGCGCAAGACCGCGACGAAGATCGCCAAGGACGCGGACGTCGTGCCCGTGACGATCGACCTCGACGCCGTGCGCGACGCGCTCGGCCGCCAGAAGGTCTTCCAGGAGGCCGCGGCGCGCACGGCGGTGCCGGGCGTCGCGACGGGCCTGGCCGTGACCGGCGTCGGCGGCGACGTCCTGTTCGTCGAGGCCAACGCGATGCGATCAGGGGCCACCCACCCCGGGCTGACGCTGACCGGCCAGCTCGGCGACGTCATGAAGGAGTCCGCGCGGATCGCGCTCACCTACGTGCGCGCGCATGCGACGGACCTCGGCATCGACGAGGACGCCTTCGACAAGCGCGAGTTCCACGTCCACGTGCCCGCGGGCGCGATCCCGAAGGACGGGCCCAGCGCGGGCGTCACGATGACGACGGCGCTCGTGTCGCTGCTCTCGGGTCGCCCCGTGCGCCACACCGTCGGCATGACCGGCGAGGTGACGCTGCAGGGCCGGGTGCTGCCGATCGGCGGGCTGAAGCAGAAGGTGCTCGCCGCCCACGCCGCCGGACTGACCGACGTGATCCTTCCCGAGCGCAACCGGGCAGATCTCGACGACGTGCCACAGGACGTCCGCGACGCGATGACGTTTCACCCGGTCATGACGATCGACGAGGTGCTCGACGTCGCTCTCGAACCTGCACGCGCGGAAGCCATCAGCGCGTAGCAGCGCGCGGCTCCGGCTTCCCCCAGCCCGAGCGCGCCGAACAGCAGGCGGCCGCGTCCCCCTCCCTGGGCGCGGCCGTCTGCGTTCAGGGGTCGCGCGCGGCCCGACCGGCGGGGCGATCCGGGCACCGACCGGTGCGGTCAGCATCGTGTGCGCGATGCGCTCCGCCGGCGAGCCGCCCGTCGTGCTGCAGTCCGACCCGCTCGGCTCGCACTTCCTGCTGGCCGAGACCGCCGACGCGCAGCTGCGCGCCGCCTTCGCGAGCGTTCCCCACGCGTCGCGGGCGGTCGGGCGCGATGCGTGGCGCGCGCCGGCGATTCCGCGTGTTTGCGCCGCGCTGCGCGGGCTCGTGGCCGCCTATCCCCGGCTCGCGCTCGCGCCCGCCGCGCAGGCGCTGGTCGATCGCCTCGACGCCCTGCCGCCGGCGGCCGAGGCCGTGGCCGCGATCTGCGAGCACCGGCCGGGCGCCTGCGGCGTGATCATCGCCGGCGGGCCGGACCCTGCGCTGCGGGCGGCCCTGGCGACGCTGCCCGAGCATCGTCACGACGCCGACCTGGATCGCTGGTGGATCCCGGCGCGCGAGGTGCCGCTGCGCGCGCTGGCGGCCGTGCTCGGCAGCGAGCCGCGGCTCGTCGGCACGCCCGAGCTCGAGCGCGAGCTCGAGCGATTCGAGCAGCAGCTCGCGCTGACCCCGGCCGCGAT
This sequence comes from uncultured Solirubrobacteraceae bacterium, assembly GCA_963756465.1. Taxonomy (GTDB): domain Bacteria; phylum Actinomycetota; class Thermoleophilia; order Solirubrobacterales; family Solirubrobacteraceae; genus CADCVQ01. The sequence goes on from CAVWNK010000002.1 coordinate 105,957, forward strand.
CGCCGACCTGCGCCATCGCTGCATCGTCGGCGTCGAGCAGGCGCCTCCGGACAGCCCGCGGCTGCGCCTGTGCCGGTCCTGCAACCCCGGCATCGAGCCCGCGCTGCGCGGTCTCGGCCTGGCCGTCAGCCGTTCGTCGGACGCGTGGTTCGTCACGATCGAGGGTGCCGCCGCCGACGGCCTGCCGGCGCTGCTCGAGCAGCGCCCGGAGCTCGCCGCGGGCGCAGCGGTGATCGCGAAGCTGACCGAGGCGATCGGCCTCGCGCGGCGACTGGAGCGCATGGAGCGGCTGTCGGCAAGCGCCGAGGGCGACGTGTCGGCGGCCCGGTTGGCGGCGCCGCTGCGCCCGTTTCAGGGTGCCGCCGTCGAGTACGCGCGGCGCGCGCGGCGCACGTTCCTCGCCGACGAGCCGGGGCTGGGGAAGACCGTCCAGGCACTCGCCGTGCTCGAGGCCGAGCGCGCGTTCCCGGCGCTCGTCGTGTGCCCCGCATCGCTGCGGCTGAACTGGCTGCGCGAGGCCGGGCGCTGGCTGCCCGGGCGCAGCGCCGCCGCGCTGGGCGCCGATCCCGCGGCCGCGGCCGCCGAGATCGCCGTCGTGAGCTACGACGTGCTCTACCGGCACGCCGGCGCGCTCGCCGGCGAGCCGCCGCGCGCGCTCGTCCTGGACGAGTCGCACTTCGTCAAGAATCCCGCCGCGCGGCGCACGCGCGCGGCGCAGGAGGTCTCGGCGGCGATGGACCCCGACGCGATCGTCCTGCTGCTGACCGGCACGCCGATCGTCAACCGGCCCGCGGAGCTCGCCGCGCAATTGCAGGTGCTCGACCGGCTCGGCGTCGCCGGCGGCGCGCGGCGGCTGGAACGGGTCTACGGCGAGGGCCGCGAGCTCGACGTCCTCAACCGGCGGCTGCGGCGCACGTGCTACGTCCGCCGCCGCAAGATCGACGTGCTGCCGCAGCTGCCGGCCAAGCAGCGCGTCGTCGTGCCCGTCGAGCTCGCCAACCGGCGCGAGTACGTCGAGGTCCAGCGCGACGTCGCGCGGTGGGTGCGCGAACAGGCCGAGGCGGACGCCGAATTTCTCGCCTCGATCGCCGCGCTCGAACCCGGCGCGCACGCGGCGGCCGTGCGCACGCGCGGCCGTGAGGCCGCGCAGCGCGCGCGCAGGGCCGAGGCGCTCGTGCGCCTGAACACGCTGTCGCTCGTCGCCGCGCGCGGCAAGCTCGAGGCGGCGAACGAGTGGATCGACGCGTTCGCGCAGGCCGACCAGAAGCTCGTCGTCTTCTGTCGCCACCGCGAGATCGGCAGCCGCCTGCACGCGGCGCACCGATCGGCGGCGCTGGCGACCGGCGTCCTCGCGGCCGACCGGCGCAGCGCCGAGGTCGCACGCTTCCAGCAGGACCCGGACTGCCGCCTGATCGTCTGCTCGCTCGACGCCGCCGGCGTCGGTCTGACGCTGACGGCGGCCTCGAACGTCGCCTTCGTCGAGCTGGGCTGGTCGCCGGCCGTCCACGACCAGGCCGAGGATCGCGTGCACCGCATCGGCCAGCCCGCGGCGGTCACCGCCTGGTACCTGCTGGCGGCCGGCACGATCGACGAGCAGATCGCCGCCGTCGTCGACCGCAAGCGGCTGCTCGTCAGCGCCGCCAGCGACGGCGGGACGGTCGCCGCCGGCTCGACGGTGGACGAGCTGCTGGGCTGGGTCGCGGCGGCCGAGTCGGGGTCCTGACGGCATCGACCGTACGACGAGGCCGGCCACGCGGAGATGTCAGTGACCCACCGGGCCGGCCCCGGCGTCGCGTGCGCCGCCGGGGGAGGTGGCGGCGACGCGCGGGGTGAGGAGGCGGTGGCATCGGTCCACCGCCTCCTACCCTCGCGGTCTGCGGTCGCGTCAGGTATCGGGAGCGCGACACGCGGTTCCTTTGCTCTCCGACCCGTTGCCAGGCCGTAGGCAGTCGATCCGAATGGGGGAGGGGTCTCCAGATCGACGAAGGGAACCTGCGCAGCATTCTCGACCCGGCACCTCAAGGCACGGTAAGGAACGCCTCAGGCTGCCTTTAAGGTTGTGTACGGATCGTCGAGGAGTTCTGTCGCGCCGGCGTGCGCGTCGCCCGCAGGACCCACCAGATCAGCAGGCCCTGCAGCGGCAGCCGCGCCCACAGCAGGGCGGGCGCGATCGAGTCGTAGCGGTCGGGGTCGAGGGCCATGTTGACGTTCGCCGGGAACACGGCGACGAGCGTCGCGACGAGCCACAGGCCGCCGAGCCGCCGCGTGCGGGGGAAGACGACGAGCACCGCGCCGGCGATCTCGGCGGCGCCGCTGACGAGCACGAGCTCGTGGTGGGCCGGCAGCCCCTCGGGCATGATCTGCTCGTACATCTTCGGCCGCAGGAAGTGCAGCGTCCCGGCGGTGGTGAAGAAGACCGCGAGCAGCCGCTGGCTCCAGGTCACCGTGCCCGCAATCCGTCGAGCGCGATCTCGAGGTAGCGCTCCCAGTCCAGCCCGGCGCCCGCGCGCTGCGCCGCGGCGACGTGGCCGAAGCCGCACATGATCGTCCTGACGTCGTCGACGGTCGCGTCGGCGCGCATCGCGCCGTCCTCCTGCGCGCGCCCGATCAGCGCCGACATCGCCGCGGCGAGGCGCGCCTGGCCGCCCGCCGTGGCCTGCATCGTGCTCGGGTGGCGGCCGATCAGCTCACACCAGGCGACGTCGCCGGCGGCCGCTTCGGCGGAGCGCCAGATCGCGCTCGCGAACAGCTCCCACGGCGCGCCGTGCTGCTGCAGCGCCGCCTCCACGATCTCGGCGAGGCGCTCGAAGTGCTCGCCGGCGAGCGCCTCGACGAGCGCCTCCTTCGTCGGGAAGTGGCGATAGACGGTGCCGACGCCGACGCCGGCGCGGCGCGCGATGTCCTCGACCTGCGCCTCCAGCCCGCTCTCGGCGAACGCGGCGGCCGCCGCGGCCAGGACCTTCTCGTGGTTGCGGCGCGCGTCGGCGCGCAGCGTCCGATGAGCGATGGTTGACAAGCCGAACCGTCCTTCCGTAGCCTGGCCCGCGGCAAAGCGGAACCGACCTTCATGTTAACGCGAGCAGAGTTGGAGTAGCGCCGATGACCGACGCAGAAGCGGCACAGCGACGCAAGTGGCTGGCGCTGGCCCTGTTGGCCAGTACGCAGTTCGTGATCATCCTGGATGCCGCGATCGTCAACGTCGCGATCCCGTCGATCGGCCGGGACCTGGAGTTCTCCGAGGAGGACCTGACCTGGATCCCGAACGCCTACGCGCTGACGTTCGGCGGCTTCTTGCTGCTCGGCGGGCGGATGGCCGATCTGCTGGGGCGCCGGCGGCTGTTCATGCTCGGGCTGCTCGTCTTCTCGATCGCCTCGCTCGCGGGCGGCCTGTCGCAGAGCGAAACGCAGCTCATCATCGCCCGCGCGGTGCAGGGCCTCGGCGCCGCGCTGATCGCGCCGGCGGCGCTGTCGATGGTCACGAACATGTTCGAGGAGGGTGCCGAGCGCAACAAGGCGCTCGGCGTCTGGGGCGCGGTGTCGGGCTCCGGCGGCGCCGCCGGCGTGCTGCTCGGCGGGATCCTGACCGAGTACGCCGGCTGGGAATGGGTGCTGTGGGTCAACGTCCCGATCGGCGTCGTCGTCGCGCTGCTGGCGCCGCGCCTGCTCGTCGAGAGCCGCCGCGAGTCCGACCTGCACCACTTCGACGCGCTCGGCGCGATCACGGTGACCGCCGGTCTGTCGCTGCTCGTCTTCGCGCTCGTCGACACGATCAGCGCCGGCTGGGGCTCGACGCAGACGCTCACGCTGCTGGCGATCTCGCTCGCGCTGATCGTCGCGTTCGTGTTCATCGAGCTGCGCTCGAAGGACCCGCTGATGCCGTTCGCGATCTTCCGCCTGCGCACGCTGACGGGTGCGAACATCGTCGGCCTGCTCGTCGGCGCGGCGCTGTTTGCGATGTTCTTCTTCTTGTCGCGCTACATGCAGGAGGTGCTCGGCTACAGCGCGCTCAAGGCCGGCCTGTCGTACCTGCCGCTCGCCCTGGCGATCATCGGATCGGCGGGCGCGGCGTCCGTGCTCGTCACGAGGCTGGGCTTCAAGAAGGTCCTGATCGCGGGGCTCGCGCTGATCACGTTCGCGCTGCTGTGGTTCGGGCAGGTGCCGGTCAACGGCTCGTACCTGTCGGACCTGCTCGCGCCGATGGTCGTCGCCGCGGTCGGCCTCGGCTTCGCGTTCGTGCCCGTTACGATCGCCGCCGTCAGCGGCGTCTCGAAGGACGAGTCGGGGCTGGCCTCGGGGCTCATCAACACCTCCCAGCAGATCGGCGGGGCGCTCGGCCTCGCCGTGCTGGGGACGATCGCGAGCTCCAAGACGACGGATCTCATCGGCGCGGCGCAGGGCGCGCCGGCCGCCGTCCCGAGCGCGCTGACGGAGGGCTTCCAGCTCGCGTTCATGACCGGCGCCGGCTTCGCCGCGATCGGCATCGTCGCGACGCTGCTGCTCGTGCGCAGCGAGGATTCGCAGGCCGTCGTCGGCGCTTCCCCGGCGGAGCTCCCGATGGCGTAGTGTCGTCGCCGACGTGGGCAGCGACCACGACGTTCTGACCGTCCCCGGGAGGTCTACGGCCCGCGCACGAGTGCCGGCCCGCTCGCGCGGTCGCTCGACGTCGAGGCCCGGGCGGGCGCTCCCGTCCGCCTGCCCGCGGGCGATCTGCTCGGCGGCGCTCGCGGCCGAGCGCGATGCCGCCGTCGCGCGCGTCGGCGACGGCCCTCCGGACGTGCTCGTGGCGCGCGTGCGGGAGGATGAGGTGCCACGGGAGCAAGGTTGAACATCCCCCAGCTGACGATCGAGCGTTCCGAGCGCGACGGGATCCACGTCGTCGTGCTGACCGGCGAGCTGGATCTGCGCGGTGTCGGCGACGTCGAGACGGCGCTCGCGCTGCCCGGTCCCGGCGCCCGGGTCTGCCTCGACCTCATGGAGCTGGCATTCATCGATTCGACCGGCCTGGCCACCGTCATCCGCGGCCACCAGGCGCTGGCGGAGTCGGGCGGCGCGATGACGGTCGCGTGCCCGCCCGAGGGCTCCGTCCGGCGGACGTTCGAGACGACCGGCCTGACGCGGCTGCTGACCGTCGCCGAGGACCGCGCGAGCGCGCTTCAGGCGCTCGGCGGCTGATCGACGTCGAGCTCGAGCTCGAACTCGAGCTCCCCGATCAGGACGACGAGCGGCTCGTCCGCGCGCCCGGCGATACCGAGCGGGACGGCGGGATCGCTCGTCTCGTAATCGGCGGCGACGACGCTGCCGCCCGGCAGCAGCGCCGCGATGTCGCGCACGGCCCGCCCGAGCATCTCCAGGCCGCCGAGCACGCCGGCGACGCGCCCGTCGGCGGGGTCGACGTCGAATGCCGGCAGCCGGCGCATGAACGGCAGCGGCGGCAGCGCGACGCCGCCCGCGGCGTCATGCGGCAGCTGGCGCACGTTGCCGTCGCCGTCGTGGACGACGATCGCGCGCAGCCGCTCGCACTCCACGATCGCGGGCGCGGGCGCGTCGAGCGCGACGCTGACGCGCAGCGCCCCAGAGCCGTGCAGCAGCTCGCGCCCGAGCGCGATCGCGAGCTGCAGCTGCGGGTCGACGTCGTCGCTCAGCTCGCGGGCTTCCTCGTGGTCAGCTGGCCGCGGACCGCGCCGCCGGGGTACTTCTTCGTGTGCACGTTGACGTAGAAGCGGCCGGGACTCGCGACGAGCCGCTCGACCTGCGCGGCGCTGATCTTCGCGCAGCCGGCGATCTTGCCGTCGATCGGCGCCCTGGCCTTCGTGAAGAGGTCGACGAGGATCCCGCCGGCCATGCCCTTCCTGCCGCTGTGGATGTGCGCCGCCTGCGGCGTCTCGAGCTTGCGCGGGCGGATCACGTAACAGACGCCCTTGTCGCCGGAGAACGTCAGCGTGACGCGCGCGCTGCCGTCCGGATCGCCCCTGGACGGCACCTCCTGCGCACCGCTCAGCGTGGCGTACAGGCGCGTCGCGCCCGCCGACGGCACGGCCAGGGCGGCGGCGGCGACGACGACGACGATGACGGTACAGGTGGCGAGCGCGATGCGGGGGCGTGTCATGGGCGTTCCTCGACTCTCAACCGGCGGGCTTCGACGTGGTGGCGCGAGGCTACACCGCTCACGACGGCTCCATGCGGGCCTCGGCGAAGCGATGCGCCACCCGCGCGTACCAGTCCGCGTCGCCATAGCGGTCGCGCAGCGCCGCGCTGGCGGCGGCGTGGTCGTAGGCGACGCGGCGGTGCTCGACCGCGCCGTCGCCGTGCAGCAGCGCGTAGGCGGCGCGGTGGTCGCCGTCGAGCGGCATGCCGACGCTGCCGGGGTTCACGAGCGCAGTGGCACCGACGGCCGCGGCGCGCGCGAACGGCAGGTGCGTGTGGCCGAAGATCAGCCGCCGTTCGCGCGCGCCGGCGAGCAGCTCGGTCTCGTCGTCGCCGGGCTCGGGCAGGAACGAGCGCACGTCGCTGACCGGCGAGCCGTGCCACGCGCGGGTGTCGTCGCCGATCGCCGCCGACGGGGGCAGCGCCATGTGCGCGGCGACGAGCTCGTCGCCGAGCGCTTCGCGAGCGGCGCTCGTCGCGCCGCGCAGCCATCCCGGGGCGCTGTCGGGGTCGGCGGTCCAGCGCTCGCCGTTGCCGCGGATCCAGGTCGCGGGCTCGAGCTCGCCGAGCCGCGCGACGGTCCGTTCGGGCCAGGGCCCGAACAGCGCGACGTCGCCGCCGATCAGAAAGGCGGTCGCGCCCTGCCGCCGGGCGTCGGTGAGGACGGCCTCGAGCGCGCAGACGTTGCCGTGGATGTCGTAGAGCAACGCGAGCATGCTCGTAGTGTTACCGGCGGTGGACGATCTCGCCCTGACAGGCCCGACGCTGCGCGTGCGGATCCCGCGCGACGACGACGCCGCCGCGCTCTACGCCGAGGCCCGCGACCCCGAGGTCACGCGCTGGTTCTCGTGGGGTCCGTACTCCTCGGAGGCGGAGGCGCGCGCGTACCTCGGGCGGCTGCCGGCGCAGCGCGAGCGCGGCGAGCACCTCGACCTCGTCGTCGAGCACCTCGACGCCGGGCCGATCGGCATCACAGGGCTCGGCGAGCTCGTACGGCGCGACCGCCGCGCGACGATCGGGACGTGGCTCGGCCGCGCCTGGTGGGGGACGGGCGCCAACCACGAGGCGAAGGCGCTCATGTGTCATCTGGCGTTCGCGCTGCTGGGTCTGGACCGCGTCGGCGCGTACTCCAACGTCGAGCACGTGCGCTCCCAGCGCGCGCTGGAGCGGATCGGCTTTCAGCGCGAGGGCGTGCTGCGCCGCTACCACCGTCACGGCGGACGCGGGCTGGACGTCGTGATCTTCGGGCTGCTGCGCGAGGACTGGCAGACGGGGTCGCTTGCGACGGTGCCGCTGCGCGTCGCCGGCGAGCCGCCGCCGGCGTTCGTCGTCGGCGCGTAGGCGCGGCCACCAACCGACGACATCGAGCTCGGCCGAATCGCGCCCGCGATGCGCGACGGACGCGCGGGCGCGAACCCCTGCATCTGCACGCGAGCGCGTCCTCGCGGGCCGCGCGGCGGCAGCTCACCTACGATGAAACGGTCATCCACCGCCGGCCACCGGCAGGACGGTTTTTCGCGATCGTGCAGCCAGCGCCAGACGACGTTCGGATCGAGATGTTGGGGGGCCTGTGCGTGCGGATCGGCGATCGCGAGGTCGCCGAGACCGATTGGCCGACGCGCCGCGCGCGCGAGCTCGTGGCGCTGCTGGCCCTCGCCGACGGCCGCCGGCTGGCACGCGACGAGGTGATCGAGCAGCTCTGGCCGCATCTCGAGCCCGACGCCGGGGCCGCGAACATGCGCAAGGCCGCCCACCATGCCCGCCGGGCGCTCGGCGAGGCGGATGCGGTCGTCCTGCGCGCGGGACGTGCCGCGCTGTTCCCCGATCGCCGCGTGGTCTGCGACCTCGAGCGCTTCCTGCAGGAGGGCGAGCTCGCCCTGCGGGGCGGCGACGACGACGCCTGCGCGCGGGTCGCCGCGTCCTACGCGGGCGACCTGCTGCCGGCGTGCCCGTACGAGCCCTGGACGCAGGAGCCGCGCCGGCGCGCGCTCGCCTGCCTCACCGAGCTGCTGCGTCGCGGCGGTCGGTGGGAGCGGCTGCTGAACGTCGAGCCGACCGACGAGGTCGCCTGCCAGCAGCTCATGAGCGCTGCCATCGACGCGGGCCAGCGACACGTCGCGCTGCGCTGGTACGAGCGGCTGCGGGTCGCGCTCGTGCGCGACCTCGGCGTGCAGCCCGGTGCCCGCACGCGCGCGCTGTACGACCGCGCCACCGCGGGCGTCCGGATCGGTGAGCGCGCCTTCGTCGGCCGGCAGCCCGAGCTCGCGAGGATCGCCACCGTGCTGAGCGCGGTCGCCGATGGCGGGACGGCGGCCGTGCTCGTGCGCGCGACGGCGGGCGTCGGGAAGTCGGCGCTGTGCCGCGAGGTCATGCACCGTGCCCGCGAGGGCGGCTGGCGGGTCTTGACGGTCACGGGCACGGTCTCCGGCGCGCCGTACGACCCGATCGGGTCGGCCGTCGCGCAGGTCCTCGTCGACGGACGCGGGCCGTTGCACGCGCTGCCGGCGCGCACGCACTCGGTGCTCGCCGAGCTGAGCCCGCTCGCCGGGCCGGCGCCGCCGCTGGACAGCGCCCTGACCCGTCACCAGGTGGTGGCGGCGTTCGAGCGGGCGCTCGACCTCGCGACGACCGAATCTCCGACGCTGCTGTGCGTCGAGGACGCCCACCTCTGCGACGAGGCCACCGCCGGCGTGCTGCACCAACTCGTCGCCGGTGGCGGCGGTCGGCCCCTGGTCGTGCTGCTCGCCTGCCGCGCGGAGTGGATCTGGACGAGCCTGCCGCGCGGCATCGTCGAGCTCGCGCGCGACGACCGCACGCTGACGCTGGAGCTCGGCCCGTTGGAGGACGCTGCGATCGCGCGGCTCGTCGCGCTCGCCGCGCTGGAGCGCGCCTCCCCGGACAGCGTCGACGACGTCGTCGAGCTCGCCCGCGGACATCCCTTCTTTGCGCTCGAGCTCGCGCGTACGCTCGCGGCCGGTACAACGAGCCCGCTGCCCGAGACGGTCCGCGCCGCCATCCGAGACCGGTTCGCCGAACTCGACGCGGACGTGCTGGATGCGCTCGCCGCGCTGGCGATCGTCGAGGACGACCTCGACATCGCCAGCGTGCTCGCGCTCACCGGTCGCGACGAGTCCGGCGCCTTCGCGCTGCTCGACGCGGCCCTCGACGCGGGCGTCCTCGTCGTGGCGGGTACGCGCTACCGCTTCCGTCACGAGCTCGTTCGCCAGGCGCTCACCGACGACCTCGCGCCCCATCGGCGCGTCGGCCTGCACCGCGACGCGGCGCGTCGCCTGGAGCTCGCGGGGGCGGCGGCCGAGCTCGTCGCCCGCCATTGGCTGAAGGGCGAGCGGGCCGATGCGGCGGTGCCCTGGCTGCTGCGCGCGGCGCGGCACGCAACGCGCGTGGGCGCCTTCGCCGACGGACTGGGCCACGTCGCGCGCCTGCTCGTCGCGCAGCCCGCGCACTGCGAGGCACTGTGCCTGCGTGCCGAGATCCTCGACGCGCTGGGCGACAACCGGGCGCCCGACGCCTACGCCGCCGCCGCGACAGCGGTCGGCGGGCCAGCGGCGCAGGAGCTGCGGGCGCGCCAGGCGCTCGCGCAGCTCAAGGCGAGCGATCCCGTGGGGGCGCTGCGCACGCTGGAGGGCGTGAGCCCGCGCACGACGGTCGGCCGGCTGGCGGAGGCGCTGACGCTCAGCGCGGCCGCGGCGATCGGCGCCTACGCCGACGCCGACACCGCCGCCGCGAAGGCCGACGAGGCCTATCGGCTGGCGATCGAGCTGGGAGATCCCGGGGCGATCCTCGACGCGACCTGGGCGCACGCACTCGCCGCCCACGCGAAGGGTGATCTGCCGACGCGCCTGCGCGAGTACCTGCGCGCGACGCACCATCTGCCCGAGATCGCGACGCGCGTCTTCGACGGCCAGCTGTGCGTCACGGAGCGCATGCTCTATGGCGGGCTGCCCAATGCGGAGATCATCGCCTTCGCCGACAGCCTCGCCGACGAGGCGCAGCGACTCGGCGCCGCGCGCGGCCACGCCTTCGCGCTCACGCTCCGCGGCGAGGCCCGGATCCTTGCCGGTCGACTCGACGAGGCCGACCGTGACTTCGCCGACGGCGCACGCCTGCATGGCAGGATCGGCGCCCGCGCCGGGGAGGCGCTGTCGCTGCTCGGGCGCGCGCAGGTCGCGACCTACCGCGGCCGGCCGCAGCTCGCGCGCCCGTTTCTCGTCGACGCGCTGCTGATGGCGCGCGAGTCGGAGGTCGGCCATCACACGCTCGACCGGATCTACGGGGCGATGGTGCAGGCGGCCGGCGATCCGGCCGGCGGCCTGCGGGTCGTGCGCGACGCGGAGAGCGCGATCCGCGGCCCCGCCGAGACGTGCCCGACATGCCGCATCGCGTTCGTCGTCCCGGCCGCGATCGCCGCCGCCCGAGCGGGAGATCTCGAGCGCGCCGACCGCTACGCGCAGGACTGCGAGCAGGCGCTGCGGGTCATCGCGCTGCCGCCGGCCTGGCACGCCGCCGTCGCCGAGGTGCGCGGCTGGGTCGCGCGCGCCCACGGACGCCCGGACGAGGCGCGCGACCACCTGCACGGCGCCGCCGACGGCTACCTCGCGTGGGGACAGCCGCTCGACGCCCAGCGCTGCACCGCGCTCGCCCGCCGCTAGGGAACGTTCCGGGAACGCCGGTCGGAGATCGTGTCTTCGCGTCGACACGCACACGGTCGACGCCATCACCACGACGACTCAGGAGGTCACCATGCGCAGCATCCCCCGCGAGGACGTGCCCGTCGCGATCGCCGACGGCGGCGTCGAGGTCCGCGTCCTCGACCAGGAGGGCATGATGGTCGGCTTCGTCAGCCTGCCGGCCGGCGCCGACCTGCGGCCGGCCACCGTCGGCCTCCCGGACGACCTCTGCCCGTGCCCGCACTGGGGCTACATGCTCAAGGGCTGCGTGCGGATGCACACCGTCGACGGCCATCAGGACTTCGCCGCCGGAGAGGCCTTCTACTGGGGCCCGGGCCACGCGCCGGAGGCGCTGCAGGACAGCGAGTACGTCGACTTCTCGCCGACGCACGAGTTCCAGCGCGTCCTCGATCACCTGACCGGAGCGGCGGCGGCGGGCGACGCCTGAGCCCGAGCGACGACGACGACGGATCGCACGGCCGCCGCCCATGCGGCGCGCCAGACGTCCAAAGACCCGTAGTGGTGTGGGTAGTTTCACCGATGCTGAGCCCGGTCGCCGCTGCGACGCTCACGGCATGAGCACACACACAAACGAACACAACACGGTCGGGGTCCGCGACTGCTTCGCGCAGGCGGCGGCCGGCAACTTCGACGCCCTCCCCGGCCTGCTGGCCGAGAGTTACGTCCTGCATCCGGAGGGCATCCGCGGCGCCGACGGCCTCGCCGAGATGGTGAAGGGATACCGGGCGCAGATCCCCGACCTCAGCATCACGGTCGAGCACCAGTTCACCGAGGGCGACTACGTCGCAACCCGGTCCACGTTCCGCGGCCGACACGTGAGCGGCCACGATGTCGAGTTCACAGGCCTCACGATCAGCCGCTGTCGCGACGGCAGGATCGAAGAGGAGTGGGAGGTCTCCGACGTCATGAGCCTGCTGGCGCAGATCGGGCAGCTGCCCGAGCCGAGCACCGCCTGATCGATGCACGACCGCCGCCGGCTCGAGTAACAGATCCCGGATCGCACCGGCACGCACGCACGCCTCGTGGCGGTGGTTCGCGGATCCTCGATCCTCGACCCGCCGCCAGGCAGCGGGACCCGTGACCTGCCCGCTCCCCTCGGCGACGGGGGTTGCAGACAGCGGATGCGGCGCCGTGTCAGTCGACGATCTTCCAGAAGGAGTCCTTGCGGCTGATCTTGCCGTCGCTGAACTCGAACAGGTCGCATCCGCGCACTTCGATCGATTCGCCGGTCGCCTGGGTGCCGCGGATCGTCCACTCCGACACGCCCCGGTCACCGCTTGTCCAGTGGCGGGCGTCGCCGTAGTCGATGTCTGGGATCCCGTCGAAGCGGGCCTGAAATCCCTTCCGGACCTGCTGCTTGCCGACCAGCCGGTGCCCCCCGGGCGCGGGCCCGCGCGGCGTGTCGAAGACGCAATCGTCGGTGAAGAACGCCATGATCGCGTCGACGTCGTGGGCGTTGAACGCGTCGAGCAACGCCTGCAGCGGCGGCATCCGCGCCTCTGCGCTGGACATGAGTGGGCCTCCTCGTCGGAAGCGTGAGCCTCGCGCAGCGGGCGGCGTCGCGCAAGCGCCGCGCGGTCGCCTCGGCGCGGCGGTTTCGATCCAGTGGCGCTTTCTGACGGCTGAGCCGTCAAAGATCGCCACTCGACGGACGGGGTCTCTGGCCACGGCTCCCTTCACGCAACGCTGCCCACGCCGCGTCGCGCTCGCCTACAGCGCGCTGAGCGGATCGACGTTCGCGCCGCGCAGCGTGAGCTCGAAGTGCAGGTGCGGGCCGCTCGAGCGGCCGGTCGAGCCGACGCTGCCGATCCGCTGGCCGACGCCGACCGGCTGGCCGGCGGAGACGGCGATCGTGGCGAGGTGCGCGTACAGCGTGCGCAGGCCGAAGCGGTGGCCGACGACGACCCGGTTGCCCCAGCCGGAGCCGTCGAAGCCGGCCGCGACGACGGTCCCGAAGCCGGCCGCGCGGACCGGCGTGCCGACCGCGGCCGGGAAGTCCAGGCCGGCGTGGAACACGTTCCAGCGCGGTCCGAAGCGATCGCCCAGCACCGCCTGGACGGGCGCGCGCAGGCGCACGGGGGAGCGCGGCGGCGGCGTGCTCAGGGCGCGCAGCGTGGCCGGCCCGGCGACGCCGTCGGCGGCCATCGCGGCCCACTGCTGGAAGCGCTGCAGGGCCGCGGTCGCGCGCGGACCGAAGGCGCCGTCGACCGGCCCGCCGGGAAAGCCGTGCGCGGCGAGGCTGAACTGCAGCGCGGCGACGTCCCAGCCGACCGCGCCGGGGGCGATCGGGCGGCTGCCCAGGCGCGGGCCTCCGAGGCGCCCCAGCGCGCGCCGCGTGGCCGGCCCGGCGACGCCGTCGGCCGGCAGGCCGGCGTTGCGCTGCGCAGCGCGCACCGCCGCCGCCGTACCGGGGCCGGCGACGCCGTCGATGCTGCCGGAGTACAACCCCGCCGAGCGCAGCGCGACCTGCAGCGCGGCGGTCTCCGCGCGCGAGTAGGCGCTTGCCGCAGGGGCCACCGCGAGCATGCAGAGCAGGCCCGCGAGCAGGCCGAGGATCGTCGCCGTGGCGCGCATGATCGACGCGCTCTTCGACCGCCACGCCGCCGATCATGCGGCTGGGCGTTCGCTTGCGCCGGAAAGCGGAGCGTCGATGCGCCGCGAACCCGACCCGCACGCACGCGTGTGCTAGCCCCGCCGTGCCTCCCAGCTGAAGCCGCGAGCCGCGAGAACAGCGCCCAGTGCGCCCCAGATCAGCAGCACGGCGAGGTCGTCGAGATGGTCGGCGAACGCGGCACCGGTGACCATCGCCGCCGACAGGCCGTCGATCAGATGCGTGAGCGGCAGCGCCTGCGCGATGTCGCGCAGGAACGTCGGCGCGGCCTCGGCGTCGTAGAAGACGCCGCTGAGGACGATCACGGGCAAAAAGATCGCGTTGACGTAGGCCGGTGCGGAGTCGAAGTTCGGGATCGCGTGCGACAGCGCGACGCCGAGCGATGCCAGGCACGCGACGCCGGCGCCGACGAACAGCGCCAGCATGAGCCAGTCCGATGGCAGGCCGACGCCGAACAGCAGCGCGCCGGCGCCGATGACGATCGTCAGCTGGATCGTCGTGTTCGTGATCGCGTGCAGGGCGAGGCTCGCGAGATACGCGCCGCTGGGCAGGGGCGTCCCGCGCAGGCGCTTGAGCACGCCCTGCTCGCGCAGGAACACGAGGTTCATCGCGAGCGCGACGAACGTCGTCGTCATGATGCTCATCCCCGCGATCCCGGGGACGATGATGTTCAGGTCCGCCTGGCTGCCCGAGAAGATCGCCCCGAACAGCGCGAGGAACAGCAGCGGCAGCACGAAGTTGAAGAACGCCGCGCTCGGGTTGCGCCAGAACATCTTGCGCTCGAGGCGGTACTGGCGCCAGGTCAGCGCGACGGCGGCGGTCATCGGGTCTGCTCCTCGTCGATCTCGGCTGTCAGCTCGAGGTAGACGTCCTCCAGCGACGGCCGGCTGACGCTGAGGTCCTCCAGGCCGGTCCCGCGCGCGAGCGCGGCGCTCGTGAGCTGGTGCAGCAGCGCGGTCGGGTCGTCGGTCTCGCGGCTGACCATGTCGCCGTCCTCGTCGCGCCAGCTGACGCGGTAGCGCGAGGAGGCCCCGACGCCGAGCTGGGCGGGCGCGCCGACGGCGAGGATGCGGCCGTGCTTGACGATCGCGACGCGGTCGCACAGCGCCTGCGCCTCGTCGAGGTAGTGCGTCGTCAGCAGGACGGTCTTGCCGAGCTCGGCGAGCGCGCGGATCGTGTCCCAGGCCGCGCGCCGTGCCGCGGGGTCGAAGCCCGTCGTCGGCTCGTCGAGGAAGACGAGCTCGGGATCGCCGACGAGCGCGAGCGCGAAGTCCAGGCGCCGCGCCTGCCCGCCCGACAGCTTGCGCGTCAGGACGTGCTCGGACTCGCGCAGGCCCGCGAGGTCGATGACCTCCTCGACGTCGCGCGGCGCCGGGTAGAAGCCGGCCCAGTGCGTGATCAGCTCGCGCGGCGTCGCATGGCGGTAGATGCCGCTGGACTGCAGCACGATCCCGACGCGCTCGCGCAGCGCGCGCGGGCGGCCGCCGGGGTCGTGGCCGAGCACGGAGACGATCCCGCGCGTGCGCTCGCGATAGCCCTCGAGCACCTCGACCGTCGTGGTCTTGCCGGCGCCGTTGGGGCCGAGCAGGCCGAAGACCTCTCCGCGCGCGACCTCGAAGTCGATGCCCTGGACGGCGTGCACGGTCCCGTAGGACTTGTGCAGGTCGCGAACGAGAATGGCGGGGGCTTCTGAATCCACGGCGCGAAATCATGACAACATCGGCTGCGGCGACTCCCTTGCCTCGCTGCGCCTGCATCGATATCGGGTCAAACACCACGCGGCTGCTCGTCGCCGAGGCAGCTGGGCCGCGCCTGCGCGAGCTCATCTCCGAGCGCGCCTTCACGCACCTGGGGGCGACCGGAGCCGGCGAGGTCGGGCCGCACAAGATCGCCGAGGTGGCGACGATCGTCGCGCGCCAGCTGCGCCTCGCCGAGGAGCTCGGCGCGCGCTCGACGCGCGTCATCGCGACGGCGGCGGTGCGCGACGCGCTCGACAAGCGCGCGCTCGCGGCGGCGATCGAGGCGGCCTGCGGCGCGACGATGGAGATCCTCAGCAGCGAGGACGAGGCGCGGCTGGCGTTCGCGGGCGCGATCGGCACGCTCGTCGCGCCGCCCGCCGGCCCGCTCGGCGTCGTCGACGTCGGCGGCGGCTCGACCGAGCTTGTCGTCGGGACCGCCGCGGGCGGCGTCGTCTGGTCGATCTCGCTGCCCGTCGGCTCGTCGACGCTGACGCGCGCCGAGCTGCCGTCCGACCCGCCGACGCCGGCCGAGCTCGCCGCGCTGCGCGCGAAGCTCGGCGCGCTGTTCGGCGACGTCGACGCGCCGCAGCCGGCCGCGGCCTACGCCGTCGGCGGCAGCGCCACCTCGATGCAGCGGCTGCTGGGCGTCGCGCTGGACTGCGACGCGCTGACGCGCGGGCTGCAGACGCTCGTCGCGCGGCCATCGCAGGAGGTCGCGCTGCGGCTCGGTCTGCACGCCGACCGCGCGCGGCTGCTGCCCGCCGGGATCCTGCTGCTCGACGCCGCCTCGCGCGCGCTCGGCGCGCCGCTGCTGCTGGCGGGCGGCGGGGTGCGCGAGGGGGTGGTGCTCGAGCAGCTGGCGCGGCTGAGGTGATCGCTCGCGAGGGCGCGTGTCGTCGCCGACGCCGGCGAACGGCGGCGTCGGCGCGACGGGGTTGCGACACGACCTTCACAACCCGTTCACCCGCCTCGCCGCCGGGGCTACTCTGATCTCAGCGACATGACGCCCTCCGACGCCGAGATCACGCTGCAGGACGCGATCAGCGACGTCCAACCCGCGCCCGAGCCGCCGCCGCCGGCCGATCTCGACCTGCACGACACGTCGCTGTACTTCAGCCGCGAGCTGACCTGGCTGGACTTCAACGACCGCGTCCTGCAGCTCGTCGGCGACGACGCGATGGCGCTGATGGAGCGCGTCAAGCTCGCGGCGATCTGGAGCTCCAACAACGACGAGTTCTTCCAGATCCGCGTCGCCGGCGTGCACGACCAGATCGACGCCGGGCTGTCGGCGACCGGCCCCGACGGGCTGACGCCGTCCGAGACGATCGACGCGATCCGCGAGCGCGTGCTGGGCCAGCAGCAGCGTCTCGAGGAGATCGTCCTCGGCGAGCTGTACCCCGCGCTGGCCGAGGCCGGCATCCACATCCTCGCGCTCGACGACCTGTCCAAGTCCCAGCGCAAGGCGCTCGCCAAGCGCTTCCGGCGCCAGATCTTCCCCGTGCTGACGCCGCTTGCGGTCGGCCAGGGCAGGCCGTTTCCCTACATCTCCAGCCTCTCGCTCTCGCTCGCCGCGCTCGTCCGCGATCCCGTCACCGACGAGCAGACGTTCGCCCGCGTCAAGGTGCCGACGGAGATGCTCGACCGCTTCGTCGAGGTCGCCGACCAGCCGAACACGTTCGTCGCGCTCGAGGAGGTCATCGCGGCCAACCTCGAGTCGCTCTTCCCGGGCATGGAGGTCGTCAGCCACGGCTTCTTCCGCGTCACGCGCGACGCCGACTTCGAGGTCTCCGACGAGGCCGACGACCTGCTGCAGGCGGTCGAGGCCGAGCTGCGCCGGCGGCGCATGGGCGAGGCCGTTCGGCTCGAGGTCGACGTCAACATCGACCGCGGCGTGCGCCAACTGCTGTGCGACGCGCTCGATCTCGAGGAACGCCAGGTCTACGACGTCGACGGCATCCTGGGCCTCGGCGACCTCTGGCAGATCTACGAGCTGCGCGGGTTCGGCGAGCTGCGCGACCTGCCCTGGACGCCGGTCACGCAGCCGCGACTGCAGGGCAACGACGCCGAGCCGGCCAACCTGCTGACCGAGATGCGCCGCGGCGACATCCTCGTGCATCACCCGTACGACTCGTTTGCGACCTCCGTCGAGCGCTTCGTCGAGCAGGCCGTCAGCGATCCCGACGTCCTGGCGATCAAGCAGACCGTCTATCGCACCTCCGACGACTCGCGCCTCGTGCAGGCGCTGATCCGCGCGACCGAGCGCGGCAAGCAGGCCGTCTGCATGGTCGAGCTGAAGGCGCGCTTCGACGAGCGCGCGAACATCAGCTGGGCACGCTCGCTCGAGCAGGCGGGCGTGCACGTCGTCTACGGCTATCCCGGCCTGAAGACGCACGCCAAGTGCATCCTCGTCGTGCGCCGCGAGGGCAAGGGCGTGCGCCATTACGTCCACATCGGGACGGGCAACTACCACCCCAAGACGGCGCGCCTGTACACCGACGTCGGCCTGTTCACGTGCGACGAGGAGATCGGCAACGACGTCGCCGACATGTTCAACTTCCTGACCGGACTCGGGCGCCCGAGCGAGTACCACAAGGTCCTGATCGCGCCGCGCGGCATGCGCGAGGGGATCCTCGAGGAGATCGACCGCACGATCGCCTCGCACGGCGCCGGCGAGCGCGCCCGCATCCGCCTGAAGATGAACTCGCTCGTCGACCGCCGCTGCATCCGCGCGCTGTACCGCGCGTCGCAGGCCGGCGTGCCCGTCGAGCTCAACGTGCGCGGCATCTGCTGCCTGCGCCCCGGCGTCGCGGGCATCTCGGACAACATCACCGTGACGAGCGTGCTCGGCCGCTTCCTCGAGCACTCGCGCATCTACAGCTTCGAGCGCGACGGCGAGACGCGCGTGCTGATCGGCTCCGCCGATCTCATGCCGCGCAACCTCGACACGCGCGTGGAGCTCATCACGCCCGTCGAGGACCCGTCGGCCAAGGCCGACCTGCTCGACACGCTCGAGCGCTCGCTGGCGACGACCGAGTGGGCGTGGGAGCTGGGTTCCGACGGCAGCTGGCGCCGGCGCGAGCCCGGCGAGACGCCGCGCTCCGTGCAGCGCGAGCTCATGACCCTGCACGCCGCGCGGGCCGGCGAAGGCTCGCACGCGGACGACGAGTGACCGACCCCGACCGTCCGGCGATCGCGCCCACGGCGCCGCAGGATGCGCAGGTGCACGCGCCGGCGCGTGGCAACAAGCGCCTGAAGAAGCTGCTCGCGGCCGTCGACGGCGACCTTCAGGTCAAGGGCTGGTGGCACGCAGCGGCGGTCAACGCCGAGCGGCTGAACATGTCCGACCACTCGTGGGTGCACATCCAGATCGTGCTGAACATCGCGTTGCGCCTCTCGCGGCTGCTGTTCGCGCGCGGGGTGACGCCGAGCATCGTCGCCGACCACGGCCTCGAGCTGCGCGACGCGGAGGTCGTGATCGCCGGCGCGGCGCTGCTGCACTGCGTCGGGATGTCGATCCACCGCACCGACCACGAGGCCTACTCGCTGTTTCTCACCGCCGACAAGCTCGGCACGCTGCTCGAGGACGTCTACGAGGAGCCGACCCGCGCGATCGTCGTCGCCGAGACGATGCACGCGATCATCTCGCACCGCTCCAAGGGCGACCCGTTCACGATCGAGGGGTCGATCCTGCGCGTCGCCGACGCGCTCGACATGGCCCGCGGTCGCTCGCGCGTGCCGTTCGAGGCCGGGCACACGAACATCCACTCGCTGTCGGCCTACGCGATCGAAAAGGTGAAGATCGGGGCCGGCGAGGAGAAGGCCGTCCGCGTCGAGATCGCGATGTCCAACTCGGCGGGGATCTTCCAGGTCGACGAAGGCCTCGGGACGAAGCTGCGCGGCACGCTGCTGGAGGCGCACATCGAGGTCGTCGCGCGCATCGAGGCCGAGCACGAGCAGCGCTTGGTGCCGATCTTCCGCCTCTAGTGACCCACTAGTCCGTCCACGCGTCCGAGCGGCCGCGTGGTGCGAGCCGGCGGTCGATTCTGCAAAGTCAAGACCGCGAACGCGCCAGCGCGTGATCTGCCAGGCCGTCGGTTCCGCTAACAGCCTGCACTTGTCAACTTCGAGTCCGGAGGCACGTTTTCGTGACCGACTCAGCACTGCGTGAGCTTGCAGACGACCCATCGTCTCGCAAGCGCTTTTTCAAGATGCTCGGCGGTGCCGGCGCGGTCAGCGCCGCCACCGTCATTCTCGCCGCCTGCGGCGATGACGACGACGACTCGTCGAGCGGCAGCAGCGGTTCGACGCCGAGCGCCGATCCCTCGGCGTCCGACATGGAGGGCGATCTGAAGGTCCTCAACTACGCCCTGACGCTCGAGTTCCTCGAGGCGGACTTCTACAAGCAGGTGATCGCCAGCGGCCTCGTCAAGGACGCCAAGGTCGCCACGATCGCCAAGAAGTTCGGCGAGTCCGAGCAGGAGCACGTCGACGCGCTCATCGCGACGATCAAGAAGCTCGGCGGCAAGCCGGTCGCGGCCCCGAAGACGAACTTCGGCCCGACACTCGACAAGGGCCTGATGGCCGTGCTCGAGACCGCCGCCGACGTCGAGAACCTCGGCGCCGCCGCGTACCTCGGCCAGGCCGGCAACATCAAGAACAAGGAAGTGCTCGCCGCCGCACTGGCGATCCACTCCGTCGAGGCGCGTCACGCTGCGGCGCTGAACATCCTCGTCGGCCGCGGCTTCGGCGGCAAGGGCGGCCTTTCAGGCGCGCTTCCCGACGGTGCATTCGCCAAGCCGATGGACGACACCGCGGTCCTCGCGGCCGTCAAGCCGTTCCTGGCATAACACCCACCACGATCACGAAAGCGAGAATGCATATGGCTACATCGCGACTGGTGGCTCCCGAGCTTGCCACCATCAAGGTTCACGGTATGACGCGTGAGTCGTTCCTCATGCGCTCCACCCTCGCCGCGGGCGCCGCCTACGGCGCAATGTCGGCGACCGGTCTGATCTCGGCCGCGCTGGCCGAGTCCGGCGGCGGCGACGTCGACATCCTCAACTACGCGCTCACGCTCGAGTACCTCGAGACCGAGTTCTACGTTCAGGCGGCCAAGCAGGTGAAGGGGCTGTCGAAGTACGAGAGCGACCTCACCAAGGAGCTGCGCGACAACGAGGCCGAGCACGTCGACGCGCTCGCCGCGACGATCAAGCAGCTCGGCGGCAAGGCGGTCGCCAAGCCGACGTTCGCCTTCGGCGGCGCGTTTGCCAGCCGTGCGGCGTACCTCAAGACGGCCAACGTCCTCGAGGACACCGGCGTCAGCGCCTACAACGGCGCCGCTCCGCTGATCGAGTCGGTCGACGTGCTGGCGGCCGCGGGCGGCATCGTCCAGATCGAGGCGCGCCACGCGGCGATGATCCGCCTCGTGCGCAACAAGCCGCCGGCGCCGCTGGCGTTCGACAAGGCCAGCGACATGGACGAGATCCTCGCGGCGGTCAAGCCGTTCATCAAGGCCTGAACCGCCTCACCGTCCAGACGACGTTCGTAGAGGGGGCCCGGCTCACGCCGGGCCCCTTTCACGTCTGGCCCGCGACGACCGCGTCGCAGTGCCGAAGCTCCTCGGCCAGCTGCGTGACGAGCGGATGCTCGGGCGCGACGTGCTCGAGCATCTGGAGGCACGCCCGGTAATGCTCCAGGCGCATCGCGTGGTGGTTCTCCAGGTAGCGCCGCGTGCGGTCGTCGGGTGACAGCCCGTCGATCCGCCCGCGCTCGCGGCCGATGCGCCGGGGGAGCTCGCGGACGTTGGCGATCCGGTCGGCGGCGAACAGCAGCGCGACGTCACCGCCGGCGAAGCGGACCTGGTCGCGCAGAGCCTGCTTGCGCAGGCGGTAGCCGTCGATGCACGAGTCGTCGGTCACGCCGAGTACGAGCGTGGCGACCTCCTCGCCGAAGCGCGCCTCGATCTCGGTGAAGCTCACGTCGGTGTCCTGGACGACGTCGTGGAGCAGGCCGGCGGCGACGACATGCTCCGAGCAGCCGGCGTCGCGCAACAGCCGCGCGACCTCGACCGGGTGGGCGATGAACGGCTCCCCGTCGCTGTGGCGGCGCTGGCGGGCGTGACAGCGCGCGGCAAACGCGAGGGCCCGCGGGGCGAGGTCTTCCGATGGCGAAGACACGTGGTCTCCCTTCGCGCCCGCCGCCGGTCCAACCCACCGTCCCGTCTGCGGTCGCAAGGTGATGCGGATTTCGGTGCGCGCGTGCATGCGACGCGCACCGCGTCCGTCCTGTATAGCACCGTCAGCCAGCTAGTCCAGGGGCGGCGGTCGCATCTGCCCCCGATTCGGCTACCAGTGCACGCCCTTCATGATGTTCGCCATCGCGATCTGCTCCATGTTCGCGCGCTCGGACTCGGCCGGCGCCTTCTCGCCCTTCGAGGCCGCCGAGTCCGGAAAGACCTTGTAGGCCATGTGCAGGATCTGGTCCATGACCTTCGGCGCGACGGCGTGCAGCACCTCGCCGGCGGTCCCGAGGCGCGTGTTGATCTGCGTCGGCCGGGCGCGCATCGCCTCGCAGATGAGGTCCGCCGCCTCGTCGGGGCTGATCGTCGGGAAGTGGTCGTAGAGCTTCGTCGGGGCGATCATCGGCGTGCGCACGAGCGGCATGTGGATCGTCGTGAACGAGATCCCGTCGCCGACGACCTCCGACGACACGACGCGCGTCCACGAGTCCAGCGCCGACTTCGACGCGACGTAGGCGCTGAAGCGCGGCGGGTTGGTCTGCACGCCGATCGACGAGACGTTGACGATGTGGCCGAAACGGCGCTCGCGCATGTGCGGCAGCAGCGCCATGATCATCTTGATCGCGCCGAAGTAGTTCAGCTGGACCGTGCGCTCGAAGTCGTGGAAGCGATCCTCGGAGAGCTTGATCGAGCGGCGGATCGAGCGGCCGGCGTTGTTGACGAGGAAGTCGACGGCGGGATGGTCGGCGAGGATCCGCGCGACGACGTCGTCGATCGCGTCCATGTCCGACAGGTCGGCGCTGTAGACATGTGCGGTGCCGCCCGCGGCCTCGATCTCGTCGCGGAGCGTCTCGAGCTTCTCGATCCCGCGCGCGACGAGCAGCGGCACGCCGCCGGCGGCGGCGACCTTCAGCGCCGTCGCGCGGCCGATGCCGCTCGACGCGCCGGTGATGATCACCGTGCGGCCGTTGATGATGTGGCTGAACGAGCGGTCCTTGAAGAGGTCGGGGTCGAGGTTGCGCTCCCAGTAGTCCCACAGCTTGTCGGCGTAGGTACCGAGCTCGGGCACCTCGATCCCCGAGCCGGCGAGCGCGCGCTCGGTGTCGCGCGTGTCGAACTGCGGCTTGAGCGCCATGTGGTCGATGACCTCCTCCGGGATCCCGAAGTCGGCCAGCACGGTGCGGCGGATATCGCGCAGCTGCGGCAGCTTCATGAGCATCGACAGCGTGCCCTTGGGCAGTGCGTCGGTCAGGCGCTTGTCGACGCGGATCGCGAGCTTCGGCGCGTGCGCGGCGCCGGCGAACGCGTTCAGCGACTCGCCGACGCGCATCGCCTTGGGGTTCGTCAGGTGAAACGCCTGGAAGTTCATCCCCGGCTGGTGGGCGATGTGGTCGATCGCGCTCGCGACGAAGTCGACGGGCACGATGTTCGTGTAGCCGAGCTCGGGGCCGATCAGCGGAAACCACTCGGGCAGCGCGAAGCGCGCCTTCTGGATCGCCTTGAAGAAGTAGTAGGGGCCGTCGATCTTGTCCATCTCGCCGGTCTGCGAGTGGCCGACGACGATCGCCGGGCGGTACACCCGCCACGGCACCTTCGCCTGCTCGCGTACGAGCTTCTCGGACTCGAACTTCGTGCGGTGATAGGCCGACGGCAGCCGCTGGCCCTCGTCGAACATGTCCTCGCGAAACAGGCCCTTGAACTCGCCCGCGGCGGCGACCGACGAGACGTGGTGCAGGTGCCCGGCGGAGAGGGCGTTGGCGACGGCGACGGCGTTGCGCGTGCCGTCGACGTTGAGGCGCTCGTTGGCCTCGTCGGGCGCGGTCATGTCGTAGATCGCGGCGAGGTGGAAGAAGTGCTCGACGGCGCCGCGCAGAGCGGCGATCTGCTCGCCCGACAGGCCGAGGTTCGGCTCGGCGAGGTCGCCGACGACGGGCTTGATGCGCTGCGCCGCGTCCGCGCCCCAGCGCTCGACGAGCCCGCTCAGGCGATCCTGCGACCCCGCGCGGACGAGCACGTGGATGTCGCCGTCGCGCTCGAGCAGTCGCTCGACGAGATGACGTCCGATGAAGCCGGTCGCGCCCGTCACGAAATACGCCATTGCTCTCCTCTTCGGTATCGCCGCCTACCTGCGGCCAAGCCTATTGGTCCGCGGTCGTCGGTCGACCGACCAAGGCCCGGCGCGCGCCGGTGCTACCAGCCGCCGGCGCTGGCGGCGCGGCGCTTGGCCTCGGCCTTGCGCCGGTCCTTGCGCAACTCCAGCCGCCACTGCAGGATCGACATGACGAAGATGAACAGCGGGAAGAAGATGATCAGGATGAAGCCCGCGTTCGTGATGACGCGATCGTTTGTCTCGCCCCACCAGCCTTCGCCGTTGTCGTGCGCCAGCACGGGGGCGGCCGCGACGAGCAGCGTGGTGACCGCGATCAGCGTGGCGGCGGGCAGGCGACGGAACACGACGCGGAGTTTATTGACGTCGACGATCGATCGCGCTGTGATTGGGTAACCCGCCGTCGTCATGGAGTTCAACGACCCAACCGAAGACGAGCCCGACTTCGCCACGCGCCAGGAGTGGGAGGCGGCTGCGGAGGCGCGCGCGATCGGCGGCGCCGGCCCCAGCGTCGGCGGCGTCGATCCCGGTGAGGAGATCGACCCGGCGCTGATCCCGGTCTACGAGGCCGGTGGTGGCGAGGCCGAGGGCTTCGAGCTAGCCGAGCGCGATCTCGTTCGCAACGCGTCCCACGACGACGGCGAGGCGTTCCCCGAGCTCGATGCCTTCACGCCCGAGCTCGAGTCCGATCGCTCGACGGCCGAGTACGGCGAGGCCGACGAGGAGGAGCCGCCGGACCGGTAGGCGGCGGCTGTCGATCGGCGCGTTCCGGGTGACGCCACCAGGACCGCAGCTGCGAACGGGCCGTCCGAGACCGGATCAGGCGACCGCCACCGCCCGCTCGCGTGCGGCATCGACGGGCGCGCCCGCGAGCGCACCGCCAGCGCAGCCGGCGCAGTCGACCGCGCGCCGCGGGTTGCGCACGAAGGCGATGCCGATCACGCCCCCGAAGGCCACCAGAGCGGCGCTGATCGCCATCCCGGTGTGGAACGCCGAGAGCGAGGCCGCCTCGGTGGCGCGCGCAAGGTTCGCCGCCTCCTCGGCCGGCAGGCCTGTGACGTCGGCACGCGCGAGCACGCGATCCTCGGCGGCGCGCACGACCGCCTGACCCGCGGGCGACAGCGCCGCCGTCTCGACCTGCCCGCGCAGCGCGCCCGCGAACTGCGCGGCGATGACGGCGCCCAGCGCCGCGACGCCGAGCAGCCCGCCGGCGCGGGCGATCGCGTTGTTGACTCCCGATGCGATCCCCGCCTGATGCTCGTCCGCATCCGACAGCACGGTCGCGGTCAGCGGGGCGACCGTCGCCGACAGCCCGAGCGAGAAGATCGCGAGCGCGGGCAGGACCTCGGTCACGTAGTCGACGTCGGCGTCGACGCGCAGGAGCAGCAGCATCCCCCCGGCCGCGACCAGCGGTCCGCCGCCCATGAACCAGCGCGGGCCGATCCGGTCGGCGAGCATGCCCGCACGCTTGGACAGCGTGAACATGACGAGCGTCGTCGGCAGCGTCGCAAGGCCCGCCTCGGTCGCGCTGTAACCGCCCACCTGCTGGAGGAACAGCACGAGGTAGAAGAAGAGGATCGACAGGCCGGCGTAGATCGCCAGCGTCTGCGCGTTGCCGGCGGCGAAGTTGCGCCGCTTGAAGAGCTCGAGCGGCAGCATCGGGTGCGCCGTCGTCCGCTCGCGCGCGAGAAAGGCCGCGAGCACGACGACGCCCACGAGTCCCGGCACGATCACGTCGGGCGCGCCCCAGCCGGCCTCGGGCTGGCGGATCAGCGCGAGCGTCGGGCCCGCGAGGCCGAGGAACGACAGCACGCCGCCGGGCCAGTCGATCGGCGGCCGCGCGGCGGCGCGCGGGCGCCGCGGCACCGCGGCGAAGACGATCACGAGCGTCAGCACGACGAACGGCACGTTGATCGCGAAGATCCAGCGCCACGACGCCGCGTCGATGAGCTGGCCGCCGACGAGCGGCCCGAGCACCGCCGCGATCCCCGACCACGCCGTCCACGAGCCGACCGCCCCACCGCGCTGCGCCGGCGGGAACGCCGCCACGATCACGGCCAGGGCGCTCGGCGTCAGCAGCGCCCCGAACACGCCCTGCAGCACGCGTCCGGCGACGAGCACCTCGATGCTCGGCGCGAGCGCGCAGACGAGCGACGAGGCGCCGAAGCCGAGCACGCCGACGCTGAACACGCGCCGCTCGCCGACGACGTCGCCGAGCGACCCGCCGACGAGGATCAGCGCCGCGAGCGCCAGGAGGTAGCCGTTGGAAACCCACTGCTGGCCGGCGAGGCCGCCGCCGAGGTCGTCCTCGATCGCCGGCAGCGCGACGTTGACGACGGTCGCGTCGAGCCCGACCACGAACGACCCCATGATCGCCGCGAGGAGGCTCAGGCGCTGGGTTGGCGTCATCTCGGCGCCCACCGTACGGGTCCCACGAGCGCGATGTCGTTGCCGCGTCGGATCGCCGTCCGGATCGGAGCGCCGGCGTCGGACGCGGGTCGCCGGGTGGCCGGGCGGACGCCGTCTGCGGCGCGTAGCCGCCATCAGCGGCGGCACGGATGCTCACACCACTTCGAGGTTCCTGAACGACTGTGGAGGTGAAGCGATGCTCGCTCGCATGGCAGGCGCACTCAGCAGGCTCACGCGGGGACAGATCGGCGGTATCGCAGGCGGCTGTGGCGTCCTGCTCGTGATCGCCGCGTTCGTCGTGCTCAGCTCGTTCAAGGCCGTCGCGCCGAGCGACGTCTGCGTCGTCCAGGAGGGCGGGCCGCTCGACGGGCGCGGCATCGCCCAGGTGCGCCAGCCGTCGGGCGGCGTGGCGTTCATCGGCGTGTTCAACAGCCAGCACTGCTTTCCGGCGACCCAGCGCAACTACGTCATCTCGCCGGAGCGGGCGCATCGCGAGCAGGGCGACACGTTGAGCTTCTTCGAGACCCCGACGTCCGACGCGATCCAGGTGCGCATCGAGGGGCAGGCACTGTTTCGCTTCAACACCGAGCCGGCGACCGTGCGGTCGTTCTACACGAACTACGGCGTGCGCACGTTCGACGGACGCCATCCCTACGAGGGCTCCGAGGGCTGGAGCAAGTTCCTCTCCGTGCAGTTCCGGCCGGTGCTCGACAACGCGCTGCGCGAGGCCGTCGGCAAGTACCGTTGCGTCGAGCTCAACAACACCTGCGCCTACGTGCAGGACTCGGCGGCCGCGGTGACCGGCAAGGTCGACGTCGACCAGGACAACGCGCAGAACCTCACGAAGGTCCAGCAGGAGATCGGGCGCACGCTCGAAGCCGATCTGGCGTCGACGCTCGGCGGGCGCTACTTCGAGGACGTCCAGTTTCGCCTCGTCCAGGTGAAGTTCGACGACGAGGTGCAGACGAGCATCACCGCGGCGACCGCCGCGCGCGCGGATGTCGCGACGAAGCGGCTGCAGGCCCAGCAGCGCGTCGAGACGGCGATCGGTGACCGGCGGGCGGCGCAGCAGAAGGCGCGGGCGATCCGTGCCACGCGGCGGGCCTATCGCGAGAACCCGTCGCAGGCGCGCATCGACGCGATCCGCGCGCTGCCCAGCGGGCTGCAGGCGCTCGGCGGCAACCTCAGCTCGATCGTCGGCCCCGCGGCGCGATGAGGGCGGTCGTCGCGCTCGTCAGCGTCGTCGCGGTGGCGGTCCTGCTGTACGTCCTGCTGTCCGCCTGGATCGCGAGCCGGGCGCGACGGCAGGGCCCCTGGCATGTGGACACCGTGACCCGTCCCTGCGGTGCGCTCGCCGTCGTCCTGCGGCGCGACGGCTCCGAGCACGAGCGCACCGTGCGCGGGCTCCCGGCCGGCCTGGACGCGGTCGAGCTGGCCAGCGAGCTGCGGCTCGCGCTCGAGGACGCCCGGTCGCAGGCCGAGGAGCTCAACACGTCAGCCTGAAACGCTCCTACCATGCAGGCATGGCCGTCCTGATCGCATCCGACCTGTCCAAGGACATGGCCGGCAGCCCGCTGCTGCGGGGCGTCTCGTTCAAGCTCGAGCGCCGCGACCGGCTGACGATCGCCGGGCGCAACGGAGCGGGCAAGACGACGCTGCTGCGGATGCTCGCGGGCGAGACGTCGGTCGACGGCGGCGAGCTGAGCTTCGAGAAGGGCTGCAAGGTCGCGCTCCACGACCAGCGCCCGCCGCGCGACCGCGAGCTGAGCCTGCGCGACTACATCCTCAGCGGCTGCAAGGATCTGATCGAGGTCGAGCAGGACCTGTCGCGCCTCGCGCAGGCGATGGCCGACGGCGACGTGGCGGCGTTCGACCAGTACTCGCGCGCCGAGGCGCGCCTGGAGCACGCCGGCGGCTGGACCTGGCGCGACCGCGCGACGGCGATGGTGCGCGGGCTGGGCTTCTGCGAGGACGACCTCGACCGCCAGCTCAAGACGTTCTCGGGCGGTGAGCTGACGCGCGCCTCGCTCGCGCGCGCGCTGGCCGGCGACCCCGATCTGCTGCTGCTCGACGAGCCGACGAACCACCTCGACATCGAGTCGCTGGAATGGCTCGAGAAGACGCTCGTCGGCCTCGACACGGCGATTGTCCTCGTCGCCCACGACCGCTGGTTCCTCGAGGCCGTCGGCACGGCGGTGCTCGAGCTCGAGGCCGGCCGCTCACGCTTCTTCCCCGGCACCTGGACGCGCTGGCGCACCGAGCTCGCGGCGCGCGAGATCGCGCTCGGTCGCGCGATCGACAAGCAACAGGCCGAGATCGCGCGCCTGGAGAAGTTCGTCGAGCGCTTCCGCGCGAAGGCGACGAAGGCCAAGCAGGCGCAGTCGCGCGTCAAGCGGCTGGACAAGATCGAGCGCATCCAACGCGATCCGCGTGACCGCGAGGGGCTGAGGTTCGACTTCAAGGCGCCCGAGCGATCGGGGCGCGTCGTCTTCGAGATGACGGGCGCCCGCGTCGAGGTCGGGGAGCCGCCGAAGGTCCTGCTCGACGACGCCGAGATCTGGCTCGAGCGCGGCGAGCACGTGTCGCTCGTCGGCCCCAACGGCGCCGGCAAGACGACGCTGATCGACACGCTCGCCGGTGTCCGGCCGCTGGCGGCCGGCCGGCTCTCGACCGGCCACAACGTCAAGCTCGGCCACCTCTCCCAGCACGCCGACGAGCTCAGCAAGGGGCCGGGCGGGCGGGCGCGCACGGTGATCGAGGCATGCGCGATCCACACCGGGCTGCCGCCGCAGAAGGCGCGCGCGCTGCTCGGGCGCTTTCTGTTCAGCGGCGAGGAGGCCGAGAAGCCGCTCGACGGGCTGAGCGGCGGCGAGCGCCGACGGCTGTCGCTGGCGATCCTTGTCGCGTCGGGCGCCAACGTGCTGATCCTCGACGAGCCGACGAACCACCTCGACATCGAGAGCCGCGAGGCGCTCGAGGACGCGCTGCAGGCGTTCGAGGGCGCGCTGCTGCTCGTCTCGCACGACCGCGCCCTGCTCGAGGCCGTCGGCACGCGCACGGTCGCCGTGCTCGACGGGACGCTGCGCTCCTACGACGGCGGCTGGCAGGAGTTCCTGCGCGTGCGCGAGGAGAAGCGCCTGGCGGAGCGGGCGCCGAAGGGGTCGGCCGCGCCGAAGAAGGCCGCCGCGGCCGCGAAGCCGTCCAGGCCGCCCAAGCCGAAGCCCGCCGGCAAGCAGGCGACCGCCGCCGAGTGCGCGAGCGAGAAGCTCGCCGCAGCGACGGCGAAGGCGCTCGCCAACGGCAACGGCGCGTCCGCCGGCGCGCAGCCGTCGAAGAACGCACGCCGCCGCATCCGCGAGCTCGAGCGCGAGATCGAACAGGCCGAGGCGGCGCTGAAGCAGCTCGAGGCGGAGCTCGCCGAGCCGGACGCGTGGTCGACACCGCAGCGCACGGTGCGGTCGACGGAGCGCCACGCCGCCGCCAAGCGCGCGGTCGAGGAGGCGTTCGCCCGCTGGGAGCTCGCGGTCGGCTAGGACGCTTCGGTTCCTGGCGCGTCGGCGCTATCGTCGGACCCGTCCGATGCCCCATGCTGCCCTGATGCGATTCTTCACGCGCGCGCTCGCGGTCGTCCTCGTCGTCGTCGCCCACGGCTTCCTGCTCAACCTCGGCGATCCCCGGACGACGGCGCTCGGCTTCGCCTACGGCGCCAGCATCGTCTGCCTCGGCGTCGCGGCCGCGCTGCTGTGGCGCAAGTCGATGCAGTCCGACTAGTCCACGCCATCTGGTCGCCGGCGCTGGACCGTGATCGGATCGCCGGATGTCATCCGATGTTCACACCCCGGGCGCCGCGCCAGCTGGTAGAACGGGGCATGTCTGCCGATCGGGATGATCGCGTGGTAGCGGCGACGCGCGTCGCGGCGGGCGTCGTGGTGGCCGTGCTGGTGCCGGCGCTGATCATCCTGTGGGGCCTTCCGACGCGCACCGACGAGCTCTGGGCCTGGACGATCCAAGCTCCGCTGACGCCGATCTTCATGGGTGCGGGCTACGGCGCCGGGGCGTACTTCTTCGTGCGCGTGTACCGGACGCAGCGCTGGCACGAGGTCTCCGTCGGCGTGCTGTCGGCGGCGTTCTTCGCGCTGCTGATGCTGATCACGACGCTGCTGCATTACGACAAGTTCAACCAGGGCCAGGCGCACGACGGGCTTCCCGACCCGCCGCTGCTCGCCACGCTCGCGTTCTACGGCTGGACGATCGTGTACGTCGTCTCGCCGTTCGCCGTCGGCTGGCTGTGGTGGCGCAACCAGCGCCACGACCCGCGGGCGCCCGCCGCCGGCGAGGTGATCGTGCCCGAGC
Organism: uncultured Solirubrobacteraceae bacterium; assembly: GCA_963756465.1. Lineage (GTDB taxonomy): Bacteria > Actinomycetota > Thermoleophilia > Solirubrobacterales > Solirubrobacteraceae > CADCVQ01. The sequence continues at coordinate 136,267 of CAVWNK010000002.1, forward strand.
GACTGCGCCTCGTCGTGCGCGCCGTCGGGATCGGCGCGCTGCTCGCGGCCGCCGCCGTGCTGCTCCAGCCGAGCATCGCGATCGACGCCTGGGGCTGGACGCTGACGCCGCTGACCGCCCGCGTGCTGGCCTGCTTCACGGCGCAGGTCGGCTTCGGCTTTCTCCTGCTGTCCTTCGAGCCGCGCTGGAGCAGCTGGCGCATCCTCGTGCAGACGTTCCTGATCGCCGTCGCGCTGCTGCTCGTCGGAGCGATCCGCGAGTGGGACGGCTTCCTCGACGACCGCCCGATGCAGTGGGCCTACGTCGCCGGGCTCGCCGGCGGCGCCCTTGCGCTGCTGGCGCTGTACGGCACGATGCAGCGCTCGAACCCCGCCACTCGGCGATAGCGGCGATTCATGCCGCTCTGATCCGCGCTGTCGGCAGTATTCAGCCGCAAAGGACGGATAGACGCAAGAATCTTGCGCCGACGCGCAAGGTCGGCCTCTTGGCGAACGGGTCCCCGACGGCCACCATTCAGCGATGACCCAAGACCTCACCTGGGGCCGGCGCTACCTCATGTGCCCGCCCACCCATTTCGACGTCACCTACGCGATCAACCCGTGGATGGACGTCGCGGTGACGGTCGACCGCGATCTGGCCCAGCGCCAGTGGGATGCGCTCGTCGCGACGCTGCGCGAGGCCGGCGCGGAGGTCGAGACGCTCGACCCGCACCCGGACCTTCCCGACCTCGTCTTCACCGCCAACCTCGGCCTCGTCGACGGCGACACCTTCGTCGCCGCGCGCATGCGCCATCCCGAGCGCCGGGCCGAGCCCGCCCATGCCGCGGGCTGGTTCAGCGACCACGGCTACGCCGTCCGCCACCTGAGCGAGGACGTCGTGCAGGAGGGCGCGGGCGACGGCCTGCCCTTCGAGGGCACGCTCGTCACCGGCTACCGCACGCGCTCCTCGGCCTCGTCCTACGTCGACCTCGCGCGCCTCACGGCGGCGCCGATCCTGCCCGTCGAGCTCGTCGACGAGCGCTTCTACCACGTCGACATCGTCTTCTGTCCGCTCGACGCGAGCTGCGCGCTGTTCGCGCCGACGAAGGTCGACGCCGACGGCGCACGGCTCGTCAAGCAACTCGTGCCCGACCCGATCCTGCTCACCGACGAGGAGGCGGGCGCGTTCAGCGCGAACGCCGTCGTCGTCGGGCGCACGGTCGTCATGCCCGCCTGCTCGCCGCGCCTGGACGGCGAGCTGCGCGCCCGCGGCTTCACGCCGGTCGTCGTCGACGTCTCGGAGTTCCTCAAGGCCGGTGGCGGGCCGCGCTGCCTGACGCTCGCGCTCGACGTGACCCTCGCGCGCCAGGACAGCGCCGCGCTCGCCGACCGCTACACCGCCCACAATTACCACCCGCTGCCCGTGACCGTGACCGAGGCCGAGGGCTCGTGGGTGCGCGACGACCGCGGCCGGCGCTACCTCGACGCGCTGAGCGCCTACAGCGCGCTGAACTTCGGCCACCGCAACCCGCGCCTGATCGCGGCCGCGCAGGAGCAGCTCGGCCGCGTGACGCTCACGAGCCGCGCGTTCTCCAACGACCAGCTCGGCCCGTTCGCCCGCGACCTGTCGGCGCTCACCCGCAAGGACCGCGTGCTGCCGATGAACACCGGCGCCGAGGCCGTCGAGACGGCGATCAAGGCTGCCCGCAAGTGGGGCTATGACGTCAAGGGCGTCGCGCCGGGGCGCGCGACGATCATCGTCTGCGACGGCAACTTCCACGGCCGCACGACGACGATCGTCTCGTTCTCCGACGATCCCGTGGCGCGCGACGGCTTCGGCCCGTTCGCGCCGGGCTTCGTGCGCGTCCCGTTCGGCGACGAGACCGCGCTGGCCGCCGCGCTCGCGGCCGCAGGCGACGACGTCGTCGGCTTCCTCGTCGAGCCGATCCAGGGCGAGGCCGGCGTGATCGTGCCGCCGGCCGGCTACCTCGCCGCGGCGCGGCGCCTGTGCAGCGAGCACGGGGTGCTGCTGATCGCCGACGAGATCCAGTCCGGGCTGGGCCGCACCGGGCGCACGTTCGCCTGCGATCACGACGGCGTCGAACCGGACATCTACATCCTCGGCAAGGCGCTCGGCGGCGGCATCGTCGCGCTGTCGGCGATCGCCGGCGACGACGCCGTGCTCGGCGTCTTCGAGCCCGGGACGCACGGCTCGACGTTCGGCGGCAACCCGCTCGCCTGCGCCGTCGGCCGCGCCGTGCTCGACCTGCTCGCGTCCGGTGAGCCGCAGGCCAACGGGGCGCGACAGGGCGCCAAGCTGCGCGCGGCGATCGACGCGGCCGCGCCCGCGGCGCTCGCCGCGGTCCGCTCGCGCGGGCTGTGGTTCGGCCTCGATCTGCACGCGGGCCACGGCAGCGCGCGCGCAGCCTGCGAGCGGCTGCTCGCCGCCGGCGTGCTCGCCAAGGACACGCACGAGCAGACGGTGCGGCTGGCGCCGCCGCTGACGATCAGCGACGCCGACACCGCGTGGCTGGCCGAGCGACTGCTCGAGACGCTCGCGGTCGGCGCGCCGTTGCGGCTCGCCGCGCCGCGACAACCGTCATCGTTCGCGGCATAGACGACACCGACCGCAAGATCGTCGCCGCGCTGCTCGAGGACGGCAGGCTGAGCCTGGCCGAGCTCGGCGAGCGCATCAACCTGTCCTCGCCGGCCGTCAAGCGCCGCGTCGACCGGCTGCGCTCCAGCGGCGTCATCACGGGCTTCACCGCGATCGTCGACCCCGCCGCGCTCGGCCAGCGAACCGAGGCCTTCGTCGAGATCCACTGCGTCGCGAACATGAGCCCGATGGCGCTGCGCGAGACGCTCGCCGGCGAGCCGGAGATCGTCGCGGCCTACACGGTCACGGGCGAGGCCGACGCGCTCGTGCAGGTGCGCGCCAACGACGTCGCCCATCTCGAGGCCGCGCTCGAGCGGATCCGGACCAACCCCGGCATCGCGCGGACGAAGACGATCATCGTCCTCAGCCGCCTGATCGCGCGCGGCGAGCAGTAGGCGGCGGTGGCCGATCCGTCCGCAGCGTGCAAGTTCACGCTCATCGTCGGCCCGAACGGGGAGAATGCGCCCGTGAGCGCGCAGCTACTCCGGTCGATGGTCGCCGTGCCCGCCTCGGTGCCCGTGCTGCGCAGCGACATCGCGGCCTTCGCGCGCAAGGCCGGCGTCGTCGAGCCGCTGCTGTCCTCGGTCAAGCTCGCGGTCTCGGAGGCGGTGACGAACGCGGTCCTGCACGCCTATGTCGGGCGCCGCACGGGCCAGGTCCGTGTGGCGGCCCGGATCGAGCGCGGCTGCCTGATGGTCGAGGTCTCCGACGACGGCACCGGGATGATGCCGCGGCTCGACAGCCCCGGGCTCGGCGTCGGGCTGCCGTTCATCGCCGACACGGCCGACGCGCTGGACATCTCGTCGTCGCCGCGCGGGGGCGCGCAGCTGGTCATGACGTTCGAGTTGCACCCCGCGGCGCACCGCTGCGCGTGAGCAGCGAGTTGGGTCTGCGCCGGGCGCGCGTGTAACTTTGCCCGTCCCGATGTCCCGCCGACTCCTCCTTTGCGGTGCCCTGCTGCTCGCCGCGCTCGCCGCGTTGCTGCCGACGGCGCCGTCGGGGGCGCATCCCGGCGAGGCGCATGGTCTCGCCGTCGAGCCCGCCGCGATCGGTGGCAAGGGCCTGTTCGCGAACCTCGCCCGCGCGCCGCAGGCGCAGGCCGCCGACGCGCTGTCGCGCTTCGCGACGCCGCGCCAGGCGCCGACGCCGGCGGGTCCGTGCACGGAGGCCGCCGCGCAGGCGATGCCGCTCGGCGGCGGGCATCGCCACGACAACATCGCCGAGCACGAGTTCGCCTGCCGGATGGAGCAGGCGGCGTTCATTCCGCTCACCGAGCAGCTCAAGGACCGCCCCAACGTGATCCTCGGCGAGATGGACGTCAAGGCCGACATCGCCGCGATCGAGATGACGTTCCCGCAGGCCGGCGTGCTGTTCTTCGACGTCTCCGACCCGTCGCAGCCGAAGTTCCTCTCGCGCTACAACGCGACCGAGTGCGACCAGCTGCTGGCGGACATCAACTGCGGCGCCTTCGTCGACCTCGCGCCGGACGGCAAGACGGCGTACCTGTCGATCCAGAAGCTGACGCTGCTGCCGTCGCTGCCGCTGAACCCCAACTCGCTCAATCAGGCGGGGCCCGGCGTCGACGTGATCGACCTCGCCAACCCGCGCAAACCGGTCCGCACGCAGTTCTATCCGATCCTCGGGCTGGGCGGGGTGCACACGGTGCGCTCGCACACGATCCCCGCCGGCCCCTCCAGCGCGGACAGGCCGCGCGCCGCCGGCGAGTACGTGATCTCCAACCAGAACGGCGTCGGGATCGACATCGCCAAGGTGACGAGGGTCGCCGGCAAGCGGACCCTCACGACCGTCCGCAACGTCCTCAGCCGCGACCTGACCGCGACGATCGTCAACAACGAGGTCCACGACACGTTCATCCAGAACGACCCGCTCGACGGGCGCACGTACCTCTACAACGCGGCCGGCTTCGCGACGGGCTTCAGCGTCTACGACATCACCGACCCGTCGCGCCTGAAGCAGGTCGCCGAGTGGGATCTCACGCCCGAGTGCGAGCAGGACTGGTACGCGCACACGATCGACGTCACGCACGCAGGCGGGCGGCGCTACGTGACGATGCCCGCCGAGATGCTGCTGCTCGTCGACAAGAACACGCCGACGGGCCTTGCCGAGAACAGCGCCGAGGACCAGGCCGCCGGTTGCGGCACGTTCGTCGGCAACGGCGACAAGCCCGGACCGCTGTGGATCGTCGACGCGACGGACTTCTCCAAGCTCGGCCCGGCGAACGACCGCAAGACGTTCTCGGAGGCCGAGGCGACGGACGCGGCGCTGAAGAAGGCCTCGCAGGACGCGCTCGTCGCGACGTGGACGAACCCCGCCGGCCGCGCGGGCGGGTCGCTGACGTTCTCGCCGCACAACCAGCAGATCGTCGGCGACAAGATCTTCCTGTCGCACTACCACGGCGGCGTCTACGTGCTCGACGCGTCGGCGGCGTTCGCCGGCCGGCGCGAGCGGCCCAAGGAGCTCGGCTTCATCGTCCCGCACGACAAGCGCACGCGGCCGCTGTTCGGCCAGCCGCCGCTGACGGGCCTGCTCGGGCGCTTCTTCACCGACTTCCCGCTCGGCCGGCCCGAGGTCTGGGACATGGTCGTCTACAAGGGCTACGTGCTCGCGTCGGACATGACCGGCGGCCTGTACTCGCTGCGCTACGACGACAGCCCGCTGGCGCTGTGCGCGGATAGGAAGCGTCCGGTGTCGGTGCTGAGCCGCAAGCGCTCGCGCCTGCGCGCCGACCGCATCCTGCTGCGCGGGACGGCGAGCGACAAGGGCTGCTCGGCGAGCACCTCGACGCGCAAGCGCGCCGGCTCGGTCAGCAAGATCAGCGTCGCGGTCGCCCGCAGGTCGGGCACGCGCTGTCGCTTTTTCAGCGCTCGCGGGACGCTCGGCAGGGCGCGATCGTGCGCGCGGCCCGTCTTCGTGAAGGCGCAGGGCACGAAGCGCTGGCGCCTGGAGCTCAAGGGCAGGTTCGCAGCCGGCTCGTACCGGATCAGCGTCCGTGCTCGCGACGGAGCGGGCAACCGCGAGCGCGTCCGGACGACGACGCTGACGCTGCGCACGATCACGCCGCGCTGACGAGACGGACGTACTACCACGCGGGCGGCGCGAGACTGCACAGCGGGCCCGCCAGCGGCGTCAGCGCGCCCGCGCCAGTATCGAACGAGCCCAGCGGCGCGGCCGGGCTGACGACCGTCGTCGTGCGCGCGGCGAGGTCGCGGACGAGCACCTGCAGGCCGCCGGGCCCGCCCGACGGAGGGGTGTTCGCGTCGCTCGTGAATGCCACGAGGCGGGCGTCGCCGGACAGCTGCGGCTGGCCGTTCCAGCCGCGCAGCGGCGTGCCGTCGGCGGCGAGGCTGACGACCCGCGTGCGGCCGGAGGCGAGGCTGCGGATCAGCAGCCGCTGACCGGGTCGGCCCAGGCGGCTTGGCGCGGCGCGGCGCGGCTGCTCGCTCCATGCGACCTGGCCGCCGTCGGCCGACAGCGAGGGCTCGTCGGCGAAGCCCGCCGCCGGCCCGCTCGCGGCACGGGCGGCGCGCCGGGAGAGGTCGCGGACGTAGACGCGCGCAAGCCCCGCGGCGCGGCTCTTGGCGGCGAACGCGACGTGGCGCCCGTCGCGCGACAGCGACGGCGCCCACGCTTCGGCGGCGCGCCCGCCGCCGGGCAGCGTGCTCGCCAGCAGCGTTCGCCCGGTCGCCAGCTCGCGCACGTGGACCTGCAGCCGTCCGCGCGCGAAGCCCGTGTAGGCAAGGCGGCTGCCGTCGCCTGACAGCTCGGGCTCGTAGGCGCCGCCGGGGTGCCCGACGACGGTCGTCGCGCCGCTCGTCACGTTGTGGACGTCGATCCGTGTCGACCAGCCGGCGCCCGGCGACATCGGATCGGCGCTCACGCTCTGGTGGGCGACGAGCGTGCCGTCGTCGGACAGCGACGGATCGTAGGCGGTCTGCACACGGGCGCCACGGCGCGTGCCGGTCAGCGCGCGGACGGTGCGCGCGCGCAGGTCGGCGAACGCCACGACGACGTTGCCATAGCGCTTGGCGAACGTCCGGTTGCCGGCGGCGATCTCGAACGCGATCGCCCTGCCGTCGCCGGACAGGCTCGCGTCGTAGCTCGAGCAGGGACGGTCCGTGAGCGCCTGCGGCGACGCGTCGCGCGGGTCGATCTGCGCGCCGCTGGAGCGGTCGCGGCCCTCGAGCACGACCTCGCCGTAGCGGACGGCGAGCGCCGGCGCCGCCTGCTGGGCGTCGAACATCACGGTCTGCCCGTCGTCGCTGATCGCTGGGCTCGCGAACGACGGCCGGAAGGGGTACAGCAGCTTGCCGGCCTTCGTCTGCGGCGGGCCGTTGTAGTGATCCTCGCCGAGCCAGCGCGGAACCTGGCGCAGCTGGCGCTGCAGGACGATCTGCGCCTGGCGCGCGCTCGTCGCGTCCTCCATCACGCCCGCGTGCGCCGCGTGGCGCAGCTCGCGCTCGAGACCGTGCTGCATCTGCGCGCGGGTGCGCCCGTGCGCCCGGCCGATCCGCAGCGGGCTGAGGTCGTTGCGGCGCAGCGCCTGAAAGGCCTGGGTGTCCCTGACGCCGAACAGCTCGCGGGCGTGGTGGGGGCCGACCTCCTGGTGGAGCATGTGCAGCAGGACGTGCTGGGAGAGGTGACCCTGCACGAGGATCCGCAGCGCGCGGCGGCGCAGCTCGCCGAGCATCGTCGGCGAGACGTCTGCGCCGCGGGGCGCGACGAGCGCGCGCGCCAGCCGCTTGGGGTCCGGCCAGCCGCGCTGGGCGGCAAGCTCGGCGATCGTCTGCACGTCGTGGCGCAGCCAGGCCCACAGCTCGTCGCGGCTCGTCTTCAGCAGCGCGTGCAGGCGCGCCTCGTCGAACGGGATCCAGTGCATGTGGACCCACTCATCCGGGGGCAGCCAGTGCGGCGGGGAGCCCGGCGGGGCGTCGGAGTCGGCGGCGCGTCCGGCGACCGGCGGGGCCCCGCCCTGCTCGCTCGCAGCGCGGGCCGCGGCGCCCGGCGCCAGCAGGCATGCGAGCACCAATGTCAGACGCACGGCCCAGCGCATCAGCGCGCGAGAATACTGCACGTTCGGCCCTACGATGCAGTCGTGTTGCAGGTCAGGCTGCTCGGCGAGCTCGAGGCGCAGGCACGCGGCGCGGTGCTCCCGGCGCCGGCGCATTCGCACGGACCGGCGCTGCTCGCCTGGCTGGCGCTGCATCCCGGCGAGCACGAGCGCGGGCCGATCGCCGAGCTGCTGTGGCCGGCCCATCCGCGCGCCAACGCGCGCACCGAGCTGCGCAGCGCGGCCTGGGCGATCCGGCGGATGCTCGGCCCCGACGAGCGGCTCGTGCTCGACGGCCGCACGACGATCGGGCTGCGGTGCGCCACCGATCTGCAGGAGTTCGAGCGACTGACCGCGGCAAGGGACGTCGCGGCGGCGCTCGTGCTGTGCCGCGGCCCGCTGCTGGCGGGTTTCGGCGACGAGTACGCCTGGGTGCTCGCCGCACGCGCGCAACACGCCGCCCGTGTCGCCGCGCTGCGCGCGTCCGGCCAGACCCCCAGAGGCCGACGTTGAGCCGGCGACGACGATCGCCCGCTTCTAGACTCGTCCGTGATGATCACGATCCCGCCGGGCGGACGGCGAACAGCATCATGAGACGACTTCGCACGGCATCCGCCCGCCACCTGGCCATCGTCGTCGCGCTCGCGTCGGCGACCGTGCTGACCGCCGCCGTCGCCCAGGGCGCGCTCGGCGGGGCCGGCCCGATGCCGCCGCCCAAGGCACTCGCCGACGCGATCCTCGCGGCGTTCAGGTCGCCGACTCCGGAGGGGGTCACCGCCAGGATCGCGTTCACGAACGACATCCTGCCGTCCGCCTCGCTCCCCGGTCACGGCGCGTCGCCGCTCGTCTCCGGCGCCGACGGGCGCCTCTGGCTCCAGCGCGACGGCGACTTCCGGATCGAGCTGCAGTCCGCCGCCGGCGATGCGCAGATCGTCGCCGTCGGCGACCGCATCACGGTCTACGACGCGAGCACGCGGACGCTCTACCGCGCGACGCTGCCCGATCGGGGCGAGCGCGCGACGAAGCGCCACGAGCACGAGCACGAGAAGCTGACGCTGGCGAAGGTCCAGCGGGCGCTCGACCGGATCGCGGAGACCTGGACGGTCTCGGGCGCGCAGCCGACCTCGACCGCCCGGCGGCCGACGTACACCGTCCGGATCTCGCCGCAGGACGACGGCGGCCTGCTCGGCGCCGCCGAGCTGGCCTGGGACGCCGTCCGCGGCGCGCCGCTGCGTGCCGCCGTCTACGCGCAGGGCGCGACCGACCCGGTGCTCGAGCTCGTGGCGAGCGACGTCTCCTACGAGGCCGTGCCGGACGCGGCGATCGCCGTCGCGCCGCCGGCCGGGGCCGAGGTCGTCGACCTCAGCCCGCAGGCCGACCGGCCGCGTCGGCGCGGCTGGAAGGGCGGCGAGCACGTCGCGGTCCGCGGTGTGGGCGCGGTCCAGCGCGAGCTCGGCTTCGCCCTGCGCGCGCCCGCGACGCTCGCGGGCCTGCCGCGCAAGCAGGTCCGGCTCGTCGCGTTCGACGGCGAGAAGGGCGCGCTCGCGATCTACGGCGAGGGCTTCGGCGCGATCGCCGTCCTGCAGCGCAGGGCCCAGCCGGCGGCGCAGAAGCGCCGGCCGGGGCGAGGCGATCTGCGCTTGGCGCAGATCGACATCGGCGGCGCGGCCGGCTCCGAGCTCGCGACCGCGCTCGGCACGATCGTGACCTTCCGGCGCGGCGGCGTGGCCTACGTCGTCGCCGGCTCGGTCCCGCCGGTCGTGGCCGAGAACGCAGCCCGAGGGCTGCGGTGAGCGCGGCGATCGAGGCGCGCGGGCTCGTCAAGCGCTACGGGCGCATCACCGCCGTCGACGAGGTCGACCTGACGGTCCAGGCCGGCGACGTCTACGGCTACCTCGGCCCCAACGGCGCGGGCAAGACGACGACGCTGCGGATGGCGCTCGGCCTGATCCGGCCCGACGCGGGCGTCATCAGGCTCTTCGGCCGCGACCCGCTCGCCGACGGCGCGCGCGCGCTCGACGGCGTCGCCGGCTTCGTCGAGGCGCCGCGCTTCTACCCCTACCTGAGCGGCCGCCGGAACCTCGAGCTCGTCGCCGCGCTCGACGGCGGCGACGCCGCCGCGCGGATCGACGCGGCGCTCGACACCGTCGAGCTCGCCGACCGCGCCCGCGACAAGGTCGGCGGCTACTCGCACGGGATGCGCCAGCGCCTCGGCCTCGCCGGCGCGCTGCTGCGCGACCCGCGCCTGCTGATCCTCGACGAGCCCGCAACCGGGCTGGATCCGGGCGGCATGCGCGACATGCGCCTGCTGATCCGCCGGCTCGCCGACGACGGCATGACGGTCCTGCTGTCGTCGCACCTCATGGCGGAGGTCGAGGAGCTGTGCGACCGCGTCGTGATCCTCGCGAGCGGGCGCGTGCGCTACGAGGGCGCGCTCGACGACCTGATCGCGACGACCGCCGGGCGCTACGCGCTGCGCACGACCGACGACGATCGCGCGCGCCAGATCGCCGTCGCCCAGCGCGGCGTCGAGGACGTCGCGCGCGACGGCCGCGGGCTGACGTTCGCGGCCGACGAGCGCGCCGCGACGGCGCTGTCGATCGCGCTCGGCGAGGCCGGCGTCGGGATCGCCGCGCTCGTGCCGCGCACCGCGACGCTCGAGGAGCTGTTCCTGCGGATGACGGAGTCGAGCGATGGTGTGTCGAATGACCGTCGCCCGGCGACGGAGATTCGACACACCGCTGCGGCGCAGGAGGGCGAGGAGGTGCGCGCATGAGCTCCGTCGCCGCGCCGCGCGTCGAACCGCGTCAGCACCGGCGCCCCGGCGTTCGCACCGTCTACGCCTGGGAGCTGCGCAAGCTGCGCGCCCAGAAGCGCACGTACATCGGCCTCGGCGCCGCCGCGCTCGTGCCGATGATCTTCGTCGTCGCGCTGCTGTCGAGCAGCGGCGGGCCCGACGAGGTGCCGTTCGGGCGCTTCGTCAAGGAGACCGGTCTGGCGGTCCCGCTCGTCGGCCTGCTGTTCAGCTCGGTCTGGCTGTTCCCGCTGATCACGTCGCTCGTCGCCGGCGACATCGTCTCCTCGGAGGACAACCACGGCACGCTGAAGACGATCCTCACGCGCTCGACCGAGCGCTGGCAGATCTTCGTCGCCAAGCTGCTGGCGGCGCTGAGCTACGTCTTCGCCGCGCTCGTCGTCTTCGTCACGGTCGGGCTCGTGCTGGGCGGCCTCTGCTGGGGCTTCGATCCGCTGACGTCGCTGTCGGGCACGCAGATCCCGGCGGCACGGGGGGTGGCGCTGATCGGCGCCTCGGGCCTGGCGTACTTCGTCGCGCTGATCGCGATCGCGGCGATCGCGTTCCTGCTCTCGACGGTCACGCACAACTCCGCGGCCGCGGTCGTCGGGACGCTGATCCTGTCGTTCGTGATGCAGCTGCTGGCGATCATCTCGGGGCTGGAGTTCATGCACCCGTACCTGCTGTCCGAGCAGTTCGACGCCTGGCAGGGGCTGCTGCGCGACCCGACGGACTGGGCGCCGATCGCGCACGCGGCCTGGGTGTCGGCCTGTTACGCGGTGCCCGCCGTGCTGTGGGCGTTCGTCGCGTTCGTGCGCCGCGACGTCGCCGGCTGACCTCTGCGGGCGGGTGCCGCGCCGTTAGGGTGAACCGCTGTGGCGATCCCGATCGACGAGATCCTGCGCCCCTGGTTCGAGGCGCTGATGGACGAGGCCGGACGGCCGGCGCTGTTCGACGCGCACACCCATGTCGGCCAGAACGACCCCGACGGCGTTCGCCAGACGCCGGCCGAGCTGCTCGCGAGCCTGGAGGCCGTCGACGCGCGCGGCCTCGTCTTCGCGATGCACGAGCCCGGCGGCTACCGCGCCGCCAACGACGCGATCCTCGACGAGGTCGCGCGGTCCGGTGGCCGGCTGCATGCGCTGTGCCGCGTCCAGCCGCGCGACCCGGGCGCGCTCGAGGAGGCGCGCCGCTGCATCGACGCGGGCGCTGTCGGGATCAAACTGCATCCGCGCGCGGAGGCCTTCGGGATGGACGAGCCGGCCGTGCGCGACCTCGTCGCGCTGGCGCACGAGCGCAGCGCGATCGTGCTCATGCACGCCGGGCGCGGGATCCCCGCCCTCGGCGCCGACACGATCGCCTACTCGCGGGAGTTCCCCGACGCGAAGCTGATCCTCGCGCACTGCGCGATCTCCGACCTCGCATGGCTGGCGGCCGAGCTGCCGGCCCATCCCAACGTGTACGTCGACAGCTCGTGGTGGCACCCGACGGACATCCTCGCCGCGTTGTGCCTCGTCGCGCCCGGACAGATGCTCTGGGCGAGCGACTCGCCCTACGGCCAGCCGCTTGCCAGCGGGCTTCAGGCGCTGCGGTGCGCGCTCGAGGCGGGCCTGACGCGCGAGCAGATCGCGGGCGTCTTCGGCGGCCAGATCGAGCGGCTCGTCGACGGGCGCGAGCCGCTGGCGCTCGGGCCTGCACCGGGCCCGGCGGGCCCGCTGGACCCGATGCTCGAGCGCGTCGTCGTGCACCTGACGACCGCGATGGGGCGCGCGTTCGCCGGCGGCGACCCGGCCGAGTCGCTCGGGCTCGCGCGCCTGGCGGCGGGCGTCGGCGAGGCGCATCCGCAGGCCGGCGTCTGCGCGGCGATCCTCTGGCTGCTCGACCTCATGGCGGAGCACATGGCGCCGCCGCCGCCCGGGCGCACCTTCCCCGAGGCCGGCCGCTTCATGGTCGCGGCGCTCGTGCTCGCGCGGACGCCGAGCTCGGCGTTGCCCCCGCACATCGCCGCCGGCGCCGGCAGCGCGGGGCACGAGCACGCCGAGGACGGCGGCGCGGCGGGCCGACGCTCCTAGGTGCCCGGTGTCGCGTCGGGCTTGCGCGCGCGCACGATCGCGGCGCCGGCGTGCTCGTGGACGCGGTGCGTCTCGTCGATCTCGACGTCGACGAATCCGGCGCCGGCGAGCGCGCGCTCGAACTCGGCGCGCGTGAGCGCGCCGGCGATGCAGCCCGTCCACTGCGCCATGTCGGCGCGCGTGGCCGCATCCATGTCCTCGTCGGCGATCACGTCGGAGACCGCGAACCGCCCGCCGGGACGCAGCACCCGCGCCGCTTCGCGCAGCACCGCCTGCTTGTCGCCGGCGAGGTTGATGACGCAGTTGGAGATGACGACGTCGACGCTCATGTCGGCGAGCGGCAGCTGCTCGAGGTAGCCCTTGAGGAACTCGACGTTCTCGACGCCGGCGTCGGCGGCGTTGCGGCGTGCGAGGTCGAGCATCTCGTCGGTCATGTCGACGCCGATCGCGCGGCCGCTGGGGGCGACGCGGCGAGCGCTGATCAGCACGTCGGCGCCGGCGCCGGAGCCCAGGTCCAGGACGGTGTCGCCGTCGTGCAGCGCGGCGACGGCGGTCGGCACGCCGCAACCGAGCGAGGCCGCGAGGGCGGGCTCGCCGTCGGCGTCGCCGTCGTCGTAGAGCGCGCCGCCGAAGACGACCTCGCCGCGCGCGTCGGTCAGGCCGACGGCGGGCCCGCAGCAGTTGCTGCCCACGTCCTGGTTCTGCGCGGCGGAGCGGGCCGCGGCGGCGTAGCGCTCACGCACGGTCTCGCGGATGTCGGATTCGGCAGCCGCGCCGGCCGAGCAGCCGCAGCTCTCGCCCGCGGCGGCCGCGCCGCAGCACGCGTCCTTGGCGGCCGGCTCGCAGCAGGTCTCCTGCGCAGCCGACGAGCAGCAGGACGAGACGGGCTCTGGTTGGGTGGTCAGCTCAGCCATGCGGACAGCTCCTTCAGGGCATCGGGACGGACGTAGTAGTAGGCCCACAGGCCGCGGCGCTCGGAGTCGACGATCCCCGCGGCGCGCAGCTTGCCGAGGTGGTGTGACAGCGTCGACTGCGAGATGTCGAACAGCGGCACGAGCTCGCAGACGCAGACCTCGCCGGCATGCCGGCGCAGGACGTCGACGAGCTGCAGCCGGATCGGATCGCCGAGCGCCTTGGCGACCGTTGCCATGCGGGCGGCCTGCTCGCGCTGGACGTCGGGATAGACGACGGGCTCGCAGCAGCGCTCGCCCGCGGCGCGCTTGGACTTGGGCGTGAGCTCGAGATCGATACTCATCAATCTACAAATATCGATTGAAGCGACGAATGTCAATCGATAGGTTGCGCCGATCGCAGGATCGACGCCCACCAGCAGCGCGATGAGCACGAGCGCCGGACAGGCCGCGGACCTGCGCAACTACGTCGTCGTCACCGGCGCGTACTGGGCCGACACGCTGACCGACGGCGCGATCCGACTGCTCGTCCTCCTCTACTTCTTCGAGCGCGGCTACAGCCCGATCGAGGTCGCGTCGTTGTTCTTGTTCTACGAGTTCTTCGGCATCGTCACGAACCTCGTCGGAGGCTGGCTGGCCGCTCGCATGGGGCTGCGCTTCACGCTGCTCGGCGGCCTCGCCACGCAGCTCGTCGCGCTCGCCATGCTGCTCGCCGCGCCGGAGTCGTTGCTCGTCGTGCCCTACGTAATGGCCGCGCAGGCGCTGTCGGGGATCGCCAAGGACCTCACGAAGATGAGCTCCAAGAGCGCGATCAAGCTCGTCGTGCCCGAGGGTGAATCGGGCCAGCTGTACCGCTGGGTCACGCTGCTGACGGGGTCGAAGAACGCGATCAAGGGCGTCGGCTTCTTCGTCGGCGGGCTGCTGCTGACGACCGTCGGATTCCACGCCGCGCTCGGCGTGCTGATCGCCGTCGTCGCGTCCGCGCTCGTGCTCGTGCTCGTCCTCATGCGCGGCGAGCTCGGTCGCCCCGACCGCACGGCGAAGTTCCGCGGGATGTTCTCCAACAACCGGTCGGTGAACGTCCTGGCGTCGGCGCGGATCTTCCTGTTCGCATCCCGCGACGTGTGGTTCGTCGTCGGTGTGCCGGTGTTCCTGCGCGCCGAGGAGGGCTGGTCGTTCTGGCAGGTCGGCGCGTTCCTCGCGATCTGGGTGATCGGCTACGGCGCCGTACAGGCGGCGGCGCCCCGCTACATCCGCGATCCCGACGGCCACACCGCGACCTGGCTCGCGTTCACGCTCGCCGCCTTCCCGGCCGGCGTCGCGATCGCGCTCGCCGCCGGCGTCGACGGCTCCGTCGCGGTCGTGTCGGGCCTGATCGCCTTCGGTCTCGTGTTCGCGTTGAACTCGGCGGTCCACAGCTACCTCATCCTCGCCTACGCCGAAGGCGACAAGGTCGCGATGAACGTCGGCTTCTACTACATGGCCAACGCCGCCGGCCGCCTGACCGGGACCGTGCTGTCGGGTGTGCTGTACCAGTGGCAGGGGCTCCAGGCATGTCTGTGGTGCGCGGCGATCCTCGTGCTCGCAACCGGGGCGCTGTCGCGATCGCTGCCCGCCACCGGGCGCGGCGCGGCCGGGCTCGAGATCGCCAGGCGCCGGTAGCCGCGTGACGTCCGTTCGGGTCTGCGCCGCAGGCCCACGGCGTTCGCTCGCGAGAGGCCGGCGGCACGCCTGGGTACTCCGAAGCCCAGCCGCCACCCGACGAAAGGAACGTGATGGTCGACGACCGTTCAGAGGCTTCGCACGACAGCGAGTCCGAGGAGCCGCTCGGGCCGATGACGCCCGACGACGAGACCCCGCTCGGCGACACGCCGGAGGCGCACGACGAGATCTCGCCGCACGACCTGCCGCCCGACCACCCGGGGCGCGCACAGGCCGAGCGCGAGGCCGGCGACAGCGGTACGACGCCCGGGAACGTGTGAGCGCATAGGCGTCCGGTCGCGTCGCTGCGACGGCGCCCCGGCACTGGCAGACTTGGCCGCGATGGACGGCCGCGCCACCTCACTGCTGCTCCCGGACGGCCTCAGCGCGTCCGGCACCGCCGACCGGCTCGCCGCGCTCGTGCCGGTCGTGACGCAGCGCGCGCACGCGATCGAGCGCACGTTCTGGGACACGTTCGACGGCCGCCTGCACCGCGCCGGCGTCGCGCTCGCCGAGGCGGGCGGGCGGCTCGTCCTGCTCGACGCGACGTCGTACGCCGAGCGCGCGAGCGCCCAGCACCCCAAGCGCGCGCGAGCGCTGCGCGCCGAAGACCTGCCCGCCGGCGAGCTGCGCGACGCGCTCGCGCCGATCATCGAGATGCGCGCGCTGACGCCGGTCGCGCGCGTGCGCAGCCGCCAGCTGCCGATCAACGTGCTCGACGACCTCGGCAAGATCGTCGTGCGGTTGCGCGCCGAGGAGCCGACGGCGCTGCCCGGCGGCGACGAGAAGCTCGCGCTGCGCCCGCGCCTGCACGTCGCCGGCGTGCGCGGCTACGACGCCGCCTACGACCGCGTGCTCACGATCCTCAGCGCCGACGTCGGCCTCGTCGACGCGCCGCGGCCCGTGCTCGACGACGCCCTGACGGCGCTCG
The DNA here is from genome assembly GCA_963756465.1 of uncultured Solirubrobacteraceae bacterium. GTDB lineage: Bacteria > Actinomycetota > Thermoleophilia > Solirubrobacterales > Solirubrobacteraceae > CADCVQ01. The sequence continues at coordinate 152,378 of CAVWNK010000002.1, forward strand.
GCAGGCCCGTCGGCGGCACCTCGTCGAAGCTGCGCATCGATCTGCACCCGAGCGCGCGCGCCGACGCCGCGGCGGTGACGATCCTCCGCCGCCTGGCCGAGATCATCGCCGACAACACGCCCGGCACGCTCGCCGACGTCGACGCGGAGTTCCTGCACGACCTGCGCGTCGCCGTGCGCCGCTCGCGCGCGCTGCAACGCGAGCTGCGCGGCGTCTTCGCGCCCGAGCCGCTGCGCGTCTTTCGCGACGGCTTCCGCGAGCTGCAGCTGCTGACCGGCCCGACGCGCGACCTCGACGTGCAACTGCTCGAGTTCGGTGCGCTCGCCGCGGGGCTGGGGGAGGCGGCCGCCGCGGACGTCGCGCCGCTGCGGCGGCTGCTCGAGCAGCGGCTCGCGGTCGAGCGGCGCACGATGGTCGCGGAGCTGCGCTCCGATCGCACGCGCGCGCTGCTGCGCAACTGGCAGGAGTTCCTCGACGCGCTCGTCGACGCCCCCGCGGGCGACCGCCCGGACGCCGCGCGCCCGGTCGCCGAGGTCGCCGCCGAGCGGATCGGCACGGTCTACCGGCGGATGGTGAAGATGGGCAACGCGATCGACGGCGACAGCCCGCACGAAGCGCTGCACGACCTGCGCAAGAAGGGCAAGGAGCTGCGCTACCTGCTCGAGTTCTTCGCCTCGCTGTACCCGGCGGACGTCGTCAAGCCGATGGTGTCGACGCTGAAGGACCTGCAGGACGTGCTCGGGCGCTTCCAGGACCGCGAGGTGCAGGCCGACCTGCTGCGCGCGCTCGGCGACGGCATCGCCGCGATGGACGGCGGCGCGGCGGCGTTGATGGCGATGGGCGTGCTCGTCGAGCGGCTGACCGAGCAGCAGGATCAGGCGCGGGCGCAGTTCGACGCGAGCTTCGCGCAGTTCGCCGCCAAGCCGCAGCGCAAGATCGTCAAGGCGACGTTCGGATGACGACGGTCGTCGCGCTCTACAACATCAAGGGCGGCGTCGGCAAGACGTCGGCGGCGGTGAACCTCGCCTGGATCGCGGCGCAGCGGGGATCGCGTGTGCTGCTGTGGGACCTCGACCCGCAGGGCGCCGCGAGCTACCTGCTGCGGATCAAACCGAAGGTCCGCGGCGGCGGCTCCAAGCTCGTGCGCGGCAAGACCGATCCGGCGGCGGCGCTGAAGGGATCGGACCACGAGCTGCTGGACCTGCTGCCGGCGGACTTCTCCTACCGCAACATGGACCTCGTGCTCGACGCGACGAAGCGCCCGACGCAAGCGCTGCGGCGCGTGATCGAACAGCTCGCCGACGACTACGACTACGTCTTTCTCGACTGCCCGCCGGCGATCTCGCTCGCCTCCGAGAGCATCTTCGCCGCCGCCGGTGTCCTGCTCGTGCCGCTGATCCCGACGCCGCTGTCGGTGCGCACGTTCGAGCAGCTGCGGCGCTTCGTCGCCGACGAGGTCCCGAAGCCGCGCCCGCGGATCGTGGCGTTCTTCTCGATGGCCGACGGTCGCAAGACGATCCACCGCGAGATCATGAGCACGCTCGCCGCGAGCGCCGACGGCGCCGTCCTGGAGGCGTCGATCCCCGCCGCGACCGACGTCGAGAAGATGGCGGTGCGGCGCCGCGCGCTCGCCGGTTTCGCGCCCGCCGGCCGCGCCGCGCGCGCCTACACCGCGCTCTGGGACGAGCTCGAGCCGCGGTTGTAGCCGGTAACGGCCCGCTACGCCCGTGAGCACGGGTACGATCGCGCCCCGATGTCCGCTTCTGTCGTTCCCGGCCTGCTGAACCGCTCGCTCTCCGACGTGCTCGGCGCGCTCGCCTCGCAGCACGAGCTCGCCGGCGGCGGCGGGCCCGCCGCCGCGCTCACGGCCGCCACGGCAGCCGCGCTGACGGCGAAGGTGGCGCGCGCCTCGCGCGCGACGTGGATCGAGGCCGGCGGTGCCATCGCCCACGCCGAGTCGTTGCGGATGCAGGCACAGGCGCTGATCGACCGCGACGCCGACGCCTATCGCGAGGCGTCCTCGGCAATGCTGCAGGACGAGCGCTCGGCGCGCCGCGGCGTCGCCGCGCCGGCGGCGATCACGCCCGCGCGGGCGCCCGCCGACCGCGAGCGGATCGCGGGTGAGGCGCTGATCCACGCCGCCGACCTGTCGCTCGCGATCGCCGAGGTCGCAAGCCAGACCGCCCAGCTCGCGGCGCAGGTCGCGCGCTCCTGCCCGCGCTCGCTGCGGCCCGACGCGCTGACCGCGGTGGCGCTCGCCGAGGCGGCCGCCTGCGCCGCCGCGCGGCTCGTCGAGGTCAACCGCCAGCTACCGGCCGACGACCCGCGCCGGGCGGCCTCGTCCGCGGCGGCCGAGGCGGCGCTGCAGGCGCGCGAGCGGTCGCTGTAGCCACCGCCGCGCGGACGTTCCCGCAGCGCCGACGGCTGATGTCACGACGGCCGGCGCCGGCTGCACGAGCGCCGCGAGCCGCGAGGTGTGTCGCGAATCTGCTCTATGCGAACACCAACGCGACACGGCTCGAACGGATCGACCTGGCCGCAGCTGCCGGCCGAGGTCGAGCGCGCCACGGCCCGCTGACGGTCAGCGCAACGCGTCCTCGGCGAGCTCGATCACACGCTGGAACTCCCGTGCGTCGCCGGGCGCGCGGCCCTCGATGAGCTTCGCGCGCGCGGTCTCGAGGTCGCACCAGGTCGGCTCGAGGCCCTCTCCGGCGGACGGCGCGGTGCTCTGGACGGCGAGCAGGAAGGCGGCCGCGAGGTCGTCGGAGCGGCGTGCGTGGCGGAACTCCGTCAGCGGCGTCTCGACGACGACGCCGGTGACGCCCGCCTTCTCGTCGGCTTCGCGAGCCGCGGCCTGGGACAGCGTCTCGGCGCCCTGCGGCGGACCGCCGGGGAACGTCCAGCGGTCGCCGTCGCGCGTCCGGACCAGCCGGAACATCAGCCGATCACCGCGACGGCGAAAGCAGACCGCGCTCGCGATCAGCTTCGGTCCCCCGACGGGCTCGGACAGGCGGTCGCGGGCTCTGCGCGCTGGCGAGATGGGGCGGCGCACGATCGCCTACAGGGTCACATATCTGCGTGGTGGTGCATCTCCACGACGATCAGCCCGACCGGCGCCGCCGCTGGGCAGCAGGTCGGCGGAACTCCGCGCGCCAGCGCGCCGGCGTGTCGGGCGCCCGGATCAGCTCGACGAGCACGGGCTCGAGGCCGCCCGCGGCGAAGGCCTCGATCTCGCTCGGGGTCAGCGGCCAGGGCGGCCCGTCGGGCGTCGGGCTGTGCTCGTCGCGCGCGGTCGCGATCACGAGCAGCGTGCCGCCGGGCGCGACCATCGCAGCGACGCTCGCCGTCGCCCGCGCGTGGTACCCGGGTGGCAGCGACTGCACGGTGAGGCTTTCGACGACGAGGTCGAACGCCCCGTGCCAGGGCGCGGGCGCTTCGAGCAGGTCCGCGACGCGGTAGTCCACGACGCTGTCGGGATAGCGGTCGCGCGCGGTCTCGATCGCGGTCGGTGCCGCGTCGAAGCCGACCACGTCGAAGCCACGCTCGCAGAGCAGCTCGGCGTCCTGGCCCAGGCCGCTGCCGACGACGAGCGCGCGCCGGCCCGCGCCCTCGGCGTCGCGCGCCCACTGCTCGAGCAGCGGATGCGGCCCGCCCCGGTCCCATGGCATGGCGTCGCGGCCGTCGGCGGCCGCGACGTACATGCGCTCGAAGATCTCGGTCGGGTTCTCGTCGTCCATCCGGACCATTAAACCGCCGGCCTCCGCGGCGTCAGGCGCGACTACTCGCCGCGGTGCGACTCGGAGGCGCGCGGGACCGGGACGCGGATCGCGTACTTCGACGGCTTGACGGCGACGGTCGGGTTGTCGATCTCGCCGAGGCGGTCGATGAGCTTGATCCACTGCGACGGCTTGAGGACCGCGTCGAGGTGGCTGGAGCCCGGCGTCCCCTCCTGGTACTGGGGGCGGAAGCCGACGTGGATGTGGTCGGCGTGGTCGCCCATCGCCAGCGTGTTGTCGGTGCCGTCGTAGGTCATCAGGCTGATGATCTGGTTGGGCTTGATCGTGCCCTGCAGCGTCAGCAGACGGCGGATCGTGATGTCGGTGATCGAGCCCTCGCCCTGGTGGCCGAGGATCGGAATCCCGTTGATCTTCGCGATGTCGATCGCGTTGCCGGAGGAGTGCGCCGAGACGTTGCCGCTGCTCGTGAAGTAGCCGTGGCCGCAGGTCAGCGACGTGACCGTCGGCTTCAAGCCGCTGGACGCGAGGAACTCGAGCGTCGCGAGCACGCGGCGGTCGATCGCGCCGGCCTCGATGTCACGACGGCCGCAGGAGTAGATCTCGATGCGCGGGTTGTTCAGCACGCGCTGGGCGAGCGCGTCCTTGCTCATCAGCAGGATCTGGCCGATCGAGGCGCGGTTGGCGTCCGGCCCGACGAGCGCGTTGCGGCCCCGGGCGCGGTAGATCGCCGTCGACTCGAGCAGCTTCCAGCCGTCGAGGATCGGCTTGGGGTCGATCCGCGGCGCGCCGCGGCCGGCGGGGCGGATCTCGAAGTGCACGCGCGGGGCGATCTTCTCGTCCGTCTGGCCGATGCGGCCGAGGATCGTGCCGGCGATGACCTTGCGGCCGACGCGCAGCGGCTTGAGGACGACGTCGTCCGGGTCGAGGCCGTAGACGCCCGTGAAGTAGGACTTGAGGGTTGCGCCCGCGGCAAGCGTCGACTCGGCCTCGAGGATCTGCTCGGCGCCGCCGTTGGCCAGCGCCTTGGGGCGCGACGGGTTGGCGAAGAGGCGCTCCTTGGGCAGGCCCTTCGCCGCCGCGGCCGGCCGCGCCAGCTCGGCGGCGGCCTTCCTGGCGGCGGTCGGGACGGCGCCCTTCTTCGTGCGCCTGCCGGCTGAGGCGGCGATCGTCGGCTTCGGATCGCGCCTGGGCAGCGCGAGCTCCTTGGCGATCGAGGCCCTGGTCTGGCTCTTGGCCTTCGGTACGGGCACGTGCCGGGCGACCTTCTTGAGGCTCGCGTACGTGTACGTGTTGCCGTAGACGTCGCGCATGCGCACGAAGTTGCCCAGGCGCTTGGACCTGCCGATCGCGACGATCGTGCCGTCCTGGACGGCGATCACGGGGGAGCCGGCCTTGGCGAAGATGTCGATGCCCCGGCGCGCGGCCTGCGACTCGACCGGGTTGGCGACGTTCTGACCCGCGGCGGCACGGCGGCTGATCGCCCGTTCGGACAGGTCGTCGGCGTAGCGCGCCTTCGCGAAGACGGGGAAGTGGCCCTGCGTGAGGCCGTTCAGCGAACCGACGAGATCGCTCGGCAGGCCGCCGATCAGGCGGGCGCGCATGAGCACGGACTCGACGTACCAGTCCGCGTGGTTGTAGGCGAAGATCGCGCGGCGCAGATCCTGGTCGGCGCCCGCGGCGCGCAGGTAGCGCGCGGCTGCGAAGATCGCGTCGACGGGGTTGAAGGGGTCCTTGCGCCCGTCGCGGTTGGCGTCGGTGCCGTAGGCCTTCCAGGTCGCGGGCATGAACTGCATCCAGCCCAGCGCGCCGGCCGAGGAGATGTTCAGGTTGCGGCCGTAGTCCGTCTCGATCTCGTTGATCGCGGCCAGGACCTCCCAGCGGATGCCGTACTGGATGCCGGCGGCCTGGTAGATCGGCAGCAGGAACGGCGGGATGCGGAACTTGTCGATGAAGAAGTTCGGCACGCCGACCGCAACCGCGCCCGGCAGCGCGAGCGAGGTCGTCGGGTTGGCGACCGTCGGGACGCCCTGCGCGTTGCGCAGCGCGGTCTGCGGAGCGCGGTCGCGCTGGGCGCCGCGCCCCGGCGAGGTCGTCTTCTGCCGCGTCCCCTTGCGCTTGCAGCTCGACCCGCCGTCGTCGCGCAGCGCCGCGATCGCAGCCTTGGCCTTCGTCGAGTTCTTCTTCGTGCGCGTTGCGGGCGCGCAGTCGGCGAGCGCCTTCTGCTTGTCAGCGGCCGGACCGGCGACGCCGGTGAAGGGCAGCAGCTCGGTCGGCGCGGCGGGCACGGCGGGGGCCGGTGTCGCGGGCGCCGGCGCGGGAACCTCGGCCGCGGCGGGAGCGGAGGGCGGTGCGGCCGGCGCCGGCGCGGCGGGCGCGGGCGTGGTCGTCGTCTGCGCGGGCGTCGTCGTCGTGTCCGCGGGCGGCTCTGTCGGCGTCGTGGTCGACTCGGGGGTCGTCGCGGTCTGCGTCGTGACGGTCTTCGGCGGCGCGGTGGACGTCGTCGTGGCGACTGCCGGCTCGGCGGCGCCGGCGTCGCCGTCGGCGGCGACCTGCGTCGGCGGCGCGGCGACGGGCTCGCCGGGGACCGGGGCCTGCTGCTGGGCGCCGGCGCCGAGCAGATTGCCGCTCAACGCGATGCCCAGGACGCCCGCGGTGCACAACGCGGCCGCGATCCGTCCGCGGTGTGAGCGCTGCGTTGTGCCCTCGGGCCTGGCCGTCATGTGTGGTGAGTCCTCGCCAATCGATCGGATTGCCGCCCCGGAAGGACGATTGGTCGCGCTATCGGCGGGGTCGGACGCGACCTTGACCGGAGCAGCGCTGAACTGGACCGACCGTCCTGCGGGCCCGCGCAGCCGGGCGCAAGCGGTCCAGATCCTGCAGTTCTGCGCGCTTCGGCGCCCGCCGGGAAAGGACACGGCATGCAGACAGGATGCGCTGCGGGGCGTAACGAGCGTGTCATCGCGCACTCAGGGCAAACACTGACCCTCGACCAGAAGGTGAGCTATCCCGCGATCAAGGGTCCATTCACATCCTTTTCACACGGCGATGACGGCCCGGTAACAGGATGCCGGTCGTGCTGCTGCCACGGTCGGTCCCGCCATGGGAACACTCAGAGGAGGACACACCTTGAAGCTCCATCGCTTCAGCGCGGTGATCGTCGCCTGCGGCGCACTCGCGTTCGGCGCCGCCGCCTGCGGGGACGACGATGACGCGGGCACCGCGGGCGGTCCGGACAGCGCCGCAGCGGTCGGCGAGGACCTCGCCGGCTCGATCCGCGTCGACGGCTCGTCGACGGTGCAGCCGGTCGCCGAGGCGGCGGTCGAGCTGTTCGCGGCCGAGGCCCCGAACGTCGACGTCAGCGTCGGCGGCGTCGGCACCGGCGACGGCTTCGACAAGTTCTGCCGCGGCGAGCTGCAGATCGCCGACGCCTCGCGCGCAATCGAGAAGGACGAGTTCGAGGCCTGCTAGGGCGAAGAACATCGACGCCGGTCGAGATCCAGGTCGGCATCGACGGCCTGACCGTCGTCACCAACAAGGACCTCGCGATCCCCGACGACTGCATCACGACGGCGACAGCTCAAGAAGCTGCTCGATCCGAGCTCGAAGATCGCCAACTACAGGGAGTTGGGCGCCGGCTTCCCCGACGAGAAGGTGTCGTTCTTCACCCCGGGCACGGAGTCGGGCACGTACGACTACTTCACCGAGGCGGTCCTCGAGACCGACGCCGAGCAGCGCACGAAGGATGTCCAGACGTCGGCCGACGACAACCAGATCGTCACCGGCATCGAGGGCACGGCCGGCGCGCTCGGCTACGTCGGCTTCGCGTTCGCGGACTCGCAGAAGGACAAGCTGAAGATCCTCGCGGTCGACGGCGGCGACGGCTGCGTCAAGCCCGAGATCGCGACGATCGCCGACGGCAGCTACAAGCCGCTGTCGCGTCCGCTGTTCATGTACCCGAGCACCGAGACCGCGGCCAAGCCCGAGGTCAAGGCGTTCGTCCGGTACATCCTCGACAACAACGAGAAGATCGTCGACGGCTGCGGACTACGTGCCGCTGACCGACGAGCTGCTCACGAAGGCCGAGGCCAACCTCGAGGGCGCGACGCCCGTCGCGGCGCCGGCGAGCTAGCCGCACGCGCGATGGACGGCGGACAACAGCTCGCGGCGCGCCCGGCGCAGGGTCGGTTCGCTCCGGCCTGACGAGGGTTCGCACGCGGCGCTCCGTCGGCGAGCAGGCCATCAAGGTCCTGCTCGCCGGCGCCGCCGCACTGTCGGTCCTGACGACGACGGGCATCGTCGTCACGCTGCTGACCGAGTCGGTCGAGGTTCTTCGGCGAGGTCCCGTTCGGCGACTTCTTCTTCGGCACCGACTGGGCGCCGCTGGCGGGCGGCGCGTCGCAGTCCTTCGGCGTCGCCCCGCTGATCTGGAGCACGCTGTACCTGACGCTCATCGCGCTGCTCGTCGCGATCCCGCTCGGGCTCGGCGTCGGCATCTACCTCGCCGAGTACGCCTCGCCGCGGGTGCGCCGGATCTTCAAGCCGGTCGTCGAGCTGCTGGCCGGCATCCCGACGATCGTCTTCGGCTACTTCGCGCTGACGTTCTTCACGCCGCTGCTGCAGGATCAGCTCGGGATCGACCTGCAGGTCTTCAACGGGCTCGCCGGCGGCATCATCCTCGGCATCCTCGTCCTGCCGACGATCGCGTCGGTCAGCGAGGACGCGATGTCGGCGGTGCCGCAGTCGCTGCGCGAGGGCGCCTTCGGCCTCGGCGCGGCGAAGTGGCAGGTCGTCGCGCGCGTCGTCTTCCCGGCGGCGCTGTCGGGGATCGTCGCGGCGCTCGTGCTCGGCGCGTCGCGGGCGATCGGCGAGACCGTCGTGATCCTCGTCGCGAGCGGCAACACCCCGAACCTGACGTTCGATCTCACGGTCGCGCACCAGAACATGGCGGCGTTCATCGCCAACGTCGCGCGCGCCGACGTCTCCGCCGGCAGCGTCGCCTACGCGACGATCTTCGCCGTCGGCACGACGCTGTTCGTCATGACGTTCACGCTCAACCTCGTCGCGATCCGCTTCGTGCGCCGGTACCGGCAGGTGTACGAGTAAGTGGTCTGTCGCGGAGGACGAAGCGCTGATGGCCGTCGCCGAGACCGCCATCACGCGCAAGGTCGTGCAGCGGGCCTCCAGCGGCGCGCGCATCAAGGACCTGCTGTTCCGGGCCTCGCTGCTGCTGTGCCTGTTCATCGCCGTCCTGTTCCTCGGCGTGCTGCTGATCGACGTCGCGATCGACGGCGTACCGCTGATCACGCCCGACTTCATCACGAACTTCCCCTCGCGGCTGTTCCCGGAGCAGTCCGGGATCCAGTCGGCGCTGATCGGGACGCTCTACCTCATGGCGCTGTGCGCCGCGTTCATCGTCCCGATCGGGGTCGCGGCGGCCGTCTACCTCGAGGAGTACGCCGATCCGAGCCGCTGGTACAACCGGATGATCGAGGTCAACATCCAGAACCTCGCGTCGGTGCCGTCGGTCGTCTACGGGATCCTCGGCCTCGCCTTCATCGTCCGCGGGCCGATCGACATCTGGGGACTCGGACAGGGATCGCCGACGTTGCTGGCGGGCGCGCTGACGCTCGGCCTGCTCGTCCTGCCGGTCGTGATCATCGTCTCGCGCGAGGCGATCCGCGCCGTGCCGCGATCGATTCGCGAGGGCTCGCTCGCGCTCGGCGCGACGCAGTGGCAGACGATCTGGAAGCAGGTCCTGCCGGGCGCGCTGCCCGGTATCGCCACCGGCGTGATCCTCGCGCTCTCGCGCGCGATCGGCGAGACCGCGCCGCTGATCCTCGTCGGGGCGATCGCGTTCCGGCTGACTCGACCCGACGATCGACGGCCAGTTCTCGGCGCTGCCGATCGCGATCTTCCAGGCGGCCGGCGAGCCGCGAGCCGGAGTTCCAGGTCCTCGCGGCGGGCGCGATCGTCGTGCTGCTCGTCGTCCTGCTGCTGATGAACTCGGTGGCCATCTATCTACGCAATCGCTATGAGCAGAAGTGGTGACGACATGGAATCGACGAGATCTACGCTTGCGGCGCGCGAGCGGCCGGCCGTGAGCGCCACGCCGGGACTGCAGCGGGTCCTGCCCGACGTCGGCGATCGCGGGCAGACCGAGGTCGCGAAGGAAGCGATCTTCTCGCTCGACGACGTCCGCGTGAGCTACGGCGTCGTCGCCGCCGTCGAGGACGTGACGCTCGACCTCGCCCGAGAACGAGATCACCGCGTTCATCGGCCCCTCGGGCTGCGGCAAGTCGACGCTGCTGCGCTGCCTGAACCGGATGAACGACCTCATCCCCAGCGCCCGCGTCAGCGGCGAGGTCCTCTACCACGGCCAGGACCTCTACGCGCCCGACATCGACCCGGTGCAGGTGCGCAAGCGGATCGGCATGGTCTTCCAGAAGCCCAACCCGTTCCCGAAGTCGATCTACGAGAACATCGCCTTCGGCCCGCGCGTGCTCGGGATGAAGGGCGACATGGACGAGATCGTCGAGCAGGCGCTGCGCAAGGCGCGCGCTGTGGGACGAGGTCAAGGACCGCCTGAAGACGAACGCGTTCGGCATGTCCGGCGGCCAGCAGCAGCGCCTGTGCATCGCCCGCACGCATGGCCGTCGAGCCCGACGTGATCCTCATGGACGAGCCGTGCTCGGCGCTGGACCCGATCTCGACCGGGCGCGATCGAGGAGCTCATGCTCGAGCTGAAGGAGAACTACTCGATCGTCATCGTCACGCACAACATGCAGCAGGCCGCGCGCGTCTCGGACCGGACGGCGTTCTTCAACGTCGACACGCTCGAGCGAGGGCAAGCGCGTCGGCAGGCTCGTCGAGTTCGCGCCGACCGAGAAGATCTTCACGAAGCCCGACGACAAGCGCACCGAGGAGTACGTCACCGGGAAGTTCGGCTGACCGGCCATGACGCGAGCATCGCCAGCACTTCCAGCAGCGAGCTCGCCGGCGCTCGAGGCGCCAGCGCGCTCGGCGGGCCTCGACCTCGTCGTCGAGCAGATCGACCGCGTCGTCGAGGCGCTCGAGCACCAGGACGTCGAGCTCGCGCAGCTCGTCATCGCCGACGACGACCGCCTCGACGGCCGCTACCTCGAGGTCCACCAGGGGATCCTCTCGCTGCTGGCGCTGCAGGCGCCGGTCGCGGGCGACCTGCGGCTCGTCGCGGCGCTGCTGCACGTCATCAAGCACGTCGAGCGCATGGGCGACCAGTGCGTGAACATCGCCAAGCTCATCCCGCTGTCGGGCCACGAGCCGCCCGTCGACGAGCGAGATCCTCGCGCAAGCTCCTGCAGATGGGCCAGTTCGCGCGCGCCGAGGTCGATCCAGTGCCGGCGCGCTTCGCCGAGCGCGACGTCGCGCTGGCCGAGGACCTCGTCGCGCGCGACCGCGACGATCAACCGGCTCAACCGCGAGATCTTCCGGCTCGCGATCGAGGCCGGCGACGACGCCGACATGCGCGAGTGGGCGATGATCATGACGATGGTCGCGCGCGCCTTCGAGCGCATCGGCGACAACGCCGTCGACATCGGCGAGCAGACGGCGTTCGTGGTGACCGGGCTGTTCCGCGAGTTCTCGGACTCGTCGCATGTTGCATCGCGGTGAAAACAGCGCTGTTTGCGCCCCGGCGGCTGTGAAGATCCTGTGACCGAGCGGGCTCCGGACCCGTTTGCGCCGGTGCACGTGCCTACACTCCCCAGCGACATGACAGCTACGAACATCGCCGCAGCAGCCCCGCTCCGCGTCGCGGTGATCGACGGCGACTCGGGCTTCCTCCAGGTGCTGACGAAGCGTCTGGACCGACTCGGGCTGGGAGCACCGCGTGCTCGTCGGGCGCCGTGCCCGTGGAGCGCCTCGTCGCGATGCGCCTCGGTGCGCTCGTCGTCGACCTCGCCCTGCTTGGCCCGGACGCCTGGGCGTACCTCGAGCGCGTCTGCAAACGAGCTGCCCGGCTGCCGGTCGTCGTCTGCACCGGGCAGTCGACGGTCGCCCAGCGCGTGCGCGGCCTGCGGATCGGCGCCGACGACTGGCTCACGAAGCCCTGCCATCCCGAGGAGCTGATCGCCCGCGTCGAGGCCGTCGCGCGACGCCGGCGCCGGCGGCGGTCGCCGCCGCCGCCGAGGCCGGTCGTGGCCGGCGAGATCGAGATCCGCGCCGACCAGTTCCAGGCGTTCGCGCACGGCCGCTCGATCGACCTGACGCGCCGCGAGTTCGAGCTCATCGAGCTGCTGGCCGCCGCCGAGGGCCGCGTGCTCGAGCGCGAGGAGATCTACCAGCGCGTGTGGGGCTACGCGATGGCCCGCGGCGATCGCTCGGTCGACGTCTTCGTGCGCAAGCTGCGCCCGAAGCTCGAGACGGCCTCGCCCGACTGGCGCTACATCCACACGCACTTCGGCGTCGGCTACCGCTTCGCGGCGGAGCTCGTCCTGGAGGCGGAGATCGCGGCTGCCGTGGCGGCGCCGCGCGGGCCGGATCCGGACCCGGCGCCGGCGCCGGATCCGGTCGCGGTGGCGGCACCGCAGCGGGCGGCCGCGCCGCGGACCGCCGCGCGCGCATTCGCCTGAGCGCCCAGCCGTCAGGCACGGCCGCGCATCCCGCGACAACGTCGCAGAACCTCGGGCGCGTCCACTAGCCTCTGAGCCATGTCCGTCGAGATGGCTCGCAACGTCGGCGTCATCGCCGTGCTGGCGCTCGTCGTCTGGCTGGTGCCGGGCGGCGGCGAGGGCGCGGGCTTCGTCATGCAACTGCTCAACGCGATCTTCATCGTGCTGATCGCGCTGGGCGCCGGGCTGCTGTACCGCAATTTCCGCGGCGAGATCTTCGCGCTCGGCGACCTGTGGCGGTTCGCGCTGTATGCCGCGGTCGGCGTGGCCGTCGTGACGGTGGCGGCATCGGGGCGCCTGTTCGACACGGGCGCGGGTGCGGTCGCCTGGTTCGCGCTGATCGGCGCCGCCTCGTACACGCTGTACCTCGTCTGGCAGCGCCACCGCTCGTACGGCTGAACGGCCGGCGGGTGCGTCGGCGCGCGCACCCGCGCCTGCGCGATCTCATCACACGATCGCGCGCCGTTTGTCACATCCGCGCGTAGACCCGTGACACGGGACGCGCGAGTGTGCGGGGCATGCCCGCCGCCCGCTCCGCACGCGCCGAACGCGGCCAGGCCGCGGTCGAGCTCGTCGCCCTGCTGCCGCTCATCGGGGTGCTCGCGGGACTGCTCTGGCAGGGCGTCGTCGCCGGCCAGGCGGTCTGGCTCGCCGGCTCGGCGGCTCGGGCCGCCGCGCGCGCGAGCGCCGTCGGGGCCGACGAGCGCGCCGCCGCGCGCCGCGTCCTACCCGCCCGGCTGCAGCGCGGGCTCGTCGTGCGGCGCTCGGCTGCCGGTGTGCGCGTGGCGATCAGGATCCCGGCGGTCGTCGGCTCCGGCCGCCTGACGACCGTCTCGGCCCGCGCGCGCCTGCAGGAGCAGGGCGGATGAGCGCGCGGCGAGCCCGCCTCGCGTGCGCGTCCGGTCAGGCCTCCGTCGAGCTCGTCGCGCTCGCGCCGTTGCTCGTCGCCGCGGTCCTCGCGGCGGTGCAGCTGCTGGCGGCGGGCGCCGCGCGCGAGCTCGCCGACCACGCCGCCGAGGCCGGCGCGATCGCCCTGCTCCAGGGGCGCGACCCGCGGGCGGCGTCGCGCGAGTCGGTGCCCGGTTGGTCGCGCGGGCGCGTCCACGTGCGCGTCGACGGGCGCCGCGTGCGGGTACGGCTGCGACCGCGCGCGTTCCTGCCCGGCCTGGCCGGGCTGCTGCAGGCGACCGGCGAGGCGCACGCCGGAGTGGGGGCGCGATGAGGCTCGCGCGCCGCCTCGCCGAGCACTTCGTGGCCCCCGCAGGCGACGCGCCCGCGGACGAGCTGACCTGCGCCGACGGGCGCGGGCGACGTGCGGACACCACCCCCGCCGGTGCTCCGCCGACCCGGGCGTGCGCGGTCCCCCCGCCGCGCACGCCCGCATCCGTCGCGCTGCTGGCCGCGCAGGGCGACGCTCCCGCGCTCGCGGCCGGCCTCGCGCTTGCGCTCGCGCGCCGGGAGCGCGCGTCGACGGCGGTCGTCTGCGTCTGGTCTGCGGGCGGTCCGATGCGCTCGCCCCTGCGGGCGCCCGCGCTGCCCGCGGCCGCTCGGCTCGCTGCTGTGTTGGCCGGCCGCGGACACGTCGCCCGGGCGTCGGGCCGGCTGGTGAGCGTCGGGCTCGCGGCGGGACCGGCCGACGGCCGCCGCCGAGGCGATGCGGGTGAGCGCCGCCGCGGGCGCAGCGCCGACCGTGCTCGCGCTCGCGGGCCCGCGGGCGGCAGCGTTCGACGTCCTCCTCGACGACCAGGATCTCGTCGTCGTCGCGGTCGCTGCGGGCTCCGATCCGGCGCTCGCACAGCTCGCCGTCGCGGGGCTGCAGCGCAGCGTGGTGTGCGAGGTCCCGCCCGCCCATCCGGGCCGCTCGCTCGCCGCCGCGGGCGTCGCGTTGCTGCCGTCGGCGCGCCGCCTGCTCGCGGCGCCGGTCGAGGCGCTGTCGTGACGGAGCGCCCAGGCCGGGATCCGAGGTCGGCCAGGCGACGATCCTGCTGCTCGGGCTGACGCTTGCCGTGCTGGTCGGGGCGCTCGTGCTGGGGGCGATCGCGCGCGGCATCGGTGTCCGAAGCGACGAGCAGCGCGCCGCCGATCTCGCGGCGCTCGCCGGGGCGCGCGCGATGCACGACGCGTACGAGGGCCTGTTCGAGCCGCCGGTGCTCGGCGGACGCGCCAACGTGGCGCACCTCGAACGGGCCGAGTATCTGGGCCGCGGGCGCCTGACGGCGCTGCGGACCGCCCGTCGCAACGGCGCGCGCGACGTGCGGGTGAGCTTCCCCGACAAGGACACGTTCGCGCCGGTGCGCGTGCGAGTCGAGGTTCGCGACGCGATCGATCTCGGCGTCGGGGGGCGGGTGGCGGCGGGAGCGGTCGCCGAGGCGCAGCTCGCGCCGCCCGCCGAGCTCGCGTTCGAGACGGCGCGCGCGGGCGAGTACCGCGGCCCGCTCGCGCACCGCCAGGGCAGGCCGATGCGCCCGGATGTCGCGACGGCCTTCGACCGGATGGAGGCGGCCGCCCGCCGCGACGGCGTCGCGCTGATCGTCGTCAGCGGCTTTCGCTCCAACGCCGAGCAGGCCGTGCTGTTCGCGCGCCACCCCGATCCGAAGTGGGTCGCGCCGCCGGGCCGGTCGCTGCACCGCCTCGGCACCGAGCTCGACCTCGGGCCGCCGGCGGCATACGGCTGGCTGGCGGCGAACGCGAAGCGCTTTCACTTCGTCCAGCGGTACTCCTGGGAGCCGTGGCACTATGGGTTCACGCTCAACGCCGGGACGTCGTCGGTGGGTTTCAGCAATACCGGTGAATCAGACGGCGACGGCGAGCGCACGCGCACGCTGCCGTCGTTCGTCCCGCGCGCGGTACGCGGCGCCGCTCGCGCGTGCCGCGCAGCGCTGGAACGTCTCGGCCGCGCTGCTGGCGGCGCAGCTCTGGCGGAGTCGAACTTCAACCCGTTCGCGCGCTCGCCGGCGGGCGCGCAGGGGATCGCGCAGTTCATGCCCGACACCGCCGCCGCGATCGGGCTGCGCAACCCCTTCGACGCGGCGGCGGCGATCGACGCCCAGGCGCACCTCATGCGCGATCTGCTGCGCCAGTTCGGCGCCGTGCCGCTCGCGCTTGCCGCCTACAACGCCGGCCCGGCGCCCGTCGCGGCCTGCGGTTGCGTGCCGCCCGTACCGCGAGACGCGCGGCTACGTCGCACGGATCCTCGGCCTGCTCGGCGGCGCCGGTGAGGTTCCCGCGGGCGGCGGCCTGCACGTGAGGCTCGTGCGGTGAAGCGCTGCTGGGCCCTCGACCGGCCCCCGTCGCACCGGGCGCAGAGCAATGCGCTCATCGCGTCCTTGACGCACCGTCCAACCTCCCTGCGAGAAGCGGGTTCGGTCGCCTATCCGGCGCCTGCACGGCGGGAGCGGACCCAGCAGCATGTCCTGCTGGTCCTCGCGAGCGTGAAGGAGCGTCGGATCGATCGCTCCGCGGTACACGTTCGTCGCCGCCACACCCAGGGCGTGAACGAGCGCCGACGCCGCTCGAACGACGAACGTGCTCGGCGCTCGTTCACGCACACGCGGCGATCGCCGCGAGGCCGGCTACCTGCACCCGCGTCAGCGCCGGCCGGCACCACGGCGATCACACGAGCCGCGCCGGCCCAGCCGTCGTCGCAACGGCTAGGACCGCGGTGCCGCCGTCTTCCAGCCCGCGCGCGGGTCCGGCAACGGCGTCAGCCGGGCCGCGATCTGCTCGCGGCGCGGCTCGAGGAACGGCGGCAGGATGAGCGTCGTGCCGAGTTCCTCGACGGGCCCGTCGACGGTGAAGCCTGGCTCGCGCGTCGCCAGCTCGTAGAGCACGCCGCCCGGCTCGCGGAAGTACAGCGAGTGGAAGTAGTGGCGATCGACGTAGCCCGAGTTCGGGATGCCGGCCTTCGTGACGGTGTCGATCCAGCTCTGCATGTCGGCGTCCCGCGTGCCCCAGGCGACGTGGTGGACGATGCCGGCGCTCTGGCGTCCCGGCGCCTCGGGCGCGGGATCCCACGCGATCCAGCCGCCGCGGCGCTCGCCGCGCAGCTCGAACGCGTTCTGCTCGCCGTCGCGGCGCGTCGCGCCCATGAGCTGCTCGAGCAGGAGCGCGCTGCCGTCGGGGCGGGCGCTGTAGGCGCGCACGCCCTCGAAGCCCTGCAGCGCGAGCGCCGCGGGGACCTCGGGGTGCTCGGCGATCAGCGGCTCGTCGCCGCTGTCGTCGAGGACGAGCTCGTGGTCGAGCCCCTCGGGATCGGCGAACAGCAGGCCGCCGCCGTCGGTGCGCTGCACGTCGAAGCCGTCGCCGGCAACGCGCGCGGCCCAGAAGTCGACCGCCGCGGGCGATGCGACGCGCCACACGATGCGGTGCACCATGCCCGCGCCGGGGCGGCCCGGCTTGGCGCCCGGGTACTCGAAGAACGTGAGGTCGGCGCCCGGCTGGGCGTTCTCGTCGCCGTAGAAGAGGTGGTAGACGCTGGGGTCGTCCTGGTTGACGGTCTTCGCGGTCATCCGCAGCCCGAGCACGCGCGTGTAGAAGTCGACGTTGCGCGGCGCGTCGCCGGTGATCGCGGTGATGTGATGGAGGCCGTCGAGGTTCATGACTGGTCCTTTGGCGAGGCGGATCGTAACTTGGTTGCTAGAGCAAGCATACAAGCATCTGGTTGTGCGCGCAACGAACTGGATCGTGGTGGCGAACTCGTATCAGGAGCGGGGCAGCGCGCTCCCGCCGATGGGGGGTTCCGGCGGCCGGCGGCTCACGCACGACGGCGTCCGGCGACCGCTCACGAGCCACCATCCCACGACCACCGCAGCCGCGCCATGCATTCCCTCCACCAGGCCGCCGCCCACGCGCACGCCGGTCGAGTTGCGCCGCGGCGCCGACCGCAACCACGGTCATGACGTCGCGCCGATACGGGCCACGCGATGGCGGCGCTGCGTGCGCACGGCGATCGCCCATGCCGAGCGCGCCCCGACCGGGCGCCCCGAGGTCACGGTCGAGGCGGTCTCCTGACCGGCCGCACCACGAGCGCGCTGCCGCCGCCGCGCCGCACCGGCTCGGCGGCGGTGAGCAGCGTGCTTCTGTCGATGAACTCGATCCCCGTGGCGGCGCCGATCTCGGCCGCGCCGGCGGACTGCGGGGCGACCGTGAACGTGTGCCCGCGCGCGCCGAGCGCCGCCGCCTCCGGCGACGCGATGAAGGCCGGCTCGGCCGTCGTCGCCGGCGTGTTGCGCTGGCTCGCCCGCGGGGCGGCGATCGCGTCCGGCAGCGAGCTGCCCAGATCGACCCTGTCGACGAGGATGGCGAGCACCGTCGTGATGATCGTCGAGCCGCCCGGCGAGCCGACGCCGAGCCACGGGCGGCCGTCGTGCAGCACGATCGTCGGCGCCATCGAGCTGCGCGGGCGCTTGCCGCCCTCGACGCGGTTGGGGTGCGTGGTCGAGCTGAAGTTGAAGTCGGTCAGCTCGTTGTTGAGCAGAAAGCCGTAGCCCGGCACGACGAGGCCGGAGCCGCCGGTCGACTCGATCGTGAACGTGTAGGAGACGACATCGCCGTGCTTGTCGGCGACCGTGAGGTGCGTCGTCGTGCCCGTGCGCGTCGACGTGGCCGACGCCGCGCCGGCCCGATCGCCGGCCGCGCCGTCGTCGAACGGATACGGATCGCCGGGCCCGACGGGGCTCGCCGCCGCGGTGTCGCCGATCAGCGCGCGCCGCGTCGCCGCGAAGTCCTTGGAGATCAACCCCGCGAGCGGGACGTCGAAGAAGTCCGGGTCGGCGACGTACGCGCCGCGGTCGGCGAAGGCCAGGCGCGCCGCCTCGAGCTGGCGGTGCAGCGCGTCCGCCCGCGTCATCGCGCCGAGGTCATCGCCCTCGAGGATGTTCAGCGCCTCGGCGACGGTCGAGCCGCCGCTCGACGGCGGCCCCATCCCGAAGACGTCCAGGCCGCGGTAGGTCGAGTGCACCGGCTCGCGCTGCCGCACGCTGTATGTGGCGAGGTCGCGCCGGTCCATCACGCCGGGCCGGAAGACGTGGTTCGCCGACGGCCCGACCGGCGGGTTGCGGACGGTCTGCACGATCGCGTCGGCGATCGCGCCGCGGTAGAAGGCGCGCGGCCCGCGGTCGGCGATCAGCTCGTACGTGCGCGCGAGATCCGGGTTGCGAAAGACCGACCCGACGTCGCGCGGCGTGCCGTCGGGATCGAGGAAGAGGGCCGCAGCGGCGGGCACGTCGTCGAAGTAGTCGAGGTTCTCCCGCGTCTGCGCGGCGAACGCCGCGTCGACGACGAACCCGTGCCTGGCGACGCCGATCGCGGGCCGCAGCGCCTCGGCGAGCGAGATCGTGCCGCCCTCGCGCAGCGCCCGCGCCCAGCCGCGCACCGTCCCCGGAACGCCGACCGACAGACCGCTGTAGCGCGCGTCGCTGAACGCCAGCGGGGCGCCGTTCTCGATGAACGCGTCCGGCTTCATCGACAGCGGCGCGCGCTCGCGATGGTCGTTCGTCGTGACCTCGCCCCGGCGGCCGTGGGCGTCGTAGGAGACCATGAAGCCGCCGCCGCCGATCCCACACGAGAAGGGCTCGGTTACGCCGAGCACCGCCGCCGCGGTGACGGCCGCGTCCGTCGCGTTGCCGCCGCGTCGCAGCGTCTGGATCGCCGCCGCGGTCGCGAGCCGGTCGACGGTTGCGGCCCCGCCGCCGCGACCGATCGACGTGGGCGGCTCGGATGCCTGCGCCGCCGGCGCAGCGGCGGCGAGCAGGGCGATGGCGGTGGCGGCGGCGGCGAGCGATGACGGGCGCATGGGGCCTTCCTTCCCGCTCGCGCGCGCGTTCACGCCCGCGCGGACCCTGCTCGCGCCACAGCAGGCCCATCGCCGGCGCGCCGCGCGACGTCAGGCCGCTCGCCACGCGCACGCAGCGAACACCGTCGTCGCGACGCTCCCCCGAAGACGCTGGCCGACGGTCGGAGCCTAGGCCGCGCTCGTGCGCACCGCAACGGCCGTTCGAGCCGCGGTGAGGCGAGCCCGCCGCGCGGTCACGGTTCTGCCGGGCCGCGCGTGGCGGTCAGCTCGGCGTCCGCCCGCGCGATCAGCTCGAGGCCGCTCTCGCCGTCCTCCAGCTGGGCCAGACCGGCGCGGATCGAACCGCCCGCCGGCGTCGCCGCGAGCACGTCCGCGATCTCCGTGAAGCGGCCGCGCGCCTCGGCGAGCGCCGTGTCCGGCAGCGCGCAGAGGAACTCGTCGCCGCCGAGCCGGACGATGAGGTCGTAAGAGCGCACACGCGCGCGGATGAGCGCGACGACGCGCTGGAGCAACTCGTCGCCCGCCGCGTGACCGCGGCTGTCGTTGAGCGCCTTCAATCCGACGACGTCGACGAACGCGACGACGAGCGCTTCGCCCTTGCGGCGGCAGCGATCGAGCTCGCGATCGAGATCGGCGAGGCCGGCCAGCCGCGTGCGGACGCCCGTCACCGCGTCCGTCTCGGCGATTGCGAGCTGCTCGGCCAGCGTCTGGCGGTCGGTGAGCGCCTGCAGCCGGTCACGGGCGGCCCGCTCGCGATCGGCCAGCGACGCCTGGCGGTCCTCGGCGGCGAGCATGCGCTGCTCGGCGGCCTGGGCGCGATGGCGGGCAGCGCGGATGCGGTCGTCGACGGCGCTCGGCGCGCCGGTCCCCGATCGCGAGTCCGCGTCCTGCTCGAACGCCTCGTCGAGTCCCGACATCGCGAGATCCCGTGCCCCGGCGGCCTGGTCTCGCGCGAGCGCCGCAAGATCGCGGGCATGCGCACCGGCGTCGCGCTGGTCGGCGGTCTGCAGGCGCGCGGCCGCGGACATCTCGCGATCGCGCGCGGCCCGCAGGCGGATGTGCCGGCTGAACTCGTGCTCGTGCGAATCGACGCCGTGCCCGAGATCGCGATCGCTCGCCGCCTGGTCGAGATCGGCCGCGTACTGCTCGCGATCGGCGCTCGCCTGGTCGCGGTCCGAGCTCGTCTGATCGGAATCCGACAGCGTCTGGTCCGCGTCGGCGAGCGTCTGGTCGCTGTCGGCAAGCGTCTGCTCGTCACCGAGCGCAGGTAGCTCTCCTTCCGTGCGCTTCTGCTGTCCTTCGATCGCTCCGTTGGTGTGATCCACCGGACGATCGCCTGACGGTTGCTCGGCCGCAAGGGCCTCCAGACGGCTCGGACGCGAATCTCGGCGAGCTCCGCGCCCTATCCAATCGATCTCACCAGGGTAGCGCGCCGGAGACGTGGTGAACAACTTCTGACAGAGCACTTCACCTCAAACTCGCGGGGAACGCGGGTGAACCCGACCGAGCCGGCGGCTACGGGTCGCGGAGCGCGCTGCGCGACGGACCCTCGTACCCCGACGGATGCAGCAGGAACATCTCGCTGGCGAGGTCGGAGTGCGTGTCCAGCCCGCTCACGAATGCGCGCACCGTGCGACCCGTGAGCCGCTCGATCGGCTCGCAGAACGTCACCGTCTCGGCGTACTGGAACAGCAGCCGCAGCTCGCGCAGGCGGGCATGCTCGCCCATCTCGCAGAGCTTGCGCTCGGCCGGCGTGAACGTCTGCTCGAGCGTCACGATGATGATGTCCGGTCCGGCCCACTGCGTGCGTGTCTTCGTGGGGCCGCGTCCGAACTGGTCCTTGTAGATACGCACCATCTCGTTCGAGATCGCGCTGAGGGTGCCGTGCTCGTTGGCGAGTGGCTCGCTGGCTGGCATCGGTTGATCTCCCAGGACTGCTAGAAGGGGGAAAGACGCGGTGCCACGGCGAGCTCACAAAGGGGCCCAGCGGTACGCCGAGATCTGCACGACCCCCTCCGCGGCGCTCGTCGCGAGCGCCTACCGAAGTGGCTGCGGCGCATGCTACCGACAGGGTCAGCGCGGGCGACGCGCCGGCTGCGCGCGCCGGGGTCGGGAAGGCCGCGCCCCGATCTATGCTCGATGGGTGGCCGCGGCTACCCCATCGACCGCCTCGCTGCGTCTGAAAGACCAGCGCCGCAGCCTGCCCGACGGGCCGGGCGTGTACCTGTTTCGCGACGTCGACGGCAACGTCATCTACGTCGGCAAGGCGAAGTCGATTCGCAAGCGCGTGGCGGGGCATTTCTCCAGGGCGGGCGGGGGCGGGGTTCGGCGCGGCGCGGTCGAGATGGTCGATCTTGCGCACTCGATCGACTTCCTGCTCGTCGCCTCCGAGGCCGAGGCGCTGCTGACGGAGAACCAGTTCATCAAGCAGTACAAGCCGCGCTTCAACATCCGGCTGCGCGACGACAAGTCCTATCCGTTCCTCGCGATCTCGATCGACGAGGACTTTCCACGCGTCTACTTCACGCGCGAGCGCCATCGCAGGGAGCGGCTGTACTTCGGGCCCTACTCCAACGCCAAGAAGGTGCGCGGCACGCTCGACCTGCTGCAGAAGGTCTTCGCCTTCCGCTCCTGCAGCGGCTTGGACCCCGGCCGACGCAGCGGCTCGCCCTGCCTGGACTTCTACATCAAGCGCTGCGGGGCGCCGTGCGTCGGCTACCAGTCCAAGGAGGAGTACCGCGCGGCGATCGACGGCGTCGTCGACTTCCTGAGCGGCCGCTACCGCCAGATCGAGCGCGACCTCGAGCAGCGCATGAAGGACGCCGCCGCCGCGCAGGAGTTCGAGCAGGCGGCGCTGGAGCGCAACCGCCTGCGGTCCGTGCGCTCGCTGCTCGAGCGCCAGCGCGTCGCCAACGAGGCGGTCGGCACGCTCGACGCCGTCGCGGTCGCGGTCGACGGCACCGACGCCAACGCGCAGGTCTTCCAGATCCGCGACGGCGTCCTGTCGGACCGCCAGTCGTTCTACCTCTCCAACGAGTCGGCGTTTCCGATCGGCGAGGTGGCGGAGGAGTTCTTGCTGCAGTACTACGGCGACGCGATGGCGGTCCCGCCGCAGGTGCTCGTCCAGCGCGACGTCGCGGATACCGAGACGCTGTCTGAGGTCCTGAGCGAGCTGCGCGGGACGCGGGTCGAGGTGCGGATCCCCGAGCGCGGCGACAAGCGCCGGATCCTCGAGCTCGCCGAACGCAACGCGGCGCTCGCGCTCGACCAGGAGCGCCTGAAGGACGAGCGCCGCCGCCAGCAGCGCGTCGAGGCGCTCGACGGCCTGCAGGAGGCGCTCGGTCTCGACGCGCTGCCGTTGCGGATCGAGTGCTTCGACATCTCCAACCTCATGGGGACGAACACGACCGCGTCGATGGTCGTGTTCGAGGCTGGGGCGCCGAAGAAGAGCGACTACCGGCGCTTCAACGTTCGCACCACGACCGAGGGCGTGCCCGACGACTTCGCCGCGATCGGGGAGGTCCTCGGGCGGCGCCTCGCGCGCTGGGAATCCGAGCAGGATCTGAGTCCCAACGACCCCAAGCGCAACGAGTCCTTCGCGACGCTGCCGTCGCTCGTCGTGATCGACGGCGGGGCCGGCCAGCTCGCTGCCGGGATGCGTGCTCTGGAGGGATTTCGTGCGCGTGGGGTGGCGGTCGTGGCGCTCGCCAAGCAGCTCGAGGAGGTCTACATCCCGGGCCGCCGCGCGCCGCTGCGCCTGCCTCACGACACGCCCGCGCTGCAGCTGCTGCAGCGCCTGCGCGACGAGGCGCACCGCTTCGCGATCGCCCATCACCGCCAGCGCCGCGACCGCCAGATGACGGAGTCCGTGCTCGACGGGCTGCCGGGCGTCGGGCCCAAGCGCAAGCGCGCGCTGCTGAAGCACTTCGGCTCGCCGGAGGCGATGCTCGGCGCGTCGCGCGAGGAGCTGCAGCGCGTGCCCGGCGTTCCCGCCAAGACGGCGCGCGACCTGTACGCGTATCTGAACAGGACAAGCGGCTGACCCGACGACCGGGCCGCGCGCCATCATTGAGGGCGTGACCGTCACAGACGAGGCGCCTGCCACGACGAGCCTCGAGGATCTCGTCGTCATCACCGGGTTCTCCGGAGCCGGCAAGTCGACGGCGATGAACGTCTTCGAGGACGACGGCTACTTCTGCGTCGACAACCTGCCGCCCGAGATGATCAGCGGACTCGTCGCCGTGTTCATGCACGAGGGCTCGAAGGTGCGGCGGGCGGCGGTCGTCTCGGATGTCCGCGCGCGCGAGCTGTTCGAGACGCTCGGCAGCGAGCTCGAGGATCTCGCGGCGCGCGGCGTCACACACCGCGTGCTGTTCCTCGACGCGGACGAGGACACGCTGCTGGGGCGCTACAAGGAGACGCGCCGGCGCCACCCGCTGAGCCCGACCGGGTCCGTCTCGCAAGGTATCGCGGCCGAGCGCGACGCACTGCAGAGCATCAAGGAGCGCGCCGACTTCGTGCTCGACACGAGCGGGATCCCGGCGGCGACGCTGCGCCGCCGCATCGCCGACGAGTTCCTGCCGCGCCAGCTGCGCTCCAAGCTCGCGCTGACGCTGACCTCGTTCGGCCACAAGCACGGGCTGCCGCGCGACAGCGACATCGTGCTCGACATGCGCTTCCTGCCCAACCCGCATTGGGAGGCCGGCCTGCGCCAGCTGACGGGCTTCGATCCGCAGGTCGTCGAGTACATGTCGCGCGACGGCAAGCTCGAGGCGTTCTACGAGCGCCTGGCTCCGCTGCTGGACTTCCTCATCCCCGAGTACATCGCCGAGGGCAAGGCGCACCTGTCGATCGCGATCGGATGCACGGGCGGGCGCCACCGCTCCGTCGCGATCGCCGAGGCGCTCACCGCGCGGCTGCGCGCCCGCGGCGACGTCGAGGTCGAGGTCGTGCACCGCGACGTGGGGCGCTCGACGCGATGATCGTCCATGTCGGCTTCGAGGTCTCCGACCTGACCCGCTCGGGCCGCTTCTACGACGCGGTCTTCCACGCGCTCGGCGCGCGGCGCACGTTCGAGAGCGAGCGCGCGATCGCCTACGGGCGCGACCACGAGCAGTTCTGGATCGTCGCGCGCGGCCGCACGCCGCAGCCGGGGTACGGCCATGTCGCGCTCGCGGCGGCGGGCCGCGCGGCCGTCAACGGCGGCTACGACGCCGGGCTGGCGAACGGCGGCAGCGACGACGGACCGCCGGGGATGCGCCCGCAGTACGGGCCGATGTACTACGCGGCGTACCTGCTCGACCCGGACGGGCTGCGGCTCGAGCTCGTGGCGGGCGCGACCTGACCGGGTCGTGACGGCCGGGCGATCGCGTCGGCGCCGACCGTGACCAGGCGCGGCGAGGTCACAACCGTCGCGTCGGCTCCGTCGGATCCGTCGGCGGGACGCCGGCGGCGCCGTGACCGACGGGGTGCACGGGCTCGTCGGGCAGCGGCGCGGCGCCGCGGCGGCCGAAGCGAGCACCCGCGCGCGGCCGTGTCGGGCCGCCTCCGGACGGATCGTGCACGCGCGCCGCCGGGCCGGCGGCGGTGATCGCCACGGAGATGCGCGCCACCGACAGCAGGACGCCGGCCGTCATCAGGACCGCGGCGACAAGCGCCAGCCAGAGGCCCGTGGACGGATCTCCGTCGACGAGGCCCTGCGCCGCGGGCGGCGGGTCGAGCAGCGCGTAGACGACGATGACGAGCGTCGCGAGTGCAGGGCCGATCAGCCAGCTCGCCGGCCGCGCAGCGCCGTAGCCGAGCCGGCTCGCGACCGCGACGAGCGCTCCGATCGCCAGCACGGCGAGCACGAGATCCCAGACCTCGAAGACGTCCCACGCCTCGGCGCCGGGCTGATACCACTCGAGAAAGAGGCTCACGAGCAGCAGCAGCGAGCCCAGTCCGATGAGCACGGCACCCGCCTCGAGCGTCCGTGCGGCGCCGGCCGGGGTGCGTGCGCTGTCAACGGGGATGGACATCGTGTATGGGGCTCCTCGTGTGGAATGAGACGACCCGGTGCTCATACCCGCGCGCGGGGCGCGCGAATCCGTCGCGCTCCCGGCCCGCTGTGCTCGAGCGCGCGCCAGGCACTCACCCCCGCGTAGGGCCCGCGCGGCGCGAGGCCGAGCGGCGAGGTCGGTCCCGCAGGCCCGAGCCGCCGTCGCTCGGCGCGGCGCGACGCCGCCGTGAACGGGCGTCGTTTCGGGCCTGGCCGGCGCGCCGTCCGGCGCTGCTTCAGCGTCAGCGTGATCGAGGACCGACCGGGGTCCGCGGCGCGATCGAGCCGGCGCTCCTTCACGGCCCGGCCGCGCGCCGCGGTCGCCGACGCCGGCTCCGCGCCGCGCGCCGCCGAACCGCAGACCCGGACGCTGCTATCCGCCGGCGTCCGGCAGCAGCAGGCCCGCGCCCGCGAGCCGCTCCAGACTGCGCTCCAGGCCCTCGCTCAGCTCGTCGCCGCTCATCGCCGCGTCGGGCGCGAGCGCCGCGATCAGCGCGGCGCGGTCGCGCGTGCCGTCGAGCAGCACGATCAGGCGCTGGCCGAGGTCGTCGTCGACGCGGATGCCGGTGTGGCGCGTCGTCGTCAGCATCTCGCCCTGCGCCGCCTCCAGCCGCGTGAGCGCGCTCACGCGCGGCCTGTCCGGGGCGACCGGGCTGACGGCGGGGGGCAGGCGATGCAGGCGCACGAGGTTGGCGGCGAAGCAGCGCAGCAGTGCGTCGCAGATCGCGGGCAGCTCGTCCTCGGCATCGGCGAGCTCGGCGATCCATGGCGCCGCCGGCCAGGCGTTGCCGATCTTCTGCAGCGCCCCGATCACGAGCGGGTGGTCGGTCGTCAGGTGGGCGCCGCCGGCGCCGGTGAACGTCGTGCGCGCCGTCTGCTCGCTGACGCCCCAGCGCAGCGGCGCCGACACGGCCAACGCGGCGAGGCGCTGCGCGCGCGGCGTCCGATCCAGGTCGATCGCTCCGTGCACGAGCAGCGTCTGGCGGAACATCCGCTCCTTGAGGAAGTCGAGGTACTGCTCGCGGCGCAGCGGGTCGGGGACCGTCAGCAGCGCCTGCTGCAGGTCCTCGGGCAGCGCGCCGATCTGCGTCTCGGAGAACTCCGCCTCGGTGAGGTACTGCAGGCCGTGGGCGCCTGCCGCGGAGACGAACTCGTGGAAGTACAGCGGGTGGTTGATGTCGGCGAGCGTGTCGTGGAAGAACAGGCCGTCGACGTGGTCGGACAGCTTGCGCGCCTCGGGCCCGAGGACCTTGGCCAGCTCGCTGTCGGCCTCGCCCGCCGCGCCGAGCAGGCGCAGCAAGCCGCGCGCAGCCAGCATCCGCTGCTCGGGCTGCTCGGCCGGGATCGCGGCGACGTGGTAGCCGAGCATCTCGCGCAGCGCCTGGCGCGGATGGCCGCCCGGCATCGCGTTGTAGCTGACGTACGCGACGCCGTGCTCCGACAGCGCCCGCGAGCAGAGCGCGAGCAGGCCGGCGCGGACGTGCTCGGGCACCCACGAGAAGACGCCGTGCGCGATCACGTAGTCGACGCTCCCCGGCGGCTCGTACTCGGTCAGCGAGATCTGCTCGAAGGAGATGTTCGTCAGGCCGAGGCTGGCGGTCGTCGCCTGCGCGCGCTCGATCGCGCGCCGCGACGTGTCGATGCCGACGAACGTCGAGCCCGGCAGCGCGACGGCCATCGGCAGCAGGTTGCCGCCCGCACCGCAGCCGAGCTCCAGCACGCTGCATGCCGCCGGCGAGGGCGCGGGGAGGCCGAACAGCGACGCCAGCGTCGCGAGCCGGTCGGGGTGCGTCTGGATGAACGCCCGCGTCGGGTACGGGACCGCGTCGTATGCGGACGGGTCCGCCATCTCGGGCTTGCGGTCGAACGCTCCTCGTCGACCCACGATCTAGAACTTCTGGTTGGCCGCCACGTCGAATCCGAAGACGGTGGAGCCGCCCGCGGCCCCGCTAGGCGACTGCGCCTTGTGCTCGATCTGCAGCTTCGAGTAGGTGAGCGAGATCTGGTCGCTGGGGACGACCGCCGCGCCGGCCTCGGCGGCGCTGCGGTAGGCGCTGACGAGCACGTCGGAGAGCGTCAGCCGCAAAAACTCGAACGCGCCCTTGCCGCCCGCGGTGCTGCCCGTCAGGACCGCCGAGCGCAGGCGCTCGCCCGTCGCGCAGGCCTGCAGCAGCCGCGGGCCTGCGCTGCTGAACGGCGCCGCGACGTTCAGCGGCTCGAACCGCGGTCGGCCGGCGCCGGCGCCGCCGCCGCCCGGAGCCGCCGCGGTTTCGTGGGTGACCCCGAACGAGAACGACTCGACCTCGATCTCGCCCTTGTGCTTGGCGTCCGTGCTACCGCCGATGACGCCGTCGATCTTCAGGAAGTACGGCATGCGGCGATCGTAGCTCGCCACGAGCCGCACGTGTCGACGAGCACTGGCCATCTAGGGTTGCGCAGATGCCGGAGAGCACCCCGATCGAATCGACCGCCCGCGGGTTGCGCGGCGGCGTCGACCTCGGCGGCACGAAGATCCAGGCCGTCGTCGTCGACGCCGAGCACAACGTGCTCGGCCAGGCACGACGCCCGACGCCGACGACGGGCGGCCCCGCCGACATCGCCGGCGCGATCGCGCAGGCGCTGGTCGAGGCGGCCGCCGCGGCGGGGACGCAGACGGCGGACCTGCTGCACGTCGGCGTCGGCTCACCGGGCACGGTCGACGCCGCGGCCGGCACGGTCTCCAGCGCGCGGAACCTGCCCGACTGGGCCGGCGTCTATCCGCTCGCCACGCAGCTGCGCAAGCGGATCGGCTGCGCGGTCGCGCTGGGCAACGACGTCCAGGTCGCGACCGACGCCGAGGCCGCGCTCGGCGCGGGCCGCGGCGCCGGCTCGATGCTCGGCGTGTTCTGGGGCACCGGCGTCGGCGGCGGGATCGTGCTCGGCGACAGCCCGTGGACGGGCCGCGGCGGCGCGGGCGAGATCGGTCACGTCTGCGTGAAGGTCGGCGGCGCGCGGTGCCCGTGCGGGCGGCGCGGCTGCGTCGAGGCCTACGCCGGTCGCAACGCGCTCGAGCTTCGCGCGCGCAAGCTGCACGAGCAGGGCGAGGCGACCGAGCTGTTCGAGATCGCCGAGAAGCGCGGGCGCGAACGGCTGACGAGCGGGATCTGGGCGGCCGCGCTGGAGCGCGAGGACGCGCTCGCGACGAAGCTCATCGACCGGGCGGTTGCGATGCTGGGCGCCGGCGTCGCCTCGTGCGACAACGTCCTCGACGTCGAGATCATCATCCTCGGCGGCGGACTCGGCGTCCGCCTCGGCCAGGACTACGCCGACCGCATCGCCGCCGCGATGCAGCCGCACCTGTTCTTCAGCGACCGTCCGCCGCCGGTCGTCGTCGCCGCGCTCGGCGATCTCGGCGGGGCGATCGGCGCAAGCCTGCTGACGCCGGCCGCGTAGCCCGCGCGCAGGCCGCCGCGGCGCGCGGCGATCGGCGTGGTCGGCCGCTCCGGCTCAGTGCCCGTGCGGCCAGACCTGCTGCTGCGCGGTTCGCAGCTCGTCGTCGGGAACGAGCCGAAACGTCGACCTGTGCAGCGTCTCGGGGTCGCTCTCGATCCCGCGCGCGGAGAGCTCGACGCAGATGCGCTCCCAGGCCTGCAGGCGCACGCCCGTCGGGGCCTGGCGCAGCCGCAGCGACATCTGGACGGACAGCTCGAGCGCGGCGAGCTTGCTGCGCTCGCAGCGCACGCTGGTGGATGCGGGGTGCGGATCGTCGACCTGCTCGCCGCCCTCGAGCAGTGCGAACAGGCGCAGGTCGACGACCGCGAAATCGGGATCCTCGGGACCCTCGTGGCTCAGCGACGCGGTCGCGCCGACATTGCGGATGGCGTCAGGCATGGCGCTCACCGTAGTGCGCCAGAGCCAGACGCGGAGCCTCAGATCGATAGGGTTGCCGCCCCGGTCTGAGGCGGGGAGGCCTCGCTCTGGTCACGAATTTTCGAAGAACCCTAGGAAGGACAGCCACCACCGCATGCCCGTACGTGTAGGAATCAACGGCTTCGGCCGTATCGGCCGCAACGTGTTCCGCGCCGCTCAGGCGGCTCAGGCAGACATCGAGTGGGTCGCCGTAAACGACCTCACCGACAACAAGACGCTGGCGCACCTGCTGCGCTACGACTCCATCCTTGGCCCGTACCCAGGAACGATCGAGATGTCCGACAACGGCCTCGTCGTCGACGGCAAGGAGCTCATCGTCAAGGCCGAGCGCGATCCCGCGGCTCTCGGCTGGGGCGACCTGGGCGTCGACGTCGTGCTCGAGTCGACCGGCTTCTTCACGAAGCGCGCCGGCGCCGCCAAGCACCTCGACGCCGGCGCCAAGAAGGTCATCGTCTCCGCGCCCGCGAGCGACGAGGACATCACGGTCGTCCTGGGAGTGAACTTCGACCAGTACGACAAGGACGTGCACCACGTCATCTCCAACGCCTCGTGCACGACCAACTGCCTCGCGCCGTTCGCGAAGGTCGTCAACGACGCGGTCGGCATCGAGCACGGCCTGATGACGACGATCCACGCCTACACGGCCGACCAGAACCTGCAGGACGGCCCGCACGGGGACCTGCGCCGCGCGCGCGCCGCCGCGATCAACCTCGTGCCGACATCGACCGGCGCCGCCAAGGCCGTCGGCCTCGTGCTGCCCGAGCTCAACGGCAAGCTGCACGGCTTCGCCGTGCGCGCGCCCGTGCCGACGGGCTCGGTCGTCGACCTGACGTTCGTCGCCAGCAGGCCGACGACCGTCGAGGAGGTCAACGCCGCGTTCGCGGCCGCCGCCGCCGGCGATCTCGAGGGAATCCTGCAGTACACCGAGGACCCGATCGTCTCCAGCGACATCGTCGGCAATCCGCATTCGTCGATCGTCGACGGGCTGCTGACGTCGGTCATGGAGGGGACGCTCGTCAAGGTCGTGTCCTGGTACGACAACGAGTGGGGCTATTCGAACCGCTGCGTCGACGTGCTGCAGAAGGTTCTGTAGCTCGTGCGGACGATCGACAGCCTGGGCGACATCGACGGAGAACGGGTCTTCGTCCGCGTCGACTTCAACGTGCCGATCGTCGACGGCCACGTCGGCGACGACGCGCGGATGCGGCGGGCGATCCCGACGCTCATGGCGCTGCGCGACAAGGGCGCGAAGCTGCTGCTCGTCTCGCACCTGGGCCGGCCGAAGGACCGCGAGCCCGAACTCTCGCTCAAACCGGTCGCCGAGCGGACGTCGAAGCTGCTGCACGCCGAGGTCCAGCTCGCGGCGGACCTCGACGACGTGCCCGACGGCGACCTCGTCATGCTCGAGAACATCCGCTACTGGCCGGGCGAGACGCAGAACGACCCCGAGTTCGCCGCACGGCTCGCGACGCTGGCCGACTACTACGTCAATGACGCGTTCGGCACCTCGCACCGCGAGCACGCCTCGACGGCAGGGATCGTCGATCACGTCGCGCACTCCGCTGCCGGCCTGCTCTTCCAGAGCGAGGTCGACACGATCCGGCTGATCATGAACCACGCCGACCGCCCGTTCCTCGCGATCATGGGCGGGGCCAAGGTCACCGACAAGATCGCCGTCATGAGCCGCTTTCTCGACGTCGCCGACGTCGTCCTCGTCGGCGGGGCGATGGCGACGCCGTTTCTCAAGGTGCTCGGCCACAGCATCGGCGAGGGCCTCTGCGAGGAGGCGGGCCTGGAGCCCGCGCGCGCGGCGCTCGAGAAGGACGGCTACCCCAACGGCAAGCTGCGCCTGCCGACCGACCTCGTCGTCGCCGACTCGTTCAGCGGCCAGGCGCAGGTGCAGGTCATCCAGGGCGTCGACGTGCCGGAGGGTTGGATGCAGCTCGACATCGGCTCCAAGACGCGCACCGAGTACGTCGCCGAGATCCGCAAGGCGGAGACGATCTTCTGGAACGGCCCGATCGGGATGTTCGAGCACAAGTCGTTCGCGGCCGGCTCGCTGGCGATCGCGCAGGCGATGGCGCAGACCGAGGCGACGACCGTCGTCGGCGGCGGCGACTCGGGCGCGGCGATGGCCGAGTTCGGCCTCGCTCACAGCGTCACGCATCTGTCGACGGGCGGCGGCGCGGCGCTGAAGCTCATCGAGGGGACGACGCTGCCCGGCGTCGAGCTGCTGAAGAAGAGGGTCTGAGCCACGATGGCCCGCGCACCGTTCATCGCCGGCAACTGGAAGCTGCACAAGACCGTCGCCGAGGCCGAGGAGTACATCGCGGGCCTGCTGCCGCGGGTCTCCAGCGCCGACGGCGTCGACGTCGCGATCTGCGTCCCGTTCACCGCCCTGCAGGCGATGGTCGACTCGACGCGCGGCTCGCGCGTCGAGGTCTTCGCGCAGAACATGCACGAGGCCGCGAGCGGCGCGTTCACCGGCGAGGTCTCCGCGCCGATGCTGACCGAGATCGATGTCCACGGCGTCGTGCTCGGGCACTCCGAGCGCAGGCAGTACTTCAACGAGACCGACAAGGCGTTGTCGCACAAGATGGTCACCGCGTTCGCCGCGGGCCTGAAGCCGATCCTCTGCGTCGGCGAGACCGAGGATGAGCGCGAGCGCGGCGACACCGAGCGCAAGCTGCGCCACCAGGTCCAGGAGGGCCTCGAGCGCCTGACGGCCGAACAGATCGCGCAGGTCACCGTCGCCTACGAGCCGATCTGGGCGATCGGCACCGGCAAGGTCGCGACGCCCGAGCAGGCGCAGGACGCGATCGCCTTCGTGCGCGCGCTGATCAAGGACAAGGCGCCCGCTGCGGCCGAGCACGCGCGCGTCCTCTACGGCGGATCGGTGTCGCCCGACAACGCCGCCGAGCTGCTCGCGCTGCCGGACGTCGACGGCGCGCTCGTCGGCGGCGCATCGCTGGACCCGGAGAACTTCGCGCGGATCGTGGCCGCCGCCGTCGCGCTGACGGAGTCGTGACGGCGCCGACCTCGGTCTGCCTCGTCGTCCTCGATGGCTGGGGGCTCGCACCGGAGGGGCCCGGCAACGCCGTCGCGCTCGCCGACACACCCGTCTTCGACGCGCTCTGGGAGCGCTACCCGCGGACCACGCTCACCGCCTGCGGGCGCGCGGTCGGGCTGCCCGAGGGCCAGATGGGCAACTCCGAGGTCGGGCACCTCAACCTCGGCGCGGGCGCGATCGTCACGCAGGACCTGACGCTGATCGACGAGGCCGCCAGGCTCGCGGCGTTCGGCGGCAACGAGGTGCTGCTGGCGGCGCTGCGGGCCGCGCCGCGCGTGCACCTGCTCGGGCTCGTCTCCGACGGCGGCGTGCACTCGAGCATCGAGCACCTCCACGGGCTGATCGCGATGGCGGCGACGGCCGGCGTCGAGGATCTCGTCATCCACGCCTTCACCGACGGTCGCGACACGCTGCCGACGGCGGGCTCGGAGTTCGTCGGCACCGTCGAGCGCTGGTGCGCCGCGGAGGGCGTGGGGCGCGTCGCGAGCGTCATCGGGCGCTACTACGCGATGGACCGCGACGGTCGCTGGGAGCGCGTCCAGCAGGCCTACGACCTGCTCGTCGGGGGGATCGCCGAGCACGCGGCGCCGAGCGGCCGCGCGGCCGTGCTCGCGGCCTACGAGCGCGGCGAGACCGACGAGTTCGTCGGCGCGACGCGCGTCGGTGCGGAGGGCGCGATCCGCCCCGGCGACTCCGTCGTCGCGTTCAACTTCCGCCCCGACCGCATGCGCGAGCTGTCCAGCGCGCTCGCCGACCCGGCCTGCCCGGGGATCGATCGTCGCGGCGCGCCGCCGGTCGAGCGCTACACGACGCTGACCGACTACGGCGGCGACCACGCCGACCGCCCTGTCGCGTTCCGCCCGGCGCGGCCCACGGTCACGCTGCCGCGCGTGATCGCCGCGCGCGGAGGACGCCAGCTGCACGTCGCCGAGACCGAGAAGTATCCGCACGTGACGTACTTCTTCGGCGGCGGCAAGGAGCGCCCGGAGGAGGGCGAGCGGCGCGAGCTCGTGCCGTCGCCGCGCGACGTGCCGACGTACGACCACAAGCCGCAGATGAGCGCGCCGGCGGCGACCGAGTCGTTCGTGCGGGCCTGGCACGAGGAGGACTTCCTCTTCGCGGTGATCAACTTCGCCAACCCCGACATGGTCGGTCACACGGGCGTGATCGCGGCGGCGGTCGAGGCGATCGAGACCGTCGACACGTGCCTGGGGCGGATCGTCGAGGCCGTCCACTCGACCGGCGGCGTCTGCATCGTCACCGCCGATCACGGCAACGCCGATCACATGCTCGAGCCCGACGGCTCGCCGAACACCGCCCACTCGCTCAACCCCGTCCCGCTTGTCGTGACGCGCGACGACATCGGCCTCGACGCCACGGCCGGGATCCTCGCCGACGTCGCGCCGACGGCGCTCGCGCTGCTCGGGATCGCGCAGCCGCCGGAGATGACCGGCCGCTCGCTGCTCGCGCCCGCCCGGCAGTGACGCTCGCCGCCGCCGCGCTCGCGCTGTTTCTCGGCGCCGCGCTGCAGTCGGCGACCGGCTTCGGCTTCGCGCTCGTCTCGGCGCCGATCCTCTTCGCGCTGCTCGGCCCGCGCGAGGCGGTGACGGCCGGCATCCTCGTCGCGCTCGTCCTCAACGGCCTCACGCTCGCGACGGAGGGGCGCCGGCCGCAGGTGCTCGCGCGCGAGGCGTTCGCGCTGCTCGCGTGGTCGCTGCCCGGGCTCGTGCTCGGCGCGCTCGCGCTGCGCGAGCTGCCCGGCCGGCTGCTGTCGGCGGTCGTCGCGCTCGTGGTGCTCGCGGCGGTCGCGCTGCGCGCCGTCACCTGGCGGGGGCGCGGGCGCGCCCGCGCCGACGCGCCCGCACGCGTGGCATCTGCCCGCCGCAGGTGTTGCGGGCGGCGCGCTGGCGACGTCGACCTCGCTCAGCGGGCCGCCGCTGATCTTCTACCTGCTCGAGCGCGACGCCGCGCCGGAACAGCTGCGCGACACGCTCGCGGCGATCTTCCTCGTGCAGGCGGTGCTCGGCGTACCGGTGCTCGCGCTGACCGGTACGTTCGCGCTGCCCGACGACGTCTGGGCGCTGGGCCTCGCCGGGGTCGCCGGCCAGCTCGTCGGCCGCCGCGCGTTCGCCTGGCTGCGCGGCGCGCGCCACGAGCTGGCGATCTACGTCGTGCTCGTGGCGACGGCGCTCGTTGCGCTCGCCGCGAGCTTCTTGTAGACACCGCGACGCCGCGGTCTCGCCGATGCCGCGCGACGCCCCCGTATCAATCGACCGACGATATGCCGAAGTCGGCGGTCACCGTCGTGTCGCCCGTCAGCGTGAGCCTGCACGTCGTCTTCGTCGAGGACGCGCAGCCGGTCCATGTCTGCACCGGGTCGTCGGCGCTGACCTTGACCTCGATCTCCGAACCCGCGCTGTAGTCGCAGCCGCTGCTGCAGTTGCGCCCGACGGTGTCGGTGTCGGCGGAGGTGCGGATCTCCCAGACGGCCGGCGCCTGCCGGACCTGCGTCGTCAGCGTGTGGATCGCACGCTTCGCGAAGACGGCGGTCACCGCCGTGGCGTCGTCGACGGTCACGACGCAGGTCGGCGCCGCCTCGCAGCCCGCGATGCCCCTCCATCCGACGAAGCGCGAGCCCGTGTCGGCCGCGGCGTTCAGCGCGACCGCACGCCCGAGCGGGAACGGCGCCCGGCACTCCCGCCTGCAGTCCAGCCCCTTCGGATCGCTCGTCACCGTGCCCAGCTCGGCGCCCTCGACGCGGACGAGCAGCAGGCCCTCGTCGACCTCCTTCAGATCGAAGCGGGGCCGCACGATCGTCGCGCGACCCGCGAGCACGACCTCGCAGGTGGCGTCCGTGCCGGGGCAGGCGCCGCCCCACCCGACGAAGGTCGAGCCCGCGTCTGCGCTGGCGCGCAGCGTCACGGCCGCCGTCGCGGCCGGGAAGCTCGCGTCGCACGAGGACGTGCAGTCCAGGCCCGATCCGGTCGGGCCGCTGATGCGACCGCTGCCGCTGCCCGTGGTCCTGATCGAGACGCGCAGATCGCCGCCGCCACCGGTCCTGCGCGGCGCAAAGCGCGCGGCGACCCTCCGCGGCCCGTCCATCGTCACCGTGCAGCGTGGACGTGTCCGCGCGCGCGAGCAGGCGCCCGACCAGCCGGCGAAGTCCGAGCCGCCGGCGTGCCTGGCGGTGAGCACCACGGTCCGCCCGCGCGAGACGCCGGCCTCGCACGTCCGCGGGCAGTCGATCGCGGCGGGCGCGCTGACGATGCTGCCCTGGCCCGCGACCGCGACGCTGAGCTGCGCGGTCCTGACGACGTCGGTGGTGTCGGTGTCGTCGTCGCGGTCTGACGATCCCGCGCCGGTGGCGGCGGCCGCGCCGATGACGAGCACGGCGGCGATCGTCGCGACGATCGCCAGCGGCAGGTGGCTGAGCTTGTACAGCAGCGGCGGCCCGCCGCCGACGACGCGCAGGTTCTGCCGCGTCGTGCGCGCGCCCGCCGTGTCGCCGATCTGCTCGCGGCGCGCGAGCGCCTGCTCGAGCAGGCGCTGCGCCGCTGCTGCGTCGCCCGCGCCGTAGGCACGCGTGCCGAGCTGATGCAGCGCGGCACCCTCCGCCCAGCCGTCGCCGCTCGCGCGCGCCGCGGCGAGCACGAGCTCGAGCACGCGCCTCCAGGCCTCCCAGCGGTTGCCCCAGGCCAGCGCGCCCTCGATCGCCACGCCGAGGCGCACGACCTCCCGGTCGCTCCCGAGCGCGTGCGCGCGCTCGAGCAGCGCCACGAGCGCGTCGGCCTCGAGCAGCACGCGATCGCGCCGGCCCGCGCGGGCCTCGGCCCGCGCCCAGTCGGCGAAGTGCGCCAGCGCGTGGTCGAGCTCGGCGTCGAGCCGAAATCCGTCCTGCAGCGCCCGGGCGAGGTCGCCGGGAAGGCTGTAGCGCGGCGAGTGCGAGCGCGCCTCGTGGCGGGCCTCGAGCTGCGCGGCGATCTCGCCGGCTCCCGGCCCGGCGATCGCCTCGATGTGCTCGACGCCGAGCGGCGCGTCGCCATGCACCGCCAGCACGCGCGCGACGCTGCGCTCCTGCGCCGTGAGCGCCTGCGCGCGGTCGTAGGCGCTGGCCGCGCGCGGGGCGAGCTGGTCGATCCTCAGGCCCGCGTCGCGCGCGCGGCCGAACGTCTGGCGCAGCCGCAGCGGATGCCCGTGCAGCCCCTCCGACACGGACTCCGCCGCCGCCCGCTCGCGGCCGCTCAGCGCGCGCCCGAGCTCCTGCTCGGCGATCGCCGCGCCGTGCTCCGGCGCGAGGCCGGCGAGCGCCAGCGCGACGCCCTCGAAGAGGACGCGCTCGGACGACGTCAGCAACAGCCGGCACGCGGGTGTCGCCAGCGCGAGCCGCTGCGAGTCCTCCGGAGCGATCTGCACGTTCTCGAGCGCGAGCACGGCGCGGCGATCCCCGAGGTGGCGCTCGATCTGCTGGGCGCGCAGCGGCAGGCGCGTCTCGAACAGCGCCTCGAAGACCGCGTGCAGCAGGTCGTCGGCGTCGCGCCCACGGCCGTCGAGGTAGACGGTGCCGTCGCGCAGCTCGCACTCGCGCCGGTTCAGCGCCTCGACGAGCACGTGCGTCTTGCCGACGCCGGGCTCGCCGTAGACGTTCACGACGCGCGGCGGGTCGGTCGCTGCAGCGAGCACATCGACCTCGCGCTCGCGGTCGACGTGCTGCTCCAGGCGCGGCGGCGGCGCCGGCCGGTCGCGGCGCCGGCGGGCCTTCGGGCGGTTCCAGCGGAAGGCGAACGCGAGCGCCGCGCCCGCGCCGTCGAGCTTCATCTCGACGGTGTTGCGGTCGCCCGTGACGATCAGCGCGTTGTTCGTCGGCGCCGTGATCAGGACGTTGCGGTCGCCCTCGACGATCGCGGTCCGCGTCGCCATGACGTCAGCCTCCGGCGGCCGTGTCGCCGTCGCCGGTGATGATCGTCGAGCCCTTCACCTCGCTGTCGTGCAGGATCACGTTGCGATCGCCGGTGACGCGGATCTCGACATGCTGCGCGGCCTGCGCCATCAGCGCCTCGACCTCGGCGGCGAGGCCGGCGTCGCGCTCGAGCAGCTTGCGCACGTGGTACTCGAGCACCCGGCGCGCGTCGCCGTCGGCGGGATCGGCCGCGACCTCCTCGGCGGCCTCGCGGGCGCCGGGGCGGTCGCCGAGGCGGACGGCGAGCATGTCCCACAGGCGCTGGGCGTACTCCAGTCCCTTCTCGCCGATCGCCGTCGCGGCCTGCGTCGCGGCATGGTCGGCGGACTTCAGCAGATAGGGGAGCGCCGGCGCGAGCAGCGCCCCGATTGCGGCGACGTCGATCATGGTCTTCCCCGGTGGTGTGACGTTACGGGGAACGGTCGTTCGGCGCCAGTGCGGCGACAGGCTCAGGCGGCGAACGCGGCGCGGCGGGCGTCGACCCAGCGCTGCATCAGCGCCAGCGAGCGCGGGTCGAGCTGATGGCCGCCGTCGTGCTCGCGGTACGCGACGCCGCACCTCGCGGCCTCCAGCCGCGCGCGAGCGTCGCGCGCGAACTCGACCGAGATGACGGGGTCGTTCGCGCCGTGGCTGATGCACACCGGCAGCCCGGCGCGCGCGTCGAGGTCGGGCTCCCAGCCGTCGACGGTCGGGACGAAGCCGCTCATCGCGAGGATCCCGGCGGGGGAGGGGCGGCCGGGCCCGAGGCCCGTCGCGTAGGACATCACGCAGCCCATCGAGAAGCCGCCGACGATCGTGCGCCGCCAGGAAATGTCGCGCTCCTCGAGCCAGCCGTCGAGGAAGCTCGTCAGCTGGGCGTAGGTCGCGTGGAACGTGCGCGGGTCGGGGTAGCCGACGCGCGGCACCATGTACCACCAGCGCCCGCCGGCCCCGGGCGGACCGGGCAGCGGGGCGCCCGGCGTCAGCCCGACGAGGCGCCGGTCGGGGTCGAGCAGGTCCAGGACCGCGGCGAGGTCGTGCTCGTCGGCGCCGCGGCCGTGCAACAGGATCAGCGCTCCCTCGGGCTCGCCGGCCGCCTCGCGGACGACATGGACGAGCGGCTCGGGCGTCATCGCGGGTGCCATGCAGCGAACGTTATGCCACGGCCGGCTGCAAGTCGTTGTGCGTGCAATCAGAAGCGACTATCCTCGGGGCGATGGCGACGATCAGCGACTCCCACGATCTGCGGCTGCTGGCGCCGCCGGAGCTGCGCGCCTGGCGCGGCATGTTGCGCGCGCAGGCCGCGCTCGCCAAGGCGCTCGACGCGCAGCTGGAGACCACGCACGGGCTGCAGCTCAGCTCCTACGAGGTCCTCATGTACCTCGCCGACGCCGAGGACGAGCGCATGCGCATGTGCGACCTCGCATCTTCGATCCTGCTCAGCCGCAGCGGCCTGACGCGGCTCGTCGACCGCCTCGCGCGCGAGGGCCTGCTCGAGCGCGTCGCCTGCAGCGACGACGCCCGCGGCGCGTTCGCCAAGCTCACGCCGGCCGGGCGCGAGAAGCTGCGCGCGGCCCGCGCGACGCACCTTGCGGGCGTCCGCGCGATGTTCCTGGACCTCTTCAGCGACGACGAGCTCGAGCAGCTCGGCAACGCCTGGGACCGCGTGCTCGACAAGACGGGCTGGGGCTGCTGCAAGTAGCGCCCGGCGCGCAATCCGCGCGGGGCTGAGATCAGGACGCGCAGGGGCCGCCGCTGCGCCGAAGCGCGTCGCCGAGGGCCGGCCCGCCCCGCGGTGGTCGCTGCGCGTGCGTGAACGAGCGCCCGACGGAATCGGAGCTCGGACACGGTCGGCGCGCGTGCACGCGATCGCTGAAGCGTCGCCGAGCGGGCTCGGCGCAGCGATCGATTCGGCGCTCGTTCACCCCTCCGCGCCGGCGGCGATCCCCCACAGCAGCGCGCTTCCCGACGTCGCGCCCCACGCGCCGAGGCGGCGCGCGCGGCGCGCGGCGGCCTGCGCGTCGCCGGCGCGGATCGCTTCCAGCACGGTGGCCGCGAGCGCGGGCAGCTCCCCGCGCTCGGCGCAGCGCAGGTACGCGCGCCCCAGCGGCGCGCAGCGCTGCGCGTCGATCGCGACCGGCCGGCCCTCGGCCCAGGCCCACGCGGCATAGCCCGCGAGCACGTCGTCGCCGGCCGGCGTCAGGCCCTCGCCGCGGCCGGCGAGCCAGGCCACGGCGTCCGCGCGGTCGCCGCCGGCGAGCGCGTCGAGCCCCGGCGCGAGCGCGGCCGGAGCCGGCGCGGTGCTGTCCAGCGCGGCCGCGAGCGCCGGCCGCCAGCCCGGCGCGAGCGCCGCACGCCGCGGCTCCGCCGCCGCGCGCGCGCCCGCGAGATCGATCCGCAGCGCGCCCGCGACGAGCGTGCCGTCGGTGACGACCGCCGGCTCGCCGCAGACGAGGTCACCGCGCGTCAGGCCGCCGACGAGCAGCGACAGCGGCCCGCGCGGCGAGCGTGACGGGGCCAGCAGGACCCAGTCCTCGCCCAGCCGCACGTAGCCGCCCGGCCCGAACGTCAGCTCGACGCGTCCGCCGGCGCCCGCGCGCAGGGCCCGCAGCGCACCCGCACCGGCGACGAGCGCGCGCGCCGCCGCCTGCCGGGGGGCGCGCGTGGTCATCCCGCGCTCGCGCTCGCGCTCGCGCCCGCGTCGAGCGCAGCGGCCAGGGCGATCGTCGCCGCGCGGAACGGTCCGGTCGGCTGGTGGGCGACGCCCGCGCCGATCTGCCCGACGCCGTCGCTGACGTGCAGGACCCCGGTCGTGATCTGCGGCGCGATCTCCAGCTCGCAGACGAGCCGCGCGTCGATGCCGACCGGCGTCGGCGCGGAGTCCATCGCCGGGATCGTGAAGCGCGTCGAACGTCCCGCGCAGATCTCGCGCATGCGCTCGGTGCGCGCGATCGCGTCCGCCGCGTCACCGCCGAAGAACGCCGCCACCGCCGGCGCCGCGCCGACCGCCATGCCGCCGAGCCCGATGCACTCGATGACCGCCGAGTCGCCGATGTCCTGCGCCTTGTCGGACTCGTCGTAGCCCTCGCGCAGCAGCGCGTCCTTGACCGGCGGCGCGTCGGCGACGAACCAGCGCCCCGGCATCGAGGCGAGCTGCAGGCCCATGTCGGTGCCGTTGCGCGAGATCAGCGACACGACGCTCGCGCCCGCGACGCCGGAGCCCGCCAGCAACGCGCACTTCGAGGCGGCCATCGTGAGGCTGAGGAAGAAGTGCCAATTCGTCGACAAAAAACGCGCGGCCTGCTCGCCGCCGAGCGCCGCGAAGCCCGGCAGCAGGTCGCGGATCAGCAGGTTGCCGGTCGCCTGGCTGCGCATGTGCAGATCGTCGCCCTGGTGCAGGCCCTGCGCGGCGAGCTTGAAGATCTCGATCGGGCCCTGGCGGTCGATCAGCCGGCCCATCAGCGGCCCGAGGTCGTCGCGGAAGAAGCGCAGCCGCTCGATCGCCTCGTCGGCGTCGGTGCCGAACCACAGCGTCTTGCCGGCGCCCTCGTTGAACGTCGAGAAGGCGCGCATGCCCGACGCCTCGTCGGCGACGACCCAGACGGGCATCGACGGCGAGCAGACGCCGGTCATCGCCCCGACGTGGTTGTGCTCGTTGCCCGACGCCAGGCCGATCGCGCCCTCCTCGATCAGCGTGCGGGCGCGTGCGCGATCGTCCGCCCAGCCCTCGAAGATGGCGGCTGCGACGAGCGCGCGGCGCTGCGGGTCGGCGAGCCGCTGCGGCTCGATCGGCGGCCCGGAGTGGAGCAGCGTGCGGCCCTCGGCCAGCACCGGCAGGACGTCGCGGGCGGTGGCGACCCCGACCGCGCGCGGCGAACACGCCTCCATCCGCGTCACGACCGTCGCGTTGGCGGCGGCGACCGCCGCCCCGTGCACGCCCCAGACGCGCTCGAGCGCGCGCACGGTCCGCGGATCGCCCGCCGCCGGCGGGCGCCAGTCGACGTCGACGACCGGCGCATCCTGGTCGCGGATCGCGGCGCCGAACGCCGCCAGCCCGACGTTGACGACCTCCACCCTGTGCAGCACCGCCTGGTCGAGCGTCACGAACGGCCTCCGATCTCGGGTTGTCGCCTGCGCGGTCTCACTAGATTCAGCGGATGTCCGACGTCCACGCGCTCGCCGCCGCGATCGGCGACCTGCCGGCCCTGCACGCCAAGCGCGACCTGCGGCTCGTGCGCCGCCTCGGCGCGGTCGGCGACGGCGACGACGGCGCGCTGATCGCGCACGGCGAGGAGTGGATCGTGCTGTGCGGCGAGGCGATGCTGCCGTCCTACGTTGCCGCGCAGCCGCGCGCGGCGGGCGCCTCCGCGGTCGTCACGAACGTCGCCGACGTGCGCGCCATGGGCGGCCGGCCGCTGGCGATCCTCGACATGCTGGTCAGCCCCGACGAGGCTCATGCCGAGCTCGTGCTCGAGGGCCTCGCCTGGGCGGCGCAGCTGCTCGGCGTCGAGGTCGTCGGCGGGCACCTGACGCTCGGCGCGCAGGCCGCGCTGTCGGCGACCTGCACGGGGATCGCGCGCCG
This sequence comes from uncultured Solirubrobacteraceae bacterium, assembly GCA_963756465.1. Taxonomy (GTDB): domain Bacteria; phylum Actinomycetota; class Thermoleophilia; order Solirubrobacterales; family Solirubrobacteraceae; genus CADCVQ01. The sequence continues at coordinate 194,090 of CAVWNK010000002.1, forward strand.
GCCGCTGCGCGCCGCCGCTGCTCGGCCGGGCGACGTCCTGCTCGGCGCCTTCTGCCTCGAGGGGCGATACATGAGCGACGAGCACGACTTCTTCAGCTCGCTGCGCGACCGCGCACCCGAGCGCCTGCGCAGCGACGGCGACGCACTCGTCGAGGTCGCCGAGGAGGGCCTCTGCCACGCCGCCCGCGACGTCTCGATGCCGGGCGCGGCGGGCTCGCTGCTGCAGCTGCTCGAGGCGGCGGGCTGCGGCGCGGTGCTCGACGTCGACCGCCTGCCGCGGCCGCAGGGCGTCTCGATCGAGCGCTGGCTGCGCACGTTCCCGAGCTTCGGCTTCCTGCTCGCGGCCGCCACGCCCGAAGACGCCGAGGCCGCGCGCGAGATGTTCACCCGGCGCGGCCTGGCCTGCGAGGTCTGCGGGGCGTTCGAGCAGTCGCGCCGGCTCGACCTGCGGTCCGGCGCCGAGCGGGCGACGGTCTGGGACCTCGCCATCACCCCGCTCACCGGCCTGTGAGCTCGATCGCCATCGGCTGGTGCTCGACGCCGAGCATCGGCGCCGGCGCGCCGTCGCGATGCCAGCCGAGGCGCTCGAAGAAGCGCACGTTGGGCACCTGGACCTGCGCGACCATCAGTCGGCCGCCGCGCTCACCGGCGGTGCGGACCGCGAAGCGCACGAGCATCGCGCCGAGCCGCAGCGCGCGCTCGGAGGGCAGGACCGCGAGGCGGTCGCCCTTCCAGAGCCCGTCGCCGTCGAGCGGATAGAGGCGCACGGCGCCGACGACCTCGCCGTCCACGAGGCCGATCGCATGCAGCGTCGCCGCGTCGTCGTCGCGCGCGTCGCGGTCGTCGTGCTCGAACAGGCCCTGCGCCTGCACGAACACGCTGCGGCGGATCGCGAGGTGCGCCGCCAGCCGGGCGCGGTCGCCCACCAGCGTGCACGTCGCGACGAGGCGCGCGTCAGGAAGCGTGGACGGTGCCGAGCTCGAAATGGCCACCGTTGGCCTCCTTCTCGAAGACCCGCTCCCACGCCGACAGGCCCGAGCAGGCCTGGCAGCGCGCGCAGCCGGCCGCGGCATCGGAGTGGTCAAGGCCCGAGTCCGACAGCATCTGTGAGACGCTGCGGTAGATCGCGGCGACGTAGTCGGGGTCGGGCGTGGGGGTGTCCGCCATCAGCGTTCCCGGGACCGGCCGGATCGGCACGACGAAGGGATAGACGCCGATCTCGATCGCCCGCCGGCAGCCCTCCTCGATCAGCTCGCGGCGCTCGCCCATGCCGAGGATCACGTACGTCGTGACGCGCCCGCGGCCGAAGACCTCGACGGCCTTCTGCCACGTGCGGAAGTAGCCCTCGACACCGCACTGCGCCTTGCCGGGGGCGACGCGCGCGAGCACGTCGGGGTCGAACGTCTCGATGTGGATGCCGACCGCGTCGACGCCCGCCCGCTGCACGTCCTCGATCACCGACAGCTCGTCGGGCGGCTCGAACTGCACCTGGACGGGCATGCCGCAGGCGTCCTTGATCGCTGCCGCGCAGCGCGAGATGTACAGCGCGCCACGGTCGCGGCGGTTGATCGAGCCGGTCGTCAGCGTCGCGTCGACCGCCCCGTCGAGCTCGTGCGCGGCGCTGCAGACCTCGGCCAGCTGCGCCGGGGTCTTGACGGGGATCGTCTGCTCGCCGCGCGTCAGCTCGATGCCGCAGAAGCCGCACTGCTCGTCGCTGCCCCAGTAGATGCACTTCTGCACGACCGTCGAGGCGATCGAGTCGAGGTGCAGCAGCGCGATCTTCCAGTACGGGATCCCGTCGGCCGTCTGCATGTCGTAGATCCTCGGGCGGCGCGGCAGCCCGACGACGCCGACGAGATCGTCATCGCGGTACAGCACGGGCTTGGGACCGTCGAGCCGCAGCGTGTACGGCGAGCCGCCGACGTAGGCGGCGTGCTGGGGCACGGTCAGCGGCAGGCCGCGGACGTACATGAACAGCGCGTCCGACGGGCCGGCGCCGCCGCGCCGGCCCAGCGTGCCGTCACCGCCCACGACGCGCACGCCGAAGGACTGCAGCTCGACGAGCAGCCGCCGGTCGTCGAGCGGCAGCGGCAAGTCGGTGACGACAGGTTCAGCCACGTCCGTCGTACACGTTCTCGAAGTTGCGCCAGAAGATGTTGTCCTTGAGCTCCTGGGAGATGCCGCGCACGCCGTTGAGCTTCCAGTACTCCGAGTCGAAGTCCGACCACGGCTCGTCGGAGCCGAAGAAGACGCGGTCGCCGCCGACGCCGGTGCGCTCGATCTCGGTCAGCAAAAAGCGCGCGCCGAAGCCGACCGCCCAGGAGGTGTCGGTGTAGACCTTGTAGCCCTCCTTGACCCACTGCAGGAACTTCGGGACGAGCTTGATGTGGCCCGACACGCCGCCGCCCATGTGGACGAGGTAGATCTTGCAGCGCTTGCCGTACTTCTCGACGAGCGGGACGAAGTTGTTGAAGTCCGAGTTGCCGCCCGGGCTCGTGTGGAAGTGGAACATGAGGTCGTGCTGCTCGGCGACGTCGAAGATCTCGTCGGCGAGCGCCGTCGTCTCCTCGTCCCACGAGTTCGGGTCCGGGTTGCCGCCGAGCAGGAACGTCGTCTTCAGCGCGACGACCGTCGACTCCGACGCGAGCGTGAGCGCCTTGCGCGTCAGCTCGGCGTTGCGCGGCAAGAACGAGACCCAGATCGCGGCGAGGATGCGGTCGGTCGAGGTCGCCGCGTCCATGACGACGTCGTTGAGGTCGAAGGACAGCTCGTGGATCGGCACGCCGTAGTTGGACATCACGAGCGCGCGCTCGACCTTGAACTCCTCCATGTGGCCCTTGAGGAAGGCCTTCGTGTCGGGGAAGTCGTAGACCGTCGGCTTGACGGGATGCTCGAGGTCGTAGTACTTCCACGGCGGGATCTCGCCGATGTGGCAATGCGCGTCGATGATCTTCTTCGGGTGCGTCGTCACTACAGGTCACCTCCGAAGGAGGACCGGGCCTGCTGCACGCGCGCCTCCCATTCGTCTTGACGGTCGAACTTCTGGGTCGTGAGCAACGGGGCCTTGTCCAGCAGCCAGACGCCGTCGTCGGGGTCGAGCTGCACGACCTCGAGCTCCCACTCCGGGCGCGTGCCGTCGAGCGGCAGGCTCGCGCTCGTGTGCAGCGCGCGACCGCTGCGGACGTGCATCTCCAGTCGCTGGGCGCCGAGCGGGGTCACGTCGTCGAACAACGTGACCCACTCGGCGCCGGAGCGCTTGGCCGCTTGCAGTCGCTGCGCGGCGAGCTCCTTGCCGTGCTCGCGCGTGACCTCGCGGTGGCGATGGCAGAACGCCGCGTCGCGCACCGCCTCGCGGTCCATCAGCCGGGCCATGGACGGAGCGAGGCGGTCGATCACCATCCGTGCGAGGTCGCGGCGCTCGTGCCACGCGACGACGAGGTCGTCCTCGCTGCGGACGTCGCCGAGCTCCGTGGCGATCGCCTGCACGACGGCCACGTACTCCTCATACAGCGTGGCGTTCATCATCACCGAGGGGTAGATGCGCCCCTCGGCACGTCGCCACGCGGTGACCGCTCCGTCCCGGTCCAGCACGAGCACGGTCCTACAGCGTCCAGGTGTTGAGCTGGAAGGCCTTCTGGCGCCACGCGGTCAGCGCCGAGTCGAGCACGTCGAGCGGGTGAAACGGCTTGACGCCGGGCATGAAGTTCGCCTCCGGGAAGCCGTACAGCGCGCCGGCCGCGAAGCGACAGGCGTAGACCTTGCCGCCCTCCTCCATGAACTTCGCGACCTGGTTGTTGATCGCCATGTGGCCGGGGAACGCCTCGTCGCCGACCTTCGGGAAGCCGCGGGTACCCGAGGCCATGAGGATGCCGGGGCCGTAGAGGATCAGGCTCGTGTCGAAGCCCTTGCGCAGGACGCGCGTCGTGGTGAGCAGGTTGACGAGGCCGACAGAGCCCTCGTAGGGCACCGTGTGCATGAACGTGAACGCCGTCTCACCTGGCTCGGCCTTGATGTCCTCGAAGAGCTTCTCTTCGGTGTTGAACAGCTCGGTACCCGGTTCAGTCAGGTTGTCGGCCATGCGGCCCTCCTCGGTAAAAGCCGGTGCGATGCCGGCCGGGCTCCGCTCCAGGAACCCTTATCGGATTGTGTACGCATTCCTAGCGCTACCTGCGTCGTGCGTCAAGAGGGGAGCACGAAGATATCGGCAACTACCAATGTTTCAGCCAGGTTACGAAGTTCTTGCGGCGCGCGGCACGACGTGTACTATCCGACACATCGTGACTCCGGAACCCGAGCGCAAGATCGCGCCTCTCACCCTGCCCGACATCGAGCGGACCGTCTCCGCGCTCGGCGCGAAGCTGGCGGCCGCGCGCGCCGAGCGCGGCTGGTCGCTCGCCGAGCTGGCACGCCGGGCCGGCGTCTCGACGGCCTCGGTGCACAAGATCGAGAAGAGCGGCATGACGCCGACGATCGCCACGCTCATGAAGGTCGCGGCCGCGCTCGGCACGAGCGTGAGCTTCTTCATCGACGAGGACGTCGAGGTACCGGCGGCGATCGTCGTCCGCGGCGACGAGCGCGCGCGGCTGTACACGTCGAAGGCCGGGATCGCGCTCGACAACGTCTCCGGGCGCTACGGCCGCTACCGGCTGGCCGGCGCCGAGGCGGTCGTCGAGCCGCGCGCCGACAGCGGGCCGGACCCGATGCGCCACCCCGGCGAGGAGCTCATCTACCTGCTCGAGGGCGTCATGTCCTTCACGGTCGACGGCAGGGAGATCCAGCTCGAGCCCGGCGACTCGATCCACTTTCGAACCGACCGGCCGCATACGTGGCAGAACCCGAGCGAGCGGCCGGCGCGCGCGCTGTGGTTCATGGTCAGGGGGGTCGACTGAGTCCGATGAGAATCGTGATCGCCGTCGGTGGCAACGCGCTCCTCAAGGAGGACCAGCGCGGCACGTGGGCCGACCAGCTCGACAGCGCGCGGCCGGTGACGGAGGCCGTCGTGGCGCTGCGCCGCGAGGGACACCAGGTCGTGCTGACGCACGGCAACGGCCCCCAGGTCGGGACGCTCATGCTCCAGCACGCGATCGGCGAGCCGCAGGTGCCGGGGCTGCCGCTGCATGCGCTCGGCGCGATGACGCAGGGCGAGCTCGGCTACCTGCTGCAGACGAGCATCGCCGAGATCGACCCCGACGTGCCGACGGCCACGATCCTGACGCGGGTGCGCGTCGACGACGACGACCCGGCGTTCGCCAACCCGACCAAGCCCGTCGGCCCGTTCTACAGCGAGGCCGATGCGCGGCGCCTGTCGCGTGAGCGCGGCTGGGTCGTCGGCGAGGACTCCGGCCGCGGCTGGCGTTGCATGGTCGCCAGCCCGAAGCCCGTCGAGATCCTCGAGCTCGACGCGATCCGCGTGCTCGCCGAGAGCGGCGCGATCGTGATCGCCGGCGGCGGTGGCGGCATCCCCGTCAGCACCCGCGACGGAGCGCTCTCCGGGATGGCGGCCGTGATCGACAAGGACCGCTGCTCGGCGGAGCTCGGGATCGCGCTGGGCTTCGACATCCTCGTGCTGCTGACCGCGGTCGCGCGCGTCGTCGAGGACTTCGGCACGCGCTGGGCGCGGCCGCTGTCGCACATGAGCGTCACCGAGACGCGCCGGCGCCTGCAGGCCGGCGAGTTTCCGCCCGGCAGCATGGGTCCGAAGGTCGAGTCCGCCGAGCGTTTCGCGAGCGCCGGCGGCCGCGCCGCGATCATCACCGACGCGCAGTCGCTGATGGCGGCGATCAGGGGCGAGGGCGGCACCTGGATCCAGGCCGAGCAGGAGGCTGCGCTGCTGTGAGCTGGCACGTCAGGGTCATCGCCAACCGCTATGCCGACAGCGTCAAGCTCATGGGCATCGCCCGCGCCCTGCGCGGCCGCGACGGCGTCGAGGGCTGCGAGATGGGCATGGGCACCGCCGCCAACCTCGAGCTGCTGGCGGCGCGCGGCGTCGAGGTGGCGGGCGCCGGGCCGTCGGATCTCGTCGTCGCGGTCGACGCCAGCGACGGCGACGTCGCGGGGGCGACGCTCGCGGCCGCCGAGCAGGAGCTCTCCGGCGGGGGTGCCCGGTCCGCCGCCGCGGGCAGGGCCGACCGTGAGCCGCCGCGCTCGCTGGAGTCCGCGCGGCACCGGCTCGACGACCCGAACCTCGCGCTGATCTCGGTCGCCGGCGAATACGCGACGCTCGAGGCGCACCGCGCGCTGAGCGCCGGCATGCACGTCTTCCTGTTCTCCGACCACGTCGCGCTCGCCGACGAGCTGGAGCTCAAGCAGCGCGGCGAGCAGCTCGGGCTGCTCGTCATGGGTCCGGGCTGCGGGACCGCGATGCTCGGCAGCGTCGGCCTCGGCTTCGCGAACGTCGTCAGTGCCGGCCCGGTCGGAATCGTCGCCGCGGCGGGTACCGGCGCGCAGGAGTCCGCCTGCCTGCTCGACGCGGCCGGCATCGGCGTGTCGCAGATCGTCGGCGTCGGCGGCCGCGACCTGTCGGCCGAGATCGGCGGGATCATGTTCCGCCAGGCCATGCGCATGCTCGCCGAGGACGACGCAACCGAGACGCTGCTGCTCGTCTCCAAGCCGCCCGCCCCGGAGGTCGTCGCCTCGCTCGCCGACGATCTGCCCGCGGGCAAGCGCGTCGTCGCCGCCTTCGTCGGCTGGGACGGTGGCGAGGCGCCGTTCGAGATCCACGACACGCTCGAGGCCGCGGCGCGCGCCGCCGCGGGCACCGATCCGCAGGACCTCGCCGACCTCGAGTCCGCCGTCGACGAGGCGCGCGAGCGCTCCGCCGGGCGGCGCCTGCTGGGCCTGTTCTGCGGCGGCTCGCTGGCGCACGAGGCGGTCACCCTGCTCGAGCCCGAGCTCGGTCCGCTGGAGGGCAACGTCGGCCACGGGCCCGACGAGCGCAACGGCGGCCACGCCGTGCTCGACCTCGGCGAGGAGGAGTACACGCAGGGCCGGCCGCATCCGATGGTCGACCTCGACGTGCGGCTGGGCTTCCTCGAGCAGGCGGCCGCGGACGACGCAGTCGGCTGCGTGCTGCTCGACGTCGTGCTCGGCCACGGCGGGCACGCCGACCCGGCGTCGGGCCTGTCGGCGGCGATCCACGCCGCGGCGAAGAACGCGGTCGTGCTCGCGCGCGTCTGCGGGACCGACGGCGACCCCCAGGACGCCGCCCGCCAGACGCAGATCCTGCGCGACGCCGGCGCGATCGTCGCGCCCTCCAACGCCGCCGCCGCGCGCCTGGCGCTGCGGGCGATCGCGCCCGCCGAGGTCACGGCGTGAAGATCGCGATGCTCACGTACTCGGTCAAGCCGCGCGGCGGCGTCGAGCACGCGCTTGCCGTCGCCGAGGCGCTTGCGACGCGCGGCCACGAGGTCTGCGTCGTGGCGCTCGCGCAGCCGCGCGAGGGCTTCTTTCGCGCGACCACCGTCGAGACGCGGCTGATCGAGCACGTCCCCGCCGGCGGGTCCTTCGACGAACGCATCCTGGCGATGCTCGACGCCTACCGCGAGGGGCTGCGCCCGCTGCTGTCCGAGGGCCGGTTCGACATCGTCCACGCGCAGGACTGCCTGTCGGCCAACGCGGCGCTGGACCTTCGCGACGAGGGCGTCGTCGAGCGCGTCGTGCGCACCGTCCACCACGTCGACGACTTCGTCTCGCCCTCGCTCGTCGCATGCCAGGACCGCTCGATCCTGGCGCCCGACTTCGTGCTGTGCGTCTCGCAACCGTGGATCGACCGCCTCGCGGACGAGTTCGGCGTCCAGGCCCGGCTCGTGCGCAACGGCGTCGACTGCGAGCGCTTCCGTGCCGCGCGCGACACGGCCGAGCGCGCGGCCGACCGTGATGCGCTCGGGCTCGGCGAGCGCTTCGCGGTGCTCACGGTCGGCGGCATCGAGCCGCGCAAGGGATCGCTGACGCTGCTGGAGGGCTTCGCCCGGCTGCGCGCGCAGGCGCCCGACCTCGACGCGCTGCTGCTCGTCGTCGGCGGAGCGACGCTGTTCGACTACCGCGACGAGATCGACCGCTTCTGCGCTCGCGCGCAGGAGCTCGGCGTCAGCGAGCACGTGCGCCGCGTCGGCACCGTCAGCCCGGCCGAGCTCGAGCGCCACTACCGCGCCGCCGACAGCTTCGCCTTGCCGTCGACGAAGGAGGGCTTCGGCCTCGTCGCCCTCGAGGCGCTCGCCGCCGGGCTGCCGCTCGTCGCGTCGCAGATCGACGTCTTCCTGACGTTCCTCGCCGACGGCGAGAACGCGCTGCTGTGCCGCGCCGGCGACGGCGCTGCGCTCGGCGACTGCCTCGCCCGCGTCGCCCGCGACCCGGCGCTGCGCGAGCGGCTGGCGGCCGGCGGCCGCGCGGTCGTCGACGCCTACGCGTGGGACACCGCCGCCGCCGCCCACGAGGTCGCCTACCGCTCGTTCGAAGCCGAGCAGATCGGAGCGCGCTGATGTCCGAACCACGACACGTCGAGGCGGTATGGGACGGCGGGCTGTCGGCCGTGATCACCGCGCGCGACCACGAGCTGCTCGCCGACGAGCCCGAGGCCTACGGCGGCGGCAACCAGGGCCCGATGCCGACGGAGCTGTTCTTCGCCGGCCTTGCGAGCTGCTTCTGCCTCGCGGTCGCCCACGTCGCGGCGAAGCGCGACATCGAGCTGCCGGGGCTGCGCGTCGCGGTCGACGCCGAGCGCGTCGGCAAGGAGCTGCGCTACTCGCGGCTGCGCGTCGAGGTCTCGGCCTTCCCGGGCGAGCACGACCTCGACGCGCTCGTCCAGCGCGCCAAGCCGTTCTGCTGGGTCTCGAACATGTTGGCCGCCGACCTCGACGTCACGTACGCCGCCGTCGTCCTTCACGCACCGCCCGCCGATGCTCGCTAACCGTGACGAGCTGCTGACCGTGCTGGGCGACGACCCGCGCCGGATCGGGAAGGTCTTCGCGCGCCACGCCTACGGCATGCGCCGCTGGGTCGACCTGTTCTCGATCCGCGTCGCGCTCACCGGCGACCCCGAGGCCAAGCAGCTGCTGGCCGAGATCGTCGCCGCGAACGCCCGCCACATGAACCTCTTCCGCGAGCGCGCGATCGCCCACGGCATCGACCCCGACGCCTACGTCGCGCCGCCCGAGGGCGAGGCGATCTACGAGCGCATCGAGATCATCGAGGACTTCGACGAGCTCGTCGCCTACGCCGCCGGCTCGCTGGACCACTTCGGTCAGCTGCTCGACGCCTACGCCGCCGGCGCCGAGGGCGAGGACGCCAGGACGATCGCGGTCGTCTCCGCCGACAACGGGCTCGCGCTGCGGCGCCTGTCGGCGCTGATCTCCCAGCCGCACAGCGCCGCCGGCGACGCGCACGAGCTCTACCGCCGCCGCGAGCTCGTCGAGACCGGGCTGTATGTCGGCTGATCGCGCCGCACGTCGCTTCGAGCAGCTGCGCGCGCCGCTGCCGCGCAGCTCGCCGCGGGCCTGGCGCTTCGCGGCGCTGTCGCTCGCCTCGCGCGCCGGCGCCTGCGTGTCGGAAGGGACGCGGATCGGCCATCGCGACGGCTTCGACTCCGGCCCGTTCATGGCGCACGTGTACGCCGACCGGGCGGACGGGCGCACGCGGCTCGGGCGGCGCCTGGACCGCCGCCTGCTGGACCGCGCGACCTGCCAGGCCTTCCGTGACATCCGCGGCCTCGCCGAGGAGGCCGTCCACGAGGCGATCGACGCCGCCGGCGAGCACGCCGTCGTGGCCGACCTCGCCGCCGGCCCGAGCCCCTATCTGCTGCATGCCCTCATGCGCCATCCCGACGCGACGGCGCTGCTCTGCGACGTCGACGCCGGCGCGCTCGAGCAGGCGTCGGCGGCCGCGCGCGAGCTCGGCGTGCACGAGCGCGTGAGCACGCGTACCGCGAGCGCGTTCGACGCCGTCGCGCTCGCCGCGCTGCGCCCGCGCCCCGACGTCGTCTGCGAGCTGGGCCTGTACGGCATCTACCACGACGACCGTCTCATCGAGCGTCACTTCCGCGACCTCGCGGCGACCGTGGCGCCGAGCCAGATCGTCTGCAACGTCCAGGTCGACAACCCCGAGATCGAGTACATCGCCCGCGTCTGGCGCAACGCCGCGGGCGAGCGCTGCGTCTGGCGCCTGCGCCCGGCCGAGCAGATCGCGGCGTATGCCCGCGCGGCCGGGTACGACCCGGTCTCCGTCAGCGCCGATCGTCACGGCATCTACCGCGTCATGCGCTTCGTCCGCCGTGACCACGAGCAGGAGGCGGCGCCATGAGCTCGTCCGTTCTGACCTGGGGCGCCGATCCCGGCAGCACCCCGCTGCTGGCCTCCGAGCGCCTGCGCGCCCTGGAGCGCTCCCACCACGCGATGTGGAACTACCTGACCTACCGCGACGCGATCGCGATCGTCGGCCTCGACCCGGCGCAGCTGTATCCCGGCGGCACCACGCGCCTGGATCCGCAGGCGTGGGCCGACCTCGGCTGGCTGACGTGCTTCGCCGGGCCGCCGGCGAGCGCCGTGCAGGCGATGCGCGACGCCGTCAGCGCCGAGCACCTCAACCAGTACAGCCCCGATCTCGTCGAGCCGCTACGCGACGCCGCGGCGGCTGTGCTTGGCCGTGCCCGCGACGAGGACTTCGAGGTCGTCGGCACCGAGGGCGCGCAGGCCGGGATCGCGCTGTCGCTGATGGCCGTCGCCGGCCCGGGCGACGAGGTCATCCTGTCGGACCCCGGCTACTTCCACGTCCCGTCGGCGGTCATCGCGACGGGCGCCGTGCCCGTCACCGTGTCGATCGACGCGAGCACGGGCCATCGCCTCGACCCCGAGGCCGTCGCGGCGGCGATCACCACGCGCACGCGCGCGATCGTCATCGTCGATCCGCTCAACCCGTTCGGGACGGTGCAGACCGTGGACGAGCTGGCCGCCCTCGCGCGCCTCGCCGACGAGCACGACCTGCTGCTCATCCACGACGTCACGCACGGCTCGATCGTGATCGACCCCGACGTGCCGTTCGCCTCGCTGCCCGCGCTCGAGCTCACCGCCAACGCGGTCGCCACGTTCTCGGTCTCGCACTGCTACGGCATGGCGGGCGCGCGGATCGGCTTCCTCGCCGGGCCGTCGCGGCTCATGCGCAGCTGCCTGCGACTGAAGGCGGCGCTGACGCGCCTGAACACGAGCCTGATCGCCCAGCACGGCGCGCTCGCCGCGCTGCGCGACGAGCACTACCTCGCCCACGCGCAGGGCATCGTGCGCGGCAACCTCGCCCACCTGCGGGCCACGCTGGACGGCATCGACGGCCTCGAGCTGACGACGTCGCCGGTGCGCGGGCTGGCCTGCGCGCTGGACACGTCCGCTGCCGGCGTCACGTCGCAGGAGCTGATGGTCGCGCTGTTCGCCCGCCGCATCGCCGCCTACCCCGGCGACGGGATGGGCACGACCGGCGCGGCGACGACGCTGCGGCTGAACCTGTCGCGCCCGGACGCGTGGGCGATGGAGCACCTGCGCGCGATGCTGCCCGCGGCGATCGCGGAGGCGGCGTCCGGGCGCTGGCGCGAGCCGGTCGCGGCGCTGCTGGAGGGCAAGGGCACGGCGCGGGCGATCGATCTCGCGGCAACGGTGCGGAGCGGACGGTGAGCACCACCGCGCTGCTGGCCGAGCACGGCTCGCCGCTCTGGCTCGCCGACGTCGACCGGGCGCGCGAGCGGCTTGCCGCCCTGCGCGCGGCATGGACCGCGGCCTGGTCGGACACGCAGATCGCCTACTCCTACAAGACCAACCGCACGACGGCGTTCCTGCGCGCGTTCGCCGACGCCGGCGCCGGCGCCGAGGCCGTGTGCTCCGCCGAGTACGCGCTGGCGCGCGACGTCGTCGGCATCGACGGTCCGCGCATCACCGTCAACGGGCCGGCCAAGACGGACGCGTTGCTGGCGCGGGCGGCGAGCGATGGAGCGCTCGTGATCGCCGACAGCGCGCCGGAGCTCGAGCGGATGGCGCTGGCGGGCGTGCGTCGCGCCGGGCTGCGCGTCGGTCTGCCCGGGCCCGAGGGCACGCCGAGCCGCTTCGGGATCGCGCCCGCCGAGGTCGTCGCCGCCGGCCGCCGCGCCCGCGATCTCGGCCTCACGCTCGAGGCGCTGCACGTCCATCTCGTCTCGACGGACTTCACCGCGCAGCTCGGTCGCGACGGCGGCGGCACGCTGGCCGCGAGCGTCCGCGTCGGCTGGGCCAAGGCGCCGGGCGCGCACGCGCAGGCCGCGTCGCTGCTGGCGGGCCTCGCCGCCGAGCTCGGCGGCGTCGCCGCGATCGATATCGGCGGCGGCATCCCGGCCGCGCCCTCGCCGGCGGCGGACGCCCACGCGGCGGCGGTCGCCGGCGCCCTCCACGCGGCCGGCTTCGACGGCCGCCTCATGCTCGAGCCGGGCCGCGCGCTCGTCGCCGACGCCGTCGATCTCGCCTGCACGGTTGTGGCGGTCAAGACGCTCGGCGACGGCTCCACGTGCGCCGTGCTCGACGCCGGGACGAACCTGCTGCCCGGCGCGCTGTGGTCCTGGCCGCGCCTGCAGGCGCCGGCGTCGCACGCCGGCATGACGCCGACGCTCGTCGCCGGGCCGCTGTGCCTGAACATCGACGTCGTCGCAGCGGCGGCGGCGCTCGGAGAGCTCGCCGCCGGCGACGTGCTGATCGCCCGCGAGGTGGGCGCCTACCAGCAGGTCCAGTCGACGCGGTTCGGCGATCTGCTGCCGGCGGTCGTCGCCCGCGACGGTGGGCGGTGGCGGCTGCACAGCAGGCGCGAGGAGCTGTCAGACCTGATCATGTTCGACCGAGAGGAACCATCATGGAGCGCGTAGTCGTCATCGGCGGAGGCGGCGCGGGGACGGCGGCCGCGACGATCACCAAGCGCCTGAACCCGGCGCTGAAGGTGAGCGTCTTCACCGAGTTCTCGGACATCGCCTACTCGCCGTGCGGGATCCCGTTCGTCCACGGCCGCGAGATCCCGAGCTTCGACGACCTCTTCCTGTCGACCGTCGAGCGCTACCGCGAGGACGGCCTCGACATGCGCATGGAGACGGTCGTCACCGACATCGACCTCGACCGGCGCACGATCACATGCAAGAACGAGCCCGAGGGCTTCGACCAGCTGATCCTCTGCACGGGCTTCTTCTGGGAGCAGCCCGACGTGCCGGGCGTGAACCTCGACGGCATCCACTACGTCAAGGACATCCGCAAGTCGATCGAGTTCGATAAGCAGCTCGACTCGATGCAGCGGATCGTCGTCGTCGGCGCCGGGCCGGTCGGCGTCGAGATGGCCGGCGGCCTCGCGCACCGCGGGCTGCAGGTCGACCTCGTCGACGAGGGCCCCTGGGTGCTGCACGAGATCCTCGACCCGGACGTCGCCAAGCCCGTCCACGACTCGCTGGAGGCGCGCGGCGTCACGCTGCACCTCGGCACGAAGGTCGAGTCCTTCGAGGGCAACGAGGCGGGGCACGTCCGCGCCGTCCACACGAGCGACGGCGTGCTCGAGTGCGACGCCGTCGTCACCGGGCTGCACAAGGTGCCCAACACGGCGCTCGCCGAGGCCGCCGGCCTGAAGCTCGGCACGACCGGCGCCGTCAGCGTCGACGACCACATGCGCACGTCGGCCCCCGGCGTCTGGGCCGCGGGCGACGTCGTCGAGATCCCGCACGGGCTGAACATGATCCCGATCGTCGGCCTGACGGGCGCGCATGCGTACGCGCAGGGCCGCGTCGCCGCGGTCAACATCACCGGCGGCGACCTCGCCTACGATCCCGTCTGGGTGCCGTGGGGGATGGTCGCCGGCGATTACACGATCGGGGGCTTCTCGATGGGCGAGAACCTCGCCAAGTCGGTCGGGATCCCGTACGTGCTGGCCAAGGGCGTCGGCATCACGAAGGCGCGCTACTACCCGGGGGCCCAGAAGACGTTCGTCAAGCTGCTCGCCGAGCCGGACACGCTGCGCCTCATCGGCGGCGTCATCCACGGCGGCGAGGGCGTCAAGGAGCGCTGCGACTTCCTCGCGTTCGCGGCCAAGCGCGGCGCGACGCTGTACGACCTCGCGTACATGGAGAACATCTACTCGCCGCCGATCGGCGCGCTCTTCGAGCCGATCCAGATCGCGGCGCAGAACGCGCTCGCACAGCAGCGCGAGAACAAGCTGGCGGTCGTGTGATGAGCGGGCTGTCGCAGGCCAAGCGCAACCTGCGCGAACGCTCCGAGAAGCACCTGCGCCACGCGGTGCTCAGCGAGCTCGGGCGCGACCAGCCCTCGACGGTCACGCCCTACGAGCACAAGGGCGGGCGGTTGTGGAGCTCGCTGTTCGTGCCCGTGTACCGGCGCGTGCCGTGGAGCGCCAAGGAGCGGGCGATGGGCGCCCTCGGCATGACCGCGCGGGGGTGGAAGGCCCCAGCGCGCAGGCCGGGGGAGCCCTGGCGTCCCCCGGCCGACATGGCAGACCGGGTCCGCAAGGCCGCGGCTGCCGAGCCGCCCGAGCCGCCGCCGGCGGCCTGACATCGGCGTCCGCGCTCAGGGCGCGGTGACCATCCCGACGCCGCGGTCCGTGACATCGGTCGGGATCTCGAAGCCCTCGATGCGTGCGGTGGCGAGCGTCTTGGCGATGACGCTGGTCGACCGCGGCGGCAGGCCGGCCGTGCGCGCGAACTCCCACCACAACGCGGCGACGCCGGCGACGTGGGGGCAGGCCATGCTCGTCCCGGACAGCGGGCGCGTCGATCCGCCGGGGGTGGCCGAGGTGATCGCGACGCCGGGCGCGCAGAGCTGCGGGAACGTGTTGGAGAACGGCGCGATCGCCCATCCGGCCGGCGACTCGCCGACCGCGCCGACCGACAGCACGCCCTCGGCCGCGGCCGGCAGCGACGCGGCGATCTCGAACTCCGCGTTCTCGTCACGGCGGCTCTCGTTGCCGGCCGCAGCGACGACGACGGTGCCCGTGCTCAGGACCTCCTGGGCGCGGATCATCGCCATCAGCGCGTCGAACATCCGCATGTTCCCGCGGTAGGACTCCAGCGCGACCGCCGTGGCCAGCTCGATCGGCCAGCCCTCGACCTCGACCCACTGCCGGACCACGCCCGGGAAGTCGAAGCCGATCGACATCGAGATGACGTCGACGCCCTGCTCGAGCGCCCACTGCATCCCGCTCAGGACCTGAAACGTCGAGCCGTTGCCCGCGTCGTTGAGGACCTTGCCGATCAGCGCGCGGCTGACGCCGCGCGCGACGCCGATCCGCATGCCGTCGACGTCGCGGCCGAAGATCGTCCCCGCGACGTGCGTGCCGTGGCCCGCGCGGTCGCCGTCGCCGTCGCCGGAGAAATCCTGCTCGACGAGCGTCATCCCGGCGAACGCGGGGTGGGCGCGGTCGATGCCGGTGTCGAGCACCGCCACGACCGTCCCGTCGCCGGTGTAGGCCGAGCGGTCGGCGCCGACGGCGGCGATGCCCCAGGACGGGGTGGCCGCGGCGGCAGCGTCGTCCTCGGACACGGGCAGGGGCCGGATCAGCTGGACCGGCATCGGGTGGGCGATCGCGACGACGCTCGGATCGCGTCCGATCTCGTTGCGCTCGCGGCGGTCGAGTTGCACGACGTCGAGCTTCGGCTCCGGTGTCCGGGTGGCCGCAAGCGACGTCTCGAAGTCGCGACCGCCGCCGCCGAACGGATCCGCCGCGGCCGGGACGCGACGCAGGTCGCGCAGAACGATGTAGTCCATCGGAGCTCCTCCTCTGTCGGGCGAGCATTCAACCAGCCCGCGGCCGTTCGTGATAGGCCGCGCTAGACTTGACATGAAGCCACTTAGGTTTTATATCTTCCGACCAGCAGAACAGATGGATCATCAGGAGGTACGCGACATGGCACTTGTACGTTGGGACCCGGTTCGTGAGATCGACTCGTTGCAGGGAGAGATGAACCGCCTCTTCTCGACGTTCTTCGACACCCCGACCCGTGCCGGCAACGGCGGCGCGGGCGCCGCCACGCGGCGCTGGATCCCCGCGATGGACCTCGTCGAGACCGGCGAGCACTTCGTCCTGCGGGCCGATCTGCCCGGCGTCACGGAGGGCGACGTCAGCATCGAGGTCGAGAACAACGTCCTCACCGTCTCCGGTGAGCGCAAGACCGAGACCGAGGAGCAGCACGAGGGCTACTACCGCCTCGAGCGCTCGATGGGCGCCTTCTCGCGCTCGCTCACGCTGCCCGAGGGCATCGATGCCGAGGCCGTCACCGCGACGTTCGAGCACGGCGTCCTCGAGGTGCGCATCCCCAAGCCCGTCCAGGCACAGCCGCGCAAGGTGCAGATCGGCGTCGGCGGCGCGTCGCCGACCACGATCGACTCGGAGGCCGGTGATTCGGCCCAGACAGGCTCCGCGTAGCAGCGGTCCATACGCTGCGGGGCAGTGAGCGCCCTGCAGATCCTCCACCGGGACCCCGGCTCGCAGGCGCGCGCCGGGGTCCTGCGCGTTGCGCACGGCGATGTCCGCACGCCGGCGTTCGTGCCGCTGGCGACGAAGGCCACCGTCAAGGGCCTCGAGCCGCACGAGGTCGCCGCGCTCGGCTACGACATGGTGCTCGGCAACACCTTTCACCTCTTCCTCGAGCCGGGAGCCGAGCTCATCGCGGAGTTCGACGGCCTGCACGAGTTCATGGGCTGGCGCGCGCCGATCATCACCGATTCCGGCGGTTTTCAGGTCTTCAGCATGGGCCACGGCACCGTCGCCGACGAGATCAAGGGCCGCGCGCCGGCGGGCCCGAACCGCATGGGCCGGGTGCTGGAGATCGACGAGCAGGGCGTGCGCTTTCGCTCCTACATCGACGGCTCGGAGCGCTTCATGGGCCCCGAGACCTCGATGGAGGTGCAGGCCAGGCTGCATTCCGACATCGCGCTCGTCTTCGACGAGTGCACGCCGCTGAACGTCGACCGCGAGTACACCGCCTGCTCGACCGAGCGTACGCACCGCTGGCTGGATCGCTGCCTGGCATGGCACGACGCCGGCGGCCCGCGCGACCAGCTCGTCTACGGGATCGTCCAGGGCGGCGTCTACGAGGACCTGCGCGTCGCCTCGACGCAGCACGTCGCGGCGCGAGCGGTCGGCGGGATCGCGATCGGCGGCTCGCTGGGCGCCGACAAGGCGCAGATGTACGAGGTCGTCGGCTGGGCGACCGCCGCGCTCGGCGACGACCCGCGCCCGCGCCACCTGCTCGGCATCGGCGACGTCGACGACCTCATCCGCGGCGTCGAGCTCGGCATCGACACGTTCGACTGTGCGATGCCGACGCGGCTGGGCCGCCACGGCGTCGCGATCGTCCCCGAGCCCGAGCACCGCTGGCGCGTCGACCTCACCGGCGCGCGCCACAAGCGCTCGCGCGAGCCGATCATGGAGGGCTGCCCATGCCCGGCCTGCAGCGCCGGCCACTCGCGCGGCTACCTGCGCTACCTGCTGAAGAACCGCGAGCTGACGGGCGTGCGGCTGCTGACGCTGCACAACCTCGCCTACCTCGCGCGGCTCATGGCCGGCCTGCGCGCGGCGATCGCCGACGGCACCCTGCCGGCGCACGCGGCGGCGCTGCGCGCCGGCGCCGCGCCCTGAGTGGGCGCCCGCCGGTCGCCAAGCGCGTGCGGCTGCCGCGGCACGCGCCTGCATGCACCCCTTCGTTCGCCACGACCGCCGCGGGCCGCTGCTCGTCGCGCGAGGCAGCGGACGCCGCGGCGGCGGCGGCGGTCAGCGCAGATCCTGCGGCGAATCGGTCGAGTGGCGATTTCTGACGGCTCAGCCGTCAGAACTCGCCACTCGACCGACCCGCCGCACCACCGCCCTCGCTGCGACCGAGCGGCGCGGCAACGCGCCGCCAACGTGTCCCACTCGCGTGCCACCGCGTGCGTGGCGACGGCGATCGCCCGTCCTCGCGCAATCCGACACGGCCGCTCAGCGTGCACAGCGCGACGATGGCCGGTGTCTCACCGGGCGTCGTCGGTGTGTGCTGGCCGCACGTCGGTGTGGGCGAAATCATCGCCCTTGAACAGCAGTGGCCTATCGGTGGCCTTGGCGAGGGCGTAGGCAAAGCAATCGCCGAAGTTCAAGCCGGCCGGCGCGCGCCCCTTGCCATAGCGTCCGAACGCCTCGCGCGCGAGGTGAGCTTGCGTCTGGTCGACGGCCACGCAGCGGACAGCCGCGGCCGCCAACAGCTCATCCAGATCGGCGACCCCATCGTGTCCGGTTCTCGCCTGCATGACGATCGACCCCTCGAGCAACGTTCCGGCTGAGATCAGACCGTCCTCGGCGCCCGCGAGCAACGCGATGAAGACGTCGCGCTCGGCCTCGTCGAAGAGAATCGCCAGCAGCGCCGATGTGGCGATGACCATCAGGACGCCAGACCGTCGGGGCCGTAGCCAAGGATCTCCTCAGCGCTGCGCCCATCGATCACACGCCGTGTGGCGCTGCGCGCAGCAATCCGCGTCAGCTCCTGTCCGCGGCGTTCGCGCGGTACGGCACCGCGCAGACGCTCAAGCCGCTCCCGGACAGCGACCGTCACCGCCGTGGTAATGCTCTCCCCGGTCTCGGCCGCAAGCTCGCGCGCCAGGCGATCAGCCCCGTCGTCCTTGATATTCAACGCCATCAGACCAGGAAGAATATCGCCCGGTTTCTTCCAACGCCTACGCATCTCGTGGGCGCATCGGATACCTCGTCAGAGTGCCCCGTCGCATCGCTTGCGTCCGTGTCGGCCGCGCACCTACACCCGCTCCACTTTGCGGAAGCGAGCGCGAGAGCGCTCAGATCGTCGCATTCCGAAACTCTCGTCGGTGCGGTACGGCGCCCCCGCGGCGCTTGCCGGGGTGATCGGCTGGACGTCGGAGCAGCGATCCGTCCAGTGTTGTGGCGCGCGAGTGCAGCGCGCGGCGGTCCAGACCGTTGTGTCAACGACGTGGACGCCCAAGAGCAGCCGGACGCGATCCAGACAGGCACGGCCGGCGCAAGCGCTCGGCGCGAGCACGAGCGGCGCAAGGCCAACGGCGAGCAGCGCACCCGCGACAAGCACCCGCATATCGGCGGCCTGCTGCTCGCCCTCCGAGACGACCCGGTGCACGTACAGGTGTGGGCGCGTGGCGCGGGCGGCGAGGAACGCGTCGCGCAGCTGCTGGCCAAACACCTCGAGCGCAGCGTCGTCGTGCTACACGACCGCGCGATCGCGCACAGCCGCGCGAACATCGACCACATCGCGATCGCGCGTTCAGGTGTCTGGGTCATCGATACCAAGCGCTACAAGGGCAAGGTCGCCGTCTGCAAGCCCCTGTTCGGTCACGCCAAGCTGACGATCGCCGGACGCGACAAGACCAAACTCATCGACGGCCTCGCCAACCAGGTCGCGCTCGTCCAGAACACCATCGCCGACATCACGGTGCACGGCGCGCTGTGCTTCATCGACGCCGAGCTGCCGATGCTCAGCAAGCTGACCTTCAACGGCTACCCCTTGCTGTACGCCAAGGCGCTGGCCAAACGCATCAACGCACCAGGACCGATCGCGACCACCGACATCCCGACCATCGCACGCCATCTCGCCGGCGCGTTCCCAGCCGCGTAACCGCGAATCATCGGCCTTCAAGCCTGCCCCGGTGCGTCCACAGGAGCAGTATCGGAGGATGCAGGTGGCAGTGCTCCGGTCAGGCGAGCAGGGGCCTGGGCGCTCGCGCTGTAGCTGCTCTTGGCGCCACATGGGAGCGTGCCCCGGTACGCGCCCGTCCGCCGCGGGGTGCGTGTTAGGTTTGCGACGGTGGAGGTCGTCCGGACGAACGGGCTCGAGATCGCCTACGAGCGCGTCGGCGAGGGCCCGCCTCTGCTGTTCGTGCACGGCGCGGCCGAGGACGGACGGATATGGCGGCCGCAGCTCGACGCGCTGTCGGACGAGTTCACGGTCCTCGCTTGGGACGAGCCGGGGGCGGGCAGCTCCTCAGATCTGCCTGGCGCTTTCGGCCTGGCCGACTACGCCAACTGCCTTGCGGCGCTGATCAAGGCACTCGCGCTCGGCCCCGTTCACGTCGCGGGCATCTCCTGGGGCGGCACCGTCGTACAGGAGCTTTACCGCCACCATCCCGAGCTCGTCGCGACGCTGATCCTCATCGATACCTACGCCGGCTGGAAGGGATCGCTGCCCGAAAAGGAGGTACGTGCCCGGGTCGCGGGCGCGCGTCAGATGATCGCCGCGCCCGCCGAGGAGTTCGATCCGACCCTTCCCGGCCTCTTCGCCGGCGACCCGCCAGCCGAGTTCATCTCGCTGCTCGAGCAGATCGCCACTGCCGTACGCCCCAAGACGCTCAGCACGCAGCTGCACGTGATGGCCGAAGCCGACCAGCGCGACCTGCTGCCCGACATCGCCGTGCCGACCCTGTTGATCTGGGGTGAACGCGATGCGCGCTCCCCGCTCAGCGTCGCGCGCCAGTTTGAGCAGGCGATCGCGGACACCACGCTCGTCGTAATCCCCGACTGCGGTCACGTCAGCAACCTCGAGCAGCCCGAGCGGTTCAACGCGGCCGTACGCGAGTTCTGCCGCGCCCACGCGCCGCGATAGCCACAGCGCTCCTGTCGCGCGCTGGGGCGCTCTCGGTCGTCGCCTCGGGGCCACGCCTGCGGGCCGGTGTCTGATATCCGAGGGCTTCGTGCCAGCGATGCGGCTGTCGCGAGCGATCGTGTCGCATCAGGGGCCGCAGGCAGCCCTTCGTTCGACACGACCGCCGCGGGCCGCTCCCTTCGCGCACGTCACGGGTGCGGTCGTGAGCGTCGGCTCGCGCTTCCTCGCCGTCTCCAAAGCGCACACGGTCGCGGTGCTCGAAGAGGACGGCGGGGCTCTACGAGTAGTCCCGGACTCAACGGAGGGGTCTGTCGCCGGCGGGCTCGAGCAGCTCCTCGACCACCCACGGCAGGAAGCCGTCCAAGAAGCGCTCGCACGCCGGCATGAAGTACGAGCCGAAGTGGTAGATCGGGTCCAGCGTGGCGACGAGCAGCGTGCCCGGGGTCGAGACCCGGTCGATGTAGATCACCGACGCGCCGTCACGGGTGACGATGAGGGGCTGGGCGCCCTCGGGCGGCCAGAGCACGCCATGGTGATGCCAGGTCGCGTTCTCGACAGGAACGCGGAGCAGGAAGGGGTGCTCGGGGTCGGCCGCGCGTAGACCCAGGCTATCGCCGGGGTGCAGGAACCAGGTCGGCATCCAGTTGCCCTGCTCGGAGCGAAAGCGCGCCTCCCAGCGCGCCCCCGGCAGCCACTCCGGCGGCGGGCCGCCGAGCAGGAAGATGACGGTCGCGCCTCGCTCCAGCACGCCGAGCACCCGGCCCGCGGCGGCGTCGAACTTGACGCGATGCAGTCGCTCGGTGACCAGCAGGCCGTCGACGTCGTCCAGGTCCGCTTCCGCCAGGTCGGGAAGGTAGACCAGCCGGTCCAGCCAGCGCCGGTACTTCGGCTCGTGCAGGGCGCGGTACTGGGCCGCCGAGCCGTTGTAGGTGGCCGCGAGGCGCTTCATGCGCGCGCCGTCTCCAGCCGCCCGGCCTCCGCGAGCACCCAATCCAGCAGCTGGCCGGGAATGTGTGTGGCGCTCGTGATCGGCGGGCCACCCTCGTAGACGCGCTCGATCCCCCATCCCAGCAGGTCGCCCCCCGAGTGCACGAGCATCGTCCCGCCGGTGCTGACGCGGTCGATGTAGACGATCGGTTCCCCGCCGGGCAGCTCGAGCAGGACCTCGACGCCATCCGGCGGCGGGTTGTGCCCACGCGCGAAGAAGCCGGCCAGCCCCTGGCGCACCGTGAGGTCCTCCTCGAGCACGTGGGCAAAGATCGGGTGCGGTGCGACGATCCGAACCGCGTAGTCGCGGTGCGAACGGATCTCCTTGGGCACGAACAGCCCGATCCCGGGCAGCCAGGGTCGCACGAGGTGGCCGCTGAACAGCACAACCCGGCCGGCGTCCAGGAAGCGGCGGATGGCGTCGCACTCGCGCCAGAGCAGTTCCTGGTCGACGCCGCCGGTGACGATCATGGCGCGGTAGACGCTCAGGTCGGTCTCCGGCAGCTCGTACATGTCCAGCGGCTCGACATGAGCGCGCACCGCGTCGTGATCCAGATGCCCCAGGCGGGACGTTGCGGTGTGAAGAAAGACGATCTCGCGCATGTCCTGACCCAGGGCGGATTGTACGGCCGACCGGTACGCGCTGGACAACGCATGCGTTTCGCGCCTGGCCCTGGACAGAACCTCGGCCTGTCCCGTGCATCCAAGCAGCTGACGGGCGCGGCGCGAGAGTGCCCCAGGAGCAGCAGTTCGACGCTGACGAGCGCCGTCAGCCGACTGCGCGCATGATCGCCGCGGCGCTCGTGCGAACGTCGGCGTCGGTCGTCGACCAATTGGAGAACGACACGCGCATCGCATGGCGGCCCCGCCAGACCGTGGCGCCCAGCCAGCACGTCCCGTCAGCCTGCACGCGTGCGACGACGGCCGGCGAATCCTCGAACCCGACCAGGACCTGGTTGAGGACGACGTCGTTGAGCACGTCGGCGCCGAAGTCACGCATGAGATCGGCCATCAGGCGCGCGTGGGCGCAGCAGCGCTCGACCAGCTCCGCGACTCCGGCGCGGCCCAGCGTGCGCGGCGTCGCGTAGATCGGGACGGCGCGCGCGCGCGTGAGGATTCCGGCACGTACCCTGTCGGCTCGCGGCTGTCGGTGTTTGCGAGATAGGACGCGGACAGGTCCATCGCCGTCGCGTGCGCGGTCGCGTCGCGCACGATCGCCAGCGCGGAGTCGTACGGCACGTTGAGCCATTTGTGGGCGTCGACGGCCCACGAGTCGGCTCGGTCGTGACCGGCGGTGAGATCGGCCAACGACGGCGACGCCGCCGCCCACAGGCCGAACGCCCCATCGACGTGCAGCCAGGCGCGCCGCGCGGCGCACGCATCGGCGATCGCGTCGAGCCGATCGCAGGCGCCGGTGTTGACGTTGCCGGCCTGCGCGCAGACGATCGCCGGCCCATCGCCCGCGACCAGCGCCTGCGCCAGAGCCGCGGGCTTCATCGCGCCGTTGGCGTCGACCGCGACGCGCGTGACGCGCGACTCACCCATCCCGATAAGGCGCAGCGCCCGTCCGACGGTGACGTGGACCTCGTCGCCGACGAAGACCTCGATCGGCGGTGCGCCGAACAGCCCGTCCGCGCGAGCATCCCAGCCCTCGCGCATGAGCACCGCGCCCCGCGCCGCCGCGAGGCACGTGACGTTGGCCATCTGCGCGCCGGTGACGAACCCGACGGAGGCCGACCCAGGAACTCGCAGCACGTCGAGCACCCAGCCCGTGGCGATCTCCTCGAGGACCGCCATTCCAGGAGAGCTCGAGCACAGCGCGGCCAGCTGGTCATACGTGCTCACGAGCCAGTCGGCCGCGAGCGCGACCGGCAGCGTGCCGCCGGTCACGAAGCCGTGGTAGCGCGGTCCCCGGACGCCACGAGACCGGCTCGAGGTCGCGCGCGAGCTCGTCGAGCACGACGCGTGCGCCCTCACCCTCGTCGGTCAGCGGGCGATCGAGCGCGGCGCGCAGCTCGTCGACGCTCGCGAGCGCGCCCACCGGGCGATCCGCGAGCTTGCCCAGCCACGCAGCGGCGAGTGCACGCGCCTGGTCGAGCGGGTCATCGGACACGCCGCGAGCCTAACGCGCGGGCCTGTTCGAGCAGGCCATGTTCGGCGCGACACACGGCAGCGCCGACGGGCGATCGCTGACCGGTGTCGTCGCCGGCTCAGCGAGATCGCGGGTGCGGGCGCACCCGCTCTGCGACGAGCTCGAGCTGGCGCGGTTCATCGCCGAGCGGCCAGAGATAGACGCGTTCGCAGCCTGCCTCGGCATAACGCGCGAGCAGCTCGACGCAATGCCCCGCCGGGCCGACGCAGACCTGCGCGCGAAGTTCGCCAGGATCTCGCCGCGGCGACAGTGCTGGATCTCGCGCAGATCCGGGGGTTTCGTGCCGGCGATTCGGCCGTCGAGAGCGATCGTGTCGCAGCGGGGGCTGCATGCACCCCTTCGTTCGACACGACCGCCGCGGGCCGCTGCCTCCTCGCGCGTCACGGGTGCGGTCGGGTGCTCGCTCGCGACGTCGAGCAATCGCATCGCTGGGGCGCGCCCGCGGCGCCCCGGGACTACTTCGTGTTGTCGTCGATGAGCGTGTTCATCTGGTCGACGACCTCGCCCGTCGTCTCGCCGTCGACCGGCGTGAGCCGCACGCCGCCGCCGCCCTGCGAGTTGCCGATCGCGAACGCGATCGCCGCCGCGATGACGCCGGCGATCAGGACGATCGCGAGGATCCTGCCCGCGCCGCCGCGCCGCGCCGGCGGGGCGTCCCGGCGCGAAAGCGGTATCTCCGGGATCGGTTCGTACTCGGCCGGCGCGACGGAGCCGCGCCGCGGCGCAACCGGCTGCAGGCGGCGCCCGCCGCGCTGCGAGCCCGGCACGGCGCGCGTGGCGGCCGTCGGGTCGTCGCGCCGCAGCATCGCCGTCGCTGCGGTCGCGTCGGCGCCGTCGGGCGCGATCCCGCGGGCGCCGTCGTGCAGCGCGGCGCGCATCTCGTCGGCGCTGGCGTAGCGCGCCTCGGGCGCGAGCGCGAGCGCCTTCTCGACCGCGAGCGCCAGCGAGGCCGGCACGTCGGGGGCGACCTCGTCGAGGCGGACCGGATACTCGCGCTGCTGCATCAACGCCAGCTCGGTGAGCGAGTTCGCGTCGTAGGGCAGGCGTCCGGCGAGCAGCTGGTAGGTCACGACGCCGAGGCCGTAGAGATCCGCCGGCGGACCGACCTCCGCGCCGCTGGCCTGCTCGGGCGCGAGGTAGGCGGCGGTCCCGAGGACCGAGCCGGCCTGGGTGATCTGCGAGGTCTGGCCGACCATCGCCTTGGCGATCCCGAAGTCCGCGAGCTTCACGGCGCCGTCGTCGGAGCGCATGATGTTGCCCGGCTTGACGTCGCGATGGACGACGCCCATGCGGTGCGCGTGGGCGAGGCCGCGGCAGGCGCCGTCGACGAGCTCGAGCGTGTCGGCGACGCCGAGCCGCGTCTCCTCGCGCAGGATCTCGGCGCCGGAACGGCCGTGGATGTACTCCATGACGATGTAGTGCCGGCCGCTCGCCTCGTCCAGACCGAAGTCGAAGACCTGCACGATGTTCGGGTGCACGAGGCGGGCCGCCGACAGCGCCTCGCGGCGAAAGCGGGAGATGAACTGGCTGTCGTCGGCGAGGTGCTCGGCAAGGAGCTTG
Source organism: uncultured Solirubrobacteraceae bacterium (assembly GCA_963756465.1). Lineage (GTDB taxonomy): Bacteria > Actinomycetota > Thermoleophilia > Solirubrobacterales > Solirubrobacteraceae > CADCVQ01. The sequence goes on from CAVWNK010000002.1 coordinate 219,388, forward strand.
ACGGCGACCTGACGCTCGAGGCGACGGTCGACGGCGAGCTGGACGGTCGACATCCCGCCGTAGCCCAGGCGCTCGCCGAGCTCGTAGCGGCCGGCGATGACGGCGCTGCTCATGGGATCACGGGCTCCGTGCCGCCGCCGGGCGTACCGGGCGGGGGCGGGGCGGGTTCCGGGGTCGGCACGGGATCGGGCGGCGGCTGCGTCGACGTCGGGGGCGGCGTCGTCGCGGTCGGCGTCGTCTGCGTCTCGGTCGGCGTCGTTTCGGTCGTCGCCGTCGTCGTCGGCGTCGTCTCGGTCGTCGTCGTCTCGGTCGGCGTCGTCTCCGTCGGCGTCGCGCCGCACTCGGCGCGGGCGAGCTCGAGCAGCTTGCTGGCGCCGTCGCGGAGGCTGTTCACGAGGCTGTCGTCGGTCGACGGCGGCAGGTCGTCGATGCCCTCGTCGACCTGGCGCAGCTGGCCCGGCACGTCCGAGCAGCGACCGCCGTCGACGGCCTCGCGGACGTCGGTGATGTTGCTCTTCAGCGTGCCGGCGTTGGCCGCCGGGATGCCGGCGTCAGAGCCCGAGCCGCAGGCGGCGAGCAGCGCTGCGCCGACGCCGAGCAGCGCCGCGATCAGGTAGGGGAGCGTCCTGTTCACGGTCACTGACCGTAGCCAAGCCGCTCGGCAAGTGAGTCGGGCAGGCGGGCCGCTCGGATCGCCGCCGCCGCGCCCGCGACGTCGTACTCGACGCGGCGCCAGCGCGCCCGCCAGCGGTCGAGGTCGAGCAGCAGCCAGGCGGCGCGCGGATCGCCGTCGCGGGGCTGTCCGACCGAGCCCGGGTTGAGCAGCCATTCACCGCTGCCGGGGCCGATGTCGAGGTCGTCGCCGTCGCGTCGCGCCTCGCCCGTCGCGACATCGCCCTCCGCGCGCACGAACGACAGCGCGACGTGCGAGTGGCCGATCAGCGCAACGCGCTGGGGCTGTGAGTCCATGCACAGCTCGGCGAGCAGCGCACTGAGGACGTACTCCCAGACGGGATCGCGCGGGCTGGCGTGGTACAGGCCGATCGAGGCCTCCTCGCCGGCCGGTTGCAGCGCGGAGAGGAACTCCATGTTCGCGTCGCTGAGCGTCTCCTGCGTCCAGCGCGCCGCGATCGCGGCCCCGGTCGAGAACTCGTCCAGGCCGATCGCGCCCGTGACGCCCATGTCGTGGTTGCCGGCCAGGCAGATCGCCGCGTGGCGGCGCGCCAGCTCGACGCAGGCGTCGGGCTCGGCGCCGTAGCCGACGAGGTCACCGAGGCACCACATCTCGTCGGCGCCGACGAGCTCGGCGTCGGCGAGCACCGCCTCGAAGGCGTGTCGGTTGCCGTGGATGTCGGAGAGGATGGCGACCTGCATCTCGTAGGGTGAGACCGTGGAACGGGCACGCCTGCGCTGGGGAGCGGCGATCGTCGCCGCCGTGATCGTCGCGGAGGTCGCGGTGGTCCTGCTTCGCCCGCGCAGCGGCGTCGTCGAGCCCGCCCGGGTGAGCACCGAATCGTACTTCAGCGCTTCCCAGATCGAGCGCGCGCGCGACTACCGCCGTCCGCAGGTCGCGATCTACGGCGCCGTCCTGGTGGTCGAGATCGGCCTGCTCGTGCTGCTCGTCGCGCGTCCGCCGCGACGCCTGCAGGGTCCCTTCAAGCGCCCCGTCATCGCGGGCGCGGCCGCGGGCGCGGCGCTGTCGATCGCGATCGCGGCGGCGGTCCTGCCGCTGCAGGTCGTCGGACGCGAGCGCGCGAAGGACGTCGGCCTCGTGACGCAGTCGTGGAGCGGCTACGCCCGCGACAAGGCGGTCGCGGGCGCGATCGGCGCGCTCCTCGCCGGACTCGGCGGCGCCGCCGCGGTCGGGCTGATGCGACGCATGCCGCGCGGCTGGTGGGGGCCCGGTGCCGTCGTCGTCGTCGCCTTCGGGGTCGTCAGCGTCTACGCCGGGCCGATCGTCCTGGACCCGCTGTTCAACAAATTCACGGCGCTGCCGGCCGGCCAGGTGCGCGCGGACGTGCTCGCGCTCGCCGAGCGCGCCGGGGTCGACGTGGGGGAGGTCTACAGCGTCGACGCGAGCCGCCGCACGACCGCCGCCAACGCCTACGTCGCCGGCCTCGGCACGACCAAGCGCGTCGTGCTGTTCGACACGCTGCTGGAGAACTTCGAGCGCGACGAGGTGCGCCTCGTCGTCGCCCACGAGCTCGCCCACGTCCATCACCGCGACGTCCCCAACGGGCTGCTGTATCTCGCGATCGTCGCGCCGTTCGGCCTGTTCGCGGTCGCGCAGGTCACGCGCCGCTTCGCGCCCGACGGCGCACCGGGACCGGCGGCGCTGCCGGCGCTCGCGCTCGGCCTCGTCGTGATGACGACGACGATCACGACGGTCTCGAACCAGCTCAGCCGGGCCGTCGAGGCGCGCGCGGACTCCTACGCGCTGACGCTGACCGACGAGCCCGAGCCGTTCATCTCCTTCGAGAAGCGGATCGCGCTGCGCAATTTGTCCGACCCCGACCCGCCGGGCTGGCAGACGTTCCTGCTCGCCACGCACCCGCCGACGATCGAGCGGATCGGGATCGGCGTCGCCTACCAGCGCGGCGGGCGCGAGTAGCCCCGCGCGGCGAACGCGCGGCCGAGCCCTCAGCCGGAGACGATCGGAACGGTCTTCGGCGCGGGCTGCTCGCGGCGGCCGAGCGCGTACAGCCAGAGCGCGTCGTGCTCGTCGGGCGGCAGGTTGGCAGGCTCGATGAGCTCGAGCTCGATGTCGTCCATGCCGATGCCGGCGGCGGCGGCGCGCTCGATCAGCGTTCTGAGATTCGCGTCGATGTGATTCATGCGAGGTTCGATGGTTGCGCAGCCGGGCGCACGCCGCAAGGAGGAAACCGGTCTGTAACGACGGCGATCGCGCGCCGCTACGCGTCGGGGCCCTGCGGGGGGCCGCCGCCGAACTCGGGCAGGTTCTTGATGCCCTCGCGCGTCTGGTACTTGGAGTACGAGTCGACGAGCGCGTCCGCCAGCTCGGCCATGAACTTCGGCGCGAGGTTGACGCGTGTGACGACGACGCCCGGGATCTCGTCGGCTTCGATCTCGTGATCGACGCGCGCGAAGGTGATCGTGAACTCGTAGTCGGAGAACGACACGTTGGCGAAGTTCGCGTAGTGCCCCGCCATGTCCTCGGGCTGGAAGTGGATGTTGATGTGGCGCTCGCGCTCTTCGTCGTCTGCCATCGCCCGCCTAGTATCGCAGCGTGCGCATCATCGTCCTCGCCGTCGGGCGCCTGCGCGCGCCGTACGCCGACGACGTGCAGCACTATCTGAAGCTGCTGGGGCGCCAGGCGCGGGTCGAGATGATCGAGGTGCGCCAGGAGGAGCGCATCGGCGGCCGCATCCCCGACCGCGCCTTCGTGTCACTGCTGTCGCGCGATGGTCAGCAGTTCGACTCGCTGGCGTTCGCGCGCTTCCTCGAGGAGCGCCGCCGGCTCGGGCGCGACGTCTGTTTCGTCGTCGGCGGCCCGCTCGGCCTCGAGATCGACGACGTCGAGCACCGCTTCTCGCTCGGCCCGCTCACGCTCCCGCACCAGCTCGCGCGTGTCGTCCTGCTCGAGCAGCTCTACCGCGGGCACAAGATCCTGGCGGGCGAGCCATACCACTATTGACGCGCGGATCGACCGATAACGACCGGCTAGCCTCTACGCGCGGCAGGCCATGACGAGCACCTTCTCCCATCACCACATCGTGTGCGGCTTCGACGCGGTCGGCCGCGCCGTCGCGCACGAGCTGCGCACCGCGGGTGCCCACTGCGTCGTGATCGACACCGACGCTTCCGCCGGCGAGCGCGCGTCGATCGTCGGCCTGCCGTTCCATCACGGCTCGCCGGCCGATCCGGAGCAGCTCGAGGCGGCCGGCATCGCGCGGGCGCGGTCGCTGCTGGCGTGCGAGGACTCAGACGCCGCCAACGTCGCGACGGTCACGGCCGCGCGCGAGCTGCGCGGCGACCTGCGGATCGTCGCGCGATCGAGCGGCGACGGCAGCGAGCAGCGGCTCAGGCAGGCGGGCGCCGAGCGGCTCATCACGCCCGAGCGCGCCGGCGGCATCGAGCTCGCCCGGCTCGCGCTGAACCCGTCGACGGGAGAGCCGCAGTCGCCCGGCCAGGGCTACCGCGTCGCGGAGATCGCCGTCGGCGCCGACGGCGCCGGGTCCGGGCACGCGGTCGGCGTCGTGCGCGGTGGCGCCTTCGTCGTCGGATTGCGGCGCGCGAACGGCTGGTTCGTGCCGCTGCCGCCTGACGACACGGTGCTGCGACCGGGCGATCACCTCATGGCGCTCGGCACGCCCGCGACGATCGAGCTGCTCGAGCGGCTGATGCTGACTCGAGACAGCTACGCGCCGGCCGAGACGCTCGGCCTGCCGCGCACGTCACGCCGGCTCTGAGCGCGCCGGCGCTCGCGCGCGACGGCGGCCGCATGACGGCACCGGCCGCGCGATCGACGATGTAGTCGTCCACTAGTCTGAGGCCGTGTCCGGACCACTTTCAGACCTGCGTGACGCGGTCGTCACCGCGTCGGCAACCGTCGCCGGCGCTGGCCACGCGCCGTCGCCCGCGCCGACGCTCGAACGCCCGAAGAAGGTCGGCTTCGGCGATTACTCGACGAACGCGGCGATGCTGCTCGCCCCGCGCGCCGGCGTTGCGCCGCGCGAGGTCGCGGGCCGCCTCGCCGGCGAGCTCGAGCTGCTGCTCGGAACGTCGCTGGAGCGCGTCGAGATCGCCGGTCCCGGCTTCCTGAACCTCTTCTTGTCCGACGCCTGGTACGTCGACGCGCTGGCGCACGTGCTCGCCGTCGGCGACGCGTTCGGCGGCGGCAGCGCCGAGCCCGCCGAGCGGGTGAACGTCGAGTTCGTCTCGGCCAACCCGACCGGACCGATGACCGCCGCAGGCGGGCGCCACGCGGCCTATGGCGACTCGCTCGCGCGGATGCTCGAGTTCGCCGGCAACGACGTCACGCGCGAGTTCTACATCAACGACATCGGCGGCCAGGTGCGCCGCCTGGGCGAGTCGATCCAGGCGCGGGCGCGCGGCGAGGCGGTGCCCGAGGGCGGCTACGAGGGCGACTACGTGGCCGAGCTCGCGGCGAGGATCCCCAACGCCGACCGCGACGACGTCGCGGTCGTCGCCGAGCGCGGCGTGCAGCTGCTGCTCGACGGCATCCGCACGTCGATGCAGCGCTTCGGCGTCACGTTCGACGTCTGGTTCTCGGAGGGCTCGCTGCACTCCGGCGAGCCGTCCGCCGTGCAGCACGCGTTCGACGAGCTCGAGGCGCGCGGTGAGAGCTACCGCTCCGACGGCGCGCTATGGCTGCGGACGGACGCCCACGGCGACGACAAGCCGCGCGTGATGGAGCGCTCGACCGGAGAGCACACGTACTTCGCATCGGACATCGCCTACCACCTCAACAAGCTCGAGCGCGGCTTTGACCGGCTGATCGACGTGTGGGGCTCCGACCATCACGGCTACGTCTCGCGGATGCACGCGGCGTTCAAGGCGCTGGGTGCACCCGAGGGCGCGATGGAGCTGATCATCATGCAGTTCGTCAACCTCGTCGAACGCGGCGAGAAGACACAGTTCTCCAAGCGGCGCGGCGATTTCGTCCTGCTCGACGACCTCGTCGCCGAGATCACCGTCGACGCGGCGCGCTTCTTCATGCTGCAGCGCTCGCACGACACGATGGTCGACCTCGACATCGATCTCGCGCGCGAGCAGTCCAACGAGAACCCGGTCTACTACGTGCAGTACGCGCACGCCCGGATCGCGTCGATCCTGAAGAAGGCGGGCGCTGCCAGCCTGACCGCGGCGCTCGACGCCGCGCCGCGCCACGAGGGCACGCTCGAGCCGGCCGAGCGGGCGCTCGTCAAGAAGCTGCTCGCGTTCCCCGGCGAGGTCGCCGAGGCGACGCAGCGGCGCGCGCCGCACAGGGTCGCCGCCTACGCGCTCGAGCTCGCGCAGACGTTCACGGCCTTCTACCGCGACTGCCAGGTCGTGGGCGCCGAGGGCGACGGCGTCGAGTCGTTGCGGCTCGCGCTGTGTGTCGCGGCGAAGCGGACGATCGCGCGCTCGTTGCACCTGCTCGGCGTCAGCGCGCCCGAGCAGATGTCGCGCGACGTCCAGGCTCAGCCCTCGTAGCGGGCGAGGTCGGCGTCGAGACGATCGGCATCGGCGGCGCTGAGATCCGCGCCGGGGTCGGCGTTCGGATCGCCGGCGGCGGGCGAGATCCCGGCGGCAGGGCGACGTCGCCAGCGCGGCACGAGCAGCGCCAGGCCGCCGACGAGCAGCGCGCCGAGCAGCAGCGGGATCACGTAGGCGGTGAGGCCGAAGCCGTCGTCCTCGGGCAGCGCGAGCACCTGCGGCCCGTACTGGGCGACGAGCTCGTCCTTGATCTCCTGTTTGCTGGCGCCCTGCGCGATCAGCTCGCGGATCAGCTCGCGCTGGCTGTCGGGCTGCGGGCCCTCGGCGATGTTCAGCGGGATCTTGCACGTCACGCACATGACCTCGTCCTCGATGTCGATCAGGTCGGCCCGCGGTGGCGCCGCTGCGAGTGCGTGGGCGGGGATCAGGCCCAGGACCACGGCGAGCAGGGCCGGGACGAGCGCGCGCCGCAGCATCAGGTCGCCTTCGCGAGCGCGCGGTCGATGAAGGCCTGGTCGATCTGGCCGCGGAAGAGGTCGACGATGCGGCCGCGGCCGTCGATCACGAACGTCTCCGGCACGCGGTTGGTCCCGTAGCGCTTGGCGAGCGCCGTCCCGACGTCGCGCACGCTCGGGAAGCTCATGCCGTACGTCCGGGCGAAGCGCATCGACGCTGTGCTCGAATCGTCGTACGTGACGCCGAGGACGGTGCCCGTGCCCGAGCGCTGCAGCTTGCGGTGAGCGCGCTCGAGGATCGGCGCCTCGGCCTGGCAGGGCTTGCACCACGAGGCCCAGAAGTTCAGCACGACGACCTTGCCGCGCAGCGCGGCGATCGATTGCGTGGCATCGGAGCCGAGCACCGGCAGGACGCTGCTCGGCGCGGGCGGCAACCTGCCCGCCGCGACCGCCTGCTCGATCGAGTCGTCGGTCGACTTGGAGACGAGCCCGTACGCGAGCAGGCCGATCAGCGCGATCGCGATCACGGCTGCGACACCCGGTACGAGGAGGCGTTGCATCGGCCATGCAGGGTAGATGGGCTCGCGCCGCCAACGCGCTGCTCGTACAATCGCGGGCCAGCGCGGACGTAGCTCAGTTGGCAGAGCGCAAGCTTCCCAAGCTTGAGGTCGCGGGTTCGACCCCCGTCGTCCGCTTGACGCGGTCAGACCGCGCCGAGCACCCGGTTGGGCTCTCGTGCTGGCCGCGCGTCGCCCGGCGCGTTATCCTCGCGCCGCCGATGGCCGCCTACAGCTTTCTCACGACCTGGTGCGTCGCCGCCCCGGTGCAGGACGTATGGGACGTCATCTCGGCCAGCGACCGCTACCCGGAGTGGTGGAAGGGCGTGCGCAAGGTGACCGAGCTCGAGCCCGGCGGCGAGCACGGGCTCGGCGCGCTCAACCGCTTGGAATGGCGCAGCAAGCTGCCCTACTCGCTGGAGTTCGACATGCGCGTCACGCGCTCCGAGCCGCCGCATCTGCTCGAGGGGCACGCCAGCGGCGAACTCGTCGGCGTCGGCATCTGGCGCCTGTACGAGAGCCCCGTCGGCACCGCGCTGATCTACAGCTGGGACGTCTCCACGTCGCGTGCGTGGATGAATCGCCTGGCTGCGATCGGGCGCCCGGCGTTCGCCTGGAACCACGACTACGTCATGCGCCAGGGGGCGATCGGGCTGGCCGCCCGGCTGGGCGTGGAGCTCATCGCGCGCAGCTGAATCTCCCTCATGCGCGATTGGATCGTGTAAGAGATGGATAAAGCGTGCCCAATTCGCTGGACATCGAGGCGTCGCGGCCTCACCATGCAGCGTCAACGCGCCGAACTGGCTGAACCGAGGGGCACCCATGACCACAGTGCAGACGGCAGAGCAGAGCCAGACCGCAGTGCCGAACGTGTTCGAGCTGTCCTACGAGGACACGAAGATCACATACGTGCCGGTCGGATTCGGTGGCGCGCCGCGTCTGCACTACGACGGCCCGCTCGGCGTCCACGACTTCGAGGGCGACGAGATCCAGACCTTCCGCGGCGCGCGCGGCCTGGAGGTCAGCGTCACGCTTGACCGGATCTCGATCCTGCGCACGATCACGCTGACGATCTTCCTGCCCGACCTCGAGTTCGAGGGCGCGACGAGCGAGCTCAGCTTCCAGACTGTCGGCATCCACGCGACGCGCCGCCGCGCGACGGTGTCCGACATCGGCGAGGGCACCTCCAAGCCGCTCGAGCTCGCCGGCCTCGCGCGCAACATGGAGTTCCAGAAGTCCGGCTCGACCGTCCTGCTGTAGCGCCGCCGCGCGTTCAGCGCACGTCGACGCTCATGCGCATGCCCGGCGCATGGATCGAACAGACGAAGACGTAGCGCCCGGGGGCGGTCAGGCGGGCGCTGAAGACGCCGTCGTTGCGCGTCGGCGAGGCGACGCTGCTCGGCCCCGAGCGCGTGCTCACCCGATGTGACTGCTGGGAGTCCCAGCGCCAGTGGACGCGTCCACCGCGGTCCAGCCGCACGAGCGGGCGGTCGGCGCCGCGTCGGAAGGCGTTGTCGAGGATCGAGATGCGGGCGGCGCCGACGCGCTTGCCGGTGTCGAGCCCGGCCGGCGGCGCAGCGGCGGCGCCTTGCGGCGCCGCACCCGCACCCGCACCCGCGCCCGCGCCCGCGGCGGGCGCGACCGGCGCGCTGACGAGCGTCGTCGTCGCGCGCTCGAGGTCGCGCACGAAGACGCCGCGCCGGTCGTCGGGCTTGCCGGCGGCGAGGTTCTTCGCCAGCGACGAGAACGCGACGCGGCGCCCGTCGGCGGAGATCGACGGATCGCCGGACGTGCCGTCGGCCTCGGCGCCTCGCCTGCCGCCGGCGCGCGAGACGAGCCGCGCCACAGCGCTGCGGCGGCGCACCTCGCGCACGAGCACGCGCGCGCGCTCGCCGCCGATCGACGTGTAGGCGACGCGGCGGCCGTCACCGCTGATCGACGGGTTGAGCACGAAGGCGTCGCTCGCGCGGGTCACGGCGATCGTCCTGCCGAGCGCGAGGTCGCGCACGTAGATGCGCGTCTGGCCCGACGCCGACGGGTGGCCGCCGAGGTTGCGCGCGGCAGAGGAGAACGCGACGAAGCGCCCGTCGTGCGAGATCGACGGCTCGGAGGAGTAGTCGGCCGCGACGGCGCCGCGGCGGCCGTCGGCGCGGCTGACGAGCGTCGTCGTGCGGCGCGCGACGTCGCGGACGAACACCTGCGTGCGGCCGTCGAGGTTGCCCGCGCCGAGGTTCGACGCCGCCGACGTGAAGGCGACCCTGCGGCCGTCGCCCGAGATCGCGGGCTCGAAGACGGGCGCGTTCGCGCCCGCGCCGTTACGGCCGGCGCGGCTGGCGAGCTGCGTGCGACCCGTCTTCAGCTCGCAGACGAAGACCGCGCTCTCGCCGTCGGCGCGCGCGGCCTGGTAGGCGACGCGCCCGCCGTCGGCCGCGAGCGCCGGGTTGTACTCCGAGCGCGACACGCCGCCGCCGCCCGCGCGGTGGCCGATCGCGCGCGTGCGCCCGGCGACCGTGTCGCGCACGAAGACCTTGATCTGGCCGTAGCGCTTGGCGAAGTTCAGGTTGCCCTCGGCGGACTCGAACGCGACCAGCCGCCCGTCGCGCGAGACCGACGGGTTGTAGGCCGAGCGCGGCGTGCGGCGCGCGCTGTTGGGCTGCGACGCGTGCAGTGCGGTGCCGGCGCCGGCGACCGTCCGCGACGCGACGCTGATCTCGCCCTTGGTGAGCGCGAGCGGCAGCTTCTGCTCGTAGGCCTCGAAGACGACGCGGGCGCCGTCGGCCGACAGCGCCGGGTTGGCCGCGTAGTCGCGCGGCTTGCTGACGAGCTGGCCCTTGTGCGTCGTCGGCGGCCCGTTGTAGCGGACCTGCGCCAGCCAGCGCGGAAGCTGGCTGAGCTGGCGGCGCAGCAGGATCCGGCCCTGGCGCCTCGTCATCGCCTGGCTGGCGACGCCGGCGCGGACGCGCTCGCGCAGCACCGCCGCCGACAGGCGCTCGATCTGGCCCGGCGAGCGCCCGTGCAGGCGGCCGATCTCGAGCGGGCTCTGCTCGCCGCGGCGCAGGACGCGGAACTCGGCGTCGGTCACGCCGAAGATCGTCGGCGCCTCGCTGGGGATCGCGAACTGGTGCAGCGAGTGGAAGAACAGGTGCTGGGCGAGGTGGCCCTGGGTCAGGGTCCGCAGCGCGGTGCGGCGCAGCTGACGGGTGCGCTGCGGCCCGAGCGACCGCTCACGTGGCGCGATCAGCGCCGCGGCGAGCTTCGCCGGATCGGGCCAGCCGCGGCGGCGCGCCAGCTCGGCGATGTTGTGGCGGTCGTCGCGCAGCTGGCGCCAGATGTCGCCGCGGTCGACCTTCAGCAGCTCGTGCAGCCGGCCCTCGTCGTAGGGCAGCCAGTGGTTGTAGACCCAGTCCTCGGGCGGCAGCCAGTGCGGCGGGGCGTCGGGCGGCGCCTCGGAGTCCGTCGACTTCGCCGCCGCGCCACTCGTCCAGCACAGCGCCACGGTCAGCGCCGACGCGACGAGCAGAGCCCGACTCCCGATGCCCATGGCGCGACGCTACCAGCGCCGCCCGTCGGTTGCCGGGGTTACCAGGCCTGCGCTGAATCGCAGTGCGGGCAGCGCACGGAGGTCGACACCGGGGCGACGAAGACGAAGCCGCAACCGCAGGTGTAACAGGCGCGGTCGTCGGGGCCGCCGGCGTCGCGCATGCGCCGCTCGGCGGGGTGCATCGGCGCTGGCAGGGGCCTGGCCGCGGGCACGACGTGCAGGCGCCGGCGGGCCGGGGGGGTACGGGGACGGGTGAGCTGTCGAACGGTCATCGCGGTCATGTCGTTATCGGCAGAGACTCCGCAGCACGTCAAAGGTTTCTGTCTGCAACGGACATTTCCTCGTTTGCGCGGATCGCCGCTCGAGCTTTCCGACGCGGACGACCGGCCTGTCTGCGCGCGTGAGTTGCGATACTGGAGCGCTCGTGGAACCCGCTCGCAAACGCCGGATCCGTCTCGTCGTCGCCCTCTCGGCCGCCGTCCTGCTGGCCGGCGCGCTCGTCTACACGAGCCTGCTGAGCTCCAACGAGGCGGTCACGCCGACGGACCTGCTCGCGGCGAAGGCGGGAGCCTCCTACCAGCTCACCGGCAAGGTCGTCGACGGATCGGTCCGCACCACCGCTGACGGCGTCGACTTCAAGGTCCGCGACCGCGCCGGCACGACGGCGGTGCCGGTGTCCTACAGCGGCGCCGTGCCCGATCCGTTCCGCGAGGGCCGCGAGGTCATCATCACCGTGCGCAAGCAAGGCGCCACGTTCGTCGGCGAGCGCGACTCGCTCGTGACGAAGTGCCCGTCGAAGTTCACCGAAGACGCCACGCAGCGTTCCTAGACTGCTGACCTGATGGCCACCGTCGGCCGCGCGCTGCTGATCCTCGCCCTCGTCGTCGCCCTGTACGGGGTCGCGGCGTCGATCTACGGGGCGATCCGCGGCCGCGACGAGTGGATCGCGTCGGGCCGGCGCTCGGTCTACGCGATCGCCGCGCTCGTCAGCGGCGCCTTCGCGATCCTCGAGATCGCGTTCCTGCGCTCGGACTTCAGCTTCGCGACCGTCGCCAGCCACTCCTCGACGACGACGCCGACGTTCTACAAGGGCGCCGCGGCCTGGTCCTCGCAGGAGGGCTCGCTGCTGCTGTGGCTGTGGCTGCTGTCGCTGTGGTCGACGCTCGTGCTGTTCGCGACCCGTAGGCAGCTGCGCCGCGTCGCGCCCTACGCGACCGCCGTGCTGCTGGGCTTCGCGGCCTTCTTCGCGGCGCTGCTCGTGTTCAAGGAGACGCCGTTCGAGCTGCTCGCGGTCGTGCCTGCGGAGGGCAACGGCCTCAACCCGCTGCTGCGTCACCCGAGCATGATGATCCACCCCCCGATGCTCTACTCGGGGTACACGCTGTTCACGATCCCGTTCGCGTTCGCCGTCGGCGCGCTGATCACGCGCCAGGTCGGCGCCGCCGACTGGATCCGCTCGACACGCCGCTTCGCGCTCGGCGCGTGGCTGTTTCTCGGGATCGGGATCCTGCTCGGAGCGCGCTGGTCCTACGCCGAGCTGGGCTGGGGCGGCTACTGGGCCTGGGACCCGGTCGAGAACGCGTCGCTGCTGCCGTGGCTGACCGGCACCGCGTTCATCCACTCGATCATGATCCAGGAGAAGCGGGGGATGCTGAAGATCTGGAACGTGTCGCTCGTCCTGGCGACCGGCATCCTGGCGATCCTCGGCACCTTCCTCGTGCGCTCGGGGATCCTCGACTCGATCCACGCCTTCGGCGCGTCGACGCTCGGCGTGCCGTTCGTGATCCTCATCGGGGTCCTGATCGCGAGCTCGATCGGGCTCGTCGTCTGGCGCCGCAGCGCGCTGCGCTCCGAGAACCGCCTGGACTCGCTGCTGTCGCGCGAGGCGATCTTCCTCGGCAACAACCTCGTCCTCGTGGCGATGGCGTTCGTCGTCTTCTGGGGCACGTTCTGGCCGCTGATCGCCGAGGCGCTGACCGGCACCCGCCGCGCGCTCGGCCCGCCCTGGTTTGACACGTACACGGTGCCGCTGGCGATCGTGCTCGTGCTGCTGTCCGGGATCGGTCCGGTGATCGCCTGGCGCAAGGCGACGGTGGCCAACGCGCGGCGCAACTTCATCGCGCCGGGCATCGGCGCGCTCGCGGTCGGCGTGCTGCTCGCCGTGCTCGGTGCCGCGTCGCGACCGCTGGCGCTGGCGATGTTCGTCTGCGGCGCGTTCGTCGTGCTGAGCGTCGGGCAGGAGTTCTGGCGCGGCGTCGGCGTGCGCCGCGCGATGACCGGCGAGAACCCGCTGGCGGCGCTGCGCTCGCTGATCGGCCGCAACCGGCGCCGCTACGGCGGCTACCTCGTGCACGTCGGGATGGCGCTGCTGTTCATCGGCGTCGCCGCGTCGTCGGCCTTCAACAACGCCCGCGACGTGCGCCTCGCGCCCGGCCAGAGCGTGCGCTCGGGCGACTACACGTTCACGTACGAGCGTGCCACGTCGCGCATCTCGACCCGCGACGGGGAGCTGGAGAAGATCTCCTTCGGTGCCGTCGTCGACGTCAGCCGCGACGGCGAGCACGTGACGACGATGCGCCCCGAGCGCGGCTACTACCCGTCGCGCGACGTCCGCGGGCTCGGGCCCGTCGGGCGCTTCTTCGAGGGCGAGGCGACGAGCGAGATCGGCCTCGATGCCGGCATCCGGGGCGACATCTGGACGGCGATGACGCCCGACATCCGCCGCCTGCTGCCGACGATCGAGGAGGGCGACCGCGTCTTCGCCGCCGCGTCCGGCAAGCTCCCCGACGAGCTCGAGGGCCAGGCGCTCGGCGCGGCGCTGAGGGGGATCGTCGCGAAGTACATCGCCGACCGCCCGCAGGCGACGTTCCGCGTCATCAGCTCGCCGCTCGTGACATGGATCTGGATCGGCTCGGTCGTCGTCTTCGTCGGCGGCCTGATCGCGCTGTGGCCGGGACCGGACGCCGCGCGGCGCCGTGTCTCGGCACGCTATGCGGCACGCGTCGCCGAAGAGCTCGGCCGCGCCTAGCGCGCGCCCTCCCACTAGCGTTCGTTCGTGGACATCATCGCCCTGCTCGTCATCGTCGCCGCGCTCGCCGCCGTCGTGGCGCTCGTCTCCGCGCCGCTGCGCGGGGAGCGCGTTCAGCGCGCCCGCGCCGAGGCGGAGGACGACATCGCCGAGCTCGAGGCGCGCAAGGAGGCCAAGTACCGCGAGATCCGCGACGCCGAGATGGACCTGCGCACCGGCAAGCTCTCCGACGAGGACCATCGCGCGCTCGACCGCCAGCTGCGCGCCGAGGCCGTCGCGATCCTCAAGGCGCTCGACGACGCCCAGACCTGAGCCCGGCGCGGCCCGGCTGAGCTATTCTGGCCGCATGGAGAACATCCTCAACGGCGTGCAGGTGCTGCTCTCGATCTCCGTCATCTTCCTCGTGCTCATGCACTCGGGCAAGGACGCCGGCCTGTCGGGCGCCTTCGGCGTCGGCAGCGGCACGGGCCCCTTCGGCGGCGGCTCGCTCGTCGAGCGCAACCTGAACCGCTGGACGATCGCCTTCGCCTGCGCGTTCGTCCTGAACACCGTCATCCTGCTGAAGATCTAGGCGCGCGTCGCGCCGGTCACGCGCAACCCGCCCGCCCGCAGCGCGGGGCAGACGACGCCGTGCGCGAAGCGGCGGCCGTAGAACTCGCCCTCGCTGACGAGCCGCCGCTCGCGCGTCAGCGCCTCGGTCGCCGCGAGCAGGCGCAGGACCGAGTCGGTGAAGCGCACGTCGCGCAGCGGCCGGCCGACCCTGCCGTCCTCGATCAGGAACGTGCCCTCGCGCGTCATGCCGGTCAGCAGCGTCTCCTTGTCGCGGACGGTGTTGACGTACCACAGGCGCGTGACGTAGATCCCGCGCTCGATCGGCGCGCACAGCTCGGCGACGTCGGCCGCGTCGCCGCCGCGCAGCGCGAGGTTCGTCGGGGAGGGGCCCCAGGGGGAGCCGCCCGGCGCGATCGCGTGGCCGGTCGAACGCGTGTCGCCGCCGGCGAGGGCCGCCGAGCGGCGGTCGTGGACGACGGCCTCGGCGACGCCGTCGGCGATGAGCTGCAGCGGCGCCTTCGCGACGCCCTCGGAGTCGACGCCGCGCCGCAGCGTCGACGGTGACAGCGGCGCGTCGGCGAGGTCGATGGCGGCCGTGGCGATGCGCTCGCCGAGCCGCTCGCTCAACGCGCCGCGGCCCTCGACGTGGGCGAGGCCGTTGAACGCGAGCGCGCCGAGGAATTCGAGCAGCACGCCGACCGCCTCGGGCTCGAGCACGACCGGATAGGCGCCCGGGCCGAGCTCGGCCGGCTCCTGCGCCGCGACCTTCGACGCGGCCCTCGTGGCGAGCGCGGCCGGATCGATCCCGTCGGCGCTCGCCGCCGTCGCCGCGGCATAGCCGCTGCGCCCGCCGTCGTCGCGGCAGACGACCTTCATGAAGCTGTCGGTGACCTGCTCCTGCAGGCGCGCGCCGCGGCTGGAGGCGATCGCCGTCCGCACGGCGCCCACGGTCCAGGCGCCGAAGGCCTCCAGATGGTGCGCGGCGGCGACCGCGAACGTCGCGCGCAGCGCGTCGCCGGCGCGGGCCGGATCCAGGCGCGCGGTGAGCTCGTCGAAACCGTCGTGATCGGCTGCGTCGGCCGGCTCGGCGAGCCCCGGGTACGTACCGGCGCCGGCATGCGCGGCGGCCGCCCGCGCGGCGGCCTCGGCGCTGCGAACGGTGGCCCGCAGCGCGTCGTCGTCGAGGCGGTTCGTCGAGGCGAGCGCGGTGTGGCCGTCGTGCACGACGAGGATCTCGACCGAGGTGTCGTCGACGGCGGTCGCCTGCGTCGGCGCCGAGCGCGCGAAGCGCGACATCAGCGAGCACTCGCGCACGACGGTCACCTGCACCTCGCCCGACCTCGTCCCGGCGAGCGCGAGCGCGCGTTCGGCCGTCTGCAACGGCTCTTCGCGCGCGCTCATGCGACCCCCACCTGGACGTCGCGAAAGCGCGCCGGCGCGGTCCCGTGCGAGACGCGCATGAGCTGACCGGGCTCGCCCTTGCCGCAGTTGCCCAGGCCCCACAGCCGCCACTCGGACTGCGAGCAGACGGCATCCAGACCGCCCCAGAACTGCGGCGTCACGCCGGCGTAGGAGGGGTTGCGCAGCAGCCGGCCCAGCTTGCCGCCGCGGATCTCGCGCGCGACCTCCGTGCCGAACTGGAAGTGCAGGCGGCGATCGTCGATCGACCACGAGCGGTTGGTCTCGAGCAACAGGCCGTCGTCGGTGGCGGCGACGAGATCGTCCAGCGTGCCGGCGTCGCCGGCCTCGATCGAGACGTTCGTCATGCGCACGATCGGCTGGCGCGCGAAGCCGTCGGCGCGGGCACAGCCGCCCGAGCGATCGAGGCCGATCGCGGCGGCGGAGCCGCGGTCCGACAGCGCGGCGCGCAGCACGCCTTCCTCGATCAGCGGCGTGCGCACGGCGGCCACGCCCTCGTCGTCCCAGCCGAATGTGCCCAGACCGCCCTCGAGCGTCGCGTCGGCCGTGATGTTCAGCCGCTCCGAGCCGTAGCGCAGCGCGCCGAGGTCGCCGGGCTTGACCCAGCTCGTGCCGGCGTAGGCGGCCTCCATGAGCAGCATCCGGTCGAGCTCGAGCGCGTGGCCGATCGACTCGTGGATCTGCAGCGCGAGCTGCTCGCCGCCGAGGATCACGGTGCGCCGGCCGGCCGGGCAGTCCGGCGCGCTGAGCAGCTCGATCGCCTCGTCGGCGATCCGCGGCGCGGTGCCGGGAAGGTCGAAGCCGAGCACGTGCTCCCAGCCCGCGCAGGCGGCCGAGCCGCCGTGCCCGCCGGGGTAGGAGCGCACCTGCAGCTCGTCGCCGTCGACGGCGATCACGGAGATCGCGCCGCCGCATTCGACGCGCTCCTGGGTGCAGGCCGCGCCGTCCGTCGAGGCGAAGGTCGTGAGCACGCGGCGGCTCGCGCAGATCGCGTCGCTGCGCACGATCCGCGGGTCGCCGCGCAACGCGCTCTCGGCGGCGAACAGCAGCTCGAGCTTGTCCTCGAGCGAGACGTCGAACGGATCGAGCTCGTGCGCGCAGACCCAGTGTCCGCGCGCCGGATCGACGGCGACGAGCGGACCGGCCGCCACGGCGGGCTGGCACTCGGCGATCGCGAGCGCGCGCGCGAGCGCGGCCTCGACACCCTCCCGCGTCGACTCGCGCGTGGCCGCGAAGCCCCAGCCGCCACCCGCCCGCACGCGCACGCCGACACCGTCGGCGGATGTGCTGCCGACGCTGTCGACACGGCCGTTGCGGACGAGCAATTCCTGCTCGTCGGTCGCGACGTGGCGCGCTTCGGCGTACGAGCAGCGCGCCGGGGCGCGCGACAGGACGTCGGTCAGCAGATCGAGCATCCGCGGCAGTATCCCCGCAGCGGGGCGCGTGCAGCCGCTGCGGTTGGCTAGCCCCGCCCGGCGGTCGCGTCGGTCAGCGCGGCGTGGGTCGCGGCGACGGCCGCGCGGACCGCGGCGACCTCGTCGTCGGTGACCGGCCGGCCGGACTCCGCGCTCGCGCGCAGGCGCTCGCACGCGCGCGCCAGCGCCATCGCGCCGATCGCCAGCCCGCCGCCGCAGGTGCGGTGGGCGAGCTCGCCGATCGTGGCGTTGTCGCACGACGCGTGCGCGGCGGCGATCGCGTCGAGCGCCTTCGCGCTGTCGGCATGCCACTCCGCGATGACGTCGCGCAGCTCGCCGGCGTCGAAGAGACCGGCGAAGTCGTCGAACGTCACCCGGTCGAGAACGACCACGGTCTCGTCCTTCCCCATCAACGCGATTGTGCCTGCCCTCCGGGCTGGATCGAGAGCTCAGTACGCCGCCGCGTAGAGCGCGCGCAGCTCGTCGCGGTCGGGGCGGGGCGGGGTCGCGTCGAGCTCGGCGCGATCGGCGGCGGCGGCGGCGCACGAGTCGAGCGTCGCCTCGTCGACGCCGAGCTCGCGCAGGCTGACGGCGCCGGCCCGGCGTGCGAGCTCCGTCGCGAGCGCGACGTGGTCACCCGCCGCCGGCGCGCCGCGGTCAAGCAGCGCGACGAGCGTGTGCGGCAGCATGACGGCGTTCGCCGAGCCGTGCGGGACGCCCGCCAAGCGCGCGAGCGTCTGCGACATGACGTGGTGCAGCCCGTAGCCGGCGCTGTCGATCGTGTAGCCCGACAGCAGTGCCGCGAGCGCGAGCGCGTCGCGGTCGGGCTCGTCGCCGCGGCCGTCGTACGCCTGCGCGATCAGCCTCGCAGCCTCCGCGCCGGCGAGCGCGGGCACCGGGCTCGCCCGCACCGTCGCCGGTCCCTCGGCCGCGTGGGCGAGCGCGTTGGCGGCGCTCGCCGCGAGCTCGGCGAGCGGCTGCGAGGCGCTCAGCGCGGGGTCGTTGACGACGATCGCCGGGCGGGCGCCGGGAAGCGATCTGTCGGAGTGCGCCGCGCGCCGGTGCACCGCCGTCATCTCCGCCGCGCTGAGCGTCGTCGGCACCGCCGCGACGAGCGCTCGGCTGCGCAGCTCGCGCACCGCCGCCAGCGCCTTCGCGGTGTCGACGACGCGCCCTCCACCGAGCGCGACGATCCTGCGCACCGGGCCGACATGCCCGACGAGCTCGGCCGACAGCTCGTCGACGCGCCCGGGCCCGACCTCGAAGATGTCGCCCGCCTGCTCGCCGACGTCCGGGGCCATCGCGAGCGCTCGCTCGGTCGTCAGCAGCGTGTAGCCCGAGCCGAACGACGGCAGCGCGCGCTCGAGCGCGCCGCGTCCGAAGTGGATCGTGCGCTCGCCGTCCTTCCAGGTGAAGCTCGCCGGTGCGATCGGCGTATCTCATCACGCCTGCCCGGCCACCGCCCCGGACGACATCCGTGCCGTGTCCGGTGCGATGGCTCGCGCAGATCCCGTTCTGCCGTCGTGGCGCCCCTCAGCGACAAGGGAACGGCGTCCATGCCCAACCATCGTGGCCAACGGCGGCCGGTACGACAATCGACCGACCGCCTGGACGTGAGGAGGAGCCGGGGTCATCCGATCGGATGATCGCGGGCGGGCGGTGCTACTCGAGCAGGCCCCGGCGCATCGCCTCGGCGACCGCCGCCGCGCGCTCGGAGACGCCGAGCTTGTCGTAGAGGTTGCGCTGGTGCGTCTTGACGGTCGCCGTGCTGATCGACAGCTCGCGGGCGATCTCCGGTGCGCTGAGGCCGGCCGCGGTGCGCTCGAGCACCTCGAGCTCACGCCGCGACAGCGTCGGGCGGCGATCGCTCTGGTGGGTGCGCACCTGTGCGGCGAGCCCGGCCTGCACCTCGGGCGCCAGCACGACCTCGCCGCGAGCGACGGCCGCGACCGCGTCGCAGATCGTGCTGCGGTCCGAGTCCTTGGTCAGGTACGCGTGCACGCCGTTGGCGACGGCGCGGAAGACGACCTCGCTGTCCATTGAGGCCGACAGCATGACGACGCGCGTCGGCAGCTCGTCGCGGCTGATCGCCTGCAGAACGTCGTTGCCGAGCAGTCCCGGCATGCCCTCGTCGAGGACCGCGACGTCGGGCCGCAGCGCGCGGATGTCGGCGAGCGCCTCGCGGCCGTCGTCGGAGGAGCCGACGACCTCGAAGTCCGGCCGCAGGGCGAGCGCGCGGACGAGCCCCTCGAGGTAGATCGGGTGGTCTTCTCCGACGTAGACGGACACGCGTTCGCCCATGCCGCAGCACGGTACGGCAAACGCGGCGACGCGACGAAGGCGGCGTCAGGCGATCTGCGGGCCCGGTTCGTCGACGTCCGCGCCGTCCGGCGCGGTGCCCGCGAGCAGGTTGCAGATCTCGCGCCGGGGCGTCGTCTTGTCGAGCTGGTGGTCCATCCCGCAGGCGCGGGCGCGCTCGGCGACGTCGTCGCTGATGAACGCGCTGACGAGGACCAGTCGCGGGCGCCGCGGTGGCGGGTCGGCCTGGATGCGGCAGCAGACCTCGACCCCGTCGAGCGCGGGCATCTGCAGATCCAGCAGCGCGACATCGGGCTGAAGCTCGCGGATGGCGGCCAGCGCGGCGGCGCCGTCGGCGACCTCCGCGACGAGCGCCAGGCGCGCGTCGGCCTCGATCGCGCGCCGCATCCCGCGCCGGTAGACATCGCTGTCATCGGCCAGCACGACCGTCACGACGCCCGTCGACGTGGCCGGCCTGGCGGCCGCCATGCCCCCCGCTGCCGCCGTCCGGAAGGAACGGGAATCGCGCCGCGGACCATCCAGGACGCGGGCGCTGTCGCGCGAGATCAGGCGGAGATCGTCCATGCAGGCACATAACGCCCGATCGCCGCGAAAACGTCCGTGCGCGAGCGCGGGGTCGACGAATATCCTCCTTCGCGGTAGCCGCACGGGAGAGATGGAGTTCCGGGCCATGGATGGGCTGAGAGACGACGGGGTCGAGCAGACCGCGGCCGAGGCGTTCGCCTGGCTGCGGATCGGCGGTGCCCTGATGGTCGCCACCGCCGTCGTGCTCGGACCCCCCGACCACGGCCGCGCCTTCGTGCTCGCGCTCGCGGCCGCGTGCGTCTACGCGGTCGTGCTCGCCGTGCTGGCGGCGCGCGGCCGGCACAGCAGACCGCGGATCGAGATCTCGCTGGCCGACGTCGGCTTCATCGTGCTGCTGATCGCCTGCAGCGGCGGCGCGCTGTCGGAGGCGCGCGTGGCGCTCGTCGTCTACCCGATCGCGATGGGCGTCGCGCACAGCGCGCGCTCGATCGCGTTCGTCGCGATCGTGGCAGCGGTCGGCTACAGCGCCGTCTCGCTGTCGTCGCTCGGCGCGCCCGGCGCGGAGACGGCGTTCGTCGAGACGCTCGCGGCGATCGTCGTCGTCGGCGCGATCGGCGTCGCGCTGGCGAACGCATTGCAGCGGCGCACGCGCCAGATCGAGGAGCTCGCCAGCGGGCGCACGGCGCTGCTGCACGACGCGCTCGACGCCGAGGAGCGCGAGCGCGCGCGGATCGGCGAGCGCCTGCACGACGACACGCTGCAGTCGCTGCTCGCCGCCCAGCAGGACGTCAAGGAGGCGCGCGCGGGCTACCTGCACTCGCTCGCGTTCGCCGACGAGGCCCTGACGGAGGCCGTCGACGCGCTGCGCGAGACGGTGCTCGGGCTGCATCCCGCGTCGCTCGCCGAGCGCGGCCTGGAGACGGGGCTGCGCGTCGAGGTCGACCGCGTCGCGCGGCGCGCGCGGGTCGCCGTCGAGCTCGACGTCGATCCCGATGCCGTCGGGACGCATGACGCGCTGCTGTATGCCGCCGCACGCGAGCTGATCACGAACGTCGTCAAGCACGCCGCGGCGAGCCGGCTGACGGTCACGCTCACGCGCGAGCCGGATGCGATCGTGCTGACCGTGAGCGACGACGGCGACGGTATGAACGTCGCCTCGCGCAGCGCCGAGGCGCTCGCGCAGGGGCACGTCGGCCTCGTCTCCACGCGCCAGCGCGTCGGCGCCGCCGGCGGGCGCTTCGAGCTGCGCTCCTCGCCCGGGCAGGGCACGACGGCGCGCGTGGTCGTTCCCACCCACACGGTCCAGCGCAG
This sequence comes from uncultured Solirubrobacteraceae bacterium, assembly GCA_963756465.1. Taxonomy (GTDB): domain Bacteria; phylum Actinomycetota; class Thermoleophilia; order Solirubrobacterales; family Solirubrobacteraceae; genus CADCVQ01. Next base: position 240,690 of record CAVWNK010000002.1, read on the forward strand.
CGCGGTCGCCGCCCGCGAGCCCGATCCGCGACGGCTGCAGGCGCTGCGCGCGACGGGCCTGCTCGACGGTCGCCCCGACGCGGCGTTCGACCGTATCGCCCGCCTCGCCGGCCGCCTGCTCGATGCGCCGATCGCGGGCGTCGGGCTCGTCGACGCCGAGCGCGTCTTCCTGCTCGCCCAGCTCGGCGTCGCCGAGCCGTTCGCCGCCCGCCGCGAGTGGCCGCTGACGCACTCGCCGTGTCGCTTCGTCGTCGCCGGCGACGGCGCCCTCGCGATCGATGACACGCGCGCCGATCCGCTCCTGCGCGACGGTCCGACCGTCTCGGAGCTCGGCATCATGGCCTACGCCGGCGTGCCGCTGACGACGCCCGCCGGGCACGCGATCGGGACGGTCTTCGTCGCCGACCGGCGCTCGCACGCCTGGCCGTCCGCGGACCTCGAGCTGCTGCACGAGCTCGCAGAGATCGCCGGCCGCGAGCTCGTCTGGGCCGAGCGCGCGGCGCGCGGGGCGCGCGCGGGCGACGAGCTCGACAGCGAGCGGCGCTTCATCAGCGCGGTGCTCGAGAACCTCGACGAGGGCGTCATCGCCTGCGACGAGATCGGCGAGCTGCGGATCGTCAACGCGGCCGCGCGCGCGCTGGGTGCCGATCGCCCAGGCGCGCTCGGCGAGCTCGCGGTCCGCGGCGAGCTGCGGCGCGCGGCGACGGGCGCGCCCGTCGGCCCCGGCGAGCTGCCGCTGGAGCGCGCGCGGCGCGGCGAGTCGGTCGCGGGCGAGGAGTACGTCGCGCGCGACCCCGACGGCGGCGAGCACCGCGCGCTGATCCTCGCAGGGCGCCCGATCGACGCCGCCGACGGCGCCGGCGGCGCGATCATGACGATCCGCGACGTCACCGAGCAGCGCCTCGCGCAGCAGTCCTCGCGCGCGGCCGAGGAGCGCTTCCGCGTCGCCTTCGAGCACGCGCCGGTGGGCATGGGGATCGCCGGCCTCGACGGGCGCCTGTGGTCGGTCAACCTCGCGCTGGCCGAGCTCACCGGCCTGCGCGCCGAGCTGCTCAGGCGCGCCACGCTGGAATCGCTGCTGCACCCCGAGGACGTCGAGGGTCCGGCGCTCGGGATCCAGGCGCTCGAGCACGATCCGGCCGCCGTCTACGTCGCCGAGAAGCGGATCCTGCACGCCGACGGGCACGAGATCTGGGTCTCGCTGCAGGTCGCCGTGATCCGCGACGGCGCCGGCCGCCCGCAGCACCTGCTCGTCCAGCTGCACGACACGAGCGAGCGGCGCCGCGAGGAGGAGCGCCTGCGCACGCTCTCGGACCGCGACGAGCTGACGCTGCTGCTCAACCGCAGCGGCTTCGCGCGCGAGCTGCGGCGCCACGCCGCGCGCGTCGAGCGCTACGGCACCGACGGCGGCGTGCTGCTGATCGACGTCGACGGGATGAAGGAGATCAACGCCGCGCTCGGCCGCGGTGGCGGCGACGACATCCTGCGCCGCTTCGCGCTCGCGCTCGAGGCGCGCGTGCGCCGCAGCGACTTCGCGGCGCGCCTCGGCGAGGACGAGTTCGCGGTGCTCGTGCCGCACGGCGACGGCGCCGGGCTGATGGCGCTCGCCGAGGCGCTGCTGGGCCGCCTCGAGCGCGCGCAGCACGAGTCCGCCGGGCGCATCGGCGCGCCGGTGACCGTCAGCATCGGGGCCGCCGTCTTCGGCGCCGGCGCGACCGAGGCCGACACCGTGCTGCGGCGCGCGACGACGGCGAAGGACGCCGCTTCGCGGGCCGGCGGCGGGCGCGCGCTGCTGTTCAGCCCGGCGGTGCTGTCCGGGCCCGCCGATTAACCTGCGGCGACGATGAGCCGGCGGATCTCCGCGACGGGCGCAGCGCTGCTCGTGCTCGTTCCGGGCGTGCTCGTCGCCGCGCTGAGCTTCCAGGCCGGCGGCTTCTTCCCGGGCGCCGTCGCGCTCGGCGCGATCCTGCTCGGCCTCGCGCTCGTCCTGCGCATCACGCTCGCCGAGCGCCCGTTCGCGAGCCTCAGCGTGCCGTTCGTCGTCGCCGCGGCCGCGCTCGCCCTGCTGGCCGTCTGGACGCTCATCTCCAGCGGCTGGTCGGGCGCGCCCGCGCGGGCGTTGCTCGAGTACGACCGCGTCCTGCTGTACCTGCTCGCGTTCCTGCTCGTCGGCGCGCTCGGCCGCACGCCCGACCGGCTGCGCTGGGCGATCCGCGCCGTCGCGATCGCCGCGGTGGTCGTGTGCGCCTGCGGCTTCGTCACGCGCGCGCTGCCGGACGTCTGGAGCGTGCCCGTGTCGGTGAACAACGAGCGGCTCGGCTATCCGCTGACGTATTGGAACGCGCTCGGCCTGCTGGCCGCGATCGGGCTCGTGCTGTGCTTCGCGCTGACGAGCGACGCCCGCGAGTCGCGCGCCGGGCGGGTGCTGGCGGCGGTGGCGCTGCCGCTGCTCGCGGCGACGTTGCTGCTGACGTTCTCGCGCGGCGCGGTCGTGGCGGCGCTCGCGGGCGTCGTGATCGTGATCGTCGCCGGGCGGCCCGCGGCGCTGCTGAGCGCGGCGCTCGTCGCGGTCCCGTCCGTGCTCGTCGCGCTGAACGGCGCCTATGACGCGCAGCTGCTCGCGCAGCTGGACTACTCCACGCCCGCAGCGGTCGCCCAGGGCCACGAGCTCGCGCGGCTCGTCGCCGTGTGCGCTGCGGCGGCGGGCGCGGCGCGCGCGGCGCTGCTCGTGCTCGACGCCCGGATCGCGCGCGTGAGCGTGCCCGAGCGGCTGCGCAGCCGCGGCTGGCGCTGGGGCGCGAACGCGGCCCCGGCGGTCGTCGTGCTCGTGGCGGCGATCGCGCTCGGCGTGCCGGGCGAGATCTCCGCTCGCTACGACGGCTTCTTCAACGAGCGCGAGGTCTCCGACGGCGGCGGGGTGCGCGACCGCCTGCTCGCGGTCGGCAACAACGGCCGCATCGGCCACTGGGAGGTGGCGCTGGACGCCTACCGCGAGAACCGCCTGCACGGCGACGGCGCGGGCACGTACGCGCTGCGCTGGGACAAGGACCGATCGGTCACCTTCCAGGCCGAGGACGGCCATTCGCTCTACGTCGAGGTGCTCGGTGAGCTCGGGCTCGTCGGCATCGCCCTGCTCGCGATCGCGCTGCTGACGATCCTCGGCGGCTTCGCGCGGCTCGCGCGCGGGCCGGACCGGATGATCGGCGCCGCGCTGCTGGCGGCCGGGCTGACGTGGGCGCTGCACGCGGGCGTCGACTGGCAGTGGGAGATGCCGGCGGTGACGGCGTGGGTGTTCGCGGCCGGCGGGCTGGCGCTGGCGGGGCGGGTGGAGCCGTCGTCGTCGCCGGGCGCGGTCCGTTTGCGTCCGGCCCTGGGCAACGTTGCCCGGATCGTCGCCGCGATCGGCGTGCTGCTCGTGCTGCTCGTGCCGCTGAGCATCTACCGCTCGCAGGGTCCCCTGGCGCAGGCGGCGCAGGCCTGGTCACGCGGCGACTGCGCGACGGCGATCGATCGCGCGCTCAGCGCACGCGACGCGCTCTCGATTCGCCCCGAGCCGTACGTCCTGATCGGCTTCTGCGACGTTCGCCTCGGCCAGCAGCAGCTCGCCGTGCGCGCCCTCCGGCGCGCGGTGGCGCTGGATCCGGACAACTGGGAGATGCATTACGGCCTGGCGCTCGTGCGCGCCGCCGCGGGCCTGGACCCGCGGCCGCAGGCGCGTGAGGCCGCGCGGCTGAACCCTTCCGACAGCGACCTCGCGACGGCGCTCGCCGCATCCCTGGGCAGCACCGACGACCCGCGCGCCTGGCGGCGGCTGGCGCTGCGTGCCCCGCTTCCGCTCAGGTGAGCCGGCGCGCGACGGTGTTGCGGCGCAGGACGAGGCCGCAGACGAGCAGCGCCAGGCCGACGAGCAGCAGCGGGATCGCCGCGTAGCCGGTGAACGGCAGCTCCGCCGCGTCGCTGGACTGCAGCTGACGCGCCGGCTGGGCCCGGGCGGCGGGCGCCGACTCGTCGCTCGCGTCCTTGACAGCGCCGGCCGACGAGGGCGTCGTGCCCTCGTCGGTTCCGGCGAGCGTGCCGCTCTGGGGCGCGACGACGTCGGTGCGCTGCGGCGTTGTCTGGACGGGCCCGTACTGCGCCTGGCTCGCGTCGCCCGTCGTCGACAGCGCGGTGAGGCCAATCGCGGCGCCTGTGCTGCTCATCAGCGCGCCGGTGGCCAGCAACGCTGTGATCGCGATCCGTGACCTCATGAATCCTCCTCGTGGGTCGATTGCCGTCCGTGGCCCGCTGCCGACCGCACGCTCGCGGACGCGCGCCAATTGCGGCGCGCTCATGCGCGGGCGGTGCTCGGTCAGCGCGTGCGCGACGGCGAGGAGGTCGGGCGCAAGGCCGTCAGCGTCGTTGCTCATGTGCAAGCTTGTACGAACGAGCGGGCCGGTTTCTTACCGCGGGCTGCATGATCCGTCGATGCGAGCGGCGGAATTCGAGCGTTTGTACGCCGAGCACGCCCAGCGCCTCTTCGGTTTCCTCGTCTACCGCACGGGCGACCGTGCGCTCGCCGAGGACCTCGTCGCGGACACGTTCGAGGCCGCCTACCGGGCGCGGGGGCGCTTCGACCGCCGCCGGGCGAGCGCGCGCACGTGGCTGTACGCGATCGCGCTGAACCTCCTGCGCGACCAGGGGCGCCGGCAGGCGGCGCAGGCGCGCGCCTACGAGCGCACGACCGCGGCGGAGGCGGGGAGTGGCGACGACGCGCTGGATCGCGTCGCCGAGCGCGACCGGATCATGCGCGCGCTCGCCGGCCTGAGCGACGAGGAGCGCGAGTGCGTCGCGCTGCGATTCGGCGCCGACCTGTCGCTGAAGGAGATCGCTGCCGCGCTCGGCGAGCCGCTGACGACCGTCGAGGGACGCCTGTACCGGGCGCTGCGCAAGCTGCGCGGCGCGCTCGACCTCGACGGTTGAGCGCGCCGCGCGAGCCTGCGGGGGGCGTCAGGCGTGCCTCCTGCGGGGTGAGTAGCACGCCGGTTGCGATCGGCGAACGGGCAAGCGCCGGGTCCGAGGAGGTGCCCGCAGCGAGCCGATCGACGATCGAGCGGTGCGCGTGTGTGCGGCGGTCGTGGCGAATGCCTGGAACGTGGCCTTATGCACGGACGGAGACCGGCCGCAGGAGCGAGGCGACGCGCGCGCGGCGCGAGCTGCGGCGGGAGCCGCGGTCGCCGAAGGCGTGCAGCTTCAGCAGCGCGACGAGATCCGCCGTGCGGGCGAACGGGTCGGCGGCGACGCTGCCGTCGTCGAGACCCAGCGCGGCGCGGGCGACGCCGTCGACCTCGGCGATCAGGGCGGGGCCGTGCAGCGGTGCGCGGTCGTCGAGCAGCGCGAGGTCGATCAGCGTGCGTGCGTCGGCGTCGGTGGCGTGACGGATGACGATCGCGCCGGTGTGGGTGTGGATGGTGGCCATCTGACTGCGCTCCTCGGGTAGTTGCGTGTTCAACGAGACCAACTGTGCCGATGTGAGCCCAGTAGCACAAATGACATTTGCCATGGTCTGCGATAAGGTGCGCTAATGCTCGACGTGAAGCGGTTGCGGGTCCTGCGCGAGGTCTCGGCACGCGGGTCGTTCTCCGCGGCGGCCGAGGCGCTCGCCTATACGCAGTCGGCGGTCTCCCAGCAGATCGCCGCTCTGGAGCGCGAGGCGGGTACGGTCCTCGTCGAGCGCAACGCGCGCGGTGTGCGCATGACCGACGCCGGCCGCGCGCTCGTCGCGCACGCCGACGTGATCCTCGCCCGGCTCGCCGATGCCGAGGCCGAGCTGGAGGCGATCGCCGGCATGCGCGGCGGCCGCCTGCGGATGGTGTCCTTCCCGACGGCCGGTGCGACGATCGCCCCGCGCGCGATCGCGCGCTTCCGCGAGCGCCACCCCGGCGTCGAGGTGACGCTCGCCCCGCGCGAGCCCGACGAGGGGCTGGAGTGCCTGAAGTCGGGCGAGTGCGACATCGCGCTGACCGTCGAGGCGGGCTTCGAGCCGATCGCCGACCGCGCGATCGAGCGCCACCGGTTGCTCGACGACCCGTTCTACGTCTGCGTGGCGGCCGGCCATCGGGTGGCCTCCAAGGCGAGCGTGCGCCTCGCGGACCTCGCCGAGGAGTCGTGGATCCTCGGGACGACGGGCCGCTGCCCGGACGGGCTCGTGCTGGAGCGCGCGTGCCAAGCCGCCGGGTTCGAGCCGCGGGTGGCCTTCCAGTCCGACGACTACACGGCGATCCAGGGCTTCGTCGCGGCCGGCGTCGGCGTCTGCCTGATCCCCGACCTCGCGCTCGTCGCGGTGCGCGACGACGTCGTCGTGCGCCGCCTGCAGGGGCGCCCGATCGTGCGCCACGTGCTCGCCGCGACGCTTGCCGGCGGGTTCGTGTCGCCCGCCGCGGCGGCGATGCTCGAGATCCTCGCGGAGGTCGGCCGGGAGTGGACCGAACAGCAGGGCTCGCTGGCGCTGGCCGGCTGACCTGGCCCGGTCGCGCGCCAACGCGCGCCCTGGATTGATCCGCTCGGGGCGGTGCGACGAATGGATCTGCAACGGATGCGCCGACCCCCTCCTGGGCGCTCCGGTTCTCGCGGATGCAGCGCGGCCGCCTGTCCCTCCGGGCGGCCGCGCATCCCGCGCCCGCGCCGGGCGCGTGTCGCCGCCGGCCCGATCGGTGCCCGCTCGAGCTCGGGCCCTGCGCGGCAGGCGTCAGGGGTGCGCCAAAGATGCGCGCCGGGGCGCTGGCGTTCGCTGTCGTGGTTGCGCCCGGACCCAACCCAAAAAACGCCGAAAGGCCCGCAGTGTGCGGGCCTTCCGTTGCTGCGAGTCATGCGCCGAAGAGGACTCGAACCTCCACGGGGGAATCCCCCCACAAGGCCCTCAACCTTGCGCGTCTACCAATTCCGCCACCGGCGCAGGGGCTGCTCAGTATAGGCGCGGGCTTGACTTCCGTCCGGCGGCCCCTCTAGCTTGTGCGAACAGATGTTCGTACCTGCCGACACCCGCCACACCCCTCGCGTCAAGGAGCCTGCGCCATGGATCTCGATCTGACGAAGCGCCAGCAGGAGATCTTCGACTTCATCAAGCGCCATTCGGCGAAGTACGGATACCCGCCCACCGTGCGCGACATCGGCAAGGCTGTCGGGCTGGCCTCGTCCTCGACCGTCCACGCGCATCTCGCGAACCTCGAGAAGCTCGGCCTGCTGCGCCGCGATCCGACCAAGCCGCGCGCGATCGAGCTGCTCGACCGCGCCGTCGAGCAGGTCAAGTCGATCGTGCGACCGGACGGGCTGCCGCTCGTCGGCCAGGTCGCGGCCGGCTCGCCGGTGCTGGCGGAGGAGAACATCGAGGAGTACGTCGACGTCCCGGCGCTCGCGGGTGGAGACGAGGGCGAATACGTCCTGCGCATCCGCGGCGAGTCGATGATCGACGCCGGCATCCTGCCCGACGACTACGTCGTGGTGCGCCCGCAGGAGACCGCCGAGGACGGCGAGATCGTCGTCGCGCTGCTGGGCGAGGAGGCGACCGTCAAGCGCTACTTCCGCGAGGCCGACCACATCCGTTTGCAGCCGGAGAACGTGTCGATGGAGCCGATCCGCTCGCGCGACGTGCGCGTCCTGGGGCGTGTGGTCGGGCTGTTCCGGAGCGTGCAGTGATGGCGACGATCGCCCATGACTTCGAGCGCCGTGCGCGCGTGCTGCCACGACTGACCCCGCGCGAGGGGCCGACGCTGGAGGATCTGCTCGCCGGCGCCTGGGAGGACCTCACCGCGCACCGCACCGCGACGTGCCCGATCTGCGACGGGGCGATGGCGCCCCGCTACGGATCAGGGCCGTCGGCGGTCGGCGGCCGCTGCGGCGGCTGCGCGACCGAACTGACCTAGATCGTCGTTCCGCGACGGGCACCGTCGTCTGCACGCGCCTCGCGGCGCAGGGCTCCACGGGCCGAAGGCGCCCGTGCTCCCGGCACTGTGCACCGATCGAGACGCACTGGACCCGCCGGCGTCAGCGCATGATCTGCGCGAGGACGTCCTCGTCGTCGGGCCGCTGCGGTGGCGGCGGCGGCTCGGGCGGCGTGCCCTCGTCGGCGACGACCTTCGTCCTGGCCGCCATGTCGCCGAGGCGCACGCGCCGCGAGCCCGTCGCGAACACGGTGATCGCACCGACGACGTAGAGGCTCGGCAGCCAGTCCACGATGCGCACGAGGTTGCGCACGAAGATCGCCCCCGCGGCCGCCTTCGTGCCGTCGTCGCGGACGACGCGCAGCTTCATGACGCGCTTGCCCGCCGTCTGGGCCCAGACGAACTCGGTGCCGAAGAAGTAGGCGAAGGTCAGCAGGAAGAAGAGCGCCCGCGGAGCGCCCTGGGTCTCGGCCCACAGCGAGTACTCGCGGGCCTCCTCGTTGCCGAGGCCCTTCGCGATGACGACAAGCAGGATGCCGATGATGGCGACATCGATGACCGCCGCCACGATCCTCCGCCCGAGCACGTCTTCCATCATCGAGACCCTATCTGCGCGCGAGCGCAGACGGCGCGGGAGCGGCGCTGCAGGGGTCGAACATCGGTGCGCGACCGGCTAGGCTGGAGGGGCAGGCCAAGCAGCCGCGGAGGCTCGCCCTTCGAGGAAAGTCCGGACATCACAGGGCAGGGTGGTCGGGAACCCGACCCGGGGAAACCCGCGGGAAAGTGCCACAGAAACACACCGCCGATGGCGCGTCTGTACGTACGGCGCGCACAGGCAAGGGTGAAAAGGTGCGGTAAGAGCGCACCGGCGCCGTGGCGACACGGCGGCCAGGTAAACCCCACCCGATGCAAGGCCAAGCAGGACCGCTTGCAGGCTGCCCGCCAAGGTCCAGGTCGGCCGCGTCAGATGGATGGCTGCTCACGACAGAATCCGGCTTACCGGCCTGCTACGGAAAAGCCCCGCTCCGGCGGGGCTTTTCTATGCGCTCACGGCGCGGCGCCGGCCCGGGGCTACAACGCCGCCAGCGCCTCCTCCAGCGACCCGTGCATCGGCGCCGCCCGCGCGAACTCCACGAGCTGCAGCGTGCGCAGCACCGTGCTCCCGCCAGGCGTCACGACGCGCACGAGCTGGCGGCGCTCGCCGAGCCGGCTCGTCAGCGCGAACAGCTTGCGGATCGCCGTCGAGTCCAAGAATTCGACGCCGCTCAGATCGAGCACCACACCGTGCGCGCGCGTCGGCACGGCGGCCTCGACGAGCTCGACGATCCGAGCCGCGTTGAAGACGTCGAGCTCGCCCGTGACGCTGACGATCACGTGGTCGCCGTGCTGCGTGCTGGTGAGCGTCGCCCCGTCGACGTTCATGCGCCCACGCGCTCGGTCAGGTGGCGTCGCAACCGCACCGTCGTTCCCTCCGGCGCGGTCTCGAGCTGCACCTCGTCCATCAGCGCGTCGATCAACTCCAGCCCGCGGCCCTGGTCGCTCGGCGGGCGCCCCTCGCGCCAGTGGCCGCGATCGCGTACGACGACGTCGACCTCGCCGTCGCTCAGGACCGCCTCGAACGCGATCATCTCGTCGGGCGCCGCGCCCGCATGCTCGATCGCGTTCGTACAGGCCTCGCTGCACGCCATGACGATCGCGTGCACGTCAGCGTCGGAGGCCTCGGCCTGCGCGAGCCAGCGGCGCAGCAGCGCCCGCAGCGAGCGCAGCGCGCTGGGCTCGCTCGGCAGGCTCAGCGCCAGGCGCGATCCCAGCGGCACATGGCACAGCGCCAGCAGCGCGACGTCGTCGCTCGTGGCGCCGTCCGGCAGCGCCGCCTCCAGCAGGCGGTCGCAGAGCGCCTCGGGCTCCATCGCCCCGTCGCCCGCCGCGACCGACAGCCGATCGAGGCCCAGATCGATGTTCTCCGTGCGCCGCTCGACGAGCCCGTCGGTGTAGAGCACGACCGCGCCACCGGGCTCGAGCGTCACCGTCTCCTCCTCGTAGGCGGGAAACGGCAGCACGCCCAGCGGCACGGAGCGTGCGCCGGTCAGAAACTGCGGCGTGCCGTCCGCGTGCAGCGTGAGCGGCGGCGGATGACCGGCGTTGACGTACGACAGCTCGGCGTCGACGGGATCGAAGACGGCGAGCACGAGCGTCGCCATGTGCTCGCGTGCGGGCTCGGCGAGCACGAACGTGTTCAGCCGCTCGGCGATCTGCGCCGGGCCGTGGCCCTCGAGCGCGTACGCGCGGATCGCGCTGCGCAGCGCGCCCAGCGTCGACGCCGCCGCCAGGCCCTTGCCCGAGACGTCGCCCATCACGAGCAACACGCGCCCCGCGGGCAGCCCGATCGCGTCATACCAGTCGCCACCGACCTCGGCCTCCGAGGCCGCCGGCAGGTAGCGCCCGGCGAGCGCGACGCCCGGCAGCGACGGCAGCGTCCGCGGTAGCAGGCTGCGCTGCAGCGTCTCGGCGATGTGGTGCTCGCGGCCGTAGGCGCGCACGTGCTCGATCGCCAGCGCGACGCGGTCGGCGGTCAGGCGCAGCAGGTCGACGTCCTCGGACCCGAGCCGCCGCGGCGCGCGCACGCCGACCTCGATCACGCCGATGACCTGCTCGTGCGCGATCAGCGGCACGCCGAGCAGCGACGAGATGCCCGCGGTGAGGATCGCCGGGTCGGCGAGCTCGGAGGCGGTCGGGTCGTTGAGCAGCACGGGCCGCCGCGTCGCGAGCACGCGGCCGGCGATCCCGGCATCGGCCGGGACACGCAGGGGGCGGCTCTCGGGGGCGACCGGATCGGAGCTGATCAGCGACAGGGTGCCGTCGTCCTGGATCAGCAGCAGCGCCGCCGCCTCGGCGTCGAGCACCTCGCGCGTGCGGGCGAGGATCTCCGGACCGAGCTGGTCGAGATCGCGCTGCGACAGCGCGGTGTCGGCGACGGCCTGCAGGCGCCCGATCGTCAGCGCCGCGCGCTCGGCCTCGGCGCGCGCGGCCTCCGAGCGCACGAGCCGCTCGCGCTTGCGCTCCTCCATCAGGCGGTCGCCGATGTCGGTCAGCCGGGCGTTGAACATCAGCTCGCCGTCGCGCTCGACGACCCAGATCATCGTCTCGCCGCGCAGCTGCGTCCCGTCGGGGCGGTTGATCGTCACGCGCAGCTCGAGGTGGCGTGTGCCGCCCTCGCGGGCGGCGTTCAGCAGGTCGCGGCGGCGCTGGATGAACTTCGCCTGCGCCTCCGCCGGGATGCCGAGGTCCTGGAACGGGCGCCCGATCGCGTCGGCGCGCGAGCGGCCGAGCAGACGCTCGGCGGCGGCGTTGATGTCGAGCACGCGACCCTGCGCGTCGGTCGAGATGAAGCCGTCGCGGGCGCTGTCGACGATCAGCCGCGTGCGCCGCTCGCTGGAGCGCAGCGCCCGTTCCTGGCGCGCGCTGCGATCCAGCCCCGAGCGCATGACGCCGAGCAGGCGCGAGATCAGCAGGCCGACGACGAGCGGCGTCCCGAGCACGAGGACGAGGCGGATCGTCGTATCCATCGCGTCGCCGATGTGCAGCACGGTCGCGTAGGCGGCGCCGATGAACGCGAGGTGGCCGAGTGCTGCGGGGCTCGAGAAGAAGTAGAACGCGTACAGCGCCGGCCACGTGTAGATGAGCGCGTAGAGCGTCGTGTTGTGCGTGTAGTGGATGACGAGCGTGAGCATCACCGTCACGGCGCCGAGCGCGAGGTGCACGAGGCCGTCGGAGACCTGGCCGGCGAAGCGCAGGAAGACGAGCGCCATCGCGAGCGACAGCGCGGCGACGATCAGCACGGGACGCTGCTCGAGCGAAGCGACGTGCGGCAGCAGCACCGTCAGCACGCAGATCAGGGCCCCGGCGCCGTACAGGAACGCCAGCGAACGGGCTTTGGTTCGCGTATCGAACATCGCGTGCGCCCGCATCTATGCCTCAGCTTACGAGCGCGCCCCGGCCCGTCAAGGGTCCTTGCGCATCCCTTCCATCGATGCGAACATCTGTTCGCATGACGATCGTCTGCGTCCTCCTCGAGCGATTCGAGCTCGCCGTCGCCGCGGGCGGCCGGGCCGGCCTGCTCGGCGAGCCGGCGGCGCTCGCCCCGGAGCCCGGCCGCGAGCTGTGCATCGGCGCGGTCTCGCAGGCCGCCGAGGCGTTCGGGATCCACGCCGGGATGCGGATGGGGGAGGCGCTGTCGCGCTGCCCTCGCCTGGCACTCGTGCCGCCCGATCCGATGGGGGTCGCCGAGGCCTGGGAGCGCGCGCTCACGCGGCTGGAGAGCCTCGGCGCGGCGGTCGAGTCCGTGCGCCCCGGCGAGGCATGCTTCGACGCGCGCGGCCTGGAGCGGCTGCACGCCGGGCGGATCGTGACGATGCTCTCCGAGGGCCACCTCGCCCAGCACGGCTCCGAGCACCTGCGGCGGGTGCTGGCCGGGCCGCGGATCGGGCAGGGGCCGACGCGCTTCTGCGCGTTCGTCGCCGCGTCGGACGCGCGCGTACGCCGCCCCGGGCGGGTCGCCGGCGCGCCCGACCTCGCCCCGCATCCCGTCGAACTGCTGCGCCGCCGCGCCGAGACGGCAGCGCTCGTCGAGCCGTTGCAGCGGCTCGGGATCGCGACGCTCGGTGACCTCGCCGCGCTGCCGCGCAGCGCCGTCGCCGACCGCTTCGGGCGCTCGGGCCTGCTCGCCCACGACCTCGCCCGCGGGCACGACACGCCGCTGCGTCCGCGCGAGCCGGGGGAACTGCTGCGCGAGCAGCTCGAGCTGCCCGAGTCGGGCTCGGGTGAGCAACTCGGCCGCGCGCTCGGGCTGCTGATCGACCGTCTGCTGGCGCGCCGCGAACGGCGCGGGCGCACGCTGCGCTCGGTCGTGCTCTCGGCGCGGCTCGTCGAGGGCGGCACGTGGCGCGAGCGTGTCGTCTTCCGCGAGGCGCTCGCCGACGCGCAGCGGATGCGGCTCGCGCTCGGCGGGCGCCTGGCGCTGCTGCCCGCTCCGGCCGACACGCTGGAGCTCGTGGTCGAGCGCTTCGGCCCGCCCCATCCCGAGGCCCACGCGCTGTTCGACGACGGCGAGGTGCGCCGCGACGAGCGGTTACGCGAGGCGGTCCGCCAGACGCGCGCGGTCGCCGGTCCCGACGCGGCGCTGCGCGTCCTGGAGATCGATCCCGACTCGCGCGTGCCCGAGCGGCGCGTCGTGCTGACCCCGTTCGACACCTCGCCCGCGCGCCGGCGGCCGGGGGTCGGTCCGTGAGCCCCGGCCCGCGCAGGATCGCCGAGCCGCAGGCGGCCGTCGTGCAGGCCGGCGCCGGCGGCGTTCCGCTGCGGGTCGACGGGCGCGCGGTCGACGCCGTCCGCGAGACCTGGCTCGTCGAGGATCGCTGGTGGACCGAGCTCCCGCTGCGGCGGCGCTACTGGGAGGTCGTCACCGCCTGCGGGCGCAACATCGTCGTCTTCTGCGACCTCGTCGATGGGAAACGGGGGTGGTACAGCCAGCGCTGAACGACACTGCTCTCGCTGATGATCGATGACGAGCCTGCCGCGACCGCCGCCGGGGCCGCCGACGCCACCGCCCAGGCCGGCCTCGCCCACGTCGCCACCGCGTCCTTCCTCGCCTCGCGGGTCGTCCCGACGGGCGGCTACGCCGTCGCGCTCGCGGGCGGCGTCGCGCTCGCGCGAGCGGCGCAGGTCGCGGGTGCCCGGATCGGGTACGGGGCGAGCATCGCCGCGATGCTGCAGGCGGTCGCCATGCTCGGCCCGTCGCGCGTCAGCGTGCCGCTGACGCAGGCCGTATCGGCGCCGCTGCTGGGGCGCATGCACGAGCGCGGTCGGCGCGTGACCGCGCAGATCGGCGCCTGCGCCTCGATCCGCGCCGCCGATCAGACGCTGTTGACGGTCTTCTACATCTGGATCGTCGGCGGCGTCGGCTCGTACACGGCGACCTACGACGCGATCGCCGGGCGCATCCCCGGCATCCCCGCCGGCACCGTCGCCGCGCTCGGGGCGACCGCGCTCGGGCTCGTCGTCTGGACCCTGTTCGCGAGCGTCGTGCAGGTGCTCGTCTATCGCGCGGCACTGCAGGCGTGGCCCGCGTCCGCGCCGAGCGCGGGGCCGGTCGCGGCCGGTGCCGGCAGCGGCGAGCAGCCGCGGGCGCCCGCGCGCCGCGCGCGCTATGACCCGCGTGCCGTCGCGTTGGCGGCGGTCATCGCCTTCTGCGTGCTCGTCGCGACGACGGCCTGGGTCGTGCTCGGCGCGGTCACGGCGTGGCTGGCGGTCGCCTGGATCAGCGCCCGCGGCGACAGCGCGCCGGTCCGCTCCGGGCTCGCGCTCGCCGCGCTGCTCGCTTTCGGTGCCCTGACCTTCAACCTCATCGGCGACAGCGGCCTGGACCTGACGCTCCGGCGCACGATCCGCGCCGCCCTGCTCGTGCTCGTCGCGACGTGGCTGCGCGCCGCTGCCGGCGAGGACGGCGTGCGCGAGGTCGCGCGCCGCACGCTGCGGTTCGCGCGCCGCCTGCCGGCGATGCGCGAGGCGTCGGAGATCCTCGACCGGCTCGGCGCCGGCGGTGCGCTCGCCGCGTCCGGCCGGGCGCTCGTCGTGCGGGTGCGCCATGTCCCGCGGCGCCCGCCGGCGCTCGCCGCCGCGGTGCTGGGCTGGATCGTCGCCGAGGCTGCGCGCTTCCGGGACGCGCCGCCGCCGGCGGTCGCGCCGCAGGTCCTGCGCGCGGCCTCGCGCGACCGTGTTCTCGTCGCCGGCGTGATCGCCGCGGTCGCCGCAGCCGTAGTGGCCGGGTAGATGAGCACCCAGATGAGCAGCCCCGCACCGACCGCCACCAGATCGCCGCCGACCTACCGCGAGCGCCTGCGCATCGAGGGCGCCGCGCTCGCCGTGTCGGGCGCCCTCGCGAGCCTGCTGCTGCTCGTGTTCGTCGACGAGGCCGGCGAGCGCGCCGCGAGCACCGCGGCCCAGATCGCGTTCGTCACGGTCGTGATCGCCGCGCTCGGCCCGCTGGCGATGAAGCGCTGGCTGGCGGCCGCGGAGCAGATCCGGCCCGGCAGCGAGCCGACCGGTCAGCCGACGGCGCTCTGGATGCCGCCGCTCGTGGTCGTCGTGCTGGTCGCCGTCTTCGTCGTGCCGGGCGAGCTCGGCGTCGGTGCCGTCGGCTGGGATGCCGGCCTGCGGATCACGCTCGGCTGCCTGCTCGTCGGCCTCACCCAGGCGGTTCTGCTGACTCGGCTCGTCGCCGCCGACGAGAAGCGCAACGACCGGCGCTACCTGCGGCTTCCCGGCTCGCGCGCGATCGGCGGCACGAAGCTGGGGTTCTTTTTGAACAACCACGTGTAGATCCGTAACGCCTCGCCCGGCAGCCTCGCGGGTATGCGCTCCTCGCGAGGCCAGGCGACGCTCGACTACGTCGCGCTGATCGCCGTCATGGCGGTGCTGCTGACGATCGCGCTCGCCGTCGCGAGCGGGCGCGCGCCCGCGATCGTCAACGCCGTCGCCGGCCAGTTTCGCCATGCGCTCTGTGTCGTCAGCGGCGGGCCGTGCCCGGATCTATCGCCCCGGCCGTGCGCCGTGGCGAGCCGTCGCGAGGCGCGCCATCACGCCGTCAGCCTCGTCGTCGTCCGCGTCGACCACGACCGCTACGTGCTGCGCGAGCAGATGTCCGACGGGACGGTGCGCCTGACGATCGCGCGCGGCGGCGCGCTCGGCCTGGAGGCCGGCGTCGGGGGTCGCGCGAACGTCACCGTGCGCGGCCGCACGGTCGGGGTGAACGACGAGGCGCGCGTCGGCGCGCAGGGGGTGCTGGCGTCGGGCCGGGTCTTCGTCGCGCGCGACGAGCGCGAGGCGGCGGCGTTCATGCGCGCGATCCGCGCGGGCGACGACCCGCGTGTCGCCGCGCGCGAGGTCTTCTTCGAGGGCGGACTGCGCGGGCTGGCGACGATCGGCGCCGGCAACGCGGCGGCGGGGGCGTCGCTGCGGGGGCTTGGCGGCGTGCTCGCCGGCGCGCGCCGCGACCGGCGTACGGGCGAGCTCACGCTGTCGCTGAACGCCGCCGGCTCGGCCTGGGGCGCGGTCACGGTCGCGCTCGGCGGACCCGTGGCGACCGGCGAGCGGGGGGTGACCCTCGCGGTCAGGCTCGACCGCCACGGCCGCGCGACGGAGCTGTCGCTGGCGGCGTCGGGCACGCTCGCCGCCGGCGCGGCGCTGCCGCCCGGCCTGTCGCGCGTGTTCGGCGGCCGCGCCGCGGCGATGTCCGCCGACGGCCGCGGGCGGCGCTTCGAGCTCGGGGCGCGCATGGACCTGCGCGACCCGCTCGTCGCCGCGGCCTGGCGGCGCGTGCGCGACGACCCCGGCAGCGGCGACGCGATCCGCGGGCTCGGCGAGGCGATCCGCGACCGCTCGCACCTCGACGTGCGCCTGTATCGCACGCGCAGCACGACGAACGGCGCCTCCGGCGGCTTCGGGCAGATCATCCAGGCCGGGGCCGAGTACGAGCACACGATCGAGGACAGCCGGCTGCTGTCGGCCACGTCGCGGCCGGCCGGCGGGCTGTGGGAGCAGCGCTCCGATTGCGTGCCGACATGACGCTGGTGCCGGCGACTCCGACCGGGCCGTGTGCGAACATGCGTTCGTATGCCGTACACCGAGCTGCACTGCCACTCCGCCTACTCGTTCCTCGACGGCGCCTCGCAGCCCGAGGAGCTCGTGGCGGCCGCCGTCAAGCGCGGCCACACGGCGCTCGCGCTCACCGATCACGACTCGCTGTCGGGCTCGATGGAGTTCGCGCAGTCGGCCAAGGCGCTGGGCCTGAGGGCGATCCACGGGGCGGAGGTCACGCTCGCCGACGGGCGTCACCTCACGCTGCTCGTCCGCGACGCGACCGGCTGGCGCAACCTCTGCCGCCTGCTGACGTGCGCCCACGCCCAGACCCGCGAGGGGCCCCAGCGCGACCGCTCGGAGCCGGCCGTCACGCTCGACGAGGTCGAGGCGCACCATGCCGGCCTCGTCTGCCTGAGCGGCTGCGCGCGCAGCGGCGTCCGCGACGAGCCGACGATGCGCCGCCTGCTGGGCGTCTTCGGCCGCGACGCCTTTGCCGTCGAGTTGCAGCGCCCGCTCGCGCGCCACGACCGCGCGCTGAACCGCGGCCTCGCGGGACTGGCGCAGCGGCTCGGCGTCGCGACCGTCGCGACCGGCAACGTCCACGCGCACTCGCCCCAGCGCGCCTATCTGCAGGACGCGTTCGTCGCGGTCCGCGAGCACACGACGCTCGACGCCTCCGAGCCGCTGCGGCGCGGCAACCACGCGCACGTGCTGACGAGCCCGCAGGCGATGGCGGCGCGCTTCGCCGATCACCCGGCGGCGATCGCCGCGTCGGGGCGGCTCGCCGAGACGCTGACCTTCGACCTCTGCAGCGACCTCGGCTACCGCTATCCCGGCTCCGAGGACGCGACCGCGAGCCGGGCGCTCGCGGAGGCCTGCCAGGCGCGCTTCGACGAGCGCTATCCGCGCGGCAGCGCCCACCACGAGGAGGCCAGGGCGCGGCTGGAGGAGGAGTTGCGCGTGATCGACGAGCTCGGCCTTGCCGGCTTCTTCGTGCTGCATCGCGACCTGCTCGAGCTCGCCCGCGAGGTGGCGGTGCAGGTGCGCGGTCGCGGCGGTCCCCGCGATCTGCTGCCGCCCGGGCGCGGGCGCGGCTCGAGCGTCTCCTCGATCGTCTGCCATCTGACCGGCCTCAGCCACGTCGACCCGATCGCCAACAAGCTCCTGCTCGGGCGCTTCCTCAACGAGGAGCTCACCGCGCTGCCGGACATCGACCTCGACTTCCCCCGCGACATCCGCGAGGTCCTCATCCCGCGCGTGCACGAGCGCTACGGGCGCGAGCGCTCGGCGCTCGTGGCGGCCTTCCCGACGTACCGTGCGCGCGGCGCGATCCGCGAGCTCGGCAAGGCGCTCGGGCTGCCGCCGGGAGAGATCGAGCGCGTCGCGCGCGGCAGCGAGGGCTGGTCGTCGCGCGCCGTCGACGGCGACATCGACACCGCGCTCGGGCCGGGCCGGCGAACCGGCCGCTGGCAGTGGCTCGTGAAGCTCGCCGAGGAGGCCTACGGCCTGCCGCGTCATCTGTCGCAGCACTCCGGCGGGATGATCGTCGCGACGCGGCCGCTCGTGGACTGCGTCCCGCTCGTGCCCGCCGCGATGGAGGGCCGTCAGCTCGCGCAGTGGGACAAGGACTCCTGCGCCGACGCGGGCTTTCTGAAGATCGATCTGCTCGGGCTGGGGATGCTGTCCGCCGTCGAGCGCTGCGTCGACCACATCGCCGCGCGCCGCGGCGAGATGATCGACCTCAGCCGGATCCCCTACGACGACCCGGCGACCTACGAGTGCATCCAGAACGCCGACACGACCGGCGTCTTCCAGATCGAGTCGCGCGCGCAGATGGGCTCGCTGCGGCGCACGCGCCCGAAGAACCTCGACGAGATCACGATCCAGGTCGCGATCGTGCGCCCGGGGCCGATCGTCGGCGGCGCGGTCAACCCGTACATCGAGCGCCGCCAGCGGCTGCGCGCGGACCCCACGTTCGAGATCCCGTACATGCACCCGTCGCTCGAGCCGCCGCTGCGCGACACGCTCGGGACGATCATCTTCCAAGACCAGGTGCTCGAGGTCGCGCAGGCGTTCGCCGGCTTCAGCGTGGGGGAGGCCGAGGGGCTGCGCCGGGCGATGAGCCGCAAGCGCTCGGCCGAGGCGATCGAGGCCCACCACCGCAGCTTCGTCGAGGGCGCGATGGCGATGCACCCCGACGTGACCGAGGAGCTTGCCGAGCAGGTCTTCGCGATGGTCTCGGGCTTCTCGGGCTTCGGCTTCCCCAAGGCCCACGGCGCCGCCTTCGGCCTGCTGGCCTACCAGTCGACGTGGCTGCGCGTGCACTATGGGCCGGAGTTCCTCTGCGCGCTGCTCGACGAGCAGCCGATGGGCTTCTATCCGCCCGACGCGCTCGTGCACGAGGCGCAGCGGCGCGGGATCGAGGTCCGTGCCCCGGATGCCAATGCCAGCGAGGTCGGCTGCACGGTGACGCGGGATGGCGCGGTCCAGGTCGGCCTGGGCTACGTGCTCGGCGTGCGCGCCGACGAGGTCGCGGCGCTCGTCGCGGCCCGGCGCGAGGGCGGTCCGTTCCGTTCTCTGGAGGATCTCGCCTCGCGCGCCGGCGCGGGTCGCGCGGCGCTCGAGAAGCTCGCCTGGTCGGGCGCCTGCGACGCGCTCGCGGGCGGCGACCGCCGCGTCGCGCTGTGGCAGCTCGGCGTGACCGCCCCCGGCCTGAAGGTGCGTGGCGAGGGGGTCCAGCTCGCGCTCGCGCTCGACCTGCCGGCACCGCCGAAGCTGGCGCCGCTGTCGCGGTGGGACGAGATGGTCGCCGACTACGCGACGACCGGGCTGACGGCAGCGACGCATCCGCTCGGGCTGCTGCGGGCGCGGCTGCACGCGAGCGGCGCGGTCGACGTCGGCGCGCTCGAACGCCTGCGCCATGGCGACCGGGTGCGCGTCGGCGGCCTGGTCATCGCGCGCCAGCGCCCGGGGACCGCGAAGGGGATCACGTTCCTGCTGCTCGAGGACGAGTTCGGGACGGTCAACGTCATCGTCTCGCCGCAGCTCTACGAGCAGCAGCGGCTCACCGTGCGGACCGAGCCGCTCGTCGTCGTCGAGGGGCGGCTGGAGCGCCACGCGTCGGCGGGCGGGGCGATCAACATCGTCGCGCGGCGCTTCGAGCGCCTGGAGGCCGGCGATCGCGTGGCGGCGCAGGTCAAGGACTTCTCGCTGACCACCGACATCGTCGGCGGTGCCCACGCGATCGAGCTCGCGCGCCAGGCCGATCTGCAGCGGACCGCGCAGGAGCTCGCCTCGACCGGGACCGACGACTTCCGCGCGGTCGCTCCGCCGGTCATGAACTTCGGCGCCGGACGGCGGCGATGAGCCGGCGGCCGCGCCGCCGTCGATCGCCGATCGGGTGCAGCCGTCCTCGCCTCATGACCGTGGCGAGACGGCTTCGCCTCGCGGTCGAGTAGATTGCCCGCCGCATGGCAGCACTCATTTTCCTCTCGTTCTTCGTCGCGCTCGGCCTCGGCGTCGTCCTCGTCGCGATGCGCGGTGGCCCGCGCGGCGTGCGCGACACGCTCGAGCGCGGCCGGCGCAAACCGCTGCACGCCGCCGAGTTCGCCGTCGCGGCGGGGATCTTCCTGTTCGGCCTCGTCGTCCCGGCGGTGGTGCTCAGCAGCGACCAGGCCGCCGCCGGCCCGGGCGGCACGAAGCTCAGCGCCGACCTCGTCGACGGACGCGAGCTGTTCGCCGACAAGTGCGCGACGTGCCATACGCTCGACGACGCCGGCGCGGTCGGACGCGTCGGGCCCGATCTCGACGTGCTCGCCCCGACCGCGGGCCTCACGGTCAACGCGATCCTGGAGGGACGCGCGCGCGGCCAGGGCCAGATGCCGGCGCAGCTGCTCGACGGCGAGGACGCCAAGCACGTCGCCGAGTACATCGCCGAAGTCGCCGGTCGCTAAGCCCGCCGGGCTCTGCGTGCGATCCGGGATGCGCGGCGCGGTCTGACCGTCGCCGATACCTCGTCGTCGTGCCGGTGGCACGGGGCCGGCGCCTGCTGCCACGCTGTTGTGCCAGATCGGGGCCGCCAGGTCTGGATCGACGGGCGCCCCGCACCGCCAGGGACTGCGCCGCCGCGATCGGTCGCCTGACGTCGACGGTTGCGCGCCGCCGGACCCGTGCGACCCCGCAACGTGGGCGATTCCGTCCGCAGTCTCCATAACACTGCGCATATGCAGGGAAATCGATCGTTGCTACGATGCCGCCGTCAGATCGCCGAGTCCCGGGGCCCGAAACGGTCGTGGGAGCGGGGGAACCACACACTGGGGCGAATCGCCGGTAGTCCGCGGCGTAGCGCAGCTCTTTCAGCGCGAGCCCGTCAGCTAACCCCGTAGGCACTCCAAGGAAAGAGGCCTAAACCGCATGGCATACACCGAGGCCCGCGCATGGTGGGCCGACGTCGAACATCTCCAGGACGTGTACGCGCGCACCGACGAGGCGCGTCGTCGCGCCGACCGTGCCGACGACGACGCGCACCGCGCCACGCGTGAGCGCCAGCACGTCGACGGTGAGGTCGTGCGCACGTCCGCGCCGCCGCGCCGCGGCGCGCATCCCAAGGGCACCGCGATCCCCGCCCGCCGCACCGTCGAGATCCGCGGCCGCACCGTGCCGCCCCCGGCGATCCCGCGCAGCGTCGAGCTCGAGCGCCGCCGCCCGCCGCGGCGCCCGATCGAGCGCGTCGGCGCGCGCCCGGACCGCGTCGCGATGTGGGCGCTGATGATGGGCCTCGTCCTGATCCTCGTCGCCGTCGGTACCGCCGACGCGTCCGTGCTCGCCCCGTAGTTCCCGCTCACCGCTGGCACATCGTCCTGACGGGCGCAGCGCCGTGCTCGCGCCTGCGCGCTGGCGAGCGCAGCGCCGTGCTCACGCCTGCGCGCTGGCGTGCGGGCGCGTTCGGCTTCGTAGTGGCGCGTTTCTGTTGCCATAGAGCACAAACGCGCCACCACGACTCGCGGTGCCCGCGCCGCGCCCCGGCCGGCGCCGGCGTGGCGGCCGACACGACGACCACCGCCCGGTCGCCGATGCGGTTCGCGCCGCGAGCAGCGCGTGCCAACGCGACGACCCGCGCGCCCGCGGGACGCCGATTGCGCGCACCGCCTGCGGGGATCCTTCGCATGATCCACACACGAACGTGAGCCGCGGCTTAGTTGCCGTGCGTAGTACTCCGTAGGTCGGGTCTTGTGTAGATCCGGACCGCGGCGTACACTTACGAGAAGTAAGGAACTCCGCTGAGCGCCACCCCAGAAGGCACGGACGCTGCCCACGCCATCCCCCCAGAAGGCCTCCCCCCATGAAGACATCGATGAGCAGGTTCCAGATCCACGACGACCTCACCGCTCCGGAGGGATCGGTCCCGGTCCTGCGTGGCGCGCTCGCCACCGGTGGGCAGCTGCCGAATTTCCTCGGCGCGCTTGCAGGCTCGCCGGCCGCGCTGCGCGGCTACGCGCGCTTCCGTTCTGAGCTGCGCCGCGGCGCCCTCGACGTTCCGACGCTCGAACGGATCTCGCTCGCGGTCGCGCAGTACCACGGCTCGCAGCCCGGCATCGCGCTGCACAGCCGCACGGCCCGGCAGGCCGGGCTCGCCCTCGACGAGGTTGCGCTCGCGCGCAAGTTCACGTCCAAGGACGAGCGTGCGGCCGCGCTGCTGACGTACCTCAAGGCCGTCATCGAGAACCCCGGTCGCCCGCCGATGCACCTCCACGAGGAGGCGCGCGAGCACGGCTGGAGCGACGAGCAGCTGCTGGAGGCGATCGCCTACGTCGCGCTCGAGCGCTTCACCGCGATGGTCAACGTCGCCGGCGACGTCCCCGTCGACGGCTCCGCCGAGGACACCAGGACCTTGCGGGCCGCCTAGATGGCCGATTCCACGACCGGCACCATCATCCGCACGCGCCTCGCGGCGCAGGATCGCCACGGGCCGAAGGCGCCCGTGCTGCTGGCACTGTGCACCTTCTGCCCGCGGCGCCCTGCATCCGCGATCCACGCACATCTGACGGCCCCGGCCGCGGAACCAACCATCTAGATGGCCGATTCCACGACCGGCACCATCATCCGCACGCGCCTCGCGGCGCAGGATCGCCACGGGCCGAAGGCGCCCGTGCAAACGGCACCGGCTGCGCAATCGACCATCTAGTGGCCCGTCCCGTGCATCCGCTCGCTCGTGGATCGATCGCTGATCACCGCCTGGCGGCGTCGAGCCGCCGGTAGCCGCTGATGGGACCCGCTGACGATCGACCGCAGCCGGCGCCGCGCCAGGGACCCGGCGCGACACCGGCCAGGCGGACCCGCGTCGCGACGCTCGAGGGGCGACCCGCTTGCTGTCCCTACTTCCACCAGGCGATCGAGCTCATCGGCCGGCGCTGGACCGGAGCCATCGTCAGCGTCCTGATCCATCGCCGGGCGCTGCGCTTCGGCGAGATCGCCGAGGCGGTGCCCGAGCTCTCCGATCGCCTGCTGTCGGAGCGCATGAAGGAGCTCGAGCGGCACGGGGTCGTGACCCGCACCGTCCTGCCCGGCAAACCCGTGCGGGTGCGCTACGAACTCACCGAGATGGGCCGCGAGCTGGCGCCCGCGGTGCACGAGCTCGAGCGCTGGGCGCGACGCTGGCTGGCGTAACAGTCCTGCAACACATCGGCCGGTTCGCGCCTCAACTAGGCTCCAGGCCATGAGTGACGACCGCCCGAAGACGCCCGACGACGTCAAGGCGATCGTCGCTGAGCGCGACATCCGCTTCATCCGGCTCTGGTTCACCGACATCCTCGGTCAGCTGAAGTCGTTCTCGATCAATCGCGCCGAACTCGACGACGCGTTCGAGAGCGGCATGGGCTTCGACGGCTCCTCGATCACCGGCTTCAACGCCATCGAGGAGTCCGACATGCTCGCGATGCCGGATCCGACGACGTTCGCGATCCTGCCCTGGCGCCCCGAGGAGCAGGGCGTCGGGCGACTGTTCTGCGACGTCCTCACGCCGGAGCGCACCCCCTACGAGGGCGACCCGCGCCACGTCCTGCGGCGCGCGCTGCAGCGCGCCGGATCGATGGGCTTTGACACGTTCAACGTCGGCCCCGAGCTCGAGTACTTCCTCTTCAAGGACTCCAAGGGCACCGAGGTGCTCGACAACGGCGGCTACTTCGACCTCACGACGCTCGACGCCGGCTCCGACGTGCGCCGCGAGACGGTGCTCGCGCTCGAGCAGCTCGGCATCCACGTCGAGTACACCCACCACGAGGTCGGCCCCAGCCAGCACGAGATCGACATGCGCTACGCCGACGCCATGAAGATGGCCGACGACTGCATGACGTACCGCATCACGGTCAAGGAGTACGCGATGAAGTACGGCTGGCATGCGACGTTCATGCCCAAGCCGCTGTTCGGCGAGAACGGCTCGGGCATGCACACCCACATGAGCCTCTTCAAGGACGGCAAGAACGCGTTCTTCGACGCCGACGACCCGTACTTCCTGTCGGACACCGGCAAGGCGTTCATCGCCGGCCAGCTCAAGCACGCCCGTGAGATCTCGTCGATCTTCGCCCAGTGGGTGAACTCCTACAAGCGCCTCGTACCCGGCTTCGAAGCCCCGGTCTACGTCGCCTGGAGCCGCCGCAACCGCTCCGCGCTCGTGCGGGTGCCGCTCTACCACCCGGGCAAGGAGGTTTCGACGCGGATGGAGCTGCGCTGCCCGGACCCGGCCTGCAACCCGTACCTGACGTTCGCGTCGCTGCTGCACGCGGGCCTGGAGGGGATCGAGAAGGGCTACGAGCTGCCCGAGCCGATGGAGAAGAACCTCTATCACCTGTCGCCCGACGACCGCCGCCGGCTCGGCATCGAGCAGCTGCCCGAGACGCTCGGCGAGGCGATCGAGCTGACCGCCGAGTCCGAGCTCGTCCTGCGCACCCTCGGCGAGCACATGTTCAACCGCTTCGTGGAGATCAAGCGCCGCGAGTGGGAGGACTACCGCGTCCAGGTCAGCCAGTGGGAGCTCGACCGCTACCTGCCGGTCCTCTGATGGCGGATGTCACGGTCCTGCTGATCGAGAACGGGCCGATCAAGATGAGCGGCGGCGTCGCGCTCGTCGACGCCATCACCGGCGCGCCGATCGACGGTGGCGAGCGCGATCCGATCTTCCTGTGCCGCTGCGGTGGCTCGGCGATCAAGCCGTTCTGCGACGGAACGCACAAGCGCAACGGTTTCGAGGGCGCTCCCGCGGCGGCCGGCGCGGCCGACGCGTGAGCGCCGTCGACGCGAGCGGCACGCTCACCCTCGGCGGCGAGCTCGCGGTCCATCGTCTCGGCTTCGGCGCGATGCGGATCGTGGGGAGCGGCGTCTGGGGGCCGCCACAGGATCGCGACGCCATGCTCGAGCTGCTGCGCCGCGTCATCTCGCTCGGCATCGACCTCATCGACACGGCCGACAGCTACGGGCCGCACATCAGCGAGCAGCTCATCCACGACGCGCTGTATCCGTACCCCGACGGGCTGCTGATCGCCACGAAGGGCGGCCTGACGCGCAGCGGACCGGGCCGGTGGTCGCGCAACGGCCGCCCCGAGCATCTGCGGGCCGCCTGCGAGCGCTCGCTGCGCGACCTGCGCGTCGAGCGGATCGACCTCTACCAGCTGCACGCGCCCGATCCCGACGTTCCCTACGAGGAGTCCGTCGGAGCGCTGGGCGAGATGCAGAGCGACGGCCTGATCAACCACATCGGCGTCTCCAACGTCAGCCTCGAGCAGCTCGCGGAGGCGCGCTCGATCGTCGAGGTCGTCTCGGTGCAGAACCGCTTCAACCTCACCGACCGCGCGTCGCAGGAGATGGTCGAGCTCTGCGAGCGCGACGGGCTGGGCTTCCTTCCCTGGTTCCCGCTCGCGGCCGGCGGGCTCGCCAAGCCCGGCGGCCTCGTCGCCGAGATCGCCGAGAACCACGACGCGACGCCCGGTCAGGTCGCGCTCGCGTGGCTGCTGCAGCGCTCGCCGGCGATGCTGCCGATCCCCGGGACGGGCTCGATCGCGCACCTCGAGGAGAACGTCCAGGCGGCGCAGCTCGTGCTCGACGACGAGGAGATCGCACGCCTCGAGGACGCCGTCTCCTCGCCCCCCGCCGCGGCTTCGCTGTCGTCGTTGAGGACGGTGGTCGCTCCGAGGCGGAGCGGCGCACGGCACACCGTGCAGGCGTGCAAGGACACGCCGGCCGGGTAGCCGGCTACTGCTTGGATGCGAGCTTCGACGGCAGCCAGATCTTCGGGCCGATATCGAACGTCAGCGCGGGCACGAGCACCGACCGCACGAGGAACGTGTCGAGCAGCACGCCGAACGCGACGACGAAGCCGATCTCGGTGAGGAAGACGAGCGGCAGCACGCCGAGCACGGAGAAGACGCCCGCGAGCACGATGCCCGCCGACGTGATGACGGCGCCGGTGACCGCCAGCCCGCGCAGCATGCCCTCGCGCGTGCCGTGGCGCATCGTCTCCTCGCGCACCCGCGCCATCAAGAAGATGTTGTAGTCGATCCCCAACGCGACGAGGAAGATGAAGGCGAACAGCGGCAGCGACGGCTCGCTGCCCGGGAAGCCGAAGAGCACGTCGAAGACGACCGCGCCGACCCCCAGCGACGCGGCGAACGAGAGGATCACCGTCACGATCAGCATGATCGGGGCGACGAGCGCGCGCAACAGCACGATCAGGATCAGCAGCACGACGGCGAGCGCGATCGGCACGATCACCTTGTTGTCGCGCGCGGCGGCCTCGCGCAGGTCGTACTCGACCGCCGTGCCGCCGCCGACGACCGTCTCCTCGCCGCCGGCGCGCTTGGCGGCCGCGCGGATGCCGGGGATGAGGTCGAAGGCGTCCGTCGAGAACGGATCGGGCTCGAGCACGGCGCCGAGCAGCACCCCGTCCTCGCCGCTGCGCTTGACCTCCTGCACGGAGGCGACGCCGGGCGCGTCCCTGACGGCCTTCGCGACGGCGGCGGCGCGCGCGGGGTCGGGCACGATGACGTCGGCGGGCGCGTTGGAGCCGCTCGGGAACGACAGCGCGAGCAGCTCCTGGCCCGCGACCGCCTCGACGTCGTCGCGGAACCCGTTGCCGCTCGTCAGGCCGGTGTCGAAGTTCAGCAGGCCGAGCGACAGCACGGCCAGCAGCGCGACCGTGCCGATCCAGATCCGGCGCGGGCTGCGAGCGACGCGGTCGCCGACGCGCCGCCACGCGCCGTGCATCTCGTCGGCGCCCTCGGTGCCGAAGCGCGGCACGCGCGGCCAGAACGCGCCGCGCCCCCAGATCACCAGCCAGGCGGGCAGCAGCGTCAGCATCGCGAGCATCGCCACGGCGACGCCGAGCGCGCCGATCGGCCCGAGGCCGGCGGTGCCGTTGACGTCGGCCAGCGCCAGGCACAGCAGCGCCGCGATGACCGTCATGCCGGAGGCGAAGATCGCCGGGCCGGCCGTGCGCAACGCAAGCGCCATCGCCTCGTGCTTGTCCTCGTGCTTGCGCAGCTCCTCGCGATAGCGCGCGACGAGCAGCAGCGCGTAGTCCGTGCCGACGCCGAGCACGAGGATCGAGAGGATCGCAGAGGACTGGCCGTTGACCGTGACGCCGAGCTCGGTCAGGCCGTAGCCGATCGAGCGCGTGGCGACCTCGGCGAAGATGATCGCCAGCAGCGGTATCCAGAGAAACACCGGGCTGCGGTAGATCAGCGCGAGCAACACGAGCACGAGCAGCAGCCCGGCACCGAGCAGCGCGCCGTTGATGCCCTCGAAGACCTTGATCTGGTCGGCCGCGTAGCCCGCCGGCCCGGTGACCTTGACCTCGAGTCCGCCGCCGGGGTCGCTGACACGCTCGCGGACGGCGTCGACGGGGTCGAGGATCGTCTCCGCCGCGCCGTCGCCCGTCACCTGCGCCTGGACGATCGCGGCGGTCCCGTCTGCGGAGAAGACCGGCGCGACGAACGGCGACGTCGCGAGCAGGCAGCGCTTCACGTCCGACGGGCCGGGAGTCGCCGGTTCGACGCACATCGGGCTGCGCCGCACGTCGAGCGCGGCGCGGTCGGCCGCGATCCTGCGCTTGTCGGCCGCCGTCAGCCCGCCGTCGCGGCGATAGACGATCACGAGCGGCGCGAGCTCGCCGCCCTGAAAGCGCTCGCTCGCGGCCAGCGCGGTCGTCGACTCGGCGTCGCCGGGCAGAAACGACGTCGACTCGTTGTTCTCCGCCTCGGTGAACTTCCCGGGGAGGTTCAGCACCCCGGCGGTGAGGATCGTCGCCACGAGCCAGACGACCGCGACGACGATCTTCGCCGTCCGGCCGGAGGGGACTGCCAGCAGCGACGCCATCGCCGACGTTTTACCGTAAGCGTCGGCGGATCAGGTTGCGCCGTCGAGCAGCGCCTGCAGCTCGGCCGCCTCGCAAACGGGACGTCTGCAGGCAAAACGCTCGCACACGTAGGCCGCTGCGACGCCGTCGAGCGGCGTCCGTCCTGCGAGCAGCGGTACCCCGCCGGCGTCCACCCCGTCACCGCCGGCGAGCACGACGTGGGGGCGAAACCGCGCCCGCACGACGCGCCGCAGCGCGTCGAGGTCGGCGCCGACGAGCGCGACCTCCTGCGTCGGGGAGAGGTGGAAGTCCAGCGCCTGCAGCAGGTGGCCGAAGGCCAGCGGCGAGCGCCGCGGCAGGTCGCCGAAGAGCGCGAGCACGCCGAGCGCCGCCTGCTCGTAGCCGTCCTCGCCCGTCAGCGCCGCGAGCCGCAGCAGCCCGTATGCCGCGCTCGACTGACCCGACGGGATCGGCGCGTCGTCGATCTCCTTGCGCCGCGTGACGAGCTGCTCGTGGTCGCTGGCGGTCTGAAAGAAGCCGCCGCCCTCAGGATCGCCGAAGCGCTCGATGATCGTGTCGGCGAGCTCGTGCGCGGCGTGAAACCAGCGCGCTTCGAACGTCGCCTCGTAGAGCGTCAGCAGCGCTTCGAGCAGGAAGGCGTGGTCCTCGAGGTAGGCGTTGAGCTTCGCTTCGCCGGCGTTGTAGGTGCGCAGCAGGCGGCCGTCCTGGTCGCGCATCTCTTGGAGCACGAAGGCGGCGGCGCGGCGCGCGGCGGCGACGTAGTCCGCGCGCTCGAGCACGGCGCCCGCCTCGGCCAGCGCGCTGATCATGAGCGCGTTCCAGGCCGTCAGCCGCTTGTCGTCGAGGCCCGGCCGGATCCGCTCGGCGCGCCGCGCCAGCAGCGCGGCGCGGATCCGCGCGGCCACGTCGGGGGCAGGCTCGGGGCCGCGCGACGCGAGCAGGTTCGCGCCCTCGAAGTTGCCGCGCTCGGTCGCGCCGAACCAGGCGATCGCGACGTCGGCGTCCTCGCCCAGCAGCGTGCGCAGCTCGGCGACCGACCAGACGTAGAACCTGCCCTCGACGCCCTCGGAGTCGGCATCCAGCGCGCTGTAGAACGCGCCCTCCGGCCCGGTCATCTCGCGCAGCGCCCAGTCCAGCGTCGCGTGCACCGTGCGGAGCAGGAGCGGATCGCCGCCCGCGGCGCCGCCGCTGACCTGCCAGCCGTGCAGGTAGGCACGCGCGAGCAGCGCGTTGTCGTAGAGCATCTTCTCGAAGTGCGGCACGGTCCAGTCGACGTCGGTGGAGTAGCGCGCGAAACCGCCGCCGATCTGGTCGTTGATGGCGCCCGAGGCCATCGCGCGCAGCGTCTGCAGGCTCATCGCCGTCTCGCCACGCCGGAGCAGAAACTCGATCGTCGAGGAGGCGGGGAACTTCGGCGCGTCGCCCCAGCCACCATGCGTCGTGTCGAAGTGCACGCGCAGCTCGGCGACGGCGTCGTCGAGGATGCGGCCGTCCAGCGGACCCTCGCGTGCGCGCAGCCGGGCGGCACCCGAGAGCCGCGCCACGAGCTCGCTGCCCTGTGCCCGGATCTCGTCGCGCTGGGAACCCCACGCCGTTGCGACGGCCTCGAGCACGGTCGGCCAGCTCGGCATCCCCCCGCGCGGCCGCGGAGGGTAGTACGTGCCGGCGTAGAACGGCACCTGCTCGGGCGTGACGAAGACGTTCAGCGGCCAGCCGCCCGAGCCGGTCATGAGCTGCAGGGCCTCCATGTAGAGCGCGTCGACGTCGGGGCGCTCCTCGCGGTCGACCTTGACGCAGACGAAGTGCTCGTTCATGAGCGCGGCGATCTCCTCGTTCTCGAAGCACTCGCGCTCCATCACGTGGCACCAGTGGCAGGCCGAGTAGCCGATCGAGACCAGCAGCGGCCGGTCGAGCTCGCGCGCGCGCGCGAGCGCCGCCTCGCCCCAGGGCAGCCAGTCGACGGGGTTGTGCTGATGCTGCAAAAGGTACGGCGAGGTCTCGTCGGCGAGCGCGTTTGCCACGGGATCGCGCCTACCCGGCGTGGCGCAGGCGGAAGCCGGCAAGCAGCGTCTGCAGCGCCGGCTCACCGTCGCGCGCGGGCGCGACGGTGCTCGCCGCCGCTGCCGAGATCCGCACGCTCCGTCCGCCGACGCGACCGCTGATCGTGCGCGCGGTCGCGGTGATGCGCCCGTGCGCGGCACGCCCGCCCTCGATCCGCAGCACGCGCGTGCCCGCCGACGAGAACGGGACGCTGCCGGAAATCCTCACGCCGGGAACGTAGACGACGTCGCGCAGGCGCATGCGCCCGCTGGCGCTGATCGTCACGCTTCCGCCGCGCAGGCCGCCGTCGCGCCGGGGCAGGCGGCCGAGCTCGAGCAGGTCGCCGATGACCTGGCGGCGCACGTCGTCGGCGGTCAGCAGCGCGGCCGTGATCGAGCGGCCGATGCGGTCCTCCGAGCCGGTCCCCGGCAGCCGGCTCGCGCGGGTGGGGGCGACGGGCGTGGGCGGCACCGGGTTGCCGGTCGCGTCGCATGGCGACAGCGACTGCTCGGCGAAGAACTGCAGTACGGCGCGCAGGCCACAGCCGTTGGAGGTCAGGTCGCCGGCGAGCGCCGAGTGGCCCGTATAGGGGATCGACAGCAGCTGCGTCGACGCGATCAGGTCGGCGACCTTCTCGGCGTCCTCGCGCGGGGTGCGCAGGTCGGCGGCGCCGCTGATGACGAGCGTCGGGACGTCCGGCGGCGGTCCGAGCGGGGCCGGCGGCGGCGTGACCGTGGGCCAGCCGATGCACAGCTCGACGATGTCGTTCGACAGCGCGGTCTCGCCGTCGAAGGGGAAGAACGGCGTGTCGCCGAGGAAGCGCACGATCGCTCGCGATTGCTGCGCGCGCGTCGGCCGGCTGGCGGCGCGGTTCCAGGGAAACAGCCCCTCCTCGCAGAGCGTCGCGGCGAAGACCGGGTCCGAGAACGTTTCGCCGGTCGCCTGGCGGCCCGTCCGCGCGCGCAGGTCGACGATCCCCGACGAGCGCGCCGCGAGGCGGATCAGCGGCGAGGAGTCTCCGCGCCGCGCCGACGTCAGCGCGGCCGGCAGTTCGGCGCGCAGGGTCGGGTTGAGGTCGCCACTGAGCAGGATGTTCAGCAGATCGCGGCGGTACATCGCGGCGCGCGTGCGGCGGCCGTCGGCGCCGGTCAGGCGCCCGCGCAGCGGCCTGCGCGCGAGCCGTCTGACCTGGCCCGCGAGGTCGGCGACGGGGTTGCCGGAGATGTTCGCGCAGGCGGCGTCGGCGCAGAGCTCGGTCAGCACGCGGCCGATCGCCGCGAACGTCGAGCGCTGCAGCGTGTCGGGCCCGCTCGGCAGCACGACCGAGTCGAGCACGAGCGCCTCGACGCGGGCGGGGTAGCGCGCGGCGTAGTCCAGCGCGAGCTTCGTGCCGTAGGAGACGCCGTAGAGGACGAGCCGTTCGTAGCCGATCGACTGGCGCAGCGCCTCGAGGTCCTCGACGCTTGCCGCCGTCGTGAAGTGGCCGCGCCGGGCGCCGAGCTCAGACGCGCAGCGCCGCGCGGCGACCGTCAGCGAGCGGCCGCGCAGCGAGCACGACAGCGCCGTCGAGGCGCCGGTGCCGCGCTGATCGAAGACGAGCAGGTCGCGCGCCGCGAGCGCCGGCAGCAGGACCGTGGCGAAGTCGCGCACGAGCGGGGTCGCGGCCTGGCCGGGCCCGCCTGCCAACGCGACGACCGCGGTCGCCGACGGGTTGGACGGCACGACGCGGCGCACCGCCGCGAGCCGGATCGTCCCGGGCAGCTTCGTGCTGCGATCCAGCGGCACGTCGAGTGAGCCGCACTGCAACGACGGGTACTGCGGGCAGGGCGAGAAGGCGATCTGCCCGCGCGCGGCAGCAGGCAGCGCGCAAGAAAGCAGGGTGATGCTGCAAATCAAGGCCATCTTGGCCGAGTGACGCATCGAGCTTCACCGTAGCAGCGCGTGGGATAGCGTCCTGCCCGCCGACCGAAAAACCACAGCCCAGGAGCCAACCCACACGTGTCCCAGCATCGCGAGCCCGTCACGGCGATCGGCGCGCCCGCCGCCATCGGTCCCTACAGCCACGCGGTCCGCGCCGGCGGCCTGCTGTTCTGCTCGGGGCAGGTCCCGCTCGACCCCGAGTCGGGCGAGATCGTCGGCGATACCCCTGCCGAGCAGGCGACGCAGTGCCTGCGCAACCTCGAGGCCGTCTGCGCGGCCGCCGGCGCCGGGCTCGCCGATGCCGTGCGATGCACGGTCTACATGACCGACCTGGGCGCGTTCGCGGAGGTCAACGAGGCCTACGGAGCGTTCTTCGCCGCCGATCCGCCGGCGCGCGTCGCGATCGGCGTGGCGGCGCTGCCCAAGGGCGCGCAGGTCGAGATCGACGCGATCGTCGCGCTGCCGGGCTGAGCGGCGCGGCGGGCGCTCAGCCCAGCTCGCGCAGCAGCGCGCGCCGGACCTTGCCGCTGGCGGTCTTGGGCAGCTCGTCGGCGAAGTCGACGCGGCGCGGGTACTTGTAGGGCGCGGTCTGCTGCCTGACGTGGTCCTGCAGCGCCGCCGCGAGCTCGTCGGAGGCCGTCACGCCGTCGCGCAGGACGACGACCGCGCGCACGATCGAGCCGCGCTCGTCGTCGGGCGCGGCGACGACCGCGGCCTCGGCGACCGATTCGTGGGCGACGAGCGCCGACTCGACCTCGAACGGGCCGATGCGGTAGCCCGCGGAGATGATCACGTCGTCGGTACGGCCCTCGAAGAAGAGGAAGCCGTCCTCGTCCTGCGCGACGCGATCGCCGGTCCGCCAGGGCGCGGTCGCGCGGCTGTCGCTGCCCGCCGGCGCCGCGTCGCCGAGGTAGCGCAGGAAGAACGTCGGCACGGTCGCGGGGTCGACGACGAGCTCGCCGTCGTCGACCGTCAGGCCGATCCCGGGCAGCGGGCGGCCCATCGAGCCGGGGCGGACCGGCGCGCCGGCGGGCATCCCGGTGAGCTGGCCGGTCTCCGTCTGGCCGTAGCCGTCGCGGATCTGCAGGCCGGTCGCCTCCTCCCAGGCACGCAGCACCTCGGGATTGAGCGCCTCGCCGGCCGCGACGAGGCCGCGCAGCGACGGGAGCGGGCGCAGCGTCGTGCGCTTGGCGATGACGCGGTACTCGGTCGGCGCCATGCAGAGCACGTTGACGCGCTCGCGGTCGATGACGTCCAGACGCTCGGCGGGGTCGAAGCGGGCGTCGTGCAGGAGCGCCGCGGCGCCGCGGATCCAGGGCGCGACGAACACGTTGCGCGCGGACTTGCTCCAGCCGCTGGCGGCAGTGCACCAGACGAGCTCGCCGGGCTGCGGCGCGAGCCAGTGCTCGGCCTGGACGTGCTGGCCGGGGAGGTAGCGCTGGCCGTGCAGCGCGGCCTTCGGCTCGCCCGCGGTGCCGCTCGTGAACGTGATCAGGCAGGGGTCGAGCGGTGCGCAGTCGGCCGGCGGCGGCGGGTCGTCGAGCTGTAGCCCGGGCAGCTCGCCCGTCCAGACCGTCGGCCCGTTCCAGCCGGACTGCGCGAGGACCGCCGCGTTGCGCTCGTCGCAGACGACGACCCGCGGCGCGCAGACCGCGATCCGCAGCGCGAGGTCGCCGGCGCGCAGCTGCTCGTTGCAGGGCAGCACGACGTAGCCCTGGCGAAAGCAGGCGAGCATCGCCGCCACCCACGCCGGCCGGTTTCCGACCAGCGTCAGGACCGTGTCGCCGCGCTGCACGCCGTGCGCACCGTGCAGGTACGCGGCGAGCGCGCGGGCGGTCGCGGCGACCTCGCCGAACGACCATTCGCGGCGCGAGCCGTCACGCGCCAGTTCGACGATCGCGAGGCGGTCGGCCGGCGCGCTCTCGACGACGTCGACGACGAAGTTGCCCATGCGCGCGGCAGTCTCTCAGGCGCCCCTGCACGGCGGCCCCAGGTAAGCTCCCGCGCAACGCAACCGCCCGGAATTCCTGATCCTGGAGACCGTCACGTCATGGCCGTAGCCCCCGCGTACAGCGAATACACCGACGAGCAGAAGGACATCATCGCGATGGTCCGCCAGTTCGCCGACGAGCAGATCCTGCCCAACGCCGAGCATTACGATCACGAGGACGAGTTCCCGCAGCCGATCGTCGATCAGATGAAGGAGCTGGGCCTGTTCGGGGTCACGATCCCCGAGGAGTACGGCGGGATGGGTCTGGACCTCACGACGTACTGCATGATCGTCGAGGAGCTCTCGCGCGGCTGGATCTCGATCTCGGGGATCATCAACACGCACTTCATCGGCTCCTACCTGCTGATGAAGTTCGGCACCGACGAGCAGAAGCAGAAGTACCTGCCCGAGATGGCGACCGGCGAGTGCCGCGCGGCGTTCAGCCTGTCCGAGCCGGAGATGGGCTCCGACGTGCAGGCGCTGAAGTCGACCGCCAAGAAGCTCGACGACGGCGGCTACGAGATCAACGGTCAGAAGATGTGGGTCACCAACGGCCTGCGCTCGACGATCGTCTTCACGCTCGTGCGCACCGACACGAAGGCCGACCCGCCCTACAAGGGTATGTCGTGCTTCATCTGCGAGAAGGAGCCGGGCGTCTCGGAGAACACGGGCGAGTACGCGGGCTTCACCGTCC
This sequence comes from uncultured Solirubrobacteraceae bacterium, assembly GCA_963756465.1. Taxonomy (GTDB): domain Bacteria; phylum Actinomycetota; class Thermoleophilia; order Solirubrobacterales; family Solirubrobacteraceae; genus CADCVQ01. The sequence goes on from CAVWNK010000002.1 coordinate 275,252, forward strand.
CGCCGCCGCTGAAGAAGATGGGCTACAAGGGCGTCGAGTCGACGGAGCTCGTCTTCGACGGCTACAAGTGCCCGGCCGAGAACATCCTCGGTGGCGAGGAGGCGGGCCTCAACCGCGGCTTCCAGCAGATGATGGACGCGCTCGAGGTCGGCCGCGCGAACGTCGCCGCGCGCGGTGTCGGGATCGCCCAGCGCGCGCTCGAGCTCGCGCTGCGCTACTCGCAGGAGCGCAAGACGTTCGGCAAGCCGATCGCCCAGCACCAGGTGATCCAGTTCAAGCTCGCCGACATGGCGACGCAGATCGAGGCCGCGCGCCTGCTGACCCGCAAGGCCGCGCGCCTGAAGGATGCGGGCGAGAGCTCCGAGCTGGAGGCCGGCATGGCGAAGCTGTTCGCCTCCGAGGCCGGGCGCTTCTGCGTCGAGGAGTCCTTCCGCATCCACGGCGGCTACGGCTACTCCAAGGAGTACGAGATCGAGCGCCTGTACCGCGACGCGCCGCTGTTGCTGATCGGCGAGGGCACGTCGGAGATCCAGAAGATGGTCATCGGCCGCGGCCTCCTGCGACGCCACAAGATCTAGGAGAGCGTCCCGACCTACCGTCCTGGGAGGATGCGGCGATGAGAAGACTTCGAATGCTTGCGCTTGCCCTGCCGGCCGCGCTGTGCGTCGCCGCCGCAGCGGTGGCGAGCCACACGCCTAACGGGTGCCAGAGCTGCGCCGACCACAAGTACTGGCCCAAGGTCGACGGCGTCTTCAAGAAGGCGGGCGCGGGCGCGGTCACCTACAACGGCACGAGCCGCTCCGACGAGCTGCTCGGCCACCATGGCTCGGACACGCTGCGCGGCGGCGACAGCAACGACATCCTCTGGGGCGACTGGGACCCGAAGCGGCAGCCGTCGTCCCAGCACGACAGGATCGAGGGTGGCGCGGGCACGGACTTCATCTACGGCTCGCACGGACGCAACACGATCGACGCCGGCCCCGGCAACGACGTGATCTCCGTGCACTACGGCCGCGGCACGGTCGACTGCGGACCGGGCCGCGACATCTATCACGTCGCCCGCTCGCGCAGGAAGGGCTACAAGTTCAAGAACTGCGAGAAGGTCGACTACCGGCCGGAGGCCGTCCGCGGTGGCCCGATGAAACCGCTGTCGTAGCCAGACGGCACGGCGACCGTCGCGAGGCGATCCAATAGGGTGGCTCCGCGTGTCGACCGACGACGCCAAGACGCTCATCGAGACCGCTGTCACGCGGTTCCTCGAGGAGGTGCCCGCGCTCGGACCGCTGAAGCTCGTCTTCGCGGTCGAGTTACGCGGCCGCGGTGACGTGCAGCTGTATCGCGTCGAGCTCGCCGGCCACGGCGAGATGACCGTCGCCAAGGGGATCGCCGAGGATGCGCGCGTGCGCGTCGAGATGCCGCGGTCGTTCTTCAACGTCATGGCCAAGGAGGCCCACATCGCCGACTGGCGGGAGGCCTTCACCTACGGTCAGGCGAAGGCGACGGGCGTCCAACAGATCCTGAAGCTCGTCGTCCACGTCGTCGAGAAGCAGGAAGAGCGTCAGCGCACGCGCCGCGCGCGTCACTGAGCCTGGATTCAGGCTGAGCGGCCGGCGTCACGCGCCCCGTCGGACCGGACGTCGGAGATCGGGTCTACTTGCGCATGTACGGATCGACGTAGACGTCGTCGACCGACCAGGCGCCGCCCTGCGCGGTGAAGCGGAAGGCGACCGGCGTGTGCTCGCCGGGCAGCAGCGGCAGAAGGTTCGCGACGGCGAGCATCGGCAGCGTCGGCTGCCAGCTGCCACCGTTGAGGACGCCGCCGATCGGCAGCGTCGCGACCGTGCCGGTCGACAGCTCGAAGAGCACGTCGACGCGCAGCGTCGACAGGTTCGCCAGCATCCCGGTGCTGCGGCGCTTGGCGAAGAAGCGGATCGTCGGGTGCTGCAGACCGACGCAGATCGTCGCGCTCGTGGCGGAGCCGCCGGCGGGGATCGCCAGCGACAAGGCGTCGCCGTCGCCGCCGACCCGCTGCGAGGCGTTCCCGTCGGCGACGGCCGCGCCGCCTGACATCGACCAGCCGTCGAGCGAGCCTTCGAAGTCGCCGCCGCTCAGCGGGGTGTAGTCGGCGTAGTCCAGCCACGGGGTGAACGGCTTGCTGAGCGCCTGATCGTCACAGTCGGGGGCCGAGGCGACGAGGACGCCCGCGCTGGCGGTCGCGCTGCTCACGGCGAGCGCTGCCAGCGCGGCGAGCGCCGCGGATCCTGCGCGAAGACACAGACGACGGGACACGGTGCAGACTCCTTGATCGGTGGGGCGCCCTAGCGAGCGCTGGAGCGTCGGTCGGCATGCGGTCTCGGGGGCTGAAGCGCGTCGAGGACGACCTAGGACATGTGTCCAAAGCAGGCGAGCCGGCCGTCGCGCCCGCCGATAGGATCGGGGGTGAACGTGCGCAATCTCATGCCCGGAATCGCGCGCCTTCGCGGGGCCGCCAAGCCGCACCTGACCGGCGCGGCCGAGCGCCTCGTGGTCGTGGGCAACGAGCGCCGCCACAACCCTGCCGAGCGTCGCGAGGCGCGGGTCGAGGCGGCCTCCGCCGCGCTCTTCGTCGTCGCGGCGGCGCTGTTGCCGCGGCTCTTCGGCGTCCAGTCGCCGCCGGCGATCGAGACGATCGCGCTGATCCTCGCGGTCGCCTGCGTCGGCCGCATCGAGTTCGACGTCGGCGCCGGCTACGCGCCGCCGCTGCAGCTCGTCTTCGTCCCGCTGCTGTTCGTGCTGCACCCGGCCTGGGCCCCGCTCGTGATCGCCGCGGGTCTCGTCCTTGCGCGCGTGGACACGATCGTGCGCCACCGCGCCTTCGGCCGCCAGGTCCTCGTCACGATCGGCAACTCGTGGTTCGCATTCGGGCCCGCGCTCGTGCTCACCGCCGGCGGGGTCGGGACGCCCGCGCTCGAGCACTGGCCGCTGTACGTGCTCGCGCTCGCTGCCCAGTTCGCCGGCGACACGCTGGCCGGGATGATCCGCGAGCGGCTCGTCCTCGGCGTGACGCCGAAGCTGCAGCTGCGGATGATCGGCCTCGTCTTCCTCGTCGACCTGCTGCTGACGCCGATCGGCCTGCTCGCCGCGCTCGTCGCGCTCGACGCGCCGCTGGCGTTCCTGCTCGTCCTGCCGCTCGCCGCGCTGCTGCGGATCTTCGCGCGCGAGCGCACGGCGCGCATCAACCAGGCGATCGAGCTCAGCGCCGCGTACCGCGGAACCGCGTTCCTGCTCGGCGAGGTCATCGCCGAGGACGACGCGTACACCGGCGAGCACAGCTACGGCGTGATCGCGCTGTCGCTGGAGATCGCCGACGAGCTCGGGCTCGACGAGGACGAGCGCCGGCTCGTCGAGTTCGGCGCGCTGCTGCACGACGTCGGCAAGATCGCCGTGCCGAAGGAGATCCTCAACAAGCCCGGCCCGCTCGACGACGACGAGTGGTCGGTCATGCGCGGGCACACGCTCGCCGGCGAGGAGATGCTCAACACGATCGGCGGCAGCATGAGCGACATCGGCAAGATCGTGCGCGCGTCGCACGAGCGTTGGGACGGCAACGGCTACCCCGACGGCATCGCCGGCGACGCGGTGCCACTGCCGGCGCGGATCGTCGCCGTCGCCGATGCCTTCAGCGCGATCACGACGACGCGTCCCTACCGTCGCGCGCGGTCGCCGGAGTTCGCCGTCAGGGAGCTGCGGGCATGCGCGGGAACGCAGTTCGACCCGCTCGTGGTCGACGCGCTCGAGGTCGTGCTCGCCCGCCCGCCGGCCGAGACGCCGGCGGAGTTCTTCGCCCGGACGGCCGTCCCCGAGCCCCGCAGCCTGCGGGTCGTCCCGGACATCGACAAGTTGATCGCCGAGCAGCTCGGGCAGCGGTTGTAAGCAGAGGCCGCGCCCAGCAGCGAGGATGCACACATGAACTCCGCGCAGGAGCTCGGTGCGCTGGACGAGCTGCCCGACGCGACCGTCGTGCTTGCCCCCGTGCACGACCGCACCGGCGCGGTCGTCGACCTCGTCTTCGAGTACGCCAACCGCCGCGCCGGCGTGATCGCTCAGATGGCGACGAGCGACCTCGTCGGCCTGCGCATGCGCGAGGCGCTGCCGGCGTTTCCCGACGCGTTGTTCGAGGACCTCGTCGGCGTGCTCGACAACGGCGTGCCGCTGCGCACGGAGGTCCAGTTCAGCGATCGCCTGGCCGGGGGCGCGCCGTTCACGGCGCGCTTCGAGATCGCCGCATCGCGGCTCGGCGATCGGCTGCTCGCTGTCTACGCGGACGTCGCGGCGCGCGCCCGGGCGCGGGCGACCGAGCGCCGCTACGGCGCGGTCCTCGAGGCGACCTCGGACTGGGTGTCGATCGCCGACCGCGACAACAACCTCGTGTACGTCAACTCGGCCGGCCGGCGGATGATCGGCATCGGCGTCGACGAGGACATCAGCGGCCGCCGGATCGGCGAGTTCTCGCCCGCCTGGGCGCGCGAGCGCGTGCTGGGCGAGGCGCTCGAGGTCGCCCGCCGCGAGGGCTCGTGGCGCGGTGACCTGGCCCGTCTGCACCGCGACGGCCACGAGATCCCCGTCTCACAGGTCATCGTGGCCCGCACGGCCGCCGACGGCGAGGTCGACTTCTACGCGACGATCGCCCGCGACATGACGCGCGAGCGTGCGGCCGAGGCGGCGCTGCGTGAGAGCGAGGAGCGCTTCCGGATCGCGTTCGAGCAGGCACCGATCGGCGTCTCGCTGCTCGACCTCGAGGGCAACTTCGTGCAGGTCAACGACGCCTATTGCCAGATCGTCGGGCGCGCGCGCGAGGAGCTCATGCGCGCCGGGCCGACCGCCGTCACGCATCCCGACGACGTCGCGTTCACGCGCTACGCGCTGGGGCTGCTGATCGCCGGCAAGGTGCCCGTGTTGCGCTTCGAGAAGCGCTGCGTCGACGCCGCCGGCGAGCCGGTCTGGGTCGAGCTCAGCGTCAGCCTGTTCCGCGACGCCGACGGCGATCCGCAGTACCTCATCGGGATGCTGCAGGACCTCAGCGAGCGGCGCGTCGCACACACGCTGCAGCGCAGCATGCGGACGATGCATCTGCCGCATGTCGACGGCGTGCAACTCGCCGCGCGCTACCTCCCCGGCACGCGCCAGACCGAGGTCAGCGGCGACTGGTACGACGTCATCCCGCTGCCCGACGGGCGTGTCGGCGTCGTCATCGGCGACGTCGTCGGGCGCGGGATCGACGCGGCCGTGACGATGAGCCAGCTGCGCACGGCGCTGCGCGCCTACGCGGTCGAGGGCCTCGAGCCGGCGGTCGTGGTAGGCAAGCTGCACATGCTCGTCGACCACCTCAATATCGGCCTGAGCACGACGCTCGTCTACCTGGACCTCGACCCGTTCTCACGCGAGGTGCGCTACGTGAGCGCGGGCCACCTGCCCGTCCTGCACGCGCCCGCCGAGGGCGAGTCGCGCTACCTGCCCGGCGCGCGCTCGACCCCGCTGGGGACGGTAACCGCGGGCGCCGCGATCCCGCAGGCGCAGTTCGTGCTCGACCCGGGCGACACCATCCTGCTCTACACCGACGGCCTCGTCGAGCGGCGCGGCGACAGCATCGACAGCCGCCTCGAGCAGCTGCGCAGGACGTTCGCCGAGGGACCCGAGGAGCTGCAGCCCGCGCTCGAGCACCTGACCGCGACGCTCGCCGACGACGACACCCTGCGCCAGGACGACGTCGCGCTGCTCGCGCTGCGCGTCGCCGCCCTCGCAGGCCCGGCCTTCGAGGCTGCGATCGCGCCGGCCGCCGAGCAGCTCGGCGCGCTGCGCGGCGACCTGCGCGCCTGGCTGGCGAGCGTCGGCGCGACCGCGAGCGAGGCGGGCGACGTGCTGATCGCCGTCGGCGAGGCGTGCGCGAACGCGATCGAGCACGCCAACGCCAGGTCCGGCAGCGCGATCGACGTTCGCGGCCAGCTGCTCGGCGGCGAGGTCGTGCTGCGGGTGCGCGATCGCGGTGCCTGGCGGCCCGCCGAGCCGCACGCCGATCGCGGCCATGGGTTGCGGCTCATGCGCGTCCTGATGGACGACGTCGACATCGTCAGCGGCGTCGACGGCACGCGCGTCGAGCTGCGCCGCAGCCTGACGTCGCGCGCCGGCCCAGGCGGGCCCGCCTGCGACGACGAGCCCCATGACGGGGGCGCGGCGCTCGCGTTCTCGCGCGAGCACCGGGTCGCCGTGGCGCGGCTGGACGGCGAGGTCGACCTCGCCTCGGTCGCCGGCCTTGGCCGCGAGCTCGTCGGCGCCGTCCGCGACGGCGACCGCGGCCTCGTGCTCGATCTCGACGGCGTCGACTACCTCGACAGCGCCGGGCTGCACCTGCTCCATGAGGCGGCGCGCACGCTGGGTGCCCGCGGGCAGGCGCTGCGCATCGTGGTCGCGCCCGGCGCCGCCGTCATGCGCCTGCTCGAGCTCGTCGACATCGAGCAGATCGTGCCGCTGGACTGTTCGGTGCGGGCAGCGGTCGACGCGCTGACCCCGCCGCCGCTCGTGTGAGGTCCGCCGCGACGTCGCAGCGGGCGTACGGCGACCGGTGGGCGAGACCGCCGGCTACTCGTCGAAGAAGAACTCCTCGGTGCAGCGCAGGAAGTAGCCGTACTTCCACGTCTGCTGCAGATCCTGCCTGACGATGTCGGCCGGGCAGGGGACGCCGTCGAGCAGCTGGTCGCGCAGCCGCCCGCGCAGCGACCCGTCGATGCCGGGCACGCTCCAGCTCGGCCCGCGGTCGGAGGACGGAGGGTCGACCGGTTCGCTGATCGCGAGGTCGGCGGCGAACTCGGCCATCCCACTGGCCATCGAGTCGCCGCTGTTGCCGCCCGCCTCGAGGCTCTCCAGCAGCTCCGCGGCCAGGTCCTCGTCGCTCTCGCGCGCAGGCGGGTACTCGGCGTACTCGGCGGCACGCGCGATGTAGCCCAGCCGGGCGGCCGTCTGGCCGGCGAGGATGGCGTCCCGCGAGCAGTCGCGCTGGGTGAGGTACGGCAGACCGAGCTGCAGCAGCGACAGCGTCTCGGCCTCGAGCGGGTAGCTGCGCCAGCTCTCCAGCACGAGACCGATGAGCGCGTCGACGATCTGGCCCGCGGACGACGGCGGGGGCGCGGTGTATGCGGGCGGGGCGGGGGCCGCCGGCGGTGGGGTGTAGGCCGGCGGTCGGGTGTAGGCCGGCGGTGGCGTGTGGGCCGGCGGTGGGGTGTAGGCCGGTTGCACGGGCGCCGGGGACTGGGCCTGCGGTGGCGGCGGCGAGTAGCGCTGCGAGGCCGGGTCCGCTCGAATCGGCGGCGGAAGGAACGTCGGCAGTGGAGCCGGCACGTGTGGCGTGATCGCCGAGTCCGGTCCCATCACCGGCAGGGTGAAGTTCGGCGGCGGCGCCCGCGGGTACGCGCGTGGCGCCGCGGCCGGCGCCGGTGGCGGTGGCGGTGGCGGTGGCGGTGGCGGCGAGGGTGGCGGCGGCGCGGCGGACGCCGGCGGTGACGGCGGCGGCGCGGCGAAGGCCGGCGCCGTCGGCGGCGGCCCCGCGGGCGCGGGCGGCGGCGACGCCGCTCCCCCCTGCGGACGGGCGAACCATGGCACGGGTCCGCCCTCCTGGTCAGCCGGCAGCGTCTTGGCGAACCAGGGCCGCTGCGCGGGCGGCGGCTGCGTCGGGGTGGGGGCCGGGGGCGCGGCGGCCGGCGGTGGAGGCTGCGGCGGGGCCGGCGGCAGCGCGTGCGCGGGCGGCACGTACGCGGACGCCGGCGGGGTCGGCGGCGGCTGCGCGGGGACCGGCGCCGGTGGCGGCGGGGCCGCCCACTCCGCGGCGGCGGGCGCCGGCGGGTCCGGCCGCCGCGCGGGCCGCTCGCGCGGCGGGCGCCGCCGATAGGGGTCCACGGGCGCGCCGTCAGCGTCGCGCGCTCCCGGGGGCATCCCATCCGGCGACGCGACCATGCCTTCGCGCAACCAGGGCGGAACCTCGTCGGCGTCGGGAACCGGCGGCAGCGACGGATCCGTGAAGTCCTTGAGGCGGTCGAAGAACCCCATCGCGCCATGCTCGCACACCGAGCAGCGTGTGTCATCGACCGCAGGCCGACACCCGTCTACTCCAGCGTCGCGCCCCCGTCGTAGAGCTTGATGACGCGCACCGCGTCCTCGCCGACGTCGAGCTGCGAGAGATCCATGCACAGCTTGCACAGCACGCACTCGTCGACGTTGCGCTCGCCGATCTCGAGCCTGCCGTCGCCGACGTCGTGGTAGATGTCGACCGGGCAGACCTGGGACAGGTGGCCAGCCAGCCGCGGCTCGGCGGCGAGCGCGTCGTCGCTGACCTCGATGCCGATGAAGATGCCGTCGGTTCTCATGACCCATCACCTCGCGTCCACGCCGGCACGCTGACGCCGGGCGGGGGTTTGTGCTCGACGTGCGCGGGCAGCTTGGACTTCATGATGTCGGGGATCTCGGAGATCTCCTCGGCGACGGTGATGCCGGCATCCGCGAGGCGGGCGATCTTCTCGGCCGCCGTGTCCTCCTTGCCCTCGACGATCGTGCCAGCGTGGCCGAAGCTCATGCCCGGCATCTCGTCCATGAACCGGCCCGCCATGAAGGCGACGATCGGCATCCGGCAGTCGTTGTCGATGACCCATTGCGACAGCTCGGCCTCCATGCGCCCGCCGGGCTCGGTGTAGATGACGATCCCGTGCGTCTGCCTGTCGGCCTCGAAGTGCGGCATCAGCTCGGCGTACGACGAGCCGATGATCGCGTCGCCGCCGATCGAGACGGCGGTCGACTGGCCCAGGCCCGCGGCCGTCAGCGTCGAAGACATCTCGGTCGTCATGCCGCCGGAGCGACTGATGACGCCGATCGGGCCCGGCGAGTAGGCCTGCGCGGCGTTCTTCGCCGGCCCGCCGATGCCGCCCATCTTGATGACGTCGGGCACGATGATCCCGAGGCAATTGGGGCCGATGATCCTGGCCCCGCGCAGGCTGGCCAGCTCGACCATCTGCGCGACGTCGCGGCGCGGTATGCGCTCGGTGACGATCACGACGAGCTCGATGCCGTTCTGCAGCGCCTCGAAGACCGCGTCCTTGGTGAACGCGGGCGGGACCGTGACGACCGAGCCGTAGATCGGGCCGCCGTGAGCCTCGACGGCCTGCGCGACGGTGTCGAAGACCGGCACACCGTGGACGTCGCGGCCCTTGCGGCCGGGCGTGACGCCGCCGACGATCTTCGCGCCGGCGCCGTAGTCGAGGCACTCGCGCGTGAGGTTGACGGCCTCGCGGCCGGTGATGCCCTGCACGATGAACGTCGTGTCGGCGCCGATCAGGATGCTCATGACGTCACCGCCTCGGGGCCGGCGATCTTCGCCACCGCGCGCCGCGCCGCCTCGTGCATCGAGACCGAGCGATCGGCGTACTCGATGCCGTACTTCTCGAGGATCTTGAAGCCCTCCTCCTCCCAGGCGCCCGGGATACGGAAGATGGCGATCTTCTCGGCCGGGTCGAAGCCGAGCTCGAGGCAGGCCTTGATGACGCCGCGCGCGACGATGTCGACGCGCGTGTTGGAGACGATCGACATCATCACGGCGATCTTGTCGACGCCCGGCTTGGTCAGCACGAGCTTGGCCAGGCCGCAGGTCTTGCTGACCGACGGGTTGCCGCCGATCTCGCAGTAGTTGGCGGGCTCGCCGCCGTGCGCGCGGACGGCGTCGAAGAGCGTCAGCGAGCCGCCGCCGGCGCCGATCACGAGGCCGATGTTGCCGTCGAACTCGGTCACGTTGCCCGCCACGCCGCGATGGTCGGCGCTGTCGACGGCCTCGCCGGCGAGCTCGAACGGCGTCGGCTCGCGCGCCATGCGCGTCTCGTCGTCGCCGACGCCGAGGTCCTTCAGCAGCGCCTTGTGGCGCCCGCGCGCCTCGCTCTCCATGTCCATGTGCGCGTCGAGCGCGACGAACGTGCCGTCCTTCATCTCGCAGAGCGGGTTGATCTCGGCGAGCACCATGTCGTGGTCGACGAACAGCTGCGCGAGCTTGCGCACGATCGGCGTCAGCCGCTGCAGCGCCTTGCCGGTCACGCCGGTCTGGGCGATGCACTCCTTCGCCACGTAGTCGGAGATCGGCATGAGGTTGGAGATGTGCACGCGCCCGACGTGGTCGGGGTGCTCCTCGGCGACCTGCTCGATGTCGATGCCGCCCATGTCGCTGAAGAGGATCACCGGCTTCTTCGCCGTGCCGTCCCAGACGACGCCCGCGTAGTACTCCTGCTTGACGTCGGCCTTCGGATCGACGAGCACGCCGCGCGGCATGTGGCCGCTGATCTCGAGCTCGAGGATGTCGGCCGCGTAGGCCTGCGCCTGCTCGGGCGTGTCGGCGAACTTCACACCGCCGGCCTTCATGCGGCCGCCGGTCAGGACCTGCGACTTGATGACGGTCGGACCGCCGATCCGCTCGGCGATCGTGCGCGCCTCGGCGGCGTCGGTCGTGAAACCGAAGTCCGTGACCGGGATACCGGCGCGCTTGACGATCTCACGGGCTTCGTACTCGAAGAAACGCATCTGCTCCTGACCTGCTGTCGGGGCCGTCTGGAGGGCGAGACCCTACCGATCAGGCCGGGGCGCCCTGCATCTCGTAGGCCTCGGCCAGCTCCGGGTCCTTCTTTGCGAGCATCTCGGCGAGATCGACCATGACGCGGCACTGCTTCCACGTCGCGTCGTCCTGCATCTTGCCGTCGATCATGTGCACGCCGCGGCCGTCGGGGATCGCCTCGATGACGCGCTTGGCGAACTTCACCTCGTCGGGGTCGGGCGAGAAGACCTTCTTGGCGATGTCGATCTGGACCGGGTGCAGCGACCACGCTCCGACGCAGCCCATGATGAACGCCGCGCGGAACTGCGTCTCGCAGCCCTCGACGTCCTTGATGTCGCCGAAGGGGCCGTAGAACGGCAGCAGGTCGGCCGCGGTGCAGGCGTCGACCATGCGCCCGAACGAGTAGTGCCAGAGGTCCTGCTGCGCGCTCTCGCGCGCGGCGTCGGGGTGCTCCGGGTCGGGGTCTGACAGCACGCGGTAGCCAGGGTGCCCGCCGCCGACGCGGGTCGTCTTCATCCGCCGGCTGGCGGCGAGGTCGGCGGGGCCGAGGCTCATGCCCTGCATGCGCGGGCTCGCCGTCGCGATCTCCTCGATGTTGTTGACGCCGAGCGCGGTCTCGAGCAGCGCGTGCAGCTGGATCGGGCGCTCGATCCCGGCCTTCGCCTCGAGCTGGGCGAGCAGGCGGTCCATGTAGTGGATGTCCCACGGGCCCTCGACCTTGGGGACCATGATGACGTCGAGCTTGTGGCCGATCTCGCCGACGATCCGCGTGACGTCGTCGAGCACCCACGGCGACTCGAGCGAGTTGATCCGCGTCCACAGCGCGGTCGTGCCCAGATCCATGTCGCGCCCGACGGTGATCAGGCCCTCGCGTGCGGCCTCCTTGCGCTCGACGGGCACCGCGTCCTCGAGGTTGCCGAGCAGGATGTCGACCTTGCTGGCGATGTCGGGCGCCTTGGCGACCATCTTCTCGTTGGAGAAGTCGAGGAAGTGGATCATCCGCGAGGGCGTGACCGGGACCTCGGGCATCGGGTCGGGCGCGCCCATCGCCAGCGGCTTGAGGAATGCGCGGGGGTTCTTCACAGGGCTGCTCTCCAGGGTCGTCGGGCGGCGTGTGCTGCGTCGCTGAACCTACCGATTCGGCGCGCGGCCGGGCGCGTCGTGCGCCCGCGCCCGGACGCGTGCCGCGGGGGGCCGCCCGTACCCGCGTGGCGGGCGGCCGCGGGTCGCACCGGCGACCCGCGGACGCCCGCCGGCGGAGCCTAGGAGACGCCGCCGACCTTGATTGCGCTCAGCACGGCGTCGAAGACCTCGATGTTGCCGCCGCCCGCCTCGGAGCACTGCAGCTCCAGCGTCGTCGTCGCCGCGACCGTCGTCGCCGCGAGCAGCGAGATCACCTCGTCGTCGTCGATCGCTCCGTCGACGTCGAGATTGAAGAGGCTGCGGTCGATCTGCGTGGCCCCGCTCATGAGGCGGCACGGCAGCTCGCCCGTTGCCGCGGCGGCGTCGTTGTCGAGGAAGACCTTGCCCCAGACCATGTAGGCGCCCGGCGGCAGCGACAGCGAGCGCACGACGGTGTTCGCGCCCGTGAGGGCGAATCCGCCGGTGATCCTCGTCGTCAGCCCGCCCTGCGCGAAGGCGGTCGAGTCGAGCCCGTCGAGCTTGTCGGCGTCGGCGGCGGTGTCGGCGGTCGCGGCGGCGAGTCCGGTCTTGGCGCGCGCGGCGGCGATGATCGCGGCGGCGTCGAGGTTGTCGACGCGGTCGGCGTTCAGGCCGGTCGCGACGCCGGTGGCGTTCGTGGTGAAGGGTTTCTTCGTGTCGCCGCCGGCGCCGGCGGTGATCGTGCCGACGATCAGGCCGTTGTTGGAGTTGAACTCGAATGCGCGGCCGTCGGACAGGTTGCTGGCGCGGTAGCAGGGCTTGCTCGTCGCGGCGGCGCTGGCGCGGCAGCCGTTGACGAAGCCGCCGCCGGTGGCGGAGAGGTTGGACATCCGCATCGCGAAGCCGCCCTTGGCGGCGGTCGTCGTGCGGATGTTGGCGATGATCTCCGTCTCGCTGTTCGTCGTGCCGTTGCGCACGCCCTCGCGCAGGCCGTCGCCGGTGCGCGCGCCCGCGTACGGGGCGCCGCACAGCACGACCAGGCCGGCCGCCGCGATGGCGGCGCGGCCGGAATGGTGGCGAGAGGCCGTTCGGCGACGTCGGCCGGGCAGCTGCGATCTGTGCATGACGCGTCCTCCTGTAAACCGGTTGAGACTTCTTCGCCGCACCCCTTCGATCGCTCGCGACCGCCGGTCGCTGATGAGCGGGATCGTGCGGTCCGGCGCAACTGTATGCGCATGGCAGCTCCCGTGTGGGAAAGGCGGCGAGGCGTCGCGGGGCGGGGTGCGCCATGATCGGCGCTCCCGCGGTGAGATCAAGGAGACGTCATCGGATGAGCGAGCAGTTCACGACCGACCAGGCCGAGCGCGAGGCGTCCGGCGCGCATCCCTACGGCCGCTACCTGGAGGAGTTCGAGGTCGGCGCCGTCTACAAGCATTGGCCGGCCAAGACCGTCACCGAGAGCGAGGATCACCTCTTCTGCCTGCTGACGATGAACCACCACCCGCTGCACCTCAACGACGTCTACGCCAAGCAGTCCCAGCAGGGGCGCAACGTCGTCGTCGGTCCGATGGTCTACTCGTTGGCGCTCGGCATGAGCGTGTCCGACGTCAGCGGCAAGGCGATCGCGAACCTCGCGACCGAGGAGCTCAAGCATCCGGCGCCGGTCTTTCACGGCGACACGCTGTTCTGCGAGTCCGAGGTGCTCGAGAAGCGCGAGTCCAAGACCAAGCCCGATCGCGGCACGGTCCGCGTCCACACGCGCGTGCTCAACCAGGACGGCGTCCTCGTCGCCGAGTTCAAGCGCCTCGTGCTCGTGCCGCGGCGCGAGCACGGGACGCCCGCGTAGCCGCGCGGGCGGGGTGATCCCGTGAGGATCACCCCGCCGGCGTGTCGGCTGCGACTATTCGGCGAACCAGATCAGGAACGGGCGGTTGGCGAGCGCCCCGTCGCTGACGTCGAAGGTGCGCACCTGCAGCTGGCCCGAGCAGGTGCCACTCGTGACGGTGCCGAGCGAGACGAACGTCGTCGCGATCACGTCGTTCTGACCGCCGTCGAAGACCCCCTGCGCTGTCACCTGGACGTTCTTGGGCCTGATCGGCAGGCCCGTGAAGCAGACGATCCCCGCCTCCGTGTCGGGATCGATGTTCGCCTGCGTGATCCCGCGGCTTCTCGCCGTGTCGACGTTGCCGTTGTCCTCGACGGTCGCGTAGGCGAGCACACGCTCGGGGGTCTTGGCGAACGCCGTCGAGTCCAGGCCGTCGAGCTTGTCGGCGTCGTCGGCGCTTGTGGCCTTCGTCGCAGTGTCGGCGGTCTCGGCCGCGAGGCCCGTCTTCGTCCGCGCCGCCGCGATGATGGCCGCGGCGTCGAGGTTGTCGAGCCGGTCGGCGTTCAGGCCGGTCGCGACGCCGGTGGCGTTCGTGGTGAAGGGTTTCTTCGTGTCGCCGCCGGCGCCGGCGGTGATCGTGCCGACGATCAGGCCGTTGTTGGAGTTGAACTCGAATGCGCGCCCGTCGGACAGGTTGCTGGCGCGGTAGCAGGGCTTGCTCGTCGCGGCCGCCGACGCGCGGCAGCCGTTGACGAAGCCGCCGCCGGTGGCGGAGAGGTTGGACATCCGCATCGCGAACCCGCCCTTGGCGGCCGTCGTGGTCTTGATGTTGGAGATGATCTCGGTCTCCTTGCTGGTCGTGCCGTTGCGCACGCCCTCGCGCAGGTTGTCGCCTGTCCCGGCGGCCGCCAACGGCGCGCCCAGAATGACGAGCAGGCTGGTCGCGATAACGACCGAACGCGTTCGCGGGGAGCGCTGCGCGAGCAGTCGCCTGCGTGTACGGGGCTCTTGCATCATGAAAACCTCGGTTCCGGCTGGTTGGGGATCGTTCGGCTCGACTCTCCCAGAGCGGCGGCAAGCGTTGGAGATACCTCCGATCGCAGCGACGCAGGCCACAGGCGCGGGCGGACTCCGGCCCGCGGGGGGCAACGACGAGGGGCGCCGGCGGACGCCCCGCGTGTGCGGTCTGTGGATCGTTGCTCGGGTGCTCAGAAACTCCGGCAGTGCGCGCTGAGCACCGGGCGTCAGGGTGACGCTATTTCAGGTTGTACAGCGAGCAGTCAGCGCGCCCTCGGTGTCGGCACCGGCGTCCGTCCTGACCCTGACGCGCAGGTCGTCGCCGTTGATGCTGTTGACCGACGCGAACTTCGAGTCTCCGTCGGCGACCGTGCAGTTGGCCGCGTCGTCGCTGAAGAAGAACTTCACGCCCGGCAGGTCGACGTCATAAAAAGGTGAGCCCGCGGTGTGGCTCACGATCGGCGTGCCGGTCACCGGAGCACGGTGACTGGACGCGCGCAGCGTGCCGTCGGCCGCGATGTTGACCACCGCGACGGGGATCAGCCCGCCGACGTCGGCGGACTGCACGAACGCCGTCGAGTCCTTGCCGTCGAGCGTGTCGGCGTCCAGGCCGGCCTTCGCCCGCGCCACTCCGACGATCTCAGCGGCGTGCAGCCCGTCGACGCGGTCGGCGTTCAGGCCGGTGGCGAAGCCGGTGGCGTTGGTGGTCAGTGGCTTCTCGGTGTCGCCGCCGGTGCCGGCGGTGATCGTGCCGACGATCAGGCCGTCGTTGGAGTTGAACTCGAATGCGCGCCCGGTGGACAGGTTGCTGGCGCGGTAGCAGCGCTTGCTGGTTGCCTTCTCGTCGGCGCGACAGCCGTTGACGAAGCCGCCGCCCGTCTTGGAGAGGGTTGACACCGAGGTTGGCGATGATCTCGGTCTCCTTGGTGGTCGTGCCGTTGCGCACGCCCTCGCGCAGGTTGTCGCCCGTGCGGGCGTTGGCGAACGGTGCGCCGGCGATGATCAGGAGGCTGGCCACTGCGATGACGGAGCGCGTCCGTGGGGCGCGCGTCGCCGCTTGTCAGCACGCTGACGAGAAACGATCGTCGCGCGACCGCTCGCGGAGGCTCCCGGATGTTCGATGGAGCCCCGACGGCCCGGTGGGCACGGTGCCCGCCGGGCCGACGTCACACGCGGCGGTCGGTGCAGTCGGTGGCCGCCTGTCTGGCCGCCGTCAGCCCCGTCGACGGCGGCTGCCCATGCGGGCAGCCGCCGCGATCTCGCGCTACTGGGCGCTGGAGTCCGAGATGTGCACGTAGAACGGGTAGCGGTCGCCGGCGACCGCGGCCGTGCCGTCGCTGTTGCGCGGGGCGACGACGAACACGCCGGCGTTGCCGCCGTTGCCCGTGTCGGTCCCCGCCGGACCGCAGTTGACGAAGTCGAAGAAGCACGCTGCCACCGACGTGTCGCCCGTCAGCTGCCCGTCCGTGCCCGCGTCGGGATTGTTCGCGGTCGCGATCTCGGCGGACAGACCCTTGTTGCGCATGTCGCCGCCACCGTCGATGTAGCAGTTGTCGTTGGCCTGGTAGCAGTTGACGAGCGTGAAGCCGCCGGTCTGCTTGACGATCGTGCCGTCGGCACCGACCAGCAGCCAGCGGTTCTTCAGCTCCGCCGCGCTGTCGCCGTCGACCGTGTCGGCGTCGAGGCTCGTCTTCGTCCGCGCCGCCGCGATGATGGCCGCGGCGTCGAGGTTGTCGAGCCGGTCGGCGTTCAGGCCGGTAGCCACGCCCGTGGCGTTCGTCGTGAACGGCTTCTTCGTGTCGCCTCCGCGGCCGACGGTGATGAGACCGGCGGCATCGCCGTTGGCGGCGTTGAACTCGAAGGCGAAGCCGGTCGACAGGTTGTTGGCACGCACGCACGGGTTCTGCGGCGTGGGCTTGGCGGCTGTGCCGCCGGCCTTCGAACGACAGCCGTAGATCGCGCCGCCGCCGCTCGACGAGAGGTTGGACTGGCGCGTCACGAAGCCGCCTGTCGGCGCGGTCGTCGAACCGAGGTTGCCGATGATCTTGGTCTCCTGCGTGGCCGTGCCGTTGCGCAGGCCCTCGCGCAGGTTGCTGCCCGTCTTCGCCGCGGCGAACGGGCTGATGCAGAGCACGAGCAGGCCTGTCGCGGCGACGACGGATCGTGTGCGCGGCGCTTTGCTGAGCAACCGCCGGCGGATGGGCGAATGGTCTTCGATCGGCTGGTGGGTCTGCATTGCTGCTCCTCGGGTTGGTGCGGGCCGGTGTCGCGCCAGGGCACAGCACCCGGTCGGGGGCTGGCAGTGCGCGTGTATGGCCCTCGCGCGGGCGAGGACGCTGCTGAGTTCACGGCGTCGGCGCGCTGCCGGCCGCCGGCCCTGTGGATCGTGACTCTTGGTCTGCGACCCGTCGCGTCGGCAGAAGTTGCGCCCTTGCACGGGCACCTGGCACGAGGGGAACCCACCGAAGGCGAACTTACGCGACAATGGCGCGCGACCAACTGCGACGAGGCGAGGATGAAGGCGTGAGCGAAACGACGACCGTGCCGACGAAGAACCAGAAGCTCATCGATTGGGTCGACGAGATCGCGGCCCTGACGAAGCCCAAAGACGTGTATTGGTGCGACGGGTCGGCGGAGGAGTACGACCGCCTGACGCAGCTGCTGGTCGACAACGGAACGTTCACGAAGCTCGCCGACGCCAAGCGGCCCAACTCGTTTCTCGCGCGCTCGGACCCGGGTGATGTTGCGCGCGTCGAGGATCGCACGTTCATCTGCACGAAGACCGAGCACGACGCCGGGCCGACGAACAACTGGACCGACCCGGCCGATATGCGCGACAAGCTCGACGGCCTCTTCGACGGCTGCATGGCGGGGCGCACGATGTACGTCCTGCCGTTCTCGATGGGCCCGCTGGGCTCACCGATCGCGCACATCGCCGTCGAGCTGACCGACTCCGCCTGCGTCGCGGTGAACATGATGATCATGACCCGCGTCGGCGCCAAGACGCTCGACGTGCTCGGCGAGGACGGCGAGTTCGTGCCCTGCGTGCACTCCGTCGGCGCGCCGCTCGCCGAGGGTCAGGAGGACGTCCCCTGGCCGTGCAACCCCGAGACGAAATACATCGTCCACTTCCCCGAGACGCGCGAGATCTGGTCCTACGGCTCGGGCTACGGCGGCAACGCCCTGCTCGGCAAGAAGTGCTTCGCGCTGCGGATCGCGTCGAAGATGGCTCGCGACGAGGGCTGGATGGCGGAGCACATGCTGATCCTCAAGCTCACCTCGCCCGAGGGCGAGACGAAGGTCGTCACCGGCGCCTTCCCGAGCGCCTGCGGCAAGACGAACCTCGCGATGCTGATCCCGACGCTCGAGGGCTGGACGGTCGAGACGATCGGCGACGACATCGCCTGGATGAAGTTCGGCGACGACGGCAAGCTCTACGCGATCAACCCGGAGACGGGGTTCTTCGGCGTGGCGCCGGGCACCGGCGAGGACACGAACCCCAACGCGATGGCGACCGTCGCGAAGAACACGCTGTTCGCCAACTGCGCGCTGACCGACGACGGCGACGTGTGGTGGGAGGGCATGACGTCCGAGCCGCCCGCGCACGCGATCGACTGGAAGGGCAACGACTGGACGCCCGACTCCGAGACGCCCGCCGCGCACCCCAACGGCCGCTTCACGACGCCTGCCGCGCAGGACCCGGCGATCGCGCCGGAGTGGGAGGACCCCGCGGGCGTCGCGGTCGACGCGATGATCTTCGGTGGCCGCCGCGCGACGGTCGTCCCGCTGGTCACGGAGGCGCTGGACTGGAACCACGGCGTCTTCATGGGCTCGACGATGAGCTCGGAGATGACCGCCGCCGCCGCCGGCGGCGTCGGCCAGCTGCGCTTCGATCCGTTCGCGATGCTGCCGTTCTGCGGCTACAACATGGCCGAGTACTTCCAGAACTGGCTCGACATCGGCGCGCGCGAGGGCGCCGACCTGCCGAAGCTGTTCTACGTCAACTGGTTTCGCAAGGACCCGGACAGCGGCAAGTTCCTGTGGCCCGGGTTCGGCGAGAACTCGCGCGTGCTGAAGTGGGTCTTCGAGCGCTGCACGGGGGCCGCCGAGGGCGTCGAGACCGCGGTCGGAATCGTCCCGGCGCCGGGTGAGCTCGACGTCTCGGGGCTCGACATCTCCGACGAGGATCTCGCCGCGGTCGTCACCGTCGATCCGGAGGCGTTCAAGGCCCAGCTGCCGCAGGTGCGCGAGTTCCTGGCGAAGTTCGGCGACGACCTGCCCGCCGAGATCGGCGCGCAGCTCGAGGCGTTCGAGAAGCGACTGGACGCCGCCGCGTGATCGCGCTGCTCAAGCGCTGGTTGCGCATGCGCAAGCGCAAGAAGGCGCGCGGGCGCTGACGTAGACCGGCGCGCGCGCACGCCGCACGTCGCGGCCGGCAGCGTTGGGGCGCATGGCGCCCCATAGCTGCCGCCGTCGCGCGGGGCCGGCAGCTAGGCGTCGTGCCGCGGATCGCGCAGCGTCCAGAAGAGCGTCGCCTCGCCGACGCCGAGGTTGCGCCAGCCCTGGATCGGCGTCTCGACGAGGAGCGCCTCGCCCGAGGTGAGGACCGGGCGGCCCGTCTCGAGGTGCACCTGGACGAGCCCGCTCGCGACGGTCACGAGCTCGACGCCGTGATGGGCGATGTGCGGCTGGGCACGACCGCGGCGCGGGATGCGCACGAGGAAGACCCGCAGCCCCGCCTGCCGGTCGTCGAGGAGCGCCAGCGGCACGCCGCCGTCCTCGCTTCGGTGATTCGGGGGGAGGCGGCGGCGGCCGAGCCGGTACCCGGTCGCGACCTCGCCGCGCAGCAGCTCGTCGAGCGTCACGTTCAGGCCGGTCGCCAGGCCGAGCACCGTCTCCAGCGACAGGCCGCGCTGTCCGCGCTCGGCCTGGGAGATCGCGCTGGCCGACACGCCGGCGATGCGCGCGAGGTCGGACTGGCTGAGGTTGCGCTGCAGTCGCGCCCCGCGCAGGGCGTTGCCGATCCTGGCGACCATCGGGGCGGCGACGAGCACGGGTAGTCCGCCGGACTCCGCGACGCGGAACACGCTGCCCTGGATCCCTGGCGGGCGGCCCTCCGCCTTGGCGACGCGCAGCCGTCCGCTGTCGAGCACGAAGACGCACTGGGTGACCTCCTCGACGGCGCGGCGCATCGCGACGTTGCCGTCGCTCGCCGACATCGACCAGTACGCGATCGCGCCGAGCTGGAGCAGCTGCGGACAGCAGGTCGAGAAGAAGCGGGCGGCGACGTCGGGACCCCAGCGCTCGGCCATGACGTCCAGGCCGCCGAACAGAAGCAGGTTGCGCTCCCCGGGCCTGCAGGCCTCGACGACGGCGTGCAGCAGCGGCGCCGGCTGGGCGAGCTTGCCGTCCGGGCGCGCGTCGATGACGTCGAAGCCCGGGTACGCCGGCGCGTCGTCCGCCAGGCGGATGAGCAGGCAGCGGTCGTAGGCGACGTCGCTCGTGGCGACCGCGCGGTAGAAGGGAGCGGCCGTCGCGCCCTCGGTGACGGAGAACACGACGTTGTCGCCCCAGAACAGCCCGCCGAGGGCGGCGTCGAGCTTGGCCACGCCGGTGGCGGCGACCTCTGCATCCAGCGCCGGTCCCAGCTCGCTATGTGTCTCAGTCATCTATGAAGCATAGCTTCCAGAATCGCACCGGACTGACGCCCTCGCTTTAGCTTGCCACCGATCCACGGGACGGACCGCCTGGCTGGACCGCAGCCGGCGACCGTCTGAACGAGAAGCGGGCTCTTGGGCCCGGAGGAGCTGCCGACCGTGTGCTTCAAGAACCTCCCGATCGAGTTCGACGCTCAGGGCAACGCGACCCTGAAGCCCGGCGCCGTCGATCCGTATTCCTACACGGAGACGCCCCTGGCGACGCCGATCGAGGACGACCCGGAGCGGATGCGGGAGCTGTTCGCCCGTAACGGCGCGGTCCGGCGGGTCGACTTCGATCCGGTCACGCGTGTCGCCGGCGCGCTGGCGTTCCACACGGTCGTCGACCTCGAGAACCGCCAGGTGATGGAGACCGCGTCGATGGCGACGCTGTTCCGCGGCTACGAGATCATCCTCAAGGGCCGCGACCCGCGCGATGCGATCTTCATCTCCAGTCGCGCATGCGGCGTCTGCGGCGGCGTCCACGCCAACACCTCGGCGCTGGCGTGCGAGATGGCGTTCGGCATCAAGCCGCCGCCGATGGGCATCGTGGCGCGCAACCTGCTGCAGGCGGTCGAGTATCTCTACGACCATCCGATCCACCTGTCGCTGCTTGCGGGCCCGGACTTCTCCGAGTCGGCCATGCGCGAGACGAACCCGGAGATCTGGGAGCGCGCGCTCGGCACGCGGCTGCCCGGCGCCGCGATCCACGGCTACGCGCTGATGTCGGACCTCATGACCGACCTGACGCCGCTGACGGGCAAGCTGTACCTCGAGGGTCTGTACTACACGCGCCTGGCGCGTGAGGCGTACGTCCTCATCGGCGGCAAGTTCCCGCATCCGCAGACCGTCGTGCCGGGAGGGCTCAGCACGACGATCGACCCGTCGGATCTCAACGAGATCAGCCTGCGTGTGACGAAGTACTTCGACTACGGCCGCAAGACGGCGGCGATCTGGGACGACCTGGCGGAGTTCTTCTACGAGGTCAACCCGAAGTACCGCGACATCGGGACGCGGCCGGCGAACATGATCGAGCCCGGCCAGTGGGACGACCCGTACGCCTACGACGGCACGTACAAGAACGCCGACACCTGGGGTCGCGAGCGCTGGGCGCCTCCCGGCGTGATCGTCGACGGCGAGCTGCGCACGACGAGCCTGCAGATGATGAACGCCGGGCTCGAGGAGTTCGTCGAGCACGCCTTCTACGAGGAGTGGGCGGGCAACGGCAACGAGTACTACCGCCACAAGACCGACCCGTCGGGCAACCCGCTGTCGCCGTGGCATCCGTGGAACAAGGAGACGATCCCGAAGCCGACGGCGACGAGCTGGAAGGAGAAGTACTCCTGGTCGACGGCGCCGCGCTGGGACCGCCTGGCGATGGAGACGGGCGCCTACTCGCGCATCTGGGTCGCCGCGCAGACCGGCGCGGCGAACTTCCGCGACTCGCGCTTCATCCACTCGACGGGTAACAGCCTTCAGGTCGATCTCCCCAAGGCCGAGCTGCCCAACGACCTCATCGAGTGGAAGGTTCCCGAGACATGGGGCGCGTTCGAGCGCAACCGCGCGCGGGCCTACTGCATCCTCTACACGGCGGCGATCGCGTGGGACAACCTGCAGCTGGCCCACGACCTGCTCAGGAAGGGCGGGCCGGACGCGCGCATGTCGACGCCCTACGAGATGCCGAAGGACCACCGCATCGGCGTCGGCCTGTGGAGCGCGGGCCGCGGCTTCCTGACGCACCACATGGAGATGGACAACGGCGTGCTCGAGAACTACCAGATCCTGACGCCGTCGACGTGGATGGCGTCGCCGAAGGATCCCTTCGGCAACCCTGGCCCCTACGAGGAGGCCGTGCTCGCCACGCCGCTGCTGGAGAACTACGAGAAGCCCGAGGACTTCAAGGGCATCGACGTGCTCCGGGCGATTCGCAGCTTCGATCCGTGCATGCCGTGCACGACGCACATGCACACCGGGAAGGGGCGGATCATCTCGCGCGAGATCATCAGCTGCGCTTGCGGGTCAGACGGCCCGCACACCCACTAGGCCGCGGGCGACATGGACGATGTGCTGATCGCGCTGCGGGCCCCGGTGACGCCGGCGCGGATCGACAGGTGGGTTCGGGAGGAGGTCGACCGCCTGCGCGCCGAAGCGGGCCCGACCGGCGTGCATCTCGGCGAGCTCGTGCGGGCGACGCCCGAGCGCGGCGGCGACTGGCTCATTCGCGTCGAGCTCGCCGACCGCACGGTGGTGCTCGAGGAGCATCTCGCGCTTGCCTGCGTCCTGACGGACATGGAGCGGCTGGGGCTGCGGCCCGCGCTGTACGTCGCCTCGCGGTCAAGCGGGGGCGCGGTGCGCGCGCGCAGCCCCTCGCGCACGCTGCTGCGGGAGCGCATGCCGTGCGGTCCGCGCGCGCGCAGGAGCCCGCCCGTCTGACCCAGCCGCCCGCGGGCGGGACCGGCTCGCGGGGCGACGGCCGCTCGCCGCTGCGGCAGGCCCCCGTCGCGACCGCACGATACGTTGCCGGTCATGGCCACGCAGACGCAGGACGATGTCGACGATGTCGTACCCGGCCGCGAATGGGCGTCCGAGCTGTACCGCATCGCCAACGACCAGTTCGACCGCGCCTCGGCGCTGCTGGAGCTCGACCCCGAGTTCGTGACCCGGCTCGGCGAGCCACGCCGCTCGCTCGTCGTGAACTTCCCGGTCCGGCTGGACTCCGGGCGCGTGCTCGGCCTGACCGGCTACCGCGTCCAGCACACGCTCACGATGGGCCCGACGAAGGGCGGCTTTCGTTATGGGCCGGACGTCTCGCTGGGGGAGTGCGCGGCGCTCGCGATGTGGATGACCTGGAAGTGCGCGCTGCTCGGCCTGCCCTACGGCGGCGCGAAGGGCGGCGTGCGCTGCACCCCGAGCGAGCTCAGCGTCCCCGAGCTCGAGCGCCTGACGCGCCGCTATGCCGCCGAGCTGATCCCCGTCATCGGGCCCGACCGCGACATCCCCGCGCCCGACATGGCGACCGGCGAGCGCGAGATGGCGTGGTTCATGGACACCTACTCGCAGATGGTCGGCCACTCGGTCTTCGAGATCGTCACCGGCAAGCCGGTCGTGCTCGGCGGCACGGTCGGCCGCCGCGAGGCGACCGGACTCGGCGTCGTCTACGTCACCGAGGCCGTCTGCGAGCGCATCGGCATGGACCTGCGCGAGGCGCGGATCGCGATCCAGGGCTTCGGCAACGTCGGCGCCGTCGCGGCGAACGAGCTGCACGCGATCGGCTCGCGCGTCGTCGCCGTGTCGGACCACAGCGCCGGCCTGTATGACCCCGACGGTCTCGACATCCCGCGGCTCGCGCGCTGGACGGCCGAGAACGGCCTGCTCGAGGGCTACCCCGATGCCAAGCAGATCGGCCCGCTGGACGTGCTCGAGCTGCCCTGCGAGATCGTCATCCCGGCCGCCCGCGAGCGCCAGATCACCGACGAGAACGCGCCTCGGCTCCAATGCCAGGTCGTCGTCGAGGCCGCCAACGGGCCGACGACGCCGGAGGCCGAGGCGATCTTGCGCGACCGCGCCATCCTCGTCGTCCCCGACGTGCTCGCCAACGCCGGCGGCGTGACCGTCTCCTACTTCGAGTGGGTGCAGGACCACCAGCGCTACTCGTGGGACGAGCTCGAGACGCAGGAGCGCCTGCGCCGCCAGCTGCGCGCCGCGTTCGGCCGCGTCATGGACGCCGCCGATCGGCTCGGCTGCGACTGGCGCATGGCGGCGCTGTCGGTCGCGATCGAGCGCGTCTCCGAATCGGCGCGGATGCGCGGCATCTACCCCTAGTGGGCGACGAGTCGACCGACGAGGCGATGGTCCAGCGGCGACGTCGGTGTTTCGCGGTTGTTCATGAAACGCGAGCGCGGCGGGGCGGACAATGCGCACATGAGACGACGCCTTCGCAACGCAACGCTGCTCGCCCTCGCCGGGCTGGCGCTCGCGCCCGCCGCCGACGGTTGGGCGGCCAAGAACGTCGAGCTGCTGCACGGCGACGTCCGCGCCGTCGGCCATGACGCCTCCGGGCGCGCCGCGGTCGTGCTCACCGGCGCCAAGCGCGTGCTGACGCTGCGCAACTTCCGGATCGACCCCGGGCCGAAGGTCCGCGTCTGGCTCGTGCCGCGCTCGGCCAAGGGTGACGGGCAGATCCCGAAGAACTACAAGGATCTCGGCGCGCTGAAGGGCAACAAGGGCAATCAGCAGTACGCGATCCCCGGCAGCGTCGATCTGCGCCGCTACCGCAGCGTGATCTTCTGGTGCGTTCCGTTCACGCAGACGCTCGCGCGCGCGAACCTCGTCCGGTCCTAGACGTGCGGCTCGCTGCCAAGCTGCTCGCTCCGCCGCTCGTCGTCCTGACGCTGGCGATCGGCCTGTGGTTCTGGGCCGGTGTCGTGGCCCCCGGTTACTGGAGCACGATCGCCCTGGGGGCGCTGTGGTTCGTCGCCTGCAGCGTGCTCTTCGGCCGCGTCGGCAAGGCGCGGCCGGAGCTGCGCCCGTGGCTGCGCGGCACGTTCCTGGCCTGCTGCGCGATCGCGGTCTTCGGCTTCTACTGGACCTCCGTGCGCGACACCGTCGTCGACGAGCAGGTTGTGACGGGCGTCCCGGCCAGCCAGGCCGGGACCGCGCCGGTCGAGCGCGATCCGCTCGCGCCGCAGCCCGAGCCGCCCGCGCAGCCCGCGCAGGCCGCGACGCCCGTGAAGCGCGCGAACGTCGTCGAGCTGACGGGCGCGGTGCGCCCGCAGTCGCACAGCGCGTCGGGCACCGCGCGCGTCGTGGCGCTCGCCGCCGGCGGTCGGCGGCTGACGCTCTCCGACGGCTTCGAGATCGACCCCGGGCCACAGGTCCGCGTCTACCTGGCGACCGACGCCTCGGCAGGCACGTTCCGGGACATCGGCGCGCTGAAGGGCAGCAAGGGCAACCAGCAGTACGCGATCCCGGCCGGCATCGACCTGACGCGCTACGACACGGTCGTGTTCTGGTGCGTGCCGTTCTCGCAGTCGCTCGCGAGCGCCGCGCTGAGCGCCGCGTAGGCGCCGGGATCAGGCGCGCAGGCGTTGCTCCAACTCGGTGGCAGCGTCGGTCGTCGTGACCTGCCAGGAGTCCAGCGGATTGTCGACGTGCGGCGCGATCGCCATCGGCGGGCGCCCGAGCCGGATCGCCTGGCGGTCGTAGAGCTTCCAGGCGTTGTCCGTGGCGGTGTCGTAGTAGGCCACGACGACGTGACTCTTCTTGCCGCTCGCGAGGACGTCGAGTGACAGCACGTGCAACCTGCGCTTGGCCGCGCCCGCGGTGAACGCCGCCCAGCTGTCATAGCGGGTGTGCGGCCAGCCGAGCCGCTCCATCAGGGCGAGGATGACCGGGTCGTCGACGACGCCGTGGGCGATGTTGACGTCGTCGGCCAGCCGCTCGGCGAGCTCCCGGTCGCGGTCCTCGTCGGTCGGCGAGTCCTTCTTGAGCAGGACCTTGAGGATCGCGGCGAACAGGCAGTCGTCCTCGCGCCACTTCGTCCACTCCAGGTCGGCGCCGGGCCGCAGCGTCGCCATCAGGTCGCCGCCCGCCCGCACGACGTCGACGCGCTCCTTGATCAGGGCCGCGTTGAAGCCGCCGGGGCTCGTGTCGTCGTCCTGCAGGTGCGCGACGTAGGGGTCCTTGGCCTTGATCGACTGCATGTAGCGCGGGCTCTCGAGGACCTTCCTGACGAGCGCGTCCTTGTACTTCACGCGGTCGAACGCGCCGGGGAAGACGCTCGGTGGGATCGCGCGGACGAGGTGGTCGATGTTGGCCTTCTTCTCGTCGATCTCCTTCGCGGTCAGCGGTGTCTCGTAGACCTTCTCGACGTGCGCCTTCAGGCGCGTCGCGGCGAGCACGAGCTGGCGCTTCGTGAGCGCCGGGTCGCGGGCTGCCCGGTGCGCGGCTTCGAAGCGCTCCCAGGCGTCCTTGACGTCCTCGTTGGCCATCGACCGCCCGACCCAGTCGGCCATCGTGCGATCCAGCGGCCAGCAGCGCTCGGTGTCGGCCCATGTGCGCAGGGCCGTGAAGGTCGCCGCGACGAGATCCGGTGCCGTGCGGTCGGGCCAGGCGAAGCGCGCCAGGACACGGCGGTCGGCGGGGACGCGGGCCAGCGGTGGCAGGCCGCAGGCGGGCGGGAGCCGCGGCGGCGCGGGTGCGTCGCGCGGTGCGGCCGCGAGCTTCCGCGCCGTCGCGACCGGGCGCGGCGCGTTCGAGCGATGCTCTTGCTCGCGGGCGAGCATGGCCCAACGATACGCCCGCGGGCGGGTCTGCGCCTGCCCTTCAGTGCCGTTCTTCGCCGGTCGCCGCCGGCGGCCGCGACTCCTCGGCGAGCGACGTGATCGCGAGCGCGCCGCGCGCGGCCTCCTCGAGCACGCCGGTGGCCTCGTCGAGCGAGCGGGCGTACAGCTCGACGAGCAGGTGCACGACGATCTTGTCGCCGTCGTGCTTGTGAAAACGCACGTGGGTGAAGAACTCGCGCGTGCCGTAGTCGCCGAACGCCGCGTACGACAGCGCGTCGCCGGCCTCCGGGCCCGAGCACGTCTCGACGTCGTCGGCGTCGACCGTCACCGTGCAGGACGCCACCCACGGCGTCCCGGCGATCATGCGCTCCCAGCGGTCCTCGATCGGCTCGACGCGTCCGTTGTGGAAGCCGAGGTGGGGCTGGTCGTGCATGCACTCCAGGCATTGCACGACGGCCTCCTGAAGCTCGTCCACCGGTTCGGCGCGCTCACCCGTCTCCGGGTCGATCTTGTGGATGCCCTCGTAGTGCACCTGGACCTCGAGGTCGGTCGACCAGCACCGATAGCAGCGCAGCCACGAGCGGGCTTCGTTTGCCTCCATGCGCGCTCATGGTAGTGCGCAGGTTGGAGCGTCACCCGAAGGTGAAGGCAAAGCCGCTCACGGCGGGGTCCAGCCGCAGGGTGAGCACGTGCTCGCCCGGCGAGGCGAGCTTCACGAGCCGATACAGGCGCTGGTCGCGCACGGTCACGACGCCGTCGCGCACGTCCGCACCGGCGTCGCGCGCCGTGATCGGCTCGCCGTCGAGCTCGACGCGGACGCGCCGCGGCCGGTTGCCCTGCGATGCCAGCACGAGGTAGACGTTCATGCCGACGACGCGCGCCGTGATCGTCGCGCCGCGGACGGCGCGCGCCGATTCGCGGTCCACGCGCCAGCGCCCGCCGAGGCTGAAGACGCTCGGCGGCAGCTGCGACGCAGCCGCGGCCTCGTAGTCGCGCGTGCCGTCCGTCGGGCCGACGGGGGAGAAGCCCTTGGCGCGCGCACTGCCGAGGTACGTCTCGGGCGTCGCGCGCCGGCCGACGCTCTCGATCGTGCCGCGCGGTTTGGCGGCGCCACCGAGCGTGCGCTCGCCGGCCTCGGCCAGCAGCGCTCGGATCGCCGCCTCGGTCTCCTCGTACTTGCCCTCGCCGATGTGCGCGTAGCGCACGCGTCCGCGCGCGTCGACGAGGTACTTCGACGGCCAGGCCTGGTTGCCGAACGCGTTCCAGGTGGCGTACTCGTTGTCCTGCACGACGGGGTAGCGCAACGACTGGCGGCGGATCGCGCCGGCGACGTTGGAGTCCTTGCGCTCGAAGGCGAACTCCGGCGTGTGGACGCCGACGATCGTCAGGCCCTGGTCGCGGTAGCGCGCGTCCCAGGCCTTGAGGTAGGGCAGCGTGCGGATGCAGTTGATGCAGGTGTACGTCCAGAAGTCGACGAGCACGACGCGCCCGCGCAGCCTGGCCATCGTCAGCGGCGTCGTGTTGAACCAGCGCTGCGTGGCGTCGAACTCCGGCGCGCGTCCGAGCACGGGCAGGTCGGGCGTGTCGACGCCCGGCAGCTCGGCGTCGCCGACGGCCGCGCGCGCCTTGAACCTCGCCTCGCCGCGCAGCGCGGCGAGCTCGTCCTCGACCGCGTCGGACCGCTCCAGGCCGCCGGTCGGGTTGGTCAGAAACGAGGGGAAGTGGCTCGCGAGCGCCTCCTGGAAGCGCAGGTCGACGCTCGTGAACATCAGCACGGCGGTGACGAGCATGACGGCGCCGAAGCCGCGCTGGAGCGTCGCGCCGCGGCCGCCGCGGCGCACGCGGTCGATGACCTTGCGCCCGCCGAGCGCGAGCGCGAGCAGGACGACCGCCGATCCGAGACCGTAGGCGACCGCGACCGCGACGATCCGGCCGGTCGTGCCGGAGGACGCGCCGACGGAGATGACGGCAGCGAGGATCGGGCCGGCGCAGGGCGCGTAGACGAAGCCGAGCGCGCCGCCGACGGGCAGGCCCGACCAGAAGCCGTCGGCGTCCGAACGGGGAGCCAGGCGCTGCACGAACATCATCCGCAGCTGCAGCCAGTCGGCCGCCTTGGGGACGAGCAGGGCGACGCCGAAGAGGGCGAGCACGACGATCGCGGCCGTCCGCAGGGCGCTGTCGCCGACGCCGACGCCGTCGACGACCGAGGCGACGCCGACGATCGTGATCGTGTGGGTGAGCGTCAGCCCGGCGACGATCCCGAGCGGCCGTCGCCGGCCGCCCGTAGCGCTCGCCGACAGCAGGGCGGGCAGGACCGGCAGGACGCACGGCGTGATCGCGGTGGCCGCGCCGGCCAGGAACGCGAAGGCGAGCAGAACGATCATCGCTTCAAGGTGTGTTCTCGCATCGTGCTCCGAACGGATGCATTACGGGCCGGTAGGCGCGTGCGGCGTACTCGTGGGCTAGGCTGCCGCGCCTATGAAGAAGGTCGTCTCCGCCGTCGCCAGACCGTTTCGCGCGATCGGCAGGATCCTGCTGAAGATCCTGCGCCCGCTGCGCTTCCTCGGAGCGCCGTTCGTCGCGCTCAGCAAGCTGCGCGGAAAGGCGCTCGTGATCGCCTGCGTCCCACTGCTCGTCGTGGTCGTGCTCCTCGTGATGGTGCTCAAGCCCGAGCCTGACGCCACCGAGGAGGTCCGCGACACGCTCGATCGCTACGCCGCCGCGACGCGTGCGAAGGACTACCAGACGCTCTGCGACGACCTCTATGCGACCGAGCTCGTCGAGAACATCCGCGCCGCCGGGCTGCCGTGCGAGGTCGCCTTGCGCACGGGCCTGGAGGATCGGCAAAACCCGCAGCTGGAGGTGAGCCGCGTCGAGGTCACGGGCGACACCGCCAACGCGCGCGTGCGCTCCACGGCCGGCGGCGAAGTGCCCTCGGTCGACACCGTGCGGCTCGTCAAGGAGGACGACGGCTGGAGGGTGTCGTCGCTGTCGGACGCCGGGCTGGGGACGACGGCTCCGTAGGCCCCGCCAGCGCGCGCACGGCCGCCGTCGTGTCGTGTCGAGGGCGGTATGCGCCCCGCGGCTCGACACGACCACGTCTCAGCGCCGCATCACGACGTACACCGCCGTCAGCGTGAACGCGATCTGGCCGAACGACATCGAGGTGCCGAGGTTCGCCGCTCCCGCGAGCTGCGCGACGACCGTCGCCACGACGAAGGCGCCGACCATCAGCGCCAGGTCGACGAGCCACGTCCGGCTCACGCCGCCGCCGCCCGCTCGAGCGCGCGCGTCAGCGCCGGCACGTCGAGCGCCGCGTCCTGCTCGCCGAGCAGCTTCAGCGCGCTGCGCCGTCCGCCGAGCCCGCGCAGCCCGCGCTCGCCGTGCTCGGCGGCGAAGTCCGCCAGCGCGCTCGCGCGCCGCGACGCGAGCCTGCGCGCGCCGACGTCGAGTGCGGCGCGGTGGGCATCGAGCGCCGCGACGAGGTCGTCGAAGCCGGAAGCGGGGGCGATCGAGCTGACGGCGACGACCTGCGTGTCGCGCGCGCCGAGCGAGCGCAGCGCCGCGTTGAGATCGCGGCGCGAGCGCTGCGCGACCTGGCCGAGGTCGGCCTTCGTCACGACGAGCACGTCGGGGATCTCCATGATCCCCGACTTCAGGAACTGCAGGACGTCGCCGCCACCTGGTTGCACCACGACGGCGACGGTATCGGCCACCTCGGCGATCTCGGTCTCCGACTGGCCGACGCCGACGGTCTCGATGACGACGACGTCGAACGCCGCCGCCAGCGCGTGGGCGGCCGCGCGCGTGGCGGGGGCGAGGCCGCCGAGCCGGCCGCCGGCGGCCATCGAGCGGATGAACACGGCGCGGTCGGTCGGGTCGACGACGATCCGCGCGCGGTCGCCCAGCAGCGCGCCGCCCGAGCGCTTGGAGGACGGGTCGACCGCGAGCACCGCGACGCTGCGCCCGTCCGCGCGCCACGCGCCCACGAGCTCGGACAGCAGCGAGGACTTGCCCGCCCCGGGCGGACCGGTCACGCCGATCACGTGCGCCGGCGCGTCGCCGCCGAGCGCGCCCGGCGAGACGGCGTGCAACAGCGCGTCGATCTGGGCGCGCTGATCGCGCGCGCGGCTCTCGACGAGGTTCAGCACGGCGGGCGCGGCGGAGAGGTCCCCGTCACGCAGGCGCTGGCCGAGGTCGTCGCCGGCGGCGGACATGGCGACGGACGCTAGTACACGCGGCGAGAGGTTCGGCGTGTACTCGGAGCGCCGCGGCACGGTCGGCCGAGGTAGATTCGGTCGGCATGATCGGGACCCGCCCAGCCCGGCGCCCGCCCGCCCGATGAGCGCGTGCGCGACGGATCTGCGTCTGCGGCCGCTGCGCGTCGGCGACGAACGCGAGGCGATCGCCGCCCACGAGGAGCTCGCGCGCGACGGCTTCGAGTTCCTCCTGGGCTGGCGGGCGGACGAGCCCTGGCGGGCGTACGAGGAGCGGCTCGAGCGCACGCGCCGCGGGCTCGACGTGACGCAGGATCGGGTGCCGGCGACGTTCCTCGTCGCTGAGCTCGAGGCCGAGCTCGTCGGCCGCGTCTCGATCCGCCACGAGCTCAATGCCTTCCTGCGCGACGTCGCCGGTCACATCGGCTACGGCGTGCGCCCGCGTGAGCGCCGTCGCGGCCATGCCACGGAGATGCTGCGCCAGGCACTCGTCGTCGCGCGCGCCCAGGGGATCGACCCGGTCCTCGTCACGTGCGAGCAGGACAACGCCGCGTCGGCGATCATCATCGAGCGCGCCGGCGGCGTCCTCGAGGACGTGCGCCAAGCACCCGACGGCGTGCGCTGGCGGCGCTACTGGCTGGCCTGATGACGGTTGCCGATGACTCTCGCCGGCCCGGGAGGTCTGAACGCTCGAGAACGCGTACCCGAGAGAGGAGTTCGAGATGGAGATGCCGCCGATCGTGTCGCCGCAGGAGTGGGACGCCGCCCGCGCGCAGATGCTCGTCAAGGAGAAGGAGCTGACGCGCGCCCGCGACACGCTGGCCGCCGCGCGCCGCCGGATGCCGAGGATGGCCGTCGAGACGGAATACCGCTTCGAGGGCGCGGCCGGCCCGGTGAGCCTGCTCGACCTCTTCGAGCGACGCCGCCAGCTGATCGTCTATCGCTTCTTCTACGAGCCCGGCGTCAGCGGCTGGCCCGAGCGTGGCTGCGGAGGCTGCTCGTTGCTCGCCGACCAGGTCGCGCACCTCGCGCACCTCAACGCGCGCGACACGACGCTGGCGTTCGTCTCGCGCGCGCCGCAGGCCGACATCGAGCGCTGGAAGGCGCGGATGGGCTGGCAGATGCCGTGGTACACGCTCACCGACGACTTCGACGCGGACTTCGGCGTCGGCGAGTGGCACGGCACGAACGCCTTTGTGCGCGACGGCGAGCGCATCTTCCGCACGTACTTCGTCGACGGCCGCGGAGACGAGGCGATGGGGAGCACGTGGAGCTACCTCGACCTGACGGCGCTCGGGCGCCAGGAGGTGTGGGAGGACTCACCGGACGGCTACCCGCAGACGGCTCCCTACCAGTGGTGGAACCTGCACGACGAGTACGGCGGTGAGGCCGCCTGAGGCCCGTCAGGCGCTCGCCGCGACCCCGTTGCGCTCGGCTACGAGCGCGACGATGTCGCGCATGATCTGCGTGAGGTCGAAGTCCTTGGGCGTGTAGACGGCGGCGACGCCGGCGGCCTTCAGCGGCGCGACGTCGACCTCGGGGATGATCCCGCCGACGACGACGGGCGCGTCGACGCCCGCCGCGCGCAGGCCTTCGACGAGCGCCGGGATCAGCTCGCGGTGCGAGCCCGAGAGGATCGACAGGCCGATGACGTGGACGCCCTCCTGCAGCGCCGATGTCACGATCTGCGACGGCGTCAGGCGGATGCCCTCGTAGACGACCTCCATGCCGACGTCACGCGCCCGCACGGCGATCTGCTCGGCGCCGTTGGAGTGCCCGTCGAGGCCGGGCTTGCCGACGAGGATCTTCAGCCGCCGGCCGAGCGCGTCGCCGACGCGGGCGACCTCGTCGCGCAGCTGCTCGAGCTCGGCGCCCGCGGCGACGGGTCCGGCCGAGGCCTCGCCGACGCCGGTCGGCGCGCGGTAGTCGCCGAAGCTGTCGCGCAGCGCCTGCGACCACTCGCCTGTCGTCGCGCCCGCGCGGGCGGCGGCGATCGTCGCGGGCATGATGTTCACGCTGCCGTCGGCGGCCGCGGCGCGCAGCTCGTCGAGGGCGGCATCGACGGCCGCCTGGTCGCGCGCCGCGCGCCACTGCGTCAGCGCGGCCTTGGCCTCGGCCTCGGTGCCGGGGTCGACGGTCATGATCCCGCCGTCCTCGCCCTCGGCGAGCGGCGAGGGCTCGCTCTCGCGGTAGGAGTTCTGGCCCACGACGATCAGCTCGCCGGCCTCGATGCGGCGGATCCGCTCGCGGTGCGAGTCGACGAGCGAGGCCTTCATGTACGGGACGGCCTCGACGGCGCCGCCGTGCTCCTCGACGACGGCCATCTCGGCGCGCGCGCCGTCGGCGAGTTCGGCGACGAGCCCCTCCATGACGACCGAGCCCTCGAAGATGTCGGGGTACTCGAGCAGGTCGGTCTCGAAGGCGAGGATCTGCTGGATGCGCAGCGACCACTGCTGGTCCCACGGCCGCGGCAGCCCGAGCGCCTCGTTCCACGCCGGCAGCTGGATCGCCCGCGCGCGGGCGTCGCGGCCGAGCGTCACGGCGAGCGCCTCGAGCACGATCCGCTGGACGTTGTTCTCGGGCTGGGACTCGGTCAGGCCGAGCGAGTTGACCTGCACGCCGTAGCGGAAGCGCAGCTGCTTGGGATCCTGCACGCCGTAGCGGTCGCGGCCGATCTGCTCCCACAGCTGCGACATCGCGCGCAGCTTCGCGTGCTCCTCGACGAAGCGCACGCCGGCGTTGACGAAGAACGAGATCCGCGAGAAGACCTTGCCCATCAGCGCCTCGTCGACGCGCTCGCGGACGGCGTCGAGCACGGCGATCGCGTTGGACAGCGCGTAGGCGATCTCCTGGACCGGCGTCGCGCCCGCCTCCTGGAGGTGGTAGGAGCAGATGTTGATCGGGTTCCACTTCGGGACCTCGGTCACCGTGTAGGCGACCATGTCGGCGATCAGCCGCATCGACGGCGCGGGCGGGAAGGCGTACGTGCCGCGCGCGAGGAACTCCTTGATGATGTCGTTCTGCGTCGTGCCCTGGAGGACCGACTGCTCGACGCCCTGCTCCTCGGCGGCGACGATGTAGAGCGCCAGCAGCCAGGCCGCCGTCGCGTTGATCGTCATCGAGGTGTTCATCGTGTCCAGCGGGATGCCGTCCATCAGCTCGGCCATCGCGCCGCGATGGGCGATCGGCACGCCGACCTTGCCGACCTCGCCGCGCGCGAGCTCGTGGTCGGCGTCGTAGCCGGTCTGCGTCGGCAGGTCGAAGGCGATCGACAGGCCGGTCTGGCCCTTCGCCAGATTGGAGCGGTACAGGGCGTTGGACTTCTTCGCCGTCGAATGCCCTGCGTACGTGCGCATCATCCAGGGACGGTCGCGTTCGGGCAGCCGATGGGCTGGGGTCTCGCTCATCGCCGCGGATCGTACCTGCGCGGCAGGCATGGAGGGCGCCGGATCGGGTACGCAACGGAGCACAACCACGCGATCGCGGGAGAAGATCCATGGCAGACGAGACACCAGGCACGACACCGGGCGAGGTCATCGGACACGTCGAGCCGGACACCGGACGCGGCGCGGACGCCGGCTCGGAGATCCCCGAGGGCGTCGACGCCCTCAGCGACGAGCAGATCCAGGCTGCCGAGGAGCGCGGTGGCGGCGACGCCGATGGCGGCGACGGCGCGCTCGACGTCTCCGACATCGTCGCCGGCGACGGCGATGACGCGCCCGGGACCGAGGGCGCTGCGGCCGACGAGGCGGGCGACGACGCCGAGGTGAAGACCGACCCCGAGGCGCAGGTCGCGCCCGACACGGGCGAAACCGATCCGGACGCCGTGGCCGCCGCCGGCGAGGACGCGTAGGTCGCACGCCGCAACCCGCGGGGCCCCATATCGTTCGCCAGGCATGGGCGAGCGACAGACGCGACGCCAGTTCGTCCGTCGCGGCAGCGCGGCGGCGTTCGTGCTCGCGGGCGCGCCCACGCTGCTGACGGCCTCCGCCGCCGCAGCGCCCACGACCGCCGAGCTGCGCCGCCGCCTGCGCGGAACGCTCGTCACGCCGCGCGACGGCGGCTGGGAGGCGGCCCGCGCCCTCTACAACCCGCGCCTCGACGTCAGCCCGCGGGCGATCGCCTTTTGTGAGAGCACGCCGGACGTCGCGCAGGTCGTGCGCTTCGCCCGCGCCCGCGGCTGGCCCGTCGCCGCGCGCGGCGGGCGCCACTCGTTCGCGGGCTACTGCAATGTGGCCGGCGGCATCGTCGCCGACCTCTCGCGGATCGACGCCGTCGAGCTCGACCGCGAGCGCCCGATCGCGCGGATCGGCGGCGGCGCGGACGTTCTCGGCGTCTACCGCGAGCTCGTGGTCGAGCACGGCCTCGCGCTGCCGGTCGGCACCTGCCCGACGGTCGGGATCGCGGGCCTGACGCTCGGCGGCGGCTTCGGGCGCCTCATGCGCCGCTACGGCGTCACGTCCGACAGCCTGCGCGCCGCCACCGTCGTGCTCGCCGACGGCAGCGTCGTGCGCTGCTCGGAGGATCGGCGCGGCGATCTGTTCTGGGCCCTGCGCGGCGGCGGCGCGGGCACGGCGATCGTCACGCAGCTGCGCTTCGCCGTCCGCACGGCGCCGCGGGCGGCGATCGCGTTCACGTTCTCCTACCCCTGGACCCAGGCCGCGGCGGCGATCGACGCCTGGCAGCGCACGCTGCCCGACGCGCCGGTGACGCTCTCCTACGGGCGCCTGCGCGCGCTGCGACGGCCCGACGGCGCGCTGACGCTGACGGTCTCGGGGCACTGGTACGACACCGAGCCCAGGCTGCGCGCGCTGCTGGCCCCGCTCGCCGCCGCCGGGCCGGCGCGCCAGACCGTGCGCCGGCGCACGTTCGCGCAGGCCTCGCTGCCCGACAGCGTGCAGCCGCGCGCGGGCGGGCCCGTGGTCGTGGACCCGCCGCGCGTTCCCAACTACCAGCGCTCGGACTTTTTCGGCGGGCTGCTGCCGGGCGACGCGATCGCCGCGCTCGTCGCCCAGATCGAGCGCTGGCCGGGCGTCGGCGGCAGCGGCCACGAGGGCGGCGTACAGCTCGACGCGCTCGGCGGCGCCGTCAACCGCGTGCCGCCGGGCGCGACCGCGTTCGTGCACCGGCGCCAGCGCATGCACTGCGCGTACCTGAGCTTCTGGGGCGCGAACGACCCGCAGCCGCTAGCCGCCGCCTGCGAACGGTGGACGCGCGAGATCCACGCGGCGATGCGTCCGTGGGCGTCCGGCGCCGCCTTCCAGAACTACATCGATCCCGAGCTCGGCGACTGGGAGCGGGCGTACTTCGGGGCCAACGCACCGCGGCTACGGGCGGTCAAGCGGCGCTACGACCCTCGCGAGCGCTTCGGCTTCGCCCAGGGCTGAGCGCGCGGTGAGTTTGTAGCGTCAGGGGTCGATGCGCGCGATCGACGTCCACCACCAGGGCCGCGAACATGTGATCTGCGCCTGGCAGGTCGACGACGTCGTCGTCGACCCCGGGCCTGAGTCCAGCGTCGACGAGCTGCTCGACGCGCTCGGCGACGAACAGCCGCGCGCGCTGCTGCTGACGCACATCCACTTCGATCACGCGGGCGCGGCCGGCGCGCTCGTGCGCGAGTGGCCCGAGCTCGAGGTCTGGGTCCACGAGCGCGGCGCCCGCCACCTCGCCGACCCGACGCGGCTCGTCGCATCGGCCAAGCGGCTGTACGGCGAGGACTTCGACCGGCTCTGGGGCGAGGTCGTCCCGATCCCGCAGCAGAACCTGCGCGTCCTGCGCGGCGGCGAGTCGATCGACGGCTGGGACGTCGCCTACACCCCCGGCCACGCCTCCCATCACGTTTCCTATCGACATCGCGACAGCGGCTGGGTCTTCGCCGGCGACACCGCCGGCGTGCGGCTGCCGCCGGGCACGCTGCTGCTGGCGCCGACGCCGCCGCCGGACTTCGACCTCGAGGCCTGGCGCGCGTCGATCGACACGATCGAGGCCTGGGAGCCGACGACGCTCGCGATCACCCACTTCGGCGACTACAACGACGTCGCCGCCCATCTGGACCGGCTGCGCGAGGCGCTCGCGCGCTACAGCGAGCTCGCCAAGGACACCGATCGCCACGGCTACGCCGACGCGCTGCGCAGCGAGCTGCGCGCCGTCCTCGACGAGCGCACGGCGGCGTCGTTCGCGCAGGCGATGCCGCCCGAGGACCAGTGGCTGGGGATCGACCGCTACTACGGCCGCAAGCGCAAAGCCGGCGCTTCGGGCTGAGCATTTCGTATCCTGCTGGGTCGATGAGCCAGACGATCGAGAAGCCGCGCCTCGACGGGCCCGGCAGCGGACTGGGCGGGCACTGGCGCGTCATCGTTCGCAACGACGACCACAACACATTCGATCACGTCGCGCACACGCTCGCGCGCTTCATCCCCGGCATGACCGTCGACCGCGGCTACGGGATCGCCGACACGATCCATCGCAGCGGCCTGGCGATCGTCTGGACCGGCCACCGTGAGGCGGCGGAGCTGTACTGGGATCAGCTCGGCGGCGCCGGTCTGACGATGGCCCCGCTCGAACAGGGCTGAGCGGGCTGCTCCGCAGCCGCCGAGTACCTCACGCCGCGCGTATGCGAGGCTGTGACGCGTGGTGAGCGAGGGGGGAACCACCAGTGCCGAGCGGGCCGTGCGCGAGCGTGCGCTGCTGCGCGCCTACCACGAGGACGGCGACACGCGCGCCCGGGACGCGCTCGCCGAGGAGATGGTCCCGCTGGCGCGCGCGCTGGCCGGGCGCTACAGCGGCCGCGGCGAGCCGATCGACGACCTCGTGCAGGTCGCGTGCGTCGGCATCATGAAGGCGATCGAGGGCTTCGACCTCACGCGCGAGGTGCGCTTCTCCTCCTACGCCACGCCGACCGTGCTGGGCGAGATCAAGCGCCACTTCCGCGACAAGACCTGGGCGATGCGGGTGCCGCGCGGGATGCAGGAGCTGCAGATCGAGATCGCCAAGGCGCGCGACGAGCTGACGACGAAGCACGGTCGCTCGCCGACCGTGCAGGAGCTCGCCGACGCCGTCGAGCAGCCCTTCGAGGAGGTGCTGATCACGATCCAGAGCCAGGAGGCGCGCCGCACGCGCTCGCTCGACGAGCCGACCGGGGAGGACATGACGCTGGCCGACTCGATCGGCACCCGCGATCCCGACATCGGCCGCGCGGAGATGCGCGTGCTGCTCGACGACGCCTTCGAGGTGCTCTCCGAACGTGACCGCGAGGTGCTGCGCCTGCGCTTCGCCGAGGATTTCACGCAGACGGAGATCTCGCGCGTCGTCGGGGTTTCGCAGATGCAGGTCTCGCGCATCATCCGCCAGGCCCTGCGCACGCTGCGCGCCGACATCGATCGCGTGAGCGAGCGCAGCGACGCGGCCTGACCTCGTCCCCGCGCGCGCGGGGTGTATGACGACGACACCCGGGGTGGCCTGACACCGCGGCGTCGCGGCCGCACGATGCAGGGCGGGGATTCAACGCCGCACAAGGAGTCGTCATGTCGTCACCCGTCTCGCGCCGCAGCGTCGTCGCGGCCCTCGCTGTCGTCGCAGCGCTCGCCGGCGCCGCCGCAGCGCTCGCCGCCGCGGGCGGCTCGGACACCACGGTCGCGGTCTCGCCGCGGAGCGTGCTCGCCGCGCCCGATCGCAGCCCGGTCGACTTTCCCGGCGTCGCGAGGGCCCGCGCCGGCGAGCCGCTGCCCGGCGGCTACGCGGCGGTGGCCCGCGACGTACGGCTGACGCGCGGCGCCGAGGTGGCATACGCGGCGCTGCGGATGACCTGCCCGCGGGGCAAGAGCTGGCGCAGCGGCGCCGCGGGCGGCGACATCGCGCTCAGCGTGCTCGACCGCGCGGTCTCCGGCAAGCGCTCCGTGCTCGTGATGGCGAGCTACGGCGCGCGCCGGACGGCGCTCGGTGAGACCGCGGCCGGCACGATCTACGCACTCTGCCGGTAGGCGGTCGGCTCAGCGTGCGGCGCGGCGGTCGAACCACTCGCCGAACGTGCCGAGCACGCTCGCGGCGCCGTGGCCGATCTTGCCCGTGATGCCCGACGACGTCGCCTGCACGGCGACGTCGGGGTCGTCGGCGAGCGCGACGACGGCGCTGCGGATCGCGCCCTCGTGGGCGCGCAGCCGCGTCGCCCAGCCGGCGAGGAAGGTCTGCAGTCGCGCGTCGTCGCGCTGTGCGGCGGCGGCCGCGAGGAACTCGAGCAGCGTCACAGGACGCGGCCGCCCCGCGGCCATCCATAACCCTCGACGGCAGCCTGAGACTTTGGTTGCAGGTCGCCTCCGCCGTGAAGTCCGGTAGCGTGCGCGCACGTGCTGGGGATGGTCCTCGGCCTGCAACGCGATGCGAGGACCCCCGATGGAGGCCCAGACAACGCCATGAGCAGCGAGCATCCGACCAGGCGGCTCGCAGCAACCGTCGTGCTGCTGGGCGCTGGCCTGCTCGGCGGTCCGGCGACGCTGCCCGCGGTGGCGCAGGAGCCCGTGCCCGCGGACGATCCGGCGCCGACCACGACGGCGCCCGCGCCTGCCCCGGTCGCGCCGCCAGCCGCACCGCCGCCCGCACCGCCGCCCGCACCGCCGCCCGCGCCGCCGGCAGAGCCCGCCGCCGCCGCGCCGGCGCCCGCCACGCAGCCGCCGCGCACGCTGTGGACCCATCCGGTCGGCCCGCTGGACTACCTCAACCAGTACCTGCCGCAACTCGACCTGCCGCCCGAGCCTGCGCTGGGCAAGCCGGCCAAGCCGAGGCGCGAACGCACCGCGGGCCGCGCCGAGACCGCCACCACGCCGGCGCGCGCCGGCGCCGGCGACGCGCAGGCCGCCACCGGCGCCGACGGTGCCGGAGGCGAGAACGGCGACCCGCTCGGCCCCGCGGGCCTGCCCGCGCAGATCCCGAACTTCTTCATCGGCCAGTTCCGGATCCCGCCGTTTCTGCTCTCGATCTACCAGGCGGCCGGCGTTCAGTACGGCGTCCCCTGGGAGGTGCTCGCGGCGATCAACGAGATTGAGACCGACTACGGCCGCAACCTCAACGTCTCCTCGGCGGGGGCGCTGGGCTGGATGCAGTTCATGCCGTCCAGCTGGCAGGCCTACGGCGTCGATGCCAACGAGGACGGCCGTAAGGACCCGTACAACCCCGTCGACGCGATCTTCGCGGCGGCGCGCTACCTGAAGGCGGCCGGCGCCGAGACGGACCTGTCGCGGGCGGTCTTCGCCTACAACCACGCCCAGTGGTACGTCGACGCGGTGCTGCGGCGCGCGCGCCTGATCGCCGGGCTGCCGAGCGATCTCGTCGGCGCGCTGACCGGGCTCGCGCAGGGGCGCTCGCCCGTCGCCGGCCGCGCGAGCTACGCCAAGCGCACGACCGGACAGCGCCCACGCCGTGGCCTGCGCATCATGGCCGCGCCCGGCACCGCCGTCGCCGCCGTGCAGGACGGTGAGATCGTGCGCGTCGGCCGCAGCGCGCGCCTGGGTCGCTACGTGATGCTGCGCGATGCCTACGGCAACACGTACACGTACGGCCACCTCGCGAGGACCGCGCGCAGCGTGCTCGTAGCCAAGGAGCGAGGCGCCAGCGTGCCGGTCGGGGCGGCGGCGCCGGCCGGGGCCCCGCTCGTCGAACCGCAGCCCGACCCGGCCCCGATCGCACCCGCCAGCGCGGGCACGAACGCGGTCGCCGGCCCGCCCACGCCGGCCGTGCCGCGCGGCGCCGAGAAGGCCGGACCGCCGACGCCGCCGGTCGCGCCGGACGGCTCCGCCGCCGGGACCGCACCGGCAAAGGAGCGCCTGTTCGCCAACCCCGCGCGCCCGCGCGCGCTGTCGTCCGGCGGGCGCCAGCAGATCCTCGACGCGACGTTCTCGCTGCCCGCGGAGGCGAGCCTGCGCTCGTACTTCGCCGGCGACGTCGGCCTCAGGCGAAAGGACCTCGAGCTCAAGCGGATGTTCCCCGGCCGCCGCGTCGTCGCGGGCACGATCCTCGGGCGCATCGGGGCGGCGGCGACGACCGGGATCGGCGGCGCCTCGCACATGGTCTTCGAGATCCGCCCGCCCGGCACCGGCGCCCCCCGCATCGACCCTGAACCCTTCCTCGACGGTTGGCGCCTGCTGCAGTCGACGGCGATCTACCGCGCGCGCGGATCGGCCGCCGTCGCCGGCGGCTCGATCGGCCAGATCCTGCTCATGAGCAAGGAGACGCTGACGCGTCGCGTGCTCGCCGACAGCGCGATCGAGGTCTACGGCTGCGGCCGGCGCGACATCCAGGCCGGGGTCGTCGACCGCCGTGTGCTGGCGACGCTCGCGATCCTCTCGGCGAGCGGGCTGCGCCCGACGGTCTCATCGCTGCGCTGCGGGCACCGCACGCACACCGACAGCGGCAACGTCTCCCAGCACACGTCGGGCAACGGCGTCGACATCTCGCAGATCAACGGAACGCCGATCCTCGGCAATCAGGGCGCCGGCTCGATCGCCGACACGACGATCCGCCGCCTGCTGACGCTGCAGGGGACGATGGCCCCCGATCAGATCATCAGCCTGATGAAGTACCCCGGCATCGCCAACACGCTGGCGCTGGGCGACCACGCCGACCACATCCACGTCGGC
This sequence comes from uncultured Solirubrobacteraceae bacterium, assembly GCA_963756465.1. Taxonomy (GTDB): domain Bacteria; phylum Actinomycetota; class Thermoleophilia; order Solirubrobacterales; family Solirubrobacteraceae; genus CADCVQ01. Next base: position 316,632 of record CAVWNK010000002.1, read on the forward strand.
TTCCGCCCGCTGGCGGGCGCCACCAGCGGGCGCGGGGTGCATGCGCTCGGCCTGCGCCCGCGGCAGTGGTTGCGCCTCGTCGACCGCCTCGGCCGGATCGAGAACCCGGCGGTCCGCCGGACGCCGTCTCCCTACGCGATCCGCGCGGCGCCCGTCAGTCCGTCGCTTCGCCCACTGCAGCCGGCTCCCTGAGCTCGCCGCGGGCGACGAGGTCGTTCCAGACGTAGAGCAGCGGCACCTGGTACCAGCCGCTGCAGGCGGCTCGCATCTCCGTGAACTCGGGACCGAACCAGTAGGCATCCCACTGCGCCTTGCGCTCGAAGTCGAAGGCCATGAGGAACTTGTAGCGGTCGTCGCGTGAGCGGAACACCTCGTAGCCGGTCGCGCCGTAGCGCGTCGAGATCGGGGCGATCACGCCGAGCGCGGCCTCGATGTCGTCGCCGCGGAAGCCCGTCGCGTAGACCGCCAGGTGGACGACGCCGGCGGCCATCAGTTGCCGACCTCGGCCGTGATCGCGCCGGGCCCCTCGGCGGTCTTGCCCTGGCCGGTCCCGGTCGCGCCGACGAGGATCGCGATCTTGCCCTGGTGCTTGTTCTCGTACATGAGCTGGTGCGCCTCGGCGACGCCCTCGAACGGCATCGTCTTCCACAGGACGGGCCGGATCTTCGACTCGCGGATGAGGTCGTTGGCCTTCGTCGCCTGCCAGGCGTTGGCGAAGTGCGAGCCGATGATCTGCTTCTGGCGCATCCACAGGTAGCGCACGTCGAAGTCGAGGTTGTAGCCCGACGTCGCGCCGCAGATGACGACCTTGCCGAACGGCTTGACGACGAAAACGCTCGTCGGGAACGTCGCCTTGCCGACATGCTCGAAGACGATGTCGGGCGGGCCGCCGAGGATCGCCTTGACGCGCTTGCCGAACTCGCGCATCTCCTTGAAGCGCGCCTTCTCCTCGTCGGGCGTCTCGTCGCCCGTGCGCATCATCCCGGCGAACTCGTTGCGGTTGATGAAGTCGACGGCGCCGAGCTGCTTGACGAGCGCGCCCTTCTCGTCGGAGGACACGACGCCGACCGCGCTCGCGCCGGTGAGCGCGCACAGCTGCGTGGCGAAGACGCCGAGGCCGCCGGCGGCGCCCCAGATCAGCACCTTGTGGCCGGCCTGAAGGCTGCACTGGTCCATGAGCATGCGATAGGCGGTGAAGTACGTCAGGCCGTACGATGCGGCCTCCTCCCAGGACAGGTGCTCGGGCTTGGCGAGCAGCTGCTGGGCCTGGACCTTGCAGAACTGCGCGAACGAGCCCCAGCTCGTCTCATAGCCCCAGATCTGCTGGCTCGGTGCGGCGAGCGGGTCGAGGCCGTGAACCTCGACGTCCTCGTAGGAGGCCTGGTTACAGTGGATGACGACCTCGTCGCCGACCTTCCAGCGCGTGACGCCGGGGCCGACCTTCCAGATCGTCCCCGACGCGTCCGAGCCGCCGATGTGGTGGTCCTCGTTGGGGTGCGAGCGGAAGACCGAGACCGGCTTGCCCAGCGACGCCCAGACGTTGTTGAAGTTCACGCCGGCGGCCATCACGCGCACGATGACCTCGAACGCGTTGGGCTCGGGAACCTCGATCTCCTCGATCTGGAAGGCGTCCTTGGGCTCGCCCTCGCGCTCCTGGCGGATGACCCATGCCGTCATCGTCGGCGGCAGCTCACCCGGCTCTGTTTCGACGGTTGCTACTTGGCTGAAATCGACGGCCACGGCGCTGGCTACCCCTTGGTTCGGCTTGGTCTGCGTGCGGCGGCAATCCTACGCGGCCTGCGCCTCGCGCGGCGCGGCCACGGCGCCGAGGAACGCCTCGGCCTCGCGCCGGGAGCGCAGTTCGACGACGCGCAGGTGGTCGCGATGGCGCTCGAGCGCGGCGTCCAGGCGCGGTCGGCTGTCCCGCGGAAAGCGCCAGATCCAGCGCAGGAAGCCGAGGTCGACGTGCTCCGGGCAGCCCTCGGCCTGGACGTCGCGGCCGAGGTTGCCCGCCCAGCGGCGCAGCACCCCGGCGACGCAGCGCAGCCGCGGCGGCGCGAAGACGATCACGGTGTCGGCGCGCGCGAATCGCAGGTCGAACGTGCCGCCGTAGTTGCCGTCCGCGATCCAGCGCTCGCCCGCGAGCAGCTCGGACTGCACGGCCGCCCACTCGTCGCCAGGGGGCTCGATCCAGCCCGGCTTCCAGTGGTGGCGGTCGAGATGCACGACCGGCAGCCCGGTGCTCCGTCCGAGCTGCTTGCTGAACGTCGTCTTGCCGGCCCCGCTGGGCCCGACCACCGCGATCCGCCGCACGCGCACATCTTGCCGTGCGGGCGCTCTGGCCACTAGCGGATCGACGACGCTAGGCGGCCTCGCGTGCCGGCTCGACCGCCGCCAGGGTCGCCTCGCCCGCCGCCGGCGCCGGGCGCACCGCGCCGCCCGCGAGCTCGGGCGAGATCAGCGTCCAGGCGACGGCGGCGCCCGCGGCGGCGATCAGACCGCCGATCAGCAGGCCCTCGCCGAGCGACTCGACGAAGGCGGCCTGCGTCGCGGCGCCGCCGATGAAGGTGCCCAGCACGGCGATGCCGAGCGTGCCGCCGATCATCCGGCTCATCGACAGGATTCCGGACGCGACCCCCGCCTTGGTCTCGTCGACGGCGTTCATCGCGGCGGTGCTCATCGGCGACATCACGAGCGCGATCCCGATGCCCATCGCGACGAAGCCCGGCAGCAGGAAGTCAAAGCCCGAGGTCGGCGTCAAGAACGACTGCCACACGAGCGAGACGGCGACGAGCGCGAGCCCGGCGGTGATCAGCGGCCGGGGCCCGATGCTGTCGGTCAGCCGGCCGGCGATCGGCGCGATCACGATGACCATCAGCGTCGTCGGCAGGAAGCGGATGCCGGCCTGCAAGGGCGAGTAGTCGAGCACGTTCTGCATGTAGAGCGTGAGGAAGAAGAACATCCCGAGCATCGCGAAGGACACGATGAACGCGACGATGTTCGTCGCCAGGAACGTGCGCGAGCCGAAGAAGCTGAAGTCGACCATCGGCACCTTGACGCGCCGCTCGATCTGCGCGAAGGCGAGCAGGCCGGCGGCCGACAGCGCGAACAGCGCGAGGATCCGCGGCGAGCCCCAGCCCCAGCTGCCGGCCTCGACGAGCGCCAGCGTCAAGGCGGTCAGGCCGACGGTGATCGCGGCGATGCCGGCGATGTCGACCTTCGGCACGACGGACTCGTCGCGCGACTCCTGCGTCGCGAAGCGCGTGACGATGACCGCGACGGCGGCGACGGGCAGGTTGATGAAGAAGATCGACTGCCAGGAGACGTGCTCGACGAGCAGCCCGCCGACGACCGGCCCGATCGCGAGCGCGAGCGCCGAGACGCCGGCCCAGGTGCCGATCGCCTTGCCGCGCTCGTGCGGCGGAAAGGCGTTGGTGATGATCGAGAGCGTCGCGGGCATCATCAGCGCCGCGCCGACGCCCTGCAGCGCACGACCGCTGATCAGCCAGGCCGAGGACTGCGAGAAACCGATGAAGGCGCTGGATGCGGCGAACAGGACGACGCCGATGAGAAAGACGCGGCGGCGGCCGAAGATGTCGCCGAGCCGCCCGCCGGTGACGAGCAGCACGCCGAAGGCCAGCGTGTAGGCGTTGACGGTCCATTCCAGGCCGGCGATCGACGTCTGCAGGTCGTCCTGGATCGACGGCAGCGCCACGTTGACGACGGTGTTGTCGAGCATGACCATGAACAGCGCGAAGCACATCGCCGCGAGCGTCCACCAGCGGCGATTCTCCTCGTTGAGGCGCATGCGCTCGGTCATCGCGGCTGCCTGCGGCGCGGTAGGTCGTCGACGATCGGAGCCAGCGCGATGGACAGGCGCTTGGCCTGCGCGGACGGCAGCGTGGCGATGAACTGCGCGATCCCCGCCAGGCGCGCCTCGTCGAGGCGCTCGAGCGCAGCGCGTCCGCTGTCGGTACAGCGCAGGCGCTTCATGCGGCGGTCGGCGGTGTCCTCGCGGCGGCCGATGAGCTCGCGGTCGACGAGCGCGTCGACGGCGCGGCTGGCGCCGGGGAGGGACAGGCCGAGCCGCTCGGCGAGCTCTTTGACGGTCAGCTCGTCGTCGGAAAGCGCGCACAGCGCCTTGACGTGCGTGAGGGACAGGTCGAGCTCTTCGAAGATCGTGTATGCGCCGACGCCGGTCGTACCGATGATCGTGCGCCAGAGGGTGAGCAGCCGGCCGGCAAGCTCGGCGGCCTCGGGGTCGGCGGACGTCGCGGGGAGCGCTGGAGTAGATGCTTGCATGCACGCAAGTATTGCACAGGCGCACTGGTTGCTCCAGCGCACTCGCTTGCCCGTGAGGCGCGAGACCCGCACCGGGAGCGCTTCCCGCGGCCGTGAAGCAGCGCCGAGCGCGACCGCGCCGCGGCGCGGTTCGTCGCTGCTTCACGCTCTCGCTGCAGCAGCGACGCGTGTGGCGACGGCGCGGTCCCGTCGGTCGCTCGTTCACGCCGCAATCCAGGCGCCAGCGATCGCCCCGCCGCCGCGGGGTCGGTCAGGAGCGCGGCTACGTCGGCCCGGCGAGCTCTTCTGAACCGCGCGGCCGCAGCGTCTGTGCGCCCGCGCTCCACGCGTACACGCGCTGCACGATCTTCGCCGGGCAGCAGACGTCGTCGCCCTCGGCGAACCGCGGCGTGCGCAGGATCAGGGTCGCGTCGGCGATCTCGCTGCTCGCGCGGTACAGGCGCTGAGAGCGGTAGACGGCGCGCAGGTCGCTGTCCTCGGCCTCGCCATGGGTCGAGAAGACGTACAGCGCGACCGCACCGGCGATCCCGCCGGTGTCGACGAGCACGACCGCATCGGAGCGGCCGTCGCCGGTCAGGTCGCCGAACGCGATGTCGGCCGCGACGATGCCGCCGTCATCGCGCAGCAACGCCTTGATCGCCGCCGTCGTCTTGCCGTCGGCGAGCAGCAACTTCTTGAACAGCGCCTGCGACCGCGACGGCGCGGCGCTCGATCCGCCGGTCGTCGCCAGCACGACCGCGAACGCGACAGCGAGCGCCGCGAGCACGGTCAGGACGGTGCGAAGGCGGCGCATTGCGCGCATTGTCGCAACCGCATCGGCAATCCGCTACGGCTGCAAGAGCTGATCCTGCGCGCCCGTGCGGGGGGGGCCGACGCGGATCGTCGCGGGAGCGATCGCGCTCGAGCGCGCGCTGACGCGATACGTGCCCTGCGCGAGGTCGGCGGTCAGCGACGCGGTGTCGCCCGGGTTGATCGGGCCGGTGCGCTGCTGCAGCGGCTCGCCGCCGTCCTGCAGCGACCGGCTGCTGAGCGTCAGCTGCTGTGACGTCGGGGTCAGGTTGCTCGCGATCAGCTCGATCGGCCCGGCGCCCAGCCGCGAGGGCGAGACCGTGACGTTCGTGGGCGTGATCGACGCGCCCAACCCGACGACCGGCGGCGGACGCTGCTCGTTGCCGAAGTCGTCGTCACCACCGCACCCACTCGGCCCGATCGCCAGCGCGACGGCGACCCCCGCGAAGGTCCATCGCGTGCTGCGCATCGCATCCAGCGGTCTCACCAACTGGGGAAACCTATCCGAGCCGGGTTCGGTGCGCGGGCGGGATCTTGATCCGTCAGCCGTCGGCAGGCAGCTCGAGCTCGGCGCGCTCGATCTCGAGCTCGCGCAGCGTCGCCTGCAGCTGATCCCAGGCGGCGGCCTCGGCGTCGTCGTAGACGCGGCCCTCGAGCGACGCGAGCTCGTCGCGATAGACCGTCCAGGCGACCCGGATCCGGGCGTCGAGCTCGGCCAGCAACCGCGCTGTGTCGGGCGTCGCGAACGTCGTCATCTCGGTCCACCGTCGGCGTGTTCGTGCATGGGCAACAGGCTACCCCCGGGTGCGGTCGGCGAATATGCGACCGCGCACACGTCGCGCTGCAAGCGATGCTGCATGACGTCGTGTACGCGCGCAACATTGATCGGGTGCAGCTGCTGCGCCAACCGCTTGCGACGACCGAGTTTCTCGTCGTCGACACCGAGACCAACGGCAAGGCCGGCGACGCCTGCGAGCTGACCGAGGTCGGCGCCGTGCTCGTCGGCGGCGGCGAGCTGCACGACCGCTGGGAGACGCTCGTCGGCGGCGTCGCGCCGCTGTCGCGCGCGATCCAGCGCTTCACGAGCATCACGCAGGGGATGGTCGACGAGGCGCCCGCAGCCGACGCCGTCCTGCCCGACCTCGCCGAGCTGATCGGTGCGCCGCCGGCGCGCGTGCTCGTCGCCCACAACGCGGCCTTCGACCGCCGCGTCCTGCGCCAGGCCTTCGATCGCGCCGGCCTGCACTGGCCCGACCCGCCGACGCTCTGCACGGTCGCGCTCGCGCGCCGCTTCGCGCCGCTCGTCCGCCAGCGCCGGCTGGCGGCGCTCGCCGACGCGCTCGGCATCGAGGTCCACACGACGCACCGCGCGCTCGCCGACGCCGAGACCTGCGCGCGCGTCTTCTGCGCGCTGTTCGGGCGCCTGTGCGCGAGCGCGCCGACGGTCGCCGACGCGCTCGCCGCGCTGAGCCCGCCGCGCCGCGCCCGCAAGCCGCGCGCCGGGCGCACGACCGGGCCGATCGGCTCGATCAAGCGCCACCGGCCGGACACCGCCGGCCTGCCGGAGCAGCCCGGCGTCTACATCTTCCGCAACGCCGCCGGGCAGGTGCTGTACGTCGGCAAGTCGGTCTCGCTGCGCACGCGCGCGCGCTCGCACTTCGCCTCGGCGGCGCGACCCGAGGGCTGGACCGAGCAGGCCGCGATCGTCGACCACCGCACGACGAACTCCGAGCTCGGCGCGCTGATCCTCGAGCACCGCCTGATCAGGGAGCTGCGCCCGCCCGGCAACGTCGTCCACAAGCACGACGACGCGTTCGTCTACCTGCGCTGCCGACTGGACATCGCCTACCCGGTGCTCGAGGTCGCGCGCGAGCCCGCCGCCGGCCGCGCGGTGACGATCGGCCCGCTGCGCAGCCGCGCCGCGGCGGTCGAGCTCAAGGAGCAACTCGACTCGCTGTTCGGCCTGCGCCACTGCGGGCGCACGCTGCGCCTGCGCCAGTGGCCCTCGGCCTACGGGCAGATGGGCCGCTGCATGTCGCCCTGCCTCAACGACCTCGACCCCAACCTCTACCGGCGCAAGCTCGACGAGGCGCTGGCGCTGTTCACGGGCGACGGCGACGGCGGCGCCGCGCTGCTGGCCCACATCGACGCGCAGATGCGCGCCGCGGCCGCCGCCGAGCGCTACGAGCGCGCCGCCTGGCTGCGGCGCCGGCGCGAGCGGATCGCCGCGCTCGTGCGCGCGCTCGACGGCGCGCTGACGGCGACGCACGCGCGCCCGCGGCTCGTGCTCGCGGCGCATCCGCGCGAGGCGCGCTACGACGCCTTCTGGCTCGTCGGCGGCAGCGTCGCCGACTGGGACGTGCTCGAGCGCGCCGGCGACCTGCACGAGCGCACGCTGGCGGCGCTGCGGCGCGCCGGCGTCCACGGCTGCGCCGCGCAGCTCGGCGCCGACGCGACGGCGGAGGCGCGGATCGTGCAGACGTGGCTCGCCGGGCGGCTCGATACGCCGGCGCTCGAGCTCGCGCCCGTACCCGGCCAGGCCGAGCTCGCGGGCTTCGTCGCGGCCGCGAGCGGACGTTGACGGAGGTTCAGGCGAACGGCAGCTCGACGACGGTGGCGGTCGCGCCGCCGGCGACGTCGAGCGTATCCCCGACCGCCGCCTCGCGGCGCACGAGCGCGAGCGCGATCGGGCCGTGCACGGGCGAGACGAGCGACGTCGCGAGCTTCCCGACGACGCGCTCGCCGAGCTGCAGCGCGGCGCCCGTCTCGACCGGTCGAGACAGCTTCAGCCCGCGCAGGTGGCGGTTGGGCTTGCCGCGGTAGAAGAGCCGCGCGACGGTCTCCTGGCCGACGTAGCAGCCCTTCGTGAAGCTCACCGCACGCTCGTTGAGGCCCGCCTCCTGCGGGATCGTGCTGTCGTCGAGCTCGTAGCCGTAGCGCGGCCGTCCGCGCTCGACGCGCACGATCTCGGCCGCGGCCTCGGAGACGGGCACCGCGCCGGCGCCGAGCAGCGCCTCTCGGACCGCGGCGGTGTCGTCTGCGTCGCAGAGCACGTCGATGCCCGCATCGGTGACGATCAGGCGCACGGCGTGGCCGGCCAGCTCGCCGGCGCGGTGGGCATGCTCCTCGGCGGGCAGATCGTCGGCGCCGGCGATCTGCCGCGCGCCCGGCCCGATCAACGACAGCAGCCCGCGCTGGACGGTGCGCTTGTCCAGCTCGACGTCGTAGCCGATCTTGAAGCGGCGAACCATGTCGAAGAGCGCCTGCAGCGTCGGGCGCTCGGTGTCCAGCAGCAGCTCCGGCTCGGCGCCGTCGTCCTCGGCGGCGAGCACGCGCAGGTCGCCGAGCATCTTGCCCTTGTGCGTCAGGAAGGCCGCGTAGCAGCCGCCGCCGGCCGGCAGCTGCTCGATGTCGTTCGTCACCTGGCCGGCGAGGAAGGACTTGCGCTCGCTGCCGGTCAGCGCGAGCTTGCCGCGCTCGGAGCGGTCGATCAGCCCGCAGCCGTCGGTCAGCGCGCGGTACTCGCCGGCGAGGTCCTCGGTGAGCGTCGCCATCGGTCCAGGATAGACCGCCGCCCGGGCTGGTCTGGCGTCCCGGCGGCCACGCAGGCCCGAACCGCGCCCCGCGTGGCGAGCCGTGTCGCGTTTGTGTTGGCATCGAGCAGGTCTGCGACACGGCACTCCGTGCGCGCCGAGCCGTGTCGCGTTTGTGTTGGCATCGAGCAGGTCTGCGACACGGCACCCCGTGCGCGTCGAGCCGTTGGGCGGCAGCCTGGGCCGACGGCGAGGCGAACGGCCACTTCGTCTAGATTGGCGGACATGGCGCTCGCAGACACCTTCCAGCAGATCGTCGACTCGCTACCCGACGACTGGACCGACATGGAGCTCGATCTGCGGATCGCCGACGAGAGCCGCTACATCGACGCCGCCACCTACCTCGTGACGTGCAACGCGCAGCCCTACTCCCAGCACGACTGGCACTGGCGGCTGCTCGTCGCCCACCGCTTCGGCCACGCCGCCGCGGCGCCGTGCGTGCACGGGACGCTGCAGCTGCTCGACGACGCGGGCATCGACGGCGAGCTGGCGCTGCGCGAGCTGCGCTCAGGCCGCACCGACGTGCGCCAGATGTGGGGCCGGCCGCAGTCGGTCCGCGACGAGTTCAAGCGCATCCGCGCGCAGTAGTCTCGCACCCATGGCTCGCGTCGTCGCGCTTCTGCCGGACCTGCTGTTCGGATCCAAGGTGCAGGGCATGCTCGCCGCCGCCGGTCACGACGTGACCGTCGTGGGCACGCCGCAGGCCGTGCTCGACAACCTCGCCGGGCAGGACCTCGCCGTGGTCGATCTCTGCGAGGACGCCGCGGCCCGGATCGAGCTGCTCGCCACCGCCGCGGCCGGCACGAAGGTGCTCGCGTTCTACCTGCACACCGACGTCGAGACGCGCGCGAGCGCGCGCGCCGCGGGCGTTCAGCTCGTCGTCCCGCGCTCGCGGATGGCACGCGAGGGTGCGGCCCTCGTCGACGGCCTGCTGGCCACAGCGCAGGCGTAGTCCGGGGCGCAGCGATGAGCCCGCGCCGCACCGCCGAGCGCTGCATCCCGAGCTGCAGATAGGCGGGACACGCGCCGACTTTCGGCTCCCACCCTCGCGTGCCGCCGCCGTGCTGACGAGATACATGGCATGGGTATCCGCCGCGCCTGCCTGCTCGCGTTCGTAGCGCTCGTCGCGCTGACGTTGACGACAGCCGCCGCGCTGGCCGTGACGAAGCGCGGCGATTCCAAGCCCAACCGGATCACCGGGAGCGCGCAGCCCGATCGGCTCTTCGGGGCCGGCGGCAAGGACACGCTGCGCGGCCTCGGCGGGCGCGACCGCCTCGACGGCGGCAAGGGCGCCGACCGGCTGTACGGCGGGTCGGGCCGGGACCGCCTGCTCGGCGGCAAGGGCAACGACCGTCTCGTCGGCGGCAGCGGCGACGACACCGCCGACGGCGACGGCGGCTCGGACCGGATCCTCGGCGGCTCGGGCAGCGACCTGCTGTTCGGCGGCACGAACGACGATCGCATCGACGGCGGCAGCGGCAGCGACGGACTCGACGGCGGCACCGGCAACGACGTGCTGACCGGCGGCAGCGGCAACGACAGCGTGCGCGGCGGCGGCGGCCTGGACAGGATCTCCGGGGGGCCCGGCGACGACATCGCCAGCGGCGGCTTCGGGAGCGACACGATCGACGGCGGCGACGGCGACGACACGCTGCGTTCGGACTCCGCCGACGACACCGTCAGCGGCGGCGCCGGCAGCGACGACCTCAACGGCGGCACCGGCAACGACCGCGTCGACGGCGGCGAGGGCGACGACGTGATCGACGGCGGCGACGGCGACGACACGCTGCTCGGCGGGCCCGGCAACGACTTCATCGTCGAGTCGCGCTTCGGCAACGAGATGCTCGTCGACGGCGGCCCCGGCGACGACTACATCCACACCAACCGCGGGCGCGACACGATCGTCCGCGGCGGCGAGGGCAACGACGTCATCCTCGGCGGCTCGGCGCCCGACGGCACCCTGAACAGCGACGGCTCGGATGCGCCCGAGGGCGCGCTCGACGGCGGCCCGGGCAACGACATCATCCTCGGCGGCGGCTCGCGCGACCGTCTCGTCGGCGGCGACGGCGACGACGTGCTGTACGGCGGCGCGAGCCACAACACGACCGATCTGTACGACTGCGGGCCGGGCTTCGACACCGCCTACGTCGATCCCGCCGAGCTGCTCGCGGTGCCGACGCTGCTGCGCCTGCTGACGGGCGCGGGAGGCTGCGAGCGCGTGCTGCTCGCCGACCCGTCGCTCGACGACCCGCGCTTCGACGGGCTCTACGGCGCTCCGCACCCCGGCAAGCTGACCGGCGGCGCGCGCGGCGCCGCGATCCTCGAGGCGATCGCCGTCCAGTCCGAGAACGAGTCGATCAACGGGACCGATGGCGACGACCTGCTGCTCGGCGGTCCGCTCGCCGACTCGATCAACGGCCAGGACGGCAACGACGTCCTGCGCGGCGGCGGCGGCGACGACGACATCCACGGCGACGACGGCGACGACGCGCTGTACGGCGACGGCGGCAACGACGTACTGCGCGGCGAGGGCGACGACGACGTCGTCGAGGGCGGCAGCGGCGACGACGAGCTCGAGGGCGGGCGCGGCGCCGACATCCTGCGCGGTGACGACGGCAACGACACGCTCAACGGCGGCTACGACGCCGATCGGCTCTTCGGCGGCGCGGGCGACGACGAGCTCAACGGCGTCGACGGCGCGCGCGACGAGATCACGTGCGGCCCGGGCTTCGACCGCGTGACGATCGACCGGCTCGACCGGCTGATGGACCCGCGCGCCTGCGAGGTGGTGAACTGACGCAGCGCCGGCGCGGCGCCCACATACAGTGATCTCGTGCGTGCCCGTCCCGCCACCGACGCCGACGCCGAACCGTTCGGCGCCGTGATCGCGGCGGTCGCGGCGGAGGAGCGCTGGATCGCGACCGAGGGGCCGGTCGACATCGCCGAGCGCGCCGGCCACGTGCGCAGCTGGGTCGACCGTGACGACGGGGTGTTCGTGCTCGAGGACGACGAGGGCCGCGTCGTCGGCTGCCTGGGGCTGCACGAGACGGGCGCTCGCGGGGTCGCGTCGCTGGGCATGTGCATCCTCGCCGAGGCGCGCGGGCGCGGCGGCGGCCGCGCGCTGATGGATGCGGCGATGGCGTGGCTGCGCGCCAGCGAGATGCACAAGGTCGAGCTCGAGGTCTGGCCCGACAACGAGCGCGCGATCGGCCTCTACGAGCGCTACGGCTTCGAGGTCGAGGGCACGCGCCGCGACCACTACCGCCGCAACGACGGCTCGCTGCGCTCGGCCGTGATCATGGCGCGGCTGCTCAGCGACGAACGCCGAACGTGACGCCGCGCCGCCGCGCCGGCGCCGAGTTGCCGGTCACGCCGGCGCGGTCGGTGCCGGCGACGCGCAGGCGATAGCGCCCGCCGGGCAGGCGCAGCGCGCGCGGTCCGTCAAAGCTCCAGCGCCCGCCCTTGGCGAGCTTCGCCCGGATGAGCACGGGGTCCGAGCAGGCGCGCGTCACGACCGCGCGCACGCGACGAAACCAGCGGCAACGCGTGCCCGCGCGCGGCAGGACCTCGAGCGAGAACACGACCGTCGCCACGCCGGACGGATCCTGCGCGCGACCCGCGAGCCGCAGGCGGCTGCGGGCGGGCAGCGTCCGACCCGCCGCAGGACGCGTGATCGTCACCCGCGGCGCGACGGTGTCGAGTTCGTCGGCGCCGAGGTCGCTGGCCGTGCCGAGCACGCGCGGCTGGCCGTCGACGTCGGTCCTGGACTCGCCCGCGGTGATCTGCCCGCGGTCGAGCGCGGGCGAGCCGAGACGGAGGCGGAAGTTGCGCGTCTGCGGGTTGACGAACAGCGCCGCCGGCGCGCTCTCGCGGTCGCTGCGGGTGAAGGCGACCGCGGCGGCCGAAGCGCCGAGCACGATCGAGTCGGTGACCGTCGCGCTGGCGGCGGCGTCGTCGGGCAGCGCGATCGCGGTCGGCGCGCCGGCGATCGTGACGTGGCGCGCGACGACGCGCGCGGGCGCCACGACGGCGTACTGCGGCGGCGCCTCGACGACGATGCCCGCGCCGCTCGCGCCGCCGCTGAGGATGCTCGAGTCCACGGTCAGCGCGCCGCCGCCGGTCGAGATCGCCGCCGCGCCCGCCAGCAGGCGGCTGCGCGTCACCGTGCTGCTCGTCGCGCCGGCGATCGTCAGCGTCGTGCCGGCCGCGCTGAAGAGCGACGCGTCGCGCAGCTTCACGCCCGCCGTGCCGCTGACGACGACCGCCTCGCCGGCGCCGGCGCCGGCGGCGCGGACGGCCAGCCGTTCGAGCACGCTCGCGCTGCCGCCCGCCGCGGCGAACGTGACCGTGCCCTCGATCACGACGCCGGGAGCGGCCCTCGAGCCGCGCACGACGACCCCGGCGGCCTCGAAGCGCGGGCTCTCCTCGTAGCGCCCGGGCGCGATCGTCACCGCGTCGCCGGCGCGCATCGCGCCCGCCGCCGCGCGCACGGAGCCGCACGTCGTGTCCGTCGCGCCGCAGGCGCCGCCGCCGGGCTTGACGGTGAAGCGCGCGGCGTGCGCGGCGCCGGGCAGGGCGAGCGCGACGAGCGCGGCGCAGACCGCGGCGGCGATGCTCGGACGGCGCTCCACGCGCACGCTCCTCAGTCCCGCCCCGGATCGGGCACGTAGCGCCCGTCGAAGGCGAGCTTGATCTGCGGCTCGCGCTTCGTGATCGCGAAGCGCTTCTCCCAGCGCGCCCACTGCTCCAGGCGCTCGCGGTCGAGCTCGCCGAACCCGCGCGCGCCGGCGGTGAACGACGGCGAGACGGCGTCGAGCTCGCGCTGGACCTGCTCGCGCTGCAGGCCCGGGACGGCGGCGACGATCGTGCTGACGCCGTTCTCGGGATCGCTCAGCACCTCCTCGTAGCCGCGCGCCAGCGCGGCGACCGACGCGCGCACGAGCGAGGCGCGATCCTGCAGCGTCTCGCGGGTGACGGTGAGGACGAGCTCGGGGTAGGAGGGCGCGCCGTACTGCTCGACGCGGAACTCGCGGATCTGCGGCCGCCGCGCGCGCAGGGCGACGCCCTCGGCGTTCCAGAACCCGGTCGCGCCCGCGACACGCCCGGTCAGCACGCTGCGCACGGCGGTGAATCCGATCGTCGTCGCGCGCACCTTGTCGGGGTCACCGCCCGCGCCCGCGACGATCGAGCGCAGCACGGCGTCGTCGCTGGGCAGGCCGGTGACGCCGACGCGGCGGCCCTCGAGCTCGCGCGGGCTGCGGATCTGCGGCTGCGCGAAGATCGCCGCCAGCGGCGTCTGCACGATCGCCATCACGCCGACGAGGTCGCTGCCCGCCTCGCGGGCGAGCGCCAGATCGTGGATGTCGAGGATCGCGAGGTCGGCACGGCCGGAGGCCAGCAGCTTGACGGAATCCGTCGTGCTGCCCGGCACGCGCGCGCTGAGGTTGACGCCCAGCGCGCTGTCGTAGCCGCGCTCGATCGCCAGGTAGATGCCCGTGTGGACCGCGTTGGCCTGGAAATCCAGCAGCAGCGTGGCGTCGGCGTTCGGTGCGGAGCCGCTGTCATCTGCGACGCAGCCGGCGAGCGGCACGACGGCGAGCAGGAGCACCGCAAGAAGGCAGGTGTGACGCACGGCTCGCCCGAGGATACGATGCGCAATCACCCGAGCGAGGAAGAGGTGTCATGGAGCGCCGCAGCACGACGGCCTACGCCGCTGAACTGATCGGGACCTTCTTCCTCGTCGTGTTCATCGCGCTCGCGGTGACCGTGAACTCCGAGTCCGGCCTGGGCTACACGGACGTCGCCGTCGTCGGCCTCGTGCACGCGTTCGCGCTGCTGATGATCGTCGCGACGATCGGCGGCGCGTCGGGCGCCCACGTCAACCCCGCGGTCACGATCGCGCTCGCGGCGGTGCGCAAGATCAGCCCCGTCGACGCTGCGATCTACATCCTCGTGCAGATCGCGGGCGCGATCCTCGCCGTGCTCGTGGTGAAGCTCATGATCCAGGACGGCAGCGCCGATGCCGTGAACCTCGGCGCGCCCGCCGTGGCGCAGAACTTCCTCGACGGCAAGGCCGCCGCGGGCATGCTCGGCGAGGCGCTGGGGACGTTCGCGCTCGTGTGGGCGATCATGGGCGTCGCGGTCAATCCGTCGTCGGCGAAGGACTGGGCGCCGCTCGTCATCGGCGCGACGCTCGGGCTCGCGGTCTTCGCGATCGGCCCGATGACCGGCGGCAGCTTCAACCCGGCGCGCGCGTTCGCGCCGGCGCTGATCTCGGGCGAGTTCGGCGGCGCCGGCACGTTCCTGCTCGCCTACGTCGTCGGTCCGATCGCCGGAGGACTCGCCGCGGCGCTGGCCTATCGGGCGACGATCCTGCGCGACGAGCCCTCCAGGCGGCCGATCGACAAGCTCGGGTGACGGCGCCGGCGGCCGGGCAGCCCGTCGCGGACGTGCTCGGGGTGGGATGCGCCCGCAACCGCGGCTTCAGCGCCCGACCTCCGACGACGCTCACGACAGGCTCCTAGACTCCGCGCCGTGCGCCGGCGCGTCACCTTCAGCCGCAACCTGACGCTCTCGCTGTCGCGGAGCTGCCGCTGCTACTGCAAGTACTGCGCGTTCGCGACCCACCGCACGCATCTGTACGCGCCCGACGAGGTGCTGGCGCTGCTCGACGGCGCCGCGCGGCGCAACGTCAAGGAGCTGCTCGTGCTGACCGGGGAGCGACCGGAGGTCGACGCGGGCGTGCGCGCCCGTCTGGCCGAGTACGGCCACGAGGACTTCGTCGCCTACGTCGCGTGGGCCTGCGAGCGCGCGCTCGAGCGCGGCCTGCTGCCGCACACGAACCTCGGCGTCCTGTCGCGCGACGATCTCGCGCGGCTGCGCGACGTGACGGCCTCGCAGGGCCTCATGCTGGAGTCGGTCAATCCCGAGCTCGTCGCCCACCAGGGCTCGCCGACGAAGCACCCCGAACGGCGGCTGGCGACGATCCGCGCGGCCGGCGCGCTGCGGATCCCGTTCACGAGCGGCATCCTCGTCGGCATCGGCGAGAGCGAGCACGAGCGCGTCGCCGCGCTCGAGGCGCTCGCCGCCGTGCACGCCGAGCACGGACACCTGCAGGAGGTGATCCTGCAGAACTTCGTCCCGCACGACAGCTACTACGGGCGCGAGCCGGCGCAGATCGCCGACGCCGCGGCGCAGCGTCGCTGGAGCACGGGCATCGGCGACGCGCCCGATCGCGAGCTGCCCGCGTGGGCGACGCCCGTCTCGATCGCGCAGATGAAGCGCCTCGTCGCCGAGGCCCGCCGGCTGATGCCCGACGTCGGCGTGCAGGTGCCGCCGAACCTCGCCGGCTGGTGGCCCGAGCTCGTGCGGGCGGGCGCGACCGACCTCGGCGGCCTCAGCGCCAACGGCGACCACATCTCGCCCGAGCACCCGTTCCCCTCGCCGCGCGAGGTGCGCAAGCGCCTCGCCGCCGACGGCGTCGCGCTGACCGAGCGGCTGTGCGTCTACCCGCGCTACATCGACCAGGAATGGATCGCGCAGGGCGTGCTCGACGTCATCAAGACGCGCTACTGGAGCTTCATCCCGCGCCGCGGCAGCGGACGCACCGAGCCGCCGCGGCCGCTGCGGCCCGACCTCGTCGCGGGCGCCGTCGCGCGGGCGCAGGAGGGCGCGGCGCTGAGCGCCGACGAGCTCACCGCGCTGTTCGCCGAGACGCGGCCCGAGGCGATCGAGGACATCCGCCAGGCCGCCGACGAGCTGCGCGCCGAGCTGTGCGGCGAGACGGTCACGTTCGTCGTCAACCGCAACATCAACGTCTCCAACGTCTGCATCGTCGGCTGCGCGTTCTGCGGCTTCGGGCAGGGCAGGCGCTCGCCCGACGCCTACGAGCACGACCGCGACGACTTCGTGCGCCGCATCGAGGAGGCCGTCGCGTTCGGCGCCTCTGAGCTGTGCATCCAGTCGGGAATCCACCCCGACTGGACGATCGAGGACTACGAGGGCTGGCTCGCGCTCGCCCGCCAGACCGCGCCGCAGCTGCACCTGCACGCCTACTCGGCGATGGAGGTCGCGCACATCTGCGACACGAGCGGGCTGTCGCCCGACAGGGTCTTTGCGCGCCTGCGCGCGGCCGGCCTGGACTCGACGCCCGGCACCGCCGCCGAGGTCCTGCACGACGGCGTGCGCGAGCGCATCAGCCCCAACAAGCTCCCCGTCGCGCGCTGGGTGCAGATCATCGAGGCCTCGCATCGCGCCGGGCTGCGCTCGACGGTGACCGTGATGTTCGGGCACATCGAGGAGCCCTGGGAGCTCGCCGAGCACATGCGCGTCGTGCGCGCGCTGCAGGCGCGGACCGGGGGATTCACCGAGTTCGTGCCGCTGAGCTTCATCCCGTTTCACACGTTGCTCGGACGCACCCACGGCGTCGAGGAGATCTCGCGCGAGGAGAACCTCAAGCACACCGCCGTGTTTCGCCTCGCGCTCGGGCGCGCGGTCCCCAACCTCCAGGCGAGCTGGGTGAAGATGGGCCTCGACGCCGCGACCGAGGCGCTGCGCTGGGGCGTCAACGATCTCGGTGGGACGCTCATGGAGGAGAGCATCAGCCGCCTCGCGGGCAGCTACCACGGCACCCGCCTGGATCCCGAGGACCTCGTCGGCGCCGCCCATCGCGCGGGCCGCCCGGCCGCCGAGCGCACGACGCTGTACGAAATTCGCCGGCGCTTCCCGCTGCGCGTCGCAGCGGCATAGCTACCCTCACCCGATGGTCGAGCCAGAGAAGATCACCGCCGAAGGCCTCGTCGCGCTGCGTGCGGAGATCGAACAGCTCGAGTCCGACGGCCGCGCCAGGATGGCCGAGCGGATCAAGGCGGCGCGCGAGCTGGGCGATCTCAAGGAGAACGCCGAGTACCACATCGCCAAAGAGGACCAGGCGCATCTGGAGACGAAGATCAAGCGCCTCAACCAGCGCCTGCGCGCCGCGCGCGTCGCCGACGAGGAGAACGCTCCCGGCGTCGTCGGCTTCGGCTCGCAGGTCGCCGTCGTCGACGAGGCGTCGGGCCGACAGCTGGATCTGACGCTCGTCGGACCGACCGAGGCGGACCTCAACAGCGGGCGGCTGTCGTTCGAGTCCCCCGTCGCGCAGGCGCTCGTCGGCGCCCGCGCCGGCGACACCGTGACGGTCGCGACACCTGGCGGCGAGCGCCGCTATCGCGTCGAGCGCGTCGACTGAATCGCCCGGCTACGGATGCGGGAGCGCTACGTCGTCCGCGCCGGCCCGGCATAGTTCCCGGCCGATGCGCCCACCACTTCTCCCAATCGCCGCTCTAATGCTGGCGGTCACCGTGGCCGGCTGCGGCTCCGGCGCGACGACGAACTGCAGGGTCCCGCCCGACCGCGCGCTGCTGCTCGCGGTGCGCGCGCACGCCGGCCCGATCGTGCTCCCGACGGAGGAGCGGAAGGGCAACGCCGGGCGGCTCACGATCACGGCCTGCCAGACCTCCGACACCGAGGCGACGGCGACCTTGACGATCTTCAGCCTCAGCGGCAAGAGCACGCGCGACATCCGCCACGGCATGAAGCTCGAGCGCCCGGGTGCCGAGTGGGTCGTCACCGGCGACGGGCATTCGCGCCGCTGCCAGGGCGCGCGCAGCACGCAGGAGTTCTCCAGCGCGCCCTGCCGCTGACGCGCTGATCTACTGAAACAGGTCCTCGTCGCGGGCGCGCACGAGCGCCGCCGCGCCGGGTCCGTCGCCGATCGTGACGTGTCGCTCGAGGCCGCGCACGAGCACCGCCGGCTCGTGCGAGTCCTTCGAGCGCGTGAGGTCGGCGGCCGCGGCGGCCTCGTCGGCGACGGCGATCAGCGTCGCCTCCAGCGGTCGCCCGGCGCCGTCCGCGCGCCCGCGCCAGTCGTCGACGGCGGCCAGGCCGGCGACGCCGATCGCGACGTCGCACTGGCCGACGCGCCACGCGCGGCCGAAGGAGTCGGCGATCACGATCGCGGGGGCGACGCCCGTCAGCGCACGCAGGCGCGCGCGCAGCGCGCGCGCCGACGCGTCGGGGTCCAGCGGCAGCAGCACGAGCTCGCCGCCGGCGCCCGCGTTGGAGGCGTCGACGCCGGCGTTGGCGCAGACGTAGCCGTGCCTCGTGCGGCAGATCAGGACGCCCGGCCGCGAGCGGACGATCGCCTCGCTCTCGCGCAGGATGACCTCGACGAGGCGCGGGTCCTTGCCGTGCGCGGCCCCCAGCACGATCGCGTGCCCGGTCGGCTCGACGTCGGCGAGCGCGACCGTGCGGCCCTCGGCCTTGGAGACGACCTTGTGCGCGACGACGAGCACGTCGCCGTCGGCGAGCATCCCGGCGGCGCCGACGAGCAGCTCGGCGAGATCGTCGCCGGCACGGACCTCCGGGATGTCCGGCAGCGCCGCGGCGACGAGCATGACGCGAGCCTCAGCTCGCGGGCGGTCGCTCGCGCCCGGCGAGCCTGCTGAGCATGCCGCGCGTGTGCGCCGCGCCGCCGCGATGGTCGGCGAGCAGCTGGCGTAGCGCGACGAGGTCGTCGCCGGTGTCGACGTCGATCAGCAGCGTCGAGAAGCTCTCGACGTGGCAGGGGACGCCGGCGCTCGCGGCGGCCCGCTCATGGCGGGCGCGGCTGTCCTCGCCGAAGGAGGGCTCGATGATGTCGGGCGGCACGAGGACGAGCGCGTTCGTGCCGCTGCCGTGGCGGTCGGGCACGAGCGTGACCGAGGGGCTGATCGCCGGACGCGCGAGCAGTTCGCTGACCTCGACCGGATCGAGCGCCGGGGTGTCGCCGGGGACGAGCAGCACGCGGCCGGCGCCGTTCTCGAGCGCGTGGGCGATCCCGATCAGCGTGGCGGCGCTCTGGCCGTTTTCGGCGTCGTCGGGCAGCACCGTCGCGCCGTAGCCGTGGCCGATCGCCTCGGCGGTCGGCTCGGACGTGACGATCAGCACCTCGTCGATCGCCTTCGTGCGTCGCAGCGCCATCAACACGTCGGTGACCATCGACTCGGCGAGCGCGCGGCGCGTCCCGGCCGAGAGGTCGTTGCCGAGGCGCGCCTTCGCCGCGGCGAAACGCTTGACGGGCAGGACCGCGTACGTGAGCACGCGCTCCGGCGCGGCGCTCACGCGGCGAGCTCCTGCGCGAACGCGAGCGCTTCGGAGGCGACGCGGCGCCGCCCGGCGGCGTCGCGCATCAGCGTGTCGGTCCGCAAGACCGGGAGCCCGTCGACGGGCTCGTCGGCGACGAGGCCGTCGATCAGGCCGGCGTAGAAGGCGGCGATCGCCGCGGTGCTGGCGTCATGACCGGCCCAGCGCATGAACGTTTCCGTCGGACCCTTGAGCACGGCGCCGCCGACGATCGGGGAGACCGCGACGATCGGGGCGGGGCTGTCGAGCAGTGCTTGGCGCATCTCCGGGACCGTCAGTATCGGCCCGATCGAGATGACCGGGTTGGATGGGCCGATGATGATGGCGTGTGCGGCGGCGATTGCCGCGAGCGCCTCGGGCGTCGGCAGCGCCCTGTCCGCCCCGCGCAGCTGCGTGTCCTGTACCGGCCCCTCGGCGCGGGCGCGGATCATGAACTCCTGGAAGGGCATCCACCCGGCGCGCGCCCGCACCCATGTCCGCACGGGCTCGTCGCTCATCGGCAGGACGGTCGCCTGCACGCCGAGCGCGGCGACGAGCTCGGCGAGCGCCTCCGTCAGGCGCGCGCCCTCGGCGAGCCGGCGTGCGCGCTCGATGCCGATCGCCAGGTCGCGGTCGCCGAGTGAGAACCACACGTCGACGCCGAGCTCGCGCAGCCCGTCCATGACGGCGAACGTGTCGTCGCGCAGCCCCCAGCCGCGCTCGTCGATGCGGTCGGCGAGCCAGAACGTCACGAGATCTGGGTCCGGGCTGACATAGGCGCCGTAGATCTCGATGTCGTCGGCGGTGTTGGCGATCACGGTCAGCCCGGCGCCGCAGACGTCGAGCATGCCGCGCGCGAGCTTCGCCCCGCCCGTGCCGCCGGCGAGGACGACGACGTTGACCGCGCCGCTCACGAGCTCGGCGCCCACAGGTCGTCGGGCAGGCCCGTGAGCCTGACGCCCGCACGCGTCTTGTAGCGCGCGTTGACGGCGATCATGAGCGCGGTCATCGACTCGGCCACGCGCGCCATCTCCAGGCGCCCGCAGTCGACGCAGCGCAGGCCGTCGATGCTGTCGAGCAGGGCAGCGGCGCGGCGCTTGTCGGCGCGGGCGTCGCCGCAGACGAGGACGTCCTCGTCGAGGTCGTGGTCGAGGTCGCGCAGCAGCGCGGCGCTGACGGTGTGCAGCGCGCTGACGACGGTGACGCCGGCCGGGACCATCTCCTGCGCCTGCTGCGCCGCCGAGCCCTGCGGGACGCCGAGCACGCGCGTCGCCCGCCCGCCGACCGCCGCCGCCAGCGGCACCGTCGCGTCGATGACGAGCTGGCCTGGCGCGAGCACGTCGCGCAGCGCGTTGAGCGTCTCGGACTGGCTGCGAAACGGCACCGACAGGATCACGAGCTCGTTGCGGGAGGCGGCGACCTCGTTGGACAGCCCGGCGACGAGGCTGTCGGGCACGAGCGCGCGCGCGCGGGCGGCGGCCTGCTCCGCGCGCCCGGCGTCACGCGAGCCGATCGTGACCGCGCAGCCGGCCCGCGCCAGGCGCACGGCGAGGCCGAAGCCGAGCGCTCCGGTGGCGCCGATGATGGAGATCGGCTCGGGCACGGGCGCGATCCAGCATATCCCGCTGCCGTCCGCCCGGCCCGGCTCAGCGGCCGCCGAAGTGCGCTGCCCGCTTCTCGCCGAATGCCCGCACGCCCTCGGCGAAGTCCTCGCTCGACGCACACAGTTCCTGCGCGGCGATCTCCTGCTCGAGCGTGTCGGCGAGCCCGGGGTGCCCGACGGCGTTGAGGACCTGCTTGGCGAGGCCGACGGCGATCGGCGCGCAGGCGAGCAGCTCGCCGGCGAGCTGTGCCGTCGCGGCGTCGAGCTCCTGCGCCGGCGCGACGCGGTTGACGAGACCGATCCGCTCGGCCTCGGTGCCGTCGACGACCTTCGAGGCCATGATCAGCTCCTTCGCGCGGCCCAGGCCGACGAGCGCCGGCAGCCGCGAGCAGCCGCCGACGTCGGGGATCAACCCGACGCGCGTCTCGACGATCCCGATAACCGCCTCGGCCGCCATCACGCGCATGTCACAGGCCAGCGCCAGCTCGGCCGCGCCGCCGAGACAGGCGCCGTGGATCTGGGCGATCGTCGGCTTGGCCATGTCCTCGAGCAGGTTCCAGATCGCGAGGATGCCGTCGCGGTACTCGCGCAGCCGCGTCGGGTCGAGGGCGAGCGCTCCGAGGTCGGCCGTGTCCATCCCGCTGGAGAACATCGCTCCCTCGCCCCGCAGGACGACGATCCGCACCGCCGCGTCGGCAGCGGCGCCGCGCAGCGCCACGCCGAGCTCCTCGACGACCGGTCTGCTCAGCGCGTTGCGCTTGTCGGGGCGGTTGATGACGACGTGGCGGACGGCGTCGCGGTCTTCGACGAGGACGAGGCTCATGACGACTACTCTAGGCAGGCAGATGGGCACCTCGACCGCCACCGAGCGCCGCGAGCTGGCCTTCGCCGGGGTCGCCGGGCAGGCCGAGCTCGTGCGCAGCGGCGCGGTCACGCCACGCGAGCTCGTCGAGACCGCGCTGCAGCGGATCGCCGAGCTCGATCCGCAGATCAACAGCTTCCGGGCCGTCTTCGCCGAGCGCGCGCTGGCCGAGGCCGACCGCGCCGCGGGCCGCATCGGCTCCGCCGAGGAGCTGCCGCTGCTGGGGGTGCCGTTCGCCGTCAAGGACGACACGCCCGTCGGTGGCGAGGCGAAGGTCTGCGGTACGCACGCGCACGGCGCGTCCGAGCCCGAGGACGCCGCGATCGTCGCGCGGCTGCGCGCCGCGGGCGCGATCCTCGTCGGCATCACGCGTACGCCCGAGCTCGCGGCGTGGGCGTTCACAGAGACCGTCCACGGCGGCATCACCCGTAACCCCTGGGATCTGCAGCGCACCCCCGGCGGCTCGAGCGGAGGCCCCGCCGCGGCGGTCGCCGCGGCGCTCGTCGGGTTCTCGACGGCGACCGACGGCGCGGGCTCGATCCGCATCCCGGCCGCCTGCTGCGGCCTGTTCGGCCTGAAGACGACGCGCGGCCTCGTGCCGACGGCGCCCTACGAGGCTCCGTTCGGCGGCCTGACGGTGTTCGGCGTTCTCACGCGCGGCGTCGCCGACGCCGCGCTGCTCTACGAAGCCGTCACGGGCGCGCCGTTCGTCGCGGCGGCGCAGGCCGACCCCGCGCCGCTGCGGATCGCCCTGTCGCAGCGGATCCCGCCCGGCAGCACGGCGCGGCTGAACGGCGAGTGGCGCCAGGCCGCCGAGTCGACGGCGCAGCTGCTGCGCTCGCTCGGGCACGAGGTCGTCGAGCGCGAGCCGGCGATCGGGCCGGTCGGGCTCAACGTCGTCGCGCGCTACCTCGACGCGATCGCCGCGGAGGTCGCTGCGATCGCCCATCCCGGGCGCCTGGAGCGGCGCACGCGTGGGCTGGCGCGACTGGGCCGCGCGGCCGCTCGCCCGGCCGCGCGGGCGCGCCGGATCCAGGCCGACGACGCCGCCAGGGTCAACGCGATCTTCGACGACGTCGACATCGTGCTCGGCCCGACGCTCGCCAGGGCGCCGCTGCCGATCGGGCGCTACGAGGGGCGCGGCGCGTCGTACACCCTCAACGGCATGCTGCGCTGGGTGCCGTTCAACGGCGTCTGGAACCATCTCGGCAACCCGGCGGCCGCCGTTCCCGCGGGCTTCGACGCCGGTGGCCTGCCGCTGTCGGTGCAGCTCGTCGGCCGCCACGGCGCCGACACCACGCTCGTCTCGCTCGCGCACCAGCTCGAGGTCGCGCGGCCGTGGGCCGACGCGCGCCCGCCGGTCTCTTGAGCGCGGAGCTGCTGGAGGTCGCCGAGCAGGCCGCGCGCGCCGCGGGCACGCTGCTGCGCGAGCGCTTCGAGCGCGGCGGCGAGCGCGCGACCGGTTCGAAGTCGTCGGCGACCGACCCGGTGTCCGAAGCCGATCTTGCCGCCGAGCGCGCGATCCGGGAGGTGATCACGGCCGCCCGGCCCGGCGACGCGATCCTCGGCGAGGAGGGAGGGGAGACGCAGGAGGGCGCCGGGCTGCGCTGGATCGTCGACCCGCTCGACGGCACCGTGAACTTCCTCTTCGGCGTGCCGCAGTGGTGCGTCAGCGTCGCGGTCCACGACGACGCCGGCGGCCTCGTCGGCGTCGTCTTCGATCCGCTGCGCGACGAGATCTTCGTCGGCTCGCGCGACGGCGGGCCGCCGACGTGCAACGGCGTCGAGCTGCGCGGCTCGCAAGCGACGCAGCTCGCCCCGGCGCTGATCGCGACCGGCTTCGCCTACGACGCGGCGGTGCGCCGGCTGCAGGCCGACGTCGTCGCGACGCTGCTGCCGCAGGTGCGCGACCTGCGCCGGATGGGCAGCGCCGCCCTCGACCTCGCCTGGACGGCGGCCGGACGCTACGACGCGTTCTACGAGCGCGGCGTGCAGATCTGGGACATCGCGGCGGGCACGGTGCTGTGTGCGGCGGCGGGCCTGGAGGTGCGGCCGATCGCGGCGATCGAGGGCGGCCCGGCGGGCGTCGTCGTGGCGCCGGCGGGGCTGCTCGGGGCGCTCACGGCGATCGTCACGTAGGCCGCCACGGGGCCGGCGCGTGTCGCGCACGATCGCTTCTGCGAGGGCGACGTCGCGTATGGGACGCTGCGGCGATGCACAGTCACGGCACCGCCGCCGCGATCGCCGGTGACGCCCGATGAGCTCGCCCCGGCTCGATCGCCCCGTCGCCGCCGACGCGGCGGGGGTGACAGCGCTCGTCGCGGCGCTCGAGTCTTCGCTGTACGGCGCGACCACGTACTCGCAGGCCGATCTCCTGGACGAGTGGTCGGAGCTCGATCTCGAGCAGGACACGCTCGTCGTCCGCGACGGCGATCGCATCGTCGGCTATGGCGCGGTGCGCGAGCGCGGCGAGTCCTGGCGTGTCGAGGGCTACGTCCACCCCGACGCGCTCGAGCGCGGGATCGGAACGCTGGTCGCGACGGCGCTCCAGGAGTGCGCGGCGGACGGTGGCGCACGGAGGATCCACACGAGCGTCCTGGAGGCCGACGTGGCCGCACGCAGTCTGCTCGAGTCGCTCGGCTACGGCGCCGTGCGCGTCTTCCGCGAGCTGCGCATCGAGCTCGAGGCGCCGCCGCCCGCGCCCGAGTGGCCCGATCGGCTGCGCGTCGTCGCGTTCGACCCGGAGCACGACGCGCACGAGTTCCACGCCGCGCACCAGGAGGCGTTCGCCGATCACTGGGGCCACACGCAGCGCGACTTCCGGTCGTGGTCGCGGCGCCACCTCGCGAGCGAGCGCTTCGACCCGGCGCTCTGGTGCGTCGTCCGCGCCGGGGATCAGATCGCCGCGGGGACGATCTGCACCGGCGCCACGTACGGCGGCGGCTTCGTCCACGCGCTGTTCACGCGTCGCCCGTGGCGCAGGCGGGGCGTCGGCGCGGCGCTCCTGGCTGACGCGTTCGGGCGCTTCTGGGCGCGCGGCGAGCGCAGCGTCGGGCTCGGCGTCGATGCGGCGAGCGACAGCGGCGCCTTCCGCCTCTACGAGCGCGCCGGGATGGCGCCCGTGCTCGGCTGGGTGATGTACGAGAAGCAGTTCGGCGGCGCCGCCTGAATTGCGCGCCGGGGATCGGCTCCGATGCAGTACCCGGGGTGGGATTCGAACCCACAATCCCGTAAGGGCAATCGGTTTTGAGCCGATCCTGTATTCCAGTTCCAGCACCCGGGCGGGGGGAGTGATTCTAGGCGGGTGAGTTCAGCGCGGCGCCGCTCGACCTCGACGCTCCACTTCTGCGAGAAGCCGCGCGCGGCGACGACGATCAGCAGGATCTGCAGCGGCACGAGCAGGATCGTGAGGATGCCGACGATGCTCTCGTCCAGCAGCGGGTCCTCGAAACCGGCCTTGTCGCGCGCGAACCACTGCGGCGCGCTGATCGCGCAGAAGATCAGCAGGATGATCGCGAACGCCGCCGCCACCGGAAGCAGGCCGCTGCGCCAGCGCGCGATGTAGAACGCGAGCACGAGGTAGATGAGGATGAACGCGATCTGGACGGGCTTGGCGCCCTGGATCTTCGACCAGCCGCCGATCGTCGCGATCGTCGAGCACGGCGGCGCTGATGCACAGCAACGCGACGGCGAGCGCCCGCGTCGTCTGCGACCCGGGCTTGTCGCGGTTGGGGTGCTCGATGATCACGCCATCGTCGGCCACGTCGGTCAACATACAATCAGCCGGGCCGGCAGCGTCACGCGGGCGTGGTGGAATCGGTAGACACGCCGGCTTTAGGTGCCGGTGGCGCAAGCCTTGGGGGTTCAAGTCCCTCCGCCCGCATGGACGGTGCTCGTGCGGGATCCGTGGCGCCCGCGACGAGCACGAAGCGTCCCGGATCACGATCGCGTTCGCCGGTCGCCGCGTTGCTGGTTACGCTGGGCCCGTGCGCCGGGTACTGGTCTGCTGCCTCGCCCTCTTCGCCGCGCTGCCTGCGGCACCCGCCCGTGCCGATCACGTCAGCGCGAGCCTGCAGGTGTCGGCGCGGCTCGGCGAGCGCATCGGCGCCAACCATTGGATCGTGATCGTGGATTGGAGCGTCAACTGCGTTGGGCCGCCGCCCGGAAGCGATCGGTACTTCGGCGGAGGCCGCAACCTCGACGACCTCGACTCCGGCGAGGTCATCTACATGGGCGGCGTCACCGCCGCCACGGGCAGCAGCAGGCAGCCGATAACCCGCCGCAGCCTGCCGCGCCGGCTGCGGCCCAGGATCGAGGCCGGCTGCTACGACAACGGGATCGGCCTGCACGGCTCGGGGCTGCAGGGGGCCATCGGGAACACGGTCACCGTGCCGGCCCTGGGCGATGAGAACGGCGACGGGATGCGAGACGGGCGCCCCCTCCCTGCGGGTCCCGTCGGCGACCAGGGTAGGCGCGACGTTCCGGGCACCGGCTTCGGCGGGCCGAGGGACCCCCTGCGCAGCGGCGGCTGTGCCACGGTTCGGCTGGGCACGAGCCGCTCGGAGACCCTCAACGGCTCGGCTGCGGCCGAGCTCATCTTCGGGCTCGCGGGCAACGACCTGATCTGGGGGCGCGGCGGCGACGACTGCCTGATCGGCGGCGCGGGGCGAGATCGCCTCCTGGGCGGCCCGGGATCCGATCGGCTGACAGGTGGCGCCGGCGCCGACACGCTGGTCGGCGGGTCCGGTGTGAACCGCTACGACGCCGGCGCCGGCAACGACGTCGTGAACGCGGCGAACGGGCGCGCCGAGCTCGTGTCGTGTGGCAGTGGGCGCGACACGGCGCGGGTCGACGCGAGCGACCGAGTCCGCAACTGCGAGCGGGTTACGCGAGTGCCGTAACCGTCGACCGCCCGAGGCGGGCGGCCGGCCGTCGTTCACCGCGGTCATGCGGCGATCGCCCGCACCGACCGTGATCGTTGCCGCGTGAGACTCAGCCGACGCTGAACACGACCGCGGTGCCCCACGGATCGCGCACGAGAAAGCCGCCGTCGTGGCTGCGGGCCGGCAGCCCCGCGGTCTCGACGCGCGCGCGCACCGCGGCGACCTCGTCGTCGCACGTCAGCAGGACGGTCCACGTGCGCAGGCCGGCGGTGTTGGGCGGCAGCGGCTCGACGTCGGGGCCGAGCCAGACGTTGAAGCCGAGATGGTGGTGGTAGCCGCCGGCCGAGACGAACGCCGCGCTCGGCAGCGAGGCGATCAGCTCGAAGCCGAGCACGTCGCGGTAGAACGCCAGGCCACGGCCGACGTCGCCGACGTGCAGGTGGACATGGCCGATCGCGATCCCCGGCCCCGCCCGGTCGCGCGCCTGCTCGCCGGCGATCTCGCGCATGAGGCCCTCCATGTCCAGCGCGATCGTGTACATCTCGACCTTCTCGTCGGGGTGGCGCGGCGGCGGCCACGCCGACCGCGGGCGGTCGGCGTACAGCTCGATCCCGTTGTGGTCGGGGTCGCGCACGTAGATCGCTTCCGAGACGCCGTGGTCGGAGGCGCCCTCGATCCGCGTGCCCGCGCCTGCCAGCCGCAGGACGGCGCGTGCGAGCTCCTGGCGGTCGGGATACAGCAGCGCGAAATGAAACAGGCCGGCATGGCGGCCGCCGGGCCCGGCCCCGGCCTCCTCGACGAGCACGAGCAGGTCCTCGCCGCCGGCGCCCAGCGTCGCGACCTCGCCCGCGCGATCGTGGCGTTGCAGCCCGAGCGCGCGCTCGTAGAAGGCGACCGAGCCGTCGAGGTCGGAGACCGTCAGGTGGACCGGGCCGAGGCGCAGCGCCGCGGGCAGCGTGGGGAGGGGCGCTCGGTCACCGGCAGCGGTGCTCATCGGCACATTCTACGGGGGGCGGCCAGTCGCCCGCCCGGGTGCGCCAGGTGCGCAGGACCTGCGAAGCTGCGCGGCCCACGTCTACAATGCGTGGCCTGGGGGGACTGGTGTATCGGTAACATCGCGGTCTCCAAAACCGCTGCGCCAGGTTCGATTCCTGGGTCCCCCGCTGAACATCTGCCGGTCGCCGTCCTCGAGCGGACGAGTCCACTAGCCTCCGGCCCTGCATGGATGCTCGCCGCACAGCCAGCCTGCTCACTCCAGCGGCCGCGCTGCTGTGTCTGGCGCTCGTCGCGCCGGCGGTCTCGAGCGCGGCGATGGAGCTCACGCCCGTCACCGGCAAGCTGACGACGAAGATCGGGATCGCCGACCAGAAGCCGGAGGTGTTCGCCGACGAGCGCCTGCGCGATCTCGGCTTCGGATACTCGCGACGCTCGGTCGCCTGGGACGCGCTGCGCCATCGCGACCAGCGCGCCGACCTCGACGCCTGGGTCGCCGGCGCCGGCCTGATGGGGACCGAGCCGCTGATCACGCTCGCGCGCTCGCGCAGGGCGACCGGCCGCGCGTACACCCCTCCGACCGGCGTCCAGTACCTGCGCGAGTTCCTGCGCATGCGCAAGCGCTACCCGGCGGTGAAGACATGGTCGGCCTGGAACGAGGCGAACATGTGCGGCGTCGGCACCTGCCGCAAGCCCGAGCTCGTCGCCCGCTACTACACCCTCATCCGCCGCAACTGCCCCGGTTGCAAGGTCGTCGCGGCGGACCTGCTCGATCAGCCGAACATGGTCGGCTGGGCGCGCGCGTTTCGGCGCGCGGCGCGCTTTGAGCCCAAGTACTGGGGCCTGCACGGCTACATCGACGCCAACCGCTTCCAGACGACGCGCACCACGTCGCTGCTGAAGGCCGTCCGCGGCGAGGTCTGGCTGACGGAGATCGGCGGGCTCGTCGCGCGGCGCAACAAATCGCCGGTCAAGCTGCCGCAGGGCAAGGCGCACGCGGCGCGCGCGACGCGCTTCATCTTCGATCGCCTCGCCCGTCTGGACCGGCGCGTGGCGCGGATCTACATCTACCACTGGCGCTCGTCGACGCCGCGCGACAGCTGGGACTCGGCGCTCGTCGGCGCCGACGGCCGGCCGCGCCCGTCGCTGGCGATCGTCAGGCGAGCGCTTGGACCGAAGCTGGACCCTGCCTATGAGACCCCTTAGTCTCAGCCGCTGATGGAGCTCGTCGCACCGCCGTCGGAGATCTTCGCCGCCGACCTCCTTGCCGGCCACGTCGCGATCGTCACCGGCGGCGGCACGAACCTCGGCCGCGCGGCGGCGCAGGAGTTCGCCCGCTGCGGCGCGGACGTCGTCATCGCCGGCCGTCGCGCGGATGTCCTCGAGGCGACGGCGGCGGAGATCGGGCCGCGCTGCACGTGGGTCAGCGGCGACATCCGCGCGACGGCGGACTGCGCTCGCATCGTCGACGCCGCGCTCGAGCGCCACGGGCATGTCGACACGCTGCTCAACAACGCCGGCGGCCAGTACTTCGCGGCTGCTGAGGCCATCACGCCGAAGGGCTGGGCAGCGGTCCAGCGCCTGAACATCGACGGCACGCTGCAGATGACGCAGGCGTGCGTCGAGCGCGCGCTGCGGCCGGGCGGCGGCGGGATGATCGCGAGCGTCACGGTCTCGCCGCACCAGGGCTTTCCCGCGATGGCGCACAGCGGCGCCGCGCGCGCGGCGGTCGAGGCGATGACGCGCGACTGGGCCGCGCGCTGGGAGGACGACGGGATCGGCGCGGTGGCGCTCGCGCTCGGGCGCTTCGACACCGAGTCGCTGCGCAAGTACCCCGCCGAGCTGACGGCGGGAGCGGCGCGCTCGGTGCCGCTCGGCCGGCTCGGCGAGCCGCGCGAGTTCGGCTGGCTCGCGGCGCTCGTCGCCTCGCCGCTCGGGCGCTCGCTGAGCGGCAGCACGATCACGCTCGACGGCGCCGCCGACGACTGGTGGGGACCGTGGCCACCGGCCGCGCTGGTCGACGAGCGCGGCCGCGTCCCGACCGAGGAGCGCCGCGACGCGTAGGCGTTGGGTTAGCGTGCGCTCGTCCCCGTTCAGGAGCGCGCGATCATGCCCCCCAAGCGAGATGTGCCCTACCACCAGTTCAACTTCCTCGTCGATCTCGGCGCGGGCACGACCGCGGGGCCGGACGCGGGCTTCGCGGAGTGCTCGCCGATCAGCTTCGAGGTCAGCGTCGCCGAGTACCGCAACGGCAACGACAAGGAGAACAACGTTCGCAAGATCACCGGGCTGCAGAAGGCGACCGACGTCACGCTCAAGCGCGGCATCATCGGCTCGCTGAGCCTCTACGACTGGCTCGACGCGATCCGCAACGGTGACCAGGGCGCGCTGCGGACCGTCACGATCCAGCTGCAGAGCGAGGATCACACGCAGGTCGTCATGACGTGGAAGCTGCTGCGCGCGCGGATCATCAAGCACACGTCGGGCCCGCTGAACGCCAAGGGCACGGACGTCGCGATGGAGGAGATCACGCTCGCCTACGAGCGGCTGGAGATCGAGGGGTGAGCGCCGAGCCGCCCTTCTCGGCGCACGCGTTCGCGATCGAGCTGCGGCTGCCCGGGGAGGGCGAGCCGCTCTGCGAGGCGGCGTTCTGCGCATGCGAGGGGCTCGAGCTGCAACGTTCGATCGTGACGCTGCGCGAGGGCGGCGCCGCGAGCTCCGTGCGCCTGCTGGCGGGGCCGGAGTCCGTCGGCCGCGTGACGCTGCGCCGGGGCATGACGTCCGACCTCGCCCTGTGGGACTGGTGGGAGCGGGTGCGGCGCGATCCGCGGCTGCGCGCGACCTGCGACATCGTCGTCCTGTCGCCCGATCTCGCCGACGAGCGCGTGCGGTTTCGGCTGCACGGGTGCCTGCCCGCGAAGATCGCTGCTCCGGACCTCAACGCGGCCGGCAACGAGGTCGCGATCGAGACGCTCGAGATCGCCTGCGAGTCGGTGGCGCTCGTGCGGCCCGGCGAGGCGGCGTCCGAGCAGCCGGCGTCCGAGCCGCCGGTGAAGGCGCAGCTGCGCGAGCTCGACGCCGCCTTCGTGCGCGAGATCAACAAGGCGCGCTGGGTGACGGCGCAGATCAACCCGGCCGAGCTGCGGACGATCTGCACGCACGAGCTCGGCCCGCGCACCGAGCTGCAGCTGCGGCTGACGTTCGATGTGCGCGCCGCGCGGTCCGGGCGCCGCGCGCCCGACGACGTGCGGCGGATCACCGAGCGTGTCGCGTACTTCGCCACGCCGCGTCCGGCTCGCGGCGGCGAGATCGTGAGGCCGGCCGTGCGCCTCGCGTGGGGCACGTTGCAGTTCGACGGCCAGATCGAATCGCTCGCGGAGACGATCGAGGAGTTCTCCGCCGACGGGCGCCCGCTGCGCGCGACCGTCGCGCTCGTGCTCGCGCGTGAGCAGATCGGTCCGTACGCGTTTGGCGAGGCGTAGTTCGGGGCCGTGAGCACCGCGGCCCCTGGCGCGCAGTATCCTGCGCAGCGGGGCGTGCGGGCGAAGTGTTGTGGCTGCACAAAAGCCTTCCAAGCTTTTAGGGCGGGTTCGATTCCCGTCGCCCGCTTTTCACAGCCACGGGGAGTGGCGCAGTCTGGTAGCGCACCCGGCTGGGGGCCGGGCGGTCGCAGGTTCAAATCCTGTCTCCCCGATCCGCAAGAAGTGTCTCTTTTACAGGTCTTTCCTCGCGATAGGGTGCCGTTGAGCAGGCGCGACGGGGTCCATTTGGGGTCCAATGTTCTGCACCACATCGCTGAACAATGCTGCTCGATGTGCCCGTGGCGCTACGGCTCCTCCCGGCCCACCGCAGACGGCGCGCTGGTTAATCCGGATACAGCGAGGCTTCGCAAAGTGGGAGCCTGTGCCGCTTGACCCCCCGTTGCCGGAATGCGATTCGGGCGGGTCTATCGGGATGAGCACGAGCCCGCGGCGGTTGCGCATAGCCGCCACCGAGTCATCGTCCGGTCGACGACCCTTGGGTTCTCGCGGTGATCGCAACACCGCCGAGATCGAGAGGGACCGCTGTGCTGTCTGTGGCTCGTGGTTGAGTAGCGCGCCGGTCGTCGCGAAGCCGAGCCCGTAGGGCGAGGTGCAGCGGCGATCGGCGCGCTGCGCGCGTCCGGGGTGAGGGGCCCTCTCGAGCGGCGGTGACACGTCGACGCCGGGGAGGATGTAGATGACCGTTCGTTTCTCTAATGCGCTGGTCGCTGAGGCGATCCAACCGTTCTGGGCTGCGCTGCAGGCCGGTGAGTTCCTCACCGATGCGTCCGCGCTCGCCGGGACGCACCGCCATCGCGGCCTGGCGTGGCTGCGTGAGGCCGGTGGCGTGCGACCGCGCCGCGGCCGCGATCTGAAGGGTCGCTGTCTGTCGTTCTCAGAGCGTGAGGAGATCGCGCTGGGCCGCGCCGGCGGCGAGAAGATCCGCGCGATCGCCGCGCGGCTGGGCCGTAGCCCGTCGACGATCAGTCGCGAGCTGACGCGCAACGCCGACGGCTCGGGGCGCTACCGCGCGACGACGGCGCACGCGCTCGCCTACGCGCGCGCGTCACGCCCCAAACCCTCGAAGCTGGCGGTCAACCTGGTGCTGCGCGCGAAGGTCGAGCAGGATCTGCAGAAGCGCTACTCACCCGAGCAGATCGCCGGGCGGTTGCGCCGCGAGTTCCCCGACGACGCGGAGATGCGGGTGTCGACCGAGACGATCTACCAATCGCTGTATGTGCAGTCACGCGGCGCGCTGCGCCGTGATCTGGCGCGCTGTCTGCGCACCGGCCGCGCGCTGCGCCACCCGTGCCGCCAGCCCGGGCAGCGCAAAAACCGCATCCCGAACATGATCAACATCAGCGAGCGCCCGGCCGAGGCCGATGATCGCGCCGTGCCTGGGCACTGGGAGGGCGACCTCATCATCGGCAAGAAGAACCTGACGGCGATCGGCACATTGGTCGAGCGCACGACGGGCTACACGATGCTGCTGCACCTGCCCGACGGCTACAAGGCCGAGCAGGTCCGCGACGCGCTCGCCGACAAGATCCAGACGTTGCCCGAGCAGCTGCGCGCGTCGCTGACGTGGGATCAAGGCCCCGAGATGCTCGAGTGGAAACAGCTCAGCGTCGACGCCGACATCGACATCTACTTCTGCGACCCGCACGCGCCCTGGCAGCGAGCGACCAACGAGAACACCAACGGCCTGCTGCGCCAATACTTTCCGAAAGGCACCGACCTTTCGGTCCACAGCGTCACTGAGCTCGACGCCGTCGCCGCCGAGCTCAACGACCGGCCACGCAAGCGCCTCGCCTACGCCAAGCCTGTCGAGGAGCTCGGACCACTACTGTTGCGCTGACCGCCAGAATCCGCCAACCGGGTTGCGGACGGGGGTCTGGTTGCTCGGCGTCCGGGCGCCATAGCAGTCAGGCATGACCCGCGCTCCGCCGTACTCGCCATGAGTGGCCGACCTCTCGCGCAGAGGAGTTCGTTCGGTGAGCCGACCTCGGTTCGGGCTACGGCTGCTGGTCTTACGGTGCCTCGACCGTCTGAACGCGCGAGGCGCGGCCGAACCTGACGATCATGATTGAGGTGTCGCTGTTGCGCTGGCCAACAAAGAACTGCCAGGTAAATGGCCCGCTGCGGTCCGGTTCGCCGAGCATTCGCCGCACCCGGGGCTGGCTCGCGCCCGCCAGCGTGTCGCAGCGCACGATTGCGTCGCCGAGTCGGTCGCCGTCGTAGCCGCGCACGTCCGCGCGCCAGCGCTCGCGGTCGAAGCGGAAGGTGTCGCACGGGTCGATGACGGCGGCGACGCCGGTCGTTGCCGCGAGCCCAAAGGATCCCGCCAGTGCGCACACGAGCGCCCCGACGGCCAGGCGCCGCCGCCGGGCTGCGAGCGGCAATGCCGCAGCGAGGATGCCGACCGCCAGTAATCCCAGAACCGCGATGACGAACGCAGGAGCAGTCTCGACGGTTGGAGTGGCGTATGCGCGTCGCGACGCAAGGCTGTCGATCCCGGTCGCGACGCCGTAGCCGACGACGACGAGATAGCAGCCACCAACGGCCACCGCGGCGACCAACTGCAGGGCTTGCGTGATCCCGCGGGACCAGTGCCCGGCCCCGATAACCCAGGCGACGGCGCATGCCGCCACGAGAAGGAGTCCAAGACCAACAACGACCTCGATGGGAGTCGATGACCACGCCGAAACGATCACACCGATCGTAAAGGCCGCGAGGTGCGCCACCAGCAGCCCTGCGATGGCGAGCCCGCGCAGCACGGACGGCAGCAGCGCCGCTTCGGATCTCCGCTCCATGTGCCCATTGTGGCGGGCAGACGGCTTCGCCCCGGCACACGGCCCCAAGTCGGCATCGCGCGCACCGGCTCGCCGCCGATACACGCCGTGGCCGGCGGGCGTCCTGATGCAACAGCGGTAGTGGCTGCGACCGACCAAACGACGTCCCGGTTGCCGTTCGTTTGCGGACGGGCACTGGCATCGTGGACCTCCCCCGTTTCGGTGGATAAGGTGTCCACGAACCGGGGGAACTCCAGTTCGGCAGCGCGTGACTGACCGCTTGCGCGATCATGGGGCGATGGCGCTTGACTTCCGCACGCTGCGTTACTTCGTGGCTGTGGCCGAGGAGCTGCACTTCACTCGCGCCGCCGAGCGCGTCTACATTGCCCAGCCCGCGCTGTCAGAGCAGGTTCGCCGCCTGGAGGGCGAGCTCGGCGTCCAGCTGTTGCGGCGCACCACGCGCAAGGTGGAACTCACCGCGGCCGGCGAGGAGTTCCTGGCGCGCGCGCGTCGCATCCTGGCCGAGGCTGATGAGGCGATGGCTGACGCCTCGCGCGCGGCTCGCGGCGAGACCGGACGGGTGCGGGTGTCGACCGGCGCCACCGCCGGTGTGGAGCAGGTGCCGCGGGTGCTGCGCGCGTTCCGCGACGCCCGTCCGCACGTGCATCTAGACTTGCGACAGATCAGCTGGGAGGACCATTCGGGTGGTCTGCACGACGGCTCGGTCGATGCTGCGTTCGTGTGGCTGCCGTTCGAGCACGACCGCCTGACGTTCGCCGTCCTGCACGAGGAGCCTCGGGTGGCCGCGCTGGAAGCTGGCCACCCGCTGGCCGCCGAGCGCGTGCTGCGCATGGAGCAGCTGGTCGACGAACCGTGGCCGTGGGTGGACACGGACCCGGTGGCTCTCGGCTTCTGGACTTGCGTTGACTTTCGCGGGGGCGCCGCGGCCCGCCGAGGGCCGACGATCAGCTCTATCGAAGGCATCCTTGAGGGCGTGCGCGCGGGGCTGTGCATCGCGACTATCCCGCGTTCGCAGGCGCAGGTCTCGGCGTGGCCGGGGATCGTCTTCCGACCGATCGCGGACGTCACGTCTGCCACGCTCGCCCTGGGCTGGCGCGAGCCCGACGAGACCCCCGTCGTGCAGGCGCTCGTGGAGATCGCGCGTCGCGTGGTGGCCGGCGCGAGCGATTTATCGGGCGCACCCGATTGATCGGGCGCGAGTCTGTCTTTCACTTCGGTGTCGGGATCGGGCACCTTGTCGGCACCCGACCGAAGGAGGCTCCCGTGGCCACGACCGACACGATCCCGCAGCCCTACGCCCTACAGCCCTCCGGCGGCGACGCGCACTGGTATCTGGGCAACCTCTTGGAGTGGAAGGCGCGCGGTCGGCAGACGAACGGCGCCTTTTCGCTCGTCGAGGTCACCCTGCAGCCCGGCGCCGAGCCACCGCTGCACGTCCACGCCCGCGAGGACGAGGCCTTCCTCGTGCTCAACGGGCGCATCACCTTCCAGTTCGGCGACGAGCGCGTCGACGCCGAGCCCGGTGCCTACGTCTTCCTTCCGCGCGGCGTGTCCCACGGCTTCGCGGTGCGCTCGGAGGTGGCGCGAGCACTGGTGCTGCTGACCCCCGCCGGGCTTGAGGAGATGTTCGATCACCGCAGCGAGCCGGCCCGCGAGCGCACGCTCCCGCCGCTGCCCGACGGTCCACCCGACGTCGAGGCTCTCACCCAAGACATGGCCGACTGCGGCGTAGAGGTCGTCGGCCCGCCGCTGCCGGCGCTGCTCTGACCCCCGGAACGCGTCATGGCCGTCGGCGCCACGTCTCGCCGACGGCCGCCTCACGATCGCCCAGTCGTTTCAGCGCACCTTGACCCGCGAGGACCTCAACGGCTGGGGGCGCGCGTAACCGGCGCGTGAGGAACATTGGAACGGAATCGGCGGTAAGCCGTGCTCGGTCAGCTGTCGGTGGGCTCGGCGGTAGCCTTCGCGTGCATGAGCCCAGGAGTGCCCGACGGGCGGGCGGTGGTGCTGGATGTCGCGCAGGCAGACGGCGAACCGCGTCGTGCAGGAGCCGCTGACGAATGCCCTTCGTCATGCCGGGCCGGCTCGGGCGACCGTGACTGTCCGATACCCCCAGCGGCGTCTGGGGCTGAGGATCCAGGTCTACGGGCGCGCCGCGTCCGCCGCGCACGAGCCAGCCCACGGTCACGGGATCGCCGGCATGCGCGAGCAGTAAGGCTGCACGGAGGCGAACGACGACCACTGCTAATCCACTCGGCAGGATGTGATGCCGTAGTCGAATCTCCGCAGCTCGCCTGTCTGCGGATCGGTTCGGTAACGGCCCTTGACGGCGAGGCGAATCGTCGATCCGTCGCCGCTTGAGCCCGTTGCGATGAAGGAGTAGTTGCTGTGCTGCAGCGTCTGCGCGTCGTCAGTGATGATGCCCACGGCGGTGGCGTGCTCGTCGGCGGTGCCGGCGTAGGTCTGCAGGACGTTTCCGTCGGCGTCGAGGACCTCGAGCGTGAACGCCTCGTCGTCGATCCTGCCCAGTCCTTGGTAACCGCCGGCGCGGGTTCCGCGCTGATGAAGGGCGACGAAGAAGCTCTCCGTGTATTGCAACGCGACTCTTGCGCGGTCAAACCCGCAGGCGCCCTCCAGGCTGAAGAGCCCGTAGAACGTCTCGGGGTCGTCACTCGCGGAGGGATACGTGCCTGACTCGACCACGACGAGCCGGATGGTGCCGGCGGAACCGTGGGATTGAGCGAAGGCAGACGACCAGCCTGCCGGGGTCAGGGCGGCGGTTGCAGCGACCGCGATCACGGCCGCGAGCGCCGGTCGTGCGACTCTCTGCGGCATCGTCATGACCTCACGCTGAGGGCGCCGGCCCCCGCTGCGGGCGCTGAGGTACGGTCAGCCGCCGTGCTGCTGCCGCAGGCGATCGATGGCCTGCGCATGAGTAGAACGCCAAGTGCTGCGTAGGTCGCTGTCAGCCACAGGCTTGACACGACGAGGTTGGCCCATTCGCCGGCGGCGGAGGCGAGGATGGTGACCGGAAACCAGAGGCTGGCGACCAGCGGTGCCCAGCGCATGCTGCCCGGCCAGCGGTGTGCTCTTGCCACCGTGGCACCGACGACGATGAGCCACAGCATGCTCAGCGGCCAGGCCGCGTCGAGCGCGACGATGATCCCTTCGTCGTTCATGTTTGGCTCGAACAGGTGGGGCACCGTCCAGCCGATCGCGAGCAGCACCAGCACGGTCTGCACGTTGAGCACCGCGTGGCCCCAGCGGCCGTCGCCGGTCGCGCTCGTCACCGCCAGCGCCAGGATCAGACCCAGGATCCCCAGCTGAAAAGCGAACGAGCCCGTCAGCTCCAGCCGGCTGTTCGCGCCCTCGGCGATGGGTCCGGCGATGAGTGCGCACACGGCCCAGGCGATGCTTCCCGCCGCGAGCGCTGCGCCACACCGGCGTGTCGTCGTCGATCTCATGGAGTGTCCCTTTCTTCTCGGGCGGGCGGTCGGCGTGACCGTGCGAGTATCAGCGGCCGCCGTCATCGCGTCATCGGCCGTGTCGGCGGTCTTTGTCTCCGTCGCGCGGCGTACGTTTGCGGCAGTCATCTCAACCGCTCGGCCGAGGTCGGACAGCGAGAGCTCCGGTAGCGTGCGCGGCGTGCGCCGGCGCACTGCGATGAGCCTCGACGACGTCGGACTTGACCGGGCCGCCGCGGCGGCTGCTGGCTCTCGGATGGTTCGAGGCCGCGTTCGGCCAAGGGGCCGTGCGTCCCTGGGAGCAGGCGCTGCTCACGCTCGGGTGGACGGTGCCGCTGATCTGGCGGCGACGATGGGCGGTCGCGGCTTTGGCGGTGGTCGTGCCTTTCGGTCCGATCCTCGATCTCGTCAACGAGCAGGGCGGCGTGACCTCCTATGTCCTCGCGGTGATCCTTGCCTCGTTCACGGTCGGCCGTCACCGCGACCCTCCCGTCACATGGGCTGGTCCGGTGCTGGGCATCGGTTTCTTCTGGGTGATGGCGGCCCTGACCGGCGGCCATTTCAGCGACTACCTGTTCACAGCCTTACTGTACGGCGGGGCGTGGGGCATGGGCTACGCGCTGCGCCAGCGCGCCACCCGCATCAGCGAGCTCGATCAGGAAGCTCAGGACCTTAGGGAGCGTCAGGCCGAGCGCGAGCAGCGCGCGATCACCGACGAACGCGGGCGCATCGCGCGCGAGTTGCACGACATCGTCTCGCACAGCATCAGCGTCATCACCATCCAGGCGCAGGCCGTGCGCCGCCGCCTGGACGCTGATCAGACCTCGGAGATCGACGACCTCCAGGACATCGAGGACACCGCCCGCCAGGCGATGGCGGAGATGCGACGGCTGCTCGGAGTCCTGCGCGCCGACGGCCCCGCTGCGCTCGCACCGCAACCCGGACTCGAGCATATCGGCCGGCTCGTCGCCGACACCCGCGCCGCCGGCGTAGCGGTCGACGTGCGCACCGAGGGCGATGCAGTTGCGCTGCCGCCAGGACTTGACCTCGCCGCATATCGCGTCGTCCAGGAGGCGTTGACGAACTGTCGCAAGCACGCGATCGGCGCGTCGGCAGCGGTCATGATCCGCTACGACCGCGACTGGGTGGACCTGCGGATCGAGAACGACGCGGGAGACGTTTCGGTCTCGACGGCCGATGCCGGGCATGGCCTGATCGGTATGCGCGAACGCGTCGCGCGTATGGCGGGACCCTTGAGACCGGCCACCGCCCGGACGGCGGCTTCGTGGTGCGCGCCAGGCTTCCCAGACGCCAGGAGGCGACGCTGTGAGCATCACGGTCGTCATTGCCGACGACCAGGCGATGGTCCGCGCCGGTTTTCGATCTCTGCTCGCCGACGAGTCCGACGTCACCGTCGTCGCGGAGGCCATCGACGGGGAGCATGCTGTCGCAACCGTGCGCAAGCACGTCCCCGATGTCGTTCTGATGGACATCCGCATGCCGGCGCTCGACGGCATCGCCGCCACCCGGCAACTCGTCGCTGATAGCAGCCCCAGCCGCGTTCTGGTGCTGACGACCTTCGACCTCGACGAGTACGTCTTCGACGCCCTGCGCGCCGGCGCCAGCGGTTTTCTGCTCAAGGACGCTACGGCGGAGCAGCTCGTGGCCGCGATCCGGACGATCGCGGCCGGCGATGCGCTGCTGGACCCCGCAGTGACTCGCCGCGTCGTCGATGCGTTCACCCGGACTCCACCCGACAACGCCTCGCCGCCACGCGAGCTGGCCGAGCTGACCAAGCGCGAGCTAGAAGTGCTGTGCCTCATCGCGCGTGGGCTGTCCAACCCCGAGATTGCCCGCGAGCTCATCGTCACCGACGCGACAGCCAAGACACACGTCAGCAACGTCCTGTCCAAGCTCCGACTGCGCGACCGGGTGCAGGCAGTCGTCTACGCCTATGAGAACCGGCTCGTGGAGCCCCGTGCCGAGCAACCTCCGACATGACTGCTCAGTTCGACCGCCTCGACGAGTGGCGACGCGCCGCCCGCCAGACCAAACTACGAGCCGTATCGGGTCGCCGCCGCCCCCGGTGAAGGTTCCCTTGCGGACTTGCTTTCGGCACGGATTCAGGCATCATCCGATGATGCAAACCATGCATGAGAGGTGGCAGAGATGCGCACGACGCTGGTACTCGATGACGATCTGCTCGCTGAGGCGCAGCGCCTCACCGGCGTCAAGGAGAAGACGCTGCTCGTGCGTGAAGGGCTCAGCGCCCTGATCGAGCGCGAGAGCGCGCGTCGCCTCGCGCGCCTGGGTGGCAGCGAGCCGGCGCTGACGACGGTTCCGCGGCGGCGTCCTGCCCAGTGATCCTGGTTGACACGGCCGTCTGGATCGACCATCTCCGTGATGGCGATCGGCAGTTGAGCGAGCTGCTCGATCGCAGCGTCGTGCTCGCCCATCCGTGGGTCATCGGCGAGCTCGCGCTCGGCAACATGCGCGGCCGTATGGAGATCCTCCGACTACTCGTTGACCTCCCGCAAGCAACGATCGCCACGCCAGCCGAGCTCCTGGCGCTCATCGAGCACCGCGAGCTCTACGGCATCGGCATCGGATACGTAGATGCGCAGTTACTCGCGGCGACGATGCTCGCCGACGGCGCCACGCTATGGACCCGCGACCGACGACTCCACGCGGCGGCGCAACAGCTGGAACTCGCCTATACACCAGAGTCCAGTGGCTGAGGCGCCCCGTCTAATCGTGTGTCGAATGAGTCGTTGCCGCGTCTGCACGCGCCGGGCGAGCTGATCGACACGCTCAGGTCGCGGCTGCGGTTCCGCTTATCGAATTGCGCTGCCCGGACGTGGAGCGGTCGGGTGCTTGCGGCGCCGGGCGTCGCGCTCGATGGCTCGGTAGACGGTGGAGCGCCCGACGCCGAAGAGGTCGCTGAGTTCGGCGGTGCTGTGCTCGCCGGCGCGGTGAAGCTTGACGAGGTGGGCCTCCTGGCGCGGGTTGAGCTTGGGCGGCCGACCACGCAGACGCCCCTTGGCCTTCGCGACGCGCATCCCCTCCTTGGTGCGCATACGGATGAGGTCTGACTCAAACTCCGCGACCATTGCCAGCACGTTGAACAGCAGTCGCCCGACGGGATCGGTCGGGTCGTGCACCGAACCGCCGAGGCTGAGCTTGACCTCGCGCGTCGTGAGATCCTCGAGGATGTCGCGCGCGTCGGGTAGCGACCGCGCGAGACGATCGAGCTTCGTCACCGCCGGCGTGTCTCCGCTGCGACACGCCGCCAGCGCCTCTCGCAGGCCCGGACGATCGCGATTGGTCCCGGTCAGGCCATGATCGACGTAGGTACGCTCGACCGGTACGCCGAGCGCCGCCAGCGCATCGCGTTGCGCGGTGAGGTCCTGATCGTGAGTCGAGACACGGGCATAGCCAACCAGCAGCACGGACATGAGCTCCTCCTTCGACGAGCCCCGGCCGGCCCGTCGCCGGCACGGCTGCGCCTGAGGACGGTGCGCGGCTAGCCACTGGCGACGTTCCGGCCGAAGCGGATATTCGAGCAGCATCCGTCGCGACGATGTTGAGCGCTTACGCACACGACAACGGGCGCAACCAGATGGCGCCCGATGGCGTCCCACTGAAGACCGCCTTGAGAGTGCTGCCTGGCTCCGACGGCTGGAGCCCAGCCGGGAGGCGCTGTCATGATCGCCACGCCGCCGGTCCATATGAACGTCGAGCCGAGCAGCCCGTCCTTCCGCTGCTGAGGGTTGTTCATAGCGCTCGCCCTGGGCATAGCCGAGGCGCTGACGGCGCCACGCGCCGCGCGCAATCCGCTCGCACCCGCTCAGCGAGAGCCGTTGCATCGGCCGCAGCGTCGCCTTTGGAACGACGCCATACGACCCCCAGTACAGGTTCCGATGCTCAGATCGTGTGCCGACGCAAGACCGTGAAACGCCACGTCCTCGTGGTCTTGGCTACAGCATTCCTGTCGGGGGGCCGGGGCCAACCACTGGTGCAGAGGCTCGGCGGCCAGCCCCGCGTAGACGCCGAGCCAACATCTCGGGTTCGCAAGACACACCCCTTGACAACCGCACGCGATGCAAGTACTTTCCTGTGCGGCAACTAGTTTTCTAGCGAGAGAGGTGTTGAGATGCAACCGAGCAAGCACGAGGCGCAGGCAATGCTGGCAGACGCAGGACAGGCCGGTGCCGCAGTCAGCGCCCGGATCCCCCAAGAGCACGTGCCGTTCCTCGCCTGGGGCGCGTTCATGGCGATCGTCATCCCGGGCTTTGACCTCATCGACCGCACGGTCTGGGGATGGGCCACGATGGCGGTCGCGCTCGTCCTGTTCGCCGCGACCGCCGTGTACTTCGTGCTGCGCGAGCGAGACGTGCGCGTCAGCGATCGCACACCATCGTGGATATGGGTCGCGCTGACCGCCGGCGTGTGTGTCGGCGGCGCGATCGCCGAAGGCCTCGACGACGCGATCGCGATCTCCTACGTGCTCGGGGGCATCATCGCCGCCGTGCCGCTGCTGATCTGGGGCCAGCGGCTGCGGAGGGACGCATGACCGCAGCGCACCCCCGCGCGCGCCTGGACGACCTCATCCACCAGCCCGTGCGCTTCTCGCTGCTCGCCGCGCTCGCCCGCGCCGACGAGCTGGAGTTCCGCTTCGTCCGCGACACGCTCGACGTCAGCGACTCCGTGCTCTCACGCCAAGCATCAACGCTCGAGCAGGCCGGGTACGTCGCGATTCGCAAGGGCCACGTCGGCAAATGGCCACGCACATGGCTCAAGCTCACCCCCGAAGGTCGTACCGCGTTCGAGAACCACCTCAGCACACTGCGAGAGATCGCCGGCACATGAACCGACCCCGCCTGCCGACTGCCGACTGCCGACTTGAGTCGTTGAGCGGCGCGTAGCTGAGCGTGGACACTCAGACAGCCCATCCGATCAAACGTCACCAAGAAGCCCTTCAATGTTTACCGCTCGCGCCCGTAGCGCCCGCCTGACCGCCGCCGCCGCTGTGACGCTCAGCTTGGCAGCCGCCACCGCTGCACCCGCGATCGCCGCCGACGGACAGGACGCAACCCAGCCGTCCGCCGTGACCTTCACCGACGACAGCGCGGCGACCACCACCGGCATCGGCAAACCCGGCGGGATCAAAGCGGCGATCGACGCCGCGGCGCAAGCCAGCGGCGACGAAACGCCCGACGACGCACCGCCCGGCTGGAGCTGGTAAACGGAGCAGCTCAAACGGTAGGCCGTCGCCAGGTGCGGCGTCCCGGTTGCCGTTCCGTAGCTGAGTCACGACGCGCTGTCAGCAGCGTTCTCGGGCATTGGGATGCCGTAGTAGATGGTTTTGCGGGGTGTGCCGCTTGACCGCGTTGGGCCGACGAGCTGGGTGGCGTGGCGGCGCTCCCAGGATCGAACGGCGAGGGCCATGAACACATACCCGGGTGCGGTGCCCAGTCCGATGGATGCGAGGTACACGGGTACGGTCGGGTCGGCGAGCACGAGGCATAGTGCGATCAGGGGGATGACGAGCCAGTTTGCGCGGTGACGCATCTCGGCCAGCAGGCCATCGGTCATCGAGTATCGAGGTATGTATCCCCGCGGCAGCGGCTCGGGATCAAGCCGGCGCAGCATGCGCATCCCCAGCAGTGATCCGATAACGCCGAGGGGGAAAAACAGGCCAAATCCGATCAGCATCGGGCGCCACAGCGCGCCCGGATCGGGTGCGATGCTCGCAGCGACCGTGACTGTGATCGCGGCCACGATGACGGCGTAGATTGCCGTCGCGATCATCCTCGGCACGGTCAGCACAGGTCGCTGATCCACCGGCGCGATGCTACGCATGATGGTTCGGATCAGACGGAACGCGACGGTTGTGTTCTTGCTAGCCGGCGTTACCGTGAGGCAAGACCAGCGGTAGCCGCGGGATGACCGGTAGCCGTTCGGCTGTGGGATCAGCCTGCTCGTCGTCAGCGCGAGTTCAGCGTCTCGCCCCCCCAGGGACAGGCTTC
The DNA here is from genome assembly GCA_963756465.1 of uncultured Solirubrobacteraceae bacterium. Lineage (GTDB taxonomy): Bacteria > Actinomycetota > Thermoleophilia > Solirubrobacterales > Solirubrobacteraceae > CADCVQ01. Next base: position 360,626 of record CAVWNK010000002.1, read on the forward strand.
CGGGAGAGGGTAGGGGGTCGAACGGTGATCGTTTTCTGACCGTGGCTCGTGAACAACCGACGGGGGCGCGGGCACCCTGACGATGTGTGGCAGTGTGCCCGCGTCGCCGATCCGCGAGGACAGGCGTACGCCGCCACCGCCGACCAATCGCGCCGCGTGGTGGCCAACACTCGATGCAGCCTGAGGATCGGGCTTACTGGTTGGCGTTCGTACGCGCCTTTCCACGCGTCCTCATCGTCTATCTGGCAGAACTTGCCCTCGCGCTGGTCCTCGATCTAGGGGACCTCTTGTTCGTCATCGTCAGCACCGCCACGATCTTTGCCCTCTTCGCGTGGCTGACGCGGAAGGAACGTGCGGCGATGCGAGACGGATACAAGCGGCGAGGGGCCGAACGGGAAGCCCGCGAGCTCTGAGGCGGTAACCACGTCGATGCGATCCCGCGGAAGGTTCGTGAGTGGGACCCCGACAGCCGGCGTCGGCGCGGGCCGTTCCGCGTTGCGCTGAGGGACCGTGAGCTGGGAAACGAACTCGGTAGCTGCTGTGCTGCGAAAGCCGACTCGCTCCCAGCAGGCCTTCATCCGCGAGGTGGCCTGATCTTTCAGGCGCGCTGCCGTCGTGCGTACCGCGCTCCGCCCGTCCCTGCGTTGACGGGTCGCGGTGCGTGATGCGGAGTATCGTCCGCATGCTAGCCCGCATCCGCGGCCAGACGTACCGTGAGTCCAGCAATGACTGAGGAGGTTTCTGATGGCCGACAGCGTGTATCGCGTGACCGAAGTGATCGGGACCAGTGCGGAGTCCTGGGAGGCGGCCGCGCGCGCGGCCGTTCAGACCGCGGGCAAATCCGTCAGGGACCTGCGCGTCGCGGAGGTCGTGCGCCAGGACGTCACGATCGAGGACGGCGGCTTGACGAGCTTCCGCGTGCGGTTGGCGATCTCCTTTAAGTACGACGCGGGCGGCTGACGCTCGGCCGGTCGCCCACGCGTCGTGGCGAAGGCCGGGCGCAGGCCCGGCCTTTGGTGCTGTGACGCCGCATGAGCTGTGGCGGGCGGCGCATCGGCGCCGCCTCATACAGGGCGTTACCTGTCGGCTCGTGTATGTCAGCCGATCGATCCGGCGGACTCAGCTCCTCCACGGGGGACTCCTCCTCCGCGCTCGGGTGCAGATCCATCCGGCACCGTAGCACCGCCGTCGGGCTGGCCCGTTGCGCGTTCGTCTGTGGAGCAGAATCGGCGAGGCATTCGGCTTCAGCGCGGTCCCGATGGCGGAGGGATCGCGAGTTGTCGGCAGATCGCGCGGGCAGTGCCGGCTGGGATATCGCGGTGCCGGGGCACGGGGTGCGCAGGTCGGAGGGAGGGTTGCGCCATATGGTGTGGTTGGCGCCCTCGCGCAGCACCTCGCATCCGTGAGCGGTGAGGTGGCGCTCGAGTTCGCGGCGCTTCAAGCCGCGGCGACGTCGATCGTGATCTGCTCGACGTGTCCGCCACCGATCGGCGGCTCGCGGCCCTCGTCACGGTAGGAAGCGATCATCTCGCGCGCTGCATCGAGCAGCATCGTGCGCGCCTCCTCCACCGTGCGTCCGCACGTGACGACCGCCGGCCATTCAGCCAGCTGGGCCATCGTCCAGCCGTCCTCATCGGGAGTGAAGACCGCCGTCAGCGTCAACGCCGCGCTCATCCAGCCAACGGTACTGCCCGATCGTCGACGTGACTACCGGCGAACGACGCTGGCCGTAACGGCGGCCTGCTGCTCGCGTCGTCGTGCGTCGCGCTCGATCGCTCGGTAGACGGTGGAGCGTCCGACGCCGAACAGGTCGCCCAGTTCGGCCGTGCTGTGCTCGCCGGCGCGGTGCAGCGCGACGAGGTGCTCTTCCTGGCGCGCGTTGAGCTTGGGTTGGCGACCGCACAGGCGTCCCTTGGCCTTGGCGACGCGCATGCCCTCCTTCGTTCGCAAACGGATGAGGTCGGACTCAAACTCGGCGACCGTCGCCAGCACGTTGAACAGCAGTCGCCCAACAGGATCGGTCGGGTCATGCACCGATCCGCCGATGCTGAGCTTGACCTCGCGCCTGGTGAGGTCCTCGAGAATCAGGCGGGCATCCGGCAGCGACCGCGCCAGGCGGTCAAGCTTCGTGACGACCAATGTGTCGCCGCCGCGGCACGCCGCGAGCGCTTCTCGCAGGCCGGGACGCTCGCGGTTTGTGCCGGTTAGGCCGTGATCGACGTGCGTGCGCTCGGCGCTCACACCGAGTAATGCCAGCGCATCTCGTTGCGCCGTGAGGTCCTGATCGTGAGTTGAGACACGGGCATAACCGACCAGCAACGCGGACATCGATTGCTCCTTCGGACGGCCGGCCGCGGTCGCCCATCGCGGACCTTTCGGAAGATCGCGCACCGCGCGAACGGCCGCTGAGGCCGAGGCTCCGGGCGGAGTCGACGCCCGACCAGCGCCCGCCTCATCCTGGTACAGGACCTTGTCCCGCAGAGGACCTCCTGTCGGCACGACTCGAGCCCGTTCGTCGTCGCTCCGAGGTGCGGCCACCCGCCGGTGGTGGCCGCGCCTCGCGTGAGCGCCAGGGCTTAGGGAAGGCGACCAAAGCACTCCACCGTCCTGCCGGTCTCAAAGCAGGTGTATTCGCTGCCAAAGAACGTGCAGTCGTACCACTTGAACTTGGACTTGGACCCGGCGTTTGTCTGCGTGCACCCGTCGGCGGCCGGCCTGATCGGCGACGTGACGTCCAGCGCGGAGGCTGCGACGGGTGCGGCGGCGGCGATGGCAAGCGTGGCGGCTGCGCTTGCGACGAACACGGTGATGCGCTTGGCGAACATGACGAGCTCCTGTCTGGTGGTGGCGTTCACCCAGTATTTGCCGTGGCTGGTTCAGACGCATGAGGGGTCATCCCTCATTCCGGGCTGATTGGAGAGCGGCTGGCCGATCGCGTGTCACTGCGGATCTGGCATCCATGCCGAGACGCTGCGTCTGCCGGAGTCGATGGCGTCAGCTGCGCGCAGGATTAAGCGACCTGGATATCGGATCCTGTACGTCATCGACGACAGCGCTCGCCTTGTCAGGGTGACGGCGGTTCGGGACCGCCGTGACGCGTACAGAAGCTGACCGCCGCGCCGCACAGGGATCGGCAACGAGAGACGCTGTCGATGGGCCGTCGTGTCGCTCCGACGCATCACTGAGAATCGGCAGCATGACCACCGGTCCGCCGCCGGCAACCGCCCCGGCGCCGGCGCCTAGCGTGCCTGACCCCTGCCTGCAGACGATTGCCGCACGATGAAGAGCGGATTCGGACCACGCCGTCCCCGGATGAGGTTCGACACGGGATGCACCAGCCCGCCCGCTGACGGGCCTTGGTTCGGCGACACCCTAAAATCCCCGCGGTGAGCCGCGCCGAGCGCTTCGAGTTCTTGTTCGCCGCGACCTACAAGCCGTTGGCGCGCGTGTTCGGGATCACGCCGTCGAACTCGTGGGTCGAGGTCAGCGACGAGAGGTTCCGCGCGCGCTACGGCCCATTTAGGTTCTCGACGCCGCTGCAGAACATCACCGACGTCTCGATCACCGGCCCCTACGCGCTGCTGAAGACCGCAGGCCCAGCGCGTCTGGCGATCACGAATGCGGGCCTGACGTTCGCCAGCAACGGCGATCGCGGCGTGCTGCTGACGTTCGCGAGACCCATCGGCGGACGGGGTGCTGCTGAAGGTGCTGCGCCACCCCGAGCTGACCGTCACCGTAGCCGAACCCGAGCGCCTCGCCGCCCTGCTGAAGAAGCGATTGGCTGCGATCGCGTAGATCCCGGGCGGGGCGCACCACCAGCCCGATCGCGCTCATGGACCCCACCGGCGCCTCGCGCGCGGTGAGCGCCGCTGCGGCTCGCCTACGGGCTCGCCTTTGCGCCGCACACCGCGACCACAGGGGGGTGCCTTTACACCGGCGCACAGGGGTGCACCTCAACCGGCCTTGACACGCGACGCGCGCCGGCTCGGCGGGTGTAGCGTCACGTGGATGCAGGTCTTGAGGAAGGATCAGCGAGTCAGCACGGCGACTCGTCCGCGAACCCTCACTCGTGCAGGAAAACGCCGGTCGCGTTGGAGCATCGCCGCGGCCGTGCCTCTTGTGGCGGTGGGTGGTAGTTCGCTCGTCGCGTGCGGTGGACAAACCGAGCCTCGGTCAGGCGTGCCGGAGGCTCCGGCGTCAAGTTCAGCATCGACGAGCCACGGCGCCTTGCCTGCCTGCGCTGCTACACGCGTTGAGGGCGATGTCGTTCGCGCGGGGGCATTGCGGGGACTGCTCGTGCGGGAGTACGACGTTCGCGGCGGACGCTTTCGGCTCCGCGTGGGGAAGTACCGTGACGCAGCGAGTGGCCTCACGCAGAAGATCCCCTGGTTCGTTCGTCGCGGCACTCAGGTCGGGAAGTCGCTGCTGCTGAGTGGGGAGCGCCTTGGCCCCAGTCCGCGAACGTTCCAACAGACATTTCATCGCACGGCGGATCCACGTCGCGCTGGACAATCCGTCTTCCCGTCGATCATCGCGCCTCCTGAGAAGGGTTGCTGGCGGCTCAGATTCAGGAGCGGCACGACGACCGCGAGCCTCACCGTCCTCGTCCGCGAATAAGCGCGGTCCGCCGCGTTCGCGCATCCAGCCCAGTAGCCGTTCGCCCGTGTAACGGCCGCCTCGCGCCACGGACCTTGAGCAGTTCGGCGATCGATGCCGGCAGAGGACCGACTGTTGATACGCAGCCGGCGCGGCAGCAGGCAAACGTGAGCGCGAGTGCGTGCCGGGCGTCGCTTCAGCTCGACGGCCTACAGGGTGGTCGGTGCGTCGGCGTGACCGGTAACGCGTCGACCGAGAGATCGCTCGGCTTGTCGTGGAGGCCTGCTGTCACAGCGACCTCCGGAGGCCGGGATAACCTCAACCCATGGACCGCCTTCTCAACGACGTCGTAGCTTTCTGTGGCGGCCCCTTCTCGAACCTCGAGATCGCCCCGCCGGCCGACGGAAGGTCCAGATGACGGCCGAAGCGTATGTGTGCCACTCCGGTGAGTCCGAGCTCCGATGGTTTGGTGAGACGTCCACCCACTTCCTCGCCACCGGAGCGAACACCGACGGGGAGTTCGCGCTCGTCGACGAGCGAGCCAAGCGCGGTGAACGGGTTCCGCTGCACCGCCACGAGGACGACCGCGAGTCCTTCTACGTCCTCGAGGGCGAGGTCTTGTACTTCCTCGGCGACCAGCCGGGAGTCCGCGCCGGCGCGGGCGCGTTCGTGCACGTGCCCGCCGGCGCCGTCCACGGCTTCCGGGTCGAGTCTGAGACCGCCCGCTACCTGATCCTCACGACCGCGCGCCACGGCGAGTTCTACCGCGCGATCACCCTTCCATCGCAACCTGGCGGCCTACCGCCGGCCGAGTCGATCGAGGGATCGGAGATCGGCAAGGCAGCCAGGCAGTACGGCATCGAATTCGTCGGCCCGCTGCCTGACGAGGCCTGAGGTCGCACGATACGCGGCGCATCCTCCTGTGCACGCCGTGGAAGTCCCTAAAGCGCAGCAACCCCCGCAGATGCGGGGCCTCCAGCGGAGGGAGAGGGATTCGAACCCCTGGTAGAGGAGTCACCCTTGTCGCGGCGAGCGCTCGCTGGCCGCGAGTCGCTTCGCGTTCGGCAGCCGGACGACCCGCTCACTCGCTCACCTCGTTCGGCTTCCGCTGACGGACGGTTTGCGGGAGGCTGTGATGGTGTTCGAAACGCTGCGGGTCAGCGATGACGTGTCCGCAGGGGCGTGGATCGCCTCGCGGTTGGGGGGCGGCTTCGGCGCGGTGACGCGGACGGTCCCCAGCGGCTTTGCCGCCTACGTGCGTATCTGCCACCCGCCAACCGATCGCGATCGGCGTCTGGCCACATGGCCTACGGTCGCTCGGCACACGGGGCGCCAAGCGCATCCCTCGATGCAGTGGCACGCCCTCGTGGGGTCGGCGGACGCGCTGAACATGACGGGATCGCTGTGGCCGGGCGAGGACCCACAGCGAGGCAACCTGGTTCCCGAGGTGCTGTCGCCGCTGTGCGACGCGCTCGCTGCTCACACTTCCACGCCTGAGCGCTGCTTGTTTTGCCTGTGGGAGGGGTGGGGCTGGATCCACACCGGCTCCATCGGCCTCGCGGCCGTCCGCGCAAGCCGCGCGCGCGCGGCGCCCGTCGGCTCCGACATCGTGCTTGAGCAGCCGTTTTCAGCGGAGGATCTGCGCGCGCCGAGACTGCGTCTGCCAGATCGCGACTACCTGCTTCTCGCTGGTCCATTGCGTGCGGCGCTGGAGATAGGGCATTGGTACGGACCGAAGTCCTTCGCGGCGCAGTCGCCGAATCTCTTCTGGCCGGCCGACAGGGCATGGTGCGTGGCCAGCGACATGGACTTCGACTCGACGCTGCTCGGCGGCACGACCGAGGTTGTAGACGCGATCCTGAAAGCGCCGGAGTTCGATGCCTGGCCGGTCGGGCCGGATGACTCGCTGGCTTATGACGCCGATCGGTTGAACCCCGTGCCGTAGCACCGGACGCATCCGGGCGCTGGCGGCCGCGCGTGGCGATTCGGGCCTCGATCGCTGGTGCTGTAGCGCGTCATCGAGGGCTGAGCGGCGTCCCGGCTGCCGTTCGTCGTTGGAACGGGTGTCGGGCTCCGTTGGCAGACAAGACGCTGTGGCCGGCGGTCGGCCCGGCCCGTCCGTCCCCGGTTTGCGCGTGCGCGGCGTTGCAGCGCATGGGCGAAGTCAGTCGAATAGTTCGGCGATCTCGTGGCGGTCGATCCGCAGGCGCCGTCCGTCGCGCAGCGTCGCTACGAGCTCGCCGTGCTGATCGAGTAGCCATCGCGCGTTGATCGCGGTGACGTGCGTCACGCGACCGTCGCGGTCAAGTCGGACGGCGTGTCCCTCCGGCGTCTGTTGTGCCGGCGCACGCTTCTCGTCGCCGGCGGCCGAGAGATACAGGACATCGCCGGTCGCCTCATAGGAGCCGGTGAGCTGAAGATCGTCGGCGGCGACGTGGACCGTGGCGGATGGCATCTCAGGTGGGCGAACGCTCGGTGGAAAAGACCGTGACGATGATGGCAGGAACGCCCTCGAAGTCCACCACGGCAAGGACCCTGAGGTCGTCTTCACGACGGAAGAACCGCTCGCGGCCAGGGCGCGGATCGGACCGTCGCTCATCGGGTTGGCGAATGGTGCGATCGATGAGGTCGAGGTCGGCGACCGCCGAGTGCTCCTCAAGGATCTTCGCGTAGACGAGCGCGGAGAGAATGACCTCGACGCCCTCGGGCGTTCGCGTTCGCAGCACCACCTCCATGTCATCCATCGTCACGATCGAGGCGGACACCATGCGCTTCGACACCCGCTTGTTGCCCGCGCCGCGGACACCCCTGGTCCCCTGTCCGTCGTTCGGAGGATGTCGGGTCCGTCCCGCAAATAGCCGGCTTCCAGCCGTCCAGTCGCTCAACCTCGACGTCCCGCTTGAGGTTCGGCAGTGGGACGAGCGCCGGGCCCCGCTGAAGGACGGGTTGCGAACCGCGGTCGGGCCGATCCGAGCCGAGCTAACGCAGCTTGAACCGAAGCACCACCTCATCGTCGGACACCTCGCCGGTCTGCTCAAATCCGTAGCGCTCATAGAAGGTGATCGGGCTGCCGTCGCCCTGACCGGCGCTCGTGTTCAGCACCTCGACGCCGGGTCGGCCACGGAAGTACTCGACGATCAGGTCGAGTGTTGCGGTGCCGAAGCCTTGGCGCTGATAGCGCTCGTCGATGAGGAGCTTCCACAGGTAGTGCGGTCTGTAGTCGGGACTTGCGACCTCGTCGGCGATCATCACGAACCCGACCGGCGTGTCCTCGTCATGGACCACCCAGTACAAGGCGCGGGCGTCGGGGTGTTCGGCGGCGTGTCGTAGCGATGCGGCAACGCCGCTGACAAACCGCTCTTGGTTCGGCGATACGCGCAGCGCTTCGACCGCTTGACGGTTCGATTCGCTGAGCGGACGAAGCGAGACCACGCGCAGACCCTAAAGCAGCAGTCGAGCTCGTCGCTGGGCGAGAGGCTCGCAGTGCGCGCCGTTGCGGTCACCGTTCGCCATGCGGCGTGGCGCGCATGCCGCCAACAGCGAGTCGTGCATCCCAGGCTGGTACCGTGTTGGTATGAGTAAGCAGATCGCTGTCCGCCTTCCCGAGGACATCGTCGAGTTCGTCGACGGGCTCATCAGGGAGGGCAAAGCCGACAGTCGAGCGATCGTCGTCACCAGGGCCCTGCAACGCGAGCGGCGCCGATCGATCGCAGCTCGTGACGCCGCCATCCTCGCCGGCGCCGGGGACAACGCGGACATGGACAGCCTCGCCGGCCATGTGGCTCACGCGCCGCTCGACCTTGCGTAGTGCGCCCGATTCACACGGCGCAGCTCGACAAGCGGCGCCCGGTACTGATTCTCACCCGCGAGCTCGTGAGACCCCACATGTCCCGCGTGACGGTGGCGCCGATCACGACCACCGTCCGCGGGCTGTCGACCGAGGTCCCAGTCGGTCCTGCCAACGGCTTGGAGGCCGACTGCGTGATCAGCTGCGACAACATCGTGACGGTCCCGGCAAACGCGCTCGGACCGCAGATCGGCGTCCTGCTGCTCGAGCAGGAAGACGCGTTGACCTTCGCGATCCACGCGGCTTTCGACCTGGACTGAGCCGCCTCGCTCCGCCACCCGGGACACCCGCGAGCACGTCGAACTTGGCGTCCCGCTCGAGGTTCCTCGTGCGCGACGTTGGGTGGTGCTCAGCGCGCTCCTGACAGCGCACGGATCGCAGGTTGTCGGCAGATCGTGGACGGCGGCGAGTGTCGCACTCGGCTACCTGCGGTGCTACACTTCGCCTGTGCCGACGACACGCCCGCGATACACCGTGACCGACACCGGCCAGACGGCGCAGCTGCTGGATCTCGCGCAGCGCGCGTGGCCGCAGATCACCGATCGCCGCCAGCTGCTGCTCCGTCTCACGGAAGCTGGCGGCCGCATGCTCGAGACCGAGTTGGCCGCTCAGGACCAGCGGCGCGAGCGTCAGCGCATCGGGCTAGAGCGGGCGTCGGCGCTCGTCGACGCCGACGAGCTCGTCGGCGACAGCGCGTGGCGCTGATCCTGCTCGACAAGTCTGCCTGGGTGCGAGGCGGCGCCGAGCTGCTCGACTACGGCGAGCTGTGCATGTGCGCGATCACGCGCCTGGAGATCCTCTACAGCGCCAGGTCGGCAAAGGACTTCGTGACGTTACGCGAGGACCTCGACGCATACCGGGACCTGCGCATCGATGCGGCGACACTGGCCGCAGCCGAGTCTGCCCAACGCGAGCTCGCCGATCGTGGCCAGCATCGCGTGGCGCTCCCGGATCTGCTGATCGGCGCGTGCGCCCAGCAGCATGGCGCCGATGTGTTGCACGTGGATCGGCATTTCGATCTGCTCGCCACGATCTTCGGGTTTCGCAGTATCCGCCTGGCATCGGGCGACACCGGATGACGGCGAACGACCCTGCCAGGCCCGAACGTGTCCAGCATGCCGTTCCGCTGTGGAGCGCCCGCGCCGTCCCGCTCGAGGACCGGCGAGCCGGTGAACGATCCTCGAATCGTCCAGGGGAGCAACTCGAACGCGTCGACGTGACGCGGTTTGATGGCCCCGAAGTGGCGGCGGTCGAGGGTGATGATGATATGGGCGCCGCGGCGCTCCGCGAGTGCGACGACCGAGGCGTCGGTGCCGCCGAGCGGGAAGTTGGCGTACTGCTCGACGAGTCCGGCGATGCGATGGAAGTCTTCGCGGGCGGGACCTTCGACGTCGAGAGTCCCCACGCCGGTCAGAAACGCGGCTTCGGCTGCCGCGCCGAGGCGGCGGCCGACGAAGTAGGTGGCCTCGGCCACGACGAGGGCGGGCACGACGAGGCGCAGGTCGCCACGCGAGAGGACGTGGCGGCAGGCTTCGTGATGATCGTCGTCGGCATCGGCGGTTGCGTACGCTCGCGTTGATCGCCGGGTCCGCCGATCCCGAGGTATGCGGTCAGCGCGTCGCGCGTGATCGCGGGGGCGGGCATCGAGCGGCGGCGTGCCTCGCGCTCGAGCGCATCGGCCAACTCGTCAGGTAGGGAGATGGTGGTGCGCCGCATACGCGCACAACACCACAATGTGTGCCGTTCAGGGTTCCCTTGCGGCGGGAGCTTGCCGATGGTTATAGCTCGCGGCGCTTGCGCCCGGGCACCGTAAGGCAGACGAGCAGCGCGACGGCGGCGCCGGCGATAACACCGGTGCCGATGTACAGCACCATCGGGATACGAGCGCCTGCGACCGCGTCGGCGACACAGCGACCAGGCTCAGTGCAAGCGTCGGGAATCGCGGTAGCTGCGGTTGGACTGCTGCTCGCGCTGCCCCGAGCCGTCTCACATAAGCTGAAGCTCTGCGGCCCTACACGGACGCGTCGCGCCCGCAGCAGTCGGCCGCCCGCGCCAGACTACGCGGCCGGGCGCCATGGACGTCCCTGACGGCCTTCACATTGCGCGTCTACGCCCACGCGATGCGTCGCGACGCTGGCGATCTCGAGCGCCTGAAGGCGCTCGTCAACGGCGTTGATTGGGCAGCAACGGGCAGTGATCGCGCCGAAACGCTCTCCGACGACCCGCGACCGGCAGACCCCCAGGCAGCAGAAAGCCCAGCAGATGCTGGGCTCTCTGACCATGGGCGCGGCGGGTTTCGAACCTGCGACCTCTCGCGTGTGAAGCGAGCGCTCTCCCACTGAGCTACGCGCCCTCAGGGCCGCCGATTGTACGAGCCCGGTGGTGGTGCGGGCGGCGCGTCCGTGCGACGCTGCCTGGGGTATGCCGCGCACGGTCGACAAGCAGCGTCGCGTCGATGGTCCGACGAACGACGGCGAGGAGATCTGTCACATCGTGACCGAGGAGGATCCCGATAGGGCGCTGTGTGGCAAGGACGTGACCGGTTGGCCGTGGAATCCGCCCTGGCCGTACTGCGTCGTGTGCCTGGACCTCATGCACGCGCGCGCCGGCGGGCACTAGCGCCGTCAGAGCTCGCCCTTGGCCCGCCGCGCCTCGCGCTGCGTCATCCGCTGCGAGCGCCCGCTGCGCTCGCGCGCCAGCGCCGCGGCGCGGCGATCCTCGATCCACTGCTGCTCGCGCTCGAGCTTCTTCCACGCCGCCACGCGCTCGGGGTCGCCGTCGGCGCCGACCGCGCAGCCGGGCTCGCCGTTGTGCTGGCAGTCCGAGAAGCGACAGCGCGCCGCGAGCTCCTCGATGTCGGCGAACGACTGGCCGACGCCGCCATCCCACAGCCCCGCCTCGCGGATCCCCGGCGTGTCGATCAGCAGCGCGCCGTTGGGCATCTTCAGCAGGTCCCGCGTCACCGTCGTGTGCCGGCCGCGGCCCCCGTTGTGCTCGCTGACCTCACCGGTCGCCTGGCGCTCGTAGCCCAGCAGCGCGTTGACGAGCGTCGACTTGCCCGCGCCCGACGGCCCGAGCAGCACGCTCGTCGCGCCCGGTTGCAGGAGCTGCCACAGCAGCTTCAGGGAGTCGGGGTCGTGGATGCTGACCGAGATCCCGTCGGCGAGCCCCAGCTCGCGCGCCATCGTGCGCGCGACGGCGCCGGCGTCCTCACGCAGATCGGCCTTCGTCAGGACCAGCGCGGCCGGCGCGCCGCCCGACGCGGCGAGCGCGACGATCCGCTCGCAGCGGCGCTCGTTGGGCTCGGGCAGCGGCTCGACGACGAGCACGAGCTCGACGTTCGCGGCCAGCACCTGGCCGGCCACCGGAGCGCCCGCGGCGCGGCGCACGACCGTCCCGCGGCGTTCCAGCACGGCGGCGATGACGCCGTCGCCGTCGAGCGCGACCCAGTCGCCCGTCGTCGGGGCGCCGCCGGCCGTGCGCAGGCGCCCGCGCGCGGCGACGAGCTGCGGTGGCACGTCGTCGTCGCCGGTCCAGACGAGCCAGCGCCCGCGGTGCTGCGCGAGCACGCGTGCGCCGGTGTACTGCCGATCGCCGGGCAGCTGCGCGAGCTCGGCGTCGAGATCTGGACGCCGGCCGACGCCGGCGAATGGCGCAAGCACGGTGAGGCCCTCCACGGTTTCGTCGCTGGCACGAGTACGGCGTCGATGCCCGGGCGCTGCCCCGGGCGCCTGATCAGACGTCCGCGGCGTGGGTGACGAGGGTGTGGAGGTGCTTGGTCATGCGCACTGAATGCTAAACGCCCCGTCCAGGCCGGGACGCTCGCTGCGCCTCGCGGGCGCACTCGACGCACTGTCCAGAAATCCGGTCCGCGCCTCAACGCGGGCCGCGCGCCGTCCGAGAACCGCTCCCATGGACTTCGCGGGAGCGTCCGCTACAGCTCTGCACGCCGTCGGCCGCCTGCTCGGCCTGGCGGCGCTCGCCACGCTGCTCGTGCTCGCTCTCGCCGCCGGCGCGGCCCACGCGCAGGTCTCCGCCCCGCCCTGGACCCCGGCCGACGCGACCGCACACGACCACTCGCCGGACGGCGGCGACCGGGACGACCACGACGGCGACTGGCCCGGCGACGGCGACGACGACCGCGGCTACGGCGAACCCGTCGAAGCGGCGCCCGCGCCCGTCACGAGCACGTTCGTCCCCGGCAGGGAGGCGCGCATGCGGACCGACGGCAAGGCCGCGATCCCGCGCGGCGCCCCGAAGCGCGTCCGCAACCTGATCGCGCAGTACAACCGGATCGTCGGCAAGCGCTACAAGTGGGGCGGCGGGCACGGCAAGCTCGTCGACAGCGGCTATGACTGCTCCGGCGCGGTCGGCTACGGCCTCATCAAGGGCGGGCTGCTGCGCACGACGATGGTCAGCGGCGCCTTCGCGCGCTGGGGGTCCGCCGGTCCCGGCCGCTGGGTGACGGTCTACGCCAACAAGGGGCACGTCTACGTCGAGGTCGCGGGGCTGCGCCTGGACACGAGCGCGGTCGGCGATCGCGGTGGCCGCAAGGGCGTGCGCTGGCGGCCGGCGATCGGCAGGCGCAGCGGCTTCAAGCTGCGCCACCCGGTCGGGCTCTGACCTGGCTGCGCCCGCGACCGCGGCGATGCGTTAGCTTCGCGCGCCCGTGCCTGCCTACGCCCTACTCGCCGCGCTCGTCGGCGCGGCGCTCTTGGGTGCCGCCGCGCTGAAGGCCGCAGACCGCACCGCGACCGCCGTCGCGGCCGAGACGTTCGGCCTGCGCGGGCGGGCCGCGCGCTGGGTCTGGCTGCCGCTCGCCCTGCTCGAGGCCGGCCTCGCGGCCGCGCTGCTCGCCGCGCCGGCCACGGCCGCGGTGGCGTGGGCCGCCGCGGCCGTGCTGGCAGCGTTCGCCGTCGCGCAGGCGGCCGCGATCGCGGCCGGTCGCAACGGCGCGCCGTGCGGCTGCTTCGGCGCGCGCGGACATCTGTCGTGGACCGCGGTCGCCCGCACGACGCTGCTCGCGGGAGCCGCCGCGGCGCTCGCGCTCGCGCCCGCCGGCGACGCCCCGCCGCCGCTGCCGACCGCGCTGCTCGCGATTGCGCTGGCGGCCGCGATCGTCCTGCGCGAGCGCCGGCCCGCCGGCGCGCTCGAGGTCGCGGGGGAGGGCCCGGCGCTCGGCTCGCGCCTGGAGACCGAGGGCGCCCCGCTGGCGCTGTTCGTGTCCGCCGGCTGCCGGCTGTGCCGCGGGCTCACACCGCACGCCGTCCGTGCCGGCGCCAGGATCTACGACGAGGTCGCCGACGCGGACATGTGGGTGCAGGCGAACGTCCCCGGCGCGCCGTTCGCGGTCGCGCTCGCGGCCGACGGCAGCGTGCTCGCGAAGGGCACCGTCAACACACGCGCCCAGCTGGCCTCCGTCCTCGCCGCGGCGAACGGCCGCCGCGCCGAGATCGAGCATCCCGAGCGCCCGCGCTCGCGCCGCAGCTTGCTGCAGGCCGCCGGCGCCGCCGTCGCCGCGCTGACCGCCGGGCGGATGGTCGGCTCGCTCGTCGCACCCGGCGACGCCGACGCGTTTCACTTCTGCGGCCACATCTACACGACCGACGGCTGCCCGCATCCGACGGGGCTGCCGCGGATCGACCGCAACGGCTTCCCGCTGCGCGCGAAGGACGGCAAGCGCGTCGACGACATCGGCCGCCTGATCGACGACGACGGCGCGCCGCTGGACGAGTCCGGCGCGCCGCTGATGGACCCCGACGGGCGCCCGATGCCGCCGGCGACCCGCACCCGCGTCTGCACCGCCGCCGGCAAGCGCCACCGCATCAGCGTGCGCACCGACGGCGCCTGGTATCGCTGCTGCAACGGGCAGGTGCGCAAGCTCTCGGACTGCTGCACCACGTCGGCGCGGCGCATCAACGGCGACCGCGGGCTGCGTGGCTACTGCTACGGCAAGCGGCGCGTCTTCTGCGTCATGTACTACCAGACGAAGGTCCCGTGCTGATCGCGCTCGCCGTCGCCGCGCTCGTCGCCGGACTGGCCGGCGCGTGGTCGCCGTGCGGCTTCTCGATGGTCGACACGCTGGCGCCGCAGGGCTACGCCGGGCGCATGCGGGTGACGGCCGTCGCCTGCGTGACGTTCGCGCTCGGTGCGCTCGCCGGCGGCGTCGCGACGTTCGGCGGGCTGGCGCTGCTCGGAGCCGCGCTCGGCACCGGCGAGGGCGCCGCGGCCGCGATCGCGGTGGCGCTGCTGCTCGCCGCGGCCGTTGGCGACGTCGCCGGGCGGCGGATCGTGCCGCAGGTGCGCCGCCAGGTGCCCGAGTCCTGGCGCCGGGTGCTGCCCGTGCCGCTCGCGGCGGGCCTCTACGGCCTCCTGCTCGGCCTCGGCTTCACGACGTTCGTGCTCTCCTTCGCCGTCTACGCGCTCGCGGCCGCCTGCCTGGCGCTCGGCGACGTCGGGGCGGGCGTCGCCGTCGGTGTCGCGTTCGCGGTCGGCCGGATTCTGCCGGTCGTCGTGCTCGCACCGGCGCAGACGAGCGCGCGCGGGATCGACATCGCCGCGGGGATGGCCGAGCGGCCCGGCGTGCTGCGGGCGATCCGCGCGACCGGAGCGGTCGCGCTGGGCGTCGCGGCGCTCGTCGTCGCGCTCGCGGGCGTGTCCGCCAGCGCCGCCACGGCGCAGACGCTGCTGACCGACAACGGCACGGACCCCAGCGCGGTCGCGGGCGCGGTCGCCTGGCAGCTGCCCGGCGGCGGCAGCGGCCTCGTCCGGCAGTCCGGCGGCGCGCCTCAGCAGCTTCCCGGCACCGATCCGGCGCTCGGGCCCGACGCGATCGTCTGGCGCGAGGGCGAGGCGCTCGTCGTCGCCGACCGCGTCACGCTGCGCGAGCGGCTGCGATTCGTGGCGCCCGGCGCCGAGGAGCCCGCGCTGTCGACGCGCTGGCTGGCGTGGCGGGCGCGCGAGCCGGGCGGCGACGTGCTGCGCGCGCTGGATCTGCAGGCGCCCGACCAGCCGCCGTTCGACATCCGCCGCGTCAAGGCGCCCGACCGCCTCGGTCGCCCCTCGCTGGACGGCGACCGCGTCGTCTTCCACCTCGGCCAGCGGGCGGTCAGCCGGATCGAGGAGATCTACCTGCCGACGCGGCGGCGCACGACGCTGCGGACCGGCCGCGACGGAGCGCAGCTGCTCAACCCCAGCGAGGAGGGCGGCATGCTGCTCTACGTCCGCTCGTCGGCGGAGCGCCAGCAGCTGCTGCTCGGGCCGCGCCGCGCCCGCGCGGGCACGCGCGACGCGAGCCTGCTGACGACGCACGCGACGATTCGGCGCGACGCCGGTCGCGAGCGCAGCCGCCGGCGCCACGTCGAGGGCTACCCCGGCCGGCGCGCGCCGCGACTGCCCGAACGCGCGCCGGCGGGCGTCACGGTCACGCTGTGGAGCACGGCGCTCGCGCCGGGCGCCGCCTACGTCAGCCGGATGCGGCGGACGGCGTCGGGCAGCTCGAACGTCATCGTGCAGCTCGCGCGCTAGGAGGCCGCCTCGGCGGGCACCGGCGCGGCGGCGACGACCGCCGCCGCGCGGCGCGGCCGGCCCGGCACGAACAGCGCCAGGAGCGCGCCCACGGCGAGCACGACCGCGGCGATCGGCAGCGCCGCGACGACGCCGTCGCTGAACGCCTGCGGCGACGCGTAGGAGCCGTGCGCGCTGAACACCGTCGCCAGCACCGCGACGCCCATGACGCCGCCGAGCTCGCGGATCGCGTTCGTCGCACCAGACGCCTGGCCGGCCTCCTCGGGACGGACGGCCCCGAGCACCGCGTTCGCCGTCGGCGCGAAGACGAGCGCCATGCCGGTGCCGGCGATCATGAACGGCGCGATCAGGCTCGCGTACGCCGTCTCGGGTCCGGAGATCGCGGCCAGCCAGAACAGCGCGACGGACTGCAGCGCGAGACCGGCGACCATCAGCGGCCGCGAGCCGATGCGGTCGCTCAGCAGCCCGGCGATCGGCGCGACGATCATCGGCATGCCGGTCCAGGGCAACGTGCGCAGGCCGGCCTCGAAGGGCGAGTAGCCCTGTGCGGTCTGGAAGAACTGCGCGAGCAGGAAGATCGCGCCGAAGACGCCGAAGAACATCGCGAAGGAGACGCCGTTGGAGGCCGAGAAGGCGCGCGAGCGGAAGAACCGCAGCGGCAGCATCGGCGCCGGGGCGCGGGTCTGCCACCACAAGAAGGCGGCCAGCAGGGCGACACCGGCAGCGGTCGAGATGACGACGGTGACCGAGGTCCAGCCCAGCGCGGTCGCGCGAACGATCCCGAAGGTCAGGCCGAACAACCCGCTGCCCGCGAGCACGACGCCCGGCACGTCGAGCCGGCCGGCGGGCCCGTGCGACTCGGTCAGGCGGCGCGCCGCGAACGGCGCCAGCACGAGGCCGATCGGCACGTTGAGCCAGAAGATCCACTGCCAGGCGATGCCCTCGACGATCGCGCCACCGACGAACGGCCCGAGCGCGACGCCGAGGCCGCTGACGCCCGCCCAGATCCCGAGCGCCATGCCGCGCCGCTCGGGCGCGACGGACTCCGACAGCAGCGTCAGCGTCAGCGGCAGGACGATCGCCGCGCCGAGACCCTGCAGCGCGCGCGCCGCGATCAGGCTCTCGATCGTCGGCGCGAGCGCGGCGAGCGCGCTTGCGACCGTGAAGATCGCCAGCCCGACGACGAACATCCGCTTGCGCCCGAAGCGGTCGCCGAGCGCGGCGCCGGTGATGAGCAGCACCGCGAACGTCAGCGTGTAGGCGTTGACCGTCCACTCCAGCGACTCGATCGATCCACCGAGGTCGAGCCGGATCGACGGCAGCGCGACGCCGACGACGAGGTTGTCCAGCGAGGTCATGAACAGCGCGATCGAGACGATCACGAGCGTCCAGACGGAGTTCGGCTTGGCGGTCGTGGCGGGCATGTCGGTCGTCCTTCCGGGCGGCGGTGAGTGTGAGGGATCACTCACTTGCGGAGGCAAAAAAAGAGGTCTTCAGCAGCATTCATCGGGGTCGCTGCGGGGCTTGAGCAGGACCTCGGCCCAGTGCTCGTCGACGTCCTGCGCCTGCATCGCGGCGAGCACGTTGAGCAGCATCCCCTGGGCGAAGAAGGCGCGGACCTCCTCCGGCCCGGCGCCGGCCTCGTGCTCGACGATCGCGACGAGGCGGGCGAAGCCGCGGCGCATCTGGTCGCGGATCGCGCGGTCGTCGCTGGCGGCGTGGGCGTGCAGTTGGTTGAGCAGCAGGTGGCGGTCGCCGAGCAGCCCGACGTAGGCCGCCCCCATCGCCGGCAGGATCGGCTGACCGGTCTCGCGGGCGGCCGCGGCGGCGTCGACGAACGTGCGCTCGATGCGGTGATTGCAGCGCTCGACGAGGGCGGTGAAGAGCTCGGCCTTCGTCGGGAACAGGCGAAACAGGTAGGCCTGCGAGATGCCGGCGGCCTTCGCGATCTCCATCGTCGGCGTGCCGTGCAGGCCGCGCGCGGCGAAGACGCGCTCGGCGGCCTCGAGGACCTCCTCGCGGCGCTCTTCAGCGGTCGACAGGGTGCGGTGGGTCGTCATGAGCAGGTGTGAGTATGCACTCACTCACACTGCCTGTCAAGCCGTTACTTCTTTTGCTGCTTGCGAACGATCAGCACGATCGCGACGACCATCAGCGCGAGGGCGACGGCCTGTAGGCCGAGCGAGACGCCGTCGCTGCTGTCCTCGGTCGCGGACTTGATCGCCTGGAATGTGATCGAGGCGCCGAAGAAGACGGTGATGCACCAGAGGACGGTCTTGCGGTTCACGCCCGCGCACCCTACGCGACCGCTGGTGGGTCGCGCGGGGACGTCGGGTTCGCGGGCCACGTTCGCGCGCCGCCCACTAGACTCGACCGCGGACCGTGCTAGGCGGGGAGTCAGCGGTGCCCTGTCGCTCGTAATCCGCTATAGCGAGGCCGAATCCCCTTTCGAGGGGCGCGGCCTTCGGGGTCAGCCCGCCTGCGGTGGTGCTGATGGCCCGGGTCCCGCGCGGTGTCGGCCCGTGAATCAGGTCAGGTCCGGAAGGAAGCAGCCTTAAGCGGTTTCCGACATGCGCAGCGGGAGTGCCCAGGCCGGAGCCATCGCAGACGTCAGCGCCCGGAGGCCGCGCCTCGGAGAAGGGTGCACGGTCCACTTTTGCTTCATCTCCCGCCTGCGGGTAGGAGATCGAGTGCTCGATCGTCGTCTGACGCGCTGCGTTGCCGGCGCTGATGCGGAGGCGCAGGCCGGCGCGGCGCAGGGGTGCGATGGCTCAACCGGCCGTATCGTGCACATCCGCGGTCGGGGTTCCAAGCAGCGGGGCCGTGTATAGACGCCAGGCGCTGTTGCGCCGCACCAGCCGATATCGCGGCGTCGGCGGCGGGATGCGCCTGTCGCGGTCGCGGCGGTCGAGGATGTAGTCGCGGGCGACCTTGGCGGTCGCCGGCACGAGGTAGTTGCCCGCCAGCGGCAGGCCGTCCTCCTGGGCATCGACGATCGTGCCCGGATCGCGCTCGAGCCACAACGCCAGCAGCGGGATCGGGCGCCGGTTGGGTACCGCCAGCGGCCGCGACGTGTCGGTCTCGACCGCGATCTCGCCGAGCTTGCCCTGGATCGCCTCCTGGCGGGCGAGCGCGTCGCCGAGCCGGTCGATGCGCTGCAGCTGGCTCGGGACGAAGACGAGCAGCACGACGAGCGCCAGCGCGGCGAAGCGCGCCCACCACGTGCGCTCGCGGCCGGGCAGCAGCTCGATCCAGCCGAAGACGCCGGCGCCGGCGAAGATCGCCAGCAGCGTCGCGGTCAGCAGCAGGTAGCGGGTGATGATCGGCAGGCCGGCGGCGGCGAGCACGCAGAAGGCCGCCAGCGCGAGCACGCTCGCCGCCGTCGCGAGCCGCACGCGGCGGTCGCGGCGCCAGGCGAGCGCGAGCAGCCCGCCGCCGGCGGCGGCCAGCAGCACGGGCTCGCGCAGGATCTCGCCGAGCCGGCGCGGGACGGCGGTCGGCACGTGCTCGATGCCGGTCACGCGGCCCAGCAGCGCGGCGTTGTCGCGCGTGCCGGTGAGCGAGTGCAGCGGGTCGCCGGTCAGCAGCAGGTCGTGCAGCGCCCACAGCAGCGGCGCGCAGGCGGCGAGCAGCAGCAACGGGGCCGGCGTCACGCCACGCGGCCGAGCGCTGCGGGCCCGCGCGCCGCGCGGCCGCGCGCAGCCCCGGCGACAGCAGCCACAGCACGTAGGCGGCGCTGAACAGCCACGCCTCGGGCCGGATCAGCCCCGCGACGGCGAGCAGGCCGAGCACCGGCGCGCCCGCCCGCGGGCGCCGCGTCTCGACGAGCAGCGCGACCAGCACGAGCACGAGGAACGGGATGTCGACGTAGGCGCGGGCGCCGAAGTCGAGCACCGGCACGCGCGTCAGGACGATCGCCGCGGCCAGCGCTCCGGCGGCGGCGTTGAACCACTCGCGGCCGAGCGCGAAGACGACCCAGCCCAGCAGCGCGAGCGAGACATACGCGAGCGCGACGACGACGAGCGCGGCGAGCTCGCCGTCGAGCTCGGAGCCGCTCAGCAGCTGCGACGAGCTCAGCGGCGACAACAGCGTCGAAGCGAGGTTCAGCAGCGGGTGCGGCGTCGGCGCGATCGCGACCTCGAGGTCGGGCAGCTCGCCGTGCGCGAGCTGGCGTCCCCAGACGAGCGCGTAGAGCGTGTCGTAGTTCACGAGGCCGGGACCGGCCAGCAGCCGCAGCACGGCGGCGCCGACGAGTACACCGGCCGCGAAGCGAATCCGAGCCATCGCGGCAGACCGTATCGCCGCCCGGCGCCAAAGCTATCCTCGGTTGCCCGTGTCCGACGCCCCCTCGCTCTACCGCCGCCATCGCCCGCGGACGTTCTCCGATGTCGTCGGCCAGGAGCACGTCGTGCGCACGCTGCGCAACGCCGTCAACCAGGGCAAGGTCCACCACGCCTACCTCTTCGTCGGCTCGCGCGGGACCGGCAAGACGTCGATGGCGAAGATCCTCGCCGCCTGCCTGAACTGCGAGAGCGGCCCGACGGCGCAGCCCTGCGGCGTCTGCGACTCGTGCGTCGCGATCGCCTCGGCGACCTCGCTGGACGTGATCGAGATGGACGCGGCCTCGAACAACTCCGTCGACGACATCCGCGACCTGCGCGACAGCGTCGTCTACGCGCCGCTCGCCGGGCGCCACAAGGTCTACATCCTCGACGAGGCGCACATGCTCTCGACGCAGGCGTGGAACGCGTTTCTCAAGACGCTCGAGGAGCCGCCGCCGAACACCGTCTTCGTGCTCGCCACGACGGAGGCGACGAAGGTGCTGCCGACGGTCGTCGACCGCTGCCACCGCTTCGACTTCGCGCGCCCGACCGTCGAGCAGCTCGCCGCCGTCGTGCGGCGCGTCGCCGAGCGCGAGCGGATCGACATCGCGCCGGACGCGATCGCCCTGCTGGCGCGCCACGCGACGGGCTCATTTCGCGACGCGCTGGGCACGCTCGAGCAGCTCGTCACGTACGCGAGCGCCGACGATTCCGGCGGTGACACGTCGTCGGTGCGGATCGCAACCGACGACGTGCTCGCCGTGCTCGGCGTCGCCGAAGCGGACCTGCTCTTCGACGCCTTCGACGCGATCGCCGCCGGCGACGCGCGCGCGGCGCTGCTGGCGGCGGCGCGGCTGACCGCCTCCGGCCGCGACGCGCTCGGCTTCGTGCGCGACCTCGAGGCCCACGCGCGCGACCTCATGATCGTCCAGATGCTCGGCACCGTCCCCGCGGAGCTGCGGATCACGCCCGAGCGCGATACGCGCCTGGAGGAGCAGTCCGGCCGCGTCGGCACCGGCACGATCGCGCGCCTGCTCGACCTGCTGGCGGCCGCCCTCGACGCGACGAAGAACGGCTCCGATGCGCGCACGCAGCTCGAGCTGGCGCTCGTGAAGGCCGCCGCGCCCGCGGTCGATCCTTCGACCCAGGCGTTGCTGCAGCGCGTCGAGCGCCTGGAGGCGGCGTTGCGGGGCGAGTCGCAACGGCCGGCGCCGGCGCCGGCGCCGGCGTCGATGTCGACGTCACCGCCGGCGCCGGTGCCCGCGCCGCCCGCGTCGGCGCCGATGCCCGCTCCCGCGCCGCCGGCGGCGAGCGCGGATGGCGGCGCTCCCGCACCGCCGCCGACACCACCGCCGGACGCGCCCGCAGTCGCGGTCGCGGTCGCCGCTCGCGTCGCGCTCGACCTCGAGAACCTGCGCTCGGCCTGGCCGGCGGTGCTCGACAACGTCAAGGCGGCCAACGGGCTGTGCGCGGCGGCGCTCGCCGCTGCGGCGCCGATCGCGGTCGAGGACGGCCGCGTCACGATCGCCTTCGATGCCGAGCACGCCTACCTGCTGCGCCAGGTCGATCGGGAGGAGTACCGTGCGTGCGTCTGCGATGCGATCCACGCGCTGACCGGCGGCAAGGCGCAGATCTCCTACGTGCTGCAGGACGCGCCTGCAACCGAGCTCGCCGCCGCCGCCGCGCCGACCGACCAGGAGTGGGTCCAGCGCTTCGTGGCAGAGTTCGATGCCGAGGAGATCGACCCCGAGAGCGAGGCCACCTGATGCCCCAGCCGAACATGAACCAGATGCTCAAGCAGGTCCAGAAGATGCAGGCCGACATGATGAAGGCCCAGGAGGCGCTCGCCAACGAGACGATCGAGGCGTCGGCCGGCGGCGGCATGGTCACGGTCACGATCAGCGGCGACCTCGTCCTCAAGGACATCGCGATCGATCCCGACGCGGTCGATCCCGAGGACGTCGAGATGCTGCAGGACACCGTCATCGCCGCCGTCAACGAGGCGATCCGCAAGGCGCAGGAGCACGCCGCCACGAAGATGGGCGGGCTGACCGGCGGCCTGGACCTCGGCGGCCTCGGCCTGCCGCCCGGCATGGGCCTGTAGCCGGACCGCCGACCGCGCTTGTACGCACCGCCGATCCAGCGCCTGATCACCGAGCTCGGCAAACTGCCGGGGATCGGCAACCGCACGGCGCAGCGGCTGGCGTTCTACATCCTGCGCGCGTCGCCGCAGGATGCGACCGCGCTCGCCGACGCGATCCGTGAGGTCAAGGAGCGGATCGGCCTGTGCGAGGTCTGCTTCAACCTCGCCGAGGGCCCGCGCTGCCGGATCTGCGACGACGGGCGCCGCGATCTGAGCCTGATCTGCGTCGTCGAGGAGGCGCCCGACGTCGTGTCGGTCGAGCGCACGCACGAGTACGGCGGCAGCTACCACGTGCTCGGCGGCGCGCTCTCGCCGATCGACGGCGTCGATCCCGAGGACCTCAAGCTCGGCGAGCTGTTCGCGCGCGTCGTCGATCCCGGCAACGCGATCCGTGAGGTCGTGATCGCGACGAACCCGACGACGACCGGCGAGGCGACGGCGCTGCACATCGCCGACGTGCTGCGCGAGCGCGCGCCCGACGTGATCGTCACGCGGCTGGCGAGCGGCCTGCCCGTCGGCGGCGACCTCGAGTACGCCGACGAGGTGACGCTCGGCAAGGCCTTCTCCGGCCGCCGCCGCCTGTGAGAGCGCCCGCGAGGTCGCGCGGGAGTTGATGTCGAGCTTGCGGTAGGCGCGACCGAGGTGCATCTCGACGGTCTTGGGGGAGAGATACAGCGCCTGGGCGACCTGGCGGTTTGTCAGCCCTTCGGCGGCCAGGTCGGCAACGCGTCGCTCGCTTGCCGTCAGGGACGCGATGCCGGAGAGCGCTGCGCGGCGAGGGCGGGCCCCGGCCGCGATCAGCTCTTCGTGTGCAAATGCCGCGAGCGGACCCGCGCCGCAGCGTCGCGCCGCGTCCCATCCATCGCGGAGCGGCTCACGCGCGGCGACGCGCTGTCCGCGTCGCCGCAGCGCGCTACCCAGCGCGACGCTCGCGCGCGCGCGCTCAAGCGTCGCAGGGGAGCCTTGAAGCACGGCTACTGACTCAGTCAAGAGCGCCAGCGCGTCGTCGGCGCAGGCGACGGTGCCGGCCGCGCGCAGCGCGACGCCGGTCGCGCGTGGCGTGCCGAATGCCCGGGCGGCTTGGACCTCCTCGGCTGCGAGGCGCCGCGCCTCGTCGAGGTTTCCGAGCCACTGATGCGCGAGCGCTGCGCTCGAGCGCCAGTGGCTGGGAGCTGGGCCCTCGAGCTGGAAGCCTGGCCACTCCCGATACTGGCGGCCGACAGCCAGGAGGTCTATGAGGGCTTCGTCGGGGCGATCTTGAGCGAGGCGCAGCCGCCCCCGCGCTGCACGTGTCGACATGCATCCGAGGTGCGGTGGCCAGTCGCCGGCCGGCATGCGCGAGAGTGCTGACTCGGCTTCGTCGAGCTCGCCGCGCGCTACGAGGACGTCGACGAGGCTGCAGAGGATCCGGCTGAGGCTCCCGACGGCGATCTCGCCCTGCTCGAGGATCTCGAGCGCCAGGCGGGCGTCCGATTCGGCCTCGGCCAGGGAGCCGAGTCGCTCCGCCTGGTTGGCCTGGAGCTGAGCGACGAGGGCGCGCCCGCGTGCGTGGCCGCGGCGCTCGACGGTACGGCTCAGCTCGGCAAGGTGTGCCGAGACCTCCTGATAGCGCTCACACAGGATCAGCGCCCACATGCACCTGCCGATCGCATCCCACTGCTCGCTGCGCACCAGACCGCCTGGCATGCCGGCGGCGAGCTCGACGGCCACATCGGCCGGGGCGCCCGCCCATGCGGCAGCCCCGGCCGCGAACGCCTGGACGATCTGGCCGGCCTCCCCGTCGGGCACATCCACGAGCAGCCGCTCGTACACCTCGACCACGTCCGGGGCGTATCCACGAGCATCCGAAGCCGCGGCGCTGACCAGCGCCGCCTCGAGGCGCAGCTCCAACCCGGGGTCCATCAGGTCCTGACGCTCGATGAGCGCCGATCTGATGACCTCGACGGCCTCGACGTCCAGGCCGCGGTTCTCGAATGCTTGCGCCAGCTCGAGCGCGATCACGGCGCGTCGGCGCGGGTCAGCACACAGCGCCCGTGCTTGCTGCAGGTGATCGACTGCTGCCGGGTCTGCGCTGTGCGCCTCTGCGACCCCGAGCTCGCACAGCACGTCGACTCGCTGGTCGCCTTGCGTGGCGCATTCCGCCAGAGCGCGCCGCAGGTAGAGCACCGCGCTCTCCGGCGATCCGCGGCCGATTGCCCCCCGCGCCGCCAAGCGCAGCGCCTCGACACACCACGCTCTGTCCGCGGGGCTGACCGCAAGCAGATGGGCCGCCACCCGGTCGTCCCCGCCGCCCTCTTCGATCAGCAACTGCGCGGCGCGCAGGTGAAGATCCTCGCGCTGGTCGGGCGTCAGGTCGGCGTATACGGCGCCGCGCACGATGGGATGAACGAAGCGGAAGGGCTCCTCCTCGGCGAGGATCTCCATGTCCAGGAGTGACCGTGCCAGCGTCCCTGCGTCGTGCACGCCGGCGAGCGTCGCGGCAGCGCGCAGGCGGATGCCATCGCCCAACACGGCCATCGCCCCGGCGAGCGCAGGCGCTCCCGCTCCGACGCGTGCGATCCGGCGCAAGACGTGTCGCGCGACCGACGCCGGCCAGATGCCACTCACCCGCTCCACCTGCTCGCGCGCGGGAGCAATCGACTCGGCTGCGAGAGCTCGCACCAGCTCCCGCAGATAAAACGGGTTGCCAGCGCTTGCCTGATGGCAGGCCTGACAGAACCGCTCGTCTGCTTCAGCGCCAAGCTCACCGCGTACAACCGCGAGAACCGCGCGCTCTGAAAGTGGCGCCGGCCGCACGATCCGCGCCCCATCCGCTGAGCGCAGCTCCTCCAACAGCTCGTCGGGCGCCCCGGGCTCGCCGGTGCGAAGCCCCACCAACAGTGCCGCCGACGTTCTCTCAAGACGACGCGCCAGGTGAACGAGGAACCGCAACGAAGGCCGGTCAGCCCACTGGACATCGTCCACGCACAGAACCAGCGGCGTCTCGCTCGCCAAACCGACGACGACCCAGTACAGGCCGTGCAAGATCCCAAAGGAGTCAGCACCCTCCTCGCCGTGCTCGGCTCCCAACAGCACCAACGCTGCCGGCCGTGCCGCGCCCTCGAACAGCGTCGAGCGCTCATCCGTTGAAAGGCGCACAACCACGTCCTCGAGCAGCTGTCGCACCACGCCATAGGCGAACCCGCGCTCGAGCTGGCTTGCCCGGGCATGCAGGACAAAAGCCCCCCGCTCGCGTGCACGTGCGCGACCTTCGTCGAGCAGCTCCGTCTTGCCGATTCCCGCGGGGCCCGCGAGAACGCAGAGCGATCCCTCGCCGGTCGCGGCTGCGGCCAAGACCCCGTCAAGCGTCGCCACGTCACCCTCACGCTCCAACAGCGAATCCCGGTCAACCGCATCCGCCGACGTCTGTCGCGGGCCACGCATCGCGCGAGTCTAGGCGGACCGCGCCGTCAAGCCCTTGTCGGCGCCAAGGCAGACTCGGTCCCGTCGGCAAAAGAGCAGGGTGACCTCCCGTCGCGGAAGCTGCCGTCTCTCCCGCACGATAAATCCATGCTGCCGAGGCAACAGCTCCCTTGCGACCGTGGCTTGAGACCGATCTGCAAGGCTGAGGAGATCACGGTGCCCGACCGGCTGTTTGAAGTCACGCTGCTCAACAGGACCGTGTGCGCCCTTGTGGTTGATTTGACCGTTGTCGTGATCGGGGCGCTTGGCGTCGCGTCTGCTGGCGCTGTGACGACGAAGGACGTGGGCGTGGTCGACTTCGCGTTTGTCCCCGGCACCATTGCGGTGATGCCGGCAGACAGTGTGCGCTGGACGTACAGCAGCGGCGGTGCACCGCACAACGTCGTCTTCGACGACGGGAGTTTCAGCGAACCCGCGCTGCCGACATTTGCGGCGTGGACGAGGGCGAGGACCTTCGCCTCGACGGGCATGTACCGCTACTACTGCGCAGCGCATGGAGGTCCCGGCGGCGTGGGCATGGCTGGAGTCGTCATCGTCAACGAGACCGGGAACATCCCGCCGTCGGCGGTGCTGACGGCGACCCCGAGCCCGGTCGAGGTCAATGCCACCGTCAGTTTCAGCGCCGCGGGCTCAGCCGATCTGGACGGCACGATCACGAAGTACGAATGGGATCTCGACGGCGACGGCACCTATGAGGTCGACAGCGCGACGACAGCGACGACGTCGCGCTCCTATTCCACGGTTGGCTCGAGGAATGCCAGGCTGCGCGTGACCGACAACGTCGGCGCGAGCACGGTGTCCGACACCAGGGCCGTTGTGGTGACGAACGCGCCGACGGCGTCGTTCAGCCGGTCTGCCAACCCTGCGGCCAGCGGGCAGGTGGTGAGCTTCGACGCCTCCGCGTCGGCCGACGCCGACGGCACGATCGTCACGTACGAGTGGGATCTGGACGCCAACGGCACGTATGAGGTCAACGGCGGGACGACAGCGACGACATCCAAGAGCTACACCGGCCCGGCGACGCTGACGGTCAAGCTGCGCGTTACCGACAACGTCGGTTTCAGCACCACGACATCGCGGTCGCTGCAGGTCCAGGGCCCCGTTCCTGCGCCACTGCCGCCGGCCGCCCTGCCGGCGCCGGCGCCGCCGCCTGCGGTGGTGGCGCCCCCGCCGCCTGCGGTCGGCGTCGCAGCGAGCGTCAACTGCAGCACGCTCACCGCGACTGCTCGCGCCACGTGCATGCAGAAGGCATGCGCGGCGCTGACGGGCACCAAGAAGGCGACCTGCATCAACACCAGCTGTCGCTATCTGAAGGCGACAAAGCGCGCGAGCTGCATCCAGACGAGCTGTCGCCACGTCGCCAAGAGCAAACGCGCGAGCTGCGGCCGGGCGAGCTGCCGCTACCTGCCGGCTGCCAAGCGCAAGGCCTGCCTGCGCAGATACGCCCCGCCCGCCCGTCGCCGCTGAGCCTCGCAGGCGTTCGCGCTCGCCCACGACGGGGCGGGCACAGAGAGAGTTCGTGCGAAAGACGGCACCGCTGCGTCCGGCTCAGCCGATCTTCACGGGCTCGCGTGCGCCCTTCGTGAAAGCGCGCAGCTTTACGCGAACGTCAGCCCGCGATCCTCACCGGCTCGCGTGCGCCGCGCGTGAAGGCGCGCAGCTTCGCGATCCTGCGCAGCGCGTCGACGATCCGCGCAGCCGGGATGTCGCCGCTGCGCACGGCCGCGACGACGTCGCGGTAGGCCTCGTCCTGCTGCGCGCGGCCGCCCGGGACGACGAGCAGATCGACGCCCGCCTTGAGCGCCTCGACCGCCGCCGCGCCGACGGTGCCGCCGGTCGTGGCGGTCGTCGCGACGAGATCGGCGGAGACGATCGTCCCGTCGAAGCCGAGCCGGTCGCGCAGCTCCTCGACGGCGTCGGGCATGAGCGTCGCCGGCGTGACGCTGTCGAACGCGACGTAGATCGCGTTGGACATCTGCATCGCCGGCGCCGCGTTGCGTCCGCCGGCGACGGCCGCGAACGGCGTCATGTCTGCCTCGCGCAGCTGCTCGAGCCCGAGTCCGACAGGCGCCGGCCCGGCGTTGGGATCCTGCGAGGCCGCGCCGTCGCCGGGGAACGGGCCGACGGCGGCGGCGACGCCGTTGCGGTTGTACGCCGCGACGGTCGTCTTCACCGCGCTCGTCACCTTCGACGGGACGTCGGAGAACGCGCGCCCCTGGCCGGGGCCGCCGGCGACCGCGATGTCGGCGTTGGGGGCGAAGTTGAGGCTGACGCCGAGCGCCTTGAGCTGCGCCGACGCGCGCTGCGCGCTCGCCCGGATCGCGTCGCGGTTGCCCTCGCCGACGTCGACCTGCCCGAGCGGCTCGAGGTTTCCGAACGCGCTGAAGTCGCCGCCCTCCTGCTGCGCGGCGACGAGCGGCGCCGGATGGCCGGCCTCGCGGGCGACCTCCTGGACCTTCGACGTCAGGCCCGACAGCTGCTGGGGCTGGTCGTAGTTGGCGTTCGTCAGCAGCACGCCGCCGTAGGCGCGCGCCGCGAGGCGGTCGAAGAACTCGGTGTCGCGCAGCTTGCCGCGGAAGCCGACGACGAACAGGCCGGCGACGGCGTCGCCGGGAGCGCGGCGCAGCTCGTCCGCGGAGGGCGGCGCCGGATCGGGTCCGGTGCGGCGGCCCGGGGCGCCGGCGGTGAGGACGGGCGCGAGCCTGTCGATCAGCGTGCCGCCGCGGTCGCTCTCGTCGTCGCTGCCGAAGCGCGAGCCCGCCTGGGTGACCGGCTCGTCGCCGCCGCCGCGCCCAAGCAGCACGAAGATCGCTCCGCCGAGTACGAGCACGACCGCGGCGACGACCGCGGCCAGGCGGGCCCGTGGTGGCAATCGGCTCACCCGCTAGCCTCCGATTCGCGTATGTCCGGCACGGTCGTCATGAAGTTCGGGGGCACCTCGGTCGCTGATGCGGAGCGCCTGAAGCGGGCCGCTGCGCGCATTGTCGCCAAGCGCGAGGCCGGTAACCGCGTCGTCGCGGTGCTCAGCGCGCGCGGGAAGACGACGGACTTCCTCATCGCCGAGGCGCAGGAGATCTCGCCCAACCCCGATCCGCGCGAGATGGACATGCTGCTCTCGACGGGAGAGCGGCAGTCGTGCGCGCTGTGCGCGATGGCGATCAACGACCTCGGGCACCGGGCGATCTCCCTGACGGGGTCACAGGCCGGCATCGTCACAGACACGTCGCACACGAAGGCGCGCATCCTAGACGTGCGCGCCGATCGGATCCGCCAGGGTCTCGACGAGGACGCGATCGTGCTCGTCGCGGGCTTCCAGGGCGTGTCGACGACGAAGGACGTCACGACGCTCGGACGGGGCGGCTCGGACACGACGGCGGTGGCGCTCGCGGCGGCGATCGGAGCCGACATCTGCGAGATCTACACCGACGTCGCCGGCGTCTTCAGCGCCGACCCACGGATCGTTCCCGACGCGCGCAAGCTGCCCGTCGTGTCGTTCGAGGAGATGCTCGAGATGTCGGCGTCCGGCGCCGGCGTGCTGCAGCTGCGGTCGGTCGAGTACGCCCGCAACCACGGCGTCCGCATCCATTGCCGTTCGAGCTTCAGCGACGACCCGGGTACCGTGGTGGTCGGAGAAGAGGAGACCGTGGAACAGCCGCTCATCACCGCAGTGACGCATTCGACCGAGGAGGCCCGGGTCACGATCAAGGGCGTCCCCGACTCGCCCGGCATCGCCGGCCGGATCGCCACCGCGCTCGCCGTCGCGAACGTCAACATCGACATGATCATCCAGAACGAGCCGGTCTCCGAGGGCCACCTGGCGGACATGTCCTTCACGGTGCCGCGCACGGACCTCGCCGACGCGCGACTCGCGCTGGCGCCGCTGGCCGAGGAGCTCGGCCTGGAGATCCTCACCGACGAGGCGATGGGCAAGGTCTCGGTCATCGGCGCGGGGATGAAGTCCCATCCGGGCGTCGCCGCGAAGGTCTTCACGACGCTCGGCGCCGAGGGCGTGAACATCGAGATGATCTCGACCTCGCCGATCAAGATCTCCTGCGTGATCGCCGGCGAGGCCGTGCCCGGCGCGGTGCGCGCGCTGCACGCCGCGTTCGAGCTGTCGGGCGAGGGCACGATCCGCGCCGAGCGCCCGTTCGGGGAGTTCGTGTGAGCGCTTCGTCCTCCGGTCTGCGCGTCGCGGTCGTCGGCGCCACGGGTGCCGTCGGCACGGTCATGCTGCGGCTGCTGCGCG
This sequence comes from uncultured Solirubrobacteraceae bacterium, assembly GCA_963756465.1. Lineage (GTDB taxonomy): Bacteria > Actinomycetota > Thermoleophilia > Solirubrobacterales > Solirubrobacteraceae > CADCVQ01. Next base: position 390,769 of record CAVWNK010000002.1, read on the forward strand.
ATCGCGGCTGGGTCGGCGCGATCGCGTCGGAGATCGTGCCGTTCGCGTCGGAGCGGTCGGTCGGCCGCGAGCTCGAGGGCGGGCTCGTCGTGGCGCCGCTGGACGAACGGACGATCCAGGGCTTCGACATCGCGCTGTTCTCGGCGGGCGCGACGCGCTCGCGCGAGTGGGCTCAGCGCTTCGTCGACGCGGGCGCCGTCGTGGTCGACAACTCGAGCGCCTTCCGGAGCGTCGACGCGGTGCCGCTGGTGGTGTCGGAGGTCAACCCCGACGCGCTCGACGGGCACAGCGGGATCGTCGCCAACCCGAACTGCACGACGATGGTCGCGATGCTGCCGCTGAAGGCCCTGCACGACGAGTTCGGGCTCGTGGCGATCGTCGCGACGAGCTATCAGGCCGCCGGCGGCGCCGGGCAGTCGGGCATCGACGAGCTGGCCGCGCAGGTCGCGCCGCTGGCGTCCGATGTGACGCAGCTGTGCGAGGACGGCGCCGCGGCGTCGGAGAAGGTCGCGCACGCGGTGCACAGCGCGACGCTGGCCTTCAACGTCGTCCCGCTGCTCGGCACGCTCGGCGACGACGACCACACCGACGAGGAGCGCAAGCTGCGCGACGAGTCGCGCAAGATCCTCGGCCTCCCGCAGCTGGCCGTCTCGCCGCTGTGCGTGCGCGTGCCGGTGATGGTCGGCCACGGCGTCGCCGTGCGCGCGACGTTCGAGCGCGAGGTCGACCTGCCGCGCGCGCTCGAGGTGCTGGCGGCGTTCCCGGGCATGGTCCTCGACGACCTGCCGACGCCGCTTGAGTACGCCGGCCGCGACGAGGTCGCCGTCGGCCGCGTGCGCCGCGACCTCGGCGACCCGAGCCACACGTTGAACTTCTTCGTCGTCGGCGACAACCTGCTCAAGGGCGCGGCCCTGAACACGGTCCAGCTCGCCGAGGTGCTGCTCGAGCGCGGGCTCGCCGGCGCAGCGCTCAGCGCGCCTCTGCCGCGTAGGGAAGCGTCCATCAACGCGTTGCCTGGTTCCGTCGCGGCCTCGTAGTCCGGGCCGAGCGCACGCTGCGGAAACGCGCGCGGTTCGTCACAGAACGGCGCCGGACATGTGACGAAGCACGCGTGTGGACCGGCGGGCCGGCGCGACGGGTGCATGCTGAGGCGATGGCGGCAGCACCTGATCGAGCGACACGTCGAGCGCACGCGCCGGAGGCGGTGTCGCTCGATCACGCCCATCATGAAGAACCGACCCCGGTTGCGGCCGCGGGCGCAGCGGTGTCGCTCGATCACATTGATCGCGCGATCGGCGCGCTCGCGGCGACGCAGGATGCGGTGGTCACGTTCGAGCAGCTGCGTGCGCTCGGACTTGGGCGCGGCGCGATCTACCACCGCTCGATACGAGGCGTGCTGGTGGCGATGCATGTCGGCGTGTATCGGTGGGGTCCGCTCGCGAACGCGTGGACGCTCGTGCGCGCGGCGGTGCTCGCCTGCGGGAACGACGCGCTCGTCAGTCATCACGCGGCGCTCGGACTGTACGGCGTACGGCCGCTGCCGGAGGGCGACGTCGATGTGACCGTGGTGGGGCGGCGCGTCCGTCGGCACGGCGTCCGGTGCCACCGAACACACGCGCTCCATCCGGCCGAGCGACGGGAGCTGCGCGGCATTCCCGTCACGTCGCCCGCCCGCGCGCTGCTGGAGGTCGCGGCCGAGCTGACGCCGCGCGAGCTCGCCGACGCCGTCGAGCAGGCGCAGATCAGCCACCTCGTCACGAAGGCGCAGATCGCCGCCGCGATCGAGTGCGCGCCCCGTCGCCCCGGGGCGGTCGCGCTGCGTGCGCTTGCCCAGGAGCAGCAGTTCACGCGCTCGCAAGCCGAGCGCAAGCTTGTCGCACTTCTACGCGCCGCCCGCCTGCCCGAGCCGGTCTGCAACGCCAGGGTCGAGGGCTGGGAGGTCGATGTCTTCTGGGAGCGCGAGCGAGTGATCCTCGAGTTCGACTCCTATGGATTCCATGCCACCCGCGCCGCGTTCGAGCGCGACCGCCGCAAGACGTCGGACCTCACCCGCGGGCGCTACGTCGTGCTGCGCTCGACATGGACCGAGCTCACGAAGCAGCCCTACGCGCTGATCGCCCGCGTCGCCGAAGCGCTCGCGCGGCGCGCGTAGCACCGCGCCGGCCGCGTCGCCGAAGCGCTCGCGCGGCGCGCGTAGCGCCGCGCCGGCCGCGAGCGGGCGTCATGGCTGGCTGTTGCGTCCCTGGATGGAGCACATGATCGAGTGACACATCAAGCGCGCGCTCGAGAGGCGGTATCGCTCGATCACGCATGTCGTGAAGAATCGACTCCGGTCGCGGTCGCCGCCGTCGATGTGTCGCTCGATCACGCGTGGAGGGCACCGCGCGAAACTCCGTCCGCTCGGCGCGGCCGTTCGTCGGGAGCGTGCGCGCGTCGTCAGCGCCGCTGCGCCGACAGCGTCGAGAGCTCGCGCCGGCCCTTGACGCCGAGCTTGCGGAACACGCTGCGGGCGTGGGTGCGGACGGTCTCGACGCTGACCGACAGCGCGAGCGCGATCTCGCCGTTGGAGCGGCCGAGCTGAAGCTGGTCGAGGACGTCGGCCTCGCGCGGCGTCAGGACGTCGGGTAGCAGCTGCGTCGTCGCGGTCGCGTGGGTTGCGTGCGGCAGGACGTGCAGCCCGCGCGAGGCGAGGTGGATCGTCGTCAGCACGTCGCGGCCCTCGACATCCTTGCCGAGGCAGGCGGTCGCGCCGAGCGCGAGCAGCTGCGCGCACTCGCCCGGCGTCGGGTGGTTGGAGAGCACGATCAGGCGCGTCCGGGGGTGGTCGTTGCTCAGCCGGCGGATCTGCGCGGGCGCGTACAGCGAGCCGAAGTTCAGGATCGCGACGCGCGGCTCGTGCTCGGCGATGACGGCGTCGAGGCGGTCGACATGCACGTCGCGGGCGACGATCTGCAGGTGGGCGTCCTCGCCGATCAGCGCGTGCAGGCCCGCGCTGACGAGATCCTCGAAGCGGGCGAGCAGGATCGTGACCGGGCGGCTGGCGTCCATATCCCGCTCTTATCGGCAGGGATGCCGCCGAGGGTGAGCGCGCCTACCCCGAAGATCACCCGCCGCGGGGGACGCGCCGACGGCGCGCCTCGGGCACCATCCGTGCGGAGCAGGACAGCAGACACGCCTTTGCGGGGGCGGCAGACAGGGGTACGACGGAGAAGGGGCCTGCGGGGCCCCTTCTTCGTGTCCAGGGTCAGGCCATGTCCTCGTTCTCTGGCTCTGGCTCCATCGGCGCCACGATCGTCGCGCGCAGCCGCTCGCGCGCGGCGTCGATCCGCGCGGCCGCGTCCTGCGGCGTAGGCGTGGGCGTCGCCGGCTCCGCGGCGGTGTGAACCGCGGGCGCCGCGTCCACGCGTTCGGGCGCCTTCAGCCGGCGCCGCAGCTGCTCGGCCAGCCGGCGTGCCGTCGCCCGCTTACCCGCCAGCGGCGGTCGCATCGACTTCGCCGACCACGGAGCTGGTCCAATCGATCACCGAGGTCGGCTTGACCACGTGGCGCTGCAGGCCGAGCTGATCGGGCGCCAGCCCGAGCGCAAGCCCGACGAGCTGGGGGAGGTGCAGCACCGGCATCGCGAGGCGGCGTCCGACGACGCGCTCTGCCAGCGGCTGCTGCAGATCGAGGTTCAGATGACACAGCGGGCAGGGCGTCACGAGGCAGTCGGCGCCGGCGTCGACGGCATCGCCGAGGTGGCGGCCCGCCTGCTTGAGCGAGGCCTCCTTGTTCATCGTGATGATCGGGAAGCCGCAGCACTTGTGCGAGCCCGCGTAGTCGGTGACCGTGCCGCCGAGCGTCTCGATCACCTGCCCGAGATAGTCGTCGCGCGGGTGCGCGTCGTCGATCCCCAGGCGGGCGGTCGGGCGCACGATGTAGCAGCCGTAGAACGGGCCCACGCGCAGGTCCGTCAGCGGCCGCTGCACGCGCGCGGCGAGCTCATCGAGGCCGAACTCCTCGACGAGCAGCCAGAGGAAGTTCTTGTTCGTCAGGCCCTTCTCGTAGGCGAGCCCCTCGTTCGCCAGCGTCGCGTTGATCTTCTCGCGGTACTCGGCGCTCGCATCGAGGCGCTCCTGGCACTCGGACTGCGCGCCCTGGCAGGTCGAGCAGATGTTCATCATCATCGCCGTGCCCTCGGCCTGCTGGGCGAGGGCGAACGTGCGCGCGTTCAGCGTGTCCGCGAGCTCGGGGTTGTGCTCGGCGATGACGCCCGCGCCGCAGCACGAGGCGCGATCCAGCGCGACGAGCTCGATGTCGAGCAGCGGCGCGATCCGCGCCATCGAGCCGTGCAGCTCGGGGGTGAAGCCGCGCGAGACGCAGCCGGGCCAGTAGGCGACCTTCATCAGCGATCTTCGTCCTTGCCCGAGATGTAGAGGTTGAACTCGACGCGCTCGTCGCGTCCCTCCACCTCGTCGTAGATGTGCTTGACGGCGGCGAGGTCCTGCTTGGCGAGCTTGTGCGGCTTGAAGACCGCCGCCGGCGTGACCTTGCGGCGCAGCAGCGCCTTGGCGATCGCCGGCAGCGAGCTGGCGAGCTCCGCGGCGGCGCCCGGCTTGAACTTCGCCAGCGGCGTGTCGCCGCCGTAGGAGCGCGGCAGCAACTCGGCCTCGTTGAGCAGGCCGTACTGCTTGACCAGGCTGACGAAGGCCGCTTCGTGGCGCTCGCCGTTGTTGGCGTCCTCGATCTGGAAGTCGGTGCCCGCGCGCCGGCGCAGGCGCATGATCTGGCTCATCGGCGCGACGCCCTTGGGGCAGGCGTCGATGCACTGGAAGCAGTGCGTGCAGTCATAGATCCCGTGCGGGTCCTCGGCGAGGTCCTCCAGGCGCTCGCGGTGCTGGTCGTCGCGCGGGTCGCCGACGAAGCGGTAGGCCTTGGCCAGTGCGGCCGGGCCGATGAACTCGGGGTCGACCTCCATCGACAGGCAGTCCGAGACGCAGGCGCCGCACTGGATGCAGGCCATCGACTGGGTGACGTCGACCATCGCCTCGCGCGGCACGATGTACTCGCGCTCGGGCACCGGCAGCTTCGGGATCAGCCACGGGGTGACGCGCCGGATCTTCTTCCAGTGCACCTCCTCCATGTCGACGATGAGGTCCTTGATGACGGGCATGTTGCCCATCGGCTCGACCTCGATGACGCCGTCTTTGGAGTCCTTCTTGGCGCGGTCGAGGTGCGTGTGGCAGGCGAGGTCGGGCTTGCCGTTGATCCGCACGCCGCAGGAGCCGCAGATCGCCGCCCGGCAGGAGCAGCGGATGCCGATCGAGCCGTCGAATTTCGCCTTGGCCTGCAGGATCCCCTCGAGCACGGAGCGGTGCGGCTCGAGCTCGATCGTGTGCTCCTCCCAGTATGGGGCGTCGCCGGACTCGGGGTCGTAGCGGCGCAGTCGCAGGGTGAACTCAGCCATCAAAAACCACCTAGTACTTCCTGACTTCGGGCTGCCATTTCGTGATCGTCACTTCCGAGTAGGAGATCTCGGGCTCGCCGTCGTCGCCGCGCGTGACGTTGATGTGCTTGAGCCACTCCTCGTCGTGACGCTCGGGGTGGTCGAGGCGGAATTGGGCGCCGCGCGACTCCTTGCGATCGAGCGCCGAAACGATCGTCATGTCCGCGCAGTCGAGCATGTAGCCCAGTTCGAGCGCGCCGAGGACGTCCTGGTTGAAGACCGTGCCGTGGTCGTCGACGTAGGCCTTGGCGGCCTCTTCCTTGAGCCGGTGCACGATCTCGTGGGCCTTCGTCAGGCCCTCCTCGTCGCGGTAGACGGCGACGTACTCGTTCATCGTCGCGCCGAGTTCGTCCTTGATCTCCGAGAGCCGGCGGCCGTCGCGCGGGCGGTCGAGGATGTCGCTGATCTGCGTGACGTCCTCGCCGATCCGCGAGACCGGCGCCGCGGGCATCGCCATGTCCTTGCCGCGGTTGGCCGCGTGCTCGCCCGAGCGGCGGCCGAAGATGAGCGTGTCCAGCAGCGAGTTCGCGCCCAGGCGGTTGCCGCCGTGGACGGAGACGCAGGCGACCTCGCCGGCCGCGTAGAGGCCGGGGATCTCGGTCTGGCCGTCGACGTCGGTCTTCACGCCGCCCATGATGTAGTGCTGCCCGGGGCGGATCATGATCGGGTCGCGGGTGATGTCGGTGCCGGCGAAGTCACGGCCGATGTTGACGATCTCGCGCAGCGCCTCGAGCACGCGCTTCTTCGGCACGACGGTGATGTCGAGGTAGATGCCCTGCCCGTCGGGGCCGACGCCGCGGCCCTCGTTGATCTCCGTCTGCTCGGCGCGCGAGACGACGTCGCGCGAGGCGAGCTCCATCTTGTTGGGCGCGTAGTCCTCCATGAAGCGCCGGCCCTCGGAGTTGAGCAGGTGCGCGCCCTCGCCGCGGGCGCCCTCGGTGATGAGAAAGCCGTTCTCGGCGAGCGTCGTCGGGTGGTACTGGACCATCTCCATGTCCATGATCGGGGCGCCGACCCGGTATGCCTGCGCGATCCCGTCGCCGGTGCAGATGAGGGCGTTGGTCGTCGGCTTGTAGCACTGGCCGTTGCCGCCGTTGGCGAGGATCACGGACTTCGCGTTGAAGATCTCCATCGCGCCCGAGCGGATATCGCGCGCGACGCAGCCGGCGCAGTGGCCGTCGTCGTCGAGGATCAGCGATGTGCAGAACCACTCCTCGAAGCGCTCGACCGTGAGGTGGTGGCGCATGAGTTGCTCGTAGAGCACGTGCAGGATCGCCTGGCCGGTGATGTCGGCGACGTAGGCGGTGCGCTTCTTGGAGGCGCCGCCGAAGGCGCGCAGGTCGAGCTCGCCCTTCTCGTTGCGGTGAAACGTGACGCCGATGTGCTCGAGGTGCATCGCCTCGCCCGGCGCCTCGCTGCACATGATCTCGATCGCGTCCTGGTCGCCGAGGAAGTCCGAGCCCTTGACGGTGTCGTAGGCGTGCTCGGTCCAGTCGTCGTCGATCGCGATCGCGGCGTTGATGCCGCCGGCGGCGGCGACGGAGTGCGAGCGCACGGGATGGACCTTGCTCATGATCGCGACGCTGGCACCAGAGCGGGCGGCGGCGAGGGCGGCGCGCTGGCCGGCGAGGCCGGCGCCGATGATGAGGACGTCGTGGCTAGGCAAGGGGGGCGAGTCTATATACGGGTCGGCGTCGACCGGGGCTTCCCGTCGCGCGACGCTCTAGGCCAGTCTCTGGGGCAGCGCCGCCGCGAGCGCACGCCGCACCTGATCGGACGTCACGACGCCACGCAGGACGCCGTCTGCGTCGACGGCCATCAGCGCTCCGCGCGAGCGCAGCTGCTCATCGCCGAGCAGCGCCTCGAGCGGGCTGTCGGAGGTCACGCGCCAGCCGCCGGCGTCGGCGATCTCGACGAGCTCGCCGACCTCGAGCGCCGGCCGCCCGGCCTGGATCTCCCGGTCGACGCGCGCTTCGCGCACGACGCCGATGAAGCGGCCGCGCTCGTCGACGACGGGAAACCAGTCCCAGCGGTAGTGCAGGAAGTACTCGTCCTGGGCCTGCATCAGCGGCGTCGTGGCGGGCATCGAGACGGGCTGCGCATCCATGATGTCGGCGACGGTGATGCCGTCGATGCGCTCCGTGAACGCCGTCGCGGTGACCGCGGCGCGGGCGGACTGGGCGATGAACCAGCCCAGCACGGCCAGCCAGATTCCGTCGACGAGGTTCCCGCGCGCCGCGAGGAAGACGCCGATCGCGATGATGATGTAGGCGAAGCCCTCGCCGATCCGCCCGGCGACGCGCGTCGCCCTGTTGGCGTCGCCGCCGACCTTCCAGATGACCGCCCGCGCGATCCGGCCGCCGTCGAGCGGGAACGCGGGGATGAGGTTGAAGATGAAGAGCATCGCGTTGATCGTCGCCAGGAAGCCGAGCAGGGCGTACGTCGGTGACGCCTGCGCATCGCCCGCCAGCCGCGCCACGTCGAGCGCGCCGCCGCTGTGGACGAGCGCGCCGAGGCCGTAGCAGAGGCCGAAGATCACGAGCGTCACGGCCGGCCCCGCCGCCGCGACGCGGAACTCCTCGCCGGGCGACTGCGAGCCGCGCGACAGCTTCGCGACGCCGCCGAAGAACCACAGGTCGATGCCGCTCGTCCCGATGCCCTCGCGCCGCGCGGCGAGCACATGGCCGAGCTCGTGCAGGACGAGCGAGACGAAGAACAAGAACGCCGCGATAACCGCGACCACGTAGGCCTGCGTCAGCGAGCCGCCGAGCACCTCGCGGAAGTAGTCCGCGAAGAAGTAGATGAAGACGACGACGACGACGAACCAGCTCGGGCTGGCGCCGATGCGGATGCCGAACAGGCGCGCGAGCTGGATCGAAGGGCCGGTGCCGAGCATCCGAGGATCTTGCCAGGGGGGACTAGCCGGCGAGCAGGAGCGCGCCGACCTGGTACTCGCCGCTGGGGTTCATCCCGGTCGGCATGCCGGTCATGCAGCGTGCGTAGAGCGCCACCGCATGCGACCCCGCGGGCAGGCTGTCGGTGATCGCGGCCACGCTGACCGACACACCGGGCGCGACCGCCCGGCCGTCGGCGAAGCGTGCCGTGCCGGGGACGCCCTTGCCGTCGACGTGGATCAGCAGCCGCACGACGCTGGGTGTGTCCTGGCAGGCGGTGGCCAGCTGCGCGTGGCCGTAGACGTACAGGCGTCCCGCGGCGGGCAGGTTGACGGTCATCGACGCGCGCACGGTGCCGTCGGGCATCTGTGGGACGGCCTGCTGCGTCCCCGCCAGCCCGAAGTCCTGCCCGAGGAAGGCGGCGCCGCCCGATCCGGGAGCGCCCTGGACCCCGGGCGGTCCCTGGGCGCCTGGCGCACCGGTCGCCCCCGCCGCACCCGCGGGCCCGGCAGGACCGACCGCACCCGGCGCGCCCGTGTCGCCCTTCGGCCCGGCCGGCAGCTGGCCGAGCCTGAAGTCCTTCGCCAGCAGGCTGCGGTCCTTGACCTTCGCCGATGTCACCGCGTTGGACTTCAGCTGGCTGGGGCCGACGCTGTTGCGCGGGAGCGCGACCGCCGCGTACGACGTCCCCGACAGCGCGACGAACAGCGCGAGGTAGCCGACGACGTTGCTGCGCAGATGCGAGAGCACCCGCTCATCGTGACGCAGATGCGCCGCGCGCACCCCAAGTCCTAGTCGTACGGTGGGGTCTGCCGCGCGACGATCGCCTGCACGTCGACGCCCCGGGCAGCGGGACGGTCGTCGCTTGTGTTCCGTGTCCCCGACGACCATGATCCTCGCCGCGGGATCGGCCGCACTTCAAGGAGGTCTGGATGGCACGTGGGGTCGGACGGCACGCACGTGCCAACGCGGTGGGATACCTGGCGCTGTTCGTCGCGCTGGGCGGGACGTCGTATGCCGCCGTGAAGATCGACGGCCGCCAGATCAAGCCCGGGTCCGTCCGCGGCAAGGCGCTCGCGCCGAACACGCTCGGCGGGCGCGAGATCGCCGAACGGCGGCTGGGTCGCGTGCCGCGGGCGTCGACGGCCGACCGCGCGCTGAGCGCCGGGCGAGCCGACAGCGCGACCCGTGCGGCCGGCGCGGACCGTGCCGACAGCGCCGCGAGCGCCGATCGCGCGACGATCGCCGCGTCGGCCGATCGCGCCGCGAGCGCCGCGAGCGCCGACGATGCCGCGAAGCTCGGAGGCCTCGCGCCGGGCGCGTTCGCGGCGGCCGGCCACGTCCTGTTCGGCAGGGCGGCCTACGAGCCCGACGACACGGCGCGCTCGGTCCTGCACGTCCCCGGCTTCTTCGAGCTCTACACGACCGCCGACAACGACACGCAGTTCGACCTGTGGATCGCGTCGCGCAACGGCTCGACGATCCACCTCGCGGGTCCGAACGCGAGCAACAACGCGATCTTGAACTCGACCAACCCGGGCGACACGTTCGGCGTGCTGATCGCTCCCACCCCCGGGCGGATCCTGACCTTCACGGTCAACGACGCCGTGCGCCATGCGGCCCTGACGTGCGGCTTCGCGCCCACGAACATCGTCGTCTGCTCGGCGCTCGTGAGCTGACCGGCGCTCGCCGAGCGCCGCGGCGCCCGGTCAGCCCGGGGGCGGCGTGTGGCGCTCGACGATGGCGTCGACGTCGACCCCGGCGGGCAGCGTGCCGTACTGCAGCCCGCCGTCGCCGGTCAGGCGCGCGGCGCAGAACGCGTCGGCGACCGCGGGCGGGGCGTGGCGCACGAGCAGCGAGCCCTGCAGCGCGAGCGCCATCCGCTCGACGACGCGGCGCGCGCGCAGCTCGATCGCCTCGACGTCGGCGAGCTCGTCGCCCAGCGCGGCGACGAACGCGTCCAGCCGCGCGTCGGCGCCCGCTGCCTCGCCGAGCTCGTCGAGGAACGACGTCAGCACCTCCGGCGAGCGGCTCAGGGCGCGCAGGACGTCGAGCGCCATGACGTTGCCCGAGCCTTCCCAGATCGACGCCAGCGGCATCTCGCGGTACAGCCGCGGCATCCCGGACTCTTCGACGTAGCCGTTGCCGCCGAGGCATTCGAGCGCCTCGAAGGCGTGCCCCGGGCCGCGCTTGCAGACCCAGTACTTGCCGACCGCCGTGCCGAGGCGCTTGAGGTGCAGCGCGCGCTCGTCGCCGCCCGCAGCCTCGTCGTAGGCGCGCGCGAGGCGCATCGCCAGCGCCGTCGCGGCCTCGGACTCGATGCACAGGTCGGCGAGCACGTTGCGCATCAGCGGGTGGTCGGCGAGGCGCCTGCCGAAGGCGCTGCGGTGGGCGGCGTGCCAGGTCGCGTTGGCGACGCCCCAGCGCATCCCGGCGGCGGTCCCGATGACGCAGTCCAGGCGCGTGTGGCCGACCATCTCGATGATCGTCGGAACGCCGCGGCCGGGCTCACCGACGAGCTGCGCCCAGGCGCCGTGCAGCTCGATCTCGCTCGACGCGTTGGAGCGGTTGCCGAGCTTGTCCTTCAGGCGCTGGAGGTGGACGGCGTTGCGCGTGCCGTCGGGCAGGATCCGCGGCAACGCAACGCACGTGATGCCCTCCGGCGCCTGCGCGAGGACGAGGAACAGATCGCACATCGGCGCCGAGCAGAACCACTTGTGGCCGGTCAGCTCGTACTCGCCGCCGCCGCCGATCGCGCGTGCGACGGTCGTGTTCGCGCGCACGTCCGAGCCGCCCTGCTTCTCGGTCATCGCCATGCCGCACAGCGCGCTGGCCTTGGCTGCGGACCCGCCCGCCCCGCCGAGGGCGGGGTCGTACGTCGTCGCCATCAGCCGCGGCACCCACTCCGCCGCGACGGCGGGCGTGGCGCGCAGCGCGGGCACGGCGGCGAACGTCATCGTGATCGGGCACGCGAACCCGCCCTCGGCCTGCGTCGCCGTCAGGTACATCGCCGTCCGCGCGACGTGAGCGCCGGCGTTGCCCGCGGTCCAGGCCAGGCTGTGCAGCTCGTGGCCGACGGCGAGCGCCATCAGGTCGTGCCAGGCGCGATGGAACTCGACCTCGTCGATGCGGTTGCCGTAGCGGTCGAAGGTCCTGAGCTGCGGCGGGTTCTCGTTGGCCTCGAAGCCCCAGCGCAACGGCGCGCCGCCGAACGCGGCGCCGACCGCGCGGGCGCGCTCGTGCGCCCAGCCGCCGCCCTCGCGCGCGAGCGCCTCGACGAGCGGCACGTTGTCGTCGAAGAGGTTGCGCTGCTCCAGCGGCGGGGCCTGGTTTGCGACCTCGTGGGTCTGAAACGGCGGCGCCTCACGGGGTGCCATGGGCAACTCCTCGTGCTCCGACGGCGCGCAGGCAGAAGGCGGTCAGCTCGGCGACGAGCCCCGGTGCGGCGCCGGCGGCGGTCGGCGACGTTGGGCCGACGAGCGCCTCGCCGATCGCCCCGACGAGCGCCGTCGCGCTGAGCGCGCAGTCCTGCGGCGGCAGGTCGCCGGCGTCGACGCCGTCGCGCAGGATCGCCGCGAAGACGTCGCGGTAGGCGCCGCGGAAGACGAGGCGCTCGGCCTCGACCGCCGGGTCGACGGGCTCGGCGAGCAGCGCCCACGCCAGCCGCCGCCCTGCGAGCGCGCGCTGCGCGAAGACCTCGACCGCTGCCGCGATCCGCTGCGGTGCGGGTCCGCTCGCGCCCGCCGCCGCGGCTGCGACGGCATCGACCTCGCGCCCCGACGCGCTGCGAAAGACCTCGGCGAACAGCTCCGCCTTGGAGGCGAAGTGGCGGTAGACGCTGCCCGTCGCGACGCCGGCCCGCCGCGCAACCGCCGCGATCGATGCCTCGCGGTAGCCGCCGCGCGCGATCAGCTCATGCGCCGCGCGGACGATCCGCGCGCGGGCCTGGCTGCGACGGGCCTCCGTTCGCGCGGTCGGGCGATAGGGCACGCAAGAAGTGAACCATGCTTCAGCTCTTGTCGCAAGGTGCGGCGGGCGCTACGCCCGCAGGCGCGCCCGCAGCGCCGCGATCGCGCGCGGCGCCGGCTCCAGGCCGGCATCGCGCAGCGGCGGCGCGGCGTCGGCGAGCAGCGCCGCCCGCACGCTCGCGTCCGCCTGCGCGAGCGCGACCAGGCGCTCGATCTCCCGCCGCGCGCGCGGCAGCTCCTGCGCCGCGCGGATCCACGACGGGGGCGGGGCCGGCAGCTCGGCCAGCAGCTCGGCGACGCGTTGCTCGTTCATCACTCACCGGACGGCGCAGGGGGCGCCGATCTTCCCTGGGCCTCGAGATCGCGGCGCATGCGCGCGAGGCAGCGCGAGATCCGGCTCGCGATCGTGCCGGCAGGGATCCCGAGCGCCACGCCGATCGTCGCGTAGCTCTCGTCGCGTGCGAAGAAGCGGTCGAGCACGGCCGCGCAGTGCGCGGGCAGCTGCTCCATCGCCGCACGCACCGTGAGCGCCTGCTCGAGCTCGGCGATCGCGTCGTCGGCTGCGATCTCGAGATACTCGATCCGCTCGGCGCCCTCGGGCCGCTCGCGCGCGGCGGCGCGCAGCGCGTCGACCGCCAGGCGGCGCGTGAGCTGCGCGAGCCAGGGCCGGAAGGCGGCGTCGTCACGCAGCGTCGGGAGCTGCTCGTAGACGCGTGCGAAGACGTCCTGGAACGCGTCCTCGGCGACGTGCGGCGGCAGCCGGTAGGCGCGGCCGAGGATCGCGTGGACGTAGCGTCCGAACCGCTCGACGAGCAGCGCCCAGGCCGCGTCGTCTCCCGCTCGGCAGCGCGCGATCAGCTCGGCGTCGCTTGGTGCTCCGGCCATGCCCCGAAAAACTGTACGCCGCCGCGGTTGACAGCGCCCGCGCAGCGACCCGACACTGGTCGGGCCGATGGATCACGAGCAACCTGAGGGCGGTGGCGCGCTGGCCGCGCGCACCCTCGCGCAGGCGGCGGCGCTGATCGCCGATGCCGCCCGGCGCGCTGCGCCGGACTGGGACGGGGCGGACGGAGCGGCCGCCCAGGCGCAGGCGCTCGCCCGCCGCGCGGCGCTGCTGCGCGCGCAGAACGCGGCCGCCTTCGGCGCCGCGAGCGAGGCGCTCGCGGGCACGATCGCGTCCGACCGGGCCGCGATCCGCGACCATCTGCTCGGCGATCTGCTCGCGCGCGCCGCGGACGCGCCGCTGGCGATCGCGCAGGCCGCCGCCGACGCGGCGGCGCTCGGCGTCGAGGTCGCCGAGCACGCGCCCGGGTTCGCCGCGGCCGACGCCATGGCCGCCGCGGCGACCGCCGCCGGGGCGGCCCGCGCGGCCGCGCACCTCGTCGCCGTCAACCTCGCCACGCGCGCCGACGACCCGCGTCTGCGGGCCGCGCGGGCGGCCGTCGCCGGCGCCGACGCCGCGGTCGCGGGCGCCGGCGGCTGAGCGCCTGCGGGGCCCGATCAGCTCGCGACGAGGGCGCGCCTGCGCAGCAGCATGCCCTGCATCCGCGCCACGGCCGTCGGCTCGCGGCGGCGCAACCGGTGCAGGTCCGGCGCGCTGATCGTGAGCAGCGTCATCTCCGTCGCGGCGGTGACCGTCGCGCTGCCGACGTGGCGCTCGAAGGCGCCGATCTCACCGATCACGTCGCCACTGGTCAGGCGCGCGACATGCACGCGGTCGCGATGCAGATCGGCGGCGCCGGACTCGATCGCGATCAGCTCGAAGGCGAATACGCCGTCGCGGGCGAGCACGTCACCGGCGTCGACGCGCGTCTCGCTGCAGACGGCGGCGAGGGCCGCACGATCGTCGCAGGGCAGCTCGGCGAACAGCGGTACGGCGTCCAGGCGGGCGAGGTCCATCGTCTTCCTCTGTCGGTGTCCTGCACCACAAGACGCGCGAACCCCGCGGTCGATTGCGTGACGTGCGTCACACTCGGCGGCGCCTCTTCGCCGGGTCCGCCGACGTAGCGCTCGCGGTCTCGCGCGGTGGCCCGCCACGACGGCGGCGCTACGGGCTGGCCTCGCCGCCGAGGACCGCCAGCGCCGCGGCGAACGTCGCGCTCGGACGCATGACCGCATCGACGCGCGCGGCGTCCGTGCGGTAGTAGCCGCCGATCTCGACCGGCGCTCCCTGCACGGCCGCGAGCTCGGCGACGATCGCCTCCTCGCCCGCCGCGAGCCGCTCGGCCAGCGCCGCGAAGCGCGCCGCGAGCTCGCGGTCCACGTCCTGGCCTGCAAGCTCCCGCGCCCAGTACAGGGCGAGGTAGAAATGGCTGCCGCGACTGTCGAGCTCGCCGCAGCGGCGCGACGGCGACCGGCCGTGCTCCAGCACGCTGCCCGTCGCCCGGTCCAGCGCCTCGGCGAGCAGCCTGGCGCGCGCGTTGTGGGTCTTGTCGGCCAGCATCTCCAGCGACACCGCGAGCGCGAGGAACTCCCCGAGCGAGTCCCAGCGCAGGTGGTTCTCCTTGAGCAACTGTTGGACGTGCTTCGGCGCCGACCCGCCGGCGCCCGTTTCGAACAGGCCGCCGCCGTTCATGAGCGGCACGATCGAGAGCATCTTCGCGCTCGTGCCGAGCTCGAGGATCGGGAACAGGTCGGTGAGGTAGTCGCGCAGGACGTTGCCGGTGACCGAGATCGTGTCCTCGCCCGCGCGGGCGCGCTGCAGCGTCATGCGCGTCGCCTCGGCGACCGGCAGGATCTCGATCTGCAGTCCGGTGGTGTCGAGCGCCTCGAGCGCCGGGCGGACCTTGCTCAGCAGCTCGGCGTCGTGCGCCCGCGTCTCGTCGAGCCAGAAGACCGCCGGCGCGCCCGTCACGCGCGCCCGCTCGACGGCGAGCCGAACCCAGTCCTGGATCGGCGCGTCCTTGCACTGGCACATGCGCCAGATGTCACCGGCGTCGACCTCGTGCGCGAGCAGCGTCGTGCCGTCCTCGCCGACCACGCGGACCGTGCCGGCGGACGCGACCTCAAAGGTCTTGTCGTGCGAGCCGTACTCCTCGGCCTTCTGCGCCATCAGGCCGACGTTCGCCACCGTTCCCATCGTCGCCGGGTCGAAGGCGCCGTGCTGGCGACAGTGATCGACGGTCTGCGCGTAGAGGGCGGCGTAGGACGAGTCGGGGATGACGAACTTCGTGTCCTGCAGTTCGCCGGCCGCGTTGTACATCTGCCCCGAGGAGCGGATCGCCGCGGGCATCGAGGCATCGACGATGACGTCTGACGGTGCGTGCAGGTTCGTGATGCCCCGGTCGGAGTCGACCATCGCGATCGACGGGCCCGCGGCAAGGGCGGCGTCGATCGCGGCGCGCGCCTGCGGATGCGCGGCCAGCAGGCTGGCGAGACCGTCGTTGGGGTTCGCGTCGAGGCCCTCGTAGACGCCGCCCGCGACGGCGCGCACGGCGTGGCCGAAGATGATCGGGTCGGACACCTTCATCATCGTCGCCTTCAGGTGGACCGAGAAGAGCACGCCCTGGCGCTTGGCGTCGGCGACCTGATCGGCGAGGAACGTGTCGAGCGCCGCGCGGCGCATGACGGCCGCGTCGAGGACCTCGCCGGCGAGCACCGGGATGCGCTCCTTGAGCACCGTCACGGTGCCGTCGGCCGCGACGTGCTCGATCCGCGCGGCAGTCTCGGAGCGCGCCGTCGTGGACGTCTCGGTGGAGCGGAAGTCGCCGCCGGACATCGTCGACACGTGCGACGTCGAATCGGCCGACCAGGCGCCCATGCGGTGCGGGTGCGCGCGCGCGAAGGCCTTGGCCGATGCCGGCGCGCGGCGGTCGGAGTTGCCCTCGCGCAGGACCGGGTTGACCGCGCTGCCCTTGATCGCGTCGTACGTCGCGCGCGCGGGGTCCGACGCATCCTGCGGGTAGTCGGGGATCGCGTAGCCCTTGTCCTGAAGCTCGGCGATCGCCGCCTTGAGCTGCGGCAGCGATGCGCTGATGTTCGGCAGCTTGATGATGTTCGCCGCGGGCGTCCGCGCCAGCTCGCCGAGCTCGGCGAGCGCATCGGGGACCTGCTGCTCGGCGGTCAGCAACTGCGGGAACCGGGCCAGGATCCGGCCCGCGAGCGAGATGTCGCGCGGTTCGACGTCGACGTCCGCGGCGGCGGCGAACGCCTGTACGATCGGCAGCAGCGAGGCTGTGGCCAGTGCGGGCGCTTCGTCGGTGAGGGTGTACATGATCTTCATGCGCGCCGACAACGCTAGCGGCGCGCGCGGGAGGCACGATGGCTCACGACGTGACATTCATCCCCGGCGACGGCACCGGCCCTGAGCTGACGGAGGCGACGCGGCGCGTTCTCGAGGCCACCGGCGTCGACCTCAACTGGGACCGACACGAGGCCGGGATCGACGAGTACAGGCGGCACGGCAACCCGTTTCCGGAGGCGACGCTGGCGTCGCTGAAGAGCACCGGCGTCGGCATCAAGGGGCCGACGACGACGCCGGTCGGGTCCGGCTTTCGCTCGATCAACGTGCTGCTGCGCAAGGAGCTGGACCTCTACGCGTGCATCCGGCCCTGCAAGGCGCTCGCGGGCGTGCGGACGCGCTTCCCGGAGACCGATCTCGTCATCGTGCGCGAGAACACCGAGGACCTGTACGCCGGGATCGAGTTCGAGCGCGGCAGCGCGGAGAACGCCGTCCTGCGCAAGACGCTCGCCGAGCTCGGCTGCGAGGTTCGCGAGGACGCCGGCATCTCGATCAAGCCGATCAGCGTGTTCGGCTCCGAGCGGATCGTGCGCCACGCCTTCGACTACGCCGTCACCCACGGGCGCAAGAAGGTCGTCGCCGCGCACAAGGCGAACATCATGAAGTTCTCCGACGGCCTGTTCTTGGAGGTCGCGCGGGAAGTCGCCGCCGACTACCCGGCGATCGAGTTCCAAGACGTCATCATCGACAACCTCTGCAACCAGCTGATCACGTATCCCGAGGACTACGAGGTCATCGTGCTGCCCAACCTCTACGGCGACATCGTCTCCGACCTGGCCGCCGCGATGATCGGCGGTCTGGGAGTCGCCGGCGGCGCGAACGTCGGCACCGATGCCGCCGTGTTCGAGGCGACGCATGGGTCATCGCCGTCGTACGCGGGCAAGAACCGCATGAACCCGACGGCGCTCATGCTGTCGGGCGTCTACATGCTCGATCACCTCCAGGAGCACGCCGCGGCGCGCGCGCTGGAGAACGCGATCGCGACCGTCATACGCCGAGGCGACCGGGTCACATACGATCTGAAGCCCAGTCGCACTGACCCAACCGCGGTCGGCACGAGCGAGTTCGCCGACGCAGTGATCGAGGAGATGAACGCATGATCGGAATCGCCCCTGTGAACGTGGCCGTGACCGGCGCCGCTGGCCAGATCGGCTACGCCTTGCTGTTCCGGATCGCATCCGGCCAGCTGCTGGGGCCTGACACGCCCATCGCGCTGAAGCTGCTCGAGATCCCGCAGGCCGTCAAGGCAGCCGAGGGCACGACGCTCGAGCTCACCGACTGCGCCTTCCCGCTGCTGGCGTCCGTCGACATCTACGACGATCCGGCACAGGCGTTCGACGGCGTCAACATCGCGATGCTCGTCGGCGCGCGGCCGCGCTCGAAGGGGATGGAGCGCGCCGACCTGCTCGAGGCCAACGGCGCGATCTTCAAGCCCCAGGGCGAGGCGCTGAACGCCGGCGCGGCGGACGACGTCAAGGTGCTCGTCGTGGGCAACCCCGCGAACACCAACGCGCTGATCCTCGCCGCCAACGCGCCGGACATCCCGGCCGACCGCATCACCGCAATGACGCGGCTCGACCAGAACCGCGCCGTCGCGCTGCTCGCGCAGCAGCTCGGCGCCGGCGTCGACGCGGTCTCGGACCTCGTCGTGTGGGGCAACCATTCCCCCACTATGTTCCCGGACCTGTTCAATGCCACCGTGAACGGCGAGCGGGCCGTCGACCAGGTCGATTTGGACTGGTACGAGAACACATACATCCCGCGCGTCGGCAAGCGCGGCGCCGAGGTGATCGAGGCGCGCGGAGCGTCGTCGGCCGCCTCCGCCGCCAACGCGGCGATCGACCACGTGCGTGACTGGGTCAGCGGTGCGGAGGGACTGCGCTCGATGGCGGTCGCGTCGGACGGCTCCTACGGCGTCGCCGAGGGGATCATCTCGAGCTTCCCGGTGCGCCTCGACGGCGACGGCTACGCGATCGAGCAGGGTCTCGAGGTCGGCGAGTTCGCGCAGGCAAAGATCGACGCGACCGTCGCCGAGCTCACCGGCGAGCGGGCCGCGGTCGAGCAGCTCGGGCTCGTCTAGCGGGCGGCGCGCAGACGTCGCGCGCCAAGCCGTCTGGCCGCGCCGCGGCGTCGATCCTGCGTCCGTTCCCGGCGGCGCCGGCAGGCCGGTGCTCGGCGCGACGATCCCGCGTCACCCAGCGGTGCGAGGAGCCGGGCACTGGATCCACGGGGTCAGGTTCCTACCAAGGTCCTGACCCCGCGGAGCAGCGTCAGGCCGCTTCCTTGGGGTGCCAGCCGCGTCCGTCCTTGCGTACAAGGCCGTCCTCGGCGAGCCCGGGAAGGACCCGGTACAGGTAGTTCTGCTTGATGCCCATCTGCTCTGCGATCTCGGGGATCGTGATGCCGGGCTTGCCGCGCACGAGCGCGAGCGCCTCGGCGCCGCGGGTGCCGCTGCCCTTGGGCCGGCCGCGCCGGCCGGTGCCCCGGCCACGCCTGCTTGCCGACGCGGCGCGAGCCGGTGCGCGGCGGGCGGGCGAAGCGCTTCCGTTCTGGTGCTGTGAGACGCCGGCAAGGGCCGCTGCTGCGGCTTCCAAGCGCTCGTATTCCTCGACGAGCGGCTTGAGTTCCTTCAGCCGCGCGCCGATCTCGCTTCGCTTCTCATCCAGGAAATCTGCCATCTAGTTCGTCCCCGTTCTGGCAAGTGACAATTACCGTCACAGAGCCTAGACCATGGAGCGGTCGGGGGGCTCGGTAGTCCGCGACAACCTCTAGCCCTGGTTTTCGAGAAGTCCGCGCAACCGGCGAAGAGAGGCGTTGGCCTCCTTCTCCGGAATGCCGCCGACGATGACCTTCGAGGCGGCCGCGCCGAGCGGTCCGAAGGGCGTGCGGAACTCGTTGCGGTAGTCGAAGTGCGTGCCGCCGTTGCGCTGGGTCAGGCGGTTCTCGGTGACGGCCGTGGAGCGCGCGGGACCCTTGCCCTCCCAGCGCGCGAAGCGCGGCGCGTCGAGGTCCTCGAGCGTCCAGTGCACCTTGAAGTGCACGCCGCGCAGGCAGAGCGTCTGGCTCATCCGGAAGCCGGGCCGGATCGGGCCGGGATCGACGCGGTCGATGCGGTCGACGATCGAGACCCACGAGCCCATCTTGCCGGGGTCCATGATGTGGTCCCAAACCTCCTGCACGGGGGCGCCGATGTCGATGCTGGCGATCACGAGGGACACGGGAGCCAGAACCTAGTGGGTCACGCGTTTACGCGCGGCCCAGCGGCGGCTCAGCGCGCAGCGACCCTGCGACGCCGTCATCGGGCCGCCAGCGGCTCGCCGGCCTCCCATTCGCGCAGCGCCCGCTCGACCGCGCGGTCGAAGCGGTGCAGGCGCACGCCGAGCAGCTGCGCGGCGCGCTCGTCGCGCGGCAGCAGGTCGCTTGTGAGGCTCTCCATCAGCGGGCCGATGAAGCCGACCTGCTCGCCGGCGAGGGCGGCCGCGACGGGCGCCGCGACGGGTGTCCCGTTGCGCCAGATGTTCAGCGACCGGCGGCGTACGAGCATGAGGTCGGCGATCCGCTCGATCATCTGCGCGTAGGTCAGCACGTCGGGACCGGCGATGTCGAGCGAGAGCCCGCCGGCGGCATGCGGTGTCGTCGCCGACGCGAGCAGGAACGCGCGCACGTCGCGCACGTCGATCGGCTGCGTGCGGTGCTCGCGCCACGGCGGCAGCGGCAGCACCTTGAAGCGCTCGACGAGATGGACGAGGAAGCGAAACGAGCGCGAGCGCGCGCCGATGACGATCGAGGCGCGCAGCGCAACCGCCTCGGGCAGGCCCGCGAGCAGGATCCGCTCGACCTCCAGGCGGCTGCCGAGGTGGCGTGACGGCGCCTGGCCCTGCGGCACGAGCCCGCCGAGGTAGACGACGCGTCGCACGCCGGCGCGCTGGGCCGCGGCGACGAACCTCTGCGCGCCGGCGCGCTCGTTGTCCTCAAAGCCGCCGCGCCCGCCCGCGCCCTCCATCGAATGGATCAGGTAGTACGCCACGTCGATCCCGTCCAGCGCCTCGTCGAGGCCGGCGCCGCTGATCGCGTCCCCGCGGACGAACGGCAGCGTCGCCGGGACGCGCGCAGGATCGCGGCCGAAGCCGCGCAGCTCGTGTCCCTGCTGCGCGAGGGCGGGCAGCAGCGCGGATCCGATCGAGCCGCTGGCGCCGGTCAGCAGGATGCGCATGGAGCGGTCATCGTCGCCGATCGGCCGACTCGGCAAACCGCGCGAGCGCGCGGTCGGTCACACGAGCTCGTCGGCGGCGTCCACGATCCGCGCGGCCAGCGCCAGCGACGACGTCGCCGCCGGCGACGGCGCGTTGCGCACGTGGATCGCGCGCGGCGTCGCCGACAGCAGGAAGTCGTCGACGAGCCGCCCGTCGCGCCCGACCGCCTGCGCGCGCACGCCGCCGAACGCGGGCAGCAGGTCCGGCCCGCCGATCCCCGGCACGTAGCGGCTCGCCGCGGCGGCGAACGCGGCGCGGCTGCAGGCCAGGTGCAGCTCGTCGATGCCGGTGCGCCACCAGCGCGCCATCATCCGCCAGGTCCCGGGCCAGGTGACGGTGTCGAGGATGTCAGCCGGGCGCAGCGTGCGCAGGTCGTATCCGTCGCGCGCACCGACGAGCAGCGCCGACGGGCCGAGCAGCACCTCGCCGTCGATGCGCGGCGTCAGGTGCACGCCGAGAAACGGCAGCCCGGGGTCCGGCACGGGGTAGATCAGCGTGCGCACGAGATCGCGCTTCTGCGGTGTCAGGCGCAGGTAGCCGCCGCGGAAGGGGACGATGCGCGGGTCCGGGTCGGCGCCCGCGAGCACGGCGAGCCGGTCAGACCACAGGCCCGCGCAGAAGATCGCCCGCGCGCCCTGCACCTCGTCGCCGCCTGCGCAGCCCAGGCGGATCGTCCGCGCGCCGGCGT
The DNA here is from genome assembly GCA_963756465.1 of uncultured Solirubrobacteraceae bacterium. Taxonomy (GTDB): domain Bacteria; phylum Actinomycetota; class Thermoleophilia; order Solirubrobacterales; family Solirubrobacteraceae; genus CADCVQ01. The sequence continues at coordinate 412,297 of CAVWNK010000002.1, forward strand.
CGATGCGCGTCACCTGGCGGTCGCAGCGCAGCTCGCCGCCGGCCGCACGGACGTCGTCGGCCAGCGCGGCGCAGACGCGGCCGAAGTCGACGATCCCGGTGTTCGGCGAGTGCAGCGCCGCGACGCCGATCGCGTGCGGCTCGACCTCGCGCAGGCCGTCGGCGTCGAGCCGGCGCATGCCGGCCACGCCGTTGGCGTTCGCGCGCCGCCCGAGCTCCTCGAGCGCCGGCAGCTCGCCCTCGTCGAGCGCGACGATGAGCTTGCCGATGCGGTTGACCGGGATCTCGCGCTGCGCGCAGAAGTCGTACATCCGCGCGGCGCCGTCGACGCAGAGCCGGGCCTTCAGCGAGCCGGGCGCGTAATAGACGCCGGCGTGGATGACGCCGCTGTTGTGGCCGGTCTGGTGACGCGCGGGCTCGGCTTCGCGCTCGAGCACGAGCACGCGCGATCCGGCCCCGCCCGCCGCCCGCGCGAGCACCTCGCGCGCGACCGCGAGCCCGATGATGCCGGCGCCGACGACGATCGTGTCGTAGCTGTCGCCGGGCGTCGCGGGATCGGTCATCTGCACGAAAGTGTCCCCAAAGAGCGGCAACGACGGCGATCCGGGGGCCGAGGTTTGCTTGTCGGCAGCCTCCTGCGGGAGACGCAACGGTTTCGTACGGCATTTGCGGACAGGCTGAACCGAAAAACCCGATCGGAGCGGGAACGCTCCCTGCAGCCCCTTGCGGCGAGCCGCCGCGGCGTGGTGTCATGCGCCCCGGTTCGGATGAGCGACGAAGGGGATGTCGGGGGCGCATGGTCAAGACGCGGGCGACGAAGAAGGCGACGTGCGAGGGCTGCTTCTTTCGCTGCAACATGCTGTGCGCGCTCGAGCTCGCCGATCCGTGTCCGACGTACCGGCCCGACAGCCCCGACGGGCTGAGGCCGCCGCAGCAGCTGCGCTTCCAGTTTCGCCAGGAGCGCCGCACGCAGGCCGCGTGGGCATTCCCCAGCGCCCAGGAGCAGGCCGCGCTGCACGCCCACTGACGGCCTCGTCGCGCGCTCGCCGACGCCCGATTACAGTCCGAGCCGTGAGGATCACGGTGCTGGGCAAGTCACCGGCATGGCAGGACGCCGACGGCGCATGCAGCGGGTACCTCGTCGAGGACGGTGACGCCTGCCTGCTCGTCGACTGCGGCAGCGGCGTGTTCTCCAAGCTGCGCCTGTTTCGCGACTACGTCGACGTCGACGCGATCGTGATCACGCACATGCACGCCGATCACTTCCTCGACCTGATCCCGTACGCCAGCGCGCTCACCTACGCGCCGCGCCAGCAGCCGGTCCCCGTCGAGCGCTGGCCGGGCACCGACAACCCGGCGCGCCCGCGGCTGCTCGTTCCGCCCCGAGCGACGGAGATCCTGCGCACGATCGCGAGCGCGGGCGGCCAGCCGTACCTGCTCGACCAGGCGTTTGCGATGTCGGAGTACGACACCGCGGCGACGGTGCAGGTCGGCACGCTCAGCGTGCGCTTCCAGCCGGTCCCGCACTTTTTGCCCTCCAACGCGATCCAGGTGCACTGCGCGGCCGGCGGGCGCTTCACCTTCGGCGCCGACCACGGCCCGACCGACGCGCTCGACGGCTTCGCCGACGACAGCGACCTCATGATCCTCGAGGCGACGCTGCCGCGGCCCGAGCGCGAGGGTCCGCGCGGCCACCTGACGCCCGTCGAGGCCGGCGAGCACGCCGCGCGCTGCGGCGCCGGCCGGCTCGTGCTGACGCACATCTCCGACGAGCTGGACGCAGACTGGGCGCTCGCCGAGGCGATGCGCTCCTTCGACGGTCCCGTCGAGGTCGCGCGCGAGGGCGCCGTCTACGAGGTCTGAGGACCGGGTCGCGGACCCGGGCAGTGGGTACGCTGCGATGCCATGCCACCTGAGCGCGATCTCTTCGCGAACTTCGAGCGAATGCGGCGCGAGATGGACGAGCTCTTCGGCGACGTGTTCGGCAGCGCCGGGCTCACCTCCCGGCGCACCGGCTTCAGCCCCGCCGTCGACGTGTTCTACGCCGACGAGCCGCCGCGGGCGATCGTCCACGCCGAGCTCGCCGGGATCGACGCGGGCGACCTCGGCCTCGAGATCCAGGGCCGCTCGCTGACGCTCACCGGCAACCGCCGCGAGGCCGACGCCGAGGGCCGCGTCTACCAGCAGCTGGAGATCGAGCATGGCCCCTTCCGGCGCACGATCGAGCTCGGTGCCGAGGTCGTCTCCGAACAGGCGAAGGCGACCTACCAGGACGGCATCCTGCGCGTCGAGCTGCCGCTCGCCGATCCGGCGGCGCGCACGCGCAGCGTGCCGATCCAGCGCAGCGGACCGGCCGAGCAGGGCCGGATCGAGGAGCCATGATCGACGTCATCACCGACGCCAACGGCGCGCACGAGATCGAGGTCGGGCTGGCGCCGGAGCTGCCCGGCATGCTGCCGGTGCTGCCGCTGCGCGAGACGGTGCCGTTCCCCGAGACGCTGACGCCGCTGGCGATCGGCCAGGAGCGCTCGGTCCAGCTCGTCAACGACGTGCTCGCCGGCAACCGGATGCTCGTCATGGTCGCCAGCCGCGAGCCCGACGTCGAGGAGCCCACGCCCGCCCAGCTCTACGACGTCGGCGTCGTCGGCGTCATCGCGCGGATGCTGAAGGTGCCCGACGGCACGCTGCGGGTGCTCGTCCAGGGCGCGCAGCGGGTACGGATCGATCGCTGGGCCAGCGAGCGCCCCTACCTCGTCGCGGAGATCTCCGAGCAGCAGGACGTCGTCGAGCAGACGCCCGAGCTGACGGCGCTCATGCGCAACGTGCAGCAGACGTTCTCGCAGATCGTCGAGGCCGTGCCGTACCTGCCCGAGGAACTGCAGATCGCCGTCGCCAACGTCGAGGACCCGCGCGCGCTGAGCCACCTCATCTCGGGCTCGCTACGGCTGGGAACCGAGGAGAAGCAGGGCCTGCTCGAGGAGGTCGACGTCGCGCGCCGGCTGCGCCGCCTGACCGAGGCGCTCGCGCGCGAGCTGGAGGTCATCTCGATCGGCTCGAAGATCCAGGACCAGGTCCAGTCCGACATGGACCGCACACAGCGCGAGTTCATCCTGCGCCAGCAGCTCAAGGCGATCCAGGCGGAGCTCGGCGAGTTCGACGAGTCCGCCGCCGAGGCCAACGAGCTGCGCGCCCAGCTCGACGCGATCGACCTCCCCGGCGAGGCTCGCAAGCAGGCCGAACGCGAGCTCGGGCGGCTGGAGAACCTACCGCCGGCGGCGGCCGAGCACGGGGTCATCCGCACGTACCTGGAGTGGATCGCGTCGCTGCCGTGGGACACGGCGACCGAGGACAACCTCGACCTCGACCACGCCGCCGGCGTGCTCGACGAGGACCATTACGGCCTCGAGCAGGTCAAGGAGCGGATCCTCGAGTTCCTCGCCGTGCGCAGGCTCAACCCGCAGGCGCGCGGCTCGATCCTGTGCTTCGTCGGGCCGCCGGGCGTCGGCAAGACGTCGCTGGGCAAGTCGATCGCGCGGGCGCTGGAGCGCCAGTTCGAGCGCATCAGCGCCGGCGGCGTGCGCGACGAGGCCGAGATCCGCGGGCACCGCCGCACGTACATCGGCGCGATGCCCGGCACGATCATCCGCGCGCTGCGCGACGCGGGCTCCAACAACCCGCTGTTCATGATCGACGAGATCGACAAGATGGGCTCGGACTTCCGCGGCGACCCTGCGAGCGCGATGCTCGAGGTGCTCGACCCCGAGCAGAACGAGAACTTCCGCGACCACTACCTCGATCTGCCGTTCGACCTCTCGAGCGCGATGTTCATCACGACGGCGAACACGCTCGACACGGTCCCCGGACCGCTGCGCGATCGCATGGAGACGATCGAGATCGCCGGCTACACCGCCGACGAGAAGCTGCAGATCGCCAAGCGCTATCTCGTCGGCCGCCAGGCCGAGCGCAACGGCCTGCGGCGCGGCCAGCTGCGGATCACCGACGCGGCGCTGCGCGCGGTGATCGCCGACTACACGCGCGAGGCCGGGGTGCGCGAGCTCGAGCGCCAGATCGGCGCGATCGCGCGCAAGATCGCGCGCGAGGTCGCCGGCGGCGGCACGCCGAAGGGCTCGATCGGCGCGGCGCGGGCGCGCGAGCTGCTCGGCCGCAGGCGCTATCACAGCGAGGCCAAGCGCCGCACGCGCCTGGCCGGCGTCGCGACCGGGCTGGCGTGGACGCCGGTCGGCGGCGACGTGCTGTTCATCGAGGCGCAGGCCTTCGACGGCGAGGGCAAGCTGCAGATCACCGGCCAGCTCGGCGACGTCATGAAGGAGTCCGCCGCCGCCGCGCTCTCCTACGTGCGCGGGCACCTGCACGAGCTCGCGCCGGGACTGCCGACGGACTGGTTCGCCAACCACGACATCCACATCCACGTGCCGGCCGGAGCGATCCCCAAGGACGGCCCGAGCGCGGGCATCACGATGGCGACGGCGCTCGTCTCGCTGCTGACCGGGCGCCACGTGCGCGACGACGTCGCGATGACGGGCGAGATGACCTTGACCGGCCAGGTGCTGCCGATCGGCGGTCTCAAGGACAAGGCGCTCGCGGCCCAGCGCAACCGCATCACGACGATCATCGCGCCCGAGCTCAACGAGCCCGACACCGACGAGATTCCCGAGCACCTGCGCAAGAAGATCGAGTTCCGCTTCGTCAGCGAGATCGGCGCGGCGCTCGACGCCGCGCTGGAGCCCGCGACGGGGTCTGGGGCCGGTACGAGGCGGGTATATGCTCAACCGACGCCCTAACGCAAGCAACCCGAGGTGAACCAGATGGCAGCGAAGGACAAGGCCGCCAAGGCCGCCGCAGCCGCCCAGACCGCGAAGGAGAATCCGTACCTGCAGCGGATCATCTCCGACGAGGATCTGCGCGACAACATGGTCGTGGCCTTCGAGGCCGCGAAGAACGCGTACACCCGCCTCAACAAGGGCAAGGCGCCGGCGAAGAACCTGATCGAGAACAAGAAGCTGCACGCCGACGTCAAACGCTCCGCCGACGCGCTCCGCGACGCGACGAACGCGCTGCGCGATGCGCCCAAGCACCCCGCGCCGAGCAAGAAGCGCAAGGGCGGCTTCGGCAAGCTGCTGGTCGTCGCGATCATCGGCGCCGCGATCGCGATCGCGACGTCGGAGAGCATCCGCAACAAGGTGCTCGATGCGCTGTTCGGTGCCGAGGAGGAGTTCGACTACACCTCCAACACGACGCCGGCCCCGCCGGCCGAGGCGCCCGCGCCGACGAGCTGAGCGATCCTCGCTGCTAGCGGCTGTGCCAGAGGGCGCCCGACCGGGCGCCCTCGTGCGTTGCTGGCCAGCCAGCCAGGTACGCTCCAGGCCCGATGGAGACGGCGACGACGAGCGGGCGCGGGCTCGCCGGTGACAAGGCTGCGCGGATCGTGGATGCGATGCGCGCGTCGGTCGCCGTGCGCGGCACGGCCGGATCGACGTTCGACCAGGTCGCCAAGGCGGCGGGCGTCTCGCGCGGCCTGCTGCACTACTACTTCGGCACGAAGGAGCGGTTGCTCGTCGAGGTCGTGCGGCGCGACTGCGAGGTGCGCAAGCACGCGCTCGCAGGTGCGCTCGCGCAGGCGCGCAACGCCGACGATGTCATCGCGATCCTGTCGGCGAGCCTCGACGAGATCGTGCGCCGCGATCCGGGTTTCGTGACGCTCGTGTTCGAGCTGTTCGTCATCTCGCGCCAGCACGAGGACGTCGCCGTCGAGTTCGCCGAACTGCTGCGCAGCCTGCGCGTGCAGGTCGCCGACGTGCTCGCGGCCAAGCAGGCCGAGGGCGTGCTGACGCTGAGCGCCGCGCCCGACGCCGTCGCAGACGTCATCTTCTCGCTCGGCGACGGGATCATGCTGCGGATGGTGGCCGACCGCGAGCACGACTTCGGGCCGACGATCGAGGCCGCCGTGAGGTCCGTGCGCGCGCTGCTCGGCGACGCCGCGTAACGCGAGTTCTGAATGAACTGGGCGAGCGCGGGTACGCCAACCCGTGCGGGGGAACTCAGCGAGACGAAGGGAGCCGCTCATGGCAACCCAAGTACAGGAGACGTTCAGCGTCTCCGACCCCGATCAGGCCTGGGGCGTCGTTTCAGACGTCAGCAAGCTCGTCGGGTGCGTACCGGGAGCGAAGGTCGTCTCCGCAGAAGGCCCGACGAAGGCCAAGGCGGAGATCAAGGTCGACATGGGCTCGATGGCGATGACGTTCAGCGGCCCGGTCGAGATCGTCGAGTCCGACGACGGCTCCAAGCGCGCCGTCATCAAGGCGCAGGCCCGCGAGGCCGGGGGTCAGAGCAACGCCGACGGCACGGTCACGATCCAGATCGGCGGCGACGGCGGCAGCGTCGACGCCACCGCGAACGTCACCGGCAAGGCCGCGTCGATGGGCGAGGGCACCGTGCAGTCGGTGCTGCAGGCGCTCGTCAAGCAGTTCACGGCCAACCTGGCGAAGGCGTAGCACCGAGCACGCGGCTGACCTGGAGGGCGCGCCGCCGTGGCGGGCGCGTCCAGTCAGCCACGAGCGCAGGCCTCCGCGCCTCGGCGACCGCTCGCGCGCCGCCGACGCCCGCTCTCTAGTACGCCTGCTGGTCGGGCGTGCCGATCCGCTTGATCGGCCCCCGCGCGCGCTCGCGCGGGTCGATCCGGGGGGGCTCGGCGGTCGGGTCCTCGACCTCGCCGGCGAGCAGCTCCCTGGCGAAGAGCTCGAGGTTGATCGCGACGCGATCGAAGCGGTACGGGTCGACGTGCAGCTCGGCGCCCGCGTTCCACGGCGGTACCGGTCCACCGGTCAGCGTGACGTAGAGGCGGGTCGCGTTGATCTGGTCGTGGTCGGCGCGGATCTTCAGCGCGCCGCCGGCCGACTCCCAGCTGCGCTCGCCGTCGAAGCCCTTGTGATCATCGGCGAGGCCGCGGCAGAACTGCGCGAGCGTCTGCGGCGCGTCGTCGTCCTCCCAGTAGACGTTCGACGCATCGATGATGACGCCGGTCAGCTGGACGTCGTAGGCGACCTGGGTCTCGTCCCACGGGTGCGGGACCGGAGTGATGCGAACCGTGACGTCGCCGAATCGCGACGCGATGTCGATGTGTTTCATCGCGGCGCAATGTAGTCGATGGTCGGCCGCGCTCTGCGAGCCGGCAGGCCGCCGATGCGCCCTCGCCGCTCAACAGTCACGAGGCCGATGTCCGAGCGCTTGACAGCAGGCTCGATTCTGTCCAGAGTCCGCGCGGTGCAGGCAGCGACGCTCACGTGGCGCGACGGCAAGCGCTACATCTGGCCGCTCGGGCTGCTCGTACCGGCGCTGCCGCTGATCGCGCTGATCCTCGTCGAGGCGACCGGCAGCGGCGCGCTGTGGTTCATCGGCCCGGTGTTGCTGTTCGTCGTCTTCCCGGTCATCGACCTGCTCATCGGCACCGACGCGAGCAACCCGCCCGACGACGTCGTCGCCTGGCTGGAGGCGGACCGCTACTACCGCTGGTGCACGTACGCCTTCATCCCGCTGCAGTACGCGACGCTGCTGCTCGCCTGCTGGCTGTGGGCCCACGGCGGCCTGAGCGTCGTCGAGTCGATCGGCCTCGCGCTGACCGTCGGCATGGTCAGCGGCATCGCGATCAACACCGCCCACGAGCTCGGCCACAAGCGCGTCTCGCTCGAGCGCTGGCTGTCGAAGGTCGCGCTGGCGCAGAGCGCCTATGGGCACTTCTTCATCGAGCACAACCGCGGCCATCACGTCCGCGTCGCCACGCCCGAGGATCCGGCCAGCTCGCGGATGGGGGAAAGCTTCTACGCGTTTCTGCCGCGCACCGTGCTCGGCAGCCTGCGCTCGGCGTGGCGGCTGGAGTCGGCGCGTCTGGCGCGGCTGGACTCGCGCCCGTGGTCGTTTGGAAACGACATCCTCGTCGCGTGGTCGATGACCGCCGTGCTGTTCGGCGTCCTCGCGATCGCGTTCGGCCCGGTCGTGCTGGCGTATCTCGCGATCCAGGCCGTCGTCGGGTTCTGCCTGCTGGAGTTCGTCAACTACCTCGAGCACTACGGGCTGCTGCGCCAGCGCTGCGAGGACGGCCGCTTCGAGCGCGCGCGGCCCGAGCACAGCTGGAACTCCAACAGCATCGCCTCCAACGTGATGCTCTACCACCTGCAGCGCCACTCCGACCACCACGCCAACCCGGTTCGCCGCTACCAGGCGCTGCGCCACGACGACGAGGCTCCGCAGTTGCCGACGGGCTACGCGGGGATGATCGTCCTGGCCGCGATCCCGCCGCTGTGGCGGCGCGTCATGGACCCGCTGCTGCTCGAGCACTACGGCGGCGACGTCACGCGCGCGAACCTCAGCCCGCGCAGGCGCGCGCGGCTGCTCGCGCGCCACGGCACGCGATGACGCGCTGGCGCTGTCCCGGCTGCGGCTACGCCTACGACGAGCGGGCGGGGCACCCGCGCGAGGGCTTTGGCGCCGGCACGCCGTGGAGCGCGGTGCCCGACGACTGGGCCTGCCCGGACTGCGCTGTGCGCGACAAGGTCGACTTCGAGCGCCAGGACGACGACGCCGCCGCATGAGCTATCGCGACGCCGCCCACGAGCTGCTGCGCAGCACGCTGCTCGACGCCGCCTTCGAGCTGCTGCGCGAGCGCGCCTGGAGCGAGATCACGATGTCCGACGTCGCGGCGGCGGCCGGCGTCAGCCGCCAGACGCTCTACAGCGAGTTCGGCTCGCGCGCGGAGTTCGCGCAGGCCGCCGTCGCGCGCGAGGGCGACCGCTTCCTCGCCGCGGCACGGACGACGATCGGGGCGCACAGCGACGATCCCGTCGAGGCGCTGGCGCGCGCGTTCGCCGAGTTCCTCGTCGCCGCGACCGAGAACCCGCTCGTCCAGGAGATCGTGGCGCCCGACGGCGACGGCGCGCTGCTGCCGCTGATCACGACGCGCGCCGCGCCGCTCGTCGAGGGCGTCGGCGCGCACCTGACCGACGTGCTCGTCGCGACCTGGCCGCAGTTCTCGCGCCGCGAGGCGCGCGCGCTGGCCGAGCTCCTCGTGCGGCTGGCGATCAGCCACGCGACGCTGCCGCTGCACGCGCCGAAACGGTCCGCGGCGCTCGTCACGGGGCTGCTCGCGCCCTATCTCGAGCGCGCGTTGCAGCCGTCGCGCCGGACCAACTAGGGATCCTGTCGCACCGATCCTGCGGGCCGATGCGATCAGATCGCTAGCGGAACATCTCGTCGGCGATGTCGCCCGCCTCGCGCGCCGGGGTCGCGTCGCGCGGCGGCTTGAAGCGGGTCCCGATCGTCACGAGCAGGTGCAGCACGCCGACCACGAGGAAGAACGCCGTCGGCGCGGTCTCGTCGCTGAAGCCGAAGAGGAAGGGCGCCGCGACGAGCACGGCGGCGAGCGCGAAGTCCAGCAGCAGATGGACGGCGACCGGGATCGAGTCGATCAGCGACGTCGGTCCCTCCGTGCTCGCCGCCACGGCGAGCACGACGACGCCGGCGACGATCGCGAGCGCGACGGCGGCGTTGGCCTCGAAGCCGAACACGAACGGCGCCGCGATCAGCAGCACCCCGGCGAGATACTCGATCGCGCCGTGCAGAAAGCGGGGGATCGGGCCCTCGCGCAGCATCTGCGCGCAGACGTTACCGGCACCGCGGTCGCGGCGCGTGTCGTCACGTACCTCGTGCGGTCAGCGCCGATCAGTGAAACAGACGCTGCAGCTTCAGCAGCACGCGCGGATCGCCGCGCGGGCGCATCCGCCCGCGCAGCACGAGCCGGTGCGGCCGGGCGCGCTCGGAGACGAGCTCGCCGAAGTCGTCGTAGCCCAGCTTGAGGCGCACGGTCGGCTTCGACAGGCGGCCCTGGTGGGCGGTCTTGCGGTCGCCCTCGATGAGCAGGTACCACGGCTCCATGTCATGAAACTCCCACTGGATCGTCGTGCCGTGCGCGACCTCGTCGCCGCGCACGTTGCGGGCGAGCAGGTCGAAGAAGATGCGCACGGTCTCGGGGTCGCGGCCGATCGCGCCGCCGCTGCCCTCGCCGAGCAGCCCTGCGCGCAGCAGCGCCAGCGCGCGGCGACCGCGCTCGCGCGGCGAGACGTCCATCGGAAAGGGGAAGTGCGCGATCTCGTCCAGCGGCAGCCCGATCGCGCGCAGGCGTGCCTCGTTGGCGCGCGCGCCCTCCTCGAAGAGGTCCTCGAGCGTGTAGCCGAAGCACGTCGTGTAGCTCTCGTCCCAGCCGGGCGGGATCGGCACGCTGAGCGTGTACTGCATGACCTCGCGGATGAGGTCGACGATCGCGTCCTGCGTCTGCTGCGGGTCGGCGCGATACAGATCGGCGAGGAGCTTGACGCCGAAGGCGATATGGCGCTGCTCGTCGATCGCGACCTGGCGCATGCCCTCGCGGAACCCGGGCAGCAGGTCCAGGCGCTCCAGCGACGTCTCGATGATGTGCTGGCCGGGCTGGGCGAGCGTTCCCTCGACGACGACGTGGTACATCGTGATCGCCCGCGCGAGCATCCGCGGCGAGCGGTCCGAGCGCAGCTCGTCGGCGATCGCGTCGAGGCGGCCGAACGTCTTGCGGTGGCCCCAGTTCAGCTCGGACTCGGTCGATCGCAGCCCGTCGCCGAGCGAGCCGTCGCCGACGCCGACGACCTCGTGCATGAAGCGGTGGAAGAAGACCGCGTGGCGGGCCTCGTCGACCTGCTGGGTGGCGAGGAAGTACTTCTGCTCCTCCAGCGGCGCGGCCTCGATGAACGCCGACAGGTTGTCGGCGACGGAGTCCTCGCCGTGGAAGAACAGCGTGTAGAGCCACAGCGCGCCGCGGCGCTGCTCGTCGGTGAACTTCTCGCGCCAGTCGATCCGGTCCTGCGTGAAGTCGATCTCCGTCGCCGACCAGTTGCCGCGCTCCCAGCGGGCGTACAGATCGGCGTAGTCGATCTGCTCGGTGGCGGCGGGAACGGTCACGGCCATCAGGGCCTCCTGGTCTTGAGCTGCGAATGTCGTCGAGCGGCTGGTCAGACCGTAGACGAGCGGCGCTCGCGAGCTGACCGCGACGGCGCGGTCACTTCGGCGAGCGCCACGGTGCGGCCAGACGCGCCGCCAGTTCAGCCGGCAGGTCGTCGATCGCCACCCGCTCCTGCGTCAGCGAGTCGCGCTCGCGCACGGTGACGCTGCGGTCCTCGAGCGTCTGGTGGTCGATCGTCACGCAGTACGGCGTGCCGATCTCGTCCTGACGGCGGTAGCGCTTGCCGATCGCGCCGCCCTCGTCGTACTCGCTCTGCATCCGCCCGCGCAGCGCCGTGTAGACCTCGCGCGCGACCTCCGGCAGGCCGTCCTTGCGCATGTGCGGCAGGACCGCGACCTTGACCGGCGCCAGGCGCGGGTGGATCCTCAGGACGGTGCGCTGCTCGCCGCCGATCTCGTCCTCGTCGTAGGCGTCGACGAGGAAGGCGAGCGTCGCGCGGTCCGCACCGGCGGCGGGCTCGATGACGTGCGGGACGTAGCGCTCGCCGCTCTGCCCGTCGAAGTACTCGAGCTTCTGGCCGGAGAACGCGGTGTGCTGGGTGAGGTCGAAGTCGCCGCGGTTGGCGATCCCCTCGAGCTCCGACCAGCCGATCGGGAAGAAGTACTCGACGTCCGCGGTGCCCGACGAGTAGTGGCTGAGCTCGTCGGGGTCGTGCTCGCGCAAACGCAGGTGGTCGTCGCGGAGGCCGAGCTCGACATACCAGTCGTAGCGCGCCTGCTTCCAGAACGCGTACCACGTGGGCGCCTCGTCGGGCGCGACGAAGAACTCCATCTCCATCTGCTCGAACTCGCGCGTGCGAAAGACGAAGTTGCCGGGCGTGATCTCGTTGCGAAACGACTTGCCGACCTGGGCGATGCCGAACGGCGGTTTCTTGCGGCTGAACTGCAGGACGTTCTTGAAGTTCACGAAGATGCCCTGCGCGGTCTCGGGGCGCAGGTAGACGGTCGCGCCGGAGTCCTTCACCGGCCCCATCGTCGTCTCGAACATGAGGTTGAAGTCGCGCGCCTCGGTGAGGTCGCAGTTCGGGCCCTCGCCCGGCGGCTTGGAGGGCTTGGACGGGCACTGCAGATCGCTCAGGTGGTCGGCGCGGAAGCGCTGGCCGCAGCTGCGGCAGTCGACCATCGGATCGGTGAAGCCGGCGAGGTGGCCCGATGCCTCCCACGTGCGCGGATGCTGCAGGATCGCGCTGTCGAGGGCGACGATGTCGTCGCGCTCCTGGACCATCGCGCGCCACCATTCGTTCTTGACGTTCGTCTTCAGCAGGACGCCGTAATGGCCGTAGTCGTAGGTCGAGCCGAGGCCGCCGTAGATCTCCGAGGAGGCGAAAACGAAGCCGCGACGCTTGCAGAGCGCGACGATCTTGTCCATCGTCGCCGCGTCGGCGGGAGGGCTGGTCTGATCTGGCATCGGGGGGGCATGCTAGATAATGGGTCCAACAGTGCCCTTCTACGAGTACCGACGTCCAGACGGAACCGTCCTTGAGGTCATGCAGAAGATGACCGATCCGCCGCTCACCGAGGACCCTGAGACCGGGGTCCCGCTGCAGCGGATCTTTCACCCGATCGCCGTGCACTTCAAGGGCAAGGGCTTCTACAACACCGACTACGGGACGAAGAAGCGCGCGCGCGAGACGGCCGAGTCCAAGGCGTCCGAGAAGAAGAGCGACGACGCCAAGAAGAGCGAGTCGGCCGCGTCGTCGGACGGCGCCTCGACGACCGCGGACAAGCCCGCGGTCGCGAAGTCCGACGCCAAGAGCGCGTCGTCGACGGCGTCCAAGCCGTCGACGAAGCACTGACCCGGCGGTCGTCCGTCGTCCGTAGGGACTACTGACCGCGCGTCGGTAGCACGCCGCAGACTTGCTCTGGACGCACGTCTGAACCCGCCGACGTGGCTCCGCGGGCTCAACTCGCGACCGCCGGGCGCCGAGACGATGGCCATGACCGCACTCCGCGACATGCCCCGTGGGCGCGCGCGTTCTGACCTCGGTGCTCGTCGTCGCGCTGGCGGCGTACATGCTCGCGCTCGCCACGCACGTCGCCCCGCCGGCTGCGAGCGAGCCGTTGCAGATGTACGTCTCGAGCCTCGTCTTCCTCGGCGCCGCGCTGCTGTGCGGCTGGCGCGCGGTCGCCATCGATCGCGCGCGACCGGCCTGGTCGCTGTTCGCGCTCGGGCTGCTGCTCTGGGGCCTGGGCGACCTGTACGTCACGCTGGCGCTGTCGCAGCGCGCCGGCATTTCCGTCCCGTCGGCGGCCGACGCCGGCTACCTCGCGCTCTATCCGCTCGCCTGTGCCGGCGTCGTGGCGCTGTTTGGCTCGCGCGTGGCGCGCGCCGGCCTGAGCCTCTGGGTCGACGGCCTGATCGCCGCGCTCGGCGTCGCCGCGCTGGCGGCGACGCTCGTGTTCGGCGGCGCGCGGCTGACCGTCGCGACGAACCTCGCCTATCCGCTCGCCGACCTCGTGCTCGTCGCGTTCGCCGTCGGCGCGCTGGCGATGACCGGCTGGTCGCTGCGCAGCGCGTCGGCCTGGCTCGCCGGCGGGCTGCTCGTCTTCGCCGCGACCGACGTCCTCCATCTGCACGCCAGCGCCGAGAGCACGTACGTCGCGGGCGGCATGATCGACGCCGGCTGGCCGCTCGCCGCGCTGCTCGTCGCGGTCGCGGCATGGTTGCCCGCGCCGCGGGCGCGGCAGGCAGGACCGCCGCGCGGGCGCGCGATCATGCTGCCGCTCGCGCTCGGCCTGGGCTGCCTGGGGATGCTCGTCTACGACCACTTCCAGCGCGTCAACTCGCTCGCCGTCGGCCTCTCCGCCGCGGCCGTGCTGGCGGTCATGGGACGGCTCGCGGTCACCTACGCCGACAATCAGCGGATGCTGGCGAGCAGCCGCGCCGAGGCGCTGTCGGATGCCCTCACCGGCCTCGGCAACCGCCGCGCGCTGATCGCCGACCTCGACCGCGCGCTGGCGGGTCACGAGCATGCGCTCGCGCTCTTCGACCTCGACGGCTTCAAGAGCTACAACGACAGCTTCGGACATCCGGCGGGCGACTCGCTGCTCGCGCGCCTGGGCGGCAATCTCGGCGCCTACGCGGCCGCCCAGGGCGGCGCGGCGTACCGCAGCGGCGGCGACGAGTTCTGCCTGCTCGTGGCGGCCGCGAGCGATGTGGAGCGGACGATCTCCGAAGCCGCGTTCGCGCTCACCGAGAGCGGCGAGGGGTTCTCCGTCGGATGTTCGTTCGGCTCGATCCTGGTGCCCGCGGAGGCGACGAGTGCCGAGGCGGCCCTGCGCGCGGTCGACCAGCGCATGTACGAGCACAAGCAGGGCGGGCAAGCGTCGGCGCGATCACGCAGCACGGACCTGCTGCGCCGCGCGCTGCTCGAGCGCGATCCGGCGCTCGAGCGCCGGGGCGTCGAAGCGTCCAGACTGGCCGACGCCGTCGCGCGCCGGCTGCGCCTGCCCGACGGCGAGGTCGAGACGGTCCGTCTCGCCGCCGAGCTGTGCAACGTCGGCACCGTCGCGATCCCCGACAGCATCCTCGACAAGCCGGCAGCGCTCGACGCCGAGGAGACCGCCTTCGTGCGCCGCCACCCGATCATCGGCGAGCGGATCCTCGCGCTGGCGCCGTCGCTTGCGAGCGTCGCGCGGCTCGTGCGCTCGAGCCATGAGCGGACCGACGGGCGCGGCTACCCCGAAGGCCTCGTCGGCGACGCGATCCCGTTGGGGGCACGGATCGTCTTCGCCTGCGACGCCTATGTCTCGATGGTCGCCGACCGCGCCCACGCCGCCGCCGTCGCCCCGCCGGCCGCGCGTGCCGAGCTGCGTCGCTGCGCCGGCACCCAGTTCGATCCCGCGGTCGTGCAGGCGCTCTGCGAGGTGCTCGCCGAGCCGCCCGTGAGCGGGACCGTCAGTCTCCCAGGAAGCGCCGGACCTTCGCCTGCTTGACGTCCTCGGGGATCTGACCCGAGAGCGTCCCGAGCACCTCGGTGCGCGGCGTACCGGCGATCGCCAGCGCACCGAAGACGCCGAGCAGCGTCGGCCCGCTCATGTCCGAGCGCAGCGCCTTCGGGACGTTCCAGGAGACGAGCGGTAGGCGCACGAAGGCCATCGGCGACAGCAGCCGGCGCTTCATCGCGCCGACGATCTTCTGCTGGCGGCGCGCCCGCGTGAGGTCGTCCTCGTTGGGGTTGCAGGCGTTCGTGCGCGTGCGAGCGAGCGCCAGCGCCTGCTTGCCGTCGATGTGCGTCTTGCCGGCCTTCAGGCGCAGCGTGACGCCGCCGTTGCGGTAGCCGCCGTTGATCTTCGAGACGACGCAGCCGCCGCGGTACGTGATCCCGCCCATCGCGTCGATGAGGTGCGGGAAGTCCTCGAAGCTCACGATCATGACGTGGTGGATGTCGATCCCCGTGAAGCGCTCGACCGTCTGCACGGCGAGCGCGGTGCCGCCGATCGCGTAGGCGGCGTTGATCTTCTGGCGCCCGCTGCCGGGGATCTCCACGATCGTGTCGCGGGCGATCGACATGCGGCTGTTCGCGCCGCCGCCGACGCGCAGCAGCAGGATCGAATCGGATCGGCCGTTGCCCGTCGTCTGCGCGCCGGGCTCGGCGTTCGGCGCGTCGCGCACGTCCGATCCCAGGACGAGGATGTTGTTCGGCGACGTCAGCGGATAGCCCGCGCCACCGAGGTACTCGTTGGCCCCGGAGACCTTGCCCTGCTGGATCTGCGCGCTGAGCAGCAAGACGACGACCGACAGCGCGATCCAGCCGACGACGCCGAGCGCCAGCCAGCGCACGATCCGCCAACCGCCGATGCGCCTGCGGACGCGGGGGCCGCGACGGCGCGGCAGGCGCGGGCGGCTTCGATCGCGGCCTGCGTCGCCGGGCTCGTCGCGGGGCGGCTGGGGGCCCTCGCCACGGAGGCGGCGCAGCGCGTCCCGGTCGTCGCCGGCGCGTCGCCGGAAGAGCGGCTTGCGTGAGCGGTAGACGCGGTACTCGGGCCGCCCCTCGGGCGCTTCGGGGTCCTCAGGTGGCGCCATCAAGCCCTGTATGGTGGCCGATCGTGTCGACCGGCTGCGTGATCGGGGTCGACCTCGGTGGCACGAAGCTCCTGGCCGGCGCGGTCGATCGGGAATGCAACGTCCACCATCGTGCGACGCGTCCGGCACGCGCCGCCGACCAGTACGAGGTCGTCGCGACGGTCGTCTCGGCGGTCAAGGAGGTGCGCGACGCGATCGAGGGCGGGTCGGGCTCGGTCGACGCCGTCGGCATCGGGATCCCGAGCCTGATCGACCAGCGCCGCGGCATCTCGGTGACGTCGACGCACCTGCCGCTGATCGGCGTTCCCTTCCGCGACCTCGTCGCCGAGCAGCTCGGCCTGCCGGTGTTCGTCGACAACGACGCCAACGCGGCGATGCTCGCCGAGTGGCGCTTCGGCGCGGCGCGCGACGCCGATGACGCGGCGCTGCTGACGATCGGCACCGGGATCGGCGGCGGCCTCGTGCTCGGTGGTGCGCTGCAGCGCGGCAGCCAGGGCGCGGGGGCCGAGCTCGGCCACATGGTCGTGCAGGCCGACGGCCCGCGCTGTAACGGCAACTGCCCCAACCGCGGCTGCCTGGAGGCGATGGTGTCGGGTACGGCGCTCGCTCGCGAGGCGCGGCGGATCGCGGCCCAGCGGCCGCGCTCGGGCCTGGGACGGGCGCTCGCCGCGGGTCGCGAGATCAGCGGTCCGCTCGTGACCGAGCTCGCCCACGACGGCGACGCCGCCGCCGTCGAAGCGGTTGCGGCGATCGGCCGCTGGCTCGGGGTCGGGATCGCGAACCTCGTGAACATGCTCAACCCCGACGTCGTCGTGATCGGCGGCGGCGTGATCGCGGCCGGCGAGCTGCTGCTCGCCCCGGCGCGTGAGGTCGTCATGGAGCGCGCGCTGTCGCCCTCCAAGGAACACGTGCGGATCGTGCCCGCGCGCTTCGGCGCGGAGTCCGGGATGCTCGGTGCCGCGACGCTGGCGCTCGACGGGCTCGGCACCGCGCCGTAGCGCTTCTGCTGTGATCTGCTCGTGAACCCCGGCCGCCTCATCGTCTGCCCGACACCGATCGGCAACCTCGAGGACGTCACGCTGCGCGTCCTGAGCGCGCTGCGCGAGGCCGACGTCGTCGCCTGCGAGGACACGCGCCGCACGCGCGTGCTGCTCGAGCGCTACGGCGTCTCGGCGAAGCTCGTCAGCTACCACGAGCACAACGAGCGCTCGCGGGCGACGGCGCTCGTCGAACGGATGCAGAGGGGCGACGTCGTCGCGCTCGTGTCCGACGCGGGCACGCCGCTGGTGAGCGACCCCGGCTTCGTGCTCGTGCGGGCCTGCGTCGCCGCGGGGCTGGCGATCGAGGTGCTGCCGGGTCCGAGCGCGGCGGTCTCGGCGTTGGTGGCGAGCGCGCTGCCCGCCGACGTCTGGCGCTTCGTCGGCTACCTGCCGCGCAAGCGCGGCGAGCTGACGGCGCTGCTGCGCGCGCCGGAGACCGTCGTCGCCTTCGAGTCGCCCAACCGCGTGGCGGCGTCGCTGGCGGTGCTGGCGGCGCTGGACCCGCAACGGCCGGTCGCGGTCTGCCGCGAGCTGACGAAGGTCCACGAGGAGGTCGTGCGCGGCGCGGCGGGCGAGCTCGCCGAGCGCTACGACGCCGCCCCGCCGCGTGGCGAGGTCGTGCTCGTGATCGGCGGAGCCGCGGCGCTGGAGCCCGAGCTCGCGCCGGCGCTGGCCGCGCTGCGCAAGCTCGTCGCGGCGGGCGCCAAGCCGCGCGCGGCGAGCTCGGTCGTGGCGTCGCTGACGGGCGTGAAGGCCAACGCCCTGTACCGCGCGCTGACCGAGGACCCGGAGCCGGCGGCGTGATGCGGCTGTACCGGACCCCGTTCTCGACGAACGTCGAGCGCGTCGCGCTGGCGCTCGCCCACAAGCAGCTGGAGGTGGAGTCCGTCTGGATCGAGTCCGGCGACCGCGCGCCCGTCGAGCGCGTCTCCGGCCAGCCGCTCGTGCCGGTCCTCGAGCTCGACGACGGCGCGGTCGTATTCGACTCGATGCAGATCGTGCGCGTGCTCGAGGAGCGCTACCCGTCGCCGCCGCTGTATCCCGCCGACGCGCTCGGCCGCGCGCGGATGATGAGCTTCATCGACTGGTTCAACGACCGCTGGAAGCTCGCCCCGAACGAGATCGCAGCCGAGATCGAGGCCGAGCAGCCCAACACGCGGCGGATCGAGGCGCTCGCCGGGCAGATGGCGGCGGCGCTGGATCGCTTCGAGCGGATGCTCGACGGGCGCACGCATCTCATGGGGGACGTCTTCAGCGCCGCCGACTGCGCCGCCTATCCGTTCGTGAAGTACGCGGCCTGGCGCGACCCCGCCGACGACGAGCTGTTTCACCGCGTGCTCGACGGCTATCAGGATCTCGGCGACGGTCACCCGCGCCTGGCGGCGTGGCTGAAGCGGATCGACGCGCGCCCACGGGCGTAGGCTGCGTCGATGGACGCCTACCTGGCGATCGCGAGCAAGCGCGAAGTGCGCGAGTACGACGCCCGCCCGCTGGAGCCCGCGGCCGAGCGCCGGATCCTCGAGGCGGGCCGCGTCGCGGGGTCGTCGAAGAACCGCCAGGCGCGGCGCTTCGTGGTGATCCGCGACGACGGCGTGCGCGAGGAGGTCGCGTCGTGCGTCTACGCGGGCGACCATGTGCGCGGCGCCGCGCTCGTCGTCGCCGTGGTGGTCGGCGGGAAGGGACCGACGGCGTTCGACGCCGGCCGCGCCGCGCAGAACATGATGCTCGCGGCCGCCAACGAGGGGATCGGCTCCTGTCCGAACGGGATCGCCGAGCCCGAGCGGCTGCGCGAGGCGGTCGGGCACGGCGAGGACGAGCGCGTCACGACCGTGCTGACGTTCGGCTATCCGGCCAAGCGGCGCCGCGCGCCCGAGTCGCAGTCGGCGGAGGAGTGGGTCGCGCGGGCCGATCGCAGGCCGCTGGAGGAGATCGTCACGGAGGTGTAGGGCGCCGACCGCGGCGGCGATCTGTGCACAGACACGCGCGATCGTGTGACAACTCGCGCGCGGTCGGGCTCGCGCTGCGACCCGCGGTCTAGCGTGCAGGCATGCGCGTCTCCGCTGCCGTCGCCGTCGCTGTCGTGGCCTGCCTGTCGGTCGCCGCGCGCGCTCCGGCGCGCGGCTGGCAGCGGCCCGTCGATGGCCCGCTGGCGCGGGCCTTCGCCGTCGGTGCGGATCGGTTCGCCGCCGGGCAGCACCGCGGCGTCGACCTGGCCGCGCCGGCGGGCACGCGGGTGCGAGCCGCGTGTGGTGGTCGGGTCAGCTTCGCGGGGCGCGTGCCGGGCGGCGGGCGCACGGTCAGCGTGCGCTGCGGGCGCCTCGTGGCGACCTACCAGCAGCTCGGCGCGATCGCCGTGCGGCGCGGCCGCGCCGTCGTCGCGGGGGCGCGGATCGGGACGGTCGCACGAGCGCGCACGGCCGCGCACGTGCACATCGGCGCGCGCGACCTCGCGACGGGCGCGTACGTCGACCCGCTCGCGCTGCTGGCCGGCTCGGCGCCGGCGCCGCTGCCGCCGCTCGGCAGCGCCCGCCGCGCGCCGCCGCTGGGGCCGGCGCCACCGCCGCGACGGCCGCTGCCGGTGGGCCGGGAGCCGCGCGAACTGCCCGTCGTCGGCCCGCTCGCGGTGCCCGTCGTGGCCGTCGAGCCGCTGCCGTGGCCGGTCTGGCTCGGGCTCGCGCTCGTCGCGCTCGGGCTGCCGCTCGGCGGCGGCATCGTGACGCTGCGCCGGCGGCGGCGGCGGCGCGCCGCGCGCGCGATCGCGCGGTCGGCATGACCCCTGCGACTGCTGCGCGCCGGGCTCGAACCCGACCGCCGGCGACGCGCGCCCGCAGCGACCCCCGGCGTGCGCCGGGCGCCGGCCACCCACTAGCCTGCGCGATCGATGTCCTTCTACGTGACGACGCCGATCTATTACGTCAACGCGGCGCCCCACCTGGGCCACGCGTACTCGACGATCGCGGCCGACGTCATCGCCCGGCACATGCGCCAGCGCGGCGAGGACGTGTTCTTTCTGACCGGGACCGACGAGCACGGCGAGCCCGTCGCGCTCGCCGCCGAGCGCGAGGGCGTCACGCCGCAGGAGCTCGTCGACCGCAACGCGCCGCGCTTCGTCGATCTGATGCCACGGCTGAACGTCTCCAACGACTTCTTCATCCGCACGACGGACCCCGAGCACAAGGCCAAGGTGCAGGAGGTCCTGCAGCGCATCTACGACAACGGCCACGTCTACGAGGGCGTCTACGAAGGCTGGTACTGCCCGCGCTGCGCGGACTTCAAGACCGACGCCGAGGCGGGCGACGACAACCTCTGCCCGATCCACAGGACGCCGCTGACGCGCGAGAAGGAGGACAACTACTTCTTCCGCCTGTCCGCATTCCAGGACGACCTGCTCGAGCTGCTCGACGCGCAGCCGGACTTCGTCATGCCGCGCCACCGCTACAACGAGGCGCGCTCGTTCATCGCGTCGGGCCTGCAGGACGTGTCGCTGAGCCGCTCGACCTTCAGCTGGGGCGTGCCCGTGCCGTGGAACGAGAGCCACGTCTTCTACGTCTGGTTCGACGCGCTGCTGAACTACTACTCGGCGCTCTCCTACGCGCGCCCCGGCGAGGACCTGACCGAGCGCTTCTGGCCGGCGCAGTACCACCTGATCGGCAAGGACATCCTGAAGTTCCACACGATCTTCTGGCCGGCGATGCTGATCGCCGCCGGGCTGCCGCTGCCCGAGCACGTCTTCGTCCACGGCTTTCTGCTGATCGGCAAGGACAAGATGGGCAAGTCCGCCGGCAACGCGATCGATCCCTTCAAGATCATGGACGAGTACGGCACCGACGCGCTGCGCTTCTACCTCATGCGCGAGGTCTCCTTCGGCCACGACGGCGCGGTCTCCGAGGAGGGCTTTCGCGCCCGCTACGAGTCCGAGCTGGCCAACGACTTCGGCAACCTCGCGAGCCGCACGATCGCGATGGTCCACCGCTACCGTGGCGGCGTCGTCCCCGATGCCGTGCTCGACGCCGACCTCGCGGCCGAGATCGACGGTCTGAGCGGCGAGGTCTGCGAGCTGCTCGACCGCGTCGACCTGAGCGCCGCGGGCGACGCGATCTGGCTGCGCGTGCGCCGCCTGAACCGCTACGTCGAGGAGCGGGCGCCGTGGACGCTCGCCAAGGACCCCGAGCGCGCGGGCGAGCTCGACACGGTGCTCGCGTCGCTGATCGAGGGGCTGCGCGTCGTGTCGGTGATGCTGCATCCGTGGCTGCCCGCGACGACCGAGCAGCTGCTCGCCGCGCTCGGCTCGCCCGAGGCGGAGCTCGGCTGCGCGCACATGCAGGCCGGCCGGCTGGGCGCGATCGCGACGCTCGAGCCGCTGTTTCCGAAGCACTGACGGGCGGCGCGTAGCCTCAACGCCAGCGCCGCGATGATCGACAGCCACACCCACCTGCACGTCTGCAAGCCCGACGACGCCGAGCTCGTCGCGGCGGCGGTCGAGGTCGGCGTGACGCGGATGCTCACCGTCGGCACGAACGCGACGACGTGCCGCGCGGCCCTGGCCGCGGCCGAGCGCTTCGCGCAGGTCTACGCGGCGATCGGCCACCACCCCAACGAGGCGACCGGCTTCGACGACGGTGACCTCGCCGAGCTGCGGGCGCTCGCCGGCCACCCGCGCTGTGTCGCGATCGGCGAGACGGGCCTGGACTACTTCCGCGACTACGCGCCGCGCGCCGACCAGGAGCGTGCCTTCCGCGCCCAGATCGAGCTCGCGCGGGCGGTCGCCAAGCCGCTCGTGATCCACACCCGCGCCGCCGAGGACGACACGATCGCGATGCTGCGCGGCGAGGCCGGCGCAGTGCAGGTGATCCTGCACTGCTTCTCGATGCCCGAGCGGCTCGACGAGTGCGTGGCGGAGGGCTGGTGGATCTCGTTCGCCGGCAACGTCACCTATCCCCAGGCGCAGGACCTCGCCGCGGCGTCCGAGCGCGTTCCCCGCGATCGCCTGCTCGTGGAGACCGACGCGCCCTACCTCACGCCGCAGGCGCTGCGCAAGGAGCGCAACCAGCCCGCCTACGTGACGGAGACCGCTCGCTTCGTCGCCGAGCGGCGGGGCATCGAGTACGGCGAGCTGGAGCAGATCGTCGAGCGCAACGCCGCCGCCCTCTTTCGCTGGTGAGCGACGGCGGTCCGAGCCAGCCGAGCCTGCGGCGCATGCGCGAGTTCGGTGTGCGCCCCAAGCGCGACCTCGGCCAGAACTTCCTCATCGACTCGAACATCCTCGGCGTCATCGAGCGCGAGGCGCGGCTGCGGCCCGACGACGTCGTGCTGGAGATCGGCGGCGGCCTCGGCGTGCTCTCCGAGTACCTCGCCGAGCGCGTCGCGCGCGTGCACGTCGTCGAGCTCGACCGGGCGCTGGAGCCCGCGCTGCGCGACGCCGTCGACCGCTTCGACAACGTCACGCTGCACTTCGCCGACGCGATGAAGCTCGACCTCGCCGCGCTCGACCCGGCGCCGACGAAGGTCGTCGCGAACCTGCCCTACGGCATCGCCGCCGGCGCGATCCTGCGCACGATCGAGCTGCTCCCGGAGGTCACGCGCTGGGTCGGGATGGTCCAGAAGGAGGTCGGCGAGCGCTTCGCTGCGGCCCCCGGCTCGGGCGCGTACGGCGTCCCCTCGGTCCTCGCCCAGCTCGCCTGCGACGTGCAGGTCCTGCGGGCGGTCTCACGCTCGGTGTTCACGCCCGTCCCAAACGTCGATTCCGTGCTCGTCGGGCTGCAGCGCACGGGGCCGGCGCCGGCGCCGGGACTGCGCGACCTCGTCAACGCCGCGTTCGCCCACCGGCGCAAGGCGCTGGCGGGCTCGCTGGGGCTCGCCGACGGCGCCGAGCCGGACATCCGCGAGCGCGCGCGGGCCGCTCTGGCGCCGCTCGGACACCCGCCCGATGCGCGCGCCGAGCGCCTCGCACCGCAGGATTTCGCGGCCATGTACGAAACTCTGCGCAGATGACGCTCCTGACGACCGAGGCTCGGGCCAAGATCAACCTGTGCCTCTACGTCGGGCCGCGGCGCAGCGACGGCCTCCACGAGGTCGTCACGCTGATGGACTCGCTGACGCTCTGCGACGACGTGCGCATGGAGACCGAGGCGCCGGGGTTCGTCGCCGACGAGGTGCTCTGCGCGGGCGTCGACGGCCCGAACCTCGCCGCCGCCGCGCTGCGCGCGTTTCGCGAGCGCACCGGCTGGGACGGCCCCGCCGTGCGGCTACAGATCGACAAGCGCATCCCGGTCGCGGGCGGCATGGGCGGCGGGTCGGCGGACGCCGCCGCGGCGCTGCGTCTCGCGGGCGAGGCATCGGGGATCGGCGACCGCCGCCTGCTGGAGGACATCGCGTCGACGCTCGGAGCCGACGTCGCGGGCCAGATCCGCGGCGGCCTCGTGCTGGCGACGGGGGAGGGCAGCCGCCTGCGGCCGCTGCATCTCGACCTGCCCTACAGCGTCGTGGTGCTGCCGATCGACGCCCAGCTGTCGACCGCCGACGTCTACGCCGAGGCCGACCGGCTCGGCCTGCCGCGCGAGACGCTCGAGCTCGCGCGCTCGCTGACGCGCATGCAGGCGGCGCTGTCCTCGGAGACGATCCTCGAGCATCTGCACAACGACCTCCAGGACGCGGCGCGCTCACTGTGTCCACAGATCGACGATGCCCTCGAGGCGGTGCTCGCCGCCGGCGCCGATCACGCGATGGTGTCCGGCTCCGGGCCGACCGTGCTGGGCATCTTCGCCGACTCCGGCCACACCGAGCGGGCGGCGCGCGTGTGCGAGTCGCTCGCCGCCGACGGACGCATTCCGGCGCCCATCGGGGCCCGTCCCGCGGGCCCCTTTCAGGTGCGCTGAGCGGGCTCGGGACCCCGCGCGCACGCCGTTTGTCCTGAAACTACGTCACAATCCGGTGCCATGACGAACGCCGGGGCCACGATCCTCATCGCCAGTACGTGTGGCATGTTGGCGCTCGTCGCGTTCGTCTGGTTCATCGTCCGTCCGGCATGGAATGCGTACAGCACGGCCTGGGAACGCGCGGCCGCCACATTTCTCAGCCTGTACGTCCTCGCGGCCCTGCTTCTGATCGGCGCGGCGGGCGGTGCGGCGATCGCGTACTACTGGGATCGCATCGCTGCGTAGCCTGTAGAACATGGCCTCCGTCGAACGGTCGATGGGACTCGACCTCGCCGCGCTGGATGCGATCACCGAGGCGGTCGAATCGGGTGCCGGGCTGCCCGATGTCGTGCGCGCAGCAGCGCGTGCGCTGGAGGCGAGCCTGGTTCTGCTCGACCGCACCGGCTCCGTGCTCGCCGTCGCCGCGCGCTCGCCCGCCGACGAGCGCTCGCTGCTGGACAGCGCGACCGGCGTCGTGACGATCGAGCTGCGCGTCGCCGACGCGTCCGTCGGCCAGCTGCGCATGCGCGCCCGCTCCGATCCGGGCCCGGCGCTCGTGCGGCTCGTGACGACGCTCGTGGCCTCCGAGGTCGAGCGCGTCCGCGCGCCGGCGCGCGCCTCGCAGGAGGCCAGCGCGGTGTTCCTGCGCGCGATCCTCAGCCGCGACCTGCTCGACGGCGAGGAGATCGTCTCGCGCGGCTCCGAGCTCGGTGTCGACCTGCTGGGCGGGGGCAGCGTGCTCGTCGCCCGCGCGCACGCCCACGTGCCGGCCGAGGAGGGCTGGCGCGTCCGCGTGCTCGCGACCGCCGAGCGCGGCGCGCGCGCCGTCGTGCCGACGGCGATCGCCGCGCCGGCCGAGCGTGAGAGCTCCGCGGCCGAGGTCGTCGTGCTCGTGCCGGGCAACGACGACGCGGTCGCCAAGCGCGCCGCCGAGGGCGTGCTGCGCGAGCTGCAGGCGGGTCTGCCGGGGCACACGTTCGCGATCGGGCGCAGCCGCGTCGCGATGGACCCGCTGGACCTGCACCGCGCGGCGAACGAGGCGCTGCTGGCCGTGAACGTCGCAGAGGGCGACGAGGAGCGCCCGCTGCTGGCCTTCGAGCAGACCGGCGCCTACCGCCTGCTGCTCTCGGCGATGAGCGAGGATCCGGCCGAATTGCAGCGCTTCTACGCAGAGACGGTCGAGCCGCTCGTCGCCTACGACGACCAGTACGAGACCGAGCTCGTGCGCACTGTCGAGGCGTTCCTCGACAACGACGGCAACGTCGCAGGCACGGCACAGAAGCTCTTCACCCACCGCCACACGATCCGCTATCGCCTCGAGCGCGTGCGCGAGCTGTCGGGCCTGGACGTCGGCTCGACCGACGGTCGCGAGAAGCTCTCGCTCGGCCTCAAGGCGATGCGCGTGCTCGGGGTGGCGGCCCCGGGCGGACCGGCGACGGAGCCCGGAACGGGCGCCGGGCGCGTGCCGCGCCGCTGAGCCGCAGCGCCGACGGCTACGATCCCGCGCCATGCGGATCGCGATCCTCACCGGCTCGGGTACCTACGCGCTGCCGGGCATCGAGTCAGACGGGGAGCCCGAGCTCGTGCAGACGCGCTACGGCTCGGCGCCGGTGACGAGCGGCCGCTTCGCGGGCGTCGACGTGCTGCACGTCTCGCGCCACCGCCCGGGCCACGAACTGCTGTCCAGCCAGGTCACGCACCGGGCGAACATCGCGGCGCTGAAGGAGAAGGGCGCCGACGCGATCCTCTCGGTCACGGTCTGCGGCACGCTCGAGGCGGGCATGTCGCTCGGCAGCCTCGTTGTCTTCGACGACCTGCACTTCCTCGCCAACCGGCTGCCCGACGGCGAGATCTGCACGCTCTTCACCGAGCCGGGGGAGCAGGGCCGCGGGCACTGGATCTACGAGCGCCCGTTCTCCCAGCACCTGCGCGAGGCGCTGCTGGCGGGCGCCGAGGAGGCCGGCAACTTCGCGATCGACGGCGGGTGCTACGGCCATGTCGACGGCCCGCGCTTCAACACGAAGACCGAGATCCGGATGCTGCAGAACTGCGGCGTCACCGTCGTCAGCCAGACCGCGGGACCGGAGACCGTGCTCGCGGGGGAGGCCGAGATCCCGTACGCGCTGCTCGGCTACGCGACCGACTACGCCAACGGCGTCAAGGCCGAGGCGACCCCCGTCGAGGAGCTGATCCGGCTGATCGCCGTCAGCGGCGAGACGTTCGCGAGCACGCTCGCCGCCGCCGTCCCGA
Organism: uncultured Solirubrobacteraceae bacterium; assembly: GCA_963756465.1. Taxonomy (GTDB): domain Bacteria; phylum Actinomycetota; class Thermoleophilia; order Solirubrobacterales; family Solirubrobacteraceae; genus CADCVQ01. The sequence continues at coordinate 438,584 of CAVWNK010000002.1, forward strand.
AGATCGAGGCCGACAAGCTCGAGCCCGTCGGGACCTTCTTCCGCTTCGACTGAGCGTCGATCAGGCGAAGCCTGAATCCACGCTGAGCACGGCGCGCAGGATCTGCCGCCGGTCGGCCGTCACGGAACGTAGCTGCGGAGGTTGGATTCGAACCAACACCTCACGGCTCCAAAGGCCGGCGGGCTGCCATTACACCACTCCGCAGTAAATTGGCCCAGGGGCCTAGCGCACGATAGCCCTAGGATGCCCCCATGCCTGCGCTCACCGCCGTCATCCTCGCCGCAGGCCAGGGCACACGCATGCGCTCGGAGCTTCCCAAGATGCTGCACCCGCTCTGCGGGCGCCCGCTCGTGGGGTGGCCGATCGCCGCGGCGCGCGCGGCGGGCGCGGACCGGATCGTCGTCGTGGACTCGGTCGCGAACACGCTCGAGGGGCACCTGCCCGGCGACGTGACGACCGCGATCCAGCCCACGCCCGACGGCACCGGCGGCGCCGTTCGCGCGGCGGCGGAGCACATCGAGGCCCCGACGACGGTCGTCGTCATGCCGGGCGACGCCCCGTTGATCACGGCGCAGTCGCTCAAGGACCTCGTCGCGGCGCACGAGCAGGCGGGCGCGGCCGCCACGATGGCGACGATGATCCTCGCCGACCCGGCCGGCTACGGCCGCGTCGTGCGCGGCGCCGGCGGCGACGTGGAGGGCGTCGTCGAGACGAAGACGGCCGGCGACGCGGCGCCCGAGCAGCTAAAGATCGACGAGGTCAACAGCTCGATCTTCGCCTTCGACGGCGCCGCGCTGCTCGTCGCCCTCGGGCAGATCACGTCCGACAACGCCCAGGGCGAGCTCTACCTGCCCGACGTCCTGCCCGCGCTGCGCGGCAAGGGCCTCACGGTCAGGGCGCACGTGCTGCCCGACGCCGACGAGGCGCTCGGCGTCAACGACCGCGTGCAGCTCGCCGAGGTTCGCGCGATCGCCCAGCGGCGCATCCACGATGCCCACGGCCGCGCGGGCGTGACGATCGTCGATCCCGCCTCGACGCTGATCGACGCCGGCGTCACGATCGGCGAGGACACCGTCGTCGAGCCGGGCTCGTTTCTGCGCGGCGCGACGACGATCGGCCGCGGCTGCAGCGTCGGCCCGCTGACGACGCTGATCGACGCCATCCTGCACGACGAGGTCACGGTCCCGCACTCCTATGTCGTCAGCGCCGAGATCGAGTCGCGCGCGACCGTCGGCCCGTTCGCCTACCTGCGCCCCGGAGCGGTTCTGCGCGAGGGCGCGAAGGCCGGCACGTTCGTCGAGATCAAGAACTCCGACGTCGGCCGCGGCAGCAAGGTGCCGCACCTGTCCTACATCGGCGACGCCGACATCGGCGAGGACTGCAACCTCGGTGCCGCGACGATCACGGCCAACTACGACGGCGTCGACAAGCACCGCACGACGATCGGCGACCGCGTCCACACGAGCGTCGACACGACGCTGATCGCTCCCGTGACGCTCGGTGACGACGCGTTCACGGCCGCCAACTCGGCGATCACGAAGGACGTCCCGCCCGGGGCGCTGGGCGTCGCTCGCGAGCGTCAGACGAACATCGAGGGCTACGCCGATCGCAAGCGCCCGAAGAAGTCATGACGGGCGCCGCCGGGGTTTCTGCCGCCCCGAGTCGTAAACTCGATCAAGCGATGACGACGGTCCAGCCGCAGCCTTCGACGCGCCTCGAGCTCGGCTACGACAAGAACCTGATGCTGTTCTCGGGTCGCGCGAACCCGGATCTCGCGGCCAAGATCGCCAGCAAGCTCGGGATCAGGCCGGGGCCGGTGGAGCTCAAGACGTTCACCAACGGCGAGGTCTACTGCCGCTACGGCGAGTCGATCCGCGGCGCCGACGTCTTCATCGTCCAGCCGACGTGCGCCAACCCGACGGCCGGCATGACGCCCAACGACGCGCTGATGGAGCTCATGATCATGATCGACGCCGCCGTCGGCGCCAGCGCGCATCGCGTCATCGCCGTCGTGCCGTGGTTCGGCTACAGCCGGCAGGACAAGAAGTCCGCGCCGCGCGAGCCGATCTCCGCCCGCCTCGTCGCCCGCCAGCTCGAGCGTGCCGGCGCCGACCGCGTCCTGACGATGGACCTCCACGCGGGTCAGATCCAGGGCTTCTTCCGCAAGCCGGTCGACCACATGACGGCGCTGTTCATCCTCACGCAGTACTTCCGCGACCTGAATCTGCCGGACATCGTCGTCGTCGCGCCCGACGCCGGCCGCGTGAAGCTCAACAAGAAGTTCGCCTCCAAGCTCGGCGCCGACCTCGCGATCCTCGACAAGGAGCGCCCGGCGCAGCAGGTCGCCGAGATCGGCTACGTCATCGGTGACGTGCAGGGCAAGACGGCGATCATCGTCGACGACATCATCGACACCGCCAGCACGCTGAAGGTCGCCAGCCGGACCGTCCTCGACGCCGGCGCCCGCGCCGTCTACGCCGCCGCGACGCATCCCGTCCTGAGCGGCAACGCGTTCGAGAACCTCGCCGGCGCGGGCTTCGAGCAGATCATCGTCACCGACACGATCCCGCTGCGCGCCGGCGCGCCCGACAACATCACGGTCCTCTCCTGCGCCGACCTGCTGACCGACTCGATCCGCAGCATCTTCAGCGACAGCTCGGTCAGCGACGTCTTCGGCGGCGAGAACCAGCTCTTCTAGCAGCGGATGGACTCGCTCGCCGTCGCGCTGATGGAGCGCCTTGGTCTCACCGACGACGAGCTGTGCGAGGTGCTCGCCGTCGACGCGCTGGCGATCATCACCGACGAGCTCGACCACCGGCCGGAGCTCGCGATCCTGCTCGCGCTGACCGCCGAGGCGGCCGATCGCGTCGGCGCGCCGACGCTGCGCAGCTGGCTGCGGCGGCGGGGGCCCGACGGCGTGCCCGCCGAGCACCTGAGGGCGCGCGACTTCGCGGCCTTCGAGGACGACCTGACCGTGCTCGCCGAGCGCGGCTTCGTCGTGCGCCGCGCGTAGCGTCTCGTCGCGGTCGGACGTCCGTCGAGCGCGCTTACTCCTTCTCGGCCCGCTTCTCGCCGGGCCAGATCCCGGTCAGCCACTGAAAGCCCTTGGCGCCGCTGCGATTGACCGCCGTCTTCGTGACCGCGAACGTCGCGCCCTGCACCGCCGCCGCGCCGAGTACCTTGCCCCACGAGGCCTCCTCGGTGGTGGCCGTCGGAGGCTCGCGATCGTCGATATGACCCCAGACCTGATTGAAGACCTGCCGCGCAAGGATGCCGGCGATGATGCCGATGATGATCCCGAAGGGCTTGTAGAGAATCTTCATGGTTGCGGAGGGTACCCCCCGCACGTCACCATGAGGCCGAATCCAAGGAAGGCTCGACATGACTGACGCCGACGATCTGCTCCAGCGCGCGCTGACCGATGCCGAAGCCTGCGCGGCCGTCGCCTTGAAGGTCTCCGAGCTGCCGCTCTCCGAAGCCCTGACCGTCATCTTCCACGGTCGCCGCGACCTCGGCACGCTGCAGACCTACGTCGCCAACGGCGGCCGCGGTGCCGGCTCGGCCGTGATCGCCTCCGATCTGCTGCGCGTCCCCTGCGATCTCGACCTCGCCGACGCCGGCAGCCGCGACGAGGCGGAGGAGCTCTACGCCGCTCAGGCGCGCGCGCTGCGCGACGCGATCGTCGCCGCCGACAACGTGCTCGCCGTCTGGGCGGGCCCGCTCGCATCGTCGAGCGGGGGCGACGTGGCGCTCGACCGCTCCGTCGACCTCGACGTCAAGCTCCCCGCCCACCGCCTGATGCCGATCGCGCTGTCGGCGCCCGAGCGGAGACTCTTCGTCGCCGCGGTCTGCGGCGCGCGCACGCTCGCCGAGGGGCGCCCGCCGCTGGGCATCGTCTGTGCCCAGCAGGACCTCGCGCACGTCTACCAGCTCCACGACGACCCCGAGAGCTGCCTCGAGGACTTCGAGGAGCGCGCCGCCGCCCATGCGCGCCGTACCGCCCAGTGGCTCGACCACCAGGACGCGTCGGTCATGCGCTTCCTCGAGCTCAACGGCGACGACTTCCACCGCGCCGGCTGACGGTCGCCCGCGGCCGGCCGCCGCGCCACCGCGACGTAGCCACCACAATGGGCGCTCGTGAAGCGCCCGATCCTCATCGCCGCGGCCGTCGTCGCGGTCGTCGCGATCTCGTTCTTCGTCGCACGCTGGCTCAACAACGACACCGTCGAGCGCGGCCGGGTCACCGACCTGCTGGAGGCCCAGATCCGCGGCGACGCCGACGCGATGCTGCGCCTTCTGGAGGGCTGTGACGAGCGCTGCGTCGCCGTCGCGCGCTACAACGCCGACAAGCTGCGCGCCGCCGGCGAGCTGAAGATCGCGCTGTACCAGTCGCAGACGGCCCACGCGCTCTCGTCGCGGACGCGCTTTACCCGCGTCGTCTGGTTCACGCCGGGGCGCCTGACGACCGTGCAGTGCGTCCTCGTGCGCCGCGACGGCAACGTCTTCGCCGGGACGACCGTTAGCCTCCTGCGCGTCACAGCCCCGATCGGCCGCGAGTCGAGCTGCCCGGCGAACCCCGAGCGATGAGCACAACTCGGGGCGGTAGGCGGTGTTGTGCGCCGACAAATGCACCGTCTCCTCGCACCCACGCTCACGCTCACGCTGCTCGCCGTCGCGGCGTTGCTCGCGCCCGCGACCGCCGTCGCGGCTGACGGCATCACGCGCGGGACGATCTACCAGGACGGGCCCGACAACCGCTACCTGCTCGGCGGCGACTGGCTGTTCCGGCTCGACGACGGCCAAGGCTCCAAGCAGCGCTTCCAGCGCCAGACGGCGTCCGCCGGCTGGGCGCGGACCGCCGTCCCCAACGCGTGGAACGCCGGCGACAACTCCGTCGCCTCGATGACGGGCACCGTCGGCTGGTACCGCAAGGACTTCCGCCTGCCCGACCGCCGCTCGCGGATGGACTGGCTCGTGCGCTTCGAGTCGGTCAACTACCGCGCCCAGATCTGGCTCAACGGCAAGCCGATCGGCCGCAACACCGGCGCCTACCTGCCGTTCGACGTGCGCATCCCGCGCCGCGTCCTCAAGCGCACCGGCACCAACCGGCTCGTCGTGCGCGTCGACAACCGCCGCCTGCGGTCCGACTTCCCGCCCTCCGGCCTGACCGGTTCGGGCGACCCGGCCGGCGGCTGGTGGAACTACGGCGGCCTGCTGCGCGAGGTCTACCTCCAGCGCGTCGACCGCGTCGACATCACGAGCCTCGTCGTGCGCCCGAAGCTGCCCTGCGCAACCTGCCCCGCGAGCGTGCTCGCACGCGTCGTCGTGCGCAATTACGGCGACGCCACGACGAGCGTGCGCGTCACCGGCAGCTTCGGCGGGCGCCCGCTGAGGCTCGGCACGCGCCGTGTCGGCGCGAAGAAGTTCGTCAGCTTCCAGGCGCGCGTCCGCGTGCCCACCCCGCGCCTGTGGTCGCCCGCCAGCCCGTACCTGTACGACGCGCGCTTCAGCGTGCGCGCCGGCAACCGGCGCGTGCTGGGCTATTCGCTGAAGAGCGGAATCCGCTCGATCGACGTGTCCGGCGGCAAGCTGACGCTCAACGGCCGCGCGCTGAACCTGCGCGGCGTCGGCCTGCACGAGGACGATCCCGTCGCAGGCTTCGCGATCGGCAGCGCGCGGCGGGCGCAGATCGTCGCCCAGGCCAAGGAGCTCGGCGGCACCGTGATCCGCTCGCACTATCCGCTGCACCCGGAGATGCACGAGCTCGCCGATCGCCACGGCATGCTCGTCTGGTCGGAGATCCCGGTCTACGCCGTCAAGACGCAGTACCTCAAGCGCGAGACGGTGCGCAAGCTCGCCGCACGCGAGCTGGAGACGAACATCCTCGCCAACCAGAACCACCCGTCGATCATGCTCTGGTCGATCGGCAACGAGCTGTCGGCGCGGCCCGGTCCCGTGCAGGGCGACTACATCGCGCGCGCCGTGCGCCAGGCGAAGGCGCTCGACCCGTCGCGACCGGTCGGCCTCGCCGTCGCCGGCTACCCGTCGGCCGGCTGTCGCTCCCAGTACGCGCCGCTGGATGTCGTCGGCATCAACGAGTACTTCGGCTGGTACCCAGGTCCCAACGGGCAGATCGCCGACCGCGACGCGATGTCCGCCTACCTGGACTCCGTCCGCACGTGCTATCCGAACAAGGCGGTCTTCGTCTCGGAGTTCGGCGCCGAGGCCAACCGCGACGGCCCCGTCGAGGAGAAGGGCACGTTCTCCTACCAGCAGGACTTCGTCAACTACCACCTCGGCGTGCACGGATCGAAGCCCTGGTTGAGCGGCTCGTTCTACTGGGCGCTGCAGGAGTTTCGCGTGCGCCCGAACTGGGACGGCGGCAACCCGCGGCCGAACTCGCCGATCCACGAGAAGGGGCTGCTGCGCTTCGACGGCTCCAAGAAGCCGGCCTGGTTCGATGTCCAGCGCCTGTTCGCCGCGACACCGCAGCTGGGCGCGCAGTAGGCACGTTCGGACGCGCGCACGGGTCCGCTACCCTTCCCGGTCGCCATGGCATCGCAGACGACGAAGCTCCCCATCTCTCCGCGCGAGCCCGAGGGCTCGCGCGCCACGCGCCGCCTGCGCCGCAGCGGCCGCGTCCCCGGAATCCTCTACGGCGGCGATGGCGAGCCGCGCTCGTTCAGCGTCGACGCCCGCGAGCTGCGCCATGCGCTGGCCGCGTCCGGCGCCGTGCTCGAGGTCACCGACGGTGACGACGTCAGCCCGGCGATCCTCAAGAGCGCGCACTACCACCCGGTCCGCGGCGACACGCTGCACATCGACCTGCTGCGCGTCAACCTCAGCGTCGCGATCCACGCGCTCGTGCCGCTCGAGCTGACCGGCGGCGACGACTCGCCCGGCGTCAAGGAGGGCGGAGTGCTCGAGCAGATCACGCGCGAGCTGAACATCGAGGCGCTGCCGACGGCGATTCCCGAGTCGATCGAGCACGACGTCTCGGGCATGCAGATCAACGACACGATCACGCTCGCCGAGCTGACCGTGCCCGCGGGCATCACGCTGCTCGACGATCTCGCCGAGACCACGATCGCGACCCTGAGCCCGCCGCGCGTCGAGTCCGAGGACGACGAGATCGAGGCGGAGACCGGCGTCGTCGGCGAATCCGCCGCGCCCGCAGAAGCGTCCGGCGACTCCGCCGACGACTCCGCCGAGTAGGGCCGCCGCGTGCGGCTTGCCGGCCGCGGCAGTGCAGGCGCGCCGGTCGACTGGCTCATCGTCGGGCTCGGCAATCCGGGCGCGAAGTACGCCGGCTCGCCGCACAACGTCGGCTTCGAGGTCGCCAACCTGCTGGCCGAGCGCTGGGACCTCCCGCGCGCCAGGACGAAGTTCGCGGGGCTGCTGACCGCGGGACGCACCGGCCCGGGCGGGCCGCGCGTCGCGGTCCTGCTGCCCCAGACCTACATGAACGAGGCCGGGCGCTCGGTCGGCCCCGCGCGCGGGACGTACAGGCTCGCGCTCGAGCGCGTGCTCGTCATCCACGACGAGATCGACCTGCCGTTCGGCGACGTGCGCACCCGTCTCGGGGGCGGCCTCGCCGGCCACAACGGCCTGAAGTCGCTGAAGGCCGCGCTCGGGGGAGCCGACTTCGCCCGCGTGCGGGTCGGCGTCGGGCGGCCCGATTCGACCGATCCCGAGATCGTCTCCGCGCACGTGCTCGGCGCGTTTCGCCATACGAAGGCCGAGGTCGCCACGCTCGTCGGCGACGCGGCCCGCGCCGCCGAGGCGATCGTGCTCGGCGAGACGGTGCTGTAAGCGTCTATCGTCACGCGATGGATTCTCGTTACGACGTGCTCGACGACGCCGCCGAGCTGGCGCGCGACTTCATCGACGGGCTCCCCGAGCGCCCGGTCGGCGCGACCGCGACCGCCGGCGAGCTGCGCGCCCGCCTCGCGCGACCGCTGACGGATGCCGGCGTGGATCCGCGCACGGTCATCGCCGAGCTCGTGGCCGACGTCGACGGCGGGCTGATCGCCTCGCCGGGGCCGCGCTACTTCGGCTTCGTCATCGGCGGCGCGCTGCCGGTCGCCGTCGCCGCCGACTGGCTCGTGTCGAGCTGGGACCAGAACACCGGCGCCTATCCCGTCGCGCCCGCGCTGTCGGTCGCCGAGGGCGTCGCGGGGGAGTGGGTGCTGGAGCTGCTCGGCCTGCCCGCCGGCAGCGGGGTCGGCTTCGTCACGGGCTGCCAGATGGCGCATTTCACCTGCCTGGCGGCGGCGCGCCACGCCGTTCTGCGCGACGCCGGCTGGGACGTCGAGAGCGACGGCCTGCAGGGCGCGCCGTCGCTGCGCGTCGTCGCGGGCGAGCATGCGCACGTCACCGTCGCCGCGGCGTGCCGGATGCTCGGCGTCGGAGCGGGGCGGATCCGGATCGTCGCGGCCGATGCGCAGGGGCGGATGCTCGCATCCGAGCTGGCGCTCGCGCTGCGCGAGCACGACGGCCCGCAGATCGTCTGCGCGCAGGCCGGCGAGGTCAACACCGGCGCCTTCGACCCGCTCGCAGCGATCGTCGACATCTGCCATGCCGCGGGCGCCTGGTGCCACGTCGACGGCGCGTTCGGGCTGTGGGCCGCTGCCAGCCCGCGGCGGCGGGCGCTGCTGGACGGCGTCGAGCGGGCCGACTCCTGGGCCACGGACGGGCACAAGTGGCTCAACGTGCCCTACGACTGCGGCATCGCGATCGTCGCCGACGGCGAGGCGCAGCGCGCGGCGATGCGCTCGACCGCGGACTACATCCCAGCGCACGACGGCGACGAGCACTGGGGCGGCGAATGGTCGCCCGAGTTCTCGCGCCGCGCGCGCGGGATCCCGCTCTACGCCGCCCTGCGCGCGCTGGGCCGCGACGGCGTCGCGGAGCTCGTCGACCGCTGCAGCGACCTCGCCCTGCGAATCGCCGCACGGCTCGACGACGATGACGACGTCGAGATCGTCAACGACGTCGTCATCAACCAGGTGCTCGTCCGCTTCGCCGACGACGACGACGTCACGAACGCCGTCATCGACCGCTTCCAGCGCGAGGGCACGTGCTACGCGAGCGCCAGCCGCTGGCAGGGCAGGGCCGTGCTGCGGATCTCGGTCAGCGGCTGGCAGACGACCGCGCAGGACGCCGACCGCTCGGCCGATGCCATCCTCGCCGCGCTGCGGGCGGTCACGGCGGCGGCGTGAAGACCGGGCCCTCGTCCTCGAGCGCGGGCCCGACGATGACGAGCGTGTTGCTATCGAGCCCGCGCGCCGCGACGGTGGCGGCGAGCTCGTCCAGGCGGCAGGTGACGACGACCTCGCCGTCGCGCGTGAGGCGGTGGGCGATCGCGCACGGCGCGGCCGCGTCGTAGCCGCCCGCGATCAGCTCGCGCTGCATCTCCTCGGCCCGCTCGCCGATCATGAAGATCGCCATCGTCGCGCCGTGCACGGCGAGCTCGCGCAGCCCGACCGGCTCGCCCCGCGCCTGGGTCAGGACGAGCGGTCGCGAGGAGTCGGGCGCGACCGTCAGATCGATCTCCAACCGTGCCGCGGCGGCGTTGAACGCGCTGATGCCGGGCACGATCTCGTAGTCGAGGCCGCGGGCACGGGCCTCGCGCACCTCGTCTCGCACGGAGCCGAACAGGGCCGGGTCGCCCCACAACATGCGCGCGACGACGAGACCCTCCGCCGCCGCACGGTCGTAGGCCGCATGGATATCGACCATCTTGGCCGGCGGCCACGGCACGAGCTCGGCGTCCGCGCGGGCGTACTCCTCGACGAGGCCGTCGGCCATCAGCGCCTTGCCCCACACGACGATGTCGGCCTCGGCCAGCGCCCGCGCGGCGCGGAGCGTCAGCAGGTCGGGCGCGCCCGGGCCCGCTCCCAGCAGCCACAACTTGCCACCACGTATCGCGTCCGCGTCCTCCATGGTCGTGCTCTGGCGCCGCCGCTTTCGTGGGTCGCCCGCGCGGCCCGCTAGGACAGCGTGACGGTGTTGACGCCCGTCTCCAGCGCCGTCGGGGTGCGCACGGCGACCGCGTCGTAGTCGTAGAAGGCGCCCGGCTTGGAGCTCTGCTTGCCGAACCCGAAGCCGGCCGCCTCGAGCACGGTGACGGCGTCGGTGATCTTGTAGAAGCCGGCCTGGCCGCTCGTCGGCAGCCCGGCGACGGCCTCCTTCTGACCGAACTTCATGAACGCGCGATCGTTGCCCAGGCGGCCGAGCGACTGCAGGGCGAGCGCGCGGTGGACGGCCTCGACACCCATGAACTCCGCCGCGTAGCGGGCGAACCTCGAGCCGCCCAGACCGCCCGCGCGGGCGAAGACCGTGCCCGCGAGCAGGTAGGCGTTGATGAAGACCTGGTCGCCGACGACGAGCGTCTTGAGCAGGTTCTCGGCGCTCGCGAAGACCTCGTCAGGAACCCAGATGCGCTTCGTCACGGGTACCGCTCCGACGGCGTCGGAGACGAGCGTCTCGTAGTGGATCTTCTCCTCGGCCGCGGCGGCGCGGATGTTCGCGAGCGTCACCTGGTCCAGCGGCACGCGCTCGGCGCCGATCGTGTTGACGATCGTCGCGAGCACCTCGGCGGTCGCCGCGACGTTGACGATCGTCTGCGGCGTGTTGGGCGCCGTCGACGTGAGCTTCGGTAGCGCGGCCTGCGCCTCGTGCGCCCACGCGAGCGCGCCGACCGTTCCCAGCGCAGCCGTCGCGCCCGCGACGAGCTGGCGGCGTGTCGCGGTCGTCTCGTCGCGATTGGACTCGTCGACGGACCGCACCACGGCGTTGAGGAACTCCGACATCTCCCACCCCCCAGTTGCTTGCGGGCACCTTCCCACAAACGACCGATCTACACTGGACCGAGCCCCGGCCGCGCGTCCCGCGCGGTCGCTTTGCCTGCCCATGTCACTGCGCCCGCTGCTCGCCCATCTCACCGACGCGCCCGACGGCGCGACGCTCGCGCGCGACGGCGGCGCGGCGTTCGTGTCGTCGTCGCTGCGCCCCTACGTGCTCGCGGCGATCGCCGACGAGGACGGCGCGCGGCCCGCGCTCGTCGTCGCCGGCGACGATCGCCAGGCGCGCGATCTCGCTGCCGACCTGCGCGCCTGGCTGCACCCGCGGCCGGTGCGCTTCTATCCGAGCCGGGGCGTCGCCTACGAGTCGCACCTGACGCCGCCGCCGCACCTCGTCGGCCTGCGTGTCGCGGCGCTCGACGCGCTGCTCGACGCGGACGCCCACGGCGGCGAGCACGGCGCCCCGGTGGTCGTCGTGTCCGCCGTCGCGCTGAGCGAGAAGGTGCCCGACCCGGCGCTGCGGCCGCACTCGTTCCGGCTGCGCGTCGGCGACCTGCTCGACCTCGACGAGTGCATGGCCCAGCTCGTCGCCGCGGGCTACGAGCGCGTCGACCAGGTCGCCGAGCGCGGGCAGTTCGCGTCCCGCGGCGGGCTGCTGGACGTCTACCCGGCGACCGAGGACCGCGCTGTGCGGGTCGACATGTTCGACATCGAGATCGAGTCCCTGCGCTGGTTCTCGACGTTCACCCAGCGCTCGCTCGGCGAGACGCAGGAGGTCGAGATCGCGCCCGCCGCCGAGCTCGCCGCCGAGCACCGCGAGCTCGCGGAGCTGGCGGCACTGGAGAGCCAGGAGGATCGCCCCGACATCGCCGAGCTGCTGCCCGTCGAGCGCTTCGGCGCGTTCCTCGACCTCGCGCCCGATGCCGCCGTGCTGATCGCCGCCGAGGAGGAGATCACGCCCGCGCTCGACGACCATTGGCAGGACGTCTGCGCGGCCTTCCACGACGCCGACGCGCATCACCTCTACGTCGCCCCGGAGCAGATCTCAGCCGCGCTCGACGCGCGCGCGCACGTACGGCTGTCGTCCTACGACAGCGACCAGGCGCTGCAGTTCCGCGCGCAGGCGCCCGATCTCGCCGCGCGCTCGCTGAAGGAGGCCGAGCCCGAGCTCGAGAAGCTCGTGCGCTCGGGCTACCGCACGGTCGTCACGTGGCCGCAACGCAGCGAGGGCGAGCGCGCGGCCTACAACCTCGCGCGCCTGAAGTCGTCGTGGCTGGGGGAGGGCGAGGGCGGCGAGGCCTGGGACCGCGCCAACCCGTTGCGCTTCGCGCACGTCAACCTGCGCGACGGCTTCATCGCGGCGGGCCTGAAGCTCGCGATCCTGCCCGAGCATCGCCTCTTCCGGCGGCGGCGCGATCGCAGCGTCGTCGACGGGCGTGGTGGCCCGGCAGCCCGCCGGCGCGGCGCGCTGCGCTCGTTCGCGGACCTGCGCAGCGGCGACATCGTCGTCCACGAGGACCACGGCATCGCGCGCTTCGCGGGCTTCGAGACGAAGACCGTCGCCGGCGTCACGCGCGACTACCTGTACCTCGAGTACCGCGGCGACGACCGCGTCTTCGTGCCGTCGGACCAGCTCGCGAAGATCAGCCGCTACGTCGGCGCGACCGGCGGCCGCTCGACGCCGACGCTGTCCAAGCTCGGCGGCAAGGCCTGGGACCGGCTCAAGGCGCGCGCCCGCCGCGCCGCGCAGGAGCTCGCCGGCGAGCTCATCAACCTCTACGCCGAGCGGCGCCGTCGCACCGGCCTGGACTATCCGCCCGACAGCGACTGGATGCGCGAGTTCGAGGCCGCGTTCCCGTACAACGAGACCGCCGACCAGGCCGAGGCGATCGAGCTCGTCAAGTCCGACATGGAGTCCGGGCGCCCGATGGACCGCCTGATCTGCGGCGACGTCGGCTTCGGCAAGACCGAGGTCGCGCTGCGCGCGGCGTTCAAGGCCGCCGACGCCGGCAAGCAGGTGCTGATGCTCGTCCCGACGACGATCCTCGCCCAGCAGCACTTCGGCACGTTCTCCGAGCGGCTGAACGACTACCCGTTCACGATCGCCCACGTCAGCCGCTTCCGCAGCGCCGCCGATCAGAAGGCCGCGATCGAGGGCTTCCAGAGCGGCGCCGTCGACATCCTCATCGGCACCCACCGCGTGCTCTCGCGCGACGTGCGCGCCAAGGACCTCGGCCTCATCATCGTCGACGAGGAGCAGCGCTTCGGCGTCAAGCAGAAGGAGCTGTTGCGCCAGCTCAAGCTGCGCGTCGACGTCATCTCGATGAGCGCGACGCCGATCCCGCGGACGCTGCAGATGTCGCTCGCCGGCCTGCGCGACATCTCGGTCATCAACACCCCGCCGGAGGGCCGGCGGCCGGTCAAGACGTACGTCGGCGAGTACGACGAGGAGCTCGTCAAGCACGCGCTGCTGCGCGAGCACGCGCGCGGCGGTCAGGCGTTCTTCCTGCACAACCGCGTCGAGACGATCGACGAGACGGCCGAGCGACTGCGCGGCCTGTGCCCGCAGATGCGCTTCGTGGTCGCGCACGGGCAGATGGACGAGCACGCGCTCGAGGACCGGATGATGTCCTTCCTGCGCGGCGAGGCCGACGTCCTCGTCTGCACGAGCATCATCGAGTCGGGCATCGACATCCCACAGGCCAACACGCTGATCGTCGACCGCGCCGACGTCTTCGGCCTGTCGCAGCTCTACCAGATCCGCGGCCGCGTCGGCCGCGCGCGCGAGCGCGCCTACGCCTACCTGCTGTTCTCCAGCGCGGCGACGCTGACGCCCGAGGCTGCGCACCGGCTCGCTGCGCTCAGCGACTACACCGAGCTCGGCGCCGGCTTCAAGATCGCGATGCGCGACCTCGAGCTGCGCGGCGCCGGCAACCTGCTCGGCGACGAGCAGTCCGGCCACGTCGCCGCGCTCGGCTTCGAGCTGTACATGCAGATGCTCGACGAGGCCGTCGCGGAGGCCGAGCGCGCGGACGCCGAGCGCGACGGACAAGCGGCCTACGAGATGCCCGAGCCCGTCCGCCTCGACGTCAACGTCGACGCCTACGTGCCCGCCGACTACATCCCCTACGAGCAGGCGAAGATCGACGTGCACCGCCGCGTCGCGGGCGCCGTCGACGTCGCCGACCTCGAGCTGCTGCGCGAGGAGCTCGCCGACCGCTTCGGCGACCTGCCGCTGCCGCTGCGCAACCTCATCGACCTGCAGCGCGCGCGGATCAAGCTCGGCCAGGCGGGCGCGACCGCGGTCTCCTTCCGCGGCGGCCGGCTCGCCGTCACGCCGATCGAGCTCGACTCGGCGCGCGCCAAGCGCGTGCGCGCCGAGATCCCTGGCGCGCTGTACGAGTCGGGCAAGAGCCAGCTCTCGATGCGCGTCCCCGACGACCCCGAGCAGCGCTTCCCGGCCGTGGTCCGCGCCGCCGACGTCCTGCTCGCGGTCACGCGCGAGGCGGCATGAGTTCCGGCCCGCGAATAAGAAGCTCGTATGAAGCCTCGCCAATCGACGTAGTGTCGAGTGCACGTTCGCTAGGATCGGCTAAATCGTGAGATCTCCTCTTCGTTCGCTCCCGGCGCTTGGCGCCTTTTTTGTGGTCACGGTCGCCCTTGCCGCATGCGGTGACGCCGTCCCCGGCAACTCCGTCGCCGGCGTCGACGGCGACGGCATCACCCGCACCGAGTTCACCCGCTGGCTGGGCATCGCCGCCTCGACGAGCCAGCCGCAGGGCTCGGCCAAGGTCGCCTACGTGCCGCCCCAGTACACGGCCTGCGTCGCGAACAAGAAGAAGAGCGCTCCCAAGCCCGCCAAGGGTCAGCCGCAGCAGACCGACGCGCAGTTCAAGACCCAGTGCAAGCAGGAGTACGAGGGCCTGCGCGACCAGGTCATGCAGTTCCTCATCCTCGAGAAGTGGGTCACCGGCGAGGCCGCCGACCAGGGCGTGAAGGTCTCCGCCAAGGAGGCCGACAAGCAGTTCGCCGAAGCCAAGAAGCAGTCCTTCCCGAAGGAGTCAGACTTCCAGGACTTCCTCAAGCAGTCCGGGATGACGCTCGCCGACGCGAAGTTCCAGGTCCGCTTCAACACGATCTACACGAAGCTGCGCGAGAAGGCCGTCAAGACCGCGCCGAAGGTCACCGACAAGGCCGTCGCCGAGTTCTACACCAAGAACAAGCAGCGCTTCGCGACGCCCGCCACGCGCGACCTGCGCGTCGTGCTGACCAAGGACCAGGCCAAGGCCGCCGCGGCCAAGAAGGCGCTGGAGGCGGGCCAGAGCTGGGCCGCCGTCGCGAAGAAGTTCTCGATCGACCAGGCCTCCAAGGGCCAGGGCGGCTCGCTGCTCGGCATCGCCAAGGGCACGCAGGAGAAGTCCTTCGACAACGCGATCTTCGCCGCGAAGAAGGGCGAGCTGACCGGCCCCGTCAAGACGCAGTTCGGCTACTACGTCTTCCAGGTGCAGAAGGTCACGGCCGCCAAGCAGCAGTCGCTGAAGGAGGCGTCGCCGGCGATCAAGCAGCAGCTCGACGCGCAGAACAAGCAGAAGGCCGACGACGACTTCAACACGTCGCTGCGCAAGAAGTGGAAGGCGCGGACGAACTGCGCCGACGCGTTCGTCATGTCGCAGTGCAAGAACGCCCCGGCGCCGAAGACGAACACCACGACCGGCCCCGGCGCCCCACAGCCCGCCCCCGCCGAGGGGTAGTCACCGCCCGGTAACGCGGGCCGCGTACCCTTCGCGCGGCCGTGTGCGCATCGACTCCAGCTCGACCTGAGATCGCCGACGCGCTCGGGCGCCTCGACGCGCTCACGCGGCGGCTGCGCAGCGAGTGCCCGTGGGACCGCGAGCAGGACGCGCGCTCGATCGTCCCGCACACCGTCGAGGAGGCCTACGAGCTCGCCGACGCGGCGAACAGCGGCGACGACGCAAAGCTCCTCGACGAGCTCGGCGACGTCCTGTTCCAGGTCCACTTCCTGGCGCTGCTGCTCGAGGAGCGCGGCGCGGGCGATCTCGGCGCGGTCGCCGAGCACTGCCGCCAGAAGCTGATCCGCCGCCATCCGCACGTCTTCGGCGATGTCGAGGCCCGCTCCGCCGGCGCGGTGTTGCGCAATTGGGACGCGATCAAGGCCACCGAGGCCGGCCGCGAACCGGGCGTCTTCGGCGACGTGCCCGAGA
The DNA here is from genome assembly GCA_963756465.1 of uncultured Solirubrobacteraceae bacterium. Lineage (GTDB taxonomy): Bacteria > Actinomycetota > Thermoleophilia > Solirubrobacterales > Solirubrobacteraceae > CADCVQ01. The sequence continues at coordinate 454,611 of CAVWNK010000002.1, forward strand.
ACCTGCCGGCGCTGCTGTACGCGCGCAAGCTGCAGCGCCGCGCCGCAACGGCCGGCCTGCTCGAGCGGGCGCCCGAGCGGGCGGCCGACGACGAGCGCGGCGCCGCCTTCGACGAGATCGGCGAGCGGCTGCTGGCCGTCGTCGACGAGGCGCGCCGGCTGCGCGTCGACCCCGAGCTTGCCCTGCGCGCCGCCGCGCAGCGCTTCCGCGACCGCCTCGAGCAGCAGGCGGCCGATTCCTCACAAGGAGACCCATGAGCCAGATCGAACGCGTCCACGCCCGCCAGATCCTCGACAGCCGCGGCAACCCGACCGTCGAGGTCGACGTCGAGCTGAGCTCCGGCGCCGGCGGCCGCGCCGCCGTCCCCTCCGGCGCCTCGACGGGCGAGTTCGAGGCGACCGAGCTGCGCGACGGCGGCGACGCCTACGGCGGCAAGGGCGTGACGACGGCCGTCGCCAACGTCAACGGCGAGATCGCCGCCGCGATCGGCGGCGCGGACGCCGACGACCAGGCCGCGCTCGACCGCACGCTGATCGAGCTCGACGGCACGCCCAACAAGTCGCGCCTGGGAGCCAACGCGATCCTCGGCGTCTCGCTCGCGGTCGCGCAGGCGGCCGCCGCCGACCGCGGCCTCCCGCTGTGGCGCCACCTCGGCGGCGCCGGGGCGCGGATCCTGCCGGTGCCGATGATGAACGTCCTCAACGGCGGCGCGCACGCCGACAACAAGGTCGACTTCCAGGAGTTCATGGTCATGCCCGCGGGCGCGTCCTCGTTCTCGGAGTGCTTGCGGATGGGCGCCGAGGTCTTCCACGCGCTGAAGCGGACGCTGCACGACGCGGGCCTCGGCACGGCCGGCGGCGACGAGGGCGGCTTCGCGCCCGACCTCGGCTCCAACGAGGAGGCGCTGCAGATGCTCGTCGGGGGCATCGAGAGCGCCGGCTACAGGCCCGGCGAGGATGTCTTCATCGCCCTGGACCCGGCGACGAGCGAGATCTTCGACGACGGCTCCTACGTGCTCGAGCACGAGCATCGCTCGCTGACCGCCGCCGAGATGTCGGCGTACTGGGCCGACCTCTGTGCGCGCTACCCGATCGTGTCGATCGAGGACGGTATGGACGAGAACGACTGGGACGGCTGGAAGACGCTGACCGGCGCGATCGGCGACCGCGTCCAGCTCGTCGGCGACGACCTCTTCGTGACGAACACGCAGCGCCTGCAGCGCGGCATCGACGCGGGCGTCGGCAACTCGATTCTCGTCAAGGTCAACCAGATCGGCACGCTGACCGAGACGCTCGACGCGATCGCCACCGCGCGCGCCGCCGGCTACACCGCCGTCATGTCGCATCGCTCCGGCGAGACGGAGGACACGACGATCGCCGACCTCGCCGTCGCGACCGGCTGCGGGCAGATCAAGACCGGTGCGCCGTCGCGCTCAGATCGCGTCGCGAAGTACAACCAGCTGCTGCGCATCGAGGAGGCGCTCGGCGACGCGGCCGAGTTCCCGGGCCGCAGCGTGCTGCGCGGGTAGTCGCGCCGGATCGGTCGCCCGCGCCGAGCGGCAGGAGTCTGCGTGCGCGGGCCGAACCCCGTGGCAATGACCGACTTCGCGCCGCACGTGCGCTGGGATCGGATCGGTCGGCTCGCGCTGCTGGTTGTCGGGCTGCTGCTGATCTACCTCTACATCAACCCCGCCCGGACGTACTTCGCGACCTGGCAGGAGGCGAAGACCAAGCGCCACGAGGTGTCGCAGCTGCAAGGCGAGCATGCCGAGCTCGTGCGGCGCTCGCGGGCGCTGCGCGCCAGCGGCGCGATCGAGATCGAGGCGCGTCGTCTGGGAATGGTCAGGCGCGACGAGCGCGCCTACGTGATCCGGGGTCTGCCGACCGGCGAGTAGTGCGGCCTGGGCTGCGCCGGGCGGGTAGCCTGCGCGCCCGTGACGACGAGCTTCGAAACCGCGCTGGGCCAGTGGCGCGAGGGTGAACGCCGGATGGCGGGCGCCCCGCTGGAGCATCGCGCCGCGCTCGAGCTCGTCGTGACGCGGATCGTCGCCGAGCTGCGCAAGCGGCTCGGCGGGACGTTCAGCACCGACGAGCTGACCGAGCTGTACGAGCGCGGCACGGGCTGGTGCACCGATCTCGCCGCCGCGGTCGCCCCGGACGCGCCCTGGGCGTGGGACGCGCGCACCGTCGCCGACACGGCGTTCCTGCACTACCTGCGCGAGGCGCGCGACTTCGCGGGCGGCCGGCGCACCGAGCCCTGATCGTCCGGACCCGCGCGCCGTCGCCCGCGAGAACGTCAATCAGCCGGCGTCGGCGCCGGCGCGGCGGATCACGATCTGGTCCTCCTCGACCGTGACCTCGACGGGACGGTGCCCGGCCCAGTGCTCCGCGTAGATCGCGTTGTCGGCGACGGCCGGGTCGAGCCAGAGGCCGTACCCCTCCTCGCCGTGGTCGAACGTGCCCTCGAGCGCACCGACGGGACCGCGGGCGCGGCCACGTCCGCCGCGGCGACCGCGGCGACGGGGTGCCGACTTGGCGTCGGGGTCGGCGTCGGGATCGTCGTCCTCCTCCTCGCCGGCCTCGGCCCTGCGCACGCGCTCGGCCTCCTCCTCGGCGAGGCGGGCGGCCTCCTCCTCGGCGCGTTTGGCCTCTGCCGCTTCGATCTCGGCTGCGACCAGCGCGTCATCCTCAGCGCGCAGGTCGATCTCGTCGTCGAAGTCCGCCACGGCGTCACCGGTGTCCGGGTCTGCGGGCGCAAGGTCGTTGTCCTTCTTGAAGGTCTCGATCTGCTGGACCGTCGCCTCGAGCTGATGGGCGATCCAGGCATCGGTGCGGCCCTGTCGTACCCAACCGCGGATTTGGTTGAGATGAGGGCGCAATGAGCGTCGTGCCATGGACATGACCTTATAAGAACGCACCCAGCGGCCGATTTGGCACCGAAGGCGCCCTGCGCCGCGCTGGCCTTCCGGCCGGTTGTGTTTGGCCTGCCAACCTGCTTGAGTTGACGCGGCGACAAGGAGGGTGGCCGTGCAATGCTGGTCCTGACACGCAAGTCCAATCAGAGCATCATGATCGGCGACGAGATCGAGATCTCGGTGCTGTCGATCATGGGCGAGAAGGTACGCATCGGCATCCAGGCTCCGCGCGACATCCCGGTGTTCCGCAAGGAGGTCTACCTGGAGATCCAGGCCGAGCGCGGCCAGGTGACCGCCACACCCGAGGTCGACGCGGCGCTGCGCAAGCTCAGCAACTGAGCTGCCTGGGCCGCGAGCCCAGGCGTGCGGTCGGCTAGCCCATCACGTAGGCGAGCGTCTGGAACATCGCGATCGTCACGATGACGGCCGTCGCGATGATCATCAGCACGAGCATGATGAAGCGCGCCGTGCCGCGCTTGTGCACCTTCTCGAGCGTGCGCTGGCGTGAGCGCAGGACCGCCTTGCGTCGCAGCGACTCGCGGCGGACGCGATCGGTGTGGGTCTCCTCGACGAAGGCGCGTTCGAATTCGTCGAGCGACTGGCGCATCTTGGTTGCCATCCGTTACGGGATGCTAGCCGACATCGCGGGCTCGTCGCACGCCGCCCACAGCCCGCGTCGCTGCTCGCGCGCCTCCCGGGCGAGGTCCGCGAAGCGGTCGGCGAAGCGCACGTCGGGCGCGATCGCCAGCGGCCGGGCGAAGCCCAGGCGGGCCAGTTCGGCGTTCACGAAGAGCCCGTCGCGGACGCGATGGACGTAGGCCAGCAGGCGCCCGTAGCGGTCGCGCTCCTGGACGTCGCGCACGAGCCGGACCTGCTCGCCGTCGACGAGGCGGCCGTTGAAGTCCGAGGCGTTCTGGCCGTAGCACTCGACGCCCTTCGTCGGATGCACCGTCTCGGGCGTGTCGACGCCGATGTAGCGCACCTTCTCGCGCGTGGCGCCGACCTGGACGTGGATCGTGTCGCCGTCGACGACCTTCACGACGCGCCCTTGCGTGGCGCCCGCGGCATTCGCCGGGCCGCGCGCGGGGCCGTCGCCGTCGTCGAGCACGCCGCCGGCCGTCGCGCCGACGGCGCCGGCGGCGAGCAGCAGGACGGCGAGGAGCAGCCGGCGGGACATCGGTGCCAGACCCTACGAGCGCGACGACGGTCATGCACGCTCCGTTGCAGCGCCGATGCGAGCTCGCGCCTGTTGCGCGGCGGTCCGCGGCGGTCTCGTCACATTCAGGCGATCGTGACCTCCGCCGAGAGGTAGACGTCCTGGACGGCGTTGAGCAGCACGACGCCCTCGTCCAGCGGCCGCTGGAAGGCCTTGCGGCCGGAGATCAGCCCCGAGCCGCCGGCGCGCTTGTTGATGACGGCCGTGCGGACCGCCTCCGCGAGGTCGCCGTCGCCCGCCGACGCGCCGCCGGAGTTGATCAGCGGCGCGCGTCCCATGAAGCAGTTGGCGAGCTGCCAGCGCGTCATGTCGATCGGGTGGTCGGTCGTCAGCCGTTCGTCGACGAGCTTGCTCGTCTTGCCGTAGGCGCCGTTCAGCGCGCTGACGGCGGCGTAGCCGCCGCGGCGCTCGGGCAGCTTCTGCTTGATGATGTCGGCCTGCAGGGTCACGCCGAGGTGGTTGGCCTGCCCGGTCAGATCCGACGCCGTGTGGAAGTCCGTGCCGTCGATCACGAACGCCGCGTTGCGCAGGTAGCACCACAGCACCGTGAACATTCCCAGCCGGTGCGCCTCCTCGAACGCGCGGGAGACCTCGACGATCTGCCGCTGGGACTCCGGCGAGCCGAAGTAGATCGTCGCGCCGACGCCGGCCGCGCCGAGCTCGTGGGCGCGCTGCGCGGTGCCGAACATGATCTGGTCATAGCGGTTGGGGTACGTCAGCAGCTCGTTGTGGTTGAGCTTGACGATGAACGGAATGCGGTGCGCGTAGCGCCGCGAGACGGCTCCGAGCGCGCCGAGCGTCGAGGCGATCGCGTTGCAGCCGCCCTCGATCGCGAGACGCACGAGGTTGCCAGGGTCGAAGTAGATCGGGTTGGGCGCGAAGCTCGCGGCGCCCGAGTGCTCGATGCCCTGGTCGATCGGCAGGATGCTGACGTAGCCGGTGCCCGACAGGCGGCCGCAACCGCGCAGCCATTCGAGGTTGCGCAGGACGTTCGTCGAGCGGTCGGTGTCGAGCATGACCCGGTCGACGAAGTCCGGACCGGGGAGCTGCAGCGCATCTGCACAGATCGTCTCGCAGCGGTGCGTGAGCAGGCTCTCGGCATCGTCTCCGAGCAGTTCCTCAAGGCGCGTGGTGCTGAGGCCGGTGGTCGCCACGGTCGATCCCTTCACTCGTCGTTGCGAGGGCCAAGCGAGCGTACCTCCGCGCACGAGCGTGCGCACCGGTATCTCAGCCCCGTAACGCGCGCCGCGCCAGCCGCGGCGCCGGTGGTCGAGCGCCCGCGGGCGCGCAGGAGCACGATCGGAAATTCCTCCATGAGCTGGGCGACGATGCGCGGCCGTTGGGACCGAGCGGGCGCGCCCGCGACGTTCGCGTGCGCCGCGGACGGGTAGATTGCGCCGCGATGCGCGCGAACTTCACCGGGCCGAGCTACACGGTCGGCGTCGAGGAAGAGCTCATGATCGTCGACGCCAAGAGCCATGCGCTCGTCAACGCGATCGAGTCGCTGCTCGAGGACGCCGGCGCGGCGAACGTCGAGCGCAAGGACGGCGAGATCAAGCCCGAGCTCATGGAGTCGGTGCTCGAGATCGCGACCAAGCCGTGCGCGGACGTCGTCGAGGCCGGCGAGCAGATCCGCTCGCTGCGCAAGAACGTGCGCGAGACGGCCGCCCACCGCGGGCTTGCGATCGGCTCGGCGGGCACGCATCCGTTCGCGATGTGGGAGGACCAGCGCATCGTCGCGCGCCCGCGCTACCGCGACCTGATCTCGGCGCTGCGTTTCGTCGCGCGCCAGGAGCTGATCTTCGGCATGCACGTACACGTCGGCCTCGACGACGCCGACAAGGCGATCCACGTCGCCAACGGGATGCGCGTGCACATCCCGGTGCTGCTCGCGCTGAGCGCCAACTCGCCGTTCTGGCGCGGCGACCGCACCGGTCTGCTGTCGACGCGCACGCCGATCTTCCGCCAATTCCCGCGCGTCGGCATGCCGCCCGCCTACAAGGATTGGGACGAGTGGGAGCGGACCGTCGAGTTCATGGTCTCCAGCGGCGTCATGGAGGACTACACGTACCTCTGGTACGACGTGCGACCGCACCCCAACCTCGGCACCGTCGAGATCCGTGTCTGCGACTCACAGACGCGCGTCGAGCACACGATCGCGCTGACGGCCCTGATCCAGGCGATGGTGCACGAGCTCGCCGAGCACTACGAGACCGGCACGAAGCTCGCGCAGTACCCGTGGCAGATGCTCGACGAGAACAAGTGGCTCGCCGCGCGCCATGGGTTGGAGGGCGAGATCGTCGACCTGCCCTCCAACGAGCGCATCGCGACGAAGGCGCTCACGCGGCGGCTGCTCGAGCGGCTGGAGCCGCACGCGCAGCAGCTCGGCGCCGCGGGCGCGCTGGACGGCATCCGCGATCTGCTCGAGCGCGGCAACGGCGCCGCGCGCCAGATCGTCGTCTACGAGGCCAACACGGACCTCGACGAGGTCATGGCCGAGATCATCGCGGCGACGGCGCTGTAGGAAGCGACGACCGCGGCAGCGCCAGGCGCGGCCTGCGCGGCGCCTTCGGCGTCCTCGCCGGCGGCGCGATCGCCGGTGCCGGCGCCGGCACCATCGCCGCGAGGTCGCGCTCGTCGAGGTCGGCGAGCAGTTCGACGAGCTCGATCTTCGGCCCGCACACACGCAACGCCGTTCCCGGCCAGCTCGTCTCGCGGTAGCGCGGGTGCTCGCGCAGGCGGCGATCCCACATCCAGCTGCCGGAGTTGTACAACCGCCAGCGCCGATCTTCGTCGGTCGAAGGCGCGCCGACGAGCGGGCTGTGCGTGTGCGCGAAGCAGACGCTGCCCGGCGCGATGTCGAGGTTCGCGCAGACCGCCGTCATCGCCGCGCGCGTCTGCTCTCCCGACAGCTCGGGGTTCTCGCGCAGGTCCGACGGCGAGTCGCGTCGCAGCAGCCCGGCCGCCAGGCCGCTGACCTGCCTCGTGGCCTTCGTCGGCGCGCGCATCCACGCGCCCGCGCCGACGAGCCAGCGCTCGAAGTTCTGCTGCGCGCGCACCCCCTGCGGCAGGTTCGCCATCTCGTACATGAGCTCCAGCAGCGGCGCCTGCAACGCCTCGTAGTCGGTCACCGACAGCCGCTCGGGCCGCTGCGAGCCCGTCAGCTGCCAGGACAGCCGATCGAGCATCCGCCAGCCGAAGCTCTCGACGTGCGGGCCGATGTAGTGGCCGTGCTGGAACGTCACGCCATCGAGGGTCGTCACGGGGTAGTTCGTGACGACCTCGACGTCGGGACACAGCGCCCGCAGGACGCGCTCGGCCGGCGGCACGCGAAACGCCGGGCCGGGATCCTCGCCTGTGACCGCGGCCAGCCGGCGCTCGTCGGACGCGCGCGAGACGAAGTGGTGGTCGTGGTTGCCCGGGATGAAGCGCACGGTCGCGACCGAGCGGTTGACGAGCTCCAAAAACGGTCGCGAGCGCTCGACGGCGACGTGCAGCGGTCCGAAGATCAGCTCGAACAGATCGCCGTTGACGAGTAGCTCGTCGGCCCATGCGAGCTGCGCGGCGAGGCGCTCGAGCGCGATCGGATGGTGTGCGAGCTCGTCGCCGGAGCCGAAGTGCAGGTCCGACAGGACCAGCCGGCGCGTGGCGCCGGGCGCTGCGCAGAGGGCTCGTGCGGTCGGTCGCATGTAGACCGTTATCGGTCAGAGGCGGCGGGGGATGAGGCGATCATGCCCGGATTGGCGTTTCTTCGACGAGCGTTCACACCCGCGCCCTAGAATCGGTGGCCCATGTCGTCTCCGGACCTCTTCGTCGTGTGCAAGAACTGTCAGGCGGAGGTGAGCCCGTACATCACCGAGTGCCCGTACTGCGGGACGCGGCTGCGCAAGCGCGCCCCGCGCATCGAGCGCCCCGATGCTCCGGCCGCGCCCTCCCGGTCGCCCAAGCGCGGGCGCAGCACCGGCGCCCGCAACCGCGCGCAGAGCAGGCCCAAGACCAAGCAGGCGAAGCCCTCGTCGCAGCGGCTGGGCAAGCTGCGCAGCGGCGAGATCCCCGGCATCCGCGGCGAGGAGCGCCGACGGCCCTACGCGACGATGGCGCTTGTCGCGCTGTCGTTCGGGCTGTGGCTGTCGCTCGCGTTCTACGTCGCGTCGGACTTCGCGATCACCGCCATCGGCGGCGATCCGTGGCGCTTCGTCACGGCCGCGTTCCTCAACGACGGCACGGCCGCGCAGCTCGCCGCCGTGCTTGGCGTCGGCCTGTTCGGCTGGCTCGTCGAGCGCCGCCACGGCGCGATCGCCGTCGTCCTGCTGTTTGCGCTCTGCGGGCCCGGCGCGCTCGCCGCGGCCGCCGCGATCGACGTCGAGTCGCTCGTCTTCGGCTCGCACGGCGCCGCGCTCGGACTGCTCTGCGCCTGGCTCGTTCCCGTCCTGCTCGAGCGCCGCGACGGTGACGGCGACGACGACGTCGACCTGCTCGGGGTGGCCGTCATCGCCGCCGTGCTGCTGCTCGTGCCGCTGCTCTCGCAGGGCAGCGCCGTCGCCGGCCTGATCGGCGCCGCGTTCGGCGCGATCGTCGGCCTCGGCTTCGCGGTCACGGGGCGCTCGCGCGCATGAGCGCCGAGACCTACAGCGCCGAGGAGGTCGACGCCGCGGTCCAGGCGCTGTCGGACCCCGAGCGCTTCGGCCACGCGCAGGAGATCGTGACCCACGCCGCACCCGGCCTGCAGCGCGTGCTCGGCGCCGCGCTGCAGCACGGCGGCTGGTTCGATCAGGCCCACGACGCTCAGCTCGCCGCGGCCGCCGGGACGGACGATCCGTCCGAGCGCATGGCCGCCGTGCAGGCGCTCGTCGAGGAGGAGACCCGGCTGGGCATGCTTGTCGGCGTGTCGGTCGGTTTCGAGCTCGCGCGGGAGCTCGCCGCGCGGCGCAACGACGATCAGGAAGGGAGCGAGGGATGACACACGCAATCGTGCTCGTCGAGGCCGAGCGCGACGTGATGTCGACGCTCGGAAGCGCGCTGGCGGAGGTCGACGGCGTCCGCGAGGCCTACTCGGTGACGGGTGAGTGGGACTTCGTCTGCGTCGTGCACGTCAAGCGCCACCAGGATCTGGCGAGCGTCGTCACGTCCACGATCTCGTCGATGCGCGGCGTCGCGCGGACCCACACGATGGTCGCCTTCGAGGCGTTCTCCAAGCACGACCTGGAGACGATGTTCTCGATCGGCGAGTGACGGACGCCGCACCGCCGGCGCCGCGCGCTCAGTCCTCGCCCTGCCAGCCGCGGGCGAACCAGACCGCGCGGTCCTTCCAGTCGTGCGCCATCAGCGCGATGCCGACGGTCCCCAGGAACGTCAGCAGTGTCCCCGTCGCCCCGTGATGCCAGCGCTGGCCGAAGACCCACAGACGACGGCGAACGCGGTCGTAATGAATCGGCTTGCGGTGGTGTGGAGCAGTCGTCGTAGCCATCTGTACATCACTGAGCCCGTTATCGGCGCGTCGATTGTGCGCTTCATCACATCAACGGTCGGAGATCGACCGGACGTCCACTCGTCAGAATGGGCGCGATGCCGGTGATCAAGCCCGAATACGGACCGACGCTGCCGCAACTGCTGGCCCCGCGCTCGCTCGCCGTCCGCCTCGCCGCGGCGCTCGTCGCGCTCGCGATCGTGCTCGCCTCGGCGGTCGTCGCGATCACGTCGCGGCCCGAGGAGAACGCTGTGCTCGTCCGCGAGCCCGTGACGTTCAACCTCATCTACGGCGACCAGTGGGATCGCCTGCAGCGGCCCGGCGCCCTCGTCGCGCTGCGCCACGTCGGCGAGCGCGGCCTGTTCCTGGACTCCTACGCGATCCGCGACCTGCGGTTGCCGGCCTACCGCGGCGCCGCCGGCGGGATGCTGCCGGTGTACGCGATCGACTACGTGCGCCAGATCAGCGGTCGTTACGAGCAGTTCGAGCAGGTCTCGGAGGGCCGCGCGCGGATCAACAACGCGATCGGCTACGAGGTCACCTTCCGCGCCCGGCTCGGCGCGCGCCGGGTCTACGGCCGCCACTACCTGCTCGTCGAGGAGGAGCCCGACGGGCTGCGCCGCGGCGTCGTCGTCGAGCTCGAGTCGACGCCGGCGGCGGGTACGCCGGGCCCCGCCGAGATCGGCAACCACGGAGCGCTGAAGACGCCGCTACGCTCGTTCCGCTTCGGCGAGGACCGAAAAGGGGGGACGTCGTGATCGAATGGGCCGACTTCGAGAAGGTCGACATGCGCGTCGGACGGATCGTCGCCGTCGAGGACTTCCCCGAGGCGCGCAGGCCGGCGTGGAAGCTGCGCATCGACTTCGGCCCGCAGATCGGCGAGAAGCGCTCGTCGGCGCAGATCACGAACTACACCCGCGCGCAGCTCGAGGGCCGGCTCGTCGTCGGCGTCGTGAACTTCCCACCGCGCCAGATCGGGCCGGTGCGTTCGGAGGTGCTCGTGCTCGGCGCTGTCGCCGACGACCACGCGGTGCTGCTGCTCGAGCCCGACGAGGGCTCGCGGCCCGGCGATCGGATCGCCTGAGCGCCGCGAGGCGCGGCTACGGCTTGGGCGCGATGCCGCCGGTACCCGGTGCGGCCGCGGCCGCGTCGGGGTTGGGCTCGGCCGGAGCGGGCGCGGAGACGGGTGGGACGGAGGCCCCAGGCTCCGGCGTCGCGGCGGGCGGCGTCGCCGGCTCCAGCGGCGCGGCCGAGCCCCCGGTCTGCGCCGGCGGGCCGGGCTTCAGGCTCGGCGTCGTCGGCTCGGTCACGCCCTGAGCGGCGGGCGCCGGCAGCGGTGGGGCCGGCGTCGGCTTGACCTCGGCGACGGCGACCGGATCGGTGCCGCCCTTCGGCTCGGCGCTCGGCTCGACGGTCGCGGCGGGCGTCGCCGCCTGCGCGGCGATGACGCGCTTGGGCTTCGCCGGGGCGGTCGGCTGCTGAGCGGCGGCGACGACCTGGGGAGCGCTGCGGGCGACGGGCGGCGCGGGTTTGGCCGTCGCCGTCGCGGCCGCCGGCGCGGGCGACTTCGTCTGCACGTGCTTGACCTCGACGGCACCGGCGGTCACGATCGCCGCCGCCGCAAGCGTGGCGGCGGTCTTCGTCGCGATCGTGCTGACGCCCGCCGACATCGCCGACGTGCCGCCGGTCGCGGCGACCGTCGCGGCGGCGGCGCCCGCGGCACCGCCCGCGCCGGCAGAGGCGGTCATGCCGAACTGCGTCAGCATCAGCTTCTTGAGCAGCAGCAGCGGCGCGACGGGGAACACGACGGCGAGCGCCCTGTTCGTCGTGCGAAGCTTGGCCTTGAAGCCCTGGCAGCGGTCGCAACCGCGCACGTGGCGGCGCGCCGGCGCGGTCGAGCGGCACAGTCCCTCGGCGACCTCGCCGAGCTCCTCGCGAACCTGCTCGCAGGTCAGGGTGCGCGCCTCCGCGGCCTCGGCGAGCGACACGCGCGCACGCACGAGCAGCGACTTGACCGACGGGATCGTCGCCTCCATCGCCTCGGCGATCTGCGCGTACGACAGCGCGTCGATCTCGCGCAGCAGCAGCGCGGTCTTCTGCGTCTCGGGGAGGTCCTGTACGTCGGCGACGAGCAGGCGGAACTCCTCGCGCTTGTGGACCTTGTCGGCCGTCGTGGCGCCGCCCTCGGAGAGGTGGACGTCCATCGAGTCGACGCCGATCGGCTGCACGCGGCGCAGGTGGTTGAGCGAGCGGTTGCGGGCGATCCTGTACAGCCAGGGGCGCACGTTGATCGCCCGATCGTCGGCCAGGATCGCGTTGAAGGAGGCCGCAAAGACCTCCTGCAGAACGTCCTCGGCGTCCTCGCGCGAGCCGAGCATGTGGCGGCAGAAGGCCAGCAGGCGCGACTGGTAGCGCGCGACGAGCATCTCGAAGGCCGCGTGGTTGCCGCGCCGTACGAGAGCGATCAGGCGCTCGTCCGATTGCAGGCGCAGCAGCGGGGTCGGACCCCGCAGCGCGACTGCGTGATTTCTCAGGGCTGTGGCTTCCACGGGCTGGGACGAGGGCATTCGTGCCGCTGCGGTTGGAACCCCGCGGGCGGCGCGAAGTTCCGGGGTTTCTCAGCGAGACCCTGAGCGTAGCGAGATGCCGGCCACGCTTCGTGAGGATGCGGTGAGGATGCCCGGGGCGGGATTCGAACCCGCACGCTCTCGCGAGCAGCGGTTTTTAAGACCGCCCGCCTATGCCATTCGGCTACCCGGGCACGCGCGCCGAATCCTACGCGCGCGCCCGGTACGCAGCCGAGGGACCTACCTGGTGGTGTTCTTCAGACCGCTCTTGAACGTCGTGTACGCGCCGCGCGGCACGCCGTCGGCGTCGACGAGGCCGGCGTCGAAGCTGTTGCAGCGCGGATCGGTGCCGAACCAGTTGTAGCTGTACAGCCGCTCGACGTCCTTGTCGTAGCGCTTGATCATGCTGAACATGAACTTCGTCGTCGTCGTCTGGCGGCTGAGGCTGCACGGGAACGCCGAGCCGAAGCTCGCCAGACCGCCCGTCTCGGTGTACCAGAACTTCGCCCGCTTGTTGCGCTTGCGGACGGCCTTGATGATGCGTGCGGTGCCGGGATAGCGCTTCAGACTCGATGCGGAGCGCTTCTCCTTGAGCCGGCGGTTGACCTCGGAGTAGTTGTGGATCCCGAAGACCTTCGCGCTGCGGCCGGAGCTGCCCGCTGCCCGCAGCCAGCGCGCGATGTAGCGCTCGACGCCGGCCTGGTCGAGCACGTCGAGGGCGACGATCTTGCAGTTGCGGCACATGCCCTTGAAGTCGCGGTAGAACTCGGCGGCGCGCTTGGCGCCCTTCGCCGACGAGGTCGGCTGGGACTTGTGGTTGGCCTCGTTCCAGACGCCCCAGTCCGTCACGCCCATGGCCTTGTAACGGGTGATGAGCTGCTTGACCTTGGACTTGTAGGCCGAGCGGCTGGGCAGCGGCGCGCGCGGGTTGGAGTTGATGTCGTCGGTCGAGATGTGCATGAGCACCTTCGTGCCCGCGCTGCGCGCGGCCATGACGAAGGCGTCTGCCTTGGCCAGCTCACCGGCCTGGTCGATCGCGTTCCACTCGATGAAGTAGCGCGTCTTCTTGAGCTTCAGCGCCTTCCAGTTGGCATCGCTGAACATCCGCGGGCTCTGGTCGCCGATTCCGACGGCGACCTTCGTCTTCGCCGCCGCTGTCGCGACCGGTCCGGCGACGACAAGCCCGAGGGCGATGAGCAGCGTGGTAAGCAGGCGTCGGTTCACGAGTGGATCGCTTCCTTTCAGCGGGGGGTCGATGAACTCATCGGCAGGGACGGCCACCTTCTGGAGCCTAACCACCGGCCGCGCGCGTGGTTGCGGTCCGAGGACGAGTTACGCGGCGCGGACGCGGCGTGCGCCGCTGGCGCAGACGCCGTCGAGAACGGCCGCGGCCAGGCGGTCGTCGCCTTCGACGCTGAGCGCGCCGCGCTCGGCGGCCGGGCCGAGCGCGTCGATCCAGTCCGCTTCGCTGCCGCAGATGCGCGCCGCGGCCTCGGGCGCGTCCTGTTCGGCGATCGTCGTCTCGCCGCGGTCGAGCGTGATCGCGTACGTGCGCGTGGTGCCGTCCGGGCGGTCGACCGAGAGCTCGACCGTGCCCGCGAGCTTGGCGGGAGACTCGATCAGGCCGGGGGCGATGCGTAGGATCGCCCCGATGTCGATCGCCTCACCATCGCGCGGTGCGGTCCAGGCCCAGTCGTAGCCCCAGCGCGCGAGCGCACCGAGCACGGGCAGCAGCTCGCGCGAGCGCTGCGTGAGCTCGTAGTCGACGCGCGGCGGCACCTCGCGGTAGCGCTGGCGCGTCAGCAGGCCGTCGGCGACCATGCGGTTCAGGCGCGAGCGCAGCTGCTCGGTGGAGATGCCGGGCAGCACGCGCTGCAATTCGACGAAGCGCCGCGGGCCACCGGCGAGATCGCGCACGATGAGCAGCGTCCACTTGTCCCCGACGAGGTCGAGGGCGCGGGCGTCCGGGGCCCACTGGTGGTAGGGATGCCGCTTGGGCGGTGGGGTGGCTGGCATGAGGTCTCGGGGTTCCGGCGGCAGCATCGCGCTCCCCCGACCCGGTCTCGCACATTAGTCATGGGTTCCCTACCGGGAAGGGGCCAATCCTGTTGATGGACCCTTTCGGTGCTAAATCGCGTGCGAAGGTTCCCGAAGGTTTGGCCGATCCTGTGCGTTATGTACTGCGATGGGCACCGTGATCTCACTCGACGAGCACCGCTTGACGCGCAGCAGCGGCGTCGTCGGGCCGCGCGGCGTGCCGTTGCGGGCGACGTTGTTCTTCGATCTGGGGTCGCCCTACACCTACCTTGCGGCCGAGCGCGCCGACCGCCTGTTCGCGCGGCTGGAGTGGCTGCCGGCGTCGGCCGACGCGCTGCATGCCGCCGAGCTGACCGAGGAGGGGATGCGTGCGGTCTGCGCGCGCGCGCTGCTGCTCGGCCTGCCGTTCGTCTGGCCCGAGGAGCCGCCTCGCTCGGCGCACGGAGCGATGCGCGTCGCCTCGCTGGCGGCCGAGCGGGGCCGCGGGGCGGCGTTCGTCCTGGCCGCGTCGCGGCTGGCGTTCTGCGGCGGCTTCGACATCGACGACCCGGAGATCCTCGCCGAGGCGGCGGCCGCGGCCGGCATCGGCCTGCGCGAGACGCTCGCCGCGGCCGGCGACGCCGGTCGCGACGGCCCGATCGAGGAGGCCGGCCGCCTGCTGCTCGCCGGCGGCGCCACGTGCCTGCCGGCGCTGCGCGTCGGGCGGCTGCTGTTCTGCGGCGAGGACCGGCTGCTCGAGGCGGCCGCCGCGCGCACCGCCGTCTGAGCGTCGAGCGCCGCCGCGCCGATGGGGTTCGCGATCCCACTGAACGTTGCTGTTCACTGCTAGGGTCGCCCCGCGATGGCGACCGGAGAGTCCAGGCAGACGCGTCAGTACGTCGGCGGCCACCTCGTCGCGCGACGCCTGAAGGCGCACGGGATCTCCAAGCTCTTCACGCTCTCCGGCGGGCACCTGTTCTCGATCTACGACGGCTGCCGCGCGCAGGGCATCGAGATCGTCGACGTCCGCCACGAGCAGACCGCGGCCTTCGCCGCCGAGGGCTGGGCGAAGGTCACGCGCCGTCCCGGCGTGGCGGCGCTCACCGCCGGCCCGGGCGTCACGAACGCGATCAGCGCGATCGCCGCGGCGCAGCAGAGCCACTCGCCGATGCTCGTGCTCGGCGGGCGCGCGCCGGCGACGCGCTGGGGCCAGGGCTCGCTGCAGGAGATCGACCACGTCCCGCTCGTCGCCCCGCTGACGAAGCTCGCCGCGACGGCGGGGCGGACGTCGGAGATCCCGTCGCTGATCGACGCTGCGATCGGGGCCGCGGTGACGCCGCACGGCGGGCCGACGTTCCTCGACTTCCCGCTGGACATCGTCTTCTCCGAGGGCGCCGAGGAGGGCGACTTCGTGCCGCCGCCGTGCCAGGCGGCGGGCCTCGGCGCCGACGCCGACGCGATCACGGCGGCGATCGCCCTGCTCGAGACCGCGCAGCGGCCCGTGATCATGGCCGGCAGCGACCTGTATTGGGGTCACGGGGAGGAGGCGCTGCGCGCGCTGGTGGACGAGCTGCGCATCCCGGTCTTCCTCAACGGCCTCGCGCGCGGGTGCGTGCCCGCCGACCACGAGCTGTTCTTCGCGCGCGCGCGCTCGGCGGGGCTCGGGGGTGCGGACGTCGCGCTCGTCGTGGGCGTGCCGATGGACTTCCGGCTCGGCTTCGGTGGCGCGTTCGGCGCGGACACGTCGATCGTCGTCATCGACCGCGCGCAACCGGCGCGCGCGCATCCGCGGCCGGTCGCCGCCGAGCTGTACGGCGTCGTCAGCGAGACGCTCGACGCGCTGCGCGTCGCCTGCGCGGGCGCCGTCTCGACGCGGGCTTGGGTCGCGTCGCTGCGCGCGGTCGAGGACGCCGCGCGAGCGGGCGAGCGCGAGCTGCTGTGCGACGAGCGCGCGCCGCTGCACCCGATGCGGATCTACGGTGAGCTCGGGCAGATGCTCGACCGCGACGCGATCGTGATCGGTGACGGCGGCGACTTCGTCTCCTACGCGGGCCGCATGATCGACTCCTTCCAGCCCGGCTGCTGGCTGGATCCGGGCCCGTTCGGCTGCCTCGGGTCGGGGCCGGGCTACGCGCTGGCGGCGAAGCTCGCCCATCCCGAGCGCCAGGTCGTGCTGCTGCTCGGCGACGGCGCCTTCGGCTTCGCCGGGATCGAGTTCGACACGCTCGCCCGTCACAACGTCGCGGTCGTCGGCGTGATGGGCAACAACGGCATCTGGGGGCTGGAGAAGCACCCGATGGAGTTCATCTACGGCTACTCGGTGGCCGCCGACCTGAGGCCCGAGACGCGCTATGACGCGGTCGTCGAGGCGCTCGGCGGCCACGGCGAGCTCGTGCGCACGCCGGCCGAGCTGCGACCGGCCCTCGAGCGCGCGTTCGCGGCGGGGATCCCGGCGCTCGTCAACGTGCTGACCGACCCTGCCGTCGCGTACCCGCGACGCTCGAACCTCGCCTGAGCGTCGAGTTCCGGAACGGACCGTGAAAGGCGGAAGCCGCCCCCAGGGGAAAGGGCGGCTTCCTGATATGGCCCCAGTCAAGACGGGCAGGGGTACGTGCCTGAAGGGGCCTCTATGTGTGGTCCGAGCGGCGGGAGGCACCGATCTGAAACACGGCTTGCCCGGACCTATGGCCGGCTCGGTTCCCCATCTCAGGTTCCCTCTGCCGGTAGGGGCAGTATCGACCATCGCGTAGGCAAACTTGAATCGCACATGTGTCCGTCTTCACTGCGTCGTCGAGTACTAGACGGGGTGAGCGTCCCAACGCGCGCCGGCGAGCGTCAGCGCCGCACCACGGAGGATGTCGTGCTCGGAGACCTCGAGCTCGCCGAGGCCGAACGCGTCGAAGACCTCCAGCAGCATCGCCACGCCGGCGACGATCGTCGGGGCGCGGTCGGGGTGCAGGCCGGTGACCGCACGGCGCTCGTCGTTGGTGAGCGCGATCAGGCGATCGAGGATCGTCGCGGTCGTGGCGCGTGTGAGCGTGTGGCCGTGGACGCGCCCGGAGTCGTACGGATCGAGCTCGAGCTCGATCGCGGCGCATGAGGTCGAGGTGCCCGCGACCGCGATCGCCTTCGCGACGTCGCGTCGGACCGCTGCCGGGACGTTGGCGGCGACGATCTGCGCGACCTCGCGGCGTAGCGCCTCGACGTCGACGCGGCGCGGCGGGTCGGTGTCGATGTGGCGCTCGGTCTGGCGCACGACGCCGGCCTGGGTGGAGACGTGGAAGCCGACGACGCCGTCGCGGCCGGCGACGAACTCCGTCGAGCCGCCGCCGATGTCGACGACGACGAGCCGCTCGCCGCGATCGGCGCGCTCGCTCGTTGCGCCGGCGAACGTCAGCGCGGCCTCCTCGTCGCCGCCGATCGTGCGGGCGTCGAGGCCGTAGTCGTCGCGCACCGCGGCGGTGAACTGCGCGCCGTTGGCGGCGTCGCGGACGGCGCTCGTGAGGACCGCGGCCGTGGCGGTCGCGCGGTGCTCACCGATCAGACGCCCGTAGTGGCGCAGGGTCGCGAACACGCGCTCGATCGCGTCGTCGCGCAGGCGCCCGGTCGCATCGACGCCGTCGCCCAGGCGCGTGACGATCGACTCGCGGTGAAGCTCGGTCAGGGCAGCGCCGGGCACGACGTCGGCGATCAGCAGCCGCGTCGAGTTCGTCCCGATGTCGACGACGGCCACGCGCACGTCGAATCGAGGCTAGAAGGTTCGCTCGCCGCCCCCACGACCGTTGATCGCGCCGCGAACACGCTGCTAAACTCTCACGTCGACGCCGCGGGGTGGAGCAGTCTGGTAGCTCGTCGGGCTCATAACCCGAAGGTCGCAGGTTCGAATCCTGCCCCCGCTACTACGGAAGCCCCCTCTCGCCAGGGGGCTTTCGTGCTTTCTGGGCGCGACAGTACGTCGATCCGGTAACCGTACGTACAGCCCGCCGGGCTGTCACGGAAGTAGAGCAGCGCGCACATTGGGACCCGGTCGTGCCGGGAATGCCCCAAGACGACGCCGTTTTCCGGTCCTCGGAGAGTCCTCCACCCGAAGGGTGTCGTCCATGTCCGCTATGGGAATGCGGTGCTGCTCACCCCCACCGATGCACTGCCCGCGAACCTCGCGGGCCAGAACTTCGGGCCGGGGGTGTACAACACCCCAGCGGCGATGGGCTTCACCGCGAGTGGCGTGCTGACGCTCACCGGTGACGAGAACGCCGTGTTCGTCTTCCAGATCGGCGCGGCGCTGTCGGTCGGCGCCAGCGTGCAGGTGAACCTCGAGGGCGGGGCTCGGGCATGCAACGTGTTCTGGGCGGTCGGTGGCGCGGCGACCATCGGCGCGACCGCGAACTTCGCGGGCACGATCATGTCCGACACCAGCGTCGGCGTGGGCGCGGGCAGCCGCATCGACGGTCGCGTCCTGAGCAGGGGTGCCGCGACGTTGTCCGCAAACGCCATTCGCACGGCCTGCACCGAGACGGTGGAGGTGCCCGGTCCCGCCGGTCCCGCCGGTCCCGCCGGTCCCGCCGGTCCCGCCGGTCCGGCGACGCCGGCGCCACCGGCGCCACCGGACCCCAGGGAACGCGGGGCGAGACCGGCGCAGCCGGGACCGCGGGAACTGCCGGAGTCGCCGGCGCGGACGGCGCTGCCGGTGCGCAGGGTGCCGGCGGACTGCAGGGTGTGACGGGCGCGACCGGCGCGACAGGCGCGACCGGCCCCACGGGTCCGGCCGGCGCCCCCGGCGTCGCCGACACCACGACGCTCTGCGTCACGAACAAGCCCGGCAGTCGCAGGGCGCGGCGCGTGGCGTGGTCCGCTGGACGATCGTCGTCAGGAACTGCGGTCGGCGTGCCGCCACCGGCGTCTCGGTCACGGACCGTCTGCGCACGGGCGCCACGGTGAGGACGCGCGGCAGCGGCACCCTGGTCGGCGAGCGGCTCAGGTGGAAGACCGGCACGCTCGCACCAGGTGCACGCAAGATCTACAGGTTCACGACGCGGATCTCCGCGAAGACGAGCACGGGTCGGTACGTGAACCGCGCGACGGCGGATGGCGACAACGCCCCGCCCGCCAGCGGGCAGGGCTCGATCACCGTCACCGCGTAGGCAACAGACCCCCACCGGCGCTGGACGGGCGGCCTCCAGCCGCCCGTTCGGTCGTTGCGCCCGCGAGGTACGATCGCGGCATGCCCGAGCGCCTGCACTTCACCGCCGACGACGACGCCAACGCCCTCATCGCGACCGACCCGCTGGCGCTGCTCGTCGGCTTCGTGCTCGACCAGCAGGTCACGGTGCAGAAGGCGTTTCTCGGGCCGCTCGCGCTGAAGGAGCGCCTCGGCGCGCTCGACGCGGGCACCCTCGCGGCAGCGGATCTGGAACCGATCTTCCGTACCCGGCCGGCGATCCATCGCTTTCCCGGCGCGATGGCCCAGCGCGTGCACGACCTCGCGATGCACGTGCTCGAGCACTACGACGGCGACGCCGCCCGCGTCTGGAACGACGCCGCGACCGCCGAGCAGCTGAAGGCGAACCTGCTCGCCCTGCCGGGCTTCGGGGAGATGAAGGTCAAGGCGCTCGGCGCCGTCCTGGCCAAGCGCTTCGGCGTCGACGCCGCCCAGGATCTCGTGCCGTGGCACCCGACGCTGGGCGACGTCGACTCGCCGCAGGCCCTGGCCGACTACCAGGCGGCCAAGCGCGTCCACAAGAAGGAGTGGACCAAGGCGAAGGCCTGACCGAGCGAACAGACCTAGACCAATGGGCGTCGTCGCCGGCCCCGTGGTGCGCCTACGCTCGCGTTCGGCCGAGCCACGCAGACCAAGGGGCTTTCATGGGCGCCAACCGCGCGTACATCGCCGCAACAGCCGTCGTCATCGCCATGACCGCGCCCGCCGCGGCCCTCGCGCACAAGACCGTCGAGGATCACAAACGCGACGACACGTCGGCGCCCAAGACGGCCCAGGAGGAGCGCGCGCTCACGCACAAGACGCAGCAGGCGACGGCCGCCGACGCACGGGCGGCGGCGCGCGCGGTCGCCGCAGCGCCGCACGAGACCGGCACGTGGTCGGCGCCGGCCGACTGGCCGGTCGTCGGCGTCCACGTCGCGCTGCTGCCCGACGGTAAGGTGCTCGCCTACGACTCCGTCGGCGACAGCGCGACCGAGAACTACCCCGTCCACGACCACACCCGCGCGACGGTCTGGGATCCGGCCACCGGCACGCACACCGACGTGCGCGTCAACACCGGCTTCAACGTCTTCTGCAGCGGCCTCGCGCACCTGCTCGACGGATCGGTCTTCCTCGCCGGCGGCAACAAGGACTCGAGCCTCAACGGCATCCGCCAGACGCACGTCTTCAACCCGGCGCCGCAGACCTGGGCGCGCACCGGCGACATGGCCTACGAGCGCTGGTACCCGACCGTCACCGGCCTGCGCAACGGCGAGATGCTCATCACCGAGGGCGGCCCCGACATCCCCGAGGTGCGCCGGCGCAACGGGACGATCCGCGCGCTGACGACCGCATCGCGCAACCTGCCGCTGTACCCGTGGCTCGACGTCGCGCCCGACGGCCGCGCCTTCTACTCGGGTCCCGACCAGACGATGCGCACGCTCAACCCCGAGGGCACGGGCGCCTGGACGAACTACGGGGCGCGCGACCTCGTCAACCGCGACTACGGCGGCCACGCGATGTACGACGTCGGCAAGATCCTCGTCGCCGGCGGCGGCAACTCGGTCAAGAGCGCGGGCGTGATCGACGTCAACGGTGCGACGCCGGTGGTCACGCCGACCGCGTCGATGCAGTTCGGCCGGCGCCAGAACAACCTCACGCTGCTCGCCGACGGCAGCGTGCTCGCGACCGGCGGCAACTCCTCCGGCGCGGGCCTCGTCGACATGAACAACGGCGTCTACAACGCCGAGCTGTGGAACCCGGCGACGGGGACGTGGGCGACGCTCGCCGCGCAGGCGGTCACGCGCCAGTACCACTCGACCGCGTTGCTGCTCGCCGACGGCCGCGTGCTGTCCTCCGGCGGTGGCATCTGCGGCGCGTGCGACCAGGCCGGCTACCTCGCCAAGAACGCCGAGGTCTTCACGCCGCCCTACCTCTACGCGAGGGACGGCTCGGGCGCGCTCGCGCCGCGGCCGGCCGTGACGGGCGCACCGGCGACGGTCGAGTACGGCACGCCGTTTGTCATCAGCACGCCCGACGCCGGTTCGATCCGCAAGGCCGGGCTCGTCCGCCTCGGCGCCGTCACCCACTCCGTCGACATGGACCAGCGCTACGTCCCGCTGGCGTTCACGGCCGCCGGCGGCGTGCTCAACGCGACCGGTCCGGCGAACGAGAACATCGCCCCGCCCGGCATGTACATGCTGTTCGTCGTCGACGCCGACGGCGTGCCGTCGGTGGCGAAGATGGTGACCGTGCCGCCGTTCGACGCGGCGCCGACCGTGAGCCTCACGCAGCCGGTTGCGGGCGCCGTGTTCCACGCGCCCGCGACGGTCAACCTCGCGGCGAGCGCGGCCGACGACGTGTCCGTCGCCAAGGTCGAGTTCTTCAACGGCGCGACGAAGCTCGGCGAGGACACGACCGCGCCGTACACGTACGCCTGGACCGGCGTCGCGCAGGGCACGTACTCCGTCACGGCGAAGGCGACCGACGGCGCCGGCAAGAGCACGACGAGCGCAGCGGTCAGCGTCCTCGTGCGGCCGCCGAACTCCCCGCCGAGCGTGAGCATCACGTCACCGGCCAACGGCGCCGTGTTCGGCTTCCGGGCCAACGTCACGATCAACGCGTCGGCGAGCGACGGCGACGGGACGGTCGCGAAGGTCGAGTTCTTCCGCAACGACGGCGCGACGAAGCTCGGCGAGGACCTGACGGCGCCGTACTCCTACGTCTGGCGTAGGGCCGCGAGCGGCACGCACAGCCTGCGCGCGAAGGCGACCGACAACACGGGTGCCGTGACGACGAGCGCGCCGGTCTCGATCCGCGTGAAGGGGCTGTTCGGCTGACGCGCTAGGCCGCACGGTTATCGTCGGCAGGCGATGACCGCTGTCGAGCTGACGGGCAGTGCGCTGGCGCCGGCCGCCGTGCTCGCCGTCGCGCGCGGCGACGCGCCGGTGCGGCTCGGCGCGCGGGCGCGGGCGCAGATGCAGGCGAGCGCCGCCGCGGTGCAGCGCGCGCTGGACGCGCCCGAGCCCGCATACGGCGTGTCGACGGGCTTCGGCTCGCTCGCCAACGTCGTGATCGCGGGCGATCGGCGCGAGGAGCTGCAGCGCGCGCTCGTGCGCTCGCACGCCGCCGGGATGGGGCCGCCCGTCGAGCGCGAGGTCGTGCGGGCGATGATGCTGCTGCGCGCGCGGACGCTCGCGATGGGCTGCTCGGGCGCGCGGCCGGTCGTCGCCGAGGCGATCGCGGCGCTGCTCAACGCCGGGCTGACGCCGGTCGTGCCGGAGCACGGCTCGCTCGGCGCGAGCGGTGACCTCGCGCCCTTGGCTCACTGCGCCCTGGCGCTGCTCGGTGAGGGCGAGGTGCAGCAGCGCGACGGCACCTGCTCGGACGCCGGCGCGGCGCTCGCGCAGTGCGGGTTGCAGCCGCTGACGCTGATCGCCAAGGAGGGCCTGGCGCTCATCAACGGCACCGACGGGATGCTCGGCATGCTCGTCCTCGCGACGCACGACCTCGCGCGGCTGCTGCGGATCGCCGACATCACGGCCGCGATGTCGGTCGAGGCGCTGCTGGGCACCGACCGCGCCTTCGACGCCGAGCTCGTCGCGCTGCGCCCGCAGCCCGGCCAGCAGCTCAGCGCGCGCAACCTGCGCGCGCTGCTGTCGGGCTCGCAGATCGTCGCCAGCCACCGCCGCGGCGACGACCGCGTGCAGGACGCCTACTCGCTGCGCTGCGCGCCGCAGGTCGCGGGCGCCGCGCGCGACGTGCTCGCGCACGCCGATGCGGTCGCGGCGGCCGAGCTGGCGAGCGCGATCGACAACCCGATGGTCCTGCCCGACGGGCGGATCGAGTCGTGCGGCAAC
The DNA here is from genome assembly GCA_963756465.1 of uncultured Solirubrobacteraceae bacterium. GTDB lineage: Bacteria > Actinomycetota > Thermoleophilia > Solirubrobacterales > Solirubrobacteraceae > CADCVQ01. The sequence goes on from CAVWNK010000002.1 coordinate 477,848, forward strand.
TTCCACGGCGCGCCGTTGGCGTTCGCCTGCGACGCGCTGGCGATCGCGATCGCCGAGGTCGGCGCGATCGCCGAGCGGCGCACCGACCGGCTGCTCGACGCGTCGCGCTCGGCCGGCCTGCCGCCGTTCCTGGCGCCGGACGCGGGCGTCAACTCGGGGCTCATGATCGCCCAGTACACGCAGGCCGCGATGGTCGCCGAGAACCGCCGCCTGGCGGCGCCCGCGAGCGTCGGCTCGCTGCCGACGAGCGCGATGCAGGAGGACCATGTGTCGATCGGATGGGCCGCCGCGCGCAAGCTGCGCGCCGTCGTCGCGAACCTCGCGCGGATCCTCGCCGTCGAGCTTGCCTGCGCGGCGCGCGCCATCGAGCTGCGCGCGCCGCTCGCGCCCGCGGCGGGGACGGGCGCCGCGGTGGGCGCGCTGCGCGAGGCCGGCGTGCCCGGCGCGGGCGCCGACCGCTGGCTGGCGCCGGAGCTCGCGCTCGCCGAACGGCTCGTGCTCGGTGACGCGCTGCGCGACGCTGTCGCGGACGCGGTCGGAGAGCTCGTATGAGCGGCGCGCGTCGCGTCGTCGCGCCGACCGGGGGCGAGATCTCCTGCCTCGGCTGGCCCCAGGAGGCGGCGCTGCGGATGCTGCACAACAACCTCGATCCCGACGTCGCCGAGCGCCCCGACGAGCTCGTCGTCTACGGCGGCACGGGCCGCGCCGCGCGCTCGTGGGAGGCCTTCGACGCGATCACCCGCACGCTGCGCACGCTGGCCGGCGACGAGACGCTGCTCGTCCAGTCGGGTAAGCCGGTCGGCGTCGTGCGCACGCACGAGTGGGCTCCGCGCGTGCTGCTCGCGAACTCCAACCTCGTGCCAGAGTGGGCGACGTGGGACGAATTCCGGCGCCTGGAGGCGCTCGGGCTGACGATGTACGGCCAGATGACGGCGGGCTCGTGGATCTACATCGGCAGCCAGGGCATCGTGCAGGGCACGTACGAGTGCTTCGCCGAGATCGCGCGGCGCCATCACGGCGGCACGCTGGCGGGGACGATCACCCTGACCGCCGGGCTCGGCGGGATGGGCGGCGCGCAGCCGCTCGCCGTGACGATGAACGGCGGCGTCGCGGTCTGCATCGAGGTCGACCCCGAGCGCATCGAGCGTCGTCTGCAGACGCGCTACCTCGACGAGGTCGCAGCGTCGCTGGAGGATGCCGTGGCGCGGGCGCGCGCCGCCCGCGATGCGCGGCGGGCGGTCAGCGTCGGGCTGTGTGCGAACGCCTCCGATGTGCTGCCGCGGCTGCTGGCGATGGGCTTCGAGGCGGACGTCGTCACCGACCAGACGAGCGCCCACGACCCGCTCGCCGGCTACGTGCCCGGGCGGATGACGCTGGAGCAGGCCGACGCGCTGCGGGCCGCCGATCCGCAGGAGTACATCCGCCGCTCGCGGGCGTCGATCGCCGCGCACTGCGCCGCGATGGTCGGCTTCCTCGACGCCGGCGCAGAGGTCTTCGACTACGGCAACAGCCTGCGCGCCGAGGCGCGCCTGGGCGGCTTCGAGCGGGCGTTCGCGTACCCCGGCTTCGTGCCCGCCTACGTGCGCCCGCTGTTTTGCGAGGGCAAGGGGCCGTTTCGCTGGGTCGCGCTGTCGGGCGATCCGGCCGACATCGCCGCGACCGACCGCGCCGTGCTCGAGGAGTTCCCCGGCGACGAGCCGCTCGCGCGCTGGATCGCGCACGCGAGCGAGCGGATCGCCTTCCAGGGCCTGCCGGCGCGGATCTGCTGGCTGGGCTACGGCGAGCGCGCGCGGTTGGGGCTGCGGATCAACGCGATGGTCGCGTCCGGCGAGCTGCGCGCGCCGGTCGTCATCGGCCGCGACCACCTCGACGCGGGCTCGGTCGCCTCGCCCTACCGCGAGACGGAGGGCATGGCCGACGAGTCCGACGCGATCGCCGACTGGCCGCTGCTCAACGCGCTCGTGAACACGGCGAGCGGGGCGTCGTGGGTCTCGATCCACCACGGCGGCGGCGTCGGGATCGGGCGCTCGATCCACGCCGGGATGGTCTGCGTCGCCGACGGCACGGCGCTGGCGGCGCAGAAGCTCGAGCGGGTGCTGACCGCCGACCCCGGCACCGGCGTCATGCGCCACGCCGACGCCGGCTACGAGCGCGCGGTCCACGTCGCCGAGCAGCGCGGCGTGCGGATCCCGATGCGCGAGGACGGCTGACGCCGTGGCGGTGCGCGAGATCGTCTGCGGCGATGCCCCGGTGCTGCGCGAGCGCGCGCGCGAGGTGGCGCCGGACGAGCTCGCCTCCGAGCCGGTGCAGCGCCTGATCGACGACATGATCGCGACGATGCGCGCGGCGTCCGGCGCGGGGCTGGCGGCAAACCAGGTGGGCGAGACGCTGCGGATCGCCGTGATCGAGGTGCGCGCCGGCAACGAGCGCTACCCGTACAAGCCGCCGATCGCGCTGACCGTGATCGTCAACCCGGTGCTGGAGCTGCTCGACGACGAGCGCTTCGAGATCAACGAGGGCTGCCTGTCGCTGCCCGACGTGCGCGGCGTCGTGGCGCGCGCCGTCAACGTGCGCGTGCGCTACGTCGACCGCGACGGCGTCCCGCACGCCGACGTGCGCCGCGGCCTGACCGCCGGCACGTTCCAGCACGAGGTCGACCATCTCGACGGCGTCCTGTTCACCGACCGCGTCGAGGATCGATCGACGCTCTCGACGTGGGAGCAGTTCGAGCGCGAGGGCCGCGCCGCGTTCGAGGCGCGCGCGCGGGCGCTCGTCGCGCGGGTCGGCTCATGACGTCGCTGTGGTGTGAGTGGGCGTGGCTCGGCGGCGACGTTGCGGCGGCAGCGGTGCGCATCGCCGTCGGCGACGACGGGCGGATCGCGAGCGTCCAGACCGGCGCCCCGGCGGGCGACGCCGAGCGCCTGCCGGGGCTGACGATCCCGGGCCTCGCGAACGCGCACTCGCACGCCTTCCAGCGCGCGCTGCGGGGCCGCGCGCAGGAACCGGGCTCGTTCTGGTTCTGGCGCGAGCAGATGTACGCGCTCGCGGAGACGATCGAGCCGGATGGGTACCTGGCGCTGGCACGGGCGACGTTCGCCGAGATGGCGCTGGCAGGCGTGACGGTCGTCGGTGAGTTTCACTACCTGCACCACGGGCCGGGCGGCGTCCCCTACGACGACCCCAACGAGCTGGGGCGCGCCGTGCTGGCGGCGGCGGGCGAGGCCGGCATCCGGATCGTGCTGCTGGACACGTGCTACCTGCACGGCGGCAGCGCGCGTTTTCGTGACGCGAGCGCCGAAGCGTGGGCCGAGCGCGCCGCGGCGCTCGACGTCGGTGCGGGCGCTGCGATCCACAGCGTGCGCGCGGTCGGCCCCGACGCGATCGGCGTCGTCGCCGAGTGGGCGGCGCTGCGCGCGGCGCCCCTGCACGCCCATGTCTCCGAGCAACCCGCGGAGAACGCGCTTGCGCACGAGCGCTACGGCAGGACGCCGACGGCGCTGCTCGGCGATGGCGGGGCGCTCGGCGCGAACTTCAGCGCGATCCACGCGACGCACCTGACGGGCGTCGACATCGCGATGCTCGGCGGCGCGGACGCGCACGTCTGCCTGTGCCCGACGACCGAGCGCGACCTCGCCGACGGCATCGGGCCGGCGCGCGCGCTTGCCGATGCCGGCGCGCGGCTGGCGCTCGGCAGCGACTCGCATGCCGTCATCGACCTGCTCGAGGAGGCGCGCGCGGTCGAGCTCGACGAGCGTCTCGCGTCGGGCGAGCGCGGACGCCACAGCGCCGCGGAGCTGCTGCGCGCCGCGACGACGGGCGGCTACGGGTCGCTGGGCCTGCACGACGGCGGGCGCATCGAGGCGGGCGCGCTCGCCGATCTGACGACCGTCGCGCTGGACTCCGTGCGCCTGGCCGGCGCCCCGCCGCTGGAAGGCGCCGTCTTCTGCGCGACCGCCGCGGATGTGCGCGACGTGATGGTCGGCGGGCGTTGGGTCGTGCGCGACGGGGCGCATGCGTCGATCGACGTCGCCGCCGAGCTGCGGGCGGTGCTCGCACCGTGAGCACGCTGGCGATCGACAACATCGGCCTGCTCGTCACGAACGACCCCGAGCTCGGGACGCTGCGCGACGCCGCGATCGTGTTCGACGGCGAGCGCGTGGCGGCGGTGCTGCCCGCGGGCGCCGACGCCGCCGCCGACGAGCGCGTCGACGCGGGCGGGCGCTGCGTGATCCCGGGCTTCGTCGACAGCCACACGCACCTCGTCTTCGCCGGCGAGCGCGGCGACGAGTTCGCCGCGCGGATGGCCGGCGCGCCGTACGCCGCCGGCGGGATCCGCGAGACGGTGGCGGCGACGCGCGCGGCCGGCGACGTCGAGCTGCACGCGCTCGCCGCCGCGCGCCGCGAGGAGGCGCTGCGGGCGGGGATCACGCACGTCGAGATCAAGTCCGGCTACGGCCTCGACGTCGAGCACGAACGGCGCTCGTGTGAGGTCGCGTGCGCCTTCACCGACGACGTGACGTTCCTCGGCGCGCACGTCGTCCCGCACGGAGCCGATGCCGACGACTACGTCGCGCTCGTCTGCGGCGCGATGCTCGACGCCTGCGCGCCGCATGCGCGCTGGGTCGACGTCTTCTGTGAGCGCGGCGCCTTCGACGCCGACCAGTCGCGCGCCGTGCTCGAGGCCGGCCGCGCCGCGGGGCTGGGGCTACGGATCCACGCCAACCAGCTCGGCCACGGGCCCGGCGTCCAGCTCGGCGTCGAACTCGGCGCGGCCTCGGCCGACCACTGCACGTACCTCGCCGACGACGACCTCGCCGCGCTCGCCGCCAGCGACACCATCGCCACGTTCCTGCCGGCCACCGACTTCTCCACGCGCCAGCCGTATCCCGACGCGCGGCGCGCGATCGACGCCGGCGTGAGCGTCGCGATCGCGACGAACTGCAACCCCGGCTCGAGCTACACGACGTCGATGGCGTTCTGCATCGCGCTCGCCGTCCGCGACATGCACATGACCGCCGAGGAGGCGCTCGTCGCGGCGACGCTCGGCGGCGCCCGCGCGCTGCGGCGCGCCGATCTCGGCCATCTCGCCCCGGGCGCGCGCGCCGACGCGGTCCTGCTCGACGCGCCGTCCTACGCGCACCTCGTCTACCGCCCCGGCGTGCCGCTCGTGGCGACGACGTTCGTGCGCGGGCGGCCGGTCTGGACGGCTGCGCACGATCAGGGTGGTGCCCGCTGAGCGACCGTCCCCCCGGCGGCGGGGGGACGATCGCTCCGCGGGGAGTCAGAGGCGGGCGGTCGCTTCGGGGCCACGCGGCCGCGCGCCCGGGCGGGCGCTGAGCGCCCCCGCGGAGAGCGCGACCATGCCGGTTCCGAGTGCGCCGGCGACGATGCCCGCGGTCACGAGCACCTGCTTGGAGACGTCGGCCGTCGGGGTCGAGAAGGCCTCCCCGAACGCGCCGATGATCATGAGGATGCCGACGAGCCCAATCGCGATCGTGCCGGACGTCGCCCAGGTCCCCGGCATCCGCAGCGCGCCGAGCGCCAGCGCGAGGACGGCGAGCGTCACCGCGGGCGCGGAGATCGCGGTGCCGCGGATCGCGAACTCCGCGGCGGCGTCGGTGCCGACGCCGCCGAACTGCGAGGGCAGGTTCGCGAGCAGTGCGATCGGGGTGAGGACGACGACGTTGAGCGCGAGCACGGCGGCGCCGTAGGCGAGCAGCTTGCGATCGGCGGACATGGGATTCCTTTCGGTCGGTGGTCGTGGTGCGAAGGCGTCGCTCACCGGCGCAGGACGAGGAAGCTGCGCGTCACCGGCGAGGAGACGTTGCCGGCGTCGTCGCGGGCGCGCACGATGAGGCGGTAGCGACCCGGGCGCAGCCCGCGCGTCACGAGGCGCACGCGACGCGAGCCGGCGCGAGCAGTGGTCGTGACGCTGCGGACCGCGCGCCGGCCGCGGCGGATCGACAGGGTCAGGCGCGCCCGCTCGGACAGGCGCAGGCGCACGGTCGAGCCGCGTCCCGCCGTGAAGGAGGTGGGGCGCAGCACGACGCGCGAAAGCCGGGGCGGCTGGAGGTCGGCGGCGCCAGCGGGCGCTCCGGCGCCTGCGGGAGCGCCTCCGCCCCCGCCGCCGGGCTTCGAGCGCGGACCTGGCGCCAGCGGGGCCGGGCTGAAGTCGGGCTCGCTGCCGCCCGCGATCGCCAGGCCGCCGGTGATCGCCGCGCAGTCGGCGAGCGACGCGGGTACGTTTGCGATCCAGACGCCGTCGGGCTGGCCGAACGCCAGGCGCGCGCCGTCGGAGGACCAGCTCACGCCGGAGACGGCCTGGCCGCGGTCCAGCGCGCAGGCGATGCTCGGCGGGTTGGGACGCGGTCGCGCCGGGTCGTAGTTGTCGTACGGCGGGCCGTCGTCGGTCCATGGCTGGCCGTTGGTCGTGTACAGCAGCAGCCGCGTGGGGTGCGTCACGACGTCGCCGTGCACGACGACGAGCTTGGACAGGTCGCGGGTGAGCTCCAGGCGCGCGATCGCCCAGGCGCGCTGGTAGTCGTTGTACCAGCGCTGCAGCGCGTTGTTGTCGCCGCCGGCGACGTACGTGCCGACCTGCGCGTAGTCGGCGACGAGCAGGCGGTTCGTGCGGCCGATCCATGAGGGCGCGCGATAGGCGCCCGCCTCGCGGCCGGTCGGGTCGGTGAAGCGGTCGGCCGCTGTGACCGTCGCGTGCGGGCGCGTGTCGATGCGCAGGCAGTGGCAGGCCGGGTCGTACCAGCTCGTGCGCTGCAGGAACCAGTAGGCGATCGCGCTGCCGTCGGGCGAGATCTGCGGATCGAACGGGCCCTCGAACGTGCCCGAGTTCGGGCCCGACCCGATGACCGCGAAGCGCGACAGCAGCTCGCCGTTCTGGCGCATGCGTACGAGCTCGCCGGCGCCGTGGGAGGCGACGATCGTGCCGTCGTCGGACATCGACGGCGAGCTGTAGCGCCCGCCCTCGGTGACGCGGACCTGCCCGCTGCCGTCGGCGTCGGCGAGCCAGACGTCGCCGGCCCTGATGAAGACGAGGCTGTCCGCGAGCGCGGCGCCGGGCGCGGCGAGCGCAGCGAGGACCCCGAGCAGCGCGGCGTGGGGGAGACGGCGGCGGGTCCTCCCGCCGCCGCAAGCGATCGTGTGCGACATGGGCCGATCATGCGCCCGGCAGGGCCGGCGCGCATCGGGCAACTGCCCTATCCGGTGGCCTGTCCGGCCCCCTGCTCGCGGACGGCATAGGCGGCCGCCTCGGCGCGGTTGCGCGCACCGACCTTCATGAGGATGCGGCTGACGTGGTGGCCGGCCGTCTTGCGGCTGATGAACAGCCGCTCGGCGATCTGCGGGTTCGTCAGCCCGTCGGCGAGCAGCGCGAGCACCTCGCGCTCGCGCGTCGTCAGCTCGCCGCCGCTGCGCGGCCGCACGCGGCCGGGCGAGCCGTGCGCGCGCAAAAAGGACGCGGCCCCATCGGCGTCGGCCGCCGCCCCGAGCCGCTCGAAGAGATCCAGCGCCGCACGGGCCTGCTGCGTCGCCGGCGCCGAGCCCCCCGCCGCGAGCGCGCGCGCCAGCGCCAGCCTGGCGCGGCCCTCCTCGAGCGGCATCCCGAGCCGCTCGAAGATCTCGACGGCGACCTCGAGATGCCGCGCCGGGGCGCCGTCGCCCTTCGCCGCGCAGACGGCCGCCGCCGCGACCTCCGCGTGCGCGGCCACGTGCTCCTGGCGCAGGCCGAGCGCGAGCTCGCCCAGCCGCCCGGCGGCGTCGCGCGCGGCGTCGACGTCGCCCAGCGCGATGCGGGCGCGGACGAGCAGCGACAAAAGGGATGCCAGCACGGGGCTGCGGAACCCGGCGATGTCGAGCGCGCGCTCGGCGAGCTGGGCGGCCACGGCTGCGTCGCCGCGGGCGAGCGCGAGCGCGACGACCGCGGGCTGAGCGACCGCGTCGTCCTCGTGGCCGGCGAGCAGCCGCGCCGCCTCGTCGATGCGGCCCTGGCGCAGCCGCAGCTCGGCGAGGCCGGCGAGCGGGATGACGTCGCGGTCGCGCTGGGTGCCGGCGAACGTCCGCCGCGAGGCCAGCAGCTCGGATTCCGCGCGCTCCCAGTCGCCCATCGTCGTCAGCACGCCGGCGTAGGATGCCCGGCACAGCCCCGACAGCGGGGTGTAGCGCCGCCGCTCGGTGAACTCGATGACGCGCCGGCACCAGTCCGCGGCCCGCTCGAGGTCCGAGAGGCGGTCGCAGGCGGTCAGCATCTGACAGCAGGCGTCGCCGATCGCCCACGGGTCGGTCGCCTCGCCGGCCATCGCCGCCGCCATCGCGGCGTCGAGCTGCGTCATGCCCTCGGCGACGCGGCCGCGAGCGATGTGCGCGATGCCGACCTGGCACAGCGCGCTGACCTCGAGGTCGAGGTCGTTCGCGGCGCGCGCGAGCTCGAGCGCGCGGTGGGCGTGGGCCTCGGCGACGGCGGGATCGGCGGCCCACTTCGCGCGCCGGACCTCGAGCCGGCCGTGGTCGGCGTCGGGCGGCAGCCCCTCGAGCATCCGCTGCGCGCGCGCAAGCCAGCCGTTGGCGATCGACGGCCCGCGCGCGTCCTCGGCCGCGAGCCAGAGCGCGACCCGCGACGCGGCGCGGCGCTCGCCGCGCCGCGCGTAGGCGGCGTAGGCCTCCGTGCGGCGCGCGACGGAGCCCGGCAGGTCGCCGATCCACCACTCGGCCTGCCCGAGCCGGTCGAGCAGGTCGGCGTCGCCGGGACGCTCGGCGAGCGCGGCGTGGCAGAGCTCCGCGGCGCGCTCCCATTCGGCCTCGGCGAGGGCGGCGTCGGCGGCGGCGACGATGGTCTCCGGCGATTGCTCCTGCACCCCAACAGGATGCCAGGACCGCCGGGCGTCGTGGGGTCGCGGGTCCTGCTCGACGCACCGTCCTGGGCGCACGTCGTCCACCGCCCCGTCGCGACGACGTTCGCGGGCGGCCGGCCGGCGTGGTGAGGCGGCGGGACCGACGACAGCGGCGACGACGCCGGGCACGTGCACGCGGCGCAACTTCCCGCCGCCGGACGTGTCTCTGTGCTTCGAAGTCATCTGGGCCGAACCGCTCGCGCGCCAATGCGTGGGCGGCCGGGGGAACCATCGCGTCGCATGCGGCGCAGGGGCGAATCGCCGGTGCAAACCGGTGTAGCGCACGTTTTCAGCGCGAGCCCGACAGCTCACCTCGGAGGCCGTGAAAACGGGAGGACCGCAGTGGGAAACCGAAACCGATCGCGCCTGTGCGCGGTCACGATCGCTGTCGGCGGCGCGCTGTTGGCGACGCCGGTCGCAAGCGCGGAGGCCGCCTTCGGCGACCGCGTGCTGCGCCAGGGCAGCAGCGGCCAGCACGTCCGCGTGCTGCAGCGCTGGCTGTCGCTGACGGGCTACAACGCCCGCATCGACGGCCACTTCGGCCGGCGCACGAAGATCGCGCTGCGCCGCATGGAACGAGAGAACGAGATGCGCGTCGACGGGATCCTGTCGCGCGTCCAGGCCCGCGGGCTGCGCCGGCGGGCGATCATCGCGCGCGCCACGATCCTCTCGGGAGGCCCGCAGCCGACGCCCGCGATCGCCGCAGCGCAGAACCGGGCCCCCGGCGCCAACGCCGTGGTCGCGCCCGACGGCCGCACCGCGCTGGCACCGGCCGGCGCGCCGCCACGGGTCGTCGACGCGATCGCGGCCGCCAACAAGATCGCCGGCAGGCCCTACCGCTACGGCGGCGGCCACGGCTCCTTCGAGGACACCGGCTACGACTGCTCGGGGACCGTCTCCTACGCGCTGCACGGCGCCGGACTGCTCGACGCACCGCTCGCCTCGCCGGGCCTGACCTCGTTCGGCGCCAAGGGCGCCGGCCGCTGGATCACGGTCTACGCGAACTCCGGCCACGCGTACGTCGTCATCGCCGGACTGCGGCTGGACACCTCCGGCAGCGGCGGCGAGGGACCGCGCTGGCGCCCCGAGCGGCGCTCGTCGCGCGGCTACGTCGTGCGCCACCCGCAGGGCCTCTAGCCGCGACGTCGCGCCAGAACGTGAAACGCCGCGCCGCACGAGGCGGCGCGGCGATCACGACTGCGGTCAAACGGAGCTTCCCGAGCTGCCCGTTTCGGGGGGATCGATGCGAGTGGGACGGGTGAGCTCGCGAACCGGCCGCGGTGGCGGTCGGCGGCGGCCGCGCCTCGCGCTCGCGCGGGTCCGGCGTGGTCGTGCGAACCCCCGCTTCATCGCAGCGGGGCCCGCTTGAGTGCACGGACGCGAGCGCTCTCAAACCCGCGCCCAGTGTGGGTTGCGCGCCTGCGAGGTCGGCGCGGGCCCCCCAGGGCACGGCTCCTGGGTCCGAGTCGGTACGGCGTTCGTTCGGCCATGACGACGATCATCGCTCGCCGCGGCGGGCGCAGCCTCCGACCGCCGGCGCAGATCTGCGGCCGGCTGTTGGCCGCGATGTCGGCCTCGAAACCGAGACCTGCGCAACGACGGCCTTCTCCCCTCACGATCGGGGGCGCATCGTCCGATAGGACCGGCATGCGGCGCTCGATCCCACGGCTCGCGGTCCGCCCGCTGCTGATCGCGCTCGCGCTCGCGGGCGTGCTCGCGCTGCCGGCGGGGCAGGCTCAGGCCGCGCTGCCCTTCAAGCTGCCGACGCTCAAGCCCAAGGCGCCGCCGACCCCGGTGATCCCGCCCGTGCAGGCGCCGCTCAGCGCGGACCCGTCCGGCCCGCCGGTCGGCACGATGATCCTCGTCCACGCCGGCGGCTGGGCCGGCCACGACGGCTACGCCCAGGGCGAGCTGCTGAAGAACCCGGGCGACCTGTTCCTCGCGCGCGGCTGGCGCGTCGTGTCGATCGACTACGACGAGGGCCCCAACGGGCTGCAGGATCTCCTCAACATCGCCGGCGCCGAACTCGCACGACGCTCGAGCGACGGCCCGCTGTGCATCTACGGCGAGTCCTCCGGCGCGCATCTGGCGCTCGTCGCCGCCGCCCGCCTGCGCGCGATCGACTGCGTCATCGGCGTCGGAACGCCGACCGACCTCTACCAGTACACCGTCGAGGCCTCGGTCAGCAGCGACGACCGCGTCAAGCTCGTCGCCGGCCAGATCATGCGCCTGTTCGGGACGACCGCCGAGGCGACGGCGGCGTGGAACCTCGTCGCGCTCGCGCCCGCGATCCACGCCGACGTCATGCTCATACACGAGACCGACGACGAGCTCGTCACGGCCGCTCACGCGCAGCGCTTCGTCGCTGCCCGGCCGACCACCCAGCTCATCGGGCTGCAGGCCGGCGACCGCGGGAACTCGGCCCAGGACTTCATGCACGGCACCGTCTCCGACGTCGGACGCGGCCAGTACATGGCCGGCATCGGCTCGTTCGCCGACGCTGCCGTCCGCGCCCGCGCTGCCGAGCGCGAGGCCGCGCGCACGGGCTGTTCGCAGGTCGCGCGGTCGGTCTTGGAGACCGGGCCGAAGCGGCTGCAGAGCGCGCTGCGCTGCCTCGCGCGCAAGCAGGCCGGACTGCTGCCCTCCGACAGCGGGCGCTGGCGCCAGACGAGCGTCAAGCTGCGCGGCAAGGTCAACGCCGCCCGCGTCTGGTCTCACCTGCGCTCCTCCAAGAGCGGCCAGCGGGCGCTCGCCGCCGCGGCCAAGCGCCGCGCCAGGATCATCGTGCGCACCGGCGACCGCTCGCGCGTGATCCTGCGCGCGGCCCGCACGCGCTGACCGGCGCTCGCGCCGGCGCCGCCGCTCAGCGCGCGCGGCGGATGCGGAACTGCGCCGACTGCGTCGCGCCGCCGGCCACCGTCGCGCTCACGCGGTACAGCCCGACGCGCCGGCCCATGCGCCGGGCCGTCAGCTTCGTCGTGTTCGCACCGGCCTGCGCGTCGACGGTCAGCAGCGTGCGGGCGCTGCCGTAGCGCCCCTTCCCGCGCGAGCGCTGCAGCGCGAACGTCACGCTTCCGGCGCGGCTGAGCGTGTACGAGATCCGCTGCGCGCGGCCCGCGCCGACCGATCGCAGCGCGCGCCGCAACGGCCCCAGCACGGGCGCCGGCCGCGGCTGGCCGAGCACGCGCAGCAGCGAGCGCGCCATGCTCGCCTCGCCGAGCGCGTTGGGATGGACGGGGAACGCCGGCGCGGTCGGGACGAGCCCCTCGAACCAGCGCGTCCCCGGCGCCGTGCAGACGTCGTGCCCGATGCTGTCGTCGTAGGTGTCGACGAACTCGGCGTCGTTCTCGGCGGCCTGCCCGGCGATCATCGCGTTCGTGCGGCGCAGCATCCCGTCGAGGTAGGCGATGTCGTCGTCGGAGAGCGGGACGAGCGGGTAGCAGCCGTTGCCGTCGACCGGCGCGACGGCGGGATAGCCGACGATCAGCACGCGTGCCTGCGGCGAGCGCTGATGGATGCCCTGCAGCGTCGCCGCGATCTTCGGTCCCGTCGCCGCGATCTGGTCGGCGAGCGCGTCCTCGCCAGCCCCGTAGGCGAAATGCGAGCGACAGGCGCTGCCGGTCGGCGCGAGCACGCCGAGCTGCAGGCACTTCAGGGCCGCGGTGACGAGCCCGACGTCGTTGCCGCCGATCCCGACCGTGACGAGCCGCAGGTCGGCGCTGAGCGCATCGAACTGCGGGGGGTTCGTGCCGAAGTTGACCGGCTGCGGCTCGGTCATGTGGCGCGTCGTGGCCGAGGAGCAGCTCACGTCGCGAAACTGCTGCACGCCCGTCGCGCCGCGCACGATGGTCGGATAGTTGTGGTCCGATCGCCCGCAGCCGACGGGCCGGCCGACCGGCGTGAGGACGAACGGGGCGGCGGTGAAGGAGTCGCCGAGCGACACGTAGGGGCCGGGGTCGGCGGCGTGCGCCGAGGCCGCCGTGGCGAGGATCGCGACGAGCGGGCTGAGCGCCGCGAGCAGCGGGCGACGACGGGTCATGGCCGTGAGTATCCCGCCCTGCGGCGGGCTGCGGGGCGATCGATCAGCGTCTCCGCAGCGCGCCCGCGACGATCCGCGCCGCGATCACCTGCCCGGTGATGTTCAGGTGGATGCCGTCCTCCTCGCGCACGTCGACGACGCGGCCGCGGTAGGGCATCGTCTCGCGAAACCCGCTCGGCGTGAAGAAGAGGTCCATCCGCAGCACCTCGACGCCATCCAGGCCCTTCGCGGCGTCGACGATCGCGCGGTTGACCGCGTCGGCCACCATCCGCGGCCCCTTCGGGATCGGCAGCGTCAGGTAGAGCACGCGCCCGCGCCGCTCGCGCCGGTAGGTCCGCATCATCGCGCGCACGCGGCGCGTGTACTCGGCGATCCAGCCCGCGCCGCAGCACGCCAGCGTGGTCCGCTCGGGCGTGGTCAGCGCGAAGCGGTCGAGGATCCCCAGCGAGACGACCGTGGCGGCCTGCCGCAGGCGCCGGCTCTGCGCGCGCGCGAGCGTGTCCCACGGCCCGAACGGCTTGCTGATGCCCGTGCTCGGCCGCACGTCGCTGACGACCTTTGCGCCGTCGCCGAGCTCGTCGGCGAGGAACGTGTCGATGCCCTGCATCGTCGAGTCGCCGGTCGCCAGCACGACCGGCGGCGGGGTCGTCGTACCGACGCCCTTGCCGACCGCGACCGAGCGGCGCACGCGGTGGCCGCGGAAGCGCAGCTCGACGCGCCAGCGCCCGCTCGCGCGCGCCCGCAGGCGCCGCGTCGCGACCGACACCGCGCGCCGCAACCGCACCCTGTCGCACGCGCGCCGGGCGCCCGGCGGCGCGATGCACAGCTGCGGCGTCACGTCGCCGTTGCCCCAGCGGTCGACGACGCTGACGCGGCCCACCGCGCCGGGCGGCAGGCGCCGCGGGACGACGAGCTCCAGGCGCGTCGCGCAGGACGACGTGCGCACGCTGTACTCGCCGTACGCGAGGCGGCCGTCGGCCAGCCGGGCGGCCGCCACGAAGCGCCGCACGAGCCGGTCGCAGCGCCACATCACCGCGTCGCGCATGATCGTCTCGTCGCTCGCCGACGTGCGCGTGCCGAGCGTGACGAGCCGCTCGCCGACGCGCTCGTAGAACGTCACGGGGATGCCGGCGGCGCCGAAGAAATGCAGGCCGATGACGCCGATCTGGGTCGCGTCGGCGGCGAAGAAATGGACCTCGACGGGCGGCGCCGGATAGGTCGACTGCGCGCTCGCCCGGTCATCGAGCGCGACGCTGACGGCGATCACGGCGACGAGCGCAGACCACGACCGCGCGAACCGGCTCACGGCGCGATCGTCCCGCCACGCACCGCCGCGGCGACGAGCTTGGCGGCGATCGCCGTGCCGGTGATCGTGAGGTGCACGCCGTCCTCGCGGAAGATCGCGATGTCGTGGCCGCGATGCTGCATCTGCTGGCGGTGGCCGGCAGGCGTGAAGACGACGTCCAGGCGCACCACCGTGACGCCCGCCAGGCCGGCTGCTGCGCGGAGGACGGCGTCGTTGATCGATGCGGCGACGAACGGGCGCTCGCCGCGCGGGATCGGCAGCGTCAGCCAGACGACGCGCGCCTTGCCGCCGCGCCGGTAGGTCACCATCTGCTGGCGCGCGCGGCCCGCGTACTCGGCGATCCAGCCCTCGTCACAGCAGTCGTGCACCGAGCCGTCGAAGGCGCGCAACGCGAAGTCGTCCGCCGCGCCGATCGACATGACGGTGACGTCCTGCTTGACGACCTTCGTCTGGAAGGCCGCCAGCGTCTCCCAGGGCCCGCCGGCCTTGACAAGCCCGGTTCCGAGGTGGACGTCGCTCTTCACGGTCGCGTCGTCGCCGAGCTCGTCGGCGAGGTAGCTGTCGAGGCCCTGCATCGACGAGTCGCCGGTCGCGAGCACGGTCAGCGGCGGCGTGCTCCTGAGGGCGCGCCGGCCGACGGCGAACGACCGCTTCGTCACGTGACCGCGCAGCCGCAGTTCGGCGCGCCAGCGCCCGCGCGTGCGCGGGCGGAAACGGTGCGTCACGACGGCGACGGCACGCGGGAACCTCAGCCGGTCGCAGGCGAACCTGCGACCGGGCGCCCGCAGGCAGAGCTGCAGCGCGATGGCGCCGTTGCTCCAGCGGTCGACGACGCGGACGCGCCCGACCTTGCCGCGCGCGACCCGGCGCGGCACCTCGAGCTCGAAGCGCGTCTTGCACGACGGCGTGCGCACCGCGTAGGTGGCGCTGCCGACGCGGCCGTCGGCCGCGGTCGTATGGGCCTCGAACGTGCGCACGAGCCGGTCGCAGCGCCAGGCGACGGCGTCGACGAGAACCGCGGCCCGGCCGCTGGAACCGGCCCGCTTGCCGAGCTCCTGGAGCCGGTCGCCGATGCGCTCGTAGAACGTGACGAGCGAGTTGGGCGCGCCGAAGAGCGACAGCGTGACGACCCCGGGCTTGCTCGTATCGGTGACGAGGTGGACGACGAGCGGGTACTGCGCGGGCGCCTCGGCGCGCGCCGCGACCGCGCCGCCGGCCAGCAGCGCGATCGATACGGCGAGGATGAAGGCGGGGTTCCTTCCCCGGATGCCCATACGGCGAGCGTACTGTGTCATAGGCCTGCGATCACCCGGTGCCGACGAGCGCCGCGCAGACCCAGTTGTGCGCGCCGCTGCCGCCCGCCCACAGCTGGGCCGCGAGGCGGTCCTGCTCGGCCTTCGCCGCGAGGTAGGCGTGCGGCGTCGAGCCGCCCAGCCCGCGCCAGGTCGCGGGCATGAACTGATAGAAGCCCGACGCGCCGGCGGAGTTGGGCGGCAGGTTCTGCCCGCCGGACTCGCACTGCACGACCGGCCACGGGATCGCCCACGGTCCGCCGGGGCCGACGGCCTTCAGCGCGCGGGCGCGCTGGGCCAGGAGCCTCGTCAGCGCGCGCTCGGCGCGTCGGCGCTCGGCGCGCGTGCCGCGCAGCAGCGCCGCGCGCGTGCGGCGTGCCGCGGCCAGGCGCGCGCGGCGCTCCTGCAGGCCGGCGGCGATCGTCGCGAGCGCCGCGTGACGGCGGCGCACGGCCTCGGCGGCGACGCGCCGCTGCGTGGCGAGCTTCGTCAGCACGCGGCGCTGCGACAGCGCGTCGCGGCGCGCGCCCTGGACGGTGTCGGTGATGCGCTCGTCCTGGGCCTGGACGCGCTTGAGGAAGTCGACGGTCTCGAGCAGCTGCGCGAAGCCGTCGGAGTGCAGGACGACCGTGATGATGTCCGGCCGCCCGCCGGTGTAGCGCTCGCGCAGAAGCGTCGACAGCTTCTCGCGCGACTGCGCCAGCCGGGCGCGCAGGCGCAGGGCGCGGGCGCGCTGGCCGTTACGGCGCCGCTCGGTCGAGGCGAGCACGGTCTCGGCGGCGCCGAGCTCGGCCTGCACGGCGGCGACGCGCCGCTCGAGGATCGCCACCTCGCGTGCGGTCGCGCGCTCGAGCCGCCCGAGCCGCGCCACCGAGCTCGACAGCGTCTGCTCGCGGCCGCGCTGCGCGTCGATCCGGTCGCGCAGCCCGTTCTCGCTCTGCTGGCCGATCGCGGGCACGGCGCCGAGCGCCGCGGCGAGGACGGCGAGGACGAGGACGGGTGCGCGCAGGCGATGGCGATCCATGACGGGGCGCGGGCCAAGCTAGCCCAGCGGGCGCGCGCAGGCGTAGGTCTGCACGAGGTCGTGCGGCGGGTGCTCAGCCGACGGCGGCCGCGCTGGTGACGCGCGCGAGCGTCGCGGCGCCGCGACGCTCCCAGCCGGGGGCGGCGCTGCGCCTGGCGAGCGCGACGGCGGTGCGGGCGCTGCGCAGCGCGCCGCGGCGGTCGCCGGCGGCGAGCAGCAGCTCGGCACGCAGGCGGTGAAGCTCGGGATCGCACCAGTGCTCGCCACGGGCGCCGCAGGCCAGCGCCTCGTCGATCGCGACCAGCCCGGGTCCGTACTCGCCGGCGCGCGCGAGCGCGTCGCCGAGCAGCCCCCGCAGCAGTTGGCGCAGGACGATCGCGCCCCCGGCGGTCCCCTGCGCCGCGCCGCGACGGCACTGCTCGACGCCTGCGTCGATCTCGCCGCCGCGCACGAGCGCCCACCCGTGCAGCACCAAGGCCTGTCCGAGCAGGTCGCCGAAGCCCTCGTCGGTGGCGATCTGGAGCGCGACCGCGGCTTCGCGCAGCACGACCTCGTGCTGGTCACAGATGAGCGCGGCGGCGGCGGCGGCGCACTGGATCCAGCCCTGGCTGTAGGGATGCGGATCGCTGCGCAGGACGGCGGCGGCCTGGGCGATCGCGTCGCGCGCGCCGGCGCTGTCGTCGCGGCAGGCGAGCGCCAGGCTGCGGTACGCGTGCGCGACGGCGGCCGGGTTGCGGCCGAAGCGCTGCGCGTGCGGGCGGTGGGCAGCGGGGTCGTAGAGCTCGATCGCGCGGGCGAGATGGGGCAGCGCTTCGCGCTGGCGCCCGAGCGCGACGAGCGCGCCGCCGGCCTCGCACTCGGCCTCCAGCACGAGCTCGCGATCGTGCGCCTGCTCGGCGATCGAGATCTGCTTGCGCGCGAGCGCGAGGGCGTCCTCGGTGCGACCACCGGCGAGCCGGTACGTCGTCAGGCGCAGCATCGCGTGCAGCAGCTCCGTCGAGCCCGGCAGGTCGCGCGCGAGCAGCTCGGCGCATTCGAAGTGAGCGACCGAGGCCGGCGCGGACGCGCCCAGGCGCGTGGCCAGCGCCTGCCCGGCGAGGGCGCGCAGCGACAGCTCCGTCGTGCGGCGCTCGTCGCCGTCGGGCGTGCGCTTGCACAGCTCGATGGCGCGCTCGAAGTGGCCCGTCGCCTCGCCGAGCGCGTGCTGGGCGAGCGCCTGCAAACCCGCCTCGCGCCAGTGTCCGATCGACTCCGGCAGCTCGCCGGCGTACTCGAGATGGCGCGCGACGCGCTCGGGCTCGGCCGCGGCGACGTGCGGGAAGCTCGCGATCAGGGCGCGGGCGATGCGCAGGTTGTTCTCGCGCAGGGCCGCCTGGCGCAGCGAGCTGCGCGCGGCGTCCTGCAGCTGGCTGTGGCGGAAGGCGTAGCGGCCGGGCGCGGTCGGCTCCACGACATCCTCCGCGACGAGGCGCTCGAGGCCCCAGTCCAGCGCCGCGCGCTCGATCCCGCCGACGGCCTGAAGCAGCGTGACGTCGAACTCGCGGCCGATCGTCGCCGCGAGCTGCGCGACGGCGCGCGCCGTCGAGTCGCCGTCCAGGCGCGCCATCAGACAGCCGTAGAGGGTCTGTGCGATCGCATCGGGCGTGCCCTGCGTGGCGAGTTGCGTACGCGTGAGCTCCTCGGCGAGCAGTGGCGACCCGCCCGCGCGCTCGGCGAGCTGGGCGGCGAGGCCGTCGGGCAGCGTGCCCTCGGCGGCGACGAGCTCGACGACGCGGCGGCTCTCGTCGGCATCGAGGCGGCCGAGCTCGATGCGCTGCAGCGCCGTGCTGCGGGGAGCGACGAACTCGCGGCGAGCGGTCAACCCGAGCATGAGCGCCAGCTCGCGCGGCCCGTCGAGCAGCGTCGCGATGAGCTCGATCGTCGTCGGGTCGGCCCAGTGCAGGTCCTCGACGACGAGCAGCAGCGGCCCGCGGCGCGCCTCGGAGACGAGCGCGTCGCCGAGCACGGCGAGCGACTCGCGGCGCCTGCGCGGCGGGCTCATCTCGGGCAGCGCGGCGACGCCGTCGGGCTGCGCGACGCCGAGCATGTCCGCCAGCAGCGCCAGCGCGCGCCCACCGCCGGGCAGCGAGCGGGCGTGCTGCGTCAGGCGCGCGGAGGCGTCGGCGCCGTCGAGCCGCCAGTGACGGCGCAGGCCCGTCAGCAGCGGATGCAGCGCGCTGCCGCGGTGATAGGGGCTCGCGCTGCAGTGCAGCAGCGTCATCCCGAGCGGCTCGCGCGCGCTGGCGGCGAGCGCGTCGAGCAGGCGGGTCTTGCCGACCCCGGCCTCGCCGCGGATCAGGACCGCGCTGCGGACCCCGTCGGCGGCGCGCTCGGCCAGCGCCTGCAGCAGCGCGCGCTCGCCGGTCCGCCCGACGAGCGGTGTCGGCGCGTGGCGGGCACCGGCGGCCAGGTCGAGCGGGGCGCTGACGACGTGCAGGCCGTCGGCGCCGACGGGCTCGAAGGCGAAGTGGGTCGCGACGTGCGCGTGCGTGGCGGCGTCGACCGTCAGCCGGTCGGGCGCGGCGGCGGCCTGGACGCGACCCGCCACGCGCGGCGTATCGCCGAAGGCGTTGGCGGCGTCGGCGCCGTCGCCGGCGGCGCCGGTGGCGACACCGAGCCGGACGCAGAGCGGCAGGCCGAGCTCTTGCTCGACGGCCTCGCCCGCAGCGGCGAGCGTGCGCAGGATCTCCCAGCCGCAGCGCACGGCCCGCAGCGCGTCGTCGTCGCGCGCGCGCGGATGGCCGAAGAAGATCGCGACGCCGTCGGAGACCCACGGCTGCACGTGTCCGCGCATGCGCGCGGCGACCTCGCCGCAGATCGCGTGCAGGCGGGTCGTGAGCGCGGCGCGCGGCTCGGGGCCAAGCGCGCGGAGCTGCGTCGTCTCGTCCAGATCGCAGAGCAGGACGGTGATGCGCTCGCGCGGCGCGGCGGCGATGGGCTCGCCGGCCGGCGCCGAGCCGCCGTCGCGTGCGGTCAGGATGCGGCCGTCGTCCGCGGCCGCCCCGAGGACGTCGACGAGCTCCTGACGCAACGCTGCGAACGTCGTGTCGTCGAGCGAGAACTCCAGGCGCAGCGCGGTGTGCGACACGCGACGGCGCCGCTCGAGCACGGCGAGCGAGCGTTCGACGATCTCACCGAACGTCGGATCCATCAGCGTGGGCGCACGAGGTTCATGCGTCCCCAGAGCGCGACGAGCAGCGCGAAGATGATCGTGATCGTGAGCATGGCCGGGTTCTCCTGGCCGTGTATCGGCAGCTCGCGCCGGTTCCTACATGGGCGAGCGCGAGATCTCTGCGCTTCGTCCGGTCAGACGACCGGCGTCGGCGGATCGCGTCCGTCGAGCACCGCGATGACGTTGTCGGCGCACAACTTCGCCATCGCGTCACGGGTCACCTGCGTCGCCGATCCGACGTGCGGGACGAGCACCGTGTTGGGCAACTCGACGAGCTCCGCGGGGACCGCCGGCTCGTTCTCGTAGACGTCCAGGCCCGCCGCCGCGAGCGGGCCGTCGCGCAGCGCGCCGACGAGCGCCGCGGTGTCGACGACGGCGCCGCGGCAGGTGTTCACCAAGATCGCGCCGGGCTTGCACCTGGCGAGCGTCCGGGCGTTGATCATGTGCTTCGTCGCGGGCGTCAGGTTGACGTGCAGGCTGACGAAGTCCGACACCGCCAGCAGCTCGTCGAGCTCGAGCCGCTTGGCGTGGTACCAGCTGGCCGCTTCCTCCATCGGCTGCGCATCGGTGAAGACGATCTTGCAGTCGAAGCCGGTCAGCAGCTCGGCGACGCGCTGGCCGATGCGGCCGAAGCCGACGAGGCCGATCGTCGCCGCACGCAACTCCCGTCCGAGGAACTGCTCGGGCTCCCAGCCGGGCCAGTCGCCGCGGCGCAGGATCTGGTCGGTCTCGACGATCCGGCGGCCGGCGGCGAGCATCAGCGCGACGGCCAGCTCGGCGGTCGTGTTCGTCAGGACGTTGGGCGTGTTCGTCGCGCGCAGGCCGCGTTCGCGGACGGCGTCGGTGTCGATGTTGTCGAAGCCGACGGCGAAGTTCGAGACGACCTTGAGCTGCTCGCCGGCGCGGTCGAGCAGCTCGCGGTCGACCGGCACGGTCGGGTCGGCGACGATCGCATGCGCGCCCGGCGCGTGCTCGCGCAGCCAGCCGCGGTCGAACGGCAGGCCGCCGACCTCGACGTCGAAGCGCTCGGTCAGCCTGTCCAGCCCCGCTGCGGGGATCGTGCGGGCGACGACGACCTTCATCGTCATGCCGGGTGGTCGCGTGGGCGCATCCACGTCATCATTGCGAAATGGCCTATTCCGTACCGGACCTCGCGTACCCCTACGAGGCGCTCGAGCCGCACATCAGCGCGGACACGATGCGCTTCCACCACGACAAACACCATCAGGCGTACGTCGACAAGGCCAACGCCGCGCTCGCCGGGACCGGCCTCGAGGACGCCGTTCCGCGCGAGCTGCTCACGCAGCTCACCAAGCTCCCGGCCGACAAGCGCGACGCGATCACGAACAACGTCGGCGGCCACTACAACCACACGCTCCTGTGGGAGACGATGACGCCCGGCGGCGCCGCGCAGCCCAAGCGCGACGGCCGTCTGGCAGCCTCGATCCGCGAGACGTTCGGCTCGTTCGCGGGCTGCAAGGAGACGATCAAGGAGGCGGCGCTGAGCCAGTTCGGCTCGGGCTGGGCGTGGCTCGTGTCCGACGGCTACCGCGTCCTGATCGTCACGACATCCAACCAGGACTGCCCGCTGTCGGACGACCTCGAGCCGCTGCTCGGCATCGATGTCTGGGAGCACGCCTACTACCTGGACTACGAGAACCGGCGCCCGGACTACGTCGACGCCTGGCTGAACACGGTCAACTGGGACGTCGTCGAGCAGCGCTACCTCGACGCACCGGTGCCGGAGGTGGCGGACATCCTCGTTCGCGAGGTCACCGTCTGCAGCCGGCAGCGGCGCTTCGGCGAGGTGACCCCCGAGGACGCCCGCCAGCACTCGACCGAGCTGAAGGCGCTCGCCGGCTGGGGCCCGATGGCGAAGGTCGGCGCGATCGCCCGCGGCTGGGGCGACCTCGCCGACACGATGCGCAAGCGCGGCGCGGCGACCGTCGCCGACCTCGATCCGGGGCTCGTCGAGAAGGCCGCGCTGGAGCTGTGGATCATCCCGCCCGACCGTTCGATGGTCTAGCCGTCAGGCCGCGCCCTCGTCCTTCGGTGCGGGGGCGGTGAAGCTCGGCGCCGTGTAGGCCTTGCCGGGGACGCCGCCGACGATGATCAGGCGCAGTCCGTCGTCGCCGGGCAGCAGCTGACGCTTGGAGCTGGGTCCGACGCGCACGGCCATGTCGGGCTCGAGCGCGATCTGCTCGCCGTCGACGGAGATCGCGCCGCCGCCGCCGAGCACGACGAAGACCTCCTCCTGCCCGTCCGCGACGTGATCGTGGTTGGGATAGAACTCGCCGCTCCCGGCCGGCATCTCGAGCACCTGCATGCCGAACGACGTCACCCCGAGGCTGTGGCGCGCCAGCTTGAAGGCGCCGCCCATCCTCGCGTCCATCTCGTCAAAGCGCTTGGCGGTGTAGTCGGACATGGTCGTCGTCGTCTCCCTCGTCGGTCGGTCGGTGCGGCGCGCGCGCCAAGGCTATATGGCGGCTGACCGCTTCTCGTGGCCTGCGGTCGGGGTGAACAGGCGCCGATTCGGACGCGGCGTTCCGGCGGATCGGCGCTCGTTCACCGTTGCCGTGAACGAGCGCCGAGTGCGACGGCGGCGACGGTCTGGTCGGCGCTCGTTCACGCACCCCCGACGGATCTGCGACCGCCGCCGCCGCCGTCGCGCTCGAGCCGCTGCAGCTCCGCGCGCAGCTCGATCACGATCTGCGCGATCCGCTCCACGCTGCGGTCGAGCGCTTCGACGTGGTCGCGCGCCGCAGCGACGTCGCCGTCCTCGCCGCGCTCGTCGGGCCAGACCTCCATCAGGCGATCGGCGAGGTCGGCGATCTCGATCCCGGTCAGCCGGTCGAAGCCCATGATCCGTTCGCGACGTCGTGGCATCGGCAGGCCTACGCCACCGGCCGCAGGTGTCGCAGCGGCCGGCCCTCGCGCAGCTCGCGCACGACCGCGTCGACGAGGCCGTCGCCGTCGGACCGGCGGCCGTCGGTGACGGCCGCGACGATGCCGCGCTTGCGCTGGATCAGCGCCGCCATCGTCTCGTCGATCGTGTCGGCGGCGAGCAGGTACCAGGCGGTGACGGCGTCGTGCTGGCCGATGCGGTGGCAGCGGTCCTCGGCCTGGTCGTGCATCGCCGGCGTCCACTCGAGCTCCAAGAACGCGACGTTCGACGCCCGCGTCAACGTGATCCCCTGGGCCGCCACGCGGGTCGCGCCGACGAGCAGCTGCGGGCCGTCGGGCGACTGAAATGCCTGCACCGCGGCTTCGCGCGCCGCCGCCGAGTCGCGCCCGAGCAGGTGCACGGCAGCGGGGAAGCGCTCGATCAGCGCCTCCTGCACCTCGACATGCCGGGCGAACACGACCAGCGGCTCGCCGGACTGCAGGAAGTCGTGGATCCACGTCAGCGCGGCCGCGAGCTTGCCGCGCGCCGCCAGCCGCTGCAGCGTCCCGAGCTGCGCCAATCGCTCCGCACGCAGCGTCGCCGCGATCTTCGCGTTGAGCTCGCGCAGATCCAGCGGCTGCGAGCGCAGCCAGGCGATGACGTCCTCCTCCGCCAGCCGGTACTCCTTGGCGTTCGACAGCGCAACCGGGACGACGACCTGGCGCTTGGCCGGCAGCTGCGGCAGGACCTCGGACTTCAGGCGCCGCACGAAGCAGCGCCGGCGCAGATGCCAGTGCAGCCGCTCCTCCGACGAGTCGCCGCGGAAGCGGCGCGCGAACTGCGCGCCCGAGCCGAACTCCTCCAGCCGCCCGATCACGCGCAGCTGCGCGACGAGCTCCTCGGCATGGTTCATGACCGGCGTCCCGCTCAGCGCCAGCCGCAGCCCGTCGGCGTCGATGCACGCGGCGAGCCGGCGCACCGCCTGCGTGCGCTTGGCCTGCGGGTTCTTGACGTAGTGCGACTCGTCGACGACGAGCGCCCGCGGCTTGGCCCGGCCGAGCGCCTCGCGGTGCGCGGCGACGATCTCGTAGTTGAGGATCGTGATGTCGGCGCGCGGCGCGACCGCGACGCCGCGGCCCTCGACGAGGCGCACGCTGCGATGCGGCAGCCAGTGCGCGGCCTCGCGCTGCCAGTTGAGCTTCAGCGACGCCGGGCAGACGACGATCGCCGGAAACGCCGCCGCGGCCTCGAGCGTCGCCAGCGCCTCGACGGTCTTGCCGAGGCCCTGCTCGTCGGCGAGAAAGCAGCGCTTGGCGTCGAGCGCGTAGCGCACGCCGGCCCACTGAAACGGTGCCAGCTCGCCGCCGAGCACCGCCGCCACCGCCTCGATCGGCTCGCCGGTCGTCGCCCGCGAGCGCTTGATCTCGCCGACCGCCGCCGCGTGCTCGGCGCGCAGTTCGTCGAGCACGAGCGCGCCCGAGCCGTCCACTTCGACGCCCCAGGTCGCGATGAACGCGTCGAGCGCTTCGACGATCCAGGGGTCGATCGGCAGCGTGCGGCTGTGCTCGTCGCCGCCGGGCAGCCTGCTGAACGCCTTGCCGGCGTCAGGATCCCAGAGCACGTCGAGGCGCAGGCGCTCACCGTCGAACGTCCGCGCGGCGGTCAGCCGGGCGGGCGGCGGCGCGTCGGTTCCCGACAGCAGCGCGTCGACGCAGCGGCGCGCGCCGGCCTCCAGCCGCACGGCGTCCTGGTCGGCGAGCGCGGTCGCGCCGGCGCGCGTCAGCGGCGCGAGCACGCTTGCGTCGGCACGCGTGACCGCGCCCTCGAGCAACTCGGCGGGCGGCGCGCCCGCGCGCGTGGACAGCACCCACCAACCGCGCCCGTCGTAGCGCACCGCACCGACGTTGCCGACCCAGCGGCGCTCGATCGCGGCCAGCCAGGCGGCGACCTCCTCGGACGCCGACAGCTCGGGAAAGCGCTCGATGACGTCCGCGATGTGGACGCCGACCCAGTCGTCGACGATCGCCCACCACTCGCGCCGGTCCCAGTCGAAGCGCCGCCCCGGGATGCCGCGCACGACGTGCACGATGCGAGCGTCGTAGGGGAACGACAGCACGACGATCTGATCGTCGCCGTGTGCGCGAAGCTCGATGTTGGGACGGTGCGGGGCGAGCTCCATCGGCCCGCCCACGGTAGCTCCTGTCCGCTGCGCGAGATCGCGCCGCTCGCCGATCGCCGCCGCCTACCGCGCCAGCTCGAACCAGATCTCCTCGCCGGCGTCGCCGCGCACGCCCCAGGCGTCGGCCATCCGCTCGACGATCTGCAGCCCCATCCCTCCGAGCGAGGGCGTCTCGCGCGAGTGCAGCAGGGCGTCGGGCGAGACCTCGGGCGCGTCGCCGGCGACCGCGACCAGGACGCGATCGGGCGCGACGCGCACCGTCAGGCGCAGGACGCGATCCGGACGCGGCTCGACGTCGGCGACGAAGACCGCGATCAGCTCCGATGCCATCAACAGGATCCGGTAGCCGATCTCGCTGCCCAGCCCCGGCGTGGCGGCCAGCTCCCGCCTCGCGATTCCCGCCGCGGCGGCGGTCGCCGGCAGCTCGACGATCCGCTCGGATGTGGAAGTTCCGCCGGGCACCGCACGTTGTCTACCCGATCTCTGCGCGCACGGTCGCGCGCCAAGCATTCGCCGATCATGGAGGATCTCAGCGACGTGCCGATATTGGACATGATGTCTCCCGTACCGACGTCCGACCCCCGGGCGGCCCGCTCGCGCCCCGGGCGCCTGCTCGGCGACGTGCTCGTCGGCCTCGGCTTCTGCGACCGCGAGGCGGTCGAGCAGGCGGTCAGCGCCGCCCGCGCCGCCGGCCGCCCGATGGGCCAGGTGCTGATCGAGATCGCCGCGCTGACGCCCGATCAGCTCGCGATCGCGATCGCCGAGCGCTTCGGCCTGCAGCACGTCAGCCTCGAGTCGCTGCGGCCCGACGTGGCGGCGATGCAGCTCGTGTCGGCGACCGCGGTGCGGCGCCTGGACGCGGTGCCGATCGGCTACCGCGACGACACGCTGCTCGTGGCGATGGCGAACCCGACGAACGTGCTCGCGCTCGACGACCTCGCGATGCTCACCGACCTGCGCGTCGAGCCGGTCGTCGTCTCGCGCGAGGACCTCGACGTCCTGCTGCAGCGCGTCAGCAGCCTCGAGCCCGACGTCGACGAGAACCTCGAGCTCGAGCCGCCTGCCGACGTCGAGTCCCCGGACGCGCTCGTGACCTCCGCCGACGACGCGCCGACCGTCCGGCTCGTGCGCTCGATCATCGCCAACGCGATCGACGCCGGCGCGTCCGACGTGCACTTCGACCCGCACGACGGGGAGCTGCGCGTGCGCTACCGCGTCGACGGGATCATGGCCGAGGCGATGGCGATCCCCCGGCGTCAGGCGGCGAAGGTGATCTCGCGCGTGAAGATCCTCAGCGACCTCGACATCGCCGAGCGGCGCCTGCCGCAGGACGGGCGCATGAGCATCACCCTCGAAGGGCGCCGGATCGACATCCGCGTGGCGATCGTCCCGCTCGTCGGCGGCGAGTCGGCGGTCCTGCGGGTGCTCGATCCCGGGACGCGCCCGCTGTCGCTCGGCGAGCTCGGCATGGGCGACGTCGACCGCGAGCGCGTCGAGGCGGCGCTGCGCCGCTCGCACGGCGCGATCCTCGCCACGGGCCCGACGGGCTCGGGCAAGTCGACGTCGATGTACGCCTCGGTGGGCGTCGTCAGCACGCCGGAGAAGACGCTCATGACGATCGAGGATCCGGTCGAGTACCGCCTGCCCGACGTCAAGCAGATGCAGGTCTTCGAACGCGTCGGGCTGAGCTTCGCGACCGGGCTGCGGGCGATCGTGCGTGCCGACCCGGACATCATCATGGTCGGTGAGATGCGCGATCGCGAGAGCGCGAAGATCGCCATCGAGGCCGCGCTGACGGGCCACCTCGTGCTCTCCACGCTGCACACCAACAGCGCGCCGGCGGCGCCCGCGCGGCTCATCGACATGGGCGTCGAGCCGTACCTCGTCGCCTCGGCGCTGGAGTGCGTGCTGGCGCAGCGGTTGGCGCGCAAGCTCTGCACCTCGTGCCGCCGTCCGGTCGCGGTCCCCGCCGGGGATGTCGGCCTCGCGGGAGGCCGCAAGGTCGAGGTCTACGAGGCCGTCGGCTGCCAGCGCTGCCGCACGACGGGCTATCGCGGCCGGATCGGGCTGTTCGAGGTCATGACGGTGAGCGAGGAGATCCGCGCGCAGATCGTCGCCCGCGCGCCCGCC
Organism: uncultured Solirubrobacteraceae bacterium; assembly: GCA_963756465.1. GTDB lineage: Bacteria > Actinomycetota > Thermoleophilia > Solirubrobacterales > Solirubrobacteraceae > CADCVQ01. The sequence continues at coordinate 504,816 of CAVWNK010000002.1, forward strand.
GGCGAGATCACCGCGACGGCGATCGCGCAGGGCATGCGGACGCTGGCGGAGGACGGGCTGGACAAGGTGCGCGCGGGCCAGACGACGCTCGCCGAGGTCGCGCGCGTCTGCGGCTGACCGCTCGGCCCGTCATCGTCGCGCTCGCCGAACGGGCATGCGACCGGGCACACGCGAGCACCGTGCGCGCGCCGGGGTGAGCGATAGCCTGCGGCCCGCATGCCCCCGGACTTCCTGCCGCTGCCGGACCGCAGCCCCAAGCCACGCCGCTCGGGTCTCACGCACGTCATCGACACCGGCCTCAGCACCGCCGAGGTCGGCGGGATGCTGCGCCAGGCCGCCGCGCACATCGACATGGTCCGCCTCGGCTGGGGCTCGGCCTACGTCACGGCCGACCTCGACGAGAAGCTCGCCGCCTACCGCGCGCACGACGTGCCGGTCATGCTCGGCGGCACGCTGACCGAGCTGGCGTGGCTGCACGGCCGCGTCGACGAGCTGTGCGACTGGCTCGACGAGCTCGGCATCGATGCGCTCGAGGTCTCCAGCGGCGTCGTCGCGATCCCGCCGGCCGAGAAGGCGGCGCTGATCGAGCGCCTCGCCGCGCGCTACACGGTCTACGCCGAGGTGGGGGAGAAGGACCCGGGCGCGCTGATGGCGCCCTACCGCTGGGTCGCGCTCATCCGCGAGGCGCTCGAGGCCGGCGCGCAGCTCGTCATCTGCGAGGGTCGCGCGACCGGTACCGCCGGCCTGTACCGCCCCGACGGCGAGGCGCGCACCGGCCTGATCGACGAGATCGTCCACGAGGTCGACCGCGGCAGGCTCGTCTTCGAGGCGCCGCAGAAGCACCAGCAGGTGTGGCTGATCGAGCGCTACGGGCCCGACGTGAACCTCGGCAACGTGCCGCCGACGGAGGTGCTGTCGCTCGAGACGCTGCGTCTGGGCCTGCGCGCGGACACGCTGGCGCAGTTCCATGCGCCGGGCGACCCACCGTGAGCGAGCGCGTCGCCGTCCTGCTGACGGGGGTCGGCAAGCGCTACGACATCGTCAGCGCGTTCGGCCAGCACGCCTTCACGATCGCCGCCGATCCCAACCCGCTCGCGCCCGCGCGCCACGCGGCGGACCTGCACGTGACGCCGCCGCGGATCGACGATCCCGACTACATCCCGTTCCTCGAGCGGATCGCCGCCGAGCACGGTGTCGGCGCGGTCGTTCCGCTGACCGACCTCGACCTCGAGGTGCTGGCCGCGGCCGGCGACCGGCTGCCGGCCTTCGTGCCGCCGGCGCAGATCGCGCGCGCGACGTACGACAAGTACGCGACCCACGAACTGCTGCTGGCGCACGGCCTGCCGTCGCCGCCGACCGTGCTGCCGGGCGAGGGCGCGGTCGACGTCTTTCCGGTCATGGTCAAGCCGATCCACGGCTCGGGCGCGCGCTCGATCCACCCTGCCGCCGACCGCGCCGAGATGGAGTTCTTCGTCGGCTACGTCAAGGAGCCGGTGATGATCCAGAAGCTCATGGACGGGCCGGAGTTCTCGATCGACATCCTCTGCGACCTCGACGGGCGCTGCCTCAACGCGATCCCGCGCACGATGATCGAGTCGCGCGGCGGCGAGTCGATCAAGGGCACGGTGATCCACGACGAGGAGCTGATCGAGCTCGGGCGCGCGGTTGCGGAGACGCTCGGCTTTCGCGGCCCGGCGACCGTGCAGGCGTTCCGCGACGCCGAGACGGGGCTCGGCATCACCGACGTCAACACGCGCTTCGGCGGTGCGTTCCCGGCACCGATGTACGCCGCCCGGCCGGGGCGCACGTACCCCGAGCTGATCGTGCGGATGGCGCGCGGCGAGACGATCGCGCCGCACGTCGGCGACTTCGCCCACGGGCACACGTTCACGCGCTACTTCTGGCAGCTCGAGCTCGACGCGCGGCTGCGGCCGACGGGGCGCGAGATCGTGCCCGGCGGCCCGCCCGCCCCGCGCGCCGCTACGCCGTAGCGTCGGCCGCGAGCGGCGGCGGGATGATCGCGGCCGCCGGGGCGCGGGCGTTTCGTACGTGGACGCGCGACTGCAGCCGGCCGAAGAGCACGATGCCGCCGACGAGCCCGGCGGCGAGCGGGATGCCCCACGCGATGCCCTGCCCGAGTTGCGTGGCGATCGGTCCCGGGCAGGCGCCGGAGATGCCCCAGCCGATGCCGAACAGGACGCTGCCGGCGACGTGGCGGCGCTCGGGACGGATCGCCGTCCAGGCGACGCGCTCGCCCGTGAGCAGCGCGCGCGGCGCGCGGCGGCGCAGGATCGACAGGCCGACGAACGACGTCGTCAGCGCCGCGCCGAAGAAGAGGTACAGGTAGCTGTCCTGGAACAGCAGGCCCGCGCGGATCGTCTCGGGGCTCGTCAGGCCCGACCACGACAGCGTCACGCCGAAGACGATGCCGACGATCGCCGCCGCCAGCCGCGTGCTCATGCGATCAGCGCCTCGGTGGCGAAGGCGACGACGATCGCGGTGGCGAAGAACGTCGCCGTCGCGACAAGGCTCGCGGGCGACGCCATCGCGTTACCGCTCAGCCCGTTGCCCGACGTGCAGCCGCCGGCGATCTTCGCGCCCAGGCCGATGAGCAGGCCGCTGGCGACGAGGATCGCGACGATCGCGATCGTGCCGCCGGTGCCGGCGAACGTCGCCGTCAGCCAGCTGTAGCCCTCGAACGTCTGGCCGGCGAGCAGCGCGTAGCCCGCGGCGCCGGCGACGAGCCCGAACAGCATCCAGCCGAAGGGCCCGAACGACAGGCGCCGCGCGGCGAGCGTCTCGACGACGTCCGTCCAGGCGCCCATCGCGCCGAGTCGCGCGTTCATGAGCCATCGCATCGCGATCACGCACAGCCCGAGCAGCGGACCGCCGATGAACCATGGTAGTTGCGACTGCAGCACGGGGACCTCCGTCACGGCTAAAGGCAAGATTCCCGATCAAGAATACAACATACGTCGGCTCCCGGGCCACGGCGGCGCGGGCCGCCCTGCGCGCGACCCCGGCCGGCTACGACGTGGCCGAGACCAGCGTGCGCTCGTCGCCGCCCGCGACGAGCGCCGCGTAGCGCCCACCGGCGGCCAGCAGCTCGTCGTGCGTACCGCGCTCGGAGATTCGCCCGCGGTCGAGCACGACGATCTCGTCGGCGTCGCGGACCGTCGAGAGGCGGTGCGCGATCGCGATCGTCGTGCGGCCCTCGGCGAGGTTGTCGAGCGCCTCCTGAACGGCGCGCTCGGTCTCGGAGTCCAGCGCGCTCGTCGCCTCGTCGAGCACGAGCACGGGCGGGTTTCGCAGGATCGTGCGAGCGATCGCGATGCGTTGCTTCTCACCGCCCGAGAAGCGGTAGCCGCGCTCGCCGACGAGCGTGTCGTAGCCGTCGGGCAGCCCGTCGATCATCTCGTGGATGCGCGCCGCGCGGGCGGCGACGACGAGATCGTCGTCGCTCGCGCCGGGGTGGGCGAAGCGCAGGTTGTCGGCGATCGAGGCGTTGAAGAGGTAGGTCTCCTGCGACACGAGGCCGACCGTCTGCGCCAGCGAGTCGAACGTCAGCGCACGCACGTCGACGCCGTCGATCGTGACGCGCCCGCCGGTGACGTCATACAGCCGTGCGACGAGGTAGCCGAGGGTCGTCTTGCCGGCGCCGGTCTCACCGACGATCGCGGTCTTCGTGCCGGGAGCGATCACGAGGTCGACGCCGGCGACGGTCGCCGCGCCGTCGGGCTCGTAGCGAAACTCGACCTGCTCGAGGCGCACCTCGCCGCGCACGCGCTGCGGATCCAGCGTGCGCGCGTCGCCGCGCTGCGTGACGTCGACGGGCAGATCGAGGTACTCGAAGATCCGCTCGAACAGCGCGCGCGAGGCGCGGATCTCGACGCGCACGTTCAGCAGCGAGCCGATCGGGTGCATCATCCGCGTCTGCAGCGTCGTGAACGCGACGACGGTGCCGATCGTGATCCCCGACGAGCCGCCGGCGATCGCCAGGCCCGCGAAGAGGTACACGAGCGCCGGCATGATCGCCATGCTCGTGTGGACCGCGGACATCCGCCAGCGGCCGGCCATCCGCGACTGCACCTCGAAGTGCGCGAGGCGCTCGGATTCGGACTCGAAGCGCTCTGCGAGCTCGGGCGTGCGACCCATCGTCTTGCCGAGCATGACCCCGGACACCGACAGCGACTCGACGACGAGCGAGCTCATGTCGGCCATCCGGCGCTGGCGGCGGCTGGTGAGCTGCTTGCGCTCGTCGCCGACGCGGCGGGTGATCCAGACGAACAGCGGCAACAGCACGAGGCTGAACGCGGCCAGGCGCCAGTCCAGCAGGAACATCGCCAGCACGGTCGCGAGCACGATCGTCGAATTCGACACGACCGACGTCGCGGTCTCGGTGACGACCTGCTGGACGCCTCCGATGTCGCTGGCGATGCGCGCCTGGACCTCGCCGGTGCGGGTGCGGGTGAAGAACGCCAGCGACATCCGCTGCAGGTGGCGGTAGACGGCGGTGCGCAGGTCGTGCATGACGCGCTGACCGACGACCGTCGACACGTACGTCTGCACGACGGTCAGCGCGCCGCCCGCGATGGCGACCGCGACCATGCCGGCGACGAGCCACGCAAGCAGCGTCGTGTCGGCCTGCGGGATCGCCGTGTCGAGCACCGAGCGCAGCAGAAACGGCGTCGTCATCCCGATCCCCGCGCTGAGCAGGATCAGCGCGAGCACCGCGCCGAGCCGCGCGCGGTAGGCGCGAAACAGGCTGACGATCCGGCGTGTCTGTGGGCTCACAGCGATGGCGGGCATTGTACGTCGTTGCACGTGCAACAAGAAGGGGTTTCGCCGATAGGTGATGCGGGCACCTAGAGGAGCTTCCCATAGCGATCCATGGAGGTCCACATGCGCAAGGTCCTAGTCGGCGCGGCGTCCGCCGCTGCGATGCTCGCCGGTCCCGCGATCACGACCGCGTCGGCCGCGCCCAACGAGCGGGCATGCGCGAACGGCCACGGCACGCAGCACGCCCACGCGACCGTTCCGCACGCCAACCATCAGGCCCACAAGAGCATCCCGCACTTCTGCGAGCACTGAGGCTGAGGGCACGGGTTTCGGGCGCGGCACCGTCGGCGATACTGGCGCCGTGCCCGAGGCGCCGCTCTTCGCGTTCGAGTCGGTCAGCGTCGGACCGCCCGGCGCGCGCCGGCTCGACGGCTTGGACGCGGAGCTGCCGGCGTCCGGACTGACGGTCATCGCCGGGCCCTCGGGGTCGGGCAAGTCGACGCTGCTGCGCCTGTGCAACCGCTTGGAGGCGCCGTCGCAGGGCGTCGTGCGCCACCGCGGCAGCGACGTCGCGCAGCGCGATCCGCTCGAGCTGCGGCGCGAGGTCGCGATGGTCTTCCAGCGGCCCGTCACGTTCGCCGGCACCGTGCTCGACAACCTGCGCGAGGCCGACCGCGGCTGCGACGAGGCGCGTGGCGCCGAGCTGCTCGAGCGTGCCGGCCTCGACGCGGGCTTCCTCGCGCGTGACGCGGATGAGCTGTCGGGCGGCGAGGCCCAGCGCGCCTGCCTGGCGCGCTCGCTGGCGACGGACCCGCGCGTGCTGCTGATGGACGAGCCGACGTCGTCGCTGGACGCCAAGGCGGCGACGGTGCTCGAGCGCCTCGCGCGCCAGCTCGTGCAGGACGGCACGCCGGTCGTCTGGGTCACGCACTCCGAGGAGCAGCTGCGGCGCCTGGCCGACCACGTGCTGATGATCGAGCGCGGGCGCGTGGAGCGCGCCGGCACGGCCCGGGAGATGCTCGCCGATGGACGGTGACGTCGGCCCGCTCGGCCTCGCGGCGTCGCTCGTGCTCGTCGCCGTCGCGCTCGCGATCGGCTGGCGCCTGCGGCTGCGCCTCGCGCGCGAGCTCGTCGTCTCGGTTGTGCGCGGGCTCGTCCAGCTGCTGATCGTCGGCGTCGCCCTCAAGGTCATCATCGACCCCGACACGCCGCTGATCTGGTCATGGCTGTGGGTCGTCGGGATCGTCGTCTTCGCGGCGGCGACGAACAAGCGCCGCGCGCCGGAGGTGCCGGGGCTGTTCTGGATCGCGCTGGCGGCCAACGGCGCGACCGCGGTCGCCGGCTTCGCGGTCACCTTCGGGCTGGGGATCTTCCCCGTCGAGGGGCGCACGCTCGTCCCGATCGCCGGGATGCTCGTCGGCAACGCGATGAAGTCCGGCATCGTCGTGGCCGAGCGGCTCGTCGAGGCGCTGTCGGACGGGCGCGCGGAGGTCGAGGCGCGGCTCGCGCTCGGTCAGCCCTGGACGACGGCGTCGAGGCCGATCGTGCGCAGCGCGCTGCGCACCGCGCTGTCGCCGCAGATCGAGAACACGAAGGCGCTCGGGATCGTCTTCCTGCCGGGCGCGATGACCGGCCTGATCCTCGCCGGCGTCGATCCGCTGGACGCCGTTCTCGTCCAGCTCGCGCTCATGTACCTCATCCTCGGCGGCGTCGCGACGACGACGGCGGTCACCGCGCTGGGCACCGTGCGGCGCCTGTTCACCGCCGACCATCGGCTCGTGGCGCTGGCGCGGCCGACGCGCGACGTGGGGTAGCGACGCGCGTCGCCGGCCCGAGAGACCTCACCCGAGCGCGTCGACCCTGACGGCGGTCAGCGAGGCCTCGTCGACGTAGACGCTGTTCCACGTCCTGCTGCAGATCAGCTGGACCGGCCCGCCCGGATGCGTGACGCCCGCGTGCAGCGACAGCGACTTCTGCTCGCTGACGTAGGTGTCGTTCGCCTTGAGGTAGTAGCTGGCGGTCTTGTAGCCGGGGATCGTGCAGTCGATGATCCCGATGCCGCCCATGTAGCCCGCCGCGCTTCCGGCGCCGCGCGCGTCGACCGTGGCGGCGAGGATGTACGTCCCGGCCGGCAGCTCCTTGGTGATGATGACCTTGTCGTAGACGTCGACGAGGACGTCGGATCGCAGCCCCGCGTAGCCGGCGCTCGAGCCCGCCGGTCCCTGCGGGCCCTCCGGGCCGCGTGCTCCCTGCGCGCCGGGCGCGCCGGGCGCGCCCGCGGGCGCGTCGCCACGCTGGAAGTCGGCCATCCGCAGGCTGCCGTTCTTGATCTTCACCGACGTCACGGCGTTCTTCTTGATCTGGCTCGCGCCGACGCTGTTGCGCGGCAGCTTCAGCGCGGCGTAGCCCGTTCCGCCGAGCGCGACGACGAGCGCCACCGACGCAACGACGAGCGCCGGCGACGGCCAGCGCAGATGCAGCTTCATGGGTTGTCCCCCCGTATGGTTCGCGGTCGCGATGGTCTGGCCATCTGCGGGCAACTGCGTGACGGCGCGGGGAACATCGTTCATCGCCCGCGACCGCGCGCTTCAGTCGCGGTCAGAACACGACCGTGTACGACCCGTGCCGCAGCACGCGGTCCTCACAGTGCCACTGGACCGCCCGCGCGAGCACGGTGCGCTCGACGTCCGCGCCCTGGCGTTCGAGCTCCTCGGCGCTCATGCGGTGCGTGACGCGGATGACGTCCTGCTCGATGATCGGCCCCTCGTCGAGCTCCTCGGTCGCGTAGTGCGCCGTCGCGCCGATGAGCTTGACGCCGCGATCGCGCGCGCGCCCGTACGGGTCGAGGCCGGCGAACGCGGGCAGGAACGAGTGGTGGATGTTGATGACGGGCGCGCCGACGCGCTCCAGGAACGTCGCCGACAGGATCTGCATGTAGCGCGCGAGCACGACGACGTCGACGTTGCCCGCGAGCAACTCGAGCTGGCGGCGCTCGGCCTCGGCCTTCGTGTCCGGCGTGACGGGGACGTAGACGAAGGGGACGCCGAACGCGCGGACCTCGTCGGCGAGGTCGGCGTGGTTGGAGATGACGAGACCGATGTCGAGGTCCAGCTCGCCGCGGCGCGCGCGCCACAGCAGGTCGACGAGGCAGTGGTCGCGGCGGCTGACCATGAGCGCGGCGCGCTTGGGCACGCCGGCGTCGGCGAACGTCCAGTCCATCGCGAAGCGCTCGCCGACCTCGGCGGCGAAGCGCCGCTCGAGGTCGTCGCGCAGCGCGGCGAGCCCCGCGCGGTGAAAGACGATCCGCAAAAAGAACGAGCCGCCTTCGGCATCGGTCGAGTACTGGTCGGACTCGACGATGTTCGCGCCGAGCTCGTACAGGAAGGTCGAGACGGCGGCGACGATCCCGGGGCGGTCGGGGCACGACACGAGCAGTCGGCCCATGTCCGGCGTTCGGCTGCGGCGCGTCACCGCCGTGAATCTACGCGGCCGGCCGTGGGCGCGACCCGCTCGCGGCCCTCCGCCGGCTCGCGACCGGCGGCACCGGCTCCGGCCCGGGGCCGGCGGGGAGACCGAGCCGGCGGCGCAGCGAGGCGTCGCGCAGCGAGCCCGCGAGCTCGTCGGCCGGCAGCCGCACGCCCGCTGACGACGGCACGCCGATGACCCACATGCCCGCCGCGCGCGCCGACGTCGCGCCTGCCGGCGAGTCCTCGACGGCGACGCTCGCGGCCGCGGGCGCGCCGAGACGCCGCAGCGCCTCGACGTAGAGGTCCGGCGCCGGCTTCGGCCGCGCGACCTCGTCGGCGGCGACGACGACGTCGGCGAGGCCCGCCAGGCCGGTCGCGCCGAGCGTCGTGTCGAGCAGCGCGCGCGGCGCGTTGGAGGCGACGGCGAGCGGCGTGCGGCCGCGCAGCTCGCCGATCAGACCGGCGGCGCCGGGCAGCGCGACCGGCGGGCGGGCACGGACCTGCTCGAGCAGCAGCTCGAGCAGCTCGGCGGCGAGCGCGTCGACGCGCTCGGGGGCGCCGAGCAGGCCGGCGAGCAGCTCACCGGTCCCGGCGACGCCGGTGCCGAGCGCGCGGCGGACGTCGCCCGGACCGAAACGGCGACCGTGGCGGGCGAAGAGGTCCGCGCGCGCGGCCGCCCACGCCGGCTCGCTGTCGACGAGCACGCCGTCGGCGTCGAAGACGACCGCGGCCGTCACCGGGCGGCCGCCGCCTCGGAGTACTCGTAGTAGAACGGGTACATCTCGTCGTCGCCGCGCAGGTGGACCGGCGTCGCACGCCGGCGAGCGGCCTCGAACTCGTACTTGATGCGCCATTTGCCGTGCGTGTTGCGGTAGGCGACGCCCTGCCACGGGAAGACGCGGCTCTCGCGGTTGACGAGATGCAGCCCCCATTGGCCGGGCTTGGGATGCACGGTCGCGCGGACGGCGCGCGGATAGCAGGAGCCGACGAGGTCGAGCTCCTTGAGCACGTAGAGAAACAGCGCGAACTCGAACGCGCCCTGCTCGGCTCGGTCGACCGTTCCGCGCTTGATGCGCTCGAGCGTCGACACGGCGTCGGCGTCGTCGGTCTCCAGCAGCACGTCCCTGACCGTCATCTGCAGCAGGTCGTGCGAGACCGATCCGGAGGTGTTGAGGTTGGCCGACGAGGCCTGGATCAGGCTCGCCCGCCGCAGGTCCTCGGGATGGCCGCGCCACCACTGCGCGAAGACCGGGCGCAGGCGCTCCTCGACGACGTCGAAGTCCGCGCGCCTGGACGCGACGAGGTCCTCCATGTCGGCGATCTCGATCGCGTCGTCGTAGCCGAGCTGGCCGACCATCTCGCGCACGCGCTCGCGGTACGTCAGCGCCTCGTGGCGCGTGATGCCGAACATCTCGCGGTAGACGAGGCCGTCACAGACGATCACGAACCGCGCGCCCGGCTCGTAGACGTGGCCGAGCGCGAGGCAGGCCTCGTAGAGGTTCGACAGGCACAGGACCTCGGCCATGTCCGCCGAGCGGCGCCCGACCTTGACGGGGTTGTTGTGCTTGAAGGGAAACGACGGCAGAACGAACTGCAGCGGCTCGCCGTCGGCGATCTGGCGCTCGACGATCGGCCGGAAGATCTCCTTGTTGTCGTCGAAGCGCGTCTGCTTGGCGGTGCCGGCGCGGTAACGCTTGGAGCGGATGATGTCGAAGATGCGGTCGTAGACGGTGTCCAGGCGGTCCAGGCGGTTGGCGATCGTGGCGACGAACTCGGCGGCGCTGTCGACCGTCTCGCGCTTCTGGGCGGCGTAGTCGAACTGCTCGATGACGCGCGGCTCGACCGGCTCGTTGTAGGCCTCGAGGGCGTCGAAGTCCGAGCGCTCCATGACGGCCGCATGCATGTGGATGAAGCTCGGGTCGATCTCGTCGATCGACGGAGCCTCGTAGCGCTCCCAGGAGGTTGATCGGTCCTGCAAGACCGCTTGGACGACGGCTGTCATCGGCGCTCCCTTTGCTCGGAATCGGTGGACACGGCGGCCGCGGACCCCGGACCGTCGAGATCTGCTGCGCGTCCGGGTGAGGCGCCGCCAGGCCCTAATGCTGCCCACTGCGAGGTATGAGAAACGGATCGGTCGCGCGCCGCGCGTCCGAGGCGCGCGCCGGCCTGCGCTCAGCCGGCCGGGAGGTCGTCGGGCAGCGGGACGTCTTGCGGCGTGCGTCCGGGGCCGTCGTCCTCCCATGAGCTCCAGGCGATGCCGTCGCGCCGCGTGTGCTCGCCGGCGCCGCCGAGCGCGAGCAGGACGACGGGCTCGGCGCCGGCGTTGACGAGCTGGCGGCGCACCGCCGGACCGACGCGCACGAGGCGGTCGCGCTCGAGCACGTGCTCGTCGCCCTCGACGAGCAGCGTCAGCCGGCCGTCGAGCACGAGGTAGACCTCCTCCTGGTGCTCGTGGGCGTGCACGCGCCCGCGCTGGCCGGGGCGCAGGACGATGAGGTTCATGCCGAACGCGCTGACTCCCAGCTCGCGCCGCAGCGCCTGGAAGCGCCCGGCGCGATCGCGGTCGATCGACGCGAAGGCGATGTCGGTGTCGGCCATCGCGCCAGCGTAGGTCAACGCGCTCGGCGGCGTGCCGGCGCGTCTGGCAGGATCGCAGCCATGAGCAGCGAGGCGACTCCCGCCCGTGCGCGCCGCATCTGGGCGGCGCTGCGCGAACGAGACGGCGCGCGACTGCTCCTGCTACCGGCATGCGGTAGGAGGGACCGATGACGCACGTCACGCGTGAGAGGCGCGCCGCACACGCGGCCGCGCTGGCGCTCGCGACGGCGAACGAGGTCGGCGGCGCGACCGTGCTGACCGTCGGCGAGGCGCCCGGCTCGCCGATGCTCAACCGCATCGTCGGCCTCGGCGTCGACGCGCCCGCGACGGAGGCCGGCGTCGACGCGGCGCTCGCCGCGGTCGGCGCCGGCGTCACGTTCTACGTCGCGCTCGCGCCGGGCGCGCAGCCGCCGAGCCTGCCCGCGTGGCTCGAGGCCCGCGGCCTGGAGCCGAGCTGGGGCTGGATGCTGTTTCAGCGCGACGTCACGCCGCTGCCGGCGCCGCCGACGACGCTGCGGCTCGTCGAGGTCCAGGGGCACGACGAGGCCGCCGCGTTCGCCCGCGTCGTCGGCGAGAGCTACGGGCTGCCGGCGCAGGTGCAGCCGCGGCTCGCCGCCGCCCACGAGCGCGGTTGGCTGTGCCTCGTCGCGTTCGACGGCGACGAGCCGGCCGCCGCCGCCGCCCTGCTCGTGACCGACGGCGTCGGCTACCTGGGCCTGGCCGGCACGCTCGCCGAGCAGCGCGGCAAGGGCGCGCAGAGCGCGCTGCTCGCAGAGCGCATCCGCCGCGCCGCGCAGCTCGGCTGCGACCTGCTCGTCACCGAGACCGGCGAGCGCGTCGAGGGCCGGCCGAGCAACTCCTACCGCAACATCCTGCGCGCCGGGTTCGGCGAGGTCGAGGTCACGGCGCACTGGCTGGGGCGCGGGCGCTGAGCGCGCGCCGGGTGCGCCGGGTGCGCCGGTGTGACGTGCCGTGTCGCGAATCTGTTCTATGCGAACGGATCTGCGACACGGCTACGGCGGGAAGGCCGGGTCGGATGGCTCGCGCGACCGTTGCGCGCGGGCGAGCGCAACCGACTCAGACCTTCTTCGCCACGCGCGCCAGCTTGACGCGGTCGTTCGCCGTCAGGGCGACCTTGCGCAGCCGCACCGCGTCCGGCGTCACCTCGACGCACTCGTCGGTGCGGATGAACTCCAGCGCCTGGTCGAGGCTCATGCGCGTGTGCGGGATCAGGCTGACCATCTCGTCGGCGTTCGCCGAGCGGATGTTCGTCTGCTTCTTCTCGCGCACGGCGTTGACGTCGAGGTCGTCGGCGCGCGCGTTGGCGCCGACGATCATGCCCTCGTAGACGTCCTCGCCGGGGCCGACGAACAGCCCGCCGCGCTCCTGCATGCGCATGATCGCGAACGATGCGGTCTTGCCGGAGCGGTCGGCGACGAGCGAGCCGGAGGCGCGCGTCTTGATGTCGCCCTGCCACGGCTCGTAGCGCTCGAAGACCGAGTGCATGATCCCCGAGCCGCGCGTCTCGGTCATGAACTCCGTGCGAAAGCCGATCAGCCCGCGTGCGGGGACGAGGTACTCCAGCCGCACCCAGCCGGTGCCGTGGTTGACCATCTGCTCCATGCGGCCCTTGCGCAGCGCCATCAGCTGCGTGACCGTGCCGAGGAAGTCCTCGGGGACGTCGATCGCAAGGCGCTCGATCGGCTCGTGCAGCTTGCCGCCGACCTCGCGCGTGACGACCGTCGGCTTGCCGACGGTCAGCTCGAAGCCCTCACGGCGCATCGCCTCGACGAGCACCCCGAGCTGCAGCTCGCCGCGGCCCTGCACCTCCCAATTCGTGCCCGCCCGCCCGCGCTCGGTCTCCAGCACCCGGATCGAGACGTTGCCGACGAGCTCGGCCTGCAGGCGGTCGGAGACCTGGCGCGCGGTGAGCTTCGTGCCCGACTTGCCCGCCAGCGGGCTCGTGTTGATGCCGATCGTCATGCTGAGCGCAGGATCGTCGACGGCGATCGGCGGCAGCGGCCTGGGGTCCTCCGGGTCGGCGAGCGTGTCGCCGATCGTGATCTCCGGGATGCCGGCGATCGCGATGATCTCGCCGGGACCGGCGTCGGCCGCGGCGATCCGCTGCATGCCCTCGGTGATGTACAGCTCGGCGACCTTCGCGCTCGTGATCTCGCTGCCGCGCTCGTGCCGGCACCAGGCCACCGTCTCACCCTTGCGGATCGTCCCGTTGACGATCCGGCACAGCGCCAGGCGCCCGACGTACGGCGACGCGTCGAGGTTGTTGACGAGCGCCTGCAGGCCGTGCCCGTCCTCGTAGGCGGGCGCCGGCACCGCCGACACGAGCAGGTCCATCAGCGGGCGCAGGTCCGTGCCCTCGACGCCCTGCTCCAGCGACGCCTGGCCGGCGCGCGCGTTCGTGAAGACGATCGGAAACTCGATCTGCTCCTCGGTCGCGTCGAGATCGATGAACAGTTGGTAGACCTCGTCGATGACCTCGTCGATGCGGGCGTCGGGCCGGTCGACCTTGTTGATGACGAGGATGACCGGCAGGGTTGCCTCCAGCGCCTTGCGCAGCACGAAGCGCGTCTGCGGCAGCGGACCCTCGGACGAGTCGACGAGCAGCACGACGCCGTCGACCATCTTCAGGCCGCGCTCGACCTCGCCGCCGAAGTCGGCGTGGCCGGGCGTGTCGACGAGGTTGATCTTCACCTCGCCGCCGCCTGCCGGCGTGTAGCGGACGGCGGCGTTCTTGGCGAGAATCGTGATGCCCCGCTCGCGCTCCTGGTCCATCGAGTCCATGACCCGGTCGGCGACTTCCTCGTGGGCGGAGAAGACGCCGGACTGCTTGAGCATGGCGTCCACGAGGGTCGTCTTGCCGTGGTCGACGTGGGCGATGATCGCCACGTTGCGAATGTCTGAGCGCGTAAGCATTTCCCTCAGCTTAGAAACGCCGCACGCGACCGTTCGCCGCCGATGCCTGCTATGGGCTACCTTTCCACCTTGAAAGGCCGGATCACGGGATCCGGCGAAGCAGTGCCTGCGCCCGGTGTCGTTGCCTGAACAGCATCCTCGGGGTATGCAGCACAACACCCGAGGAGAACCGGAATGCCTACCGGCACCGTGAAGTGGTTCAGCGACGACAAGGGGTTTGGCTTCATCAGCCCCGACGACGGCCAGAAGGATCTGTTCGTTCATCACAGCGGCATCATCGGCGAGGGCTACCGCTCTCTGGCCGAGGGCGCCAAGGTCAGCTACGACGCTGAGGCGGGCGACAAGGGTCCGAAGGCGGTCAACGTCCAGACGATCTAGTTCGTCGGACGCGGCCATCTGAGCCACGTTGGGGCGGTCGCGCAAGCGGCCGCCCTTTCTTTGGCGCTGGCGGGTCCGGATCGGCTGCCCTACCTAGGGCGCCTTTGCGAGGTAGATGGAGCGCTTGCCGCTTCGCTTCCAGAGCCTGACGGTCTTCTTGCGGCGGAAGTCGCGCACGTCGACGCGGCCCTGCTTCACGCGCGTGAGCGTGCCGTCGCAGCGGTCCTCGACGAGCCACTGCGTGCCGCGCACGGTCGCCGACGAGCGCTTGCCGCCGGTGCGGAAGTCGCCCTTGCCCTTGCCCCACAGCCGCCGGACCTTCTTCTTGCTGCGCTTCTTGGCCTTCGCCGCAAAGCCCGAGCGCGACAGCCGCGACGGCGTGCAGGACGCGAACGAGCCCTTCGTCATGCGCGCTTCGGTGATCGGCTTGGAGCCCTTGGTCTGCAGGATCTTGAAGTACCAGTCGTAGAAGATCGAGCTCTGCGTCCTGTGTGTCCGCGCGTTGACCTCGGCGGTGATCTGCGCCTTGCCCTTGCGCGCGTCGATGATCGAGCCGAGCGGGATCTCGGTGAGCTGCTCGATCGGGACGTAGCGCGACGAGCGGGGCACGCGCACGAGGATCTTGCCGCTGACGGCCCGCACCGTGACGGACCTGCCCTTGCGCGGACGCGCGCGGAGCGCCGCCGCGATCGTGACGCTGCGCGTCGTGCGCGCCGACGGACCGCCGTTTCGCAGCATCCGCGCGCCTGTCCACAACGGCGCCGTCGAGGTGCCGTCGGCATCGGTCACGGTCAGCGTGACGATGCGCGTGCCCGACGTCGCGTAGGTGTGGCTCGTCGACGGGCCGCCGTTGGCGGTGCTCGCGCCGTCGCCGAAGTCCCAGTCGTAGCGGGCGATCGTGCCGTCGGGATCGGCCGACGCGCGCGCGTCGAACAGCGAGGCGCGGCCGGCGGCGGCGGGCGTCGCCGTGAAGTCGGCGACCGGCGCCTGTGACGGTGCCGGCGCGATGCCCTGGTTGACGAGGCCGGGGTCGGGACCCGCGGGGACGTTGGCGCGGTGGCCGAGCGTGCCGCCGGCGCCGACCGACCACTCGCCGACCGTGCCCGACTGCCCGAGGTACAGCGACGCGCCGTCGGGGCTGGGGACGAGGTCGCGCGCCGGGCTCGCGACGACGTAGTCGACGGCGGGCGGGGCCAGCGCGGCGAGCACACCGCCCGCGCCGATCGAGAATTGGCGCGTGCGCTCGGGCGCGGAGGCCGACCCCGCGCTCGGCGCCCACAGCGTGGCGCCGCCCGCCGCCACGGCGACCGCCGCCTCGGCGTGGCCGTCGGCCGGCGGCGCCTCCTGCGTGCCGCCCGCGAGCGCGCCCGTGCCGGGGTCGATCGCCCAGCGGCCGATGCCGACCCCGGCGGTGTCCGACGCGAGGTAGAGATGGCCGGCCGACGGCGTGATCGCCATCCGCCCGACGGAGGTGGGCCCGGCGGCGCCGGCCGGCGACGGGAACGGGACCGAGGCGGGGTTCTTGGGCGTGCCCAGCCCCGTCGCGGGATCGATCGTCGACTGCCAGACGAGCAGCCCCGTGCGTCCGTCGTACTGCGCGCCGTAGAGGTTGCGGCCGTCGGGCGTCATCGCCAGGAACTGGATGTCGGGCGCGATCAACGGCGCGACGGGGGAGACCGCGAAGGCGCTCTCCGCGCCGAGCGTCCCGTCGCCGTTGATGCGCCTGACGAGGATCGCGTTGCCGGGGCGGGCGTAGTAGACGTGCGTGCCCTGCGGGTCGACGAGGATCGCGCGCGAGCTTCCGGGCAGCGGCCCGATCGCGGCGCCGCTGGGCTGCAGGCGCCCGCCGGCGCCGCGTGCGAACGGGACGATCGTGGAGGTCGGCGCTTCGCTGACGACGGGCGACGAGGTCATGACGTAGCCGAAGCGCCCATCCGGCGTCAGCGCGATGTCGCGCGCCGTGGCGCCGACCGTCGCGGGCGCCAGCGGCGAGAGCGCGCCGCCCGCTCCGACCGCGTACTGGAGGAGGACGCCGCCGGGCGCGGCGATCGTCTCCTGCAGCGCGAAGACGTTCGTGATCGCGTGCGCCGGAGCGGCAACGATCCAGCCGGCCAGGACGCTCAGGCAGCCGAGCAGGCCCTGTCGCGCGCGTCGCATCAGCGGACTGTAACCGCCAGACTGCCGACCGATGCGCAGACGACGCCGGCTCGTGATCACGCTGTACGCGTCGGTTGCATTGACGACCGCCGCGGTCGTGCTCGCGTTCTGGGCGGGCGACGTCCTGCGCTCGACCGAACTGGAGACGGTCGACGCGCGCTTTGCGATCCGCGGCCAGCACGCGGCGCCCGATGTCGTCGTCGTGGGCATCGACGCCAAGACGTTCGGCGAGGTCCGCCGCTTCCCGTTTCGGCGCACCCTGCACGCTCGTGTGATCGACCGCCTTCGGCGTGCCGGCGCGAAGGTCATCGCCTACGACGTCCAGTTCACGGAGCCCAGCGGCGACGATGTCGCCGACAACGCGCTCGTCGAGGCCGCCGACCGCGCACCGCGGATCGTCTTCAGCACGACGGAGATCGGGGCGGGCGGCAGCTCCAACGTCTTCGGCGGCGACGAGTTCCTGCGCGAGATCGGCGTGCGCGCGGGCAGCGGCAACCTGCCCAACGACCCCGGCGGCGTGATCCGCCGCTTCGCCTACGACGACCTCGGCCTGCGCGCGTTCGCGGTCGTCGCCGCGGAGCTGTTCAGCGCACAGCGGGTGGCGCGCGAGGAGTTCGCCGCGGACGGCAGCGCCTGGATCGACTATCCCGGCCCGCCGCGGACGATCACGACGGTCTCCTTCGCCGACGTCCGCCGCGGCCGCGTGCCCGCCGCGACGTTCCGCGGCAAGGTCGTCGTGGTCGGCGCGACCGCGCCGGTGCTCAAGGACGTCTTCACGACGTCGACGGCGAGCGACGACCTGATGGCGGGCCCCGAGATCCAGGCCGCCGCGATCCAGACCGTGCTCGACGGCGTTCCGTTGCGCGACGCTCCCGGCTGGCTCGACGGGGTGCTGATCGCGTTGATGGCCGGTGTCGGTGGCGTCGCGACCGCTCGGTTCGGGCCGGCACGCGGCGCGCTGACCGGTCTCGCGGTGGCGATCGCGGTGGTCGTCGGCGCGCAGCTCGCGTTCGGCGCGGGGCTGATCGTCGTCGTGCTCCATCCGCTGCTGGCGCTCGTGATCGGCGTCTTCGGCGCCGTCGGCGTCGCCGCGGCCGTGCATGGCTTCGAGCGCGAGCGCGTACGCGACCTGTTCGCCCGCTTCGTGCCCGAGGCCGTCGTCGACGATGTCCTCGCGCGCGTCGACGACGACCTGCGCCTCGGCGGCGAGCGCCGGGTCGTGACGGTGCTGTTCAGCGACATCCGCGGCTTCACGAGCTACAGCGAGGACCGCACGCCCGAGGAGGTGATCGAGGTCCTCAACCGCTATCTGACCGTCATGAGCAACGTCATCCTCGACCACGGCGGGACGCTGATCGCGTACATGGGCGACGGCATCATGGCCGTCTTCGGCGCGCCGACCGAGCAGCTCGACCACGCCGACCGGGCGCTGGCCGCGGCCGAGCAGATGGCGGGACCGGCGCTCGCGGAGGTCAACGCCTGGATCCGCGCGCGCGGCGGCGAGGACTTCAAGATCGGGATCGGCCTGAACGCCGGGCCGGTGATGGCGGGCAACGTCGGCAGCGAGCGCCGGATGGAGTACACGACGATCGGCGACACGACGAACACGGCGTCGCGCCTGGAGACGATGACGAAGGGGACGGGCCACACGATCTTCTTCGCGGACTCGGTGCGCACGATGCTCACGTCCGCGCGCGACGACATCGTGCGCGTCGACGCGATGCAGGTGCGCGGCAAGGACGAGCCGGTCGTCGTCTGGTCGGTGGCGTGAGCGGCGCGCTTCGGCGCTTCTCGACGACCGTGCATCGCGACGAGGCGGCCGCGCGTCTGGCAGCGGTGGCGTTTTTCTGCTCCATCGCAACAGAAACGCGCCACTACGACGACCGCCGCGTACGCCGCGCGGCGGCTACGCGGTGACGAGCTTCGCCGCCTGGCGCTCCTCGCTGATGCGCACGACGTCCCACACGAGCCCGACGCGCTCCAGCGCCGAGATCACCATCGCGCTCGGATCGAGCATCCGCTCGTACCGGCGCATGCCGTGGGCGGCCGACGTCGGGAACGCGTGGTGGTTGTTGTGCCACGCCTCGCCGAAGGACAGGGGCGCAAGCCACAGCAGGTTGCGCGACTCGTCGCCGGTCTCGAAGCGCCTGGCGCCGAAGAAGTGACACAGCGAGTTGATCGAGAACGTCACGTGGTGCAGCAGCACGATCCGCACCGCGCCGCCCCACAGCAGGCCTGTCAGCGCCGCGGTCAGCGTGCCGCCGAGCGCGTAGCCGAGGCCGAACGGCGCGGCCAGCCCGAGCACGATCCACAGCAGCGTGAAGCGGTCGATGAACGCGATCAGCGGGTCATCGACGAGATCCGGCGCGTAGCGCGCCTTGCTGCCGCGCTGGGTATGCAGAAACAGCCAGCCCAGATGCGCGTGACCGAGGCCGCGCAGCGCGCCGCGCAGGCCCTGGCCGTGGTCGACGTGCGGGCTGTGCGGATCGCCGATCTGGTCGGAGAAGGCGTGGTGCTTGCGGTGATCGGCGACCCACGCGGTGATCGGTCCCTCGATCGCGGCGGTGCCGAGGATCGCGAGCGTGGCGCGCAGGAAGCGGCCGGTCTTGAACGCGCGGTGCGTGAAGTAGCGGTGAAAGCCGACCGTGATGCCCAGGCCGGTCAGGACGTAGATGACTGCGAAGACGACGAAGTCGTGCCACCGCAGCAGGCTCTCCCAGGCCTGCCAGACGACGACTCCGAGTGCGAGGAACGGCACGACGGTCACGAGCCCGGTGGCGATACGGTCCGCCGTCTCGTTCGCGCAAGGCTCGATGTCCTGCGCGCTCAGAGCGCTCTGCATCCCGTCCGTCCTTTCGTCATGAGCGAGCGTCCCGGCCGCGTCTCGACCGGATCGCCCGTGATTGAACCGTAGCGCTCGCACACGTGTCCCGCAGCCGGACGGCCGGCGACGGCCGGCTAGCCGATGCCGCCGCCGGTGCGGCCCTTCAGCTCGGCGATCTCGAGCGCCATCGCGTCGATCGTCTCGTTGAGATCGGCGACCGCGCTGACGTCGCCCTCGCGCATCATCTGCGTCGCCGCGCGGGCCTCGGCGAGCCCCTCTTCGAGGCGGCCGAGCGCGTCTTCGATCGAACTCACATCCATCGTCCGGCGAGACTACCCGGCGCTCACGCCGCATGCACCGCCGCGCCGAGGTTCGAGCGCGCGCGGATGATCAGCGACTTCGTCGCCGGCACCGTCGTCTGCAGCCGGCGTGCCGTCTCGACGTGCGAGCAGCCGTCGAACTCGCGCAGCACGAGCGCCATCCGCTGGCGCTCGGGCAGGCGCGCGATCTCGGCGACGAGCCGGCGCATGTCGTCGCGCGCCTGCGCGCACTGGGCGGCGTCGGCGGCCGGCACGGCGTTGCGGGCGAACTCGTCGTCGTAGGCGCCGGCGCGCTGCGGCGAGCGCAGCTCGTCGAGGGCGCGGTTGCGGACGATCATGTACAGCCACGGGCGCAGCGCCATCGGCCGGTCGGTGACGCGCAGGCCGCGGTAGGCGCGGATGAACGCGTCCTGCACGACGTCCTCGGCGTCGTGGCCGCTGTCGTTGAGCATCCGCCGCGCGAAGGCGGCCAGCGGGCTGTGGTAGCGGCGATGGATCTCGTCGAAGGGGGCGTCGTCGCCGGCGCGAAAGCGGGCGACGAGGTCGTCGTCGGACACGGTCGTGAGCGGGAAGCGGGAGAGGGCGGACATCGGGCGGGCTCCTTGCCTGTAGGCGTCCTAGGCACGATCACGCGGGCCCTCGTCGCTGCCGGGACCCCCGGGGTCACACCTGCCACCCGCAGGTGTGAGGCTGCGCCACCAAGGGTGAATCGACGGGTCGATCTGCGAAGCTGGACGGCGTGATGGCGCAGGCCGATCGGTCACCGCTCGCCGCCCACGCGGCGACGCCCGCGGAGTTGCGCGAGCGCATCGAGGCCGAGCGCGCGGGGACGCCGTTTCTCGTCCTGCGCGACGGCGCCGGCGCCCAGCGCCTGTTCGTGCTCGATCCGGCGAACGAGCGCGTCACGGTCGGGCGCAGCGCCGGCAACGACGTCGCGCTGCCGTGGGACACCGAGGTCTCGCGCCTGCACGCCGAGCTCGAGCGCCTCGGCGACGAGTGGACCGTCGCCGACGACGGCCTGTCGCGCAACGGCTCCTTCCTCAACGGGCAGCGCATCTCCGGCCGCCAGCGCCTGCGCGACGGCGACGTGCTGCGCGTCGGCCGCACGCAGATCGCCTTCAAGGTGCCCGAGGCGCCGGACTCCAAACCGACCGTCGCCGCCGGCAGCCGCGCCGAACTGCCGGCGCTGAGCGCGACGCAGCGCGCCGTGCTCGCCGCGCTGTGTCGCCCCTACAAGGACACCGAGCTGGCGACGCCGGCGACGAACCAGCAGATCGCCGGCGAGCTGTATCTCTCCGTCGACGCCGTCAAGGCGCACCTGCGCACGCTGTTTGGCTACTTCGGCCTGCAGCACCTGCCGCAGAACCAGAAGCGCTCGTACCTGGCGATGCGCGCGCTGCAGGACGGCGTCGTGTCGCGCCGCGACCTCTAGCGCTCGTGGCCGGCTGGCGGCGCCGTCAGCCGCGGGGCTGGTAGAAGCGCACGCGCTGCAGGCCGTCGTCGTCGAGCACGGTCAGCCACACCGCGCGCCCGCGCGTGACGTCCAGCGCGTAGGGGCGGCTGCCGGTGTCGATGCGCTCGAGCACCCTGCGCGTCCTGGCGTCGATGCGGATCAGGCGCCCGGCCTCCTTCGCCGTGACCCAGACCGAGCCCCCGCCGACGGCGACGCGCTCGGGGATCGCCGCGAGCGCGATCGACCTCGTCTCGAGGCTGCGCGGGTTGATGCGCGTGACCTCGTCGCCGCCGGCGGCGGCTACCCAGACCGCGCCCTCGCCGATCGCGATCCCGCGCGGCGACGCGCCCACGCGCACGCGCGTGGAGACGCCGTCGCTCGTGCGGATCCTCGTGACGGTCGAGCTGAAGCGGTTCGTCACCCAGACCGCGCCCGCGCCGACGGCGAGGTCCTGCACGCCGCGCTCGACGGGGATCTGGCGCTGCTCGCCGCTGCTGGGGTCGATCCGCACGACCGACTCCGGCGTGCGGTCGTCGGGCGCGCTGTTGCGCACGCCGACCCAGACCGCGCCCGCGCCGGTGGCGACGGCGACGTTGCGACCCGGCCGCGCGACCTCGATCGCCCCGCCGGGCACGCGCCGGTGCGTGCGGGCGTTGATCCGCAGGACGGTGCTCGTGCTCTCCTTCGTCACCCAGACCGAGTCGAAGCCGGCGGCGAGCGAGCTGCCGCCATCGCCGACGTTGAGGCGGCCGTCGGGCGCGCCCGTGACGGCATCGGCGAGCGCGATCGTCCCGTCGCGGTTGCTGATCGCCCAGACGTCGCCCGCGGCGATCGTCAGACCGTTCGGGCGCGACAGCACTCCGGCCCTCGTGATGTCGACATGCGCCGGGCGCAGCCTGGCGCTCGGCGGGGGCGGCGGCGCGGTGTTCGCGCCGTCCTCGCCGTCGCCGCCGTCTCCACCCAGCAGCGCGATCGCCGAGGCGCCCGCGAGGAGCAACGCCGCGCCGGCGGCGAGGCCGTTGCGCCGCTGCCGTGACGCCAGGCGCGCGGGGCGCCCGCCGACGCGCGGTCCGGCGTCGGCCGGCGACAGCTTCGTCTCGCCGTCGGGATCGAGGTCGCCCGCGTGTCCCCGCAGCGCCGTCGCCGCCGTGCGGCGGTCGGCGGGCGCGGCCTGGCCGCGGCCGACGTTGCGTTCGGGCAGCGACGTCGCGCTGCGGCCCGCGGCGCGCAGCGCCGCGCGGCCGAGATCGCCCGCCGACGGATAGCGATCGGAGGGATCCTTTGCGAGCGCCCGCGCGACGATGCCAGCGAACTGCGCCGGCACGTCCTCGCTCGGTGGCGGCTCGTTGAGGTGCGCCCACAGCGTCGCCTCGTCGGTGTCGTGCGTGTACGGCGCGCGGCCGGTGAGCGCGAAGACGAGCAGGCAGCCGAGCGCGTAGACGTCCGTGCGCGCGTCGATCCGCTCGCCGCGGATCTGCTCGGGCGCGACGTAGCCGAGCGTGCCGACCCAGCCGCCGGCGCGGCTCAGCCCGCCACCCTCGGTCGTCGCCGAGCGCTTCGTCAGGCCGAAGTCGGTGAGGTAGGCGTGGTCCTCGTCACCGAGCAGGACGTTGGCGGGCTTGACGTCGCGATGCACGAGGCCGTGGCGGTGCGCGGCATCGAGCGCGCCGCCGACCTGGGCGACGATCTGCGCCGCGCGCTCGGGCTCCAGGCGCCCCTGCGCGCGCACGAGCGCGCGCAGGTCGGGCCCGTCGATGTAGCGCATGACGATGAACAGCACGCCGTCGCGCTCGCCCGCGTGGTAGACGGGGATGACGTTGGGGTGCTCGATCGAGGCCGCCGCCTTGGACTCGGCGACGAAGCGCCGGCGGAAGTCGTCCTCTTCGGCGAGCAGGGGCGTGATGACCTTCAGCGCGACGATGCGGTCCAGGCCGAGCTCGGTCGCGCGGTAGACGACGCCCATGCCGCCACGTCCGGCGATGCCCTCGATGCGGTGATCGGCGAAGACGACTCCTGGCGCGAACTCCGACATGCAGGTTCACTTCTAGCGGACCGGCGCGCAACCTTGTGCTGGCTCGGGCCGTTCATGGTCACATGCGCTTGAGCTCCTCGATCCTGCTGTCCGTCTGCGCGGCCGCCGCGCTGGTGGCCGCCACGCCGGCTGCCGGCGCCACCTCCTGGTCGGGCCCGCAGGGCTTCGCTGCCGGCGGCGACGACATCGGCGAGCCCGTTCCGCGCGTGGCGATCGCCCGCGACGGCTCGAGCGCGCTCGTTTTTCGCTCGAAGTCCGGGGCGCTGATGCTCGCGACCGGTTCCAGGAACGGGCGCTTCGGCAGCCCGCGCATGATCGACCGCACCGGCGCCAGCGACTACTCGATCGCCGCGGCGCCCGGCGGCGCGTTCCTGATCGCCTGGGACGACGACAAGGACGGACTGCGGGCCGTGCTGCGCACGCGCGCCGGCCGCGCGCTCGTGCGCCGCCGCTACGACAGCGGTCCGTCCTCGCAGATCAACGGCGTCCAGGTCGCAGCCGATCCCCGCGGCGGCTGGGTGCTGGCGCAGCGCGTGTTCCCCTACGGCCCGCGCCGCGACCGCCTGTACGGCGTCCGCGCGCTCACGCTCGATCCGGCCGGTCGCCTGATCGGCCCCGTCCAGGACCTCGGCGCCGGTCACTTCGGCATCGATGCGCGGCCGACGCAGTCGCTCGCCGTCGCCCCCGACGGGCGCGCGGTGCTGACGTTCCAGCGCCAGCTGGCGGCGTCCACGTTCCCACCGCCGCCGGCAGCGGTCGTCGTCGCGACACGGCCGCACGGCGGGCTCTTCGGCGCCCCGGCCGCGCTGTCCGGCGAGCCCGCCGCCGACCCGCGCGTCGCGATCGGCGCGGACGGCCGGACGCTGATCGCGGCGACCCAGATCCGCAGCCGCGGCGACGCCGGCATGTTCGGCAACCCGATCGTCGCGCGCGTCGCGCCGGCGGGCGCGCTCGGCGCGCCGTTCGGACCGCTGCTGGCGAAGCCCCGGCGTGCGTTCGGTCCGACCGTGGCGCCGACGAGCGAGGGCCGCGCCGTGCTCGTGTTCCAGCTCAAGACGACGTCCGAGCCGTTCGTCACCGAGGCGCCGGTACGCGCGGTCGCGATCGCCGCCGACGGCACGGTCGGCCCGCTGCAGACGCTGACGACCGGGCGCGCCAAGGAGCCGGTCACGATGGCGCTCAGCGGCGGCCGCGCGCTGACGATCTGGTCGGGCCGGCGCGGGATCGACGCGCGGCTGGCGGGACCGGGCGGCAGCTTCAAGAAGTCGGCGCCGCCGAAGGGCCCGCCGCCGCGGCCGTTTCATACGAACGCGACGAACCGCGACCTGCGCAGCGCGGGGCGTTACGCGATCTTCGCGTGGGCGCGCGACGGGCGCGTGCGGGTCAGCGTGCGCCGCTTCTAGCCACCCCGGCCCACACGCGCTCACCGCTATCCCGACCGCGCTGGTAGGATTACCGGCCGTGTTCTTCACGACCAAAGCCGAGTACGGCGTGCGCCTGCTGATCGAGCTCGGGCGCCAGGGAACCGACCACCCTGTATCGCTCAAGGCGGTCTCCGATGCCGAGAACCTGCCGCTCGCCTATCTCGAGCGGATCGTCGCGCTGCTCAAGCGCGCCAAGCTCGTCGAATCGACCCGCGGCGCGCACGGCGGCTACCGCCTGGCCCGCGACCCCGAGGAGATCGCGATGGACGAGGTCGTGCTCGCGCTCGAGGGCTCGCTCGCCCCGATGGAGTGCTTCGTCGACGACCGCAGTGACGACGGTCGCGTGCTGTGCTCGCACCACGACGATTCCGGCCACGGCTGCGCCACGAAGCTGCTGTGGACGCGCGTGCAGGTCGGCGTCCTCAAGACGCTCGCCGACACGACGCTCGCCGAGCTGATCGATTTCCAGACCCGCCAGCTGCCGCGCATCAGCGAGCGTGCGCGCGAACAGAATTTGCCCGCTCCCGCCTGATCTGTCAGGCCACCCTGCACGAAGGAGATCTCCAGGACCCATGCCAGAGCTCGAGATTCGCAACCTCCATGTCCAGGCCGAGGACAAGCAGATCCTCAAGGGCGTCAACCTCACGGTCACGCCCGGTGAAGTCCATGCCCTGATGGGCCCCAACGGCTCGGGCAAGTCGACGCTGGCCAACGCGATCATGGGGCACCCCAGCCTCGAGGTCACCGAGGGGCAGATCCTGTTCGGCGGCGAGGACATCACCGCGGCCGATCCCGACGAGCGTGCCCGGATGGGCCTGTTCATGGCCTTCCAGTACCCGGTCTCGATTCCCGGCGTGACGATCACGAAGTACCTGCGGATGGTCATGAACGCCCACCGCGAGGCCCGCGGCGAGCCGGACATCTCGCTGAAGGAGTTCCGCAAGACCGTCGAGGCCGCGATGGAGCTCGTCGACGTGCCGCGCGAGTTCAGTGCCCGCTACCTCAACGAGGGCTTCTCCGGCGGCGAGAAGAAGCGCTTGGAGATCCTCCAGCTCGCGCTCCAGAATCCGAAGCTCGCGGTCCTCGACGAGACCGACTCGGGCCTCGACATCGACGCGCTGAACGTCGTCGCGCACGGCGTCAACACCGTCGCCGCCGGCGCCGACATGGGCGTGCTGATCATCACCCACTACCAGCGGATCCTGCACATGGTCACCCCGACGCGCGTCTCGATCATGTTCGACGGCCGGATCGCCACCGAGGGTGGCCCCGAGCTCGTCGACCGTCTCGAGGCCGAGGGCTACGCGAAGCTGCGCGACGAGTTCGGTGTGGCGGCGGTCTAGGCGTGAGCACCCTGGCGGACATCCCGCTGGCGACGGATTTTCCCTGCCTGCGCCGCGAGGGGATCGTCTACCTGGACTCGGCTGCGACGTCGCAGACGCCGCAGCCGGTGATCGACGCGATGGACGACTACTACGAGCAGCATCGTGGCACCGTCCATCGCAGCGTCTACGCGCTGGCGGCCGAGGCCACCGAGCTCTTCGAGGGCGCCCGCGACCGGATCGCGGCGTTCGTCAACTGGCCCGCGAACACGACGATCTTCTGCAAGAACGCGACCGAGGCCCTGAACCTCGTCGCCTACTCGTGGGGTCGCGCGAACCTCGGCCCGGGCGACACGGTCGTCACGACGCAGCTCGAGCACCACTCGAACTTCGTGCCGTGGCACATGCTCTGCCAGCAGACCGGCGCGACGTTCGAGATGATCGAGGTCGACGACGACGCGGTCCTCAGGCTCGACCAGCTCGACGCGCTGCTGGCGACGGGCAGCGTCAAGCTGATCGCCGTCGGGCACGTCTCCAACGCGGCGGGCACGATCAACCCCGTCGAGGAGATCGTCGAGAAGGCGCACGCCGCCGGCGCGATCGTCGTCGTCGACGGCTCGCAGGCGGTCCCGCAGATCCCGGTCGACCTGGCCGCGCTGGGCGCCGACTTCTACGCCTGGACCGGCCACAAGCTCTACGGCCCGACGGGCGTCGGCATCCTGCACGGCCGCAAGGATCTGCTCGACGCGATGCCGCCGTTCCTCGGCGGCGGGCACATGATCGCCTCGGTCTCCGTCGAGGAGATCCGCTGGGGCCAGCTGCCGGCGAAGTTCGAGGCCGGCACGTCGAACATCGCGGAGGCGATCGGGCTCGGCGCCGCCGTCGAGTTCGTCTCGGCGATCGGCATGGACGCGATCCGCGCTCACGAGCGCGACCTGTGCGCCTACGCGCTGGACCGCCTCGCCGACCTGCCCGACATCACCGTCATGGGCCCGCTCGACGCCGACCGCCGCGGCGCGCTCGTCGCGTTCACGCTCGACATCGCGCACCCGCACGACATCGCCGAGATCCTCGGTAGCGCCGGCGTCTGCGTCCGCGCCGGGCACCACTGCGCGCAGCCGCTGATGCAGCGCTTCGGGGTGGCGGCGACCACGCGCGCGTCGTTCGCCGTCCACAACACCCGCTCCGACGTCGATGCGTTCGTCGATGCCCTCAACGACGTCAGAAAGATCTTCGGATGAGGGAGCTCTAACCATGGACTCGATCTACCGCGAAGAGATCCTCGAGCACTACAAGCGCCCCCACAACTGGGGGCACCTCGACCCCTTCGACCTCACGTTCAAGGACTCCAACCCGCTCTGCGGCGACGAGTTGACCGTCGAGCTCAAGGTCGACGGCGACAACAAGATCGAGGACCTGCGCTTCTCCGGCCACGGCTGCGCGATCAGCCAGGCCTCGGCGTCGATGACGTCCGACGAGATCAAGGGCATGACGATCGACGAGCTGCTCAAGCTCGATCGCCAGTACGTCCTGGACCTGCTCGGCATCAAGATCTCGGCGACGCGGATGAAGTGCGCGCTGCTGACGCTGAAGGTGCTCAAGGGCGCCGCGCTCGGCGGGGCCGTCGACTGGGAGCCCGAGACGCCGCCGAGCGAGGCCGAGGGCGGCGTCGAGCGCCATCCGTCCGACGGCGATCATCTCTAGCGCCGCGCCGCTGCGCGGCGCTGCGCTCTCGTCTACGACGACCCCGCCGCCGCGGCCGGTCCACGGCGCTCGTCGAGGCGCTCGCGCACGTACGCGGATCGTCGCGCGCCCCTGGGCGCCGGCGTCGCGATCGGGACAGCACGTTTACCGTCCGGGCGGCTACACTGGCAAGAGGGAAATCCGAGTGCCGCGGCAGGGATTGCGGACTCGGGCGTTTATATGGCTGAGATCCTCGACATCTGCCCCGTCTCCGAGCTTCCGCCCGGCGCCTCACGCGTGGTCGAGTGGGAAGACCTGGAGATCGGGATCTTCAACTGCAACGGGCAGATCCTCGCGATCGAGGACCGCTGCTCGCACGACGACGGCAACCTCGCCGACGGCGAGTTCGACCCGCAGCGGTGCACCGTCGAGTGCCCGCGCCACGGGTCGCTGTTTGACCTGCACACCGGCAAGCCGGTGACGCTGCCCGCCTACGTTCCGATCGACACGTTCGAAGTCCGCGTC
The DNA here is from genome assembly GCA_963756465.1 of uncultured Solirubrobacteraceae bacterium. Classification (GTDB taxonomy): domain Bacteria; phylum Actinomycetota; class Thermoleophilia; order Solirubrobacterales; family Solirubrobacteraceae; genus CADCVQ01. The sequence continues at coordinate 532,712 of CAVWNK010000002.1, forward strand.
GAGGACGACATGATCAAGCTGGAGGTTGAGTAACCGATATGGCAACTCCCGAGACCATCGCCGAGCAGGCATCCCTCCAGGGGATCAACTCCGACTACACGGAGAAGTACGGCTTCCACGACGCCGAGAACTATCTCTACAAGGCCCCCAAGGGCCTGTCGAAGGAGCTCGTCGAGAAGATCTCCGAGTTCAAGTCCGAGCCGCAGTGGATGCGCGAGTTCCGCCTCAAGGCGCTCGAGCACTTCTACGCCCGCTCGATGCCGACCTGGGGCTCGCCGCATCTCGCCGAGGTCGACTTCGACAACATCCACTACTTCGTGCGCGCCTCCGAGAAGGCCGAGCGCTCCTGGGACGACGTCCCCGACGACGTCAAGAAGACCTTCGACCGCCTCGGCATCCCGGAGGCCGAGCGCAAGTTCCTCGCGGGCGTCGGCGCGCAGTACGAGTCCGAGGTCGTCTACCACCAGATCAACGAGAAGCTCGAGGCGCAGGGCGTCATCTTCATGGACATGGACTCGGGCCTGCGCGAGCACGAGGAGCTCGTGCGCGAGTACTTCGCCACGATCATCCCGGCCAACGACAACAAGCTGGCCGCGCTCAACAGCGCCGTCTGGTCGGGCGGCTCGTTCGTCTACGTGCCGCCGGGCGTGCACATCGAGATGCCGCTGCAGGCCTACTTCCGCATCAACACCGAGAACATGGGCCAGTTCGAGCGCACGCTGATCATCGCCGACGAGGGCTCCTACGTGCACTACGTCGAGGGCTGCACGGCGCCGACGTACTCGTCGGACTCGCTGCACTCGGCGGTCGTCGAGCTGATCGCCAAGCCGGGCGCGCGGATCCGCTACACGACCGTGCAGAACTGGTCGACGAACGTCTTCAACCTCGTCACCAAGCGCGCGATCGCCGAGCGCGACGCGACCGTCGAGTGGGTCGACTGCAACCTCGGCTCGAAGCTGACGATGAAGTACCCGTCGGTGTACCTCACCGGCGAGCGCGCGCACGGCGAGATCCTGTCGATCGCCTTCGCGGGCGCCGGCCAGCACCAGGACGCCGGCGGCAAGATCGTCCACGCCGCGCCGAACACGACCTCGAACATCTTCGCCAAGTCGATCTCCAAGGACGGCGGACGCGGCTCGTACCGCGGCCTGCTCGAGGTCGCCAAGGGCGCCCACGGATCGAAGTCCAAGGTCGTCTGCGACGCCCTGCTGCTCGACGACAAGTCGCGCTCGGACACCTACCCGACGATCCGCATCGGCGAGGACGACGTCAACGTCGGCCACGAGGCGACGGTCTCGAAGGTCGGCGACGAGCAGCTCTTCTACCTCATGTCGCACGGGCTGAGCGAGGAAGAGGCCGGCAAGCTGATCGTCAACGGCTTCATCGAGCCGATCGTCAAGGAGCTGCCGATGGAGTACGCCGTCGAGATGAACCGGCTCATCGAGCTTCAGATGGAGGGCTCAATTGGCTAGTTCCGCCAGCCCCATGACGGCGGCGGAACCGGCTTGGCTGACGGCGCGCCGTGAGCGCGCCGTCTCCCTGAGCGGGTCGCTTGCGCTGCCCTCCTTCCGCGGCAACCCGGGCTGGGAGTTCACGTCGCTGAAGAACGTCGACCTCGACTCGTACCTCACGCCGGAGGCGCCCGAGGCCGTCGACGTCGGCACCTCCGGGCTGAGCGTCTTCGAGGCCCCCGCCGGCGCCGTCGTCCTCGAGCAGGTCGACAACGTCTTCGCCGATCCGCTCGAGCCCGCGCCCGACGGCGCGATCGTCATGTCGCTGTCGGCCGCCGTGGCGCAGCACCCCGACCTCGTCGAGCAGCACTTCGGCTCGATCGTCGACGGCGACGGGAACCCGTTCGTCGCGCGCAACGAGGCCGGCTGGCAGGGCGGCGCGTTCGTCTACGTCCCGCGCGGCGTCGTGCTCGAGACGCCGATCGTCGTGACGGTCGTGCAGTCCCAGCCGCAGACGGCGCTGCACTGGCGCACGCTCGTCGTGCTCGAGGAGGGCGCGCAGGCCGAGGTCTGGGAGCAGTACGTCTCCGCCGAAGCGTGCGCCGACGGCGACGGCCTGCTGAACCTCGTCACCGAGCTCTCGGTCGGGCCCAACGCGAACCTACGTTTCGTCTGCGGCCAGAGCCTCAGCGAGAAGTCTCACATCTTCGGTACGCAGCGCTGCGTCGTCCAGCAGGACGGTGCCGTCGACTGGATCGCGCTCGGCTTCGGCTCCGGCAACGGCCGCGTCGCGATGGACACGAAGCTCGCCGGCCGCGGCGCCGACGCGAAGGTCACGGGCGCGTACGCCGCGCACGGTCGCCAACACCTCGACTTCGCCACGACGCAGGTCCACGCGGCGCCGAACACGACGTCGGACCTCGCCTTCCGCGGGATCCTCGACGGCCGTTCGAGCACCGTCTGGTCGGGCATGATCAAGGTCGAGCCCGACGCCCAGCAGATCGACGCCTTCCAGGAGTCGCGCAACCTGCTGCTGACGAAGAAGGCGCACGCGGACTCGGTCCCGGGCCTGGAGATCCTCGCCAACGACGTGCGCTGCACGCACGCGGCGGCGATCGCCCAGATCGATCCCGAGCAGCTGTACTACCTGCGCTCGCGCGGCCTGTCGCTGGACAGCGCCAAGCGGCTCGTCATCGAGGGCTTCCTCGAAGCGACCGTCGAGCGCTTCGAGCCGGGCTTCGTCCGCGAGGCCGTCGCGGCCGCGCTCGAGCGGCGGCTCGAGCACGTGCTGGGCTGACCTGAGGCGCGCATCGCGGTCTGAGCCCGGCGCGGTTGGCGGGGCCGCTTTGCGGTAGAACCGCAGCATGCAGGCATGGATCTCAGCGGGCGCGGAGCGGATCGCGGCGCGGGCCGAGCAGGAGCTCGAGCGCTTCGTCGCGATCTCGTCGCCGTCGGGCGACATCACCGGCGCCGACGAGGCGCTGCGCCTGGCGATCGAGTTCGCGCCCGCGAGCGCGCGCGCCGAGCGCGCGCGATGCTCGTCGTCCGATCACCCCGCCGATCTGATCCTCACGCTGCCCGGCAGCGGCAGCGGCCGCGTGCTGCTGCTCGGGCACGTCGACACCGTCCACGCGCACGCCGACCACCGGCCGCTCGAGCGCGACGGCGATCGGCTCGTCGGCTCCGGCACCGTCGACATGAAGGGCGGCGACGTGCTCGCGCTCGGCGTCCTGCGCGAGCTCGAGCGGCGCCGGGAGGACTTCGCCGAGGTCGCGCTGCTGCTCGTCTGCGACGAGGAGTGGCGCGCGGGCGACTTCATCCACAGCGAGCGCTTCGCGGGCTGGGACGCCTGCCTGTGCTTCGAGGGCGGCGAGCTCACGGCCGACGGCGACGAGGCGGTCGTCGTGCGCCGCAAGGCCGCGGGCACGCTGCGCGTCGTCGCCCACGGGCGCTCGGCGCATTCGGGCTCGGCGCCCGAGAAGGGCGCCAACGCGCTGCTCGCCCTGGCTCGCGCCGCGCAGGCCGTCGCCGCCTGCCACGACCCGGCCGGGCCGGCGCGCCTGACGGCGGTTCCGACCGTCGTGCAGTCCGGCGAGGCGTTCAACGTCGTGCCCGCCTCGGGCCAGCTGCTGTGCGACCTGCGTGCCGACGACGGTGCGACCTTCGACGACGTGCTCGCGGGGGTGCCCGAGCGCGTCGACGGCGTGCGCCTGGAGGGCGACTTCCTGCGCCGCTGGCCCGGGATGGATTCCAGCGCGCAGACCGCGACGCTGCTGGGTGTCGCCGGCGAGCGGCTCGGCCGGCCGATCATCGGCAGCGCGCGCGGCGGCGCCAGCGACGCGAGCTACATGGCGCCGGTGATCGGGATCACGATCGACGGGCTGGGGCCGCGCGGGGGCGGCGCGCATACCCCCGACGAGCACGTGCTGGCGGGCTCGCTGCGCACGCGAGCAGAGGTCGCGCTGGCGATTGTCGATGCCGTTCTCGGGTAAGACGTCCAGGCTGCGTCCAGGGATTATGGGAACCGGAGTGCATTCGTCGTGAACCTGCGCTAGGGTTCCGCGGGTCAGTGACCAGCCGAATCCGCGTCGAGCTATCGACGGGGAGCGGGGGAACCACTTGGGGCGCGCCAAAGCGCCTCGGGGGCGAATCGCCGTCTTGCACGGCATAGCGCGACTCTTTCTGCGCGAGCCCGTCAGCTAACCCCGTAGGCACCCGAAGGAGAAGGGGTCAGTTCCGCGTGAAGTCGTCGTATCGCCTCACCTTGTGCCTCATGGCCGTCGCTCTGCTCGTACCCGCGCAGGCGGCGACGGCGAAGAAGCGCAGCTTCAGCCTCGGTGAGAGAACGCTCAAGCAGGGCCACAAGGGCAAGGACGTCAAGTCCCTGCAGCGCTATCTGGACCGCACCGGCGTCGACGTCGACGTCGATGGCGTCTTCGGCCGCGGCACGAAGCAGGCGGTGCGCGCCTTCGAGCAGTCGCAGCGCCGTAGGGTCGACGGCAAGGTCACCCGCGCCGACGTGAGGGTGCTCAAGGACGTTGCCCGCAACGGCGGCGCCGTCGCGTCGGCCGCCGCCACAGGCGGCGCGCTGCCGAAGAACCAGAAGCCCAAGCCTCCGCCCGAGCCCAAGCCGCTCGTGCTCGGCCCGGGCATGGTCGCGACCGTCGGCGAGGACGGCCTCGCCACGGCGCCGGCGCTGGCGCCACCGGTCGTGCAGGAGGTCATCGCCGCCGGCAACAAGATCGCCAGGATGCCGTACATCTACGGCGGCGGACACGGTAAGTGGGAGGACGCGGGCTACGACTGCTCCGGCTCGGTCTCCTACGCCCTCCACGGCGCCGGTCTGCTCGAGCAGTCGATGCCGTCCGGCGGCTTCACGAACTGGGGTCAGTCAGGTCCCGGTCAGTGGATCACGATCTACGCCAACGGCGGCCACATGTACATGGTCGTCGCGGGGCTGCGCTTCGACACGAGCGGGCGCACCAGGGCCGGAACGCGCTGGCAGGCCGACATGCGCTCCACCAGCGGCTACAGCGTCCGTCACCCGCCTGGGCTCTGACGAGCAGCCTCGCAACGTCCTCGGGGCGGATGCGGCCTGCGGCAGGAACAGCGGGCGAAGCCGATACGCGCGTCGCCCGCAGGCGACGGGGAAGCGCGCACCGCGCTCGGTCGGGCTTCAGCCTCGCCGCTTGAACGGCTGGGTCATGTCGAGCGCTCGCGAGAAGACCTCGTCAGGAATGCCTCTGTAGGGCCGCCGCAGGTCGCCCTCGACGCGAATCCGTCGAGTGGCGATGTTCGACGGCTCAGCCGTCAGAAAACGCCACTCGATCACAACCGCCGAACCGACCCACGAGCTCGCCGCCGGATCGCGTCCGGCGCGCCGGTCAGCGGGTGCCAGGTAGCGTGTCGTGCGGATGAGGGCATGCCACGGATGAGGCGCGGATGGCGGCTCGCGGCCGCGGCCGTGGCCGCGCTTGCGCTCGTCGCCGCCGCGGTCCCGCCGCCCGCCGCGGAGGCCCGCGTCGCGCTCGTCGCGACCGGCACCCGCGAGCTGCCGCTGATCGACGTCTCCAGCGACCGCATCGTGGCGCGGATCGCACTTCCCGGGCCCGGCCGCGCCGTCGCCGTCGCCGGCGACGGCACGCGCGGGTTCGTCGCCGCGGGCGCGACCGTGCTCGTGCTCGACGTCAACGAGCGCACGGAGGTCGCGCGGCGCTCCTACCGCAGCGGCGCGATCCGCGCGCTCGCCGTCTCGCCCGACGGCCGGCGGCTGTACGCCGTCCACGGCAGGCGCCTGCGGATCCTCAGCGCCACGACGCTGCGACAGATCGGCTCGATTGCGCTGCACGGCCGCGGCGGCGCGATCGCGCTCGGCCGCAACGGGCGCTTGGCGGCGGTCGTGCTCGCCGGTGGCCGCGTCGCGTTCGTGGCCGCCCGCGAGCGCCGCCTGCTGCGGCGTGTGCGGGTACCGGGAGCGACCGGCGTCGCGGTCATGCCCGACGGTCGCACGCTCGTCTCGGCGCACGGCAGGCTGCGGGTGATCGCGCGCGGCGCGCGGCGGCCGTCGCGCCGCGGGATCGGGCTGCCGCGCGGCGCCGGAGGCCAGCTGGCGCTGTCGCCGGGCCGCTCGCGGCTGGCCGTCGGCGCGCGCCGCGGAGGGCGCAGCGGTGCGCTCGTCGTCCTGCGCGGCGGGCGCGTGCGGCGGCTGGCGGCCGGTGGCCGCGGCCCCGGCGCCCCGGCCTGGACGCCGGATGCGTCGCGCCTGTTCTTCGCCAACCGCAGCGGCGCTTCCGTGTCGCTCGTGAGCGCGGTGTCGCGTGATCTGATCGACACGCTGCGCCTGCCCGCTGCGAAGCCGACGGGGATCGTCGTGCAGCCGGGCCTGGCGCTGATCCGCGGGACGGCCGGCGACGACACGCTCGTCGGCACGCGCTCGCGCGACCGGCTCGAAGGACTGGAGGGCAACGACCTGCTGCGCGGCGGCCGCGAGCGCGACGTGCTCGAGGGCGGACCCGGCGACGACCGCGTCTCCGGCGGCGCGGCGAGCGACCGCATGAGCGGGGGGGAGGGCAACGACTTCCTGCGCGCGGGCGCCGGCAACGACGTCGTCTTCGGCGGCAGCGGCGACGACGGCGTCGACGGCGGCACCGGCGACGACACGATCGACGCCGAGGAGGGCGACGACACGATCGACGGCGGCGACGGCGACGACACGATCCGCGGTGGCGACGGCGACGACACGATCATCGAGAAGGGCTTCGGCAACGATCGGCTGCTGTCCGGCGGGCCGGGCGACGACGTCATCCGCGGTGGCCGCGGCTCGGACCGGCGGATGCTCGGCGACGACGGCAACGACGAGCTGTTCGGCGAGAGCGGGACGGAGGCGATGAGCGGCGGCCGCGGCGACGACACGCTCGACGGCGGCGCCGGCGGCGACAACATGGTCGGCGACGAGGGCAACGACATCCTGCGCGGCGGGCGCGGCAACGACCGCCTCGGCGGCGGACCCGGCCAGGACCGCCTCGACGGCAGCTCGGGCAACGACGAGCTCGACGGCGGCGACGACAACGACGAGGTCGTCGGCGGGCCGGGGCCCGACATCCTGCGCGGCGGGGCCGGCGACGACTCGATCCGCGCGGCCGACGACAGCGCCGACGTCGTCGACTGCGGCGACGGCAACGACACGGTCTACGTCGAGCAGGACGCGCCGGCGCGGGACACGCTGAGCGGCTGCGAGCTCGTCGTAGCGGTGCCGCCGGAGGCGGCCAACGACGCCGAGTTGCCGTCGATCATCCAGGGCACGCTCGGCAACGACCTGCTGCAGGGCACCGAGGACGCCGACTCGATCTTCGGCAAGGCCGGCGACGACCGGCTCTTCGGCCGCGGCGGCGACGACTATGTCGACGGCGAGGACGGCGACGACGAGCTGTCGGGCGGCCCGGGCAACGACATCATCGCCGGCCGCAACGGCGACGACATCATCCACGGCGACGAGGGCAACGATCGCATCACCGGCGACCGCGGCGCCGATCGCATCTTCGGCGGCGCGGGCAACGACGAGATCTTCGGCAACCTCGATCCGGACGTGATCGACGGCGGCGCGGGCGACGACCGCATCAACGTCGTCGGCGGCGGGCTTGACCTCGTCACCTGCGGCGCGGGCAGGGACACGGTGTTCGCGTCGGCCGGTGACGTCGTCGCACCGGATTGCGAGGACGTGCGACGGTGAGATGATCGGGCCCGCCCGGCCCGTACTTCGTCCCGAGGAGGAGAGAGATGCTGTTCTTCGTGCGCTTCGACGTGACCCAGCCGGCCAACGTCAGCAACACGGACCTGATCGAGATCTGGATCCGCGAGGCCGCGGCGGCGCTCGGCGCGGTCGACGCGGGCGCCGTGCCGCATCTGTGGAAGGTCGCCGGCCAGCGCGTCGTGCTCGCCGTCGTCGACCTGCCGACCGCCGAGGACCTCGACCGCGCGCTCGGCGGCCTGCCGATCATCCGTGAGATGGGTGCCGGGATGAGGACCGAGGCGTGGCCGATCTACGACTACCGCACGTTCGCGGCGGATCTCGACGCGGGCGCGCACGGGGGCTGAGGCAGCCGGTCGGCGACGATCGCGTCGCCGCGAAAACGACGGCCACCGCGACGAGCTCAGTTCTCCTCCGGCCGCGGCCGTCTGCGCGCCTGCTTGCGATCGGACGCGCGGCGCTTGGACTCCAGCCGGCGCGTGCGCGAGGCGCGCGTCGGCTTCGTCGCCCGGCGCGGGCGCTGGACCTCGAGGGCGCGCGCGATCCGGCCGGCCAGGCGCTCGAGCGCCAGCGCGCGGTTGCGCGCCTGCGAGCGGGCGTCCTGGGCGACGGCCCGCACGACGGGGCCGCAGCGGTGCGTTATCCGCGCCTTCTGCGCCTCGCTGAGCGAGTTCGACGCGGCGACGTCGAAGCTCGCCTCGATCCGTGACGAGGTGACGTTCGCGTGCTGGCCGCCCGGCCCGGAGGAGCGGCTGGCGCGGATCGTGACCTCGTCGAGCGTGATCGCGACGTGCTCGTTGATCTGCAGCAGGTCCGCCATCGCCCCATTAGAGTCGCACCTATGTCAGCCAACCTTGCCTTGAACCTCACGCGGACCGCCGCGGAGCACCCTGACGAGATCGCGGTCAAGCTCGACGACGCCGCATTCAACTACGGCCTGCTCGAGAACGCCAGCCAGCGGGTCGCCGCGATGCTCAAGAGCAAGGGCGTCGGCGCCGGCGATCGGGTCGGGATCATGCTTCCCAACGTCCCGTACTTCCCGGCCGTCTACTACGGCGTGCTGCGCATGGGCGCGGTCGTCGTGCCGATGAACGTGCTGCTGAAGGGCCGCGAGGTCGGCTTCTACCTGTCCGACCCGCAGGTCAAGGTGCTGTTCGCCTGGCACGGCTTCATGGAGGCCGCCGAGGCGGGTGCCGAGGAGGCGGGCGGCGTCGAGATCGTCTCCGTCAAGCCCGGCGAGATCGAGGGCCTGATCTTCGCCCACGAGCCCGACCCCGAGGTCGTCGAGTGCGCGGGCGACGACACCGCCGTGATCCTCTACACGTCGGGCACGACGGGCCGGCCCAAGGGCGCCGAGCTGACCCACGACAACCTGCGCCGCAACGTCTCCGCCGCCGTCGGGCTGTTCAACCTCGGGGTCGGCGACGTCATCTTCGGCGGCCTGCCGCTGTTTCACTCCTTCGGCCAGACCTGCGCGATGAACGCCGCGATCTGCTGCGGCGCCACGGTGACGCTGCTGCCGCGCTTCGATCCCGGCAAGGCGCTGGAGATCCTCCAGCGCGACAACTGCACGGTCTTCGAGGGCGTGCCGACGATGTACGGCGCGCTCCTCAACCACCCCGACCGCACCGGCTTCGACGTCTCCAAGCTGCGCGTCTGCGCATCGGGCGGTGCGTCGCTGCCGGTCGAGGTGCTGCGCGGCTTCGAGGACTGCTTCGGCTGCAAGGTGCTCGAGGGCTACGGCCTCAGCGAGACGTCGCCGATCGCCTCGTTCAACCATCCCGACCGCGAGCGCAAGCCGGGCTCGATCGGCACGCCGATCGCGGGCGTCGAGTTCAAGCTCGTCGACGACGACGGCAGCGAGGTCGCGCAGGGCGAGATCGGCGAGATCCTGATCAAGGGCCACAACGTCATGAAGGGCTACCTCAACCATCCCGAGGCCACCGCGGAGGCGATCAAGGACGGCTGGTTCGCCAGCGGCGACATGGCCCGCGTCGACGACGAGGGCTATTTCTTCATCGTCGATCGCAAGAAGGAGCTCATCATCCGCGGCGGCTACAACGTCTACCCGCGCGAGGTCGAGGAGGTCCTCTACGAGCACCCCGCGGTCCGCGAGGCGGCGGTCGTCGGCGTGCCGCACGCCGAGCTCGGCGAGGAGGTCGGGGCGGCGGTGGCGCTGAAGGAGGGCGCCGAGGTCACGATCGACGAGCTGCGCGCCTTCGTCAAGGAGCAGGTCGCCGCGTACAAGTACCCGCGCGAGATCTGGTTCGTCGACGAGCTGCCGAAGGGGCCGACCGGCAAGATCCTCAAGCGCGAGATCTCGCCGCCGGCGTAACGTCCGGCGCGCGCCGGCCGACTGCCGCGCAGCGATGGCGCGCTATGACCTCATCATCGTCGGCATGGGCTCGGCCGGCATGGTCGCCGCCGAGTTCGCGTCGACGCTCGGGATCGGCGTCGCCTGCGCCGAGCGCGCGCGGATCGGTGGCGACTGCCTGTGGACGGGCTGCGTCCCCTCCAAGGCGCTGCTCGCGTCGGCGAAGGCGGCGCACACGATGCGCCATGCCGATGCGTACGGGCTGACGCCGGCCGATCGCTCGATCGACACGGCGCGCGTGTGGCGGCGGCTGCGCGCGATTCAGGACGAGATCGCCGCCACCGACGACAACGCCGAGCGCTTCCGCGCGCTCGGCGTCGACGTGCTCGAGGGCGCCGCGGTGCTGCGGTCGGGCACGCGCGTCGCCGTCGGGGAGCACGAGCACGAGACGCGCTTCGTCCTGCTGGCGACCGGCAGCCGGCCGGCACTGCCGCCGATCGACGGGCTGGCCGCGGCCCAGCCGCTGACGAGCGAGCGGATCTTCACGCTCGATCGTGCGCCCGCGAGCGTCGTCATGATCGGCGGCGGGCCGATCTCGATCGAGCTCGCGCAGGGGCTGGTGCGGCTCGGGGTGAAGGTCACGGTGCTGCAGCGCGGCCCGCGGATCCTCGCCCGCGACGAGCCCGCCCTCGCCGAGCGGCTGCTCGCCGGTCTGCGCGCCGAGGGCGTCGAGGTGATCACCGGCGTGCAGGCCGATCGCGTGACCGTGCGCGCGGACGGCTCGTCGAAGACCGTCCACTGCGGCCAGCGGTCGTGGACGGCGGCGGAGATCTTCGTCGGCGCGGGGCGGGCGGCGAACGTCGAGGGGCTCGGGTTGGAGGCCGTCGGCGTGAAGGTCGGCAGCGACGGTGTGATCGTCGATGGCGCGCTGCGGACGTCGGTCGGTTCGGTCTACGCGGCCGGCGACGTCGCCGGGCGCCACCACTTCACGCACGCCGCCGGCTACGAGGCCGCGCGCGCGCTGCGCAACATGTTCTTCCCGGCAACCAGCCGCGGCGAGTACCTCGTCCCGTGGTGCACGTTCACCGATCCCGAGCTCGCGCATGCGGGGATGACGGAGGCGCAGGCGCGCGCGCAGCACGGCGACGCGCGGGTGCGCGTATGGCGTCAGGACCTCGCGCACTCCGACCGCGCCCGCACGGACTCCGCAGCCGACGGCGAGCTGCGGATCGTCACGGCGAAGGGGCGGATCGTCGGCGCCCACGCCCTCGCGCCGAACGCCGGCGAGGTCATCAACGAGCTCGCGCTCGCGATCGATCGCAAGCTCAAGCTGACCGAGCTGGCGAGCGTCGTCCATGTCTATCCGACGATCGCGCTGGCGATCCAGCAGCTCGCGGGGGAGGCGGCGTACGAGTCGGCGCGGCGCTTTCGCTGGCTCGTGCGATCGCGGGCGTAGCTGTCCCGCCGGCACGTCGCGCACACGGACGTACCGCGGCCACAATCAGGCGCCGGCGCCCAGCACCTCGTACACGCCGCGCAGGCGCACCCGCAACAGCGATCGCGCGCGCGAGCAGTCCAGGCTCAGGTCGCCCGCGCGTCCGGCCGGCCGCGGGCCGCCGCGAACCGCCGCCGGGTCGGCACCGCGGGCGGCGGCGATCAGGCGCGCGAACTCCAGGCGGCTGACCGCGTCGGCGCCGGCCACGTGCAGCGGCCCGCGCACGGCGGGCAGCGCGGCGAGCTCGACGAGCGCCGCCGCGAGGTCGCCGACCGCGACCGGGCAGCGGATCTCGTCCTCGTAGAACGTCTGTGCCGGGTCGAGCGCCGTGCGCTCGTACGACGACGGCTCGGCGCCGCCGTAGATCAGGCTCGTGCGCACGAGCACCGCGCCCGGGCACGCCTCGGCGACGGCGGTCTCGGCCGCCGCCTTGCTCTCGCCGTAGGCGCCGACCGGCGCGAGCGGGTCGTCCTCGTACAGCGGGCGGCCGAGATCGCCGGCGAAGACGACGTCGGAAGAGATGTGGACGAGCCGCACGCCCGCGGCCGTCGCCACGCGCGCGACCGCCGCGGCGCCGTCGACGTTGACCGCCCACACGTCGTCTCCGTCCTTGACGTAGGCGGCGTGCACGATCGCGTCGGGAGCGACCGCCGCGATCGCGTCCGCGACGGCGCGCTCGTCGCGCGCGTCGACGGCGAACGAGCGCACGCCGGCGGGCGCCGGCCGGGAGCGCACGGTGCCGCTGACCGCTGCGCCCGCCCCGCCGGCGGCGCTCGCGAGCGCACGCCCGAGGTAGCCGCCGAGCCCGGTGACGAAGAGCCGCACGCGGCCTCCGGCGCTCGTTACAGGCCTGGCGGGTGACGGGCGACGAACCCGCCGGTCGGGCGCATCTGGCGCGTCCAGCGCGTGCCGCCGCCGCGCAGCGCCGTCGTGTCGAAGCGCCAGCCGCCGACGACCATGAACATGTGACCGGGGTTCGTGTAGATCGTGATCCACTTGCCCGGTCCGGGCTCGCCCCAGCTCATGAACCCGGGAGATGCCATCGGCGACGTCACGAGCCCCGCGGCGGCGAGCGCGTAGCTGATCGAGCCCGAGCAGTCATAAGCGGTGTCCTTGAAGCCCGCGTGCCCGCCACCGTAGAGGTAGGGCAGGCCGGCGATCGCGTTGCCCGCCGCGATCACGAGCCCGACGGCGGGCGGCGCCCCGGGCGGCGGCTGGGCCTGCCCGCCGGCGTTCGTCGCGATCCCGTTGCGCGCGCTGCGCGCGAGGCGCTTGCGCAGCGCCGCCAGCCGGCTCTGGATCTGACGCAGCTCGGCGCGCTTGAAGTTCGACCGTGCCAGGCGCCGTTCGCGCTCGCGCAGCAGCGCCGTCTCGACGGCGTGCGCGGCGTCCAGGCGGCTCTCGAGCCGCCTCGTCAGCGCCAGCTCGCGGCGCTGCGTCGCCGCGAGGCGCGTCGTCTGGCGCGTCACGGCGGCCCGCGAGGTGCGGGCGATGTCCATGATCCGCGCGTTGCGCTCCGCGACGCGCTTGAGGAAGTCGGCCTTCTCGAGCAGGTCGCTGAAGCCGTCCGCGTGCATGATCACCGAGACGATGTCGGGCTTGGGATTGCGGTACGCCGTGCGCAGGTTGGCGGTGAGCGCGTCGGTCGCGTCGCGCTGCAGGTTGACGAGGCGCGTCAGGCGGTCGCGGGCACGGAGGAAGTCGGTCCGCACGCGTTCGAGCTCGGCGCGCTGTGCCCCGGTCTCGGACCGGAGCGCGTCGAGGCGCCGCTGGGCGCGCGCGAGGCCGGCGTTGGACCGCCGGATGCGGGCCGATTCGGCGGCGACCGCGGCGCGCAGCGCCTCGGCGCGGTTGGCATTCGCGTCGATCTTGCGGTTGAGGTCCGCGCCCGCCGGGACGGCGGTCCCGAGCGCGACGGCGCCGACCGCGGCGCAGGCGGCGATGGCGCAGACGAGGACGAGGCGGCGGACGGGCATCGCGGCCGTCGCGACGCTAGCAACGAGCTCGCGGCCGAGCCCTTAACCCCTGCTCAGTGCACGGAAAGTTGCAGTCCGCGCCGGGCTACGAGCGGGCGCGGACGATCGCGAGCAGCACGACGCCGAGGCCGAAGACCGTCGCGAGGATGCCGACGACGCCGCCGGCGATCGGGATCAGCGTCAGCGCCTGGAGGATCACGAGGCCGACGACGAACGCGAGCACGCGCGCCTTCTTGAGGACCAGGCGGCCGACGACGAGCGCCGTTGCGAGGTACGAGATCACGTACAGCGGGACGACGAGCAGCAGCAGGACGATGCCGAGCGGCAGCCCGATGACGGTGACGCAGGCGAGGATCGCGACGATCGGGATGAGAAAGAACGCGAGCAGGCCGACGAGCGCCGCGATCGGCGCCCTCGCCTTCGCCGTTCGCGCGATCGCGTCGGCGGCCTTCGGCGCGAGCAGCAGCGCGACCAGCCCGAGCACGAGCAGCGACACCGTGAACCCGGCCCACAGCGCGATCGCGCCGAGGATGCTCAGATCGCCCAACTCGATCTTCTTGACCTCGCCGGCGACGCGCGAGCCCGGCGCCTGAACGGGCTCGTCGTCGCCGTACACGAGGTCACCGGCGACGCGACCGCGCCGACCGAGCGTCGCCAGCCCGGAGAACGCGACGACATCGCCCGCGACAGAGCCACGGATGGTGATGTCGCCGTCGAAGACGATCACGTCGCCGGTGACCTCGCCGCGGACCGTCACGTCGCCGTCGACGACGACGACGTCCCCCGCGGTCTGGTCGCGGTCGACGAGCACCGATCCGACGACGACGATCCTGTCGCCGTCGTCGTCGCTGCTGTCTGCGACCGCCGATGCGTGCGCTGCCGGCACCAGGCAGCAGAGCAGGAGCGTCCCGAACAGGAGGCAGCGCCGCATGAGCAGCGGCGAGCTTATAGCGCCGAAATGCCAGGCTGGGGATTTATCGCCGCGGGCGCCTGCGCCGCCGTGCCGGGCAGCAGCCGCTCGATCCAGCCCGGCAGCCACCAGTTCGCGCGTCCCAGCAGTTGCATGATCGCCGGCACGAGCACCAGCCGCACGATCGTCGCGTCGACGAGGATCGCGGTCGCGAGGCCGATCCCCATGAGCTTGAGGCCCACGTCGTCGGCGAGCGCGAACGAGCTGAAGACGGCGATCATGATCGCGGCCGCGGCGGTGATGACGCGCGCCGTCGTCGCCAGGCCGTCGGCGACCGCGCGCGCGTTGTCGCCGTGGCGCAGGTACTCCTCGCGAATGCGCGACAGCAGGAAGACCTCGTAGTCCATCGAGAGCCCGAACAGGATCGCGAACATGAACACCGGGATGAACGGGGGCACCGGCGTCGGCGTGTCGATCCCCGCGAGCTGACCGGCCCAGCCGCCCTCGGCGACGAGCGCGACGACGCCGTACGCGGCGCCGATCGAGAGCAGGTTCAGCACGCCGGCCTTCAGCGCGACCGGCAGCGAGCGGAACGCCGCCAGCAGCAGCAGGAACGACAGCGACACGACCGCGCCGATGAACAGCGGCAGGCGCGCGAGCGTGTACTCGCTCTGGTCGACGATCGCCGCCGTCATGCCGCCGACGTGGAGCGTCAGCCCGGCCGAGCGCTGCAGCGCGGGCGCGACGTCGTCGCGCAAACGGTCGACGAGCCGCTGCGTGGCCTCGTCCTGGACCGACGTCCGCGGGATCGCGAGCAGCAGCGCGGCATCGCCGGCGCGGTCGAGCTGTGGCGGCGCGACGGACAGGATCTCGGGCTGCGCCGCGACGCGCTCGCGCAGCAGCGTCAGCGCGCGCCGGGTGTCGCCGCCGGCGGCGATCTCGGCGGTCAGCAGCAGCGGGCCGCTGGCGCCGGGACCGAAGCCCTGCTCGACGAGGTCGTAGGCGGTGCGCGTCATCGTCCCCTCGGGGTCGTTGCCGGCGTCGGGGAAGCCGAGCCGGAAGTCCGTCACCGGCAGCGCGAGCGCAACGATCGCGGCCGTGCCCGCGATCGCCGCCGTCCACGGTCGGCGCTGGACCGCGCGCGCGTAGACGACCCAGCGCGACCGGCGGCCGGCCTCGACGCGACCGCCGGTGAACGGCACCCGCAGGCGGTCGATCCGCGGCCCGACGAAGCCCAGCAGCGCGGGCAGCAGCGTCACCGCGGCGAGCGCGGCGACGGCCACGGCGATGCTCGATGAGATCGCCACGCCGTTGAGGAACGGCAGCCGCATCGCGAACAGGCCGAGCAGGGCGATGACGACGATCAGGCCCGCGACGAGCACCGAGCGCCCGGCGGTCGTGATCGCCTCGCCGGCAGCATCCGGCGGCCGGCGGCCGGCGGCGAGGGCCGTGCGGTAGCGCGTGATGACGAGCAGCGCGTAGTCGATGCCGACGCCGATCGCCATCATCCCGGCGACCGCGGGGGCGAACTCGGGCACGTCGGTCAGCGCGGCGATCGTGCCGACGAGCGTCGTGCCGATGCCGAGGCCGAAGAGCGCCGTCACGAGCGGCAGACCGGCGGCGAGCAGCGAACCGAAGGTCATCAGCAGCACGAGCGCGGCGATCGCGAAGCCGACGACCTCGGGGCTGACCTCGCTCGCCTGCGCGTCGCTGATCGCCCAGCCCGCCATCGCGACCTGGAGGCCGTCGCCGGTCGCCCGCTCGGCGAGGCCGATCAGGCGCTCGCCGGTCTCGACCGGCACCTCGCTGTTGCTGGCGGCGTCGATCTGCAGGCGCACGATCGCGGTGTTGCCGTCGGGCGCGTACTCGGGCGCGCTCGCGCGGCCGACGCCCTCCAGCCGCTGCGCGACGGCCAGGAGCGCGTCGATGCGGTCCCTGACGGCGGGTGCTCGAACGCCGTCCTCGGCGCGCCAGACGACGTCGATCGTGGCGGAGGAGCGGTCGGAGAAGCGCTCCTGCAGCACGCGGTCGGCGGCCTCGGAGTCCGAGCCGGGGGTGTTGAAGTCGGCGCGGAAGTCGCCGGCGAGCGGCGCCAGGACGACGAGCGTGAACGCGAGCGCGGCGACCCACGACGCGAGCACGCGGCGGCGGCGCCGAAAGCACCACGATCCAAGGCGGGAGAGGGATGAGGCGGGCACGAAGCACTCCTTCTGGACGAGCGTGAGCGGGTGCCGGGGAGCCTGCCTGCCGCGCGGCGGAGCGGCTATTGGGGATGACCCTGAGCGGGCTAGGGGATCGCCCCCATGGGGTCGGGCGCGGCCGTCGGTGGGCCGATCGGTCTGCTGGTCGCCGGCGGCGGCACGCTCGCCGTCGCCGCCGTCGCGCGTGAAGACGCGGTTGGCATCGGCTGCTGAGCGTCTACGCGGCGGGCGTGTACGTCGTGGCGCCCGTGGTCGGGCGAGCCGTTCCCGGGGGCTGCGGCGCTGGGCGCGGGCGGCGGTTGCGCTCAGGCCGGGCGTTCAGATCGTCGGACGACGGGCCGCGTCGGCAGCAGCTCGGCGAGGCGCAGGTTCTCCAGCGGGTCGAGCACGGAGTGCTGTGCGCAGGCGGGCACGAGCCGGCCCGTCTCCGGATGGGCCATCGCGTAGGAACAGGCCTGCAGGCGCTCCTGCGTGGCGCGGATCTTCGGGTCGTCGGACAGCTCGCCGCGCTCGAGCAGCTCCCAGGCCGGCGTGACGTCGCGCGCGTCCATGAACGCGTGCATGACGTAGGTGACCGGGCGCGGCCGGTCGCGGCGGATCGCGCGCACGCCGCCGAGGCGACGCAGCAGCCGCCGCGCCCAGGCGGCGCCGCTGCCCAGCACCGCCGGGTGCGAGGCGACCGCCCGCAGCGCGCGCGCCGCGACCAGCCGGCGCTGCGGATCGTCGAAGTCCATCCCGCCGAAGGCGGCGAGGAAGTCCTGCAGCGCGTGCAGATCGCGGGGATCGTCCTCGTCGAGCAGGGTCGCGTAGCGATCGCCGGCGAAGGCCCCGTGCGCCGTGCGGTTGCAGCGCACGTCGCCGACCTGCTCGGCGTTGAAGTGCAGCCGCGCGCCCGCGCCCTGCTCGATCCGCTGCCAGACCTCGTCGCTCGAGAACGCGCGCAGGTCGTCCTTCCAGCGCGCCTCGTTGCCGATGTAGGCCGCGGGCTGGAAGGAGAACATCCGAAAGCCCATGTCGCGGGTCGCGCGCAGCACGTCGGGGATCGCGTCGATGTTGCGCGGCGTGACCGTCATGTTGTGGGCGAGGTACGACGTCACGCCGTGCTCGCGCTGCAGCCGCTCGAACAGCGCGCAGAACGTGGCGCGGTAGGGGTGCAGCTCGGCCTCGCTGCGCGCGCGCCGGATCCCGCGGCGGCCGTACATGAGCGAGTCGAAGTGGCCGGCGAAGGCGAGGTGCGCGAAGCGCGGCTCGCCCGTCCGCGGGTCCAGGGCGAGCGCCTCGAGGTAGTCGTAGTCGAAGTCGCCGTGCGTCATCGACATCGGCTTGCGCCCGTGGCGGATCATCGCCTGCAGCGCGCGCGCATGGTCCTCGGCGCCGAGCAGCGTGACCTCGCCGCCGATCAGCTGCGCGTGCTGGCCCGGCCCGCGCAGCGTGCGCAGCAGCGCCATCTGGCGGTCGACCTCGGTCGCGGTGTGGTCGCCGTCGGTGCGCACCCGCTGCGCCTCCTTGGCGTGGTAGCAGGGGGTGCAGGCGAGGTTGCAGCGCGGGAAGACGCCGTGCGTCCCCTCGCAGCCGGTCATCCGCCGGCCGAGCATCTGGTTGGGCTGCTTGACGTGGGCCGGCAGCTCGGCCCAGCGCGCGGCGAGGGCGGCGGTCAGGTCCGGATGCTCCGGGCGCGTCGCCACCTCGAGGTCGCGCAGCCGGCTGCGGATCGAGCTCACGCCCGCAACGTAGCGCGTCGAGCGCCGTTTGACCGGTCGATCGTGGCGCGCACCGTAGTGGCGAGTTTCTGTTGTCATGGAGCACGAACTCGCCACTACGACGACGCCGCCCGGCGAACGCGCGACGGACCGCCCCGGCCGGCGCTCACCGCACGACGCGGTACAGGCGCGCGAGCCGCTGCGGCGCGACGCCTGCGACGAACAGCCAGCGGATCACGAACCAGGCCAGCACCGTGCGCGCCATGCCGGCGCTGCGCCAGCGCCGCGCGGATGTCGTGGCGGGGCCCGGCAGGCAGCGCGTCGCGCCGCTGCGCTCCAATCGGCGGACGAAGTCGTAGTCGTCCATGATCGCGATCGCGCGGAAGCCGCCGAGCGCGTCGAACGTCTCGCGCCGGACCCAGATCGAGGAGTCGCCGTAGTAGTAGCCGTGGCGGCGCTGGAGGCCGTACACCGCGGCGAGCGCGCGCTCGAAGCGGCCGCCGCCGTCGAAGCGCAGCGCGAAGTTGCCGCCCCTGATCTGCGGGGCGTCGCGCCAGGCACCGGCCAGCGAGGCGTAGGCGTCGCGCGGCAGACGGCTGTCGGCGTGCAGGAACAGCAGCACGTCGCCGCTCGCCGCGCGGGCGGCGGCGTTGAGCTGGGCGGCCCGCCCGCCGCCGTGCTCGACGACGACGCGCGGCTGGGCGCGGTGCGCGCGCGCGATCGTCAGGGTGCGGTCGCGCGAGCCGCCGTCGGCGACGATCAGCTCCCAGTCGCCGTGCAGGGCGGCGAGGTGGTCGAGCAGCCGCGGCAGCTCACGTTCCTCGTCGAGCGTGGGGACGAGGATCGAGACGAGCGGGCGGCTCACACCGCGCACTGGAACGCGTCCGGCAGCGAGCCGTCGGCGTGGCGCAGCTCGAGGAAGCGCTCGACGACGAGCCGCTTGGCGTCGGCGAGCGCGATCTCGCCGCGCTGCAACACGAAGTCCGGGCAGGATCCGACGTCGGCGCCGACGGGGTGCCAGTGCGCGCCGTCGGCGGTGATCGTCAGCTCGGGCACCATGACCGCATCGGAGACCTCGATCGCGGCGTCGGCGTCCGCCGCGAAGCCGCGCGCGACGAGCGGGCGGACGGCGAACGCGTCGCCGCAGATTCCGAACGACGCCAGCAGCGTGCGCAGCTCCTCGACCTCGCCGGCGTTGTCGGGCGTCTGCGTCATCGCGACGCGCAGCGTGATGCCGAGGCTCGCGGCGAAGCGCAGCCCGTCGATCGCGCGCTCCCAGGAGCCGCTGCCGCGCCAGCGGTCGTGCGTCTGCGCGCGGGCGCCGTCGATCGAGGACTGCAGCGTCAGGCCGGGCCGGCCCGCGAGCCGCGCGAGCGCATCCCGGCGGCGCCCGCTGAAGAGCATCGCGTTCGTCAGCACGACGGTCGGCAGCCGCTGCGACGCGTACTCGAGCATCGCCTCGATGTCGGCGTGCACGAACGGCTCGCCGCCGGTGACGTAGAGCTCCGCGAAGCCCTCGGCGACGGCATCGTCGACGAGCGCGCGGAAGCGCTCCAGCGAGAGCGACCGCCGCCGCGCCGCCGGTGAGCTCGCGACGACGCAGTAGTCGCAGGCGAGGTTGCAGTGGAAGTTCGAGTAGACCCACAGCCGCGCGGGGAACAGCGCCGTGCCGAACAGCGAGACGACAGGGCGCGCCTCGCCCGCCAGCTCCGGCAGCGACTCGCGGTAGACGTGAAACGCGCCGCGCGCGCGCTCGCGCGGCGGCACGACCTCCAGGCACGTCGTCCACCAGCCCGTCTCGATCGTCTCGACGAACGGCTCGGGCAGTCCCGCCGAGCGCATCGAGGCGGCCTGCGCGCGCCAGTCGTAGGCCAGCGCGACGAGCTCGACGCGCGCGACGGCGCCGTCGGCGAGATCGATCACGGCGTACTCGACGTCGGGGCGGCCGTCGTTCGGGGGCCGGCCGATCGCGCCGACGTTGACGATCCGCGTGCCCGCCACCGACCGCTCCCAGGCGATCCCGGTGTGCGTGCACAGCAGCAGGTCGGCACCGCTCGCGCGCACGCGCGGCGCGAGCTCGTCGTCGGTCAGCGACCCCCACATGAAGTCGTTGATCGCCAGCGGCGAGCCGTGGACCATGTGCACGTCGACGCCGCCGATCGCGCGCCGCAGCTCGCCGGGCAGCTCGGCCATCCAGGCCGCGAACGGCGCCGACGTGTGCGCGCGCGTGTGGTCGTACATGAGCTGCGCGTGCGCGTTGTCGCGCGCGTCGGCGTAGCCGCAGCCGCAGTCGTCGTCGCCGCGGCCGATCGCGACGTCGTAGTTGCCGGCGATCGTCGTGACGTCGTGCTCGAGCAGCAGCGGCCAGACCGCGTCGCACTCCGCGCCGAAGCCGCCGAGATCGCCGAGGCAGTACAGCTCGTCACAGCCACGCGCGCGCGCGTCGTCCAGCAGCGCGCGCAGCGCGTATGGATTGGCGTACACACCGCCGAACGCGGCGATCCTCGGCATCGGCCGCAGTATCGTGGGTGCGCGGCAGGCAGATCACCACGAGGAGTCTCGATGCGGCGTATCGCCATCCTGGGAGCAGGCCCGATCGGCCTGGAGGCCGCGCTCGCCGCGGCCGCGCGCGGCGACGACTTCGAGCTCTTCGAGGCCGCACCGGCGGTCGGCGGGCATGTGCGCCGCTGGGGCCACGTGCGCCTGTTCACGCCGTGGTCGATGAACGTCTCGCCGCGCATGCGCGCCGCGCTGCCGTCGGCGCCGGACGGCGCCGGGCTGCCGACGGGCGCGCAGCTCGCCGACGAGCTGCTCGAGCCGATCGCCGCGCTGCCCGCGCTGCGCGGCCGCATCCGCCTGTCCACGCGCGTGCTCGCCGTCGGCCGCGAGGGTCTGCTCAAGCACGAGGCGATCGACGAACCGCGCCGCGCCGCCGCGCCGCTGCGGCTGCTCGTCGCCGGTCCGGACGGCGCCGAGGCGATCGTCCATGCCGACGTCGTGATCGACGCGACCGGCACGTACGGCACACCCAACCGGCTCGGCGACGGCGGCATCGACGCCGTCAACGAGCGGCGCTTCGAGGACCGCATCGAGCGCTACCTGCCCGCCTTCGATGCGCAGCGCGAGCACTGGGCCGGACGCACGATCCTGCTGACGGGCGCCGGCCACTCCGCGCAGACGGCCGCGCTGCGGCTCGCCGCGTTCGCCCGCCACGCGCCGGGCACGCGCGTCGTCTGGGCGGTGCGCAACCCGGCTCCGGAGTGGGGCGCCGTCGACGACGACCCGCTGCCCGAGCGCGCGCGGCTCGGCGTCGCGGCGGCGCGGTTCGCGGCCGGCGCCGACGAAGCGCTGACGCTGCGCACCGGCCGCGTCACCGAGGCGCTGCACGCGAGCGGGGAGCGGATCGCCGTGACGCTGCGAAACGGCGGCGCGGAGCGGCTCGAGGTCGACCGGATCCTCGCGCTCAACGGCGGCGTCGGCGACCAGGCGCTGTATCGCCAGCTGCAGGTCCACGAGTGCTACGCGACGTCCGGTCCGATGCGCCTCGCGGCGGCCCTGCTGGGCAGCGCCGGCACCGACTGCCTGGCGATCGGCTCGCACGGGCCCGACACGCTGCGCACGCCCGAGCCCGGCTTCTTCATCCTCGGCGCGAAGTCCTACGGGCGCAACAGCCAATTCCTGCTCGGGGTCGGCTGGCAGCAGGTCGACGACGTCTTCGGGTCGCTGATCTGAGGCCGCTGACCGAGGGCGAGCGCTGGGCGCGCGACGAGCTCGCGGCGCTGCGCGCGGCGCGCTTCACGCCGCGCGCGGTCGGCGGGTTCCTCGCCGCGAGCCAGCGGCGCGCGAACGCGCAGCGCGCCGCGCACCCGCGGGCGGCGCGCCGGATGCGCGCCTGGATCGCTGTTGGCGCGGCGGCGTGGGCGGCGCCCGCGCTCGCCGGCCGCGAGCCGTTTCGCCGCCGCGCGCGCGCGTTCGCGGCCTGGTGGGCGCTGACGTGGCTGATGCTCGACTGGCACATCGGGATGCTCGAGACCGAGGACGGCGATCGGCGCAACCTCGGGCCCGCCGACGCGTGCACGCTCGCGCGCGTGTGGCTCGTACCCGCGGCCGCCGACGGGCCGCGCGCCTGGATGACCGCGCTCGCGTTCGCCAGCGACGGCCTCGACGGCCGGCTCGCGCGCGCGACGGCGCCGACGCGCCTGGGCCGCGACCTCGAGGGCCTCGCCGACGCGGCGTTCGCGATCGCTGCGCTGCGCGGCGCGCGCCGCCGGAACTGGATCGGCCCGGGCGCCACCCGCGCCGAGCTCGCGCGGATCGCGCTCGGGACCGGCTACGGCGTGCTCGACGCGTTCGGCTCGGGTGGCGGGGGCGACGCCGCGGCGCTGCGGGCGGCGCGGCCGGCGGCGCCGATCCGCGCCGCCGCGCTGCTCGCCGCCGGCCGCGGCCGGCGCCGGCTCGCCGGCCGGCTGCTCGCGCTCGGCACGGGCTGGGCCGCCGTCGCTAGCGCGCCAGCAGTCCGGCGGCGCGCGTGTAGTCGGCGATCTCGCAGCCGTTCGTGCGCTTGAAGCGCCGCTCGACCTCGTCGCCGTCGATCGTGCCGGTGACCGTCGCGGTCTCGGGCCCGCCGTAGATCTGCGTGCAGGCGCGGCGCGCGTCGGGCTGTGACGTCAACAGGTCGGCGATGCCGCGTGCCTGGGCGCACAGCTCGGCGGGTGCGGCGCGGCCTTCGAGCGCGCCCTCGGCGCGGCGGTCGGCGCCGCGGCACGTCAGCGTGCCCGTCTCCTTGCGACCGGAGCCGTCGTCATAGACGACGGTCAGCTCGATCGCGCCCGCTGCCGTCGTCGTCGTGCGTTGCGCCGCAGGCTCGTCGTCGGCCTCGCCGCAGGCGCCCAGCGCCACCGCCGCGACGAGCAACGCGAGCGCTGGCGCGGCGCGGAGGCGCATCTCAGCCGGTCTCCTCGGAGGGCAGCAGGTGGCCGTCGTTCTCGACGTAGCCGTCCTTGCCGCCGACCGCGACGTAGATGAGATCGCCGTCGCCGACGTTGCGGATCCGGCGCACGGTCTCGGCGTCGATGCGCGCGATCCCGCCGGGGCCGAGACGGTGCTTGGAGCCGTCGCCGAACTCGAGCTCGGCGTGGCCCTGGTGGACGAAGTACGTCTCTTCCTGGGTGTAGTGGTAGTGGCGCCGTCCTGCCATCTCGGCGGGCATGACGATCGCGTTGATGCCCAGCGCCGTCACCTCGAGCGCCGGGCGGATCTTGCGAAAGCCACCGCCGTGACCGAGCGCGGCGATGTTGCCGACCGCGTATCCCGCGCCGGTCACGACCTCGTGTGCTTCGTCCTCGGCCATCGCGCGCTCCTCGTGTTCGCAGGGTCTAGCGAGATCGTAGGAGAAGTTGTCCCGATGCTCGCTGTTTGCGTGGTACGGTGCCGCCCGAAATGGGCCGGGTGAGATCCGGCGAAGCAGTGCGGGCGTCGCAGATTCGGGCCTCGGCTCTCCTCGGCTACGCAGCACGCAAGATCATTCGGGGAGGACGGCTCAATGCCCAGTGGCACCGTCAAGTGGTTCAGCGACGACAAGGGATTCGGCTTCATCACGCCCGACGAGGGCAGCCGCGATCTCTTCGTCCATCACACAGGGATCGTTGCCGAAGGTTTCCGCACGCTGGCCGAAGGGACGCGGGTGGAGTACGAGGAGGAGCAGGGCGACAAGGGACCCAAGGCGGTCTCGGTCGTGAAGCTCTAGGAGGCTCCGAGACGCGCGCGAACGCGTTCGTCCGCAGACGCGCGAAAGGCCCGCTCACGAGCGGGCCTTTCGCGTTCAACAGCGGACGTTCAGAGCAGGATGATCACGAGGATGATGATGACGACGAGCGTGCCGAGGCCGATGTACATAGGGCTCCTTTGGTAAGTGCGCCGTAGGTACCCCGGCGCCGCCGAAAGCACGCTACCGGTTCAGTGGTCGGCGACATGCCCGCCCGCGGGGATGATCGGGCGCTCCTCCTTGGCCCAGCGCAGCAGCCCGCCGGCCATCGAGTAGGCGTCGATCCCGACGCTGCGCAGGGCCTGTGCCGCCATCACCGACCGGCCTCCGACCCGGCACTGGAAGATGACCGGCCGGTCGCTGTCGATCTTCGTGAGGTTGAACTGCAGCTGGTCGATCGCGATGTGCTCGGCGCCTTCGATCCGGCCGGCCTCCCACTCGTAGGGCTCGCGCACGTCGATGAGCTGCGCCTTGTCCTCGGCGAGCGCCGCCTGCGCCTGCTCGGGCGTGACCTCGAGCCTGCTGGAATCGAAGATCGATGACATGCGCGCGAGGGTAGCGCTCAACCTCAGCGCATCGCCGGGGGCGCCGTCCTGAGGTCCGGCAGCGGACGCGGGCGCATCCGCTGCCAGAGGCCGGCCGCGAGCAGCAGCAGCAGGCCGAGCGCGATGAACGAGCCGACGCGGTACAGCGACTCCAGCGCGGCGAGGTCGTAGAGGAAGACCTTCGCGATCGTGACGCCGAGCAGCGCGAGCGCGCCGAGCCGCAGCACGCGCTCGTCGCGCCCGAGGCCGATCACGAGGCCGGCCAGACCGCAGACCGCCCACAGGCCGCTGAGCAACAGCTGTCCGAGGTCCTCGCCGGCGACCGTGACGACCGCCGCGGAGGCGAGGTACAGCAGCGCCAGCGCGCCGGTCGCGGCGAGCACGGCGCGCTGACGCGCCAGCAGCTGCGCGCCGCGCAGCGCGGCGAGCGCCGCGGCGCCGAGCGCGATAGCGGCCGCCGCGATCGAGTCCAGGCCCGCGACGAGCGCCGTCGGCGGCGCCTCGAAGACGAACGCGTGGCCGAGCGCGAGCGCCAGGAAGGCGCCGGCGCCGGCGCCGGCGACGTCGTCGCGAGCGCGGGCGGCGATCGTGCCCAGCGCGAGCGCCTGGGCGGCGAAGGCGGCGGCCAGCAGCGGCCCGTCGAGCGTCAGCATCGACAGGTAGGCGACGCCGGCCATCGCGACCGCGTCCAGCGCCGCGCGCCACCGCGGCCTGATCTCCGCGGCGAAGCGTCCGGCGACGAACGCCGCGGCGGCGGTGGCGGCGATCGCGACGTGGCCGCTGAACGTGATCGGGTCGCCCGCGGCGATCATCTCCGGCGGCGCCTGCGCGATCGCCTGCGCGGCGCTCAGCAGCACGTGGCCGCCGAGGCCGAGGCCGACGAGCAGTTCGTCGTGCACGCCCTTGCGGCGCGCGACGACGCTGCGCGCCAGCAGCGCGAAACCGGCGGTCGCGAGCGCCCAGCCGGCGGCCAGGACGGGGCCGTCGAGCAGCGTCGCGGCGGCGACGTCGGCGAGGATCACGCCGAGCGTCAGCGACAGCAGGCGCAGTTCACGGGCGATCCGCGTCGTGCGCGTCGCCAGGCCGACGGCGAGGTGCAGCGCGGCGAGCGCGACGAGCCAGCCGTGGGCGAGCGCCGAGCCGTCCAGCGCCCACCAGCCGGCGAGTGCGAGCACGAGCGCGTTGAAGGTCAGCAGCAGCGCCGACGAGATCCGCAGGCGCGCGGCGGGGACGCGCAGCTCGAAGCCGACGGCGGCGCCGACGTTGAGCAGGCCGAACGCGGTGAGCACGAGCAGTGCGGCGGGATGCGACGGCGTGCTGTCGGCCAGCCACCACAGCCACTGCGCCGAGGTGATCGCGAAGACGGCGAACGCGAGCCAGTTCCAGCGCTGCCAGACGAGCACGGCGACGCCGGACAGGCCGGCGAGCCAGAGCAGGGCGAGCGTCGAGGCCTCGGCGGGCGCGCCCGCGAGCAGCGGCGCGAGCAGCGCGCCGACGATGCCGAGCGCACCGATCCCGCGCGACTGCCAGCGCACCGCGACGACGGCCGCCAGTGCACCGGCGCCGAGCGCGAGCGCATGGGCGACGGCCACCGGCAGCACGCCGTAGACGGGACCGCCGACGGCGACCGTGACGAAGAGGCCGGAGATGCCGGCCGCGACGGCGGCGAGCGCGGCGTCCGAGCGACGGCGGCGCTCCTGCAGCCACACGCCGCCGGCGATCAGGCCGAGCGAGAACGTGCCGGCGAGCAGCGTGCGCGCGCCTTCGCCGATCCAGCCGTTGGAGACGGCGATCGCGAGCAGCAGCGCGATCCCGACGAGAACGGCGAGGCCGCCGGCCCAGGCCAGCACGCGGCCGCCGAGGAGGTCCTCGAGGCTGGGGCGCGGGCGCGCGAGAGCTGCCGGCGGCGCGGGCGGGGCGGTCGAGGTCACGGGCTCGGGGGCGGCCGTCGCGGGCTGCGGCGGGGGCCAGAACGCGGGCGGCGCGGGCGCGGGCACGGGCGTGGCCGCGGGCACGACGCCCGTGTGCGCCTCGAGCGCCTCCAGGCGCGCCGTCAGGGCGCGCGTCACGTGCTCCACGCTCTCCAGTCGTTGCATCGGCGTCACGCTCGTCATGGCTCTCATCCTCGGTTGTCAACCATCGGTCAGCAAGAACGCTACCAGGGTTATCTACCATCGGTCAACAACTTCGTTACACTTGCCGCCATGGCCGCGCCCGCCTACCGCCGGATGCAGAACGACGA
Organism: uncultured Solirubrobacteraceae bacterium; assembly: GCA_963756465.1. Lineage (GTDB taxonomy): Bacteria > Actinomycetota > Thermoleophilia > Solirubrobacterales > Solirubrobacteraceae > CADCVQ01. The sequence continues at coordinate 559,557 of CAVWNK010000002.1, forward strand.
GCGCCGCGCGCTGCTGCTCGAGCGCGCCACCGAGCTGTTCGGCGAGCACGGCTACGACGCCCTGTCGATGGCCCAGATCGCGCGCGCGGCGGACATCTCCAAGGCCCTGCTCTACCACTACTTCCCGAGCAAGCACGCGCTCTTCGAGGCGGCGCTGGCGGCGGGCGCGGAGGAGTTGCGCGAACGCGTGCAGCCCGATCCGGCGCTGGCGCCGGCCGAGCAGGTCTCGCGGACGCTGGACGCGTTCCTCGCCTGGGTGCAGGAGCGCCCGAAGGCCTACGCGAAGATGCTCGAGAGCGCCGGCGCGCGCGAGGTGCGCGCGACGATGGGACAGGTCCGCGCCGACACCGCCGGGCTGATCCTGTCGGGCCTGGGACCCGACGGCGAGCGGCCGGCGACGCGCGCCGCCGTGTTCGGCTGGCTGGCGTTCCTCGACGCCGCGATCCTCGACTGGATCGAGCACGGCGACATGACGCGCCAAGAGCTGCACGGGATGCTGCTCGGGACGTTCGCCGGCGCGCTCATGGCGTCGGGCGCCGGTGACGCGCTGATGGTGCCCGCGCCGCGATGAGGCGTCTTGGCGCGCCGCCCGCCGGTCGACCCGGCCTGCACTGGGCCGACGAGAGCACGCTCGACTTCCTGGCCTTCCTCGTCGCGGACGCTCCGCGCGAGCTCGCCCTCGTGCTGACGTACCGCACCACCGATCTGCCGGCCGCGTCCGCCCTGCCGGGGCTCGTCGCCGGAGCGCCGGCGGACGTCCGTCATGCGACCGTCGCGGTCCGGCCGCTCTCCGTCGGCGAGGTCAGGCGCCTGGCCGGCACGCTGCTGAGCGTCGACACGGTCTCCGACGAGCTCGCCAAGCACCTGCACGATCAGACGGCCGGACTCCCGTTCGCCGTCGAGGAGCTCGTGCGGCTGCACCATGACGCGCTGGCGCGCGTCGACGGCTGGCGGACGGCCGAGGAGCTCGAGCACGTCGGGGTCCCGGCGGCGGTCAGCCAGGCCCTGCGCGAGCGCATGACGTCGCTGACGAAGGACGCGTGGCTCGTGACCCGGGCGGTGGCGGTGCTCGCAGCGCCCGTCGGCGAGGGGCTCGTCGGCCGCGTCGCCGGCCTGTCCTCGGTGCGCACGATCAGGGCGCTGAGCCGGGCGCTGTCGGCGGTCGTGCTCGAGGAGCGTGCCGACGGCCGCTACGGGTTCCTGCATGCGCTTGCCGCGCAGGCGATCTACGACGACATTCCCGGGCCCGAGCGGCGCTGGCTGCACCGCCGGGCGGCGGAGGCGCTGCAGTCGCAGGCCGAGCCCGCGCCGCCGGCGCAGCTCGCGCATCACTTCCGGCACGCCGGCTTGTGGCGCCCGTGGACGCGCTACGCGGAGGCCGCGGCCGACGCGGCGCGCTCGATCGGCGACGACCGCTCCGCCGCCCGGCTGCTCGAGCAGGCGCTCGGCGCGCCGCAGCTGTCACGCGCGGCGCGGGTGCGCATGGCGCGCAAGCTCGGGACGGCGGCGCTGTACAGCGCCCAGCCCGAGCGGGCGATCGCGCTGCTGCAGCGAATTCGTGACGAGCAGCCGATGCCGATCGCCGTACGCGGCGAACTGCGCTACCGGATCGCACGGCTGCACTACCAGAGCGGAGACCCGGGACCGTGGCGCGAGGAGATCGAGCACGCGGTCGTCGAGCTGCAGGCGCGGCCGGCGCTCGCGGCCGAGGCGATGGTGACGATCGCCTGGCCCGTCGTCGGGCAGGGCGCCGTGGAGCGCGACCTGGCGTGGCTCGAACGCGCCGTCGAGGCGGCGGCGCGATCCGGTGATCCGGCGGTGCGGGCGGGCGTCGCCGGGCAGCGAGCGGCGATCCTGCTGTCGGTGGGCGATCCCGAGGGCTGGCAGGCGGCCGCGACGATCCCGCGCGGAGGTCGCCGCATCGACGAGCGGCTGACTCTGCTGTGGGCGCTGCAGAGCCTGGCGACGACGTGCATCGGACTGGGTCACTTCGAGCGCGCCGACGCGTGCTTGCGGGAGGTCGCGGCCCTGCTCGACGAGCTTCCGCACGTCGCGTGGGGACCGTGGCTGCAGAGCGCGCGCGCGTCGCTGGACTGGCGGACCGGGAACTGGGGCGGGCTCGAAGCGCGGATGCGGTCGCTGACCGACGGCGGCAGCGGCGGACCCGCGCTGGCGATCGGCAACGAGATGGTCCTCGCGTCGCTGCTGCTCAGCCACAACCGGGTGCGCGACGCCGAGCGGCGGTTGCGCTCGATCCGCGCCCGTGCTCGTGACCGGGGCTGGATGGGCGCGCGCGTGGGCGCGGCCACCGGCCTCGCGCGGATCCTGCTGGCGCGCGGGGAGCCCGAGGCGGCGGTCGAGGCGGCGGCCGAGGGCCTGGAGGTGCTCGAGCGCAAGGGCATCTGGGTGTGGGGCCGCGAGCTCGTCCCCGTGGCCGTGCGGGCGCGCCTGGCAGGCGGCGACGCAGACGCGGCCCAGGCGCTTACGCAGCGCTTCGCGACCGGGACCGAGGGGCGCGACGCGCCGGCCGCCCGGGCGGCGAGCCGCTTCTGCGACGGCGCGATCGCGGAGGCCGCCGGACGGCACGCGCTGGCCGCTCAGCGCTATGCGGCCGCCGAGCAGATGTCCAGCGACGCGGGAGCCCCGTACGAGGCCGCCACGGCTCGTGCCGCCCGCGGGCGCTGCCTGCTGGTGGGCGGCGACGACGACCGCGCGACCGTCCTGCTCAGCGCGCTGGAGGCGTTCGATGCCCTTGGAGCGGGGTGGGACTCGACGCAGCTGCGCGCCGAGCTGCGCGCGCACCACCTCGCGCCTCCGTCGCGTTGGCGCGGCGGTCGGCGCCCGTACGGCGACGAGCTGTCGCCGCGCGAGGAGGAGGTCGCCAGGCTGGCGGCGACCGGCCACAAGAATCGCGAGATCGCCGAGACGCTGTTCATCTCGCGCCGCACCGTCGAGACCCACGTCGCGTCGGCGCTGCGCAAGGTTGGAGCCGAGTCGCGCGGCGAGCTGGCCGCCGCGCTGAGCGAGCGCGGCGTCGACGGCCCCTGAGCCCGAGCAAAGACCCGTAGCTCGTACCGATTGATCGCCGCCGGGTCGGTCGGCAAGCTGGCGGGTGCGCTGGTCCGGTGCCAGCGGATCGACGATCGACGAGAGAGGGAGGGACGCCATGGACCGTGTGCGCCTGATGGGCTGGTGCCGCTATTGCGTGCCGGGGATGGCGCTGCCGGTATTCGCCGCCGCCGAGGCCGGGGTGTTCGCCGACCTGGACCTCGAGGTCGAGGTCGTCGGCTGCGCGGTCGCGCCGGAGTACACACTCAGCGGGTTCACGACGCGACCGAAGGCCGTGGCGGCCGGCGACGCCGACTTCGCGCTGAGCGCCGTGACGTACCTGCTGGCCGCACAGACCGAGCTTGCCGGGCGCCTGCCGGTCCGCTTCGCGGCTGTCTCACACCAGCGCAACCCGATCACGGCGGTCGTGCGCGCGGACTCCGAACTCTGGGAGCCGGAGGATCTTGCCGGCCGGCGCGCCGCCCGCTGGAGCATCCCGTGGTTCACCCAGGAGTACGCGGGGGCGCTCGCCCATCTGGGCATCGACGCGCCGCAGATCGTCGACATGCCGACGGGGATCGACGAGGCGCTCGCCCGCGGTGAGATCGACGTCATGCCGACCTGGATGGACATGACCCTGTATCACCGCAAGCCCGAGTCGCCGATCCGCACGATCGCGCTCGACATCGACGTCTACACGACCGGACTGATCGCGGCCGACCGCTTGGCGCTCGAGCTCGTGACGCGGATGCGCGACGGGTTCGTCGCCGGCCACGAGCTCCTGCGCGAGCAGCCCGAACTGGGTATCGCGGGCTTCCGCCGCCAGTACCCCGAGGTCTCCGCCGAGCACATCCGCGCCAACTGGGCGCTGTTCGAGCCGTACGTCTTCGACGGCGTCGCGCCCGGCTCGATGGACGCCGGCCGCTGGCGCGAGACGATCGCGTACACGGCCGTCACGCACGGCCTCGACGTGATCGCGGGCGAGCGCTTCTACCGCCCGGAGCTGCTGGCACCGGCGCTGGCGCCGGCGGCCGCCTGAACGGCCTCCGGCCTGTTGGCGCGCGGGCGCTGCGGGCGCGGGGCGCACGCGTGCGATCCTCGACGGCGTGCATGCGCGCGCGCTCGATACCGTCCTGCTCTGCGCGCTGCGCTGGGCGCCTGCGGCGGCGATGACGCCGGCGACGACGAGCGCAGCGGCAGTCGACGACGCCTGCCCAGCAGCCGCCAGCCCGCGCCCGCCGGTCCCGGCGGCGCGCTGCAGATCCCGCCCGAGGTTCCCTTCAAGGCCACGGGCAGCGGCGATCCGGAGGCGATCAAGGTCATCCGGCTGTGGACCGACGCGCTGCGCCGCAGCGACGTCGAGCGCGCGTCGGCGCTGTGGGCGGTGCCGTCGAAGGTGCAGAACGGTACGCCCGTCCTGACGCTCGACAGCGCCGCCGCAGTGCGGCTGTTCAACGACTCGCTGTCATGCGGGTCGCGGCTCGTGTCGGCGCTCGGCGGCCGCAACGGCTTCACGGTCGCGGTCTTCACGCTCACCAGCCGCCCGGGCGCGGATTGCGGCACGGGCAGGGGCAACGACGCGCGCACGGCGATCCTCGTGCGCGGCGGCAGGATCGTCGAGTGGTACCGGCTGCCGGACGATCCCGACACGCCGCGCGCCGCGCCCGACGCGCCCGCCGAGCCGAGCGGCGCGCTCGTCTGACTGCGCGTCTTGCTCAGGGCGAGACGATCAGACGTACGGGTCGCGCTCGACGACGCGCTCGCGCGCGACGGTCCCGCGGTCTGCGCGCGAGAGCACCAGCAGCGAGAAGAGCAGCCCGATGACGCCGACGACGATCAGGATGACCCCGACGGTGGCGAGCTCGATGCCCGAGACGGATGCGGTGACCGCGAACTTCAGGATCGCGCCGACGGCGATGAGGAATATCGATGTGCCTATGCCCATGGCGCGATGTATGCCCGTCGGGCGCGGTTTCTAAGCCCGGCCGCGCCCAGGCTGGCCGCTTGTACCATCATCGGGGTGACGACGGCGACCACCGATGCCTACGCGATCCCGCAGGAGCTGGCCGATCTGCGCGACATGATCCGCCGGCTCGCGCAGGAGCAGATCGCCCCGCGCGCGGCCGAGATCGATCGCACTGCGCGAGTACCCGCGCGACATCCGCGAGCTGCTCGGCGAGCACGACGTCCTCGGCCTGCCGTTCGAGGAGCAGTACGGCGGCACCGGCACCGGCACGCTGATGCTGCAGATGGCCGTCGAGGAGATCGCCAAGGCGTGCGCGTCGTCGGCGCTGATCCTCATGATCCAGGAGCTCGGCACGCTGCCGATCCAGCTGTTCGGCAGCGACGAGCAGAAGCAGCGCTTCCTGCCGCGCTGCGCCAGCGGCGAGTGGTCGCCCGCCTTCGCGCTGTCCGAGCCCGAGGCCGGCTCGGACCCCGCCGCGATGCGCACGACCGCCGTCCGCGACGGCGACGAGTGGGTCATCAACGGCCAGAAGAACTGGATCACGAACGCCGGCGTCGCCGACTTCTACGTCGTCTTCGCCAAGACCGACCGCGAGACCAACCGCATCTCGGCCTTCATCGTCGAGGCCGACCGCGAGGGCTTCGACCCCGGCGCGCTGGAGCACAAGCTCGGCATCAAGGGCTCGCCGACCGGCAACCCCTCCTTCACCGACGTGCGCGTGCCGGCCGAGAACCTGATCGGCGACGAGGGCAAGGGCCTGTCCGTCGCGCTGGCGACGCTCGAGCGCACGCGCCTGGGCGCCGCCGCGCAGGCCGTCGGCATCGCCCAGGGCGCGACCGACTACGCGGCCGCCTACGCGCGCGAGCGGATCGCCTTCGGCAAGCCGATCAACGAGCTGCAGGGCATCCAGTTCAAGCTCGCCGACATGGAGACGCGCACCGCCGCCGCGCGCGAGCTGCTCTACAAGGCCTGCGCGATGGCCGATCGCAACGAGCCCGACCTCGGCAAGTACTCGTCGATGGCCAAGCTGTTCGCCTCCGACACCGCGATGGCCGTGACCGTCGAGGCGATCCAGGTGCTCGGCGGCTACGGCTACGTCAACGAGTACCCCGTCGAGCGGATGATGCGCGACGCGAAGATCACGCAGATCTACGAGGGCACCAACGAGATCCAGCGGGTCGTCATCGCCCGCACGATGCGGTAGCGGGCGCCGGGCGATGCAGAGGCCCACGCCGCGACGGGTCGTACTGGCGGCGGTGCTGGCGCTCGCCGTCGGCCTCGCGGCGGTCGGCATCCTCGGCGGCTTCAGCCTCTCCACGCCGGTGCGGCTGATGCAGGGCGGCGTCCTCGTCGTGCTCGCGATCCTCGTCGTGGGCGCGGTCATGATGTCGCTCGGCCTGCGCATCGCGGGCTGGAGCGAGCCCGAGTCCGAGGCGGAGTTCGAGCGGCTCGTGGTGGAGTCCGAGCGCCTTGCTCGCGACGGCGTCGCGGCCGAGCCCGACGAGGTCCGAGTTCATGGACCTCGATCCCTACGACGACGAGGACTTCGAGGAGCTCGTGCGCGACGCGATGGACGAGCTGCCCGACCTCCTGCAGCGCGCGCTGGAGCGCAACGTCGCGGTCGTCATCTCCGACGGCGGGCGCAAGATGCGCGCCTACGGCCTCTACCACGGCGACGGCGTCGCGCGCGACGACGTCCCCGACCGGATCGTCATCTACCGCGACACGCTGCGGCGCGACTTCGGCCACGACCCGGACCTGCTGCGCGACGAGGTCACGCGCACGGTCCGCCACGAGCTCGCGCACCATCTCGGCGCCGACGAGCTCGGCGTGCGCGACCTCGGCCTGTAGCGAAGCCGGCGGGGCTGGCGCGGGTGCGCTGATAGATTCGCCGGCGGGCGGACTCGGTCGCCCACTCGATCGATCCTTAGGGAGAGGAGTCGGTACTCATGGTTACACCTGCAAAGTTCCTGCTGGCGATTGTGGCGTTCCTCGCGATGCTCGCGATCATCGGCGCGATGGTCATCCTGCCCGACACGGGGCACTTCGCCAACATCGCCAATTGAGCAGCACCTGAGCGCGACGTGGGGGCGGGGCGCGGAGGACATCCCGCCCCTGCGCGCGTGCTGGCATACGATCCGGCGCGGATGATGATCGTCATGCAGCCCGGAGCCGCGGCGGCCGAGGTCGAGGCCGTGCGCGAGCGCCTGGCGCAGACGGGCGTGCACGTCGTCGTCATGCCGGGCGAGCTGACGACGGCGATCGGCGCGATCGGCGACCCGGAGGGCGTCGCCGAGCTGGGCCTGGAGGGGATGGCGGGGGTCGACCGCGTCGTGCCGATCTCGCGCCCGTACAAGCTCGCCTCGTCGGAGCTCAGCCACCACGAGCCGTCGCGCTTTCAGATCGCCGGCCGGACGGTCGGGGGCGGCGAGACGTTCTGCCTCATCGCCGGCCCGTGCACGGTCGAGTCGCCCGAGCAGACGCTGGCCGTCGCCGGCGCGGTCCGCGCGGGCGGTGCGTCGATGCTGCGCGGCGGCGCGTACAAGCCGCGCACGTCGCCGTTCGCGTTCAAGGGGCTGGGGCACGCGGCGCTCGAGATCCTCGTCGCGGCGCGCGAGCAGACGGGGCTGCCGATCGTCACCGAGCTGCTCGACGCCGGGCACGCCGACGCTGATCGAGTCTGTCGCCGACGTCGTGCAGATCGGCGCGCGCAACATGCAGAACTACGCGCTGCTGGAGGTCGCGGGCCGGCTCGGCAAGCCGGTGCTGCTCAAGCGCGGGCTGTCGTCGTCGCTCGACGAGCTGCTGATGGCGGCGGACTACATCCTCAAGGAGGGCACCGAGGAGGTGATCCTCTGCGAGCGCGGCATCCGCACGTTCGAGACCGCGACGCGCTTCACGCTCGATCTCGGCGCGGTGCCGTGGCTGAAGCTGCACACGCACCTGCCGGTCGTCGTCGACCCCAGCCACGCCGCCGGCGATCGCCGCCTCGTGCGAGCCGATGTCGCGCGCCGCCGCCGCGATCGGCGCCGACGGGATCATCGTCGAGGTCCACCAGGATCCCGAGCACGCGCGCTGCGACGGCCCGCAGTCGCTGCACGCCGCGGACTTCGCCGCGTTCGCGGCCGACGTCGCCGCGCACGCCTCGCTCGTCGGCAAGCGCCTCGCGTAGGGCGGCGGCCGCGCGCGCGTTCAGCGCAGCGTGCCGCGGCGCCTGGTCTTGTAGCGGTTGACGATGTTCTCGCAGCCGCGCGTCCGGGGCCGCTTGTTGCCGGTGAAGACCGTGTCCCAGCCGGGGCCGCAGTCGATGTAGCCGCGGCCGTTGGTGAGCGCGTGGACGATGTCGTTGCCCGCGCCGCCGAAGACGCGCGTGCTGCCCTTGCCGCGCATGCGGATCTCGTCGTCGCCGGCCTGGCCGCGGATGACGTTGCGGAAGGCGCCGCCCTGTAGGTAGTCGTCGCCGGCGCCGCCGTAGATCTGGTTGTAGCCGCGGCCGCCGTAGATCGTGTCGTTGCCGGCGCCGCCCTTGAGGATGTCGCTGGCGCGGTGGCCGCCCTCGGGCAGGTGGCGATCGCCCCAGATCACGTCGTCGCCCTCCTCACCGTAGAGACGATCCGAGCCGCGCCCGCCGAGCAGGTTGTCGTTGCGCACGGAGCCGGTCCGCGTGCCGCCGCCGTCGGCGATGATCGCCTTGATGCCCTTGCTGGGATCGATCACCGGCTCGGCCTCGATGACGCGCTCGCAGTTGCGGATGCGGCCCGCGCGCAGGTCCTGCGCGTTGGAGACGCCGCCGCGCATGCCGTAGGGGTTGATGACGATCGTGTCGTCGCCGGGGCCGCAGTCGACGATGCCGCTGCCGGTGCCGTTGTTGACGTACACGATGTCGTTGCCCGCACCGGCGGTGATGACGTCCGAGCCGGAGTCGGAGTAGACGACGTCGTCGCCGTTGCCGCTGTCGATCCGGTCGGCGCCGCCGCCGCCGTGGATGAGGTCGTCGCCGTCGCCGCCCGTGATCTTGTCGGGCGCGGCCTCGCCGGCGAGGATGTCGTTGCCGGGGCCGCCGTCGAGGACGTCGGCGCCGTAGCCGGCGAAGAGCTGGTCGGCGCCGTTGCCGCCGTAGAGGAAGTCGCCGCCGGAGGCGCCCTTGATGAGGTCGTCGCCGTCGTTGCCGAAGACGTGGTCGGGGCCGGTGCCGCCGTAGAGGCGGTCGGGGCCGGGACCGCCGATCAGCCGGTCGGGGCCCTCCATGCCGAGCAGGGCGCCACCAGACGCCCTCGTGACCGTCAGCCGGTCGCCGCCGGGCAGCCCGATCAGCGACGGCAGCGGGCCGGTCGGAAGCGCGACGATCGCCGGGGCGCTGGGCAGCCCGGGCACGGAGATGATGTTCGAGATCGGCGGCAGGCCGGCGACGAGCCCGACGGTCGGCAGCCGCAGCGCCGCGTGCGCGGGCGCGGCGAGGGTAAGCGCGAGCGCCGATGCAAGCCCCGCGCGGCGCGCGAGGCGGGGGAGGGCAGATGCCATGTTGCAGGTCATCGGCGTCGCGGGGGCGGATGCGGCGCGATCGGCCGCGTCGCGGACGCATTACCGACTCGACGGGCTGTCAAGTCCGTATTGACTGGTCAGTCAACCAGTCTGCTATAACCCCATCCAGGAAGGCTCCGGCGAGTGCGACGCCGGTGTGAAAGACACCCCCGTGGAGTGCGACCGCCGGGGGCACAACCGACCAGACAAGGAGCAGCACATGCCTGAAGCCGTGATCGTCGATGCCGTCCGCACCCCGATCGGACGGGCATTCAAGGGCTCGCTGGTCGGGGTCCGCGCCGACGAGCTCGCCGCCACCCCGCTGCGCGCGCTGATCGAGCGCAACCCCGGCGTCGACTTCGCCCAGACCGACGACGTGATGATGGGCGCCGCCTCCGCCGTCGGCGAGCAGGCCTACAACATCGGCCGCAACGCCTCGCTCGTCGCGGGCCTGGACCACCGCGTGCCCGCCTGCACCGTCAACCGCTTCTGCGCCTCGTCGCTGCAGACGCTGCGGATGGCCTTTCACGCGATCAAGGCCGGCGAGGGCGAGCAGTACATCGCCGCCGGCGTCGAGGCCGTCTCGCGCGCGGGGCTCGGCGCGGGCATCCCCGAGGAGGCCAAGCACCCGCAGCTCGACGGCTCGGAGGGCTCCGCCTACGACGTCTACATCCCGATGGGCCTGACGGCCGAGCGCGTCGCCGCCGAGCACGGCGTGACGCGCGAGCAGCAGGACGAGTGGGCGCTGATCTCGCAGACGCGCGCCGTCGCGTCGCAGGAGTCCGGCCACTTCGACAAGGAGATCGTCGCCGTCGCGCTGCCCGACGGCGGCGAGCTGCGCAAGGACGACGGCCCGCGACCGAACACGACGCTCGAGAAGCTCGCCGCGCTGAACCCGGTCTTCGACCCCGAGAACGGGACGGTCACGGCCGGCAACGCCTGCCCGCTCAACGACGGCGCCGCGGCGGTGCTCGTCATGTCCGAGCAGCGGGCGGCCGCGCTCGGCCTCGAGCCGCGCGCGCGGATCATCGCCTCGACGGTCGCGGCGATCCGTCCCGAGGTCATGGGTCTCGGCCCGATCCCGGCGATCGGAGCGCTGCTCGCGCAGACGGGCATGTCGATCGACGAGATCGACATCGTCGAGATCAACGAGGCGTTCGCGGCCCAGATCGTGCCCTGCCGCGACGAGCTCGGGATCGACCCCGAGAAGCTCAACCCGTTCGGTGGCGCGATCGCCCTCGGCCACCCGTTCGGCAGCACGGGCGCGCGCATCATGACGACGCTGCTCAACGGCCTCGACGCGGTCGACGGGCGCTACGGCATCGAGTCGATGTGCGTCGCCGGCGGCATGGGCCAGGCGATGCTCGTGGAGCGCCTCTCGTAGTCAGCGACCTGCCGCTGTCGCCCGGCTGCGCAGCTCGCGCAGCCGGCGCAGCAGCACGTCGCCGCTCGTCCCGCGGCCGACCTGGATGCGGGCCAGCGCGTAGGGGGCGCCGGGCGCTGCCAACCCGCGCTTGACCGTCGTCGCGCCGAGGAAGCCGGCGGCCTTGACGGCCGTCACGACGCGCGCGTCGTAGCGTCCTGCGGGATAGGCGAAGAAGCGCGCTGGGACGCCGAAACGCTGCTGCAGCTCGGCGCGCGCGGCGGCGGTCTCGTCGGCCAGCTGCGCGGCCGGGACGCGCGTCAGGTCGGCGTGCGTGCGCGAGTGCGCGTCGATCTGCCAGCCGGCGTCGATGAGCCGCCGCACGGCGCCGTCGCCGCCGATGTCGTCGATCCAGTCCAGGGCGAGGTTGACGACGCCGGGCCAGCCCTGCCGGCGCAGCAGCGGCAGCGCGATCCTGACCTGGCTCGCGTAGCCGTCGTCGAAGGAGAGCACGACCGGCCGGCGCGGCAGCGTGGCGCGGCCGCGCCAGGCGTCGTACACGCGCTGCAGCGTGACGGCGCGGTAGCCGCCGCGGCGCAGCGCGCGCACCTGCGCCGACAGCTCGGCCGGGCGGACGTAGAGCGACGGCAGCCGCGCGCCCGCGGGCGCGGTGCGGATCGCGTGGTAGACGAGGATCGGAACGGTCGCCCGGCTCGGGCTCGCGGCGATCGGGCCGGCGGCGCGGGCGCCGTCGCGGCCGCCGCCGGGCGCGAGCAGCAGCAGCAGCGCCGCGACCGCGACGGCCGGTACGGACCCCAGCGCGAGCTTGCCGACCATGCCCGCCACTAGATAGCGGATTTCACGCAATCGACGATCCAGCGCGGGGCGCCGCGCGCGGCCCCGTTCACGAGCTCGCGACCGGCGGGAACGTCAGCGTGCGCTTCTCGGTCACCGCCGCCGTCAGGCCGTCGGAGCTCGTGCCCCTGATCGTGCCGCTGCCCGTGACGCCCCTGAAGTCCCCGGTGCCGGACGTGATCTTCATCGTGCCGGTGTACGCGACCTTGCCGCCCGCGATGCTGAACGTCGTCCTGTAGGTCCCGCGCAGCGCGCCCTCGTTGAGAAACAGCCGCGCCCTGCCCGAGAACGAACCGCTCGTGCGCTCGGCGTTGCTCTGGACCGTCGTCGACGACCCGCCCTGGCCGCTTGCGGTCTGCGTCAGGCTGGCGATGCCGAGCGCTGTCGCGACTTCGGCAGATGCGACGAGCACGGTCCGCAGCGAGCGTATGCATCGGTCCACATGATCACCTTCCCCGAGGGTGCGATTGCCATCAGCCGTCGGCTACATCTTGTATCGCAGCGTCGCCCAGGCTCCTAGAGCGCCGAGATCTCGGCGAGCGCGGCGCGCAGCCCCTCGCTGGCGACCTCCAGCGGCGGATCGAGATCGCGGTCGGCGAGCAGCCCGAAGCAGACGCTGCCGTCGTAGCTGATGATGCCGACGGTCAGGCCCTGCGTGGCGGGGTTCAGCGGCACGGCGGGGTGGACGGCGAGCAGCCGGCAGCCGTTGAGCCAGAACGGCCGCTGCGGGCCGGGCACGTTGGAGACGACGACGTTGAAGGCGCGCAGGTTGCCGGTCGCGCGGGCGAGCGTGGAGGAGACGAGCGGCGGCGCCCAGCCGCTCGCGCCGACGAGCAGCGCGCCCGCGCGGATCGCCGCCGAGTCCTTCAGCTCGGTCATCGCGGCGTGGATGCGGGCGATCCGCGCTGCGCCGTCGGGCTCGTCGATCGGCAGGTCGACGAGCACGGTCGAGATCGCGTTTCCGCCCTCCTCGCCGGGACGCCGCACGCTGACCGGGACGAGCGCGACGAGCGGCTTGCTCGTCGGCTCACCGGCCTGCTCGAGGTAGCGCCGCAGCATGCCGGCGACGGCGGCCAGCAGCGCGTCGTTGACCGTCGCCCCCTGCGCCTTGCCCGCACGCTTGAGGTCGGCGAGCGACGCGCCGGCGAAGGCGAAGCGGCGGTTCGGGCCGAGGCCCGCGTTGAGCGGCGTCATCGGCGCCGACGGGCGCACCTTTGCGAGCTCGACGAGCAGCTCCGTGGCGCTCTTGAGGTCGCCCGCGGCGCGCCGCGGATCGGGTGACAGCGCCCGCGTGGCGCTGTCGAGCAGCAGCTTCTGCGCCCGCACGATCGGCGTCGCCGCGATCCGCGCGAGATGACGGCGGCGGTCGTAGGCCTGCGGCTCCCAGGGCTCGTCGGGGGCGGGGATCTCGAGCGGATCGGCGCTGGGATCGAGCAGCACCGTCCCGATGTCGACCGCCGCGACGCCGTCGACGAGCGCGTGGTGCATCTTCACCAGCAGGCCCGCGCGGCCGCCGTCGATCCCCGCGATGACCGTCAGCTCCCACAGCGGGCGCGAGCGGTCCAGACGGCGCGACATCTCGCGACCGGCGAACTCGGCGAGCTCGGCGTCGCCGCCGGGCGCGGGCAGCACCGTGCGGCGCACGTGCCAGCCGATGTCGAAGTCGTGGTCGTCGACCCAGACGGGGTTGGCCAGGCCCGCGGCGGTGCCCTGCAGGCGGTGGCGGTAGCGTGGCAGGAGGTGCAGCCGGTTCTCGACGCGGGCGAGGACGTTCTCGTAGCGCAGGCCCGTTCCGTCGGCGAACAGCAGCAGGCCGCCGACGGCCATGTTGACGGGGCCGAGCTCGGCTGCGAGCGAGGAGCGGTCGGCGGGGGAGAGCGGTTCGGCCATCGAGCTGCGAGCGAGCCTACTTTGCGACTCGCGCCCGGGGCCCGCAGCGTGCGATGCTCGACGCGGAGGCCGGCCAGATGCAGCGAAAGCGGAAGATGATCGCGTTCGACGTCGCGCAGACCAGCGCGCCGAGCGCGCCGCTGCCGTCGTCCGGTGAGGCTGTGCCGGGCGGCGAGCGCTAACGCGGCCGGCGGTGGCGTCGTCGCAGCCCTTCGACCGCCGTGAGCTGCTCGCCCGAGGCGCGGCCGGTGCCGCGCTGGCGTTCGTGCCGGCGGGCGCTGCGCGGCCTGGCGCCGGTGGGCGGCTGCCGGCGTCGGCGGTGCGGCGCCTGGACGCGGCGGTGCGCGGCGCGGTCGCCGTTCCGGGGCGCTCGTCGTACGCGCGAGCGCGCCGCGTGTACCAGCTGTCGGGGCCGCTGCCGCGCCCGCTGGCGGTCGTCGCGGTGCGCGACAGCGCCGACGTCCGAGGCGCTGCTGCGCTGGGCCGGGCGTGAGGACGTCGCCGTCGTCGCGCGCTCGGGCGGGCACTCCTACATCCGCCAGTCGGGCGGGACGGGCGCGGTCGTGGCCGACGTGTCGCGCCTGCGGACGCTGCGGCTGGATCGCGGCGCAGGCGAGGTCGAGGTCGGCGCCGGCGTGCAGCTGATCGACCTCAACCGCGCGCTGGCGGCGCGCGGGGCGCTCGTGCCGAGCGGCTCGTGCCCGTCGGTCGGCATCGGCGGCGTGACGCTCGGCGGCGGCATGGGCCTGTCGGCGCGACGGCTGGGGCTGACGTGCGACCGCCTCGTGGCGGCGACGATCGTGACCGCCGACGGGCGCCGGCGGCGCGTCGACGCGCGCTCCGAGGAGGACCTCTTCTGGGCGCTGCGCGGAGGCGGCGGCAGCTTCGGCGTCGTGACGTCGCTGCGCCTGCGCGTGCACCGCGCGACGCGCGCGGCGTGGGCGTTCATGTCGCTGCCGTGGTCGCGGGCCGGCGACGCGCTCGCGCGCTGGCAGTCGCTGGCGCCGGGCGCGCCGCGGGCGTTGACGTCGATCCTCACGCTGACGGCGGGCCGGCCGCCGCGCGTGACCGTGATCGCGCAGCACTTCGGCTCGGAGGCCGAGCTGCGGCGCCTGCTCGCGCCGCTCGCGCGGATCGACGGCGCGCGGCTGAACACGGGCACCGACGGGCTGCTCGGGCTGGCGCGGCGCTGGGCGGGCTGCCTCGACGGGCCGCTCGCGGCGTGCCATACGCAGGGCACGCGGCCGGGCGGCGGGTTGCAGCGCGCGGCGTTCGCGGCCTCGTCGATCTACCTCGTGCGGCAGCTCGACGGCGCCGGGCGGCGGGCGTTGCTGGCTCGCGTGCACGCGCGCGGCGGGGCGTCGGGCACGATCATCCTCGACGCCTACGGCGGCGCGATCAACGCCGTCGACGCCGGCGCGACGGCGTTCGTGCACCGCGACGTGCTCGCCTCGGCGCAGATCCTCAGCTACCACCCGGCGGGCGCGAGCGCGGGCGCGCGGGCCTGGGTGAGCGCGACGCGGGCGGCGCTCGCACGCCACGGGGCGCGCGGCGCGTACGCCAACTACGCCGACGCGGGGCTCGAGACGTTCGAGCGCGAGTACTGGGGCGCGAACCGCGCGCGGCTGCGGGAGGTCAAGCGGCGCGTCGACCCCGACGGGCGCTTCGTGTTTCCACAGTCGGTCGGGCGCTAGTGGACGGGTCCACCAGCGGACCGGCGCTGAGTTCGCGAGGTCCAATCGCATCCATTGATGCGACATGCGACTCGAGGCCGCGCCTACACGACCTGCACAGACCGAGAAGCGGCCGGCGCGTGAAGCGCTGCGCCGGTGAGAAGCCGACCGGCCGTGACGACGCCCGACGTGCGGTCGTCGGTGGCCGGCGCCCGGTCCGCTTCGGGTCTCGCCGCGCCGCGACGATCCGCGGCGCGGCGAAGGACACCTATTGCGGTCTCAGGACGGCCGCCTCGCCGGCGGCGAGCACGAGCTCGAGCCGACCGCCCTGCGGCTCGAGCGCCTGCGGCGCAAAGCCCGGCCACGTGCCGTCGGCCGCGACCATGCGGCCGTCGATGCGCACCTGCGAAGCGTCGAGCGTGCGACCGGCGCCGGTCGGGTCGTACGGCGTCATCCGGTCGATCTCGACGCGGGAGGATGCATCCGGCACCGTCACGTTCAGCGTGACGGGCGAGCTGCTCTTGTTGATGAGAAACAGCGTGTCGAAGCGATGCTCGTCCTCGACCTGCCATGCCCTCACGCGCGCCCCGGCTGGCTGCACCTGATCGAGCGCGACCGGCCGCAGATCCTTGGCGCCCTGCGCGAACCGCGAGAACAGCAGCATCGCGTAGTACATCGGTGCCGCGGCCGGCGCGCCGGCCGCCGGAGTCGGGTCGTACAGGATCGAGTTGTAGTAGGCGTTGCCCTCGTCGGGCGCGAAGTACGCCCGCACCTCGGCGTTGTGGAAGTTCACACCAATTCCGCCGGTCGCGCAGTTCGTGTTTGCGCCAGGCTGATCCGGCGGCTGCGGGCAGGCGACGGTGAACATGCTGTCGAGCGCCCACGTCGCGCTGGCGGCCACGTCGCTGACGCCTTGCAGGCCACGTCCGGCGGCGGTGCCCAGCTCAGCGACGCGGTAGGCCAGATCGCGCTGCGCCGCCTGCGCCGCATGCGTGTGAACCTCGTACGCGAGGTTCTCTGAGCGCTCGTCGGACAGGAGCTTGTCCGGCGTCAGGCAGCGGTACGGATCGGCGCTGCAGACCCGTGCGCCGGGATAGAAGTGGTCCGACGTCGCGAGCCCGAGCGATGCCGGGATCGCCTTCGTGGCAGGAGCGATCGCGTCGAGAATCTGCGGCCAGTCCCAGAACCAGCGGGGCACGGCCGCCGTATGGTCGGCGAGGCTCTGCCACGGCAGGATGTTCTCGCTCGTCGCCGGGAGATCGACCGCGAACGGCCGCGTCACGTCGCTTTGCAGATACCGGTCGAGGTCGGAGAGGTAGGCGGCGAGCGCCCCGCGGTACGTGAGGTCGGGCTCGTTGCCGAGCGCGATGCTGACGACCCACTTGCGCGCGCGATCGGTGAAGACGTCGCGCACGCTCTCGACGAACGCCCGGTCGTGCTCGAGGCTGATGAACGGGCGCCGGTCGGAGACCGGTGCGAGCGCCGTCCCGAGGATCACGCCCCAGCGCGCGGCCTGGCCCGGCGTGTTGACGGCGGCGAGCGTGTCGCGAATCGACTCGAGGTCCTCGGGCGTGATGACGCTCATCGAGTTCTGCGCGTGCGCGTCGAAGGGCACGAGGTCCTGCGACGAGCCGCCGATCCGCAGCACCCCGGTGCCGAGATTGCGCAGAAGGTTCGCGAACGCCGGTCGCGCGGCCGGGTTCATGTACTTCTCGATGAGCGACCACTCGACGCTGATACCGACGAAATGCCGTGGCACCGGTGCACCAGCGGCGGCGGCACGGTGATCGAGCCGCACCGAGGCGTCGGGTGGCGGCGCGGCCGCGGTCGCGCCGGCGCCGGTCAGGACGATGAGTGCGGTGGCGGCGAGTAGGCTCGCGGCCCGGCTCGTACGAGCAACATGCATGATTACCTCCCAGTAGCCGTTCGCTCACGACCGCGCGTGTCACGGTGTCAGCGCTGCGGTTGACGGTTGCGCGTGCGTCGTCTCACCGCCAGCCCTCCTAGGTGACCGGGGGGCAACTCCAAGGGGTGGTCGAGGTGCCGGCGTACAACCCCTCGGTCACCGCGACCGACCGCCCGAGGTCAGGCGTCGGGCAGCTCCCGCGGGGACACGAGGCCGTTGCTCAGCGCCTTCCAGGCAAGCTGCGCCCGCTTCTGGTTCTGTGGGAGGTCCTCCACCTCGAGCAGTTCGGCGAGACTGCGCAGATGCGTCTTGACGGCATCGACGCTGAGCGAAAGCTCGCATGCGATCTGCTTGTTGGTCGCGGGCAGGCCATGGGGCGCCTGCGCAAGCGGCCGGCACAGCGCGACGAGCACGCGGCGTTGCGCCGGTGACATCAGGCGGGCGGACGCTGCCTCCGCAGCGGTGCGCGTCTCCTCGGCGTCCGAGACAGCCGGCTCGCGGAACTGCAGGCTCACGGACCCGCATCGCAGCACGTCGCGGTCACAGAGTCGGTGGCGCCCAAGCACGCGAGCGCCGTTGACGAACGTCCCGTTGCGCGACAGCCCGTCGTCGACCACCGTCCACGTCTCGCCGATCCGTGAGAGCAACGCATGCACTCGGGACACCTCCGGGTCCCACGGGAGTTGGATGTCCTGGTCGGTCGCGCGCCCCACCGCGAGCTCGCGCGACGACTCAGCAAGCCCCACGATCCGCTGGCGGTCCTCGTCATCGCGGAACACGACGAAGGGGATGCACGTGCGCTCGGCGCGAAGGTACGCCTTGAGCTCCTCAGGTGACTGCAGCAACGAGGTCGACCGGGTCACGCGCTGATCGTAGGCCACGGTTTGACGTTCGAGAAATCTTCGGGGGTCGCGAGCGCGGGGTGAACAGGAGCCGACCCGACGTACCGCTTGCCGGTGCGCTGGGAAGCGGAAGCGACGTCGAGCAGTTCCGCTCGCGCGAGCTCACGGCGGCCTACCCGTAGCCGTGGCTGGACGGCAGGCACGTAAACGTCCGCGACCGAGGCCGCGTCGTCTCCGAGGCGCTCGTCGTCGCCTGCGAGATTTCCGCCGGAGCCGAGCCCGTTCTGCGACGATCGCGGCGGTCGCGAGCAACCACGGAGAGCAATCGCGTGTCAAAGCACCAGGACCAGATCGTCGCTGCAGCGAAGGGAAAGGTCGATGACGAACTGCTCGGTGCGGCCTTCGGGAAGCCACGAGGGGCCACGACGGCGGCTGCCGCCGGCGGCCTGATCGCAAGCGAGATCGGCGCTCGTCGGGTCGGAAAGCAGAGCCAAGCGGCAGATGCCGCGGGAATCAGGCTCGGGAACCCGGGAGCGGTCGGCGTGACGCGAACGAGCTTCGTGACGATGACGGTCGGCGTCAGCATGGGCGGTCAGATCAAGGAGGTCAAGGAGGTCCTGAGCACCGTTCCCCTTGGCGAGGTGGACTCGGTCGTGGTCAAGCGGATGGGGCTCGCCGGCGTGATGGAGATCAGCGCCGGCGGGAGCTCGTTCAAGCTCGAGGGCAAGGTCAACGACATGCGGGAGTTCGCCGCCGCCTTCGACCGCGCGAAGGCCGCGGCCTGACGCCGTCCTGATCGGCACGCCATCGGCAGCGCGCTCGCGAGCCTGCGGATACGACGCTCAGGCGTTCCAGCCGTCGTGCGCTGAGCAGACGCCGATCGATCGGCAGCGTTGCGCGGGACCGGCGTCCGAAACTCGTTTACGCTTGCGTGCGTGTCCGGAGAATGGCTTGGCACCGACGTCCCGCTGCATGCCCATCACGAGCGCCCCGCGGGCATGGGCCTGCACATCTGCGCGGTCGTGCCGCGCGGATCGGCTTCTCCCAGCGAGCACGTCGAGGTCGTCAACGACGGCACCGAGCCGGTGTCCGTGACGGGGCTGGAGCTGACGGACTGCTGCGGGCAGCAGCACGAGCACGTCTACGTGTTCCCGGAGGGCGAGCTGACCGCCGGCCAGACCGCCTACGTGTACAGCGGCAAGGGCACGAGCCAGCGCACGCGCAGCGGCGACCTGATCCTGTACGCGGGCCTGGACGCTCCCGTCTGGAAGGACGACTCGCATGTCGCCTACCTGCGCCACCCGGATGGCAAGATCATCGACACGATGCACGCCGGGCGCCCGCCGCGCCACCCCGACGGCCACTAGCAGCGATCGCCGCCGAGGACGGCGCGCGGCCGGTCACCCCGGTCGGCTGAGAACCCAGCGCTCGATGCGCACGTCGGGCGCCAGCCCAGCAGCCTCGTAGAGCCCCGTCGCCGGCACGTTCGTGCCGGCCACGGACCGCTCTGCGGTCGTCATGCCCGCCGCGCGGAGCGCGTCGAGCAGGGTGAGCAGCAGCGCGCGGCGATGGCCGCGACCGCGCGCTCGCGGTGGCCGTAGTCGGAGCATCAGCGCGGCGCCATCCGCAGCGCGCCATCGAGGCGGATCACCTCGCCGTTGAGCATCTGGTTCTCGGCGATATGGCAGGCGAGCGCGCCGAACTCGGACGGGTCGCCGAGCCGCGGGGGAAACGGGATCGAGGCCGCGAGCTGGGTGCGGGCATCGGCCGGCAGGCCCGCCAGCAGCGGCGTGTCGAAGAGACCCGGCGCGATCGCGCAGACGCGGATGCCCGAGGTCGCGAGGTCGCGCGCGGCGGGCAGCGTCAGCGCGACGACGGCGCCCTTGGAGGCGGCGTAGGCGACCTGCCCGATCTGCCCGTCGTAGGCGGCGATCGAGGCGGTGTTGACGACGACGCCGCGCTCGCCGGCGCCGTCGGGCTCGTTGGCGAGCATCGCCGTGCTCGCCAGGCGCAGGGCGTGGAACGTGCCGACGAGGTTGATCGCGATGACCCGCTCGAACGTCTCGGGGCGGTGCGGACCCTTGCCGCGGGCGATCCGCTCGGCGTGGCCGATGCCCGCGCAGTGGACCGAGATCCGCAGCCCGCCCGGCGCCTGCGCCGCCAGCGCGACCGCCGGCTCGAGCTGCTCGGGCCGGGTGACGTCGGCGGCGGCGAAGCGCGCGCGCGCGCCGAGCTGCGCCGCCAGCGCGGCGCCGCGCTCGGCGTCGAGGTCGCAGACGACGACGTGCGCGCCGCGCTCGTGCAGCGCGCGCGCGGTCGCCTCGCCCAGCCCCGACGCGCCGCCCACGACGAGCGCGCCTGCTCCCTGGATCCGCATCGGCCGATCAGCCTAGCCATCCAGTGCTCCGCCGCGCCGACGGCGCGATCGTCGGCGGTCGCGGTTGTCGGGTCCGGGCGCGCCGCGGTAGCGTCCGCTCGGCACCGCATGTTCGAGCGATTCACCGATCAGGCCCGTCAGGTCGTCGTCCTCGCGCAGGAGGAGGCGCGCGCGCTCGAGGACGCCTGGATCGGGACCGAGCACCTCCTGCTCGGGCTGCTGCGCGGGGAGGGCACCCTCGCCGGGCTCGTTCTCGACAGCCTCGGCGTCCGCGTCGACGCTGCTCGCGCCGACGTTGTGCGGATCATCGGGCCGCACTCGGTCGCGGCCCCGCGCCTGATCCCGTTCACGCCGGGCGCGAAGCGGGTCCTCGAGCTCGCGCTGCGCGAGGCGCGGGTCCTCGGGCACAACCGCATCGGCGCCGAGCACATCCTGCTGGCGCTCGTGCAGGACGCCGACGCGATCGCCGTGCAGATCCTGAGCGACGCCGGCGCGGAGCCCGAGGCGATTCGCGGCGAGGTGCTGCGCCGGCTGGGCGATCCGCAACGCGCCGCCGACGTGCTCGCGCACTCCACGTCGGAGAAGAGCCTCGATCAGCGGATCGAGTCGTTGCAGATCCGGGAGCGGCTGACGTCCGAGCGGCTGCAGCGGATGCGCGACGAGCTCGCCGAGCTGCACGCCGAACAGGGGCGCCGCGATGCGCCGGGCGAGGAGCCCGACCAGCGATGACCGACGACCTCTCCGGCCAGGTCGCGCTGATCACCGGCGGCGGCCGCGGGATCGGAGCGGGGATCGCGCGCGAGCTCGCCGATGCCGGGATGCGGGTCGCCGTCGCCGCGCGCAGCGCCGAGCAGGTCGAGCAGGTGGCGCGCGAGATCGGCGGCCTCGCGCTCGAGCTCGACGTCGCAGACGAAACGTCGGTCGCGCGGATCGTGCAGCGGACCGAGCGCGAGCTCGGGCCGATCGACCTGCTCGTCAACAACGCCGGCGGCGGCCTGTCGCCCGACAGCCCGCCGATCTGGGAGGGCGGCGACCCCGCCGCCTGGTGGCGCGTCTTCGAGGTCAACGTGCTCGGCGCGTACCTGTGCTGCCGCGCCGTGCTGCCGGGGATGGTCGCGCGCCGCGGCGGGCGGATCGTCAACGTCGGCAGCGGCGGCGCATACCTGCCGGTGACGCCCGGCGGGGCCGGCTCGACCGCCTACGGTCCCAGCAAGGCCGCGCTCGGGCGCTTCGGCGAGATCGCCGCCGCGCAGCTGCAGCCGCACGGCGTCGCGCTCTTCACGATCAGCCCCGGGCTCGTCCGCACCGCGCTGACCGACGCCCTCGGCGACGACGCGCCGTGGACGCCGCCGCAGCTTGCGCCGCGGCTCGTGCGCGCGCTCGCGTCCGGGCGCGCGGACCGGCTCGCCGGCCGCTACATCCACGCCGAGCACGACGACATCGACGATCTGATCGCGCGCGCCGACGAGATCGTCGCGCAGGACCTCAACGCGATCCGCCTGCGCCGCTGAGGCAGCGCGAGCCGCAGACGCACTACCGTGCCGACCATGGCGGAGTGGTACGACCGGCTTCTGGAGCTGCAGCTGCGCCGCAACCGCGATCTCTGGGCCGGGCTGCAGGAGCGTTTCGGCGACGACGACCGGCTGCGCCTGGGCTTCATCTACCTCGCACCCGGCGAGCAGGAGGCGCAGGCGCTCGCGACGTTCCTGCGCCGGGAGACCGACTACGAGGCCGACGTGCGCTCGCGCCTGGACGGCGATGGCGACGACGCCGAGATGGCGTGGTTCGTCATCGGCACGACGCAGCCGACGGCGCTGACGATCGCCATCCTCGACGACTGGGTCGAGTGGATGATCGCCGCCGGCGCCGCCGAAGGCCCGTGCGCCTTCGACAGCTGGGCGGCGCAGCTCATCGCCGACTGACGCGCGCCAGCGAGACGGCGAACAGCTCGTCGGGATCGGTGAACACCTCGACGAGCTCCAGGCCCGCGGCGGCGAGGTCGGCGCGCAGCCGCTGCAGGGTGAACTTCGCGCTGATCTCGGTGCGCATCTCCTCGCGGTTGGCGAAGTCGATCTCGAGGTCCAGGGCCTCGACGCGCACATGCTGGGCCTCCGTCGCGCGCAGGCGCATCTCGATCCACTCGCGCTCGCGGTCGAAGAACGCGACGTGCTCGAAGGCGTCGACGTCGAAGTCCGCGCCCAGCTCGCGGTTGAGCACGTGCAGGACGTTGAGGTTGAACTGCGCCGTCACGCCGGCGCTGTCGTCGTAGGCGGCCTCGAGCGCGGCCGGGTCCTTGACGAGGTCCGTGCCGAGCAGCAGGTGCCCGTCGGCGCCGAGCACGTTCGCCAGCGAGCGCAGGAAGCGCCGCCGGCTGCCGGGCGGGAAGTTGCCGATCGTGCCGCCCAGAAACGGGACGAGGCGCGGGCCGGCGGGCTCGGGCAGGTGCCCGAGATGGCGCTCGAAGTCGCCCACGACGCCGTGCACCGACAGCCCCGGGTACTGCTCGACGAACAGCTCCGCGACCGCGTGCACCGTCGTCGCCGAGACGTCGACCGGGACGTAGCGCGCGAGCGTGCCGGCGGACTGCATCGTGTCGAGCAGCACGCGCGTCTTCGTCGCCGAGCCCGAACCCAGCTCGACGAGCTCGACCGCCGCGCTGCGCTCGACGATCTCGTCGCAGTTCATCTGCAGGATCAGCCGCTCGGTGCGCGTCTGGTAGTACTCGGGCAGCTCGCAGATCGCGTCGAACAGCTCCGAGCCACGGGCGTCGTAGAGGTGCTTGGGCGGCAGCTCCTTGAGCGGGCGCGTGAGCCCGTCGAGGACGTCGTCGGCGAGCGTGCGCTCGTCGTCGGGGCCCAGATACGAACGAACCTCGACACTGCCGTGGAGGATCGGCTCCATCACGTCACGTCCTTTGCCAGTCGCACGCCGGCAAAGATCTGCCGCCGTTGGGGGAGATCCCAGTTCCTGAAGTGCGGTGAGCGCAGGCGCGGCTCGGTCGCCCACGACGACCCGCGCAGGACGCGGTA
Organism: uncultured Solirubrobacteraceae bacterium; assembly: GCA_963756465.1. Classification (GTDB taxonomy): domain Bacteria; phylum Actinomycetota; class Thermoleophilia; order Solirubrobacterales; family Solirubrobacteraceae; genus CADCVQ01. The sequence continues at coordinate 583,027 of CAVWNK010000002.1, forward strand.
GCGGTCGCCGAAGAAGACCTCGGAGTACTCGCGGTAGGGGTGCGGCTCGAAACCCGGATAGCCGTCGAAGTGGCTCGAGGTCCACTCGAACGCCTCGCCGATCTGGGCCAATGGCTCCTGGTTCCAGGTCGCCGCCTTCTCCCACTCCGCTTCGGTGGGGAGGCGCGCACCCTGCGCTCGGGCAAAGGCGTCGGCCTCGAACCAGGAGACGTGCATCACGGGTCGGTCGTCGTCATCACGCGGCCGCCCGTCCGCCGTCCAGCCCTCGGGGTGGGTGATGTCGTACTCCTCCTTCCACGCCCAGCCCTCGTCAGACCACCATTCGCGCCGCTCGTAGCCGCCGCCCTCGCAGAAGTGCATCCAGGAGGCGTTCGTCACGGGACGGCGGGCGATGCGAAACGCGCCGACGTCGACGCGGTGGCGGGGCCGCTCGTTGTCGAACGCGAAGCCGTGCGCGTGCGCGCCGAGCTCCAGCGGGCCCGCGGGGATGTCGATCCAGCCCTCCGCGACGGCGGCGTCGCGCAACGGGCCGGTCGGATAGCCGCCGGGCAGGTTGGCGAGGAACAGCGTCTGGCGCATCGTCTCGTTGTGCTGCGCCTCGTGGCGGATGACCATCTCGAACAGCGTGCCGTCGCCCGGCCCGACCGCGTCGAGCACCTCCCACGTGCGGGCGCGCACGGCGTCGAGGTAGTCGAAGACGTCATGGCCGCGCAGGAACGGGATCTCGCCGCGCACGGCGCGCGGGGTCTCGAAGGCGTCGTAGACCTCGGCCAGATCGCCGCGCAGCAGGTCGCCGCCGCCGTGGCGATGGACGAGCCAGAGGTCCTCGTAGGCGGCGATGTGGCCGAGGTCCCAGTCCAGCGGGCTCATCAGCGGGTGCTGGACGGCCTCGAGGTCGCCGTGGTCGAAGCGGGCGACCAGCGCGAGCGTTCGATCGCGGGCGTGTTGCAGAGCCTCAGCGAGGGCTGGTGGGGCCACGATCGCCATCGGACGGTCAGGGTACCCGGGCACCGGTTGCCGAATCATGCCGCCCCGTCTTGGCGGACGGGCAGGCTGTTACAGACCTGATCGTCAGCGCGTCAGCCCGCCAGCACGTCGAGCGCCGCATCGACGTCGTGCTCGGTGTTGTACAGATGCCACGAGGCGCGCATGCGTCCGCCGCGCAGCGCCGCGACGATGCCGGCGCGTTCCAGGCGCGCCGCGGCGCCGTCGTCGGCGACGGACACGATCGCCGAGTTCGACGGCTGCATGCCGAGGCCGGCCCGGAAGCGATTGGCGAGCGCGACATCGTGGTCGTATACGTGCGCGATCCCGATTCGGTTGAGCAGCTCGATGGCCGGTTGCGCGCCGACCCACGAGAACCAGGCCGGCGAGGTGTCGAAGCGGCGCGCGTCGGTCGCCAGGCGCAGCGGCGGCCCGAAGTAGCTGCGGTGCACGTCGGCGCCCGCGTACCAGCCGGCGCTGTGCGGGACGACGGACCGCTGCAGCTGCTCGCCGATGGCCATGAACGCGGTCCCGCGCGGCAGCGTCAGCCACTTGTAGCCGGCCGCGATCACGGCGTCGAAGCGGCTGGCGTCGATCGGCATCCAGCCGCAGGCCTGGGTCGCGTCGAGCAGCGTCTGCGCGCCGTGGTGGCGGGCGGCGGCGACGATCGCGTCGAGCTCGGCGACCTCGCCGCTGCTCATCTGGACGGCGCTGAAGGCGACGAGGTCGGTGCGCGCGTCGATCGCCTCGGCGATCCGCGCCGCTGGGACCGTCGTCACGTCGATGCCGCGCTGCTGCTGCTGGACGAGGAACGGAAACAGCGTCGACGTGAACTCCTCCTCGGGGGCGAGCACGTGCGCGCGGTCGGGAAGCGAGGCGGCGACCATGCCGACGAACTCCGACACCGTCGCGCCGATCGCGACGCGCGTCGCGGGCACGCCGACCATCTGCGCGAACGCCGCGCGGGCTCGCTCGCTGGACGCGCCCCAGTGCTCCCAGCTCGTGCGCCCGCCGCGCCAGTCGGCGAGCGCGACCTGCATCGCATCGAAGCCGTCGCGCGGCGGCAGGCCGTAGCTGGCGGTGTTGAGGTACACGCCCGCCGGCGCCCATTGCTCGCGCGCCTGCTCGATCGAGATCACGCGCGCATCGTCGCATCCGCGATCGCGCCGACCCGTTCGACCGGACTTCCGGGCAGACGTGCCGCGTACACGCGAGCGAGGGCGCGAGTTGATCTAGCGTCGCGAGCATGACGAGGACCGGGGAGCCGCCCGTGGTCGACCGTGGCGATTTCATCCCTTCGACCGCCACCGCCACAGCAGCCCCGAAGCCGCCGCCCTCCTCGGCGCCGCCGGCGCAGTTCGCCGCCCTCGATCTGCAGGTGCAACCGTCGATCGCCGGCGGACGCCGGCGCGCGCGCTACGTCGCGGTCGTCACGAACCCGTCGAGCGTCGCGATGTCCGTGCGGCTGGCGGTCGTCTGCGAGGACGCGGCGACGCGCGGCCTCGTCGCGCCCGCGGTCTTCGAGCTCGCCCCCGGCGCGCGCCGCGCCGCCGGCGTCGAGCTGCGCGCACGCCGCCCGCGGCTGCTGGGCGCCGAGCTCGAGCGGCGCGCCACGATCCAGGCGCGCGGCCAGGACGGGGCGCAGGCCACGCGCCGCGGCATCGTGTTCGTGCAGTCGCGGCTGCTGCCGTTCTGGAGCGTGCTCGTGCTCGCTGCCGTCGCGGCGGCCGCCGCCTTCGGCCTGTCGCTGCTGCCCGACCGCACGACGGTCCCGCGCGTCGAGGGCGCCGCCGACGTCGCGGCGGCGCAGAGCACGCTCGCGGCGGCCGGCCTGACGGTCGATCCGCGCGTGCGCGCGCGCACCGTCGCGAGCGTCGCGCCGGGCACGATCCTCGACCAGATCCCCGATCCCGGCACGCGCGGCGAGCGCGGCGACCGCGTGACGCTGCTGATCGCGGTCGGCGCGCAGCGCGCCGTCGTGCCGAACGTCGAGCGCCTGACGCTTGCGCGCGCGGTCGCGCTCGTGCGCGCAGCCGGGCTGTCGGCGGGCTCCGTGCTGCCGGCCGGCGCGCCGGCCGACGCGATCGTCGCAAGCCAGCTGCCGGTGGCGGGCCGGCGCGTCGCCGCCGGGACCGTCACGACGCTGTTCGCCGCCGCCGCTTCGGCGGCGCCGGCTGGGGCCGGCGCGCCGGCCGGCGCCGACCGCGACGCCACCGCCGTCGCGCGCGCGCCCGTCCCCGCGCCGGTCAGCGGCCCGAGCGCGACCGTGCCGCCGCGCGACGGCGAGCGCGCCGCCGGCTACGCGCAGGCCGTCGCCGCGGCGGGCCTGACGCCGAAGATCATCCGCGCGGTCTCGCCCGCACCGCTGGGCACGCTGATCGCGGTGCGTCCCGCGCCCGGCAGCGCGCTCGCGCCGCGCGCGCCCGTCCGCCTCGTCGTCGCCGCCGGCGTCCCGCGGCTGGCGTTCGACACCGGCGCCGGCGCGATGCGCCTGTTCGACCCGCGCAGCGACCGCACGGTGCGCCAGGCGACGCCACCGGAGGGCAGCGCCACCGAGCCGTCCTGGACGGCCGACGGTCGCCGCGTGCTGTACCGCGTCGGCCGCCGCCTGCTGCTGGCGAGCGCGACCTCCTCCTCCGCGGGGCGGGTCGTCTACGACGGCGCCACGCGCTTCGCCGCCGCGACGATCGGCCCGACGCTGCAGACCGGCGTCGTGGCGCTCGTGCGCCGCTCCGGCGCCGACGGCGACCTGTGCTTCGCGCGCCTCGGCGGCGGCGACCTGCAGCCGCGCTGCGCGCGCGACCCGAGGTGGGACCTCGGCCGCGCGATCTCCTGGCGCGCCGACGGCCGCGAGTTGCTCGTCTTCGGCGTGCGGCGCGGCAGGCCGGGCACGTTCGGCATCCTGCGCTATCGCAGCGCGACCGCGTTCTCGGTCGATCCGCGCGACTGGCGCGGCGCGATCGCGACCGACATCTCGCAGCAGGGCCGGGGCGTCATCGCGGCCGCCTTCGCGCCGTCGGGCCGCAACGTCGGCCTGATCACGAACGTCGGCATCGAGCGCTTCCAGGTGCTCGTCACGCCGGCCGCCGAGCTGCGCCACCCGCGCGCGCGGGCGCTGCCGGTGCGCGCCTGCGAGCTGGCCTGGCGCCCGGACGGCGCGGAGATCGCGGTCGTGCAGAGCGACGACGCCTGCAGCCGGCCGCTGGGCCAGCTCGTGCGCGTCGATCTGGCCAGGCCGCGCCAGACGGTGACGGTCGCCGCGGGCGGGCGCCATCCCGCCTACCAGCCGCTGACGCACGCCGGGCCGAAGGGACTGGAGTGAGGATGCTCGCGGCGCTCGCCGCGACGCTGGCCGCGAGCGCGGCGCTGCTGCTGCTGGCCGCGGCGCCGGCGCTCGCGCAGGCCGCCCGGCTCGAGCTCGACGGCGTCGGGCTGGAGGCGCTGCCGGCGCCGAGCGCGACGAGCCCCGAGCCGCTGTGGGTGCCCGATCCCGAGCCGCGCGCGAGCGAGCAGGAGCTGCCGGCCGACGTCGCGGCCGCCGACGTGCTCGCGCGGGCGCGGGCGGCAACGTTCGTCCCGGCCGCCGGCGACCCGTCGCGGGTCGCCGTCGCGCACTGGCTGGCCGAGGGCGCGACCGCGGCCGGTATCCCCGCCGAGCTGCCCGTCATGGCTGCGCTCGTCGAGTCGGGGCTGCGCAACCTGCCCTACGGCGACCGCGACAGCGTCGGCCTGTTTCAGATGCGCCTGGGCATCTGGAACCGCGCCCCGTACGAGGGCTACCTCGCGCGACCCGAGCTGCAGCTGCGCTGGTTCGTCGATCGCGCGCTCGCCGTGCAGCAGGCGCGCATCGCCGCCGGGCAGGACGATCCGGCCGCCGATCCGGCGGACTGGGGCGAGTGGATCGGCGACATCGAGCAGCCCGCGCGGCGCTACCGCGGACGCTACGCCGCGCGCATCGCGGAGGCGCAGGCGCTGCTCGCCGCGCCCGCCACGACGCTGGCACCGTTCGAGCTGGGTCTGACCGTCGGCGGGCCGTCGCTCGCCATCGCGACCGCCGGCGAGCTCGCCCGGCGCGTGCTCGACGACGCCGCCATCACGCTCGACGCGCGCGCTCGCGGCGATCTCGAGGCCGGCCGCGTCGACCCGCGCCTGTCGGCCGTCCTGCTCGAGGCCGCGCAGCGCAGCACGATCGCCGTCACGGTGTTGCAGACCGGGCACCCGTACCTCACCGTGCATGGCCACCCGTCCAATCACTCCTTCGGCCGCGGCGTCGACATCGGAGCCGTCGACGGCGCGCCGGTGAACCGCGCCAACGCGGCCGCGCGCGAGCTGGCGCTCGCGCTCGGCACGCTGCCCGCCGGCGTGCGCCCGACCGAGATCGGCACGCCGTGGCAGATCGACGACCCGGCCTACTTCACCGACGGCGGCCACCAGGACCACCTGCACGTCGGCTTCGACGAGGCGCTCGGCGTTGCGCCCGCCGGCGAGGACGAGGCCGCCGGCGCGCCCGTCGCGGTGCCCGTGATCGTGCCCAGCGCGACGCGCCCGCAGCGCCGTGCGCGCGCGGCCGCCGAGCCGCGCTTCGCGGCGGCGGCCGGCGCCACCGGCCGCGGGCGCGCCGGCGCCGAGCCCGACTTCGAGGTGGCGCGATGAGGGCGCGCCGGACCGCCGCGGTCGCCGTCGGCGCGATCGCCTGCGCGCTCGCGTTCGCCCCGGCCGCGCGGGCGGTGCCGACCGCCTCGACCTGCACGCCCGGTACGCCCGCCGGCCCGAACACGCTGCAGGTCGTCGTCGACGACCAGAACACGACGATCGGCGCGACCGGCGACCCGATCACGGTCAACGGCGTCGCGCAGCCGTGCGCGAACCTCGCCGCGATCGCGATCGTCGGGACGCCGACGGCGAACACCGTGACCGTCCAGACCGGCCGCGTGGTCCCGATCACCGCCGACCTGTTCGGCAGCTCCGACGTCTTCACCGCCACCGGCAGCCAGCCCGTCGGCCCGATCGCCGGCGGCGACGGGAGCGACACGTTGACGGCGCCGAACGCCGACGGCTCGACGCTGCGGGGCGACGGCGGCAACGACACGCTCGTCGGCGGCGGCGGCAGCGACGATCTCGACGGCGGCCCCGGCGACGACCTCCTGCAACCGGGCCGCGGCGGTGGCGCCAACGTCGGCGGCGGCGGCGTCGACACCCTCACGTACGCCGACGTCGGCGTCAACGTGACGGCGAGCCTGGCGCCCGGTGGCGCCGCGTCGACCGACGCGGCCGGCGTGACGCTGAGCCAGTCGATCACCGACATCGACAACCTCATCGGCGGCACCGGCACCGACACGCTGACGGGCAACGACGGTCCGAACCTGCTCGACGGGGGCGCGGGCAACGCCACCGACACGCTCAGCGGCGGCGCCGGCGCCGACGAGCTGATCGGCGGCGGCGGCAACGACGCGCTCAGCGGCGGCGACGACGTCGACACGCTCGACGGCGGCGCGGGCGACGACACGCTCATCGGCGGGCTCGGCGCCGACGACATCGACGGCGGCGCCAACACCGACACGGCCTCCTACGAGGACCGCACGGCGCCCGGCCCGGGCGTGAACGCGTCGCTCGCCGGTCCGGCCGGGAGCGTCGACGCCGAGGGCGACATCTTCACGAGCATCGAGCGCCTGCGTGGCGGCGCCGGCAACGACGTCCTGACCGGCACGACCGTGGCGGACACGATCGAGGGGCTCGGCGGCGACGACACGATCTTCGGCGGCGGCGGCGTCGACACGCTCGCCGGCGGCGACGGCGATCGCGACCGCCTCAGCTACCAGGGCGACGCGAACGTCATCCGCGCCGACCTGCGCAGCCCGACGCTGCTCGGCGGCCTGAGCGACATCACGACGGGCTTCGAGGACGTCACCGGCGGCAACGCGGCGGATGTGCTCGTCGGCAACGAGCTGGCCAACGCGCTCGACGGCGCCACCGGCGCCGACACGATCAGCGGCCTCGGCGGCGCCGACACGATCACCGGCGGCGACGGCGACGACACGATCCGGCCGGGCAGGGGCGCCGGCAGCAGCGACGCGGGCAGCGGCATCAACACGCTCAGCTACGACGACATCGACGTCGGGGTCAGCGTCGACCTGGGCCTGCTGAACACGGCCATCGCCTCGACCGCGCTGGTCGGGCCCGACACGCAGTCGATCGCCGGCTACACGCACGTCAACGGCAGCCCGCAGGCCGACCGCATCCAGGGCGACACGTTCGTCGCCGTCGCCAACACGATCAACGGCCTCGGCGGCAACGACACGCTGCTGGGCGGTCCCGGCAACGACACGATCGACGGCGGCGCCGACGACGACACGCTGCTGGGCCAGGACGGCAACGACGCGCTGACCGGCGGCGGCGGATCGGACACCGCCTCCTACGAGCTGACGGGCGCGGCGATCGACGCCAACCTGGCGCGCGCCGCGCCGCAGGCGACCGGCGAGGGCAACGACACGCTGGCGACGATCGAGAACCTGACCGGCGGCAGCGGCAACGACCTGCTGGCGGGAACGACCGCCGTCAACGTGCTCGACGGGCGCGGCGGCAACGACACGATCGTCGGTGGCGAGGAGGCGCTGCAGGACACGCTGATCGGCGGCGAGGACGCGGGCGGAGCCGACGTCGACACGCTGAGCTACCAGGGCGCCGCGAGCAACGTCGTCGCGAACATCAGCGGCGACAGCGCGCTCTCGCCGACGCCGACCGACGTCGCGTCGGGCTTCGAGAACATCGTCGGCGGCGCCGGCGATGACTTCCTCGTCGGCGACGGCGCGAACAACGCGCTCGTCGGCAACGCCGGCAACGACACGCTCGTCGGGCTTGGCGGCGACGACGCGCCCAACGGCAACGACGGCAACGACCTCATCATGCCGGGGCTCGGCAACGGCACGAACATCGGCGGCAACAACATCGACACGCTCAGCTACGAGGACGTCACGTCGACGGGTGTGACCGTCACGATCGCCGTCTTCCCGGGCGTCGTGACGGGAACCGGCATCAACCAGTCGACGCAGACCTTCGAGAACCTCACCGGCACGCCGCTGGCCGACACCCTGACCGGCAGCGGGGACGTCAACACGCTGATCGGCGGCCCCGGCGACGACCGGCTCAGCGGCGGCGCGGGCGCGGACAACCTCCAGGGCGAGGCGGGCGCGGACACGCTCATCGGCGGGACGCAGAACGACACCCTCGACGGCGGTCCGGACGCCGACTGGGCGTCCTACGAGGACCGCAGCGCGGGCGCGGTGACGGCGACGCTCACCGCCCCGGCGGGCGGCGGGATCTCCCCGGAGGCCGACACGTACGTCGCGATCGAGAACCTGCGCGGCGGCAACGGCAACGACACGCTGACGGGCAACACCGAGCAGAACAGCATCGAGGGCGGCCTCGGCAGCGACACGATCGTCGGCGTCCGCGGTGCGACGCCCGACACGCTCAAGGGCGGCGAGAGCGCGGGCGACAACGACACCGTCAGCTACGCGAGCGAGTCCGGCGGCGTCACGATCGACCTCTCCGCGGCGCCTGGCGCGCCCGGCCTGACCGACGACGCCTCGGAGTTCGAGAGCGCGATCGGCGGCGCCGGCAACGACACGATCACCGGCGACGCCGACGCCAACCGCATCGTCGGCGGCGACGGCGTCGACGCGCTCACCGGCCTGGCCGGTGACGACACGATCCTCGGCGGCGACGACGAGGACACGATCCTCGGCGGGCCCGGCGCCGACCGGCTCGCGGGCGACGACGACGACGACGTCATCCGTGGCGGCGAGGGCGACGACGTGATCGACGGCGGCGACGACGAGGACAGCATCGTCGGCAACGAGGGCGCCGACGTGCTGGCGGGCGGCCGCGGCCGCGACACCGTCTCGTACGCCGGCGCCGACCCGGTCTCGGTCTCGCTGGACGGCAACGCCAACGACGGTCTCATCAACGCGCCCGCGGGCCCGGGCGAAGGTGACAACGTGCTCAGCACCGAGAACATCACCGGCGGCGACGGCAACGACGTCCTGACGGGCAACCAGGACATCAACACGCTCGTCGGCGGCGCCGGCGACGACATCCTCGACGGCGCCGGCGGTGACGACACGCTCGACGGGCGCGACGGCTTCGACATCGCCTCCTACGCGGGCCGCGGCGCCGACGAGGCCGTCGTCGCGACGCTGGACGGCGTCCCGCGCGGCGGCGCCGCCAACGAGCAGGATCTCTACGCCTCGATCGAGGGCCTGCGCGGCGGAGCCGGCGCCGACGCCCTCTCCGGCGGACCCGCCGCGGACAGGCTCGAGGGTGGCGCCGGCGGCGACAGCCTCGCCGGGGGGAGGGCGCCGACACGCTGCGCGGCGACGCCGGTGACGACGCGCTCGCCGGCGGCGGCGGCGACGACCGCCTCGAGGGCGGCGCCCACAACGACCGCATCGACGGCGGGCTCGGCGTCGACGCGTTCTTCGGCGACGACGGCGACGACGCGATCGCGTCCTTCGACGGCGCCGTCGAGAACGTCCGCTGCGGCGCCGGCACCGACAGCGTCACGCACGACCTCGGCGACACGTTCGACCTCGGCGACTGCGAGCTGCGCCGTGTCCCGTCCGACGCCGAGCTGCCGTTCATCCCCGCTGCGATCGCCCCGCGCGACCGCGACAGCGACGGCTTCGACGAGACGCAGGACTGCAACGACACGAACGCCGCGATCCGCCCGGGCGCGCCCGAGGTCCCCGCCAACGGGATCGACGAGAACTGCGACGGCGCGGACTCGGCGCCGCCGAAGCTCTCGACGACGCTGCGCTCGAGCTTCTCGCGCGTCAGGCGCGGCATGCGCGTGCGCGTCCTCGAGCTGCGCAACGTGCCCGCGGGGGCGCAGATCGAGGTCCGCTGCCGGTCGACGCGCTCGCCGCGCTGCGCCTTCAGCTCGCGTAAGCGGTCGGTCCGAACGGCCCGCACGCGGCTGTCGCTGCGCGGCTACTTCGGTGACCGGCCGCTGTCGACCAACACCGTCATCGAGGTCCGCGTCACGGTCGACGGCGCCGTCGGCAGCTCGGCCAGCCTGACGATGCGCCGGCGCGGATCGCCGTCGCGGACGCTGGGCTGCCTGCCGCCCGGCGCGACGAGGGCGGTGGCCTGCTGATGCGCCTGTCCCGCGTCCTGCTCGCCTGTCTGGGGACGCTGACCGCGGCGCTCGCCGCCGCCGCCCCCGCGGCGGCCGACATCGGCCCGCCGTGGGTGCTCAGCCCCGGCGGCGCCGGCGTGCTGACCGCGACCCCGGCCAGCGGCGGCTCGACGCTCGCGATCACGGTCACGCGCACGCCCGCCGATCCGACGCACGTCACGTTCAGCCCCGCGCCGGTCAGCGCGCCCGCGGCCGGCTGCGACGCGCTCGTCCCGGCGGCGCTGAGCCTGCGCTGCGACGCGGCCGCCGTCGCCACCGGCCTGACGCTCGACGCGCTGATCGTCGAGGTCTCCGTCGCCGGCGTCGCGACGTCGCTGCTGAAGATCGACGGCGGCGCCGAGGCCGACTCGATCACGGTCGCCGGTCCGGCCGGCGCGGGCGAGCTCGTGACGAAGCTCGAGCTCGTCACCGGTGCCGGGGCGGACCGCGTCGACGTCAGCGGCGCCGTCGCCGAGATCACCGACGTGATGCCGTCCAACACCGACAGCTCCGACGACCGCTACACGATCAGCTCGACGTCGATCACGACGACGAGCACGATCAGCCCGCAGGACGGCGACGACATCGTGCGCACCGCCGACCCCGACATCGTCGTCAACGGCGGCGACGGCAACGACACGCTGATCGGGCCCGGCTCGCTCAACGGCGGCGGCGGCGACGACGTCCTCAAGCCGACGCGCGCGGCGCAGATCACGCACGGCGACGGCGGCAGCGATCGGATCAGCTACGAGGCGCTGAACCCGGTCACGAACCTCCTGCTCGAGCGCCAGGACAACGGCGATCTGCTCGTCACCGATCTCGTCGGCGGCGGCGTCACGACGCAGACCTCCGTCGAGCAGGTCGAGGGCGGGCCCGGCAGCGACACGCTGATCGGCACCGACGGCGTCGACCTGCTCGCCGGCGGCGCGGGCAACGACACGCTGCGCGGCCGGGGGGCGGCGGACGACCTCGACGGCGGACCGGGCGCCGACACGGTCAGCTACGTCGAGGCCGGCGGCGGCGTCGTCGTCGACCTCGGCGCCGGCAGCGGCGGGCCCGCGGGCGCCGTCGACACGCTGCGCAACTTCACCGGCGTGACCGGGAGCGCCGGCACGGACACGGTCACGGGCACCGCGCTGAGCGAGACGTTCGATCTCGGACCCGGCGACGACAGCGTCAGCGCGGGCGCCGGCAACGACACGATCCTCGCCGGCGCCGGCGACGACCAGCTGCGCGGCGGCCCCGGCGCCGACGTCATCGACGGGCAGGGCGGCAGCGACACGGCGCTCTACGACGAGCGCGGCCCCGGCGAGCCGGTGACGGTCCTGCTGCCGAGTGTCGGCGACGACGGCGGGCCGGGCGAGAACGACACGCTGCTCGGGATCGAGAACGTCGCCGGCGGCGCCGGCAACGACGTCCTCGGCGGGGACGACGGTCCCAACATCCTGATCGGCAACGGCGGCAACGACGCGATCAACGGCCTCGACGGCGGCGACGCCCTGTACGGCGGCGACGGGCGCGACATCGTCTCCGGCGACCTCGGCAGCGACCTGCTGTTCGGCGGTGCCGGCGACGACTCGCTGCTGGCCTTCGACAACATCGCCGACGTGCTGGACTGCGGCGACGGCGCCGACGACGACGCTCAGGTCGACGGCCTCGACCGCGCCGACAACTGCGAATTCCGGCGCCGCCTCGACGTCCTGCCGCCGGCCGACCTCGACGGCGACGGCGTCATCGAGGGCACCGACTGCAACGACCGCGACGCCGCCATCCGGCCGGGCGCGCCCGACCCGCCCGGCGACGGGATCGACCAGAACTGCGACGGCAAGGACACGGCGCTGCCGGTCCTCGAGCCGGGCTTCCGCTTCGGCTTTGATCGTCCGTCCCGCCGCGGAACGAAGATCACCGTGCTCGAGGTCAACAAGTTGCCGGCTCGCAGCCGGATCGTCATCACCTGCCGCACGACCGCGCAGTTCCCGCGCCGCTGCCCGTTCCGCCGCGCCACCCGGACGCGCACGCGCAGCGCGACGCTGAGGCTCACGAGTCTGCTCAAGCGCCGCACGCTGCCGGTCGGCACGCGCCTGGAGCTGACGATCAGCGCGCCGAGCTTCGTCACGAAGGTGCGCCGCTACACGGTGCGCCGCACCTCGGCCCCGCGCGCGCAGGACTTCTGCCTGCCCGCCGGGACGAGGACGCCGGCCCGCTGCCCGGAGGCCTAGCGCTCCCTCGCTACGACCGACCCGCTCGTACGCGTGTTCAGATGATGCCCTGGCGCACCGCGCGCGCGATCGCCTGCGAGCGGCTGCGTGCACCGAGCTTGACGACGACGTCGCCGAGAACCTTCTTCACGGTCCGCTCGCTGTAATGCAGCTCCTCGCCGATCTCGCGCGTCGGCAGGCCGTCGGCGACGAGCGCCAGCACGCGCTGCTCGCGCGAGGTCAGCTCGGGACCGGCGACGACCGCGGCCGGCTGCGTGTGCTGGCGCAGCGAGGTGATCATCGTCGTCGCGCCGGCGGCGACGGCCCGCAGGCTCAACCCCAGACGCTCGGGCGTCAGGTCCTCGCGCACGAGCGCCGCGACGGCGCCCTGGTCGATGAGCAACGCGAGCCGCTCGACGTGGTCCTTGGCGGCCAGCGCCACGACCCGCGTGTCGGTGAACTGCAGCACGTTGGTGACGAAGTCGCTCGCTCCGTCGAGCATCGCGTCGAGCAGGACCACCTCCGCTTCGCCGAGCGCGGGATGCGACCACGCCTCGGGGATGCTGGCCACCGCCTCCACCCTCCCGATGCCGTCGAATCCGTCCAGACAGCCCACCAATCCGTGCCGAAAGACGGCGTGAGCTTCGATCACCATGACGTCCGTGACGTGCTGGCTCATATGTGTTCCTACCTCCGTTTTCCCCAACGGCACGCGGGTCCGTTGCGAGCGCATGCCCTACTGGGTCCGACCCTCTCGCAGCATCGACGCGGTGTCAAGGCTCAACGTATCCGGGGGCAAGATCGGCTCCCGCGTGATCAGTCGTCCAGCTCGTGGTGCGCGATCCGCAGGACCCGAAACTCACTATTTCGGCGTACTGCGAGACCGATTTCGACGACGATGTCGCCGCGCGCCTGCGCCGTCTCGACGTTGAGCTCGGGATCGCAGCGCACGCTGAACGCCTGTGCCGGCGTGTCGCCCTGCAGCGCGCCCGCCCGCCACGCGTGGGTGAGAAATCCGCCGATCGTCGCGCGCAGCTGCGCGTGCACGCGCTCGGGGTGCTCCGGGTCGGCGTCCGCGGCCCAGCGCGTGCCCTGGGCGATCGACCCGATCAGGTGCCCGACGATCCGCTGGTGGTGCAGGTAGCGCAGCTCGGGGTCGCGCGACAGCGTGCAGGCGCCCCATACCCGCAGCTCGGGGCCCGGCCAGGCGCGCAGGCAGTTCAGGCCGGCGCGGTTGAGCCGGTGCTGCTCGCCGGCCGTCAGGCCGCTGGCGGGCCCGTCGGTCGCCAGCAGCGCCTCCGCCGTGGGAGCATGGAACGGACCGGCGCGGTCGTCGACGCGCGCCCACAGGCCGGCGGCGTGACCGCTCGGCGGCACCGTCGTGGTCGTCCCCGAGGCCGGGTCGCCGACCTCGACCCACGGGTGGTAGGCGGCGGCGACGGAGCTGTCGATGTGCGAGCGCGAGCGCCATGCCAGCGCGCCGTCGGCATCGAGGCCGGGCGGCAGGTCGACGAGCGCGATCCGCCCGACGATCCGCTCGCAGGCGGTGACGAGCTCGCGCTGGACGGCCTCGGCGCCCTCCGCGCCCATGTCGATGCCATACACGTCGGGCGCGGCGATGATCGTCGGCTCGTCGAGCCGGGCGAGCAGGCGCAGCGCCTGCAGATGACCGGCGACGTCGCAGTCGCCGGGTGTCCCCGGCACACGCGCGACCCAGCAGGCGCGACCGCCGTTGCAGAAGAACCCGCGCACGGCGTGGGCGAGCTTGGCAGCGGGCATGAACGGACCCGCCTGCGGCTGCTCGGCGTTGCCGAAGCGCGCCGTGAAGGCCTCGAAGGAGTCGATCCGCACGGCGCGGTCGAGCGGGCCGGCGGGGGCGAGCCCGACGAAGCCGGCGACCGAGCACTCGAGCGCGTCGATGCGCCGCTCGGCCAGCGGCAGCTCGCTGACGGACCCGGACTCGACCTCGGTACTCGTCTCGCTCTTCATCGCCCGCATTGTCAGCCGCGCCCGCTCAGGAGTCCATGCCCGATCGTGCGCCCGTCCGTCCCTATCGCGCAGGGCTGCAAGACGCTGTGATCGCAGCGTGGACGAAACGGCCGAGCTCGAGCGCGTGACGCTCGCCGCGGTGATCGAGCGGCTGGGCACGATCAGCGCGGTCGAGCAGGCCGTCGACGATCTCGACCTGCAGCTCGGCGGCCACGGCGTCGCGACGCTCGACGAGCGCTTCGCCCACGCCGCCGACCGCCTCGCGCTGGACGACTTCGAGCGCGCGGTGCTCGCGACGATCGCGCTGCGCGAGCTGTCGCCCGAGCTCGGCGCGGCGCTCGGCCGGCTCGCGCCGCCGGCCCCCGGTGGCACCGCGACCCCGCGCGCGGTCGCGCGCCTGCTCACGGGCCCGGGGGTGTCGGTCGCCGACGTGCTCTTCGCGCTCGGACCGAGCGAGCGGCTGCGTCGCAACGGCGCGGTGCGCATGCCGCCCGCCCCCGACGGGACCGCGCTCGCGGACCGCGGCGTCGTGCTCGCCGACCGGCTCGCGGCGATCCTGCTCGGTGCGGCGATCGACGACCCCGAGCGCGGCGGCCGGCTGCGCCGCGTCACGGGCCTCGAGCTGCCGTTCGGGCGCGCCGACGTGCTCGCGCGGATCGCAGGGCTCGTGGCGCAGAGCGACGGCCCGCCGCTCGCCGTCCACGGGCCCGACGCCGTCGTCGCGATCGCGCAGGCCGCCGGCCGCGGCCTCGTCTGCGTCGCCTGCGCCGACCTCAGCGATCCCGAGCTCGCGCGCGACGCCGTGCTGGTGGCGGCGCTCGAGCAGCGCGTGCTCGTCGTCGACCGGCTGACCGCGCTGCAGCCGGCCGACCGCGTGCTGCTGCCCGACCGGCTCGCGCTCGTGCCCGGCGCGATCCTGTGCCTCGCCGGCCCCGACGAGCTGACGGCGCTCGAGCACGTGCCGGTGATCGCCGTCGCGGTGCCGCTGCCGTCCAAACGCGAGCGCGCCGCGCTGTGGTCGGCGGCGCTCGGCGGCGCCGACATCCCGGCGCAGGTCAGCGCCGCGCACCGGCTGCCGGCGGCGCGGATCGCCGACGGCGCCTGGATCGCCGGCGCGTCCGCGCTCGCGGCCGGGCGCGCGACGATCGAGGACGGCGACGTCGAGGCCGGCGCGCGCGCGGCGTCGGCCTCGGGGCTCGGCGACCTCGCGATCGCGATGACCGGCGAGATCGGCTGGGACGACCTCGTCCTGCCGGAGCGCCCGCTGACGCTGCTGCGCTCGCTGGCGGCGTTCCTGCGCCACCGCGACCTCGTCCTCGACGAGTGGGGCTTCGGCCGGCGCGCGGGCCGCGCCCAGGGCCTCGTCGCGATGTTCGCCGGCGACTCCGGCACCGGCAAGACGCTCGCCGCGCGCGTGCTCGCCGCCGAGCTCGGCCTGGAGCTGTTCCGCGTCGATCTGGCGACGGTCGTGTCGAAATGGCTGGGCGAGACCGAGAAGAACCTCGACCGCGTGTTCGCCGCCGCCCAGGGCGCCAACGCCGTCCTCTTCTTCGACGAGGCCGACGCGGTCTTCGGCCGCCGCAGCGACGTCCAGGACTCGCACGACCGCTACGCCAACCTGCAGACCGCCTACCTGCTGCAGGCGATCGAGCGCCACGACGGGCCGGTGATCCTCGCGACGAACATGCGCGGCAACATCGACGACGCGTTCCTGCGGCGGATGGACGCCGTCGTCGAGTTCCCGTTCCCCGCCGCCGAGCACCGGCGGCGGCTGTGGGAGCTGCTGCTGCCGCCCGAGGCGCCGCGCGCCGACGACGTCGAGCTCGACTTTCTCGCCGAGCGCTTCGAGCTGTCGGGCGGCGGGATCCGCAACGCGGCGATCGCGGCCGCGGTGCTGGCCGCCCAGGACGGTGTCGCGATCGGCATGGAGCAGCTCGTGCGCGGCGTCGCGATGGAGTATGCGAAGCTCGGCCGGCTGACGCTCGCGGCCGACTTCGAGCGATTTCACGGGCTCGTGCGAGCCGGCAACGGAGGGACAGGCTGATGGCCACCACGATCGACGTCCCCGTCAACACGATGATCGCCGACCTCGACGTCGGCCTGCGCGACCTGCTGATCGCCCAGCTGCAGCGCCACGGCTTCGACGACATCGACGTCGTCTTCGAGACGCCGTCGAGCGAGTGGGCCAGCCAGCTCACGCGCCCGACGGTGAACCTCTTTCTCTGCGATCTGCGCAAGTCCCAGAAGCCGGGCCAGAGCGGGCCCGACGGTGGGCGCGAGAACGGCCGCGCGACCGAGCGCCCGCCCGCGATGCGCGTCGACTGCATCTTCGCGGTGACGACCTGGTCCAAGGCCGTCGCCGACGAGCACCGCCTGCTGTCGCAGGTGCTCGGCGTCCTGTACGCGTTCCCGATCCTCGACGGCCATCTCGGCGCGCGCTTCGACGATCGCGCGCAGAAGTTCTCGATCCTCGCCTCCGTCGGCGAGCAGCGCCCCGAGCAGCGCGCGGACTTCTGGCGCTCGGTCGGCGGCGTCTACAAGCCGGCGCTGGACTACGTCGTGACGCTGTCGGTCGAGAGCGGGCACACCGTGCAGCGCGGTCCCGACGTGCGCTCGACGATCGTGCGCAGCTCACTCGCCGGTTCCAAGCGCGCCGGCGTGCAGGAGCTCGCCAACGTCGGCGGCGTCGTGTGCGACGAGGACGGCGAGGCGGTCGCCGACGCCTGGGTCGCGCTGGTGTCGCAGGGGCGCATGGCGACGAGCGGGGCCGACGGTCGCTTCCGCCTGACGCGCGTGCCGGCCGGCACGCACGACGTGCGCGTGCGCGACGGCGACGGACGCGAGGCCGTCGTCGCGCTGGAGGTCCCGGGTGAGCCGCTGAATGTCGTGCTGACCGCGCCGGCGGGCGCGCGCCGCGGGCCGTAGCCGCGGCGCGCATCCCCGGGTCTCGGTCAGCCCGTCGTCCCGCCGCTCATCGCGTCGCCGTGGTCGCCGCCCATCGGGTCGTGGGAGCCGCCGTCGTCGCCGAGCTGCTTCTTCATCGCGGCGATCTCCCTGGTCTGACCCTCGATGATGTCCCGCGCGAGCGTCCGCAGCTCGCCGTCCTTGCCCTTGGAGAGTTCGGCCTCGGCCATCACGAGCGCGCCCTCGTGGTGCGGGATCATGAGCTTCAGGAACGCCGCGTCGAACGGCTTCGCGGTCCTCAGGGTCGCGATGTCGCCGTCCATGCCCATCATGTGCTCGGGCACGCCCAGCGAGCCGCGCTTGACGCCCGCGGTGTCCAGTCCCTCGTCCTCGCTGCGCAGGGTCGCGATCTCCGCGGTCTGCGTCTGGATGATGTCGTCGGCGAGCGTCTTGACGAACGCGCTGCGTCCTCGCTTCTGGGCGATCTGCGCCATCTCGACGGCCGATTCGTGGTGCGGGATCATCTCGGCGACGAATGCGCGGTCGACGCCGTTGCCGGCGACGCTCGCGCTGCCGCTGTCCTCGTCGTCACCGCAGCCGCCGGCGAACAGCGCAGCAGCTGCGATCAGCGCGGGCACGAGCTTGCTCATGGTCATGTGTCTCTCCTCTGTGAAGGTGGGTGTCAGGGGCTGAACGGGTCGCTGCGGGCGCCGCACGGCGCGCGCGGGGTCAACCCCGGCTCAACGCCGGTCGACACACAGCAGGCACAGCAGCGCGGGCCCGGCGCGCGATCGTGCGGTCGCCCGGCCGCAGGCGAGCGCGATCACGCTCGGCGCGAGCACGGCGACCGGGCGCCGGTGGGCGAGCGAGAGCGCGCCCCAGACCGCAGCCGCGACCGCCGCGCCGATCGCCGTGAGCACGCCGGCGCACATCTCGATGGCGGCGTTCGTCGCGCCGTGGTCGTGCATCCCCTGCGACGCGATCGCGCCGTGATGGACGGCGATCGCCGCGCCGAGCACGAGCAGCACTGCGAGCGTCCCGAGGTGGCGCCGGCGGCGCACGAGCTGCCTGCGCAGGTTGATCGCGCCCACCTCGCGAAGGCTACCCCGGTGCAGGGTGTCGGCGCGCCGACTGCACGGCGCCTGCCGTCGCTCGGCCTCGCCGGCGACGCTCGCCGCGGATCGCGGGCCGAGGTCTGCCCGAACGGCTGCCCGGCCGTCACTAGCCCCCGCCGCGCCCGCGAAAGAGAGTTGCGCCGACGGCCGGCAGAGCAGCCGATCGCGTATCGCCCCAGCCTGGACGAGAGAAGGAGCGCAATGCCCACGACGTACCTGACTCCCGGCGTCTACGTCGAGGAGATCCCCGCAGCACAGAAGCCGCTAGAGGGAGTCAGCACCTCCGTCGCGGCATTCGTCGGCCTCGCGCCCGGCGGCCCCGTGAACACCCCGATGCGGATCGCGAACTGGAGCCAGTTCGCACGCGTGTTCGGCGATCCGTCCAACCAGGACGCCGGGCCGTTCATGGAGGGCGCCTACCTCGCGCACTCCGTCTACGGGTTCTTCCAGAACGGCGGCACGCTGTGCTGGGTGATCCGGATCGGCGCCGGCGACGGGTCGGCCCCGCCCGCCCGTGCCGCGCTGCCGGCCGCCGGCGACACGAGCGTCGAGACGCTCAACGCCGTCGCCCTGCCGGGCGTCGAGGGACCGGTCACGGTCGAGCTGACCGAGGAGGAGACCGGTGAGGCCGCCGACGAGAAGAAGGTCGAGGACAAGACCTACCGCCTCGTCGTCACCGCCGGCGACGCCAGGGAGGAGTACGACGGCCTCAGCATGAAGGGCCGCTCGAACCTGCGCACGAAGGTCAACGCCGCCTCGAAGCTCATCAAGCTCGAGGAGGCCAGCGCCTCGCTGCCCGACACGCTGAAGGCGCCCAAGCCCGGCAAGTACACGCTCGCCGCCGCGGCTCCGGACACGTCGGACCTGTCGTCCGGCGACTTCGAGGGCGACCCGGCCCGCCGTCAGGGCATGGGCGGTCTCGTCGCGATCGACGAGGTCTCGATCGTCTGCATGCCCGACGCGGTCAACCTGCTCAACGGCGACGACGTCCTGTTCCGCGACGCACAGGGCAAGCTGATCTCGCACTGTGAGTCGCTCGGCGACCGCATGTGCATCCTCGATCCGCCGCCGGACATGATCCCGCAGGACATCCTCGAGTGGCGCAAGGACACGGCCGGCTACGACTCGAAGATGGCGACGCTGTACTGGCCCTGGATCGAGGTCATCGACCCGCTCTCCAAGCGGCCGATCATGGTCCCGCCGTCCGGCCACGTCGCCGGCCTGTGGTCGCGCACCGACGACACCCGCGGCGTCCACAAGGCGCCGGCCAACGAGGTCGTCATGGGCGCGACGTCGCTCGGCTTCCAGCTGACGTCCGTCGAGCAGGGTGAGCTCAACCGGCTCGGGATCAACTGCATCCGCGCGTTCAGCGGTCGCGGGATCCGCGTCTGGGGCGCGCGCACGCTGTCCAGCGATCCGGAGTGGCGCTACATCAACGTGCGCCGGCTGTTCAACTTCGTCTCGCAGACGCTCATGGAGGGCACGCAGTGGTCGGTCTTCGAGCCCAACGACGAGCGCCTGTGGATGAAGCTGCGCGCGTCGGTCGGCAACTTCCTGACGAACCTCTGGCGCGGCGGTGCGCTCTTCGGCACCTCGGCCGAGCAGGCGTTCTTCGTCAAGTGCGACGCCGAGACCAACCCGCCCGAGGTGATCGAGGCCGGTCAGGTCATCTGTGAGGTCGGCATCAGCCCGGTCAAGCCCGCCGAGTTCGTGATCTTCCGCCTCAGCCAGTACATCGACGGTGGCGAGGGCGGCGGCGACGAGGGCGGCGAGTAGCGCGGCGCGCTCGCCAAGGCCCGACCTTCATCTGAGAAACGAATAGAGAGGATCAATCACCATGGCAGTACCTCCGCCTCCGCTGGACGCGAAGTACTTCGATCTGCAGTTCCCCAGCATCAACGCGCAGTTCAAGGACGTCCAGGGCGTGTCGGTCAGCGTTCCGCTGCACACGTCGGCGACGACCGACGCGATGGGGCAGCCGATCCGCCAGCGCACCGCGAGCGCGGTCGAGTACGGCTCGATCACGTGCTCGGCCGGCGCGACCGCCGACCTCGGCCTCGACACCTGGATCAAGGCCGTCGCCGACAAGGGCCTGGAAGGCAACATGAAGGACGGCACGCTGACGCTGTTCAACGCGGCCAACACCGCGGTCGCGACGTGGAACCTGACGCAGGCCGTGATCACGGGGCTGACCGTCAACACGATCGGCGTCGAGCACGGCGGTCACCTCGACCTCCAGGCGACGTTCGACTGCGACAAGATCGAGCGGACGAAGTAGCCGGCGCGTGCGCACCGAGGTCCCGTTCACGCTCCCGCAGGGCTACGCCGACGCGGCCGGCACCGTGCACCGCGAAGGCGTCATGCGACTCGCCACCGCGCGTGACGAGATCGAGCCCCTGCGGGATGCCTCGGTGCGCTCCAACGGCGCGTACCTCAGCGTGCTGCTGCTGTCGCGGACGGTGACGCGCTTGGGCGAGTTGGGGCCCGAGCACGTGACGCCGGACCTGATCCAGGATCTGTACGCGGTCGACTTCGACCACCTGCAGCGCCTCTACGAGCGGGTCAACTCCAGCGAGGAGGTGGTCGGCACGGTGACGTGCCCGACGTGCGCCTCCGCGTTCGAGATCGATCTCGCCGGCCTGGAGGATGGTGGGCTGGGGGGATGACGAGGCCGTCTCAGCAGGAGCTGTTTGCTGAGGCGGCCGAGCTCGCCCGCCGGTACGCGTGGTCGCTGGACGACGCGCTGGATCTCGAGCATCGCGATCGGCGGGTGCTGCTCGCCGCCGCCGGCGGCGTGCTCGTCCCCGGATCCGGCGAGCGATGAGCTCGGACCGCCCCGACCGCCCGGCCCGCGTCCCAATCGGGTTGCGCGCCACACCGCGGGCGCTGGCCCGCCTCGTGGCGCGCGAGCGCGAGATCGCGCGCTTCGCGGCTCCGGCGATGCGGCGCACGCCCAAACGGGCGGGCGCGCCGCTGCGGCTCGCTGCGCCGGTGCTGCCGCCGACCGCTGCCGGCGGCGTGTCGCTGCCGGTGCTGCCGGCGGGGGCGGTCGTCGGCGAGGGGCCTGCGCGTGCGGCGGCGGCGGTGCTGGCGGAGGGTGCGCCGGCGCTCATGGGTGTTCCCGTGGCACCCGCCGTCGTTGCCGGCGCTCCCGTCGCGGTCGAGCGGCGGGCGCGTCCGGAGGCTCCCGGGCATGCGGTCGTGCCGCAGCGGCCTGCGGCGGACGCGGTCGCGGCCGCGGTGGCGCCGGCGCCGCAGCCGGCGCCCGGCCCGGCGGTCGCAGCGCAGACCCCACCGGCGCCACCGGCCCCGGTCGTGCCGGTCCCATCGCCGCCGCCCGCAGCACCGGTCGAGGCCGCTGAGGCCGCCGACGCCGCGCCGGCCGCTGAGGCCGCTGAGGCCGTTGAGGCCGTTGAGGCCGCGCCGCCGCCACCGGCCGCTGTGCCGGACCCGGGACCGGAGCTCGTCGGCGACACGAGCGGGCTCGTGATCGCGCCCCGCCCGAGCCATATCAGCGAAGAGGTCTGGCGCTACCTCGTGGCGCAGACGCACGGCATCGACGTGTCCTCGGTCCCGATCATGCCGACGCGTGCTCCCAAGCGCCCCAGCGGGCCGCGGCGCACGCGCATCGAAGAGGGCGGCCGGCCGCCCGCCGGCGAGCGCGTACGCCCCGTCCGCATCAGCTCGCTGCCACCCACGCCTGACGTCCACCCGCCCGCGGCGGCCGATCCCGCGCCGAGTGGCGAATTTCGACGGCTCAGCCGTCAGAATGCGCCACTCGCCGATGCCGATGACCCGTCGGTCGGCCCGCATCGCGAGCCGGAGCGATTGAGCCCGCGTGACGGACCGCAGCCGATCGCGCCGCCTGCTCCACCGGCTTCCGGCGCGGTGCCGGCGCCTGCTCCGCCGGCCTCCGAGACCCCGGCGGTGCCGGCGCCAGAGCCCGCGCCGCCGGTCGAAGAGGTCGTCTCACCGGGGGGCTCGCCGGCCGCTTCGCCGGCGAGCGTGCCTGCGGCTGCTTCCGCGCCGCCGGATGCGGTGTCGACGTCGGTCAGCGAGCCACTCCGGCCGGTGGGTGAGGCGCCGCTGCAAGAGCGGTCGCGGAGCGAGCAAGCCGGGTCGACGCCCGATCCGGAGGGTTCGGCGTCCGAGCCTGCGACCGATCCGGGCGCTGCCCACACCGCGCCGCCGCCGCCCGAGCCGGTGGTTGCGCAAACCGGCGCGCCTGCGCTCGGGCGCGCGCGGGTCGTTGCCGACCCCGCGGCCACGGCAGCACCTCAGGCCGCCGCGCCGCTGCTCGCGCACGCGCCGGTGGTTCCGCCGTCCTCCGCGCCCACGGCGCCGGTGGCGCCCGCGGTTGCGGCGCCTGCTGCGGAGGCTGCGCCTGCTGCGGAGGCTGCGCCGGCGGCGGAGGCTGTGCCTGCTGCGGAGGCTGCGCCGGCGGCGGCGCAAGCGGTTCCTGTGGCTGCGGCTGGGCCTGCGGATGCGCCCGCGGTTGCGGCGGCTACGGCCGCGCCTGCGGCGGCGGCGCCGGCGGTTGCGACGCCTACAGCCGCGCCTACGACGGCCGATCGCGGTCGCGGCGGCTGCGGCTGCGCCCCCGATCGCGCAGGCGCCCGTCCCCGTGACCGCGTCGCCGCCTCGCACCGCGGCGCCGCCTCGCACCGCGGCGCCGCCTCGCACCGCGGCGCCGACCCCGCCGCAGGTGCCGGTCGAGCATCCGAACGCCGAGCCGGCGCCGGCGCCGGCGCCGGTCAGGGTCGCTCCGCGCGCCGACGTGCCTGCGCCTGTGCCCGCCGTCACGCCGCTCGCGGCCCCGCCGCCGGACGCCATCACGACGCCCGCGCACGTCGCTCAGCCCGCGGACACACCGCCGCCGCCAGCGGCGCCCGCCGCTCCGGTGCACGACCCGGCGCAGAGCGCGGACCGGCAGCAGGCGGCTGACGCCATGCCCGCTGCGCCTGCCGTGCAGGTCGTCCAGCGAGCGGTGCCGGACGTGCCGGTCCCGGCCGACCCACCGGCGCGGCAATCCATGCCCGCACCCGCTGCTGCGCCCGCGCCGGCTGCGCACGAGCGGCCTGCGGCCGACCCCGCCGTGGCGCAGTCCACGCCGGCGCCCGCTGCTCCTGCGCCCGCTGCCCGCATCCGGACCGCGGGCAGCGCGCCGGCAGCGCCGGTCGTGGGGCCAGCCGCTGCGCGGACCGCGGCCGTGCAGGCCGCGACCGCGCAGGTCGCGCGCACGACCGAGCCCTCGCCGCCGCAGCCGTCTGTCGCTCCGCCATCACAGACCGCGGCGGCCATCGCGCCGCCGGACGCGCGGCCGCAGGGTGGCGGTGGCACCCCGCAGCGGGCGCAGGCGCCGACCTCGGCACCGGCGCCGGCAGCCGCGACGCCGGCGGTCGCCGTGCAACCGGCGCCGACCGCGTCGACCCCGGGGCCGGCCCCGTCGAGCCCGTCGGCCCCGTCGAGCCCGTCGCCGGCCGCAGCCGGCTTGCCGCCCGCGGCGCGGCCGGCCCGGACCGCTCCCGACGCCGCTCGGGCCACGCCCGCCGCGCCCCGCGAAGGGTCGACCACGCCGGCGCAGTCGCTCGTTGCCGCCGTGGCCGCGCCGGCGCGGCCACAACGAGCGGCCGCGCCGGTCCCGGTCGCCGCCGCCGCTCCCGCGCCGGCCTCGTCGCCCGCGCCGGTGATCGCCGCAACCGCCGTGGCGCCCGCGCCCGCGCCCGACCCGCGCCCGGTCGCTTCGCCCACCGCGGCTCATACCGCACGCGCTCCGGCCGCCGCCGCCGAAGGGTCTGCCCGGCCGGTGACCGTGCGCGACCTGCATCGCAACGTCCCCGGCGCCGGCTCGGACCTGCCGCGCGCGACGCGGCTGACGCGGGTGTCCGCCGTTGACGCGCCCAAGCCACAAGCGCCGCCGCCACTTGTCGAGACCGGCGCCGACCCGCGCGCGATGTCCGCGCACGCGACCGTTGCGATGTCCACCCCCGCGCCGGCCGTGGCGACGTGGATCGCGCCGGCGATCGGTCCGCCCCACGCGCTCGCCGCCGGACGCGCACCCGCGCCGTCCGCTCCGGCTCCCGATGGGGTTCCGGCGCCGACGAGGCCGCCGGGCCGCCCGGCACCGAGCCGGACCGCGGTGCTGGCGGCGTTCCAGTCCGCGACGCGGCCGGCGGCCGGCGCCACCGCGTTGCCGGCACCCGCGGTCGCGTCGCCGGCACCCGCGCCGCTGATGGTGGCGCCGATGTCGGCGCCGACGAGGTTGTCACGCGTGGAGGCGGCGGTCACCTCGGCGCCGGACAGCGGCAACGTGTCGGCGCAGCCCTCGCCGGCGGCACCCGACCTCGACGCGCTCGCGGACCACGTGCTCGAGCGCCTGCGCGGCGAGCTGCGCGACGGCCGCGAGCGGCTGGGCTTCCTCCTGGACGACTCCCACTGACGATGACCACCGAGGCGACATAGCGATGCCCCCGTCGCAGGCCCTGCAGGAGACCACCGCGCATGCGTCGATGGCGTTCACCGCCGAGGTGCTCGGGAGGACGCTGGGGACGTTCGCCGGGATCCGCGGCCTCGAGGCGCAGGTCGACATCCTCGAGTACCGCGAGGGCGGCATCAACGACCTCGTCCATCGTCTGCCCGGTCAGCTCAGCTACCCGAACCTCGTGCTCTCGGGCGGCGTGACGAGCCGCGCGGTCGAGGAGTGGTTCGCGCAGACGCGGCTGGGGGCCGAACGGCACGCGCTGACGGTGACGTTCCTCGACTCGGCGGGCGCGGCTGTGCGGGCGTGGTCGTTCGCGGACGCGTTTCCGATCCGTTGGACGGGGCCGGTGCTGACGGCTGGCGGCGGCGCCGTCGCGGGCGAGGAGCTCGAAGTGGCCCACGGCGGCATGACGATGATGCAGGCATGAGATGACCGACGACGACAAGGACAAGGGCTTCTTCGAAGGTCTCGGCGACGGTCTCTTCGGGGGCGGCGGCGACGACGACAAGAGCGAGGGCGCGGCGGGCGACCCGCCCGCCGACGCGAAGGACGCGGGGGATACCGCGCAGCCGGCCGGCGCCGGAGGCGATCCGCAGGCCGCCGGCGACGACGCTGCGGCGCAGACCGACGGCGCGCAGGCCGCGGCCGGCGAGCCGCCCGCGGGCGCGGAAAGCGCGGCAGCGGCGGCCGGGACGGAAGCCGAAGGCGGCAGCGGCGGCAGTGAGGCCACGTCGGGCGAGGAGCCCGCCGGCGCGTCCGGCGGCGGTGCCGAACCGGCGCGCGAGTCCAGCGAGCAGCCGGCGGCAGGAGCGAGTTCTGAGGCGACGGCTGGCGACGCGGGCGCACCCGTACCCGCCGCCGACGCGACTGCCGCGGAGGGCGCGGCGGCGGCACCCGAAGCCGGCGCTCCAGCCGCTGCTGATGCGCCTGCGGCTGCTGATGCGGCTGCTGATGCGCCGACGGCTGCTGATGTGGCTGGTGATGCGCCTGTGGCTGGTGATGCGGCCGGTGATGCGCCTGTGGCTGGTGATGCGCCGCCCGCCGTTGATGCGCCTGTGGCTGATGCGCCGCCCGCCGCTGATGCGCCGCCCGCCGTTGATGCGCCTGTGGCTGGTGATGCGCCGCCCGCCGCTGATGCGCCTGCTGCTGGTGATGCGCCACCCGCCGCTGATGCGCCCGCCGCCGCTGATGCACCCGCCGCCGCGGGGACGCCGCCGGCCGCAGCCGCCCCGGGCGCGGCGCCAGCCGGTCCCGGCGGGGTCGCGGGCGAGGCGCAGAAGGCAGCGCAGCAGGGTCAACAGGCGGCTAGTCAGGTGCAGCAGGATGCCCAGCAGGCCGCGGCGGCGCCCGCTCAGGCCGCTGCCCAGGCGCAGCAGGCGGCTGCCGCTCCGGCTCAGGCCGCTGCGGCGGCGGGCCAGGCCGCACAGCAGGCCGCAGCGGCGCCCGCTCAGGCCGCCGCCCAGGCGCAGCAGGCGGCTGGTGCTCCGGCGCAGGCTGGCGCGGGGGCTGCGGGGGCTGCGGGGCAGCCGGCTGGTGCTCCGGCGCAGGCTGGTGCGGCGGCTGCGGTAGGCTGCGAGGAGGGGGCGGCGGCTCCGGCGCAGGCTCGCGGCGGCTGCGGATCAGGCTGCGCAGGAGGGGGCGGCGGCTCCGGCTCAGCCCGCGGCGGCTGCGGATCAGGCTGCGCAGGAGGGGGCGGCGGCTCCGGCTCAGCCCGCGGCGGCTGCGGATCAGGCTGCGCAGGAGGCGGGGGCCGCTCCGGCTCAGCCCGCGGCGGCTGCGGATCAGGCTGCGCAGGAGGCGGGGGCCGCTCCGGCTCAGCCCGCGGCGGCTGCGGATCAGGCTGCGCAGGAGGGGGCGGCGGCTCCGGCTCAGCCCGCGGCGGCTGCGGATCAGGCTGCGCAGGAGGCGGGGGCCGCTCCGGCTCAGGCCGCGGCGGCCGCCGAGCAGGCCGCCGGCGAGGCGACCGCCGCCGCGAGCGGCGCCGCGCAAGCTGCGACCGCCGCCGCCGCCGGTGCGGCCGGCGCCGCGGCCGGTGCTGCGGGCGCCGCCGCTGCCGCAGCGGGCGACGCTCCCGCCCAGGCCGCCGATGCCGCCGCCGCTGCGGCGGCGCCGGTCGCCGCCGCTGCCGATGCCGCCGCGCCCCCCGCCGACGCGCCCGCCGCCGCCGCCGCAGCGGCAGCCGCCGGGGCCGAGCCCCCGGCAGCACCGACCGCAGACGCACCGCCGGCCCCCGCGACGGACGTCGTCCCCGCCGCCCCGACCACGCCGCCGCCCGCGACCACGCCGCCCCCCGGCGCCGCGCAGGGCACGACCAGCAGCACCGGCGCGGCCGTCAGCGTCCAGCGCGCGAAGCTCGAGATCGAGGGGCAGCCGGCGATCGACTGCCTCTTCAACCCCGCCCAGTACGCGATGTCGAAGGTCAACACCTACCAGGTCCAGAGCGTGCCGGGCATGAGCTTCGGTGCACCGCAGTTCGTCGGCGGCGCCCCGCGCGAGATGACCGTCGAGCTGCTCTTCGACGTCACGCTCAGCAAGCCCGCCAAGCCGAGCGTCCGCCCGATCACCGACGCCCTGTTCAAGATGATGGAGGTCCCGACCGGCGGCGCCGGCTCGGCCGGCAAGGCGCCCCCGACCGTCACGTTCCGCTGGGGCGCCTTCGAGTCCTTCAAGGCCGTCCCGACGCGCCTGGACGTGCAGTTCGTCCTCTTCCGCGCCGACGGCGAGCCGGTGCGCGCGTGGACGCGGATGGATCTGCTCCAGGTCGCCGCCGACCCGCGCTCGGGCAGTGCCACACCGGCCGCGCAGAACCCCACGACGAGAGCCGCCGAGGCCGGCTCGACGTGCGTCGTCTGCGAGGGCGACTCGCTCCAATCGCTCGCCTACGACGCCTACGGCGACCCGACCGTCTGGCGCGTGATCGCCAGGGCGAACGACATCCATGACCCGTTGCGGCTGCGGCCCGGCCGTCGTCTCACGATCCCGGAGGCCCCAACGTGAGCACCGTCGCCGCATCGACCGACCTGTCGGCCGCCTGCAACATCAACCTCGGTGGCGCCGACCTCGATCCCAGCCTCGGCGCGCGCGTCGTCGAGCTGCGCGTCGAGACGACCGCCGGGCTGCCCGACGTCTGCACGATCCGCTTCACCGAGGACAGCCCGGCCGGCTCGACCGACCTCGCGATCATCGATCACGCGAAGTTCGCGCTCGGCGCGCCCTTGAGCGTCAAGCTCGCGAAGGCGATCGGCGGCCAGCTCGGGCCGGTCTTCGACGGCGAGATCACGACCGTCGAGGCCGAGCTCGGCGCCTCGCTCGCGGGCGAGCCGGTGCTCGAGCTGACCGTCATCGGTCACGACCGCTCGCACCGGATGCACCGCACGACGACGACGCGCACGTTCCGCCAGGTCACGGTCGGCGACATCGCGCGCAAGATGGCCCAGGAGCACGGTCTCCGGGTCGGCACGCTCGCCCAGCTCGGCGGTGGCGCGGCCGAGGTGCGCCACCAGGTCGGGGAGACCGACTGGGCCTACCTCTCGCGCCTCGTCCGAAACCACGGCGGCGAGCTCGACATCGCCGGCGGCGCGCTGCACATCCTCGACCCGGCGACGACGAAGTCCGCCGTCGCCGAGCTCGTCTTCGGCGAGAACCTGCAGCGCTACAAGCCGCGCGTGAGCACCGTCGGCCAGGTCGCCGAGGTCACGGTCCACGGCTGGGATCCCAAGCAGAAGCAGGAGATCGTCCAGGCCGCCAAGCCAAAGGGATCGACCTCGATCGAGGGCTCGAAGATCGACGGGCAGGTGAGCGGGACGGCCGTCCTGATCTCGGACGCTGCGATCTCCTCGACCGCGGAGGCCAAGGCCCAGGCCCAAGCCGCCGCGCGCGCCATCGGTCACGAGCGCGTGCAGGCGACGGCGGCAGCCGCGGGCGACCCGAAGCTGCTGGCGGGCGAGTACGTCGCGATCAGCGGCGTCGGCAAGCGCTTCGGCGGCACGCACCGGATCGTCTCGGCGACCCACGTCTACGGTGTGCGCGGCTACACGACGCGCCTGGCGCTCGGCGCGGGCGGCCGCCCGCTGGCCGAGGCGGTCCGCGGCGGCGGCCGCACGCACGCCTTCGCCGACCACCTCGCGATCGGGATCGTCACGTCCAACACCGATCCCGACAAGTTCGGCCGCGTGAAGGTCAAATACCCGGTCCTGGGCGGCGAGGTCGAGAGCGATTGGGCACGGATCGCCTGGGGCGCGGCCGGCAAGGCGCGCGGCGTGGTCGCGCTGCCCGAGGTCAACGACGAGGTGATCGTCGGCTTCGAGCACGGCGATGTGCGCCGCCCGTACGTCCTCGGCGTGCTCTTCAACGGTCGCGACACGCCCGGCGCCGACCTCGTCAAGGCCGACAACTCGCTCGCCGCGCGCTTCCCCCGCAACCTCGACGTCCTGACGAACAAGCAGGCGCTGCTGACCGCCGACGAGGGCGTCACGGTGAAGACGACGAAGGGCCCGATCGAGGTCTCCTCCAACAAGGAGATCAAGCTCACCGCGAGCGCCGGCGGCCCGCCCAGCGCGGTCACGATCGAGACGACCGGCCAGATCAAGTGCAACGGCAAGCAGGGCGTCGAGATCTCCGCCAGCGGCCCGCTGAAGATCACCTCGACGGCGCCGGTGACCGTCGAGTCCAGCGCGATGCTGCAGCTCAAGGGCTCGATCGTCCAGGTGCAGGCGTCGGGCGTCCTGCAGCTCTCGGGAGCCACGGTGATGCTCGGATGAGCGCCGCCGAGCTCGGCTGCGGTCTGGCCTTCCCGCTCCGCGTCGACCAGCGCGGCGCGATCGCGCTCGTGGCGGGCGACACCGACATCGCGCAGGCGATCTCGATCATCCTCGCGACGGCGCCCGGTGAGCGCCCGATGCGCCCCGAGTTCGGCTGCGCGGTGCACGAGCACGTCTTCGACGTCCTCGACGCCTCGGCGTTCGGCAGCATCGAGAGCGCCGTCCGCAAGGCGATCGAGCGCTGGGAGCCGCGCGCGACCGTCGTCGCCGTCGACTTCGACCTCGACCGCCAGGCGGAGGGCCGCCTCGACATCGTGCTCACCTACGAGATCCCGGAGGTGCCGGGCGTGCGCAACCTCGTCCATCCGTTCTACGTGATCCCCGAGGAGGACACGACGACGAGCGAGATCGTCGCCGGAGAGGTCGTCTCGTGGTGAGGCTGCCGGAGATCGAGCTCGACAACCGCGGCTTCCAGGAGCTCGTCTCGGAGGCGCGCACGCGGATCGCGCAGCGCTGCCCGGAGTGGACCGAGCACAACGTCTCGGACCCCGGCATCACGCTGATCGAGCTGTTCGCGTGGATGACGGAGATGACGACGTACCGGCTCAACCGCGTGCCGGACAAGATCTACGTGCGCCTGCTCGAACTGCTCGGCGTGCCGCTGCGCCCGGCCACGCCCGCGCGGACGATGATCCGCTTCCAGCTCTCCGCGCCGCCGATCGAGCCGCTGACGATCGCCGCCGACGAGACCGAGGTCGGCACCGTGCGCACGGCATCGGAGGAGTCGGTCGTGTTCGAGGTCGCCGAGACGCGAACGATCGAGCCGCTGGCGCCGTCGGCGTACGTCGTCTACCGCGACGGGCAGTTGCGCAACGTCGCCGTCGACGCCGGCATCGCGCGGCCCGTCGGTCCCGACCGGCCCGCGTTCTCGGCCGTGCCCGTGTCCGGCGACGCGATCCACCTCGGCTTCGAAGCCTCGCTGTCGCGCCTGCTGATCCGCGTCGACGTCGACGCCGAGCCGGCCCGCGGCGCCGGCGTCGACCCGCGCCGCCCGCCGCTGCGCTGGGAGCTCGCGATCGGCGAGCGCCCCAGCGGCGACCTCGTCTGGGAGGCCGTCACGGTGCTCGACGACAGCACCGGCGGCTTCAACTTCGGCAGCGGGGCGGTGCTCGTCGAGCTCGCCGGCGACAGCGAGCGGTTGCCGCTCGCCGGCCAGCGCCTGCACTGGCTGCGCTGCCGCGTCGCGACGCCGCAGGAGGTCGGCGGTGGGGCCTACGAGCGCCCGCCCGAGATCGCGTCGATCACCGCCTCGCCGATCGGGGCGACGCTGCTGGCCCGCCATGCCGACCACGTCGACAACGAGGTCCTCGGCGAGAGCGACGGGACGCCCGGCCAGGCGTTCTCCGTGCTGCGCCCGCCGATGCTCGCGCCGTCGCCCGACGAGTGGCTGGAGGTGCGCGACCACGAGCGCGGGCAGTGGCAGCGCTGGGAGCCCGTCGAGTCGTTCGTCGACGCCGAGGCCGACGACCGCTGCTATGTCTGCGATGCCGCTACGGGCGCGATCGAGCTCGGCCCCGCGGTGCGCCAGTCCGACGGCGACTGGCGCCACTACGGCGCCGTCCCGCCGAAGGGCGCCTCGCTGCGCATGTCGCGCTACCGCCACGGCGGCGGCCTGCGCGGCAACGTCGCCCCCGGCACGCTGACGGTGCTCAAACGCGGCCCGGCCGGGATCGCGCTCGTGACGAACCCGACCGCGGCGCGCGGCGGCGTCGATCCCGAGGGCCTCGTCGGCGTGCGCCAGCGCGGCGCGATGGAGATCCGCGCGCGCCACCGCGCGGTCACGGCGGAGGACTTCGAGTACCTCGCGATGAAGGCCTCGCGGCGCGTCGGCCGCGCCGTCTGCGTGCCGCCCGACGAGGGCAACGCGGTCGCCGTGCGGATCCTTCCGCACGTGCACCCGGCCGACCGCCGCCTGGAGTACGACGAGCTGCAGCCGCCCGTCGACCTGCTCGAGGAGGTCGCCGGCTACCTCGACGAGCGCCGCCTGCTGGGCGCGACGCTGCATGTCGCGCCCGTCCGCCTGCGCGGCGTCAGCGTCGTCGTCGAGCTGCAGACCGAGCCGCTCGCCGACCTCATCCGCATCCGCGAGGAGACGCTGCGCGAGCTGTATCGCTTCCTCAACCCGCTCGTCGGCGGCACGCCCGGCGGGCTCGGCGAGGGCTGGGAGTTCGGCCGCACGCTCAACCAGGGCGAGCTGTACGGGGTCGTGCACGGCATCGCTGGCGTCGAGTACGTGCGCCTGCTGCGCATCTACCGCGCCGACCTCGTCAGCGGGCGTCAGCAGCCCGAGCCGGCGGGCTCGCACATCGTGCTCGAGCCCGACGAGACGATCGCTTCGGGCGTGCACATCGTCAAGGCGACCATGCGGGGGACGTAGGGATGGACCCGGGCTACGAGCTCTCGTCCAACGGCGGCGTGCCGCCGCCCGCGCGGGCCAACGGACACGCGCCGCCGGCGACGGTGTCCGTGCGCCGCCAGCTGCGCAACGGCGTGCCGGACATCTACCGCCGCGACGCCGCCTCGCTGCGCGACGACCCGCCGCCGTTCGCGATGCGCCTGCTGCACGCGCTCGAGGAGGTGCTCGACCCGATCACCGCGACGCTCGACTCGCTGCCCGCGCACCTCGACGTCGACCTCGCGCCCGAGCACGCGCTCGCCGGCCTGGCCACCTGGCTCGGCGTCGACGAGGTCGAGAGCCTGCCCGCCGCGTCGCGCCGTGAGGCCGTCCGCCAGGCCGGCGCGCTCGGCCGTCAGCGCGGGACCCGCGGCGGCCTGGAGCTCGCGCTGGAGCTGTTCTTCCCGGCGATCAAGCTGCGCATCGAGGACCACGGCGGCGTCGTCGTCAGCGCCGACGTCGACGCGCTGCCGCCGCCCGCTGCCGCCGCCCTGTTCGACGTCTACTGCGACCAGCCGCTGCCACCGGAGATGCAGATGGCGGTCGCGCGCTGCATCGAGCGCTGGAAGCCCGTCCACGCGCATTACAAGCTGCGCGTGCGCAAGAAGAGCGGCAAGCTGGAGACCGTCGAGGCGCCCGCCGTCGCCGACGCCGACGGCCTGACGCCGCCCGAGCTCAAGCCGCCGTTCGGGCCGCAGGACGGAGCCGAGGACTCGTGAGCGAGCAGCCTCCCTGCCGCAGCTGCGGCCTGCAGAACGACGAGGGTCGCGACTTCTGCGCCAACTGCGGCGAGTACATCAGCTGGGCGCCGACGGCGTTCGTCGCCGCGGTCCCGATGACGGGCGCACCGGCCGAGGCGATCGGCGAGAGCACGAGCATCGAGTCCGCCGACCAGGCGCAGACGAGCGTCATCGGCACGCGGCCCGACGACGCCGCGCCGCCGACCGACGACCGCACGGCACCGGCGATCGTCACGCCGTTCGCCGAGCCGCTCGGCGAGGACCACACACCCCCGCCCGAGCCGCAGGAGCTGCCGCAGGAGCCGCCGCCGGCGCCGCCGACCAGGCCGCACGACGCCGTCGTCGGCATCCCCGAGGGCCCGCCGCCGAGCGGCGACGCCTCGATCGTCCTGCAGCCCGCCGATCCGGCGCTCGGCGCCGCCGGCGTGCCCGCCGTCGACGCGGGCGCGACGCTGACGTTCGTCGCGACGATCCGCAACGAGAGCAACATCGTCGACAACTACGACCTCGCGGTGCTCGGGCTGCCCGAGAACTGGGCGACCGTCGCGCCCGCGGCGGCGTTCCTCGTGCCGCTCGGCGAGGGCCGCGGGCAGAGCTCGCAGGAGATCCGCATCGACATCGCGCCGCCGCGCGAGTACCGCTCGACGGCGGGCATCTGGACGTTCGAGCTGATCGCGCTGTCGCGCACGACCGCGACGATCGCCGCGCGCGCGATCGCGCAGTTCGAGGTCAAGCCCTTCCAGCGCTGGTCGGTCGAGGCGATCCCGACGGTCAACGCCGGACGCCTGAAGGCGCGCTACCGCCCGGCCGTGCGCAACGACGGCAACGCCGAGCAGGACCTCTGGCTGATCGCCGAGCCCGACAGCGGCCGCGTGCGCGCGCGCTTCCAGGCGGGCAGGCTCACCCTCCAGGCGGGCGAGGTCGGCGTCGACGTCATGACGCTGCGGCCGAGGTTCCCGCTGCCCGTCGGCCGCGTCAAGGAGCACCGCGTCGGCGTCGACGTCCTGCCCGAGCAGCCCGACCTCGGCGACGAGGGCCTGAGCGTCAAGGAGAAGCTCGCCAAGCAGGCCAAGGAGCAGGCCGACGCGGCCAAGAAGGGCGTCAAGGTCGACCAGCGCGGCGTCAAGCTGCCCCGACCGCCGCGGCTGCCCAACCCGCTGACGAAGCTCAAGGCGCTGACGAAGGGCCTCGACGCGGGCGCGCTGGCGAAGCTGCGCAGCGCCGGCGACGCCAACGCGCCGCTGACAGCGCGCCAGGTCGTCTTTCGCCAGAAGCCGATCCTGCCGCTGTGGCTGATCGCGCTGCTCGTCGTCTCGGCGATCGCCGCCTACGTCATCTACACGCTGCTGCCCGACCGCACGAACGTGCCCGCCCTGACCGGCGACGCGTTCGCCGCCGAGAAGCAGCTGCGCGCCGAGGGGTTGAAGCTCGCTCAGCCCGTGCAGCGCCGGACCGACCCCGACGCGCAAGCCGGGACGGTCATCGAGCAGGCACCGGCGGCCGGGGCGAAGGTCGACAAGGGCAGCGAGGTGAGCATCGTCGTCGCCGACGGCGCGACGAAGGTCCGTGTGCCGCGGCTGAAGGACCTTACGCGCGAGGACGCCGACAAACGCCTGCGCGAGGACGGCCTCATGCTCGGCGACACGCAGCCCGCCG
This sequence comes from uncultured Solirubrobacteraceae bacterium, assembly GCA_963756465.1. Classification (GTDB taxonomy): domain Bacteria; phylum Actinomycetota; class Thermoleophilia; order Solirubrobacterales; family Solirubrobacteraceae; genus CADCVQ01. The sequence goes on from CAVWNK010000002.1 coordinate 617,484, forward strand.
ACGCGCCCGACAAATTCATCGTGCGCAGCCAGATCCCGGCGGCCGGCCTGTCCGTCGAGCGCGCCAGCAGCGTGCGCGTGTTCCTCAAGAAGCCGCCGTTGACGGCGGCCGAGAAGAAGGCGGCCGACAAGAAGGCGAAGGCCGCGGCGGCCGCGGCCGCGGCCGCCGCGGCCGCCAAGGCGACGATCACGATCCCGCCCGTCGACGACATGCCCGCACGGGAGTACGCCGCGGCGCTGACGAAGCTCAAGCTCAAGCCGGCCGTGCGCAACGCGACCTCCTCCGAGCCGGCCGGCACGGTGCTCGGCGTGACGCCCGAGCCCGGCGAGAAGGTCAAGCGGGGGGCGAAGGTCACCGTGCGCGCGTCGCAGGGCTCGCCGGTGCTGGCGGTCGAGACCGACGGCCTCGTGCTGCTCTACGACCCGACGACGAGCAAGCCGGCCGGCCAGATCCCCGACGGCGAGGGCAGCGCGGCCGACCTGTCGTTCGTGCCCGGCGAGGAGCAGGTCGTCTACCGCTCCGAAGCCGGCCTGACCGTAGCCGAGCTCGGCGAAGGCGGGCGCAAGCGCTCGATCTACTCCGGCGACGACGTGCTCGAGCGCCCGTCCGTCGCGCCCAACGGCCGCGCGATCGCGGTGCTGCGCCGTGAGGAGGGCGACGGCGACGTCTGCTTCGGGCGGATCGACCGCAAGAACATCGGGCACCTCTGCCTGCCCGACGACGGCTGGGACCTGACGGGCCGGATCAGCTGGCGCGGCGACGGCAAGGCGGTGCTCGTCCCGGGCCGCCGGTCGGACGACCCGAGCACGATCGGTGTGCGGATCTACGAGACCAGGACGGCCTACACGGCCAACCCGGAGCTCTGGAGGGGGCGCGTCGCCAGCGACATCTCGACGCCGGGCAAGGGCGTCATCGCCGCGCAGTACTCGCCCAGCAGCAAGCGGATCGCGTTCGTGTCCAACCTCGAGAGCACGGACTTCGAGGTCGTGCTCGGCGACGCATCCGACCTCGAGCTCGTCGATCCCGACACCACGGGCGCCGTCGCCTGCGACGTGGCGTGGCGGCCGGACGGCAGGGAGCTTGCGATCGTCGAGGCCGACGGCAACTGCGCCGAGCCGTTCGGCAAGGTCTCGCGCTTTGCGCTGTCCGACCCCAAGCAGCTGACGCTGATCGCCGACGAGGGCCGCAACCCGACCTGGCGGCCGGCCGGATGATGGGCCCGGACTTCCAGCGACCCGGCTCGGGCATCCTCGGCGACGGGCGCGTGCATCCGGGCGTGACGGCGCAGATCGCCGCCGCGCGTGGACGCGGCGCGCCGCTGGATCCGGCGCTCGAGGCGCAGGCATCGAGCGCGCTCGGCGACGCGTTCGGCGACGTCCGCGTGCACACCGACGCGCTCGCCGGCGCGCTCGCGCGGTCCGTCGAGGCGCGCGCCTTCACGACCGGCAGCGACATCTTCTTCGCGAGCGGCGAGTTTCGCCCGCAGTCGCCCAGCGGGCGCGAGCTGATCGCTCACGAGTTGACGCACGTCGCGCAGCAGCGCGGCGCGCCGGTGACGGGGGAGATGGTCGTCTCGCAGCCGGGCGATGCGCTCGAGCGGGAGGCCGAGCGCGCGGCACGGCTCGTCTGAGCGGTCCGGCCCGCCGCGCATCCCTGCGAGGCTCGGGACGGATCGATCAGGCGACGAGCACGGGCGTCGACGGGCGCACGCGCTCGAACAGGTCGATCACGTCCGTCGGGCCCATGCGGATGCATCCGTGCGAGGCCGCGCTGCCGAGCGAGCCGGCGCTCGCGGTGCCGTGGAAGCCGACCGAGCCGTTGAAGCCGATCCAGCGCGCGACGAGCGGATTGCGTGGATCGCCGCCGGGAATCGTCTGGCCCGCGAGGCTGCCGGCCCAGGCCGAGTTGGGCACGTTCCAGGCCGGGTTCTTCTGCATCGTCTGGACGACGAACTGCCCGGTCGGCGTCGGGTATGCCGGCGAGCCGACGGCGACGGTGTAGGCCTTGACGAGCTTGCCGCGGCGAAAGATGCGCGCCCGGCGCTGCTCACGCGAGACCGTGACGGCGACCGGCTGCGCGTCGAAGACCGTGGCGTAGGTGACCTTCGGCGAGACCTTCACGGTCCTGGCCCGCAGCGTGCGCCGGTCGGTGGGGCTCGTCAGCCGGCGCGTCAGCCGGGCGACGAGCGCGTCGCGCGCGGCCAGCCGCCGGCCGTGCCGGGCGCGCTTGACGCTGACGCGCGTGAGCGTCAGCTTCAGCGTGGCGTCGACCGGCTTGCGCGCCTGATCGCGCTCGATGCCCGCCACGAACCGCGAGATCGCGAGGCGGTCGACGGTCACGGGCACGGCGGCGTCGGCGCGGACCTTCTCGCCGGCGAGCGAGCGCCAGCCGCGGGAGATGAACGATCCCCTGCGACCCGACGCGTAGGCGCTCTCGATCGCGGGCCGAGGATCGAGCCGGACGGCGGCCTGGGCCGCCGTGATCGTGTAGCGGCGATCGCCGAGCTGGACGTGGGCCGGCCGCGTGATCAGCCTCGTCACGCGGGTCCGCGCGCGCTCCAGCGCCTGCTCGCGCGTGAGGCCGCCGACATCGACGCCCCCGATCCGGGCGCCCGGCGGGAGCTTGCCGGCGCTGGCGCTGTCCGCCACCGCGAGCGCGCCGACCGCGGCGACGGCGAGGCCGGCGAGCGCGACGACGGTGATGAGGATGATGCGAGTCACGACGAGGCTTCCCGGGTTCGGTGCAACGGACTGCGGTCCGGCGCCGAGACTGCTACCACGACGCCGGGCGACGCTGGAACCCTACTCCTCGATGATCGTCCCACTGCCAGATGGAGGCGGCGGAGGCGGTCGCGATGGCGGCGGTGGCTGGCCCGCGGGCGGTGGCGGCGGTGCGTTGGCCCCGCTCGAGCCCGAGGACCCGCTCGAGCCGCCGGCGCTGCCGCTGCCGCTGCCGCTACCGGACGAGGCGCTCGACGAACCCGACCCGCTCGAGCCGCTGCTGGCGCTGGCCTGCGCCTTCGCCGCCGGCGCGGACGGCCCGAGGACCGCCCCCGGGACGGCCTTGCCGGCGGCGTCGACGGCCTGCGCCGCGCCCGGCAGGCCGTCGCCTGCGCCGCCGAGCGCGCCGCCGAGGACGAACCCCAGCACGGCTGCGACGAGGACGGCGACAGCTGCGATCACACCCGTGCGCATCTCAGCCTCCCTGTTGTGGATAGCCGGCTGCCGCGAGGCCGGCGCGCGCCGACGTCACGCGCGATCGCGCGCGGGTGACGGCCGACCGCGCGCCCCCGACGCTGCCGCCCGGCACGGCGCGCGCGAACGCCGCCCAGGCGCTGCCGACGCCGCGCAGCGCGTCCGCCAGGTCGTCGCGCGCGGGGATCGCGAGCGCGCCGACCGGCGCCTTGCGCAGCTCGGTCGCGGCGGCGCGGTAGGCGCGCGAGAGGTCGGTCGCGGCCAGGCGCTGATCGGTACGGCTGCCGGCCGCGCCGAGGTCCTCGGTCGGGTTGCGGATCGCGTCGCGTAGCCGCGTCAGCGCGCCGCCGACGGCGCGCGCGCCGGCGTCGGTCGGGCCGGGCGCCTGCGGATCGCCGCGCGTGAGCTCGACAGAGCCTGCCACCTGCGGGCACGCCGCCGTGACCGCCGGCGTGTCGCTGCAGGCGACGACGAGCGCGCCGTCGTCGAGCGGCAGGACGTACAGCGAGGCCGCGCCCGCGACGGCGGAGTAGCGCGCCGCGTCGCCGGCGCCGAGCCTCACGCGCGCCGGCTCGCCGCCGCCGCGCGTCAGCGCGGCGGCCTGCGCGACGGTCGCCCGGCCGGCGGCGATGCCGTCGGCGGCGGCGGCGCCGGCGGGCGCCAGCGCGACGGCGCGGTCGCCGAGCGCGCCGAGCACGGTCGGCGCCGTCGCCTTCCAGCCCGACGGCGCGTTGAGCACGAAGCCGTCGCCGGTCGCGCTGGCAAGCGACGCGCCGCCGCCCGACATGCCGACGACGAACGCGACGATCGCCGCCACGACGGCGCCCGCGACGACGGCGGTGGTCGGGAACTTCGGCCCGGCGTCCGGCGCGGCGGGCGGCGGTGCCGCCGGCTTGGGCTCGGCGGTGACCGGCTTGACGGCGCGCGCGACGGGCGCGGACTGCGGCGCCGGGGTGACGCGCCGCGGCGCCGCCGCGGGAGCGGGCGGCGGCGTCGCGAGCGCCGGTGCGACGTCGACGCCCTCGGAGGCGAGCTGCTCGTGCAACGCGGCTGGGGCGTGGTAGGTCTGAAATCCGGTCGCGCCGGCGGTCCCGCCGATCGGCCCGCCCGAGCGGCTGGCCGGGCGCAGCGGCGTCGGCCCCATCGGCGGGATGTCGTCGAGCTCGATCTCCGACGCCGGCTCGAGCGTCGCGTCGCGGCGCCAGAGCGGGCCGACGAACTCGAGCACCGCCTCCTCGAAGGCCTCCCACGCCGTCGCGGCGTTGGCGAAGCGCTCGTCGGGATCCTTCGCCGTCGCCGTCGCGACCCACAGCGCGACGGCCTCGGGGATGAGCGGATCGACCTCGCGCACGTCGGGCACGGCGTCGTTGACGTGGCGCATGAGCAGCGCGACCTGCGAGCCCTCGGTGAACGGCAGGCGCCCGGTCAGCATCTCGTAGGTCATGCATCCGATCGCGTAGAGGTCCGACGGCGGGCCGATGTCCTTCGCCATCGCCTGCTCGGGCGACATGTACTCCGGTGTACCGACGGTCATGCCCTCCGAGGTCAGGCCCTGCTGGCCGCTCTCGGCGGCCTTCGCGATGCCGAAGTCGGCAACCTTCACGCGCCCGTCCTTCGTGATCAGCGCGTTCTCGGGCTTGAGGTCGCGATGCACGATCCCCGCGCGCCCGGCGTGGCCGACGGCGGCGAGCAGGTCCTCGAGCACGCGTGCGACCTTCGGCAGCGACAGCTCGCCGACGAGCGGGCGCAGCGAGCCGCCCTCCATGAGCTCCATCGCGATGAACGGCGTGCCGCCGTCGTCGAAGTACTCGTAGACCGTGACGATGTTCGGGTGGTTCAGCGAACCCGCGACGCGCGACTCGCGCAGGAAGCGCTCCGCCGCCGACGGGTCGCCGACGCTGAAGCCGGCGAGCTCCTTGAGCGCGACGAGGCGCGACAGGTCGCGCTGGCGCGCGAGGTGCACGACCGCCATGCCGCCGCGGCCGAGCTCGCGGATCAGGTCGTAGCTGTCCAGCGAAGAGGCCACGGGGCTACGCCAGCGCCTTGACCTGGCCCGGGAACGCGACGATCAGCGGCGCCGGTGGCACACCGCTCGTGATCCCGTTGATGCCGGCGAGCAACACCGGCTTGCCGTTGATCATGACCTTCGGGCTCATGCCGACCATCGGGATCGGGATCTCGCTGGCGACGACGAGGCAGGGCGCCGTCGCGGGCGTGATCGGAACCGGGCAGCCGGCGATCGGCGAGCCGACGAGGTCGCCGACGCACAGCACCGGCGCGCCGCCCGCGACCACCTTGACCTGCTTGGGGATCAGCGTGACCTGGCCGCCGTGGGCGCACATGATCTTCGCGGCGGAGGTGACGATCGGCGCGGGCATCGGATCCTGCGGGCGACGCTAGCCCGTCCGGCGGCACGGCGCGCGGTCCGATCGGGCGGTCTTCCGTGCACCGGTGAATCCGTCGAGCGTCTACGGGCCGTAGTCGAGCGGTGGCGGTGAATCCGTCGAGGGTCCACGGACCGTATGCGAGGGTAGTCTTGGCCCGGACGCATCAACGACTCGAGGTGGGGTGGCAGTGAAGGTCGTCGTCATAGGTGCGGGCCTCGGGGGGCTGGGGGCGGCGCTGCGGCTGCACGGCGCCGGCTACGAGGTCGTCGTCGTCGAGGGTCGCGACCGGCCCGGCGGGCGCGCCTACCAGCTGCGCGACGGCGGATTCACCTGGGACACGGGCCCCTCGCTGATCACGATGCCCTGGGTGCTCGAGCAGACGTTCGCCGCGGGCGGCCTGGATCTGCACCGCGAGGTCACGTTGCGGCGCCTGGATCCCTTCTACCGGATCCGCTGGGCGGGGGAGGAACGCACGCTCGACTTCGTCCCGGCCGAGCGCATGCCCGAGCAGATCGCGCGGTTCTCCAGTCGCGACGCCGCCGCGTTCGAGGGCTTCATGGCCGCGCTGAGGCCGATCTACGAGGAGGGCATCCTCGGCGCCGGCCGGCGCCCGTTTTTGAACGTACGCGACCTGCTCGCGTTCACCCCGCGGATGCTGCGCCTCGGTGCGGCGCTGCCGTTGTGGCAGTTCGTGCGCCGCCACTTCGAGCACCCCCGGATCCGCGAGGCGATGTCGTTTCACTCGCTGTTCATCGGCGGCGACCCGTTCCGCGTCCCCGCGATCTACGGCGCGCTCGTGTACCTGCAGTTCCTCGACGGCGTCTGGTACTCCGACGGCGGCGTCTACGCGCTCGTCGAGGCGATGGCTCGCCCCCTCGACGTGCGCTGCGGCGAGCGCGTCGCACGGATCGAGCACCGTGGCGGCAAGGTCACGGGCGTCGTGCTGCAGGGCGGCGAGCGGATCGCGGCCGACGCCGTCGTCTCCAACGCCGACGTGCTCAAGACGCACGAGCTCGTCGGCCGACGCGCGCCGCGGCGGCGCCTGACGGCGACGATGTCCTGCCTGCTGCTGTACCTCGGCTGCGACCGGCGCTTCGACCTGCTGCTGCACCACACATTGCTCGTCGGCGACGGCTACAAGCGCTTCATCGGCGACGTCACGCGGCGCGGCCGGCTGCCGACGACGTACTCGACCTACGTCCACGCGCCGACGCGCACCGAGGCAGCGATGGCGCCCGCCGGCGGCGACGCGCTGGCGGTGCTGCTGCCGGTGCCGAACCTGCGCGCGGGGATCGATTGGGCGCGCGAGACCGACCGGCTGCGCGACGCGCTCGTCGCCGACCTGGAGGCGACGTTCGGGCTCACCGGCCTGGACGCGTCGGTCGAGATCGAGCATCGCATGACGCCGCTGGACTTCGCGCGCGATCTCGACGCCGCGCACGGCAACGCGTTCGCGATCGAGCCCACGCTGCACCAGTCCGCCGCGCTGCGCCAGCCCAACCGCGACCGCGCCATCGACGGCCTGTACTACGTCGGCGGCGGCACGCACCCGGGCGCCGGCATCCCGGGCGTGCTGCTCGGTGCCGAGATCACGGCCGGCCTGATCGCGGCCGACATGCCCGCCCCGGCGGCGGCGAGGAACACGGTCGCCCGTGCGTGACGCCGCGCTGCTCGACGCACGGCAGACCACGCGCCGTGTCGCGCGCACGTTCGCGCTCGCCTGCCGGCTGCTGCCGCGCGACGTCCGCGACGACGTCTACCTGCTCTATCTCGTGTTTCGCACGCTCGACGACGCCGTCGACAACGCCGAGCCCGACGCCCGCGAGCAGCTCGCCGCGGTCGACGACTGGGCCGCGGGCGCCGCGCCGCGGGGCCGCGAGGCGACGCTGCTGGAGGGCCTGAGCGAGCGCCACGCGCTGCCGCGTGACGCCTTCACCGACTTCTGCGCCGGAATGCGCGACGATCTCGACCGCGTGCCGATCGACGATGACGGCGACCTCGATCGCTACTGCTACCGCGTCGCCGGGACCGTCGGCATCGTGATGGCGCACGTGCTCGGGATGCGCGACGCCGAACGCGCGCTGCCGGCCGCCGCCGCGCTCGGCCAGGCGATGCAGCGCACGAACATTCTGCGCGACATCGACGAGGACCTCGCCGGCGGTCGCGTCTACGTCCCGCGGACGACGATCGAGCGCTGCGGCGGCTCGCTCGTGCCGGGCGAGCGCGCGGCGATCCTGCGCGACCAGATCGCGCGCGCCGACGCGCAGTACGAGACCGGCTGCGCGGGGATCGCGCTGCTCGCGCGCGGCCAGCGGGCGATCCTCACGGCCGCCGCGATGTACCGCGAGATCCTGCGCCAGATCGAGCGCGACGGCTACGGCGCGCTGCCTGGACGCGCGGTCGTCCCGCGGCGGCGCAAGCTCCTCGCCGCGGCGACCGTGCGGTGAGCGGCACGGACGGTCTGCGGCGGGCCTTCCGGGGGCTGTTCGGAACGCTCGTGGCAGCGCAGGTCGGCTACTCCTACCTGCCCGAGCAGCGGCGCGTGGCGGCGACCCGCGCGATCGTGCTGATCATGCTCGCCACGTCTGCGGCCGAGGCGGCGGCGGCACGCGGCCCCCGCCGCGGTGTCGCGCTCGTCGGCAGCGCGGGCGCGCTCGGCTTCGGCGCCGAGCTGCTCGGCGTCGCGACCGGGCGGCCGTTCGGTCACTACACGTACTCCGCCAAGCTCGGGCCCAAGGTCGGCGGCGTGCCGGTCGCGGCGGCGGCGGCGTGGGCGATGATGGCGCGGCCGTCGTGGGTCGTTGCGGGGAGGCTCTCGCGACGGTGGCCGGTGCGCGTCGCGCTGGCCGCGGGCGCGCTGACGGCGTGGGACGTCTTCCTCGATCCGCGGATGGCGCGCGAGGGCTACTGGTCGTGGCCGGGCGGCGGGCGCTACGAGGGGATCCCGGCGTCGAACTTCGCGGGCTGGTTCGTGACCGGCGCGGGCGTGTTCGCCGTCTGGGAGGCGCTCGACAGCGCCGACGCGGGCCCGCCCGACCGCGACGACGGCGCGCTCGCGCTGTACGTCTGGACCTGGGTGGGGGAGCTGTTCGCCAACCTCGTCATCTGGCGCCGGCCGCGCGTCGCGCTCGCGGGCGGGGTCGCGATGGGCGCGTTCGCGCTGCCCGCGCTGCGGGTGCGGCTGCGCCCCCGGCGATGAGCGCCCGCCGGGTCGTCGTCGCCGGTGCCGGTGTCGGTGGGCTGGCGTGCGCGCTGCGCCTCGCGCGCGCCGGCCACATCGTCGTCGTCGTCGAGCAGGGCGACGCGCCCGGCGGCAAGTGCGCGCGCGTCGAGCGCGACGGCTTCGTGTTCGATGCCGGCCCGTCGCTGCTGACGATGCCCTGGCTCGTGCGCGACCTGCTCGGCGACCGCGTCGAGCTCGTGCCCGTCGAGCCGGTGACGCGCTATCGCTTTGCCGACGGCTCGAGCGTCGAGCTGTCGGCCGACCTGCCCCGCGCGCTGGAGGCGCTCGAGGCCTGGTCGCCCGGTGCGGGCGAGGACTGGGCGCGCTTTCTGCGCATCTGCGCAGCGATGTGGCAGGCGTCGCTGCCCGTCCTGAGCGGCCCGCCGCCGTGGCCGCCGCGCAGGCCGGCCGCGAGCGCCCCGCCGCCGGACCCGCGCGCGCTGTTGCGCGTTCGCCCCTGGCACACGCTGCGCACGCTCGCGCGCGCTGCGATCCGCGACCCGCGGCTGCGGCTCGTCGTCGAGCGCTTCGCGACCTATGCAGGCGCCGATCCCCGCCGCGCGCCCGCCGCGCTGGCGGTTGCCGGATACGTCGAGCACGCCTTCGGCGCGTGGCACGTCCGCGGCGGCATCCACACGATCGTCACGGCGTTGGTGGACGCGCTGCAGGAGGCCGGTGGAGAGCTGCGCTGTGGTGTGCGGGCGCATGCCGTGGAGTTGGCGGGAGGGGCAACGGCGTCGCTGTGGGGAGGCGGGGCGCGCGGCCGCGTCAGCGCCGTTCGGACGAGCGCCGGCGTGGTCGCCGCCGACGCCGTGGTCTTCAACGGCGATGCGCCGTCGCCGCGCGAGCGCTCGCTGTCGGGCTTCGCGCTGCTGGTCGGTTTGCGCGGGCGCGACCCCGGCCGCGCGCATCACGAAATCCGCTTCCGGGCCGACTACGACGCGGAGTTCGACGACCTCTTCGTCGCGCGGCGGCCGGTGCGCGATCCGACGCTGTACCTCGCCGCATCGTGGGTGAGCGATCCCGGCGCGGCGCCGGCCGGCTGCGAGAACCTGTTCGTGCTCGCCAACGCGCCCAGCGGGGGGGTCGACTGGGACGCGCAGGGCGCGGCCTACGAGGCGGCGCTGCTCGCGCGGCTCGACCTGCCCGCCGAGCGCGTCGCCTTCGCGATCCGCCGCACGCCCGCCGACCTCGAGCGCCTGACGGGCGCCGTCGGCGGCGCGATCTACGGGGTCGCGCCGCATGGCCGGCTCGGGACGCTGCGCCGCCCGCCCAACGCGGTCGCGGGCGTGCGCGGGCTGTGGCGCGTGGGCGGGACCACACATCCCGGCGGCGGGATTCCGCTTGTGCTGCTCAGCGGCCGGACGGTGGCCGGAGAGATCGATGCTTCGTGTCTGAATTGCGCCGACGTTCGGACCTGATCGGGAACGCGCGATGTCGCACACCGCGAGACGGCGTGCGCATCGTCGCTCAGGTCGCGCTGATGAACGCGATGAACACCGCGAACGCGGCGACGACGAGGCCGGCGCAGAGGCCGACCAGGAAGATCTCCCAGCGCACGACGAGCGGCACGTCCATGATCTCCGCCAGCCAGCGAGGGATCGGGATGTCGAGCCCGACGAAACTCCAGTAGTACTGGTAGTCGTCCTCGTCGTCGTAGGCGCGAGGCGGCCTGCTCGGAGGCTGATACGGGTCGTACGCCATCCGCGGAGTATCGGCGGCCGGCGTCGCGGGGGTGCCCTACCGGTCCTGTGCCTTGCCGCCGGCGCTCGCGCCGCGGACGTTGCCGACCAGTCGGCGTATCGAGATGACACCCTGCTCGGCCACACGCCGGCGTGCCCTGAACTCGTCCTGCGTCAACGGCGCGCATCGCGACATGGCCCGGCTCTGGGCGCGCGTGAACGTGGTCTCCTGACCGGGCACTTCGGGTCGCTCAGACATCAGAACCGCCTCCGATCTGTTGGCTGCCGAGCCCGACACTACGCTATGTGTCAAAGACATAGTCCACGGCGGGTGGATCACCCTCGGGGCGGCTGCAGCGGATCGATCCCGTTCCACGTTCCCGATGCGTGAAACGGCGCGAAGCGGACGAACAGCTCCTCGCAGTACCAGCGCTCCGCGCGCGTGCGCCGGACGACCTCGCGATGCTCGGCGCGACCGTACGCGTACGCCTTCGCATCGTCAAGCGAGGCCCACAGCGAGAACGTCGCCTGACGCGCGACCGGCCACTCGCCGATCCCGACCGATGCGAGCAGCCCTGGCTGGTCGAGGAGGTCGCGCGCCGGCGTCGCGATCGCGCGGTAGAAGGGCACGAGGCGCGTTGCGCGCACCGACGCCCGCGTGAGGATCGCGACCGGCCCGTCCAAGGGCGCCGCGATCCCGGCCTCGGCACCGGCGAACAGCGGCACGCCGCCCCATGCGCCGTGCGCGCGCAGCGGCGCGAGGCGCACGCTGTAGACCTCCGCGCCGCGCTCGCGCCAGCCTTCGACGACCGTCGAGCCGGCCATGAACGCGTCCAGCGCGGCCTCGTCCTCCCAGGCGGCGAACAGCGCCCAGCGGCGCAGGTCGGCGGAGATCGTCATCGTGCGCCCGCGCCCGGTCCCGAGCAGCCGCCAGAACGACAGGCCGGGCGTGGCGCGCAGCAGCGGGCGGTCGAGGCCCATCCGCGACAATCCCTGCGCCGCGGTGGCGCGGGGATAGCGGACGAGGTGGAAGGAGGCGAGCATCGTTGGTGGAGTACGCGGTTGCGGCGCTGCTGGGCTACCTGCTGGGGTCGATCCCAGTCTCGCTGCTCGTCGCACGCGCCGACGGCGTGGACCTGTACGCGACCGGCGACGGCAACCCCGGCGCCTGGAACGCACTCGAGCAGATCGGCCCGCCACGCGCCTGGCCGGCCTTCGCCGGCGACGCGCTGAAGGGCACCGCCGCCGGCCTGGCCGGATATGCGCTGGCGGGGATCGCGGGCGCGTACGCGGGCGTCGGTGCCGCGATGATCGGCCATGCCTTCCCGCTCTTCGCGCGCCTGCACGGCGGCAAGTCGGTGCTGACGTTCGCGGGCGGCGCGTTCGCCTTCAGCCCGCTCGCCGCGGCGATCGCGCTCGCGGTGTGCGTGCTCGTCAGCCTCGGCGCGCGGTCGTTCGCGCTCGGCGCGCGGATCGGCGTCTTCGGTTTTCCGCTCGTCCAGCTCGCCTTCGACCCGCCGGCGCGCGTCGCGGCGAGCGGTGCGCTGATGACGTTCATCGGCCTGCGCTTTTTGACCGCGGGCCGTACGTCCGGCCGCGCCACGTCCGCGAGGGACGCAGCGCGCTCCACGTGAGCCAGGCCGCGACCGGCGCGTCGGCCAGCGGCGCCAGCGCGTAGGGCAGGCCGCGCGGGCGCGCGTAGCCGCGCGCGAGCGCGGCGTGGATCCCCAACCGAACCGCCAGCAGCGCGACATCGAGCACCGTGAAGCGGCGCAGCAGCAGGCGCGGCAGCGGCAGCGCCATCGTCAGCCACAGCACGGCGACGTCGCCCGCCTGCTGCGACGGGCCGTTGGCGTCCGGCCACATGAGCGAGCGCCCCCAGCCCGTCCACGTCTCGCGCGCGGACTCGTACATCCGGACCTCGAGCAGATCGGCCGCGTCGACGAAGCCCAGACGCCAGCCGGCGGTGCGCAGCGCGCGCGCCAGCGCGATGTCCTCGGATGTGAGCGCGCTGCGCACGCGGCCCCAGCCGCCTGCGGCGCGAAACGGCTCGCGGCGGACGACGACGCACTGCCCGTTGGCGATCGCCCGGCGCGGCGAGGGCTGCCAGTCGTCGATGTCCATCGGGCCGACGCGGTAGGGGATCGTCGCGGCCATCGCCGGGTGCAGCAGCCGCTCGCCGATGCCGGTGCAGACAAAGCGCGGCGCGGCGGTCAGGAGGTCGAACGGCTCGCAGGCCTCGATCAGCGCGTCGATCAGGCCGGGCTGCGGGCGCGTGTCCGCGTCGAGGAAGACGACCCAGTCGCCACGCGCGACCTCGAGTCCCTGCTGCAGCGCCCATGCCTTGCCGGTCCAGCCTGCGGGCAGCTCAGCGCCTTCGACGACGCGCGCGCCGAACCCGCGGGCGAGCTGCGCCGTGCCGTCCGTCGAGCAATCGTCGACGACGAGCAGCTCCGCGTCGTCGTCGCGCAGCGCCTCCAGGCACGATCCCAGCCGCGCCTCTTCGTCGCGCGCCGGGATGACGATCGAGACGGTGCCCGTGCGACGCGGCGCGCCCGCCGCGAGCGGCGGGCGACGACGCCGGCCGCGGGCAAAGCGCGCCGCCACGACCGCGGCCGCGATCGCCTGCGCGGCGATGAACGGCGAGGGCACGGCCGGCAAGCGGTCAGTCGCTGGCGAAGTCGGTGTCGGCGGCCGCGGCGGCCCGTCGCCCGGCCGCCGGCTTGGCGGCAGCGGCTGCCTTGGCGGCCGCCGGGTCCTCCTTGCTGCGTCCGCGGCCGCTCAGCCCGCCGGTCAGCGTGTCCTGCGCCCAGCGCTCGCTGAAGCCCGCCGCGAAGCCGATCACGCAGAGGAAGTAGAAGCGCTCGATCGAGCCCTCGTCGGGCAGCTTGAAGACGTCGACGAAGCCGCTCGTGAGCATGAAGTACGCGAGCAGGCCGAAGATCGAGCCGATCACGGGTCGCAGCGCGCCGAGAAACAGCGTGTAACAGCGAGCGACGTCGAAGTCGAGCGCGAACGTGCCGCTGTTGATCCGCGCGATGACGCTGACGACCGCGCCGAGCGCGCCGGCGACGAGGCAGCCGATGATCGTGCGCTCCTCGACGCCCTCGCCGCGCAAAACGCTGTTGGCGATGACGTACAGCCAGGCGAGCAGGGCGATGCCGATCGCCATGCCCGCGAAGTAGATGAGCTGGGCGTCGCCGTTGGCGGCCTCGCGGTAGTCGCGCCGCAGGTGCGCGAGCTGGCGCACCTCGACGGCGACCGCCGCCTTGTGCGCCTGCGGCGGATGCTCGCCGCGCGCGTCGACGAGGCTCAGCAGGTGGCAGGCCGACGTCATGACGAGCTGGATCGTGATGCGCCGGCTGCGGCCACGCAGCACCTCGCCGGCGCGGACCGCGAGCTCGTCGCACTGATGCAGCGCGCGGGCGATGTCGGGCTCGTCCTTCGTCGCCCAGTCGCTGACGCGGTGGAACTTCGGCGCGACGGACAGCAGGCGTCGCAGCCAGCCGGTGTGCGGCTTGCCCGCGGTCAGCGCGACGGCGCTCTCGACGTCCGCGCACCAGTACGCGCTGACGAGCTCGCCGTGCTCGTCCTCGAAGCGCTTGAGGGCGTCGTGGTACTCCTGGTTGAGCTGCGTCTGCTCGGACTGCGCGACGCCGGAGCCGTGGCGCAGCGCCTGGCGCCAGCGAAAGTGGATCCGCACGAGGTCGGGAAACGTGATCCGCTGCTGCGTGGTGATCTCGGGGCTGTCTTGGAGGCTGGTCGCCATCGTTTCACCGCCGGCGCCGCGATCATGCCACGGGCCCGCAAGCCGTATCGCAAGGGTCGCTGCAACGCTCGCGCGCGGGAAGATGCGGTCGGGCGCAATTCCGGGCAGGCCGCCACGGATCGCGACGCCGGCAGGCGCAGGAGGTCGCGGCCTCGCTGCCCGGCAGCGGCCATGTCGTCGTCGGCGCCGATCTCGCCGACCCCGACGCGGTCCGCGCGATGGTCGATCAGGCCGCCGCAGCGCTCGGCTCGATCGACGTGCTCGTCAACAACGCCGGCGTCATCGAGCCGCACCCGATCATGGAGACCTCCTATGCGGACTGGCAGCACGCATGGGCTCGCACGCTGGGTGTCAACCTCGTCGGGGCCGCGAACGTGACGTGGTGCGCCGCGCTGGGACCGGCGGGCATCTCGGTCACGGCCGTCGCGCCCGGCTTCACGGACACCGACATGGCGGCCGAGGAGCTCGCCGGCGAGCAGGGTCGGGCGCGGCGCGCCGAGAGCCCGCTCGGGCGCGTCGCGACGGTGCAGGACATCGCGGCCGCGGTGCTGTTTCTCGCCTCGCCGCAGGCCGAGCTCGCGAGCGGGACCGTGCTCGACGTCAACGGCGCCTCCCACCTGCGCATGTGAACACGGCCGCTGCCGCCGAGTGTGCGCGTCCCCGGGGTGGCATGCCTGCGGCAGCGCGGGGGCACGTGCACGTCGTCCGCCTGCGCCGTCACCCACCCGGCGACGCCGCCACGTCGCACGCCACCTCGTCGAGCCCGTCGCCCAGCAGCGCGAGCGGGATCGAGCGATCGCCGGCCAGCGCCCGGGTGAGCGCGTCGCGCTTCTCCGCGCCGGTCGCGAGCAGCAGCGTGAAGCGCGCCGCGCGCAGGACGGGCAGCGTCAGCGTCACGCGCTCGGGCGGCGGCTTGGGCGAGCCGCGCACGGGCGCGACGAGCGCGTGTTCGACCTCCAGCGCGGGGTGGCCCGCAAACAGCGAGCAGGTGTGGCCGTCGGGCCCCATTCCGAGCAGGACGATGTCGAAGATCGCGGCGGGCACCTGCTCGTGCACCTGCAGCCCGTACAGCCAGGCGGCGTCCTCGGGGACCTGCGGCGACGGGACCGCGTGCAGCTCGGGCGGCTCGGCGCGCGCGTCGGCGTAGAGCGATTCGCGCACCATCCGGGCGTTGGAGTCGGGGTGGTCGCCAGGCACGCAGCGCTCGTCGCCGAGCCACAGGTGGACGTGCTTCCACGAGCCCTCGATGTCGCTCAACAGCTCGTAGGCACGTCTCGGCGTCGAGCCGCCGGCGAGCGCGATGTGCAGGTCGCGGCCGTCGCGGCGCGCGTCGCCGATCCGCCCGGCGACCGCGTCGGCGGCGTGGCGCGCGACCGCCTCGGCATCGGGCAGCACGCGCACGCGCGGCCCGCAGCCGTCGCTCATGGCGACTCCCGCCGCCGCGCATCCAGCGGCTGCTGCGCCAGCGCGATCTCGTGGTCGGCGCGGATGACGTGCATGACCGCGTTGATCAGGGCGAGGTGCGTGAATGCCTGCGGGAAGTTGCCCAGGTGGCGGCCCGACAGCGGGTCGATCTCCTCGGCGTACAGCAGCAGCGGCGAGGCGTAGGACAGCAGCCGCTCGGTCAGCGCGCGCGCGCGTGTGTGCTCGCCGATCTCGCTCAGCGCGCTTGCCAGCCAGAACGAGCAGATCGTGAAGGTGCCCTCCTCCTGGTTGCCGAGGCCGTCGTCGGTCTCGTCGACCTTGTAGCGCAGCACGAGCCCGTGGACGGTCAGCTCGCGGTCGATCGCGTTGACCGTCGCGACGATGCGCTCGTCGTCGGGCGCCAGGAAGCGCACGAGCGGCGCGAGCAGCAGCGACGCGTCGAGCGCGTCGCTGCCGTAGTGCTGGGTCAACACGCCGCGCCCGTCGACGCCGTGCTCGAGCACGTCGGCCTTGATCTCGTCCGCCGCCGCCTGCCAGTGCTGTTCCTTCTCGCGATCCTCGCGCAGCCGCGCCAGCCGCGCCCCGCGATCCAGCGCCACCCAGCACATGATCTTCGAGGAGGTGAAGTGCTTCGGATCGCCGCGCACCTCCCAGATCCCGCGGTCGGGCTCGCGCCAGTGCGTCAGCGCCTTCTCGACCTGCTTGGTCAGCAGCGGCCAGTACGTCTCGCGCAGGCCGTCGCGCGACTTCGTGTGCAGGTAGAAGGAGTCCAGCGCGCTGCCCCAGACGTCGTGCTGCTGATGGCGGTAGGCGTCGTTGCCGATCCGCACCGGCCGCGAGTGCTCATAGCCCTCGAGGTCGAGCTCCATCTCGGTCAGCTCGCGCTCGCCGCCGATGCCGTACATGACCTGCAGGTCGGCGTCGGCGCAGACCTCGGCGATGAAGGCGAAGAAGTCGTCGGCCTCCCAGTCGAAGCCCAGCGTGTACAGCGCCCAGAGCATGAACGTCGAGTCGCGCACCCACGAGTAGCGGTAGTCCCAATTGCGGTTGCCGCCCGGCGTCTCGGGCAGCGACGTCGTCGCGGCGGCGCACATCGCTCCGGTGGGCGCGTAGACGAGGCCCTTCAGCGTCAGCGCGCTGCGCTGCAGGTACACGCGCCACGGGTGGTCGGGGAACGTCGCCTGGGCGAGCCACTCGTGCCAGTAGTCGGCGGTCCGCACGAGCCGCCCGTAGGCGTCCTCGAACGTCTTCGGTCCCGCGTGGTCGCTGCCCCAGCTCAGCGCGATGAAGGCCGAGTCGCCGTCGTGCATCGTCGTGCGGGCGCGGACCGTCGAGCCCTCGATGCCGAGGCGCAGGTCGCTGCGCAGCGTCAGTTCGAGCTCGTGGCCCGGAAACGTCGCGGTGCACTCCTCGTAGGCCTCGCCGGCGTACTCCCACTGCGCCGGCGCGCGGCCGTAGTCGTAGATCGGGTCGCACTCCATGTGCACGTTGACCATCCCGTTGACGCAGCGCAGCGTGCGCAGCAGGACGTGCTCGGCGTCGTAGTCGGTCGGGGAGCGGCGGTGCGTGTGCGAGCGCTCGCGGTCGTGGCGCCAGGGCCCGATCAGCAGCACGTCGCGGACGATCAGCCAGCCCGTCTTCGTGCCCCACGTCGTCTCGAGCATGTTCGTGCCCGGGATGTAGCGCCGCCCGGCGGGCACGCGCGCGTCGGCGGGAGCGAGCGAGAACATGCCCGCGTCGCGGTCGAGCATCGCGCCGAAGATGCTCGGGCTGTCCATCCGCGGCACGCACATCCACTCGACGTTGCCGCTCGGCGCGACGAGCGCCGTCACCTCGCAGTCCGACAGGAACGCGTAGTCGGCGATCGGCGGCCAGGGGCTGCCCGCGAGCGGGGCGTCGGCGACGGGGTTCATGGCGGCGGTCGCCGGCGCCGGCGCGGCCGCAGCGGCTGCTGCTCGTCGGCGAGCTCGCGCGCGTCGAGCAGCCGGCCGTCGAAGAAGCTCGGCCGCTCGTCGTGGCTGACGATCCTGCGGATGCCCCGCCGCATGCGCGTCGCGAGCCGCCGCCGTCGCCGCTCGTCGTCGCCGTCGTCGCCGTGCTCGTCGTCGAGCGAGCCCGCGGCCTGCTCGAGCAGGCGCCGGTAGGCATCCATCTGCTCGATCGACGCGCCGACGATCGCGCCGAACGTCGCCTCGATGAGATCGGCGACGAAGGCCGGGAAGGCGACGGCGTCGACGACGTCGCGGGCACCGTCGGCGATCTCCGCCGCGACGCTGACCATGTCGCTCGCCATCTCCCGCTGCTGCGCCTCGTCGAGCGCACCGAAGGCCGGGCTGCCGGCGAGCAGGTCGCGCACGGACCGGCGCACGGGCAGCGAGCCGGTCGCCGTCTGCACGCCGGCGATCGAGCGCGCCCGAAACGACACTTCCTCGATGAAGACGCCGGGCGCGAGGAACTCCGTCATGGCCGCGACGCTACCCGAGCAGCTTGCGCGCCGCATCCAGCGACGGCTTGAAGACGGGATCGCGCAAGAGCGCGTGGCGAATCCCCTCGCCGAGGATCCCGGGCTCGCCGCGCGACGCGCCCAGCACCGTCCAGACGTGCTCGAAGGCGTCCTCGCCGCGCCGCCTGGCCGGCTCACGGCGGCGCGCGGTCAGACCGCCCTCACCGCGCTCCAGCGCGAGCATCGTGCCGAGGTCCGAGCGCGTCTCGACGCCCGCCAGGCCCGGCGTGCTCATGCTGTCGACGGGCTCCAGGCGCAGCTCGACTTCGCCGCGGCGGGCGCGCGCGCGGCCGCGCAGCAACTCGCCGTGGCGCGTGAGCTGGTCGGGCCGCCAGCCCATCTGCGCGCACAGCCAGCCGACGAGCAGCAGCCCCGAGACGAGCGAGTCCGAGCGGTAGCGCACGGACACCTTCGACAGCGTGTGCAGCTCGTGGCGGCGCCCGGGCGGGTCGTAGGCGGCGGCCAGGCGCTCGCGCCACGGCGTGCAGCGCAGCCAGGCGAGGTCGACGACCTCGCTGCGCTCCGACAGCTCGCAGGCGCGCGCCAGCGCGGCCTCGACCTCGGGCTCGTCGAGGGCGTCGGTCAGCACGACCTGCGCCAGCGGACGGCCGCCGGCGCGGCCGGTCGTCAGCGCATCGACCGCCTCCGGATGACCGTGCGGCGACCACACGGCGGTGCGCAGGTCGGTGACGACGAGCGGATCGACGATCGAGTCGAGGTCGGGCAGGTGGTGCTCGCCGACCTGCACGATCACGAGCTCGCGCATGGCGGCGAACTCGCCCGCGCGCGCGTCGCCTTCGACCGAGATCGTCGCCTGGGCGTCGATCGTGCGCCGCTGCGGCGCCACTGCGCAGACGACCGTGCGCGACGCGTGGTAGCGCCCGACCTTGCGCAGCCGGTTGGCGATCTCGCCGCTCCACTCGCGGTCGACGACGCAGACGAGGTTCAGCGTCCGCGCCGGGACGCACTGCTCCATCCGGCCGTGGCACTCGGCGACGAGCTGGCGCAGCGCCTCCTCGATCGCGCTCGGCGAGGTGTCCTGCGCGCTCCAGACGGCGTCGGTGGTGCTCAAATCATCCGCCAGGCGGAGTCGCCGACGAGCAGCTGCTTGGCCTCCTCGGGGCCCTGCGAGCCGGCGGGGTACTGGGGCAGCGGCCCCGGCCTGCTCTCCCACGTCTTGACGATCGGGTCGCAGATGCGCCACTGCGCCTCGACCTCGTCGTTGCGCGTGAAGAGCGTCGCGTCGCCGCGCATCGCGTCGATGATGAGCCGCTCGTAGGCCTCCGGCGACTGCGACAAGAACGCCGTCCCGTAGAGGAACTCCATGTTCACCGTGCGGATCGCCATCCGCGTCCCGGGGATCTTCGCGCCGATCGACAGCGACACGCCCTCGCTGGGCTGCATCGTCAGCACGAGCACGTTGGGGCGCACGCCGGTCGACATCTCCGACTGGAAGGCGACGTGCGGCACGGGCTTCAGCGTGACGGCGATCTCGGTGACCTTGCGCGCCAGGCGCTTGCCGGTGCGCAGGTACATCGGCACGCCCGCCCAGCGCCAGTTGTGCACCTCCAGGCGCAGCGCGGCGTACGTCTCGGTGTTGGAGTCCGGCGGCACGCCCTCCTCCTCCAGGTAGCCGGGCACCTCCTCGCCGGCGACGATCCCGCGGCCGTACTGCGCGCGGACGGCGATGTCGTCGATCTCCTCGGGCCGCGGCGCGCGGATCGCCCGTAGCACCTTGACCTTCTCGTCGCGCACGGCGTCGGCCTCGAAGGCGACCGGCGGCTCCATGCACAGCAGCGACAGCAGCTGCAGCATGTGGTTCTGGACGAGGTCGCGCAGCGCCCCGGCGGAGTCGTAGTAGCCCGCACGCGAGCCGATCCCGAGGTCCTCAGCTGCCGTGATCTGGACGTTGTCGATGTAGTTGCGGTTCCATAGCGGCTCGAACATGTTGTTTGCGAAGCGCAGCGCCAGGACGTTCTGGACGGTCTCCTTGCCGAGGTAGTGGTCGATCCGGAAGACCTGCTCCTCGTGGAAGACCGACAGCACGCGCGCGTTGAGGTCGCGCGCCTCCTCCAGCGAGCGGCCGAACGGCTTCTCGATGATCACCCGCACCTCGGCGCCGTCGTGGCGGGCGAGCTCGTGGCGGCCGAGGCAGTCGACGATGATCGGAAAGAACGTCGGCGCGGTCGAGAGGTAGAAGCAGCGGTTCAGCGGCAGGCCGGCGATCGCGTCGAAGTCGTCGAGCGCGCCGCCGATCCCGTCGTAGACGCTGTCGGCATCGAACGAGCCCGCCACGTAGCGCACGTCGGCGAAGAGCTTGGCGAGCACCTTCTCGTCCGCCGGCCGGCGCGAGAACTCGCGCACGGACCCGATCGCCAGCGCCCGGAACTCCTCGTCGGTCATCTCCGAGCGGGCGTTGCCGACGAGGCCGAAGCGCTCGGGCAGCGCGCCCTCGTGGGCGAGGTTGTAGAGCGCGGGCAGCAGCTTGCGCCGCGCGAGGTCGCCCGTCGCTCCGAAGATGACCAGCGCGGTGGGGTGGACGGGGAGGCGCTCGAGTCCCTCGACGAGCGGATTGTCCTCGGGCCCGGTCGTCTGGCCGGCGGCGGTCGTCGTCATGAGCGCGCGGCGACGGTCGGTTGATCGTCGCACCGGGTGGTCACGGGCGTGCTCGGCCCGGCGAACGGCATCGATCGGGCAGCGGTCGCGCCGGCGCCCGGCGCGCTCGCGCGGGCGTGAACGAGCGCCGCATCGGTCGCCGCGCCGGGCGCGGTCGGCGCTCCTTCATCGATCTGATGAAGCGGCGTCGGATGCGCGATCGCTCGCGATCTGGTCGGCGCTGCTTCATCGCTCGGCGCGATCCTCATCCGTCGGCGCTCTTCTTCGTCGCGTGGCCGCCGAACTGCGCCCGCAGCGCCGCCAGCATGCGGTGCGTGAAGTCGCCGTTGGCGCGCGAGTAGAAGCGCGCGTGCAACGACGCCGTGATGACCGGCGTGGGCACGTCCTTGTCGATCGCGTCCTCGATCGTCCAGCGCCCCTCGCCCGAGTCGGCCGTGTAGCCCGACAGCTCGGCGAGGTCGTTGCCCTCCTGCTCGAACGCCAGCGCCGCCAGCTCGCAGAGCCACGAGCGCACGACCGAGCCCTGGTTCCAGAGGTGCGCGATCTTCGCGTTGTCGAGCTCGAAGTCGCACTTGTCGAAGAGATCGAAGCCCTCCGCGTAGGCCTGCATCAGCCCGTACTCGATGCCGTTGTGGACCATCTTCACGTAGTGGCCCGCGCCGCTGGGCCCGAAGTGGCCCCAGCCGCGGTCGCCGAGCACGGCGCGCGCATCCTGCTTGGTCTGCGGCGCGAGCACGTCGAGGATCGGCGCGAGCCGCTTCACCGCCGGCGCGGGCCCGCCGACCATCATGCAGTAGCCCACCTCCAGGCCCCAGACGCCGCCGCTCGTGCCGACGTCGACATACGAGATGCCGGTCTTCTTCAGCGCCGCCGCGCGCTCGCGGTCGTCGGTCCACTTCGAGTTGCCGCCGTCGACGATCATGTCGCCCTTCTCCAGCAGCCCGGCGAGCTTGTCGACGGTGCTCTGCGTCGGCGTGCCGGCGGGCACCATGATCCACACCATCCGCGGCGCGTCGAGCTTGGAGACGAGGTCTGAGAGCGAGCGCGCCGGGCGCGCCCCCGTCGCCGCCGCGACCTGCTTGACGGTCGCCGCGTCGCGGTCGTAGGCGACAACGTCGTGGTCGGAGTCGCGCTTGATGCGCGCGACCATGTTCCCGCCCATGCGGCCGAGCCCGACAAATCCGATCTGGGTCACAGTGTTCTCCGCGGTCGAGGGGCGCGTTGACGAGGTCGGTCTAGGCAGCATAAGCCGCCCCGTGTGTCGGCCGAGTTACGACGGGCATCTACCCCGCGTGGTCGGCGCGCGAATCGCCGGGCTGCACGAGCCCGGACTCGTAGGCGAACACGACGGCGTGCACGCGGTCGCGCAGGTCGAGCTTGGCCAGGACGTTGCGCACGTGCGTCTTCGTCGTCGCCTGGCTGACGACGAGCTCGTGCGCGATCTCGCTGTTGGACCGCCCCTGCGCGAGCAGCTTCAGGACGTCGCGCTCGCGCGCCGTCAGCCGATCGAGCGCCGTCGCGAGGTGCGCCTGCCGGGCGGGCAGCGCCGCGAACGCTTCGATCACGCGGCGCGTCACGCTCGGCGCCAG
Organism: uncultured Solirubrobacteraceae bacterium; assembly: GCA_963756465.1. Taxonomy (GTDB): domain Bacteria; phylum Actinomycetota; class Thermoleophilia; order Solirubrobacterales; family Solirubrobacteraceae; genus CADCVQ01. The sequence continues at coordinate 639,872 of CAVWNK010000002.1, forward strand.
GACGGCATCGCCGTCGGTCAGGACATGGATCGCGGCGATGAGCTGCTCGGGCGACGCGTCCTTGAGCAGAAAGCCGCTGGCGCCGGCGCGCAACCCGTCGTAGACGTACTCGTCGATGTCGAACGTCGTGAGGATCAGCACGCGGGTCGCCAACCCCTCCTGCGCGATCCTCTGCGTGGCCTGCAAGCCGTCGACGTTGGGCATCCGGATGTCCATCAGGACGATGTCGGGCGAGAAGCGCCGCACGGCGTCGACGGCCTGCTCGCCGTCGGCGGCCTCCGCGACGACCTCGATGTCGGGCTCCTCGTTGAGCAGCGAGCGAAAGCCGGCCCGGACCATGGCCTGGTCGTCGGCGATGACGACGCGGATGCTCATGGCGCGGGGATCTGCAGGCGCGCCCGGATCGCGAAGCCGCCGCCGCTGCCGGCGCCCACCTCGAGCGCGCCGCCGTAGAGCGCGACGCGCTCGCGCATGCCGACGAGGCCGTGGCCGGTGCCGTCCGCGCCGGCGGCGGACGAGCCGTCCGCGGCGCCGTTGCCGTCGTCGCTGATCTCGAGCTCGAGCTCGCGCGTGCCGAACACCACGGCGACCCTCGCGCGGGCCGGGCCGGCATGCTTGAGCACGTTCGTCAGCGCCTCCTGCACGATCCGGTAGGCGGCCAGGTCGACGCCGGGCGGCAGCGGTCGGCGCTGACCGTGCAGCTCGAGATCGACGCGCAGGCCGGTCTCGCGCACCTGATCGACGAGCCGCTGTAGCTCGTCGATCCCCGGCTGCGGCGCAAGCGCGAGGGCGTCGCCGTCGGCGCGCAGCAACCCCAGCATCCTGCGCATCTCGCCGAGCGCCTCGCGCGCCGTCTGCTCGACAACCGTCAGCTCGCAGGCCTCGGCGGGCCGCTCGTGGCGCAGGCGCCGCCGCACCGAGCCGGTCTGCACGGCGATGACGCTGATCGAATGGGCGACGACATCGTGCAGCTCGCGCGCGATCCGCGCGCGCTCCTCGGCGACCGCCGCGCGCGCCTGCTCCTCGACGTCGCGTTCCAGGCGACCCGCGCGCTCCTCGAGCTCGCCCGCCCGCAGCGAGCGCTCGCGGACCGTCAGCGCCAGCGCCCAGACGACCGACACGATCGCGCCGATGAAGACGAAGTCGCCGATCCCGACCGGCTGCTCGGCGTCGGGAACGTTCGCGACCTCGACCGCGAGCAGCAGGCCGAGCAGCCCGAGGCCGAGCAGCAGCGCGGCGACCGCGCGGCGCCGGTCGCAGTAGGCGCCGGCGCTCGCGAACGCGACGAGCAGCACGAGCATGATGTACGTCGCGTCGAGCCGGTTGCCGGCGAGGGCCATGCCGAGCAGCGGCACGTAGATGAGCGCCATCACCGCGAGCGGAGCGCTGCGCCGCCACGCCAGCGGGACGGTCATCGCGAGCGCGGCCAGCGCGTACGCCGGCCGCGGGTCGAGGCTCGCCGTCGACCACGTCTCGGCCTGCGCGACCAGCGTGATCGCCGCGGCGATCAGCAGGTCGGTGCGCCGCGGGCGACGGAGCGTTGAGACGAGCGCTGCCACCGCTGCGAGCGTAGTCGCGCGACCGGCCGCGCACATCGGTCGCCGGGACGAGGTCGCGCAGCTCGAAGATCGTCCGCGCGGACGAGGCGCAGATCGCGCGCGAGGCCGACGACACGGCGCGATCGCGGACATACGGTCGCGATCAACCCGACCAGGAGATGCCATGACGCGCACACCCCTCATCGCCATCGCAGTCGCCGCCGTGCTGGGCCTCGCCGCCTGCGGCGACGACGACGAGTCAGGCGGGAGCGCCGCGACGCCGACCACGACCGCCGTCGCGCAGGACCCCGATCGCTACTGCGCGCTGACGCGTGAGCTCGACGCCTCCGGTGAGGCGTTCTTCGCAGACCTCGGCCGCGACGCCACCCCGAAGGAGTTCGAGGCCGCCGAGCGGCGCTTCGTCGAGCAGTCCGGCGCCAAGCTCGACGCGCTGCGACAGGCCGCGCCGCAACGGATCGCCGCCGACGTCGAGAAGCTGCTGGCGGGCATGCACAAGCGCGCCGGCCTGAAGCCCGCGATCGCCGTCACCGAGGCCCAGTCCTCAGCGGCCGAAGCGCGCATCCGGGCCTACGAGAAGCGCAACTGCGCCTGACGCTCAGCCGCCGCCGAGCAGCTTCGTGATGCGCTGCGTCAGGGCGCGCACGGCGGCGGCCCCGTCGCCGTCCTGCAGCCGCAGCTTCTCGACCTTGCGCTCGCGCGAGCGCAGGGTCTCGAGGTCGCCGAACGCCTGCGCGTTCTTCAGCACTCCGAACGAGAACGGCCTGCCCGGGATCTCGACGTCCTCGGGACCGTCGTGGACGAGCACGAGGAAGCGGCCGTTCGCCGGCCCTCCCTTGTGCAGTTGGCCGGTGGAGTGCAGGTAGCGCGGGCCGTAGCCGAACGACGTCGCGGCCCGCGTCTTCTCGCGGATCACGGTGCGCAGCTCGCTGATGGCCTGATCGACCTCCTCCGACGGCGTCATGAAGCAGAGCAGCGCGACGTAGTCGCCGGGCCCCGCGTCGCCGATCAGCGCTCGCAGCGCGGCGTCGCTGCAGTCCTCCGGCTCGTGCAGCTCGCCGCCGCCGTCGATCTCGCCGAGGATCTGGCTCGTCATCGTCTTCGCCGCCTGGACGTCGGGCTGGTCGAACGGGTTGATCTGCAGCGCCCAGCCCGCGACCGCGGTCGCGAACTGGGCGAAGAAGAAGATCCGCCCGAGGTCGCCCGGGCCGCCCGCCGACAGCGTCACCGTCGGCTGGCCGGCGTGGGCGAGCGCCTTGACCCGTCGATCGAGCAGCTCGTCGGGCTCGTCCATGTCCCGCAGGTAGCAGAACACGCGATCGCCGCCGTAGACCTCCGGTTCGTCGATCGGCTCGTCGCAGACCGGGACCGCGCCCGTGCCCTGCTTGCCGAGCGACTCGGCGACGAGCTGCTCGACCCACAGCCCGAACGAGCCGATCGGCGCGTTGACGACGAACGTCAGCTTGTCGCGGCCCTGCAGCGCCAGCGCCCCGAGCGACACGCCGAGCCACAGCCCGCTGTTGCCCGCCGACGTCGAGCCGACCGCGCAGGCCTCGGCGGCGACGCCGGCGCCCTCCAGCAGCGACTCGAGGTCGACGCCCATGAGCGCCGCCGGGACGAGCCCGAAGTACGTCAGCGCGCTGTAGCGCCCGCCGACGTCGGGATCGTTGAGGAACGTGCGCCGGAAGCAGCGCTCGGCGGCGAGCTGCTGCAGCGACGAGCCGGGATCGGTGATCGCGACGAACTGCTCGCCGTGCGGGCGCAGCGCCCAGAAGTGCTCGAACAGCGAGATCGTCTCGATCGTGCCGCCGGACTTCGTCGAGACGACGAACAGCGTGTGCTCGAGGTCGACGGCGCGCTCCTGCGCGCGCACCGCAGCGGGATCGGTGGAGTCGAGCACGTGCAGCCGCAGCCGGTCGTGCTGGACCGAGCCGAACGAGCGCCGCAGCACCTCGGGCGCCAGCGACGAGCCGCCCATGCCGAGCAGGACGGTGTCCGTGTAGCCGGCCTCGGCGGCTTCGACGGCGAACGCCTCGAGCTCGTCGATCTGCTCGCCGTAGGTCTCGTGGGCGTTCAGCCAGCCGAGCCGGTCGGCGACCTCGGCCTGCCCGGCCGGGCCCCAGAGCGTGTCGTCCTTGGCCCAGATGCGGCGCGCGACGCGCTCGGACTCGGCGCGCGCGACGAGCTCGGCGATCAGCGGCTCGAGGTCGTCGGGCAGCGAGGCGTCGATCGTCTCGGGGCGCCCGGTGAAGATCGCCTCGCGCTTGGCCTCGATGCCGGCCAGCAGCTTCTGCATCGGCGTCACGAACGCGTCGATGCCCTCGCGCAGCAGCTTGTCGGTGACATCGTCGATGTCGATGCCGGCCTCGGCGAGCGCCGCGAGCACCGGCGCCGGGTCCACGCAGACGGTCTCGCCCGTGACCTCCAGGCGCTCGGCGCAGGCCAGCAGCGTCTGCATCGGCATCGTGTTGACGGTGTCCGGGCCGACGAGCTCCTCGACGTACTTCGTCTCCGAGTAGGCCGGGTTCTTGACGCCGGTCGACGCCCACAGCGGGCGCTGCACGCGCGCGCCCGCCGCCAGCAGCTCGGCGAAGCGCTCCCCGCGGAAGAGCTCCTCGAAGCGCCGGTAGGCGTTGCGCGCGTTGGCGACGGCGGCCTGGCCCTGCAGGTCGGCACGGCCGATCTCCTCCAGGCGCTTGTCGACCTCGGAGTCCACGCGCGAGACGAAGAACGACGCGACCGAGCGCACGCCGAGGTCCTTGCCCTCGGCGTGGCGGCGCTCGAGGCCCCTGATGTAGGCCTCGGCGACGGTCGCGTACGCGTCGACGGAGAACAGCAGCGTCACGTTGACATGGATGCCCTCGTAGATCGCCTGCTCGATCGCCGGCAGGCCCTCGGGCGTGCCGGGGATCTTGATCATCACGTTGGGCCGGTCGACGCGCGCCCAGTACTCGCGCGCCTGGGCGATCGTGCGGTCGTTGTCGAAGGCGAGGTCCGGGTCGACCTCCAGCGAGACGTAGCCGTCGTCGCCGTCGAGGTCGTCGTAGACCGGGCGCAGCACGTCGGCGGCCTCCTGCACGTCCTGGATCGCGATGTCCTGGTAGATCGCCCGCGCGAGCGCTCCGCCGCGGGCAAGCTGCTCGATCTGCTCGTCGTAGTCGGGCGAGCCGAGGATCGCCTTCTCGAAGATCGCCGGGTTGGAGGTCACGCCGCGCAGGCTGTCCTCGTCGACCATGCGGCGCAGCTCACCGCCCTGCGTGAGCGAGCGGCGGATCTGATCGAGCCACGGGCTCGTCCCGTGGCCCGCGAGCGCCGACAGGCGCGGGTTGATGTTCGCCGCTTGGCTCACCAGCTTGCCTCCATTCCGTCACGTTCCATCGTCAAGACCTTTCCGAGGCGGCGGACGTGGCGCCGCTCGCCGCTGAAGTTCGCCGCACAGAAGGCGGCCGTCAACTCGGCGGCGATCGCGGGCCCGATGACCCGGGCGCCGAGGCACAGCACGTTGCAGTCGTCGTGGCTGACGCACTGCGCGGCCGTGTAGTGATCGTGGCTCACGCTCGCGCGGATACCCGCCAGCTTGTTCGCAGCGACCGCGACGCCCGCACCGGAGCCGCAGACGAGGATCCCGCGCTCGGCGTCGCCGCCGGCGATCGCGCGGCCGACGTCGAGCGCGCTGTCGGGATAGTCGTCGTGCTCGCCGAGGTCCAGCAGCTCGTGGCCGGCGTCGCGGACGGCCTGCTGCACGACGTCGCGCAGCGGTACGCCGGCGTGGTCGATGCCGACCGCCACCCTCATGGCGTCGCCGTCTCGCGGGCGCCCTGCTCGAGCTCGGACTCGAGCTCGTGCCCCGCCAGCAGCGCCGCGCCGCGGACCCCCGCCAGCGGTCCGTGGCGCGCCTGGCGGATCTCCGTGCGCGTCCCGACGCCGGGCAGCAGAAAGCGCGCGGCCTCCGCGCGCGCGGGTGCGAGCAGCAGCTCGCCCGCGGCCGAGACTCCGCCGCCGACGACGACCTGATCGGGATCGAAGGTGTTGATCGCGTTGGCGATGCCGAGGCCGAGGCGGCGGCCGAGCAGCTCGATCGCCGCGATCGCGCCGCCGTCGCCGTCGCGTGCGGCGGCGATGACGCGGCCGGGCGCGACGCCGCATTCGCGGGCGATCTCGTTGAGCGCGCTGCCGGAGGCCAGCGACTCCAGCGTGCCCGGCTGCGGGAAGTCGTCGCCGCGGGCGAAGGGCGCACGGCGCAGGTCGGCGCCGACGACCGTGTGGCCGATCTCCGCCGCCGCGCCGGTCGCGCCGCGATAGACGCGCCCGCCGATGACGATCCCGCCGCCGACGCCGGTGCCGACGGTGAACATCACGAGATGGCGGGCGACGAGCGTGCCGTCCTCGTCGTAGGCCTCGGCGAGCGCGGCGCAGGTCGCGTCGTTGTCGACGAAGACGGGCACGCCGAGCCGCTCGCGCAGCACCTCGCGCAGCGCGACGTCCTGGAGCGGGATGTTGACCGAGTAGCGGATCCGGCCGGTCTCCCAGTCGACCACGGACGGGATCGCGACGCCGACGGCGTCGACGTCGCCGACCGCGCGGACGGCCGTGACGAGCTGGGTGACGAGGGCGTCGCTGCTCGTCGTGTCGGTCGGCGCGACGACCGGCTCGAGCAGCGTCGTGCCATCCAGCAGCGCCACCGCGATCTTGGTGCCGCCGACGTCCACGCCGATGAGCCGTTGTGTCATGCGCCTCTCAAGCTACCCGGTGTCATCACGCGAGCGACAATGGGTAGCGTGCGAATCATGGCCGACCCCGGCTCGACCTTCCTCAAGCTCGCCGGATCGGTCGATTACCCCCTGTACATCGTCACCGCTTCGGACGGCGCGCGGCGTGAAGGTTGTGTGATCGGCTTCGCGACGCAGTCGAGCTTTCAGCCGCCGCGCTTTCTCGCGTGCCTGTCGCGCGAGAACCGCACGTACCGCCTGGCGCTGCGCGTCGAGGCGCTCGCCGTGCACCTCCTGCCGCGCCGGCTGGTCGAGCTCGCCGAGCTGTTCGGCGGCGAGACCGGCGACGAGGTCGACAAGTTCGAGCGCTGCATCTGGCACGAGGGCCCACGCGGCGTGCCGTTGCTCGACGGCTGCTCGAGCTGGTTCGCGGGCGAGATCCTCGAGCGTCACGACCTCGGCGACCATGTCGGCTTCCTGCTGGCGCCGTTCGCCGCCGGCTTCGATCCGCACCTGGAGGGGCAGAACGTCTCCTTCCAGGCGGTCAAGCACGCGATCGAGCCCGGCCACCCGGTGAACCTGGATCGGCGCTGACGTGGGCACGCCGGCCCGCAACGAGCCGCCCGTCGCGCTGCGGCGGCTGCTGCCGCAGGCGGCCGATATCACCGCCGACGAGCTCGTCAGCGAGCTGCGGCCGTGGGAGCTTGTGACCGCGCAGCGCCCGCACGTCGCCGTCAACATGGTCCACACGACCGACGGCCGCGCGACCGTCGACGGGCGCACCGCGCCGATCTCGAGCGTCGTCGACCGCCAGCTCTTCCACGCGCTGCGCACGCGCGTGGATGCGGTCATGGTCGGCGCGGGAACGCTGCGGGTCGAACGCTACGGGCGGCTCGTTCGCGACGCCGCGCGCCGCGAGCAGCGCAGCGAGGCGGGCCTGCAGCCCGATCCGCTGGCGATCGTCGTCTCGGGCGCGCTGCAGCTGCCGTCCGACCTGCCGCTGCTGCAGGATCCCGACTCGCGGGTCGTCGTCATCACCGCTTCAGAGCACTCGCTGGCGGACGTGCGCGCCGACGTGCAGTACCTGCGCTTCCCCGCCGGCGTCGACCTCTCCGCCGCGCTCGCGCAGCTGCGCGAGCACAACCGCGTGCGCAGCATCCTGTGCGAGGGCGGACCGCATCTCAACGCCTCGCTGCTCGCCGCCGGCCTGATCGACGAGCTGTTCCTCACGACGTTCCCGCGGATCGCCGGCGGCGCGGGCGCGCTGTCGATCATGGACGACGCGCTGCTCGCCGCGCCGGCCGCGCTGTCGCTCGTCTGGCTGTGCGAGCACGACGGCGAGCTGTACGCCCGTTATGGGCTCGATGCGTCCGTTGCGCGATCTCGTTCGTAGTACCAGGGAGAGCACGTCCGACTTACGCAACGGAAAGGGGCCGCCATGCCCTCGATCGGTCCCATGGAACTCATCGTCGTCCTTGTCATCGCCCTGGTCATCATCGGCCCGAAGAAGCTGCCGGGCGCGGCGAAGTCCCTTGGTAGCAGCATGCGCGGGTTCAAGGAGTCGCTCACCGGCGGCGGATCCGACACGCCGGAATTGACAGCCGCCACCAGCGACGCCGTCGCAGCGGAGCACAACTCTCCCCAGCCGAGCGCCGTCCAGGCGTAGGCGCGGATCTCGAAAGGACTCACATGACCGACGTCAACAACCACATCTTCGACACGATCGATCGTCAGCAGGGCGAGGAGTCGGCGCACACGCGCCGCAAGCTCGTCGCGGGCACCGCAGCTGCACTGGGCTCGATGGGCCTGCTGGGCTTCGCGACCTCCGGCCAGGCCCAGGCCGCCATCAAGACCGACCCGGCGAACTCCGTCGAGACGATCGCCGCCGTCGCTGCGACCGCCGAGGTGCTCGCCACGATCGTCAACACGGTCGGCCCCGAGAAGCTCGGCAACAGGCTCGACGCCGTCACGCTGCGCAACATCCGCGCCGCCGCGCAGCAGGAGAAGAACCACTACGAGCTGCTGACGTCGAGCGCCGTCGGCGGCAAGCCCGTCACGAAGATGATCCACGTGCCCGACGAGGTCTTCGCGAGCCCCGAGAACCTGCTCACGACGCTCGTCGTCGGAGACCAGGTCTTCATCAACGCCTACCTGCTGGCGACGACGGTCTTCGCCCGCCAGGGGACGCTGAGCGGTTCGAAGTTCGCCCGCTACACCGCCGAGATCATGGCGACGGAGGCCGTCCACCGCGCGCTCGCGCTGCAGTCGCTCGGCAAGCTCGGCAACGACCGCGTGTACGCGAAGTTCACGCAGCGCGAAGAGGTCGCGGGCCTGCCGACGTCCGGCGCCGGCGGCTTCTTCAAGATCACCGACGCCGTCGGGATCCTCGAGTCGGCCGGCTTCGGCTTCGGCAAGGCCGGCAGCAAGCCCGGCACGATGTACTCCTACGACGAGGTCTCCGCGCGCACGCCCACGGACCCGGGCGTGAACACGATCGCCATCTCCTAGGGAGCCTGCCGGGAACGCCTGACCGATACCTCGGGGGCCGTGTCGCCACGGTGTTCGCATCGAACACTTCCGCGACACGGCCACCGCCGCTCGGTTGGCCGTGTCGCGACGATGTTCGTAGCGAACACTTCCGCGACACGGCCTCGCCGCCGCCACCCCGCGACGGCGCCGCCGGCTACGCCGCCGCCGGCTGACCGCTCGCGCAGCGCACGACGCTGACGTCGAGGATCCTGCCGTCGACCGAAACGAACGCCAGCCGCGCGCGGCCGGGCCGCAGCTCGATCCGCAGCGCGCCGTAGTTCAGCGCGTCGCCGAACGCCAGCCGCGGGTCGCGTCGGGGAAGGCGGTACAGGCCGTGGCCGCCCGCGCCCGCGACGTACTGCGTGATCCCGTCCAGCGGCCGCAGGCGCTGCATGTTGTGGTCGTGGCCGCTGACGACGATCCGCGCGCGCCCGCGCAGCGCATTCCACAGCGGCGCCAGCCCGCCGTCGTCGCCGTGGCGGCCGGCGCTGTAGCGCGGGCGATGCCAGAACGCCAGCCGGCAGTCCCCGCCTCCCCGCAGGCGGCCGCGCAGCCAGCGCAGCTGGGCCGAGCCGGCGCCGTGCGGCGCCTCGGAGTTGAGGCTCAGCAGTCGCCAGCCGGCGACGCGGAATTCGTAGTACGCCGGCGGCGGACGGCCGAACACGCCGGCCCAGTAGGGCTCGTAGCCCTCGCCCCGGCGGTGCCATTCGTGGTTGCCGGGCGTCGGCGCGGTGACCGGCGCGAACGCGCCGTAGACCGGCGCGTAGCGCTTGACGTAGTCGGCCTCCGAGCCGCTGCCGCGCAACCAGCTCGCCGGGCCGCTGCCGTAGACGTCGCCGAGGTACAGCACGCGGTCCGAGCGCTTGCGGCGCATGCGCGTCACGACCGCCTGCGCGCGCGCACCGCCGTCGGCGCCGTCGCCGACCGCCCAGATCAGGGCCCGCCCGGGCGGGCCGTCGGGCACGTAGGCCCCGCTCGGCTGGCGCAGCGGCGGCTGCGCTCGCCACGGCTGCCACGCGTACAGGCCGATGCCGAGCGCGATCGCCGCCACGAATGCGAGCAGGGACCGCATGGGCGAACGTTCGACGGCCCCGGCCGGCCCTCCTGCGCGTACGATCGCGGCATGGAACGCGAGGCGCTCGACGGGATCGGCGCGGCCGACGAGCACCTCGGCCGCCGCGTCCCGCTGCCGGCCGCCGCGTTGCCGCTCAGCCGCTGGGTCGAGGTCGTCGCCAGCGGGCCGGCCGCGGTGCAGGTCGAGTGGAACCTCGACGTCTCGCGGCCCGAGTCGCCGGGCCGTCTGACGCTCTACGCCGGCACACGGCCGCCGCCCGAGCGCGGGCTGCCCGAGCAGCGCCGGCAGGGACGCTATGTGTACCGTCACGCGCCGCTGGACGAGGCAGAGCCCGAGTTCCGGCCCGTGCAGGAGCTCGCCTGGGAGCACGAGGGCCTGCACCTGCGGCTCACCGGCCAGGGGCCGTGGGTGCTGACCGAACTCGTCGCGCTCGCCGACTCGGTGATCTAGACCGCGCGCAACGTTCCCGCGCGACCCACTAGTAGGGTCATCCCGGGATGGAGCGACTGACCGTCAACGAGGTCGTGGCGATGCTCGGCGGTGTGCTGCTGGGCGCGTTCGTGTTCTTCCCCTGGTACGACGCGGTGAGCCCGCTCGCACGCCTGGCGGGGGGGACCGGCGTCGGCGCCTACAGCGGCTGGGAGGCGCACTCGATCCTGCGCTGGGTGCTGCTCGCGGTGGCGGTCGCCCCGTTCATCCTCGCCTACATCGTCGCCCGCGACCACAAGCTCACGTGGGCGCGCGGCGAGCTCACGGCCGTGCTGTCGATCGTCGCGGTCGGGCTGCTGCTCTACATCGGTGTCGTCGACCGCCCGGGCGAGCCGCCCGGGCAGATCGAGCTCGCCTGGGGCTGGTACGTCGCGCTGCTGGGCTCGATCCTGATGCTCGCCGGATCGGCGCTGCGCACGGGGGAGACCGAGCGCCGCCGCAAGCCGCCGGGCACGATCTGAGCAAGAACGTGGCCTGCTGAAAGCGCCCGTTCGACGCTGGCGCCCGGCCGCCGTTCCCGAGCTGTCCGACACGGGAGGTGCTGATCGACGGGGACGTAACCGCCCGCACCGAGCGGGGTACTACGTGCAGTTCCGCACAAACACTGTCGCGTCAACAAAGGAGGCGTGATGGATCTCCTCAAGCGGCTCGATCCACTGTGGATCGGCCTGCTCATCGTCGGTGGCCTGAACTGGGCCATCCTCGCGCTGTTCGACACGAACGTCGTCGCCGAGATCTTCGGCACCGGCACCGCCGCCGACGTCATGTACGTCCTCGTCGGCTTCGCCGCGCTGATGTTCGTGCCACGACTGCTCGAGGGCATGCACCTCACGGGGCGCGACACGCACCCGCGCGGTGCGTAGCGGGCTGACCGACCGGCCCGAATCGAGCACCGAACCCACCACGGCGCGTCCGCCTGCCTCCGCGGGCCGGGCGCGCCGTGCCGTGGCGGACGCGCGGCGCGATCACATCGCGCTCGCCCCGCCCGGCGCGCGCGGCGGCGGGTCGGGCACGGCGTCGACATCGTCGGGCGCGGCGTAGCGGCCGACGCGCGAGGTCGCGAGGTCGAGCTTGGCGAGCGAGCGCAGAAAGCCGTACGTCACGATCACGTGGATGCGCGACTGCGTCGCCGAGTACAACCAGCGCGCGACGGAGCTCGCGAGCGCCGGGTAGAAGTTTGCGACCTCGACCTCGACCTGCATGCGTGCCGTCTGAGCGTCGACCGGCGCGCGGCGCTCGATCTCGATCTGCAGGTAGCCGTCGCCGTGCTGGCCGGCGCGCGACACGAGCACGCCGTCGGCGATCCGCCAGCGCACGATGCCGCGCGCGGCGTCCATGCGGTACTCAGGGGCGCGGAAGCGCAGCAGCACGAACGGGCGCGTGAGCAGCACGACCGCGCGCTCGTCCTCGTCGTACAGGACGCGGATCAGGCCGAGCGTGGCGCGCGACAGAAAGCGCCAGTACGTGCGCGCCAACCGCTCGAGGTGCATCGGCGACCAGATCTCCGCGAGCGCGGCCGCGGGCAGCGTCAGCTCGGCCGCCTGGACGGAGCGAACGGCGCCGCGCGCGTCGATCGTCGTGTGGTCCTCGGCGCTGACGACGACGGCCCGCCCGACCCGTCCCGAGGCGTTCGTCGCGCGCCGGATCGCGATGAACCAGGCCAGCGCGAGCGCGGCGGCTGCAGCGATCCCGGCGCTGACGATGGCCATCTCGTCACACCGTACCCGCCGCGCGCGCGGCATCGCAGCGATTGGGGTACGGTCGCCTCATGTCACTCGAACGAGCAACCGCACCCGATCCGCACGACCTGCTGCCGTCGGCGCCGTCGTTCTCCGTCGAGAGCGACGACATCCAGGACGGCGCCCCGCAACCGGCGGCGCACGCGCACCCCAGCGCGGGTGGCGAGAACGTCTCGCCGCACCTGCGCTGGTCCGGCTTCCCGGAGGAGACCGAGAGCTTCGCGGTCACGTGTTTTGACCCCGACGCGCCGACCGGCAGCGGCTTCTGGCACTGGTCGGTCTTCAACATCCCGGCCACCGTCACCGAGCTTGCGACCGGCGCCAGCCCGGACGGGCTGCCTGCGGGCGCGGTCGAGGTCCGCAACGACTACGGCGAGTCGGGCTACGGCGGCGCGGCGCCTCCCGCCGGCGACATCCCGCATCGCTACGTCTACACCGTCTTCGCCGTCGGCGCCGAGTCGCTCGACATCCCGCGGCAGGCCTCGCCGGCCTACGTCGGCTTCAACCTGACGTTCAACACGCTCGCGCGCGCCGCGATCCGGCCGACGTTCCAGGTCGAGGGCTGAGCTGGGTCGAGGGGACGGGGGAAGCGGCTACTGCGGGGCGGGGACGTTCGTCACGGCGCCCGCGCGTAGCCGATCTCGCCCGAGCCGGTGAAGCCCAGCGCATCGGCCGTCGCCTGCGTCAGGTCCCACGAGTAGTCGCCGTTGTAGGGCCCGCGATCGACCACGGGAACGGTGATCTCGCGGCCGGCGTACGTGATCGCCACCTGCGTGCCGCAGGGCAGGCGCTTGTGCGCCACGCCGTGCAGGTCGGACGTCAGGATCTGGCCGCAGGCGGTCTTGTTGCCGAAGAAGCCGGGACCGTAGTACGTGGCGAGCGCCGTGCGGTAGACGTTGAGGACGGCGATCGGCGGGGGGTTCGACGCGGCCGTGCGCCGATCGCGCGAGAGGATCGCCCGCAGGCTGATGCGTCCGCTGCGGTCCGCGCGCCAGCGCACCGCGAAGCGCCCGGTCGTCCGCACCCGCGTGCGAGCGACGTTGCGCCAGCCACGGCGCTTGTCGAGGCGCTGCAGGACGACCGTGCGGCGCGCCTGGCCGGGCATCGTGCCGCGCGCGATGACGTCGCTGCCGACAAGCCCGATCGGGCGCACGACGAGCGACGGCGCGTGCGGATCGCCGTAGCCGGCGCCGCCGGTCGTCGCCGGGATCACCGCGGGCATGCCCGCGCCGCCGGTTTCCGGCACGGCCTCGGCCGCGCCGGCGCAGGCGGCGAACGCCGTGCACAGCACGGCGACATATGTCGCGCGATCGCGTCGGAGCATGAGCATGTCGTGGTGGCGGCCTACGGGGTGAGCTGACGGGCTCGCGCTTTCCAAGCGCTACAACCTCGAACTGAGGCCGATTCGCCCCGGCGGTCCGTTGTCCTCGGACCGCAGTGGTTCCCCCGCTCCCTTGACGCTGACGCCAGGAGACTCGGCAGACGCGGGCCAGGTTACAGCGTTTATCCGCGCCGTGGCGTGCGATGCGCCGACGGCCGTCGCGGCGCGATCGCGGCGCGACGCGCTACGGCTTGGGCAGGCGGTCGAGCATCGACTGCAGCGTCTGGCGCCCGACGGTGAGCCCGATCTGCGCGAGCTCGGCCGCGGCCTGGATCGTCGTGCTCAGCAGGTCGGCGGTGCCGGCGCCGCCGTCGTCGTTGCCGCCCGACGTCGGCGCCGCGTAGCCCGCGGGCGGGACCTTGCGGCGAGGTGCCGTGCGCGGCGCCTCGGCGGCGGCCCTGGGCGTTGCCGCGCCGCCCGCCGGCGGCTTGGCACGTGCGGCCGTCGCGCGGGCCGTCGTCGCCTTTGCCGCCGTCGGGCGCGGCGCAGCCGCGCCCCGCGAGCGCGTGCCGGCGGCGCTCGCCGGCGCGTCGGTGCGGTCGCCGCGTTTGGCGCTGCGGCGCACCGGCCGGGCGCGGGGGAGGCTCGTGAGCACCTCGCGATCTGCGTCCTGTCGGTCGGCCACATGCGCATGATGGCACGCGGTTTGCGCCACGTGGTCGCGATCGGTGAAACGCGGCGGCCGGTAGCACGTAGTGGCTCGCGAGGGAACCGCTCGACTGCAGCACAAGCACGAAGTTGCGCACGCTAGAGTTTGAGGCCTAGGTTGGGCGAGGTCCTGCTCCAGAGATCGCCTCCCCAGCCCTCCATCCAGAACGGTGCGTGGGCTGATGCGGCTCCACGCACGATGCGAAAGCGAATGCAATGTCCGTAGCCGAACTGCAGGAACTCGAAGAGATCAAGGGTCTCGTTGCGAAGGGTCAGCTGACCGGCGTGCTCACGTACGCCGAGATCGCTGGTGCCGTCGCGGAGATCGATCTCGACGAATCCGACATCGAGGAGCTGCACGGGTACCTGGAGCGTTCCGAGATCGAGCTCGTCGAGGAGATCGATCCCGCGGTGCAGGCCGCCAACGCGGTCGAGCGCGCGCCCGACAAGCGTCGCGCCCGCAAGAAGGCGACGATCGACCTCAAGCCGGACATGACGACGGACTCCCTGCAGCTGTTCCTCAAGGACATCGGCAAGGTCCGGCTGCTGACCGCCCAGGAGGAGGTCGATCTCGCCAAGCGGATCGAGCGCGGCGACCTCGACGCCAAGCAGAAGATGGTCGAGTCCAACCTGCGCCTTGTCGTCTCGATCGCCAAGAACTACCGCAACCAGGGGCTGCCGTTCCTGGACCTCATCCAGGAGGGAACGCTCGGCCTCGTCCGCGCGGCGGAGAAGTTCGACTACCGCAAGGGCTTCAAGTTCTCGACCTACGCGACCTGGTGGATCCGCCAGGCGATCGCCCGCGCGCTCGCCGACAAGGCGCGCACGATCCGGATCCCGGTGCACGTCGTCGAGAAGCTCAACAAGATCGGCCGCGCCGAGCGCAAGCTCGTCACCGAGCTGGGCCGCGAGCCGACCCCCGAGGAGATCGCCGAGGTCACCGGCATCGATCCCGAGGAGGTCGACTCGATCAAGCGCTCCGCCCAGGCGCCGGTCTCGCTGGAGAAGCCGGTCGGTGACGAGGAGGAGTCCGAGTTCGGTCAGTTCATCGCCGACGAGCGCGCCGAGTCGCCCTACGAGCGCGCCGCCGAGATCCTCACGAAGGAGGCGCTGCGCGAGGCGCTGGAGAACCTCTCCTACCGCGAGCGCCGCGTGCTGGAGCTGCGCTACGGCCTCGGCGGCGAGCACCCGCGCACGCTCGACGAGGTCGGCCGCACGTTCAACGTCACGCGCGAGCGGATCCGCCAGATCGAGAACCAGTCCTTGAAGAAGCTGCAGTCGTTGGCCGAGGCTCAGAAGCTTCGAGACGTCGCGTAGGCGACCGCGCCCGAGCACGCGTCGACGGGGGTCCTGCGGGGCCCCCGTCGTCGTAGTCGGGGCGCGCCTGAGCGCGAGCGAGAACGGCCGTGCGCGCGATCGTGTCGCGTGACGTGGCGCCATCGGCGAAGCGGATGGGCGCGCCGGGCGCACGGCCGCGCGTTTTCGCAACGGCCGCGACCGGGCACCCCACCACGATGGCACGCGAGATGACCGCCGACCGGACCCTCACCGTCCAGGGCGTCACGATCCCCAAGCTCGGCTTCGGTACGTGGCAGATCGCGGGCGGCGACTGCGTCGTCGCCGTACGCGACGCGCTCGAGCTCGGCTACGAGCACATCGACACCGCGCGCGCCTACGGCAACGAGCAGCAGGTCGGGCAGGGCCTGCACGACAGCGGCCGCAACCGCGACGAGGTCTTCCTCACGACGAAGCTCTGGCGCGACGACCTCAGCGCCGTCGGCG
Organism: uncultured Solirubrobacteraceae bacterium; assembly: GCA_963756465.1. Classification (GTDB taxonomy): domain Bacteria; phylum Actinomycetota; class Thermoleophilia; order Solirubrobacterales; family Solirubrobacteraceae; genus CADCVQ01. Next base: position 655,780 of record CAVWNK010000002.1, read on the forward strand.
TGCACGACCAGCTCGAGCGGTCGCTGCGCGACCTGCGCACCGAGTACGTCGACCTGCTGCTGATCCACTGGCCCAACCGCGCGTTCGCGCTCGCCGAGACGCTGACGGCGATGTGCGCGGCACAGGCGTCCGGCCGCGCGCGCCAGCTCGGCGTCGCGAACTTCCCCGCCGCGCTGCTGCGCGAGGCGCTCGAGCACGCGCCGCTGATCTGCAACCAGGTCGAGTACCACCCGTACCTCGGCCAGCCGCAGGTGCTCGCGCTCGCCCGCGAGCGCGAGCTCATGGTCACGGCCTACTCGCCGTTGGCGCAGGGCGAGCTGATCGACGATCCCGCGATCCGCGAGATCGCCGCCGCGCACGACCGCAGCCCCGCGCAGATCGCGCTGCGCTGGCTGCTGGACCAGCCCCGCGTCGCCGCGATCCCGAAGGCCGCCTCGCACGAGCACCGTGCCGCCAACCTCGCGGTCTTCGACTTCGCGCTCCGCGACGAGGACCGTGCCCGGCTCGCAGGCCTCGAGCGCGGGCGGCGCACGATCGACCCCTCGTGGTCGCCCGACTGGGACTGACGGACCGTCCAGAGCTGTGTGCGCCTGATCACAAGCGCCCGCCGGACGCGTGTGCGCCGGTGCCGGCAGCTCATACGCGGCGGCGGTGCTCTCCGCCATATCCGCGCCTGGAAGCAAGGTCCCACATGCCGGCGGCCCGAGACGGCGATCCACGAGGCGCAGGCGACGGGCAACCCGAGCACGATCGAGAACGACGCGTGGATGGCGCTCTCGGCCGACCGCGCCGGCGGGCACTTCTCGCCGAACTTCCCCGCCTACGTCGCGGGCCACGCGACGTCCGCCGCGGCGCATGCGGCCGTCATGCGGCTGTACTTCGGAACCGACAACGTCACGTTCAGCTTCCAGTGGGACGGAGATGACGGCTACCTCAGCGCACGGCACTCGGCGAGCACATCGTCGCCAACTGCCTCGTCGCGCCGGCGGCCGGTGCCGTTCACGCCGCGCAGCAGGCCGCGTAGCGCTCACGGTGGCCATTCGTCGGACCGCCGTGCGCGCGGCTCAAGCCGGCGCGACGCGAGCCCGATGCGGACCTCGTGTTCGACGTCGACAATGCGCTCTGCACGCTCGTGCAGCTCGGAGGCTCCGACCTCCATCTCAAGGTCCAGGTTCCGCCGCTGACGCGTGTCGACGGCGAGATGCGCCCGATCGAGGGCGCCGCCCCGCTCACCCCCGAGGACACCGAGACGGCGGTCCGCACGATGCTGGCCGATCCGGTCAAGCTCGACGAGCTCGCGCACGAGCACGAGGTCGACTTCTCCTACTCGATCACCGGGATCGCGCGCTTCCGCGTCAACGCCTTCCGCCAGCGCGGCCACCTGAGCCTCGTCTGCCGCGCGATCCCGCACTCGATCCGCACGGTCGCCGAGCTCAACCTGCCCTCCGTCATCTCCGACCTCGCCGAGGAGGAGCGCGGGATCATCCTGCTGACCGGCACGACCGGCTCGGGCAAGTCGACGACGCTGGCCGCGATCATCGACCACATCAACACCCGCATGGCGAAGCACATCGTCACGATCGAGGACCCGATCGAGTTCCTGCACGTCGACAAGAAGTCGATCATCAACCAGCGCGAGGTCGGCCAGGACACGCTGTCGTTCAAGCGCGCGCTGCGCCGCGTCCTGCGCCAGGATCCCGATGTCATCCTGATCGGTGAGATGCGCGACGAGGAGACGGTCCACACCGCCCTCAGCGCGGCCGAGACCGGCCACCTCGTGCTCTCGACCGTGCACACCGTCGACGCCGCCGAGACCGTCAACCGGATCATCGACTTCTTCCCGCCGCACATGCATCAGCAGGTGCGCGCGATGATCGCCGGCACGCTCAAGGGCGTCGTCTCGCAGCGCCTCGTGCGGTCCACCGACGGTGGCCGCGTCGCGACCTGCGAGATCATGCGGATGACCGGCCGCGTGCGCGACATGATCATGGACCCGCTGCAGACCGGCCGCCTCACGGAGGTCGTCAGCGAAGGCGCCTACTACGGCATGCAGACCTTCGACCAGGCGCTCTTCGATCACGTCAAGGCCGGCCGGATCGACGTCGACCAGGCGCTGCTCGCCGCCACGAGCCCGCACGACTTCAAGCTGCTGCTGGCCGCCGACGGGCGCCGCGGCACGACGATGAGCGACGTCGCTTCGGCGGAGGCCAGGCGCGCCGCGTAGGCATCGTGTGGGTCCCCCGAGCGGGAACGGACCCACAGATCCAGGTCGCGGGCCGCGCCCGCGACCGCGACGCGCGAGCGGGGCAGCGTTATGCGCCGCCCAGCCCCATTGCTTCAGTCGGTAAAGTGTCTGCCATGGACGACACATGTCCGGTCTGTAAGACGGCCGAGATCGTTTGCGGCAAGTGGACCTTGCTGCTCATCCGAGACCTCGCCGAAGGACACTCGCGCTTCTGCGAGCTCGAGCGCTCGCTGGCGGGGATCAGCCCCCGCACCCTTTCGCTGCGACTGCGCGCACTCGAGGAGGAGGGCATCATCGGGCGCGAGACCTATCCCGAGGTCCCGCCGCGCGTCGAGTACCAGCTCACCGAGAAGGGCCGCGCGCTGATGCCGATCATCGACGGCATGCGCGTGTACGGCGCGCAGTGGCTAGGCGCGGACTGTGGCGACCTCGCGCCCGCCGCCGGGGCGTCGGTCGACGCCGTCGCGGCGGCCTAGCTCCCGCCGGCGCTCGCGCCTGTCGCGCCGCGCCGTCCAGCGCAGGATCGGTCGCTCGAGCGCGAACCAGCTCAGCGCCGACAGCGCGAGCGCGGGGACGAGCGCGACGAGCGTGCCGGTGACCGGGTCCAGCGGCAGCACGTCATAGCCGCGCATCACCACCAGCACGGGTACGTGCCACAGATAGAAGCCGTAGGAGATCGTGCCCATGCCCGCCAGCGCACGGCTGCCGATGATCGCGCTGCGGGGCGCGCCGGCCAGCGCGGCGACGACGATCGCGAAACCGACCGCCGAGGGCAGGTCGCGCAGGACCGCGAACACCTCGCCGACGTCGATCCCGCGCGCGGGCACGGCGGCCTTCGTGATCGCGTCCGCCAGCACGAGCGCGACGCCCGCGCAGATCATCGTGCGCTTGGCGCGCATGTCGATCGTGCGGCCGTGCAGCGCGAGCGTGGCGAGCATGCCGAGCGCGAAGTAGGGCAGCATCGCGGCGAGCGTCTTGGAGAACGTCAAGCCGAGCCCGTGGCCGGCGATCGACCAGTTGTAGAGCAGGCCGAGGGCGAGCAGCGCGAGCGGGCCGATCGCCTGCATGCGGCGCGTCGGCGGCAGGCGCAGCGCGAGCCAGCCGATCAGCGGCAGCAGCGCGTAGAACATGACCTCGACGGCGAGCGACCACATCGGCGGGTTGAGCTTCATGACCGTCGCGGGCGAGAAGTTCTGGCCGAAGACCATGAACAGCGGCAGCTCGCCGGCCGGCGGCAGCCGCAGGCCTGGCGTGCCGCGCAGGCCCCACAGCAGCACGACCGAGCCCGCGAGCGCGGCGTAGTACGCGGGCAGGATGCGCGCCGCGCGGGCGCGCACGTAGCGGCGCAGGTTGGGCGGGCGGCGCCCGTCGAGGGCGGCGGCGAACCAGGGGCGGGAGAGCAGAAAGCCCGACAGCACGAAGAAGGCGACCAGACCCAGGCGCAACTCGTGCGCCGCGTAGTCCGCGACCGACGACCTATCGCTCGCGTCCGGCGCGGGCATCGTGTACAGCCATCCGTGGAAGACGAAGATCGAAAGCGCAGCCAGGCCGCGCAGGCCGTCCAACGATGCCGACCGCCGGTCGTTCTTGCACTGCGAGCTCTCCGGCGTCACCGTGACGTCGGGCGCTTGCATGAGACACCGATGCTACCCAGCGGCGTGTCCGCTCACGCCGCATGGCAGGATGGCGCCGTGAACGCGGCGGCACAGAAGCGCTGGATGCAGCACTCCCGCGACGTCCTGCGCAGGGCCGGACTGCGCGTCAGCGCGGGCCGGACCGCCGTCGTCGAGCTGCTCGGCCGCCAGAGCTGCCTGCTGACCGCGCAGGAGATCGCCGACCAGCTGCGCGAGCAGGGCAGCGCCGGCTCGACCGCGACGGTGTACCGCGCGCTGGAGACGCTGCACGACCTCGGGCTCGTGCGCCGCTTCGACTCCGACGGCCTCGCGCGCTACGAGCCCGTCGACCCCTCGGGCGACCACCACCATCACATCGTGCTCGAGCCGTCCGGTGACGTCGTGCCGTTCGACGACGCCGAGCTCGAGCGCGCGATCTCCGGAATCGGCCAGCGGCTGGGGCTCGTGCTGACGAGCCACGAGGTGATCCTGCGCGGGCGGCTGATCGAGGAGCCGCCGGAGTCCGACTGAGCGCGGACGCGCTCATCCACACACGCACCGACGCTTGCAGCGAGCAGGACCGGGGCGTCATGAGGCGAACGCCCAGCACCATGCGCAACCGCCCGCTGCACGCCGCCCTCAGCGCCTTCGCCGACGAGTGCGCGTGGCAGCTCTCCGAGGAGACCGACGGCGGCGCGGAGGTGCCGTTCGAGATCGTCGAGTCGCGCGGCGCGCGCCGCGACACGCCGCTGTACTGCTACCGCCCGCTGACCGACGCCTTCATCCGCGACCGCGTCGGCGTGCTCGAGCGGCTGCCCTCCTACCCGGCGGCGGCCCGCGCGCTGGCGGCGCTGGAGGGCGTCGAGGACTACCTGCGCGCGCAGGTCGAGCCGCGCATCCCGGCGCAGGCCCGTGAGCGCGCCGACGTCGCGCTCAGCGTCTTCATCAGCCGCGTCTTCAGCGAGGCGACGGAGTTCGTCATCACGCCCGAGCGCTTCGATCGCGCCTACCGTGAGCTCGAGGACGCCCTGCTCGACGGCCGCGCCGAGGCCGTCGTCGTCGCGCCGCTGCTCGGCCTGCGCCTGCAGTCCGCCGAGGTGCCGCTCGGGCAGGGCCTGTCGCTGATCCGCGGCGAGCAGCTCGAGGGTGCGCCCGCCGAGGCCGTCTGGCCCGCCGGCGCCGACGAGCCCTCCGTGCTCGCCTGCCTGACGCTGACCAACCGTCCCGGCGCGCCGCCCCCGATGACCGAGGCCGGCGTGCGCTTTCGCCGCGTGCTGACCGCGCTGCGCCTGTACGACCCGGTGCGCGTCGCCTTCGGCCCGGTCGCCTGGGAGCGGACCGGCTCGGGACCGTGGTCGATCGGCGACATCGGCACGGGCGGTCGTGCCGGCGGCGTCATCACGATCACCGAGGAGGCCGAGGACGAGCTGCGCGCGTTCTGCAACCTGATCGCGCGCCGTACGCCGCGCGCGGGCGAGCTGGCGTGGGCGCTGCGGCGCTACGAGCTCGGCTGCGAGCGCGCGAGCGCGCTGGAGGCGCTAACCGATCACCTGCTCGCGCTGCGCGCGCTGCTCGAGCCCGAGGGCCCGCAGAGCGGGCGCCTCGCCGGCCGCGTCGCGGCGCTGTGCGCGACGGCAGAGCAGCGGACCGCGGTCACCGAGCGCGTCGCGCACGCCGTCTCGCTGGAGCGCGCGATCGTCGCCGGCATGGCACCGATGGACGGCGGCGTCGAGAAGCTGCTGGCCGAGATCACCGGCCACCTGCGCGCGTTGCTGCGCGACGTGCTGTGCGGTCACCTGGACTCCGACCTGCGCTCCGTCGCCGATCGGCTGCTGGCCGAATCCGGCGCCGCCGCCTGAGGGCGCCGCCCCGGCCGTCAGATCTTGCGTTAGACCCGCGAGAACACCGGGTACGGCGTCCGGAGAACAGGTTGGTCGGAAGCGACAGGGCCCATACGGGCACCTTCCCCAACCGGTCCGGGAGGGACGACCTTGGCCACATGTGAAGCTGCACCCATCGCTGTCGATGCATCGCGCCAGCTCGCGCTGAGGACCGAGAACCGCTCCGAGGGCGAGCTGTTTCGGCGCGCCCGCGGGGGCGACGAGCGCGCCCGCGAAGAGCTGGCGACGCGCTTCATGGCGCTCGCCCGCTCGCTGGCGCTGCGCTACCAGCGCTCGGGGGAGCCGTTCGACGATCTGATGCAGGTCGCCTCGCTGGGCCTCGTCAAGGCGATCGACCGCTTCGATCCCGACCGCGAGATCGCGTTCTCGTCCTACGCCGTGCCGACGATCCTCGGTGAGATCAAGCGCTACTTCCGCGATCGCACGTGGGCGGTCCGCGTGCCGCGCGGTCTGCAGGAGCTGTCGATGCGCGTCGATCGCGCCGTCAGCGACCTGTCGGAGCAACTGCATCGCTCGCCGTCGGTAAAGGAGATCGCGGCGCGCGTCGGCGCGACCGAGGAGGATGTGCTCGAGGCGCTGCAGGCCGGCGGGGCCTACCGCGCGGTGTCGTTCGATGCGCCCGCGGGGGCAAATCGCGAGGACGCCGCGACGCTCGCCGACTCGGTCGGCATCGACGAGGACGGCTTCGACCGGGCCGAGGAGCGCGCGACGCTCGACGCGCTGCTGGAGGCCGTCGGCTCGCGCGAGCGCGAGGTGCTGCGGATGCGCTTCGAGGAGGACAAGACGCAGGCCGAGATCGGCGCCGCGATCGGCGTCAGCCAGATGCAGGTCTCACGGATCATCCGCCAGGCGCTCCAGCACCTGCGCGACGCCGCCGAGTCGCTCGAGCCGCAGCCCGCCTGAGCGGACGCGTCCTTCGCCGGGCTCGCGCCCCCGCTTCCCGCGTTTGCTGGTACAGCTTTGCCATGACGATCCGACTCGATCAACCGCGTCGTTTCGACCTCGTCGGCAACCCGATCCTGATCGGCGGGATCGGCACCGGCTTCGAGGCGACGATCAACTACCGCGTCCACGACGGACACGACGAGGTCACCGGCTTCATCACGGTCGGCGGCGGCACCGGCGAGCACGCCCAATTCCACAAGCGGGCCGCCGTCGGCAGGGCGGCCTTCACGCTGGATCGGCTGTTCGTGGAGGTCTTCGAGGTCAGCGCGAAGGACGGCAGCGAGCTGCACAAGGTCAGCATTCCCGTGCTGCTCGGCACGCGGATGGTGAAGGGCTACATCGGCTATCGCGAGCACGTCGTCAAGCCCGGCGACACGCTGACGAAGATCGCCCGCAAGCACTACGCGAACACGAACTTCCAGCCGATCATGCGCGCCAACGCACACCAGGTCGACGACCCCGACCTGATCTTCCCCGGCCAGATCCTGCGCGTGCCGATCGGCTCGGGCTGACGCTCGTCCGGTTCGCGGTTGACAGCGCCGCCGGAACGTGGAGAGAGTGGCGCATCTCGTGCTCTAGGCAGGGAGAGCACATGTACCGTCGATACACCCGCGGCCTGGTTCTCGCGCTCGCGCTCGCGCTGCGCTCGTCGCGCCGACCGCTGCAGGAGCGGCCGCGAACAACAACACCTCGGCGAAGCTCACGAGCGCCGTCACCGTCGCGGGGATCCGCGAGCATCTCAACGCGCTGCAGGCGATCAGCGACGCCAGCGGCGACAACCGCTTCGCGGGCCTCCCGGGTCACGACGCCTCGGCGCAGTACGTCTACGACCGCGCCCGGGCGGCCGGCTACGACGTGCGCTTCCAGGAATTCGAGTACGACGCGGCCGAGGACCTCTCGGTCCTGGCGAAGGTCGCGCCGCAGCCCGCCCGCAACTACCTGCGCTTCGCCGCGGGCTCGATCGCGCTCCTGCAGCGCGGGACGTGCAACTTCACCGTGAAGGTCGCCAACGCCGAAGCGGCCGGCGCCGTCGGCGCGGCTGAAGGTCGACTTCTTCATCGCGACGCTCACGACGCGCAACGTCATCGCCGAGACACCGCGCGGCGACAGCGACAACGTCGTCGTCGTCGGCGCCCACCTCGACAGCGTCATCGACGGGCCCGGCGTCCAGGACAACGGCTCCGGCTCGGCCGCGATCCTCGAGATCGCCGAGCAGATGACGAAGGTCAAGCCGCGCAACACGGTGCGCTTCATCTGGTTCAGCGCAGAGGAGTCGGGGCTGATCGGCTCGGACCACTACGTCACGGCGCTGCCCGACGAGGAGCTCGCGCGGATCGCGCTGATGCTGAACTTCGACATGATCGCGTCGCCGAACTTCGCGCGCTTCGTGTACGACGGCAGCAGCCCCGCCGCGCCGGCCGGGTCGGGCGCGATCGAGGACGTGTTCAACGGCTGGTTCGCCGGCCGCGGCCTGGCGTTCGAGCCGACGCCGTTCGACGGCCGCTCGGACTACGGGCCGTTCATCGCGGCCGGCATCCCGGCGGGCGGGCTGTTCACGGGCGCCGAGCAGCAAGCCCAAGCCGCGCCACGACGCGGGACCGCCCGCGCTCGGCTGAGCACCTGAGCACGGACCGAGGGGGCGGCCATCCGGCCGCCCCCTCGTGTGCTGCGTTCTTCCCGCTCAGGGGACGTTGATCACGACCTCGCACTGCGACTGCGTGTCGCCCGCGACGTGCGCGCCTCCGTCGGCGAAATCCGATGCCGGGCCGCAGCCGAGGACGTCGTCGCCGCTGCCGCCGGCGAGCCGGTCGTCGCCCCACTCGCCGAACAGACGGTCGTTGCCTCCATCGCCGGACAAGCGGTCGTCGCCCGCCAGGAGCGTCTCGACGGCGGGCGCGCGGTCGCCGGCCATGAGGTCGGCGCCGGTGCCGCCGAGCATGTGGTCGCTGCCGAGGCGGGCGATGTCGGCGCCGGGACCGCCGACGACGAGATCGCCGTACATCGTGTCGACGCCGAAGCCGCCGATCAGCCGGTCGCCGCCGGCGCGGATCACGTCGTCGCCGGGGCCGGCGTCGATGAAGTCGCCCTCGAGCTGGTCGTCGCCGCTGCCACCGGTGAGCAGGTCGTTGCCGCCGACGAGGTTGTCGGCCGCGTCGTCGTCGGTCGGGTCGAAGTCGTCGCCGCGCAGGTGGTCGCGACCCGTGCCGCCGTCGAGCCGGTCGTTGCCGCCGGTGATCTCGTCGCTGCCCCGCTGGCCGACGAGCTCGTCGCCGCGCAGGCGATCGTCGCCGGGCCCGCCGCGCACGACGTCGTTGCCGCCGCGCAGCGTGTCGTTGCCGGCGCCGCCGCCGTTGTTGTCGCCGGCGACGAAGTCGCCATCGGCCCCGCCGTCGAGCACGTCGTTGCCGCCCGTCGTGACGTCGTCGCCGGCGGTCGAGCCGAGCACGTCGCCGAACATCGCGTCCTGGCCCGGACCACCGTACATGTGGTCGTCGCCGCCGGTGATCGGGATCGGGCCGGCGTCGACGACGTCGCCCTGAAGGATGTCGGCCCCGGCGTCGCCGTAGAGCGTGTCGTCGCCGGCCTGCTCGAGGCCGGCGATGCCGTCGCCGATGACCTGGTCGTTGCCCTCGTCGCCGTGGATCGTGTCGTTGCCGAGGCCGCCGCAGATGACGTCGTTGCCACCGTGGCCGAAGACGTCGTCGTCGCCGCCGAGGGCCTGGATGACGTCGTCGCCCGGCGTGCCGTGGATGACCTCCGCGACCTCCGTGCCGAGGATCGTCACGGGCGCGCTCGTGCAGTCCTTGCGCATCGATTCGACGGGCGCCGCCGCCGCCAGCGGCGTCAGCGCGAGCAGCGACGTCGTCAGCAGCGTCGCGATCGTGGCGTTGGTCTTCAGGTGGGCGGACATGGTGTTCTCCTTGGCTCGTGTGCGGCGCAGCGCCGCGGGTCAGATGCGAGCCGGACCGAAACGGCGGGGCGAAATTACGGTGACGGCGCGTGAATGTGATGAACATCACGTGGCCGGCCGGCGAAGCCTGAGACCGTGGCCTGGAGATGGCCACGACGATCGCTGCGCCGGTCCAGGAGCCCGACCTCGAGGAGGCGCTGCTGACGCGCCGCGCCTGCGACGGCGACGGCGAGGCGTTCGCGGCGCTCTATGACCGCTACGAGCAGCGCGTCTACAACCTCTGCTACCGGCTGCTGAACTCCCGCGACGACGCCGCCGACGCGACGCAGGAGGCGTTCATCAGCGTGCTCGAGCGCCTGCCGAAGCTCGCCGACCGCAGGCTGAGCTTCGGCTCCTACGTCTTCACCGCGGCGCGCAACGAGTGCTACGACCTGATCGCGCGGCGCCGGCGCGCGCTGCCCGCCGACGAGCCCGCGCTCGAGGCGGGCGTGTCCGACGCCGCACGTCGCGACCCCGGCAACCCCGCCGGCGACCCCGCCCGCAGCGCGCTGATCGCCGCCCAGCAGGAGGAGATCCGACGCGCCAACGCGCAGCTGCCGGTGCGCCAGCGCGAGGCGCTCGCCCTGCGCGAGCTCGGCGAGCTCTCCTACGACGAGATCGGCGCCGTGATGGGCATGAAGCGCAACGCCGTCGCGCAGCTCATCTCGCGTGCGCGCCTGAACCTGCGCGACGCGCTGCGGCGTGCGGCGGTGGGCGCGATCGCGTCGGCGGAACCGGACTGCGCGCGGGCGCTGCCGCTGATCGCGATGCGCGACGATCGCGAGCTCGCCGACGCGGCGGCGGCGACGTGGCTGCGGGCACACGTGAGCGGCTGTGCGCACTGCCGCGCGACAGCTGAGGCGATCGCCGAAGCGGGGGCGTCGTACCGCGCGTGGGCGCCGATCGCCGCCGCGGCCTGGCTCTTGGACGACACGATCGCGAAGGCCGCCGCGCGCCGCGCGACCGGCGCCGGCCGGTGGGGGGGCGCTCGCGGCCGCCGCGCGCTCGGCATCGGCGCGCTCGCGCTCGTCGTCCTGCTCGTCGCGCTGGCCGGCGCGACCGGCGAGGGCGAGATCGAGGACAGCGCCGCCGAGCCGATCGGCACGACGCTGAAACCGGCATTGGGCAGCACGCGCGCGCCGCAGCCGGTGGGCGCGCGCCAGCAGCGCGACGAGCGGGCGGCGGGCGCGGTGACGGCGACGGACGGCGTCGCCGCACGCGCGCCGGCGGGGCGGCCCGAACCCACGAGCCCGACCGCGCCGGCGCCCATAGATCGCCGCCCGGGCGCGACGAATCCAGCATCCGGGCGACCGGTCACGCAGGCTGCGCAGACGGTCGCCGGCCCTCCCGCAGCGCCCGCACCTCCGCCGGCGGCCCCATCTCCGCCACCGCCGCCGGCGGCCCCATCTCCGCCGCCGCCCGCACCACCGCCGCCCGCACCACCGCCGCCGGCGGCCCCGCCACCGCTCGAGCCAGCGCTGCGGCCGCCGCCACCTCCGCCGACGCGCCCGACCCCGCCGCCGCCACCGCCGCCCGTCTGTCGCGATCCCAGCGGCGCGCCGGCGTCGTGCCCGCCGCGGTGACCGCGACGGTGTGTCGAATAATCGTCGCCTACCGACGGTAATTCGACACACCTCCATCGCACATCGGGACGTTCGTCGAGCTGTTCATCGGGTATGGCAAGAGGAAGCCCCCAACGGCGAAAGGGAGACACCACATGCCCGACGAGCAGACGATCCACGAGGACAACGACACGCCGACCGCGACCATGGCCGAGGGCGACACGCAGGCCCAGGGCGAGGTCGAGAACACGCCGCACCTGGCGGAGGGCTCGACCGGCGGATCGCTGGAGAACGGCGTGCGCGCGGACACGAAATGGTCCGAGGGCGACCAGACCGACGATCCCAAGAGCGGCGGGACGCCCGTCCACGCCGCCCCCGACGAGGAGTCGCCGCGCTCGTAGCCCGCGCACGATGGCTCGATGTCCGCCGACCCCGGTGCAACCGCGCCGGGGTCGTCGTCGTTCAGGGCTCAGGCCGCGCCCGACAGGCCGCGCCCGACAGGTGCCGCGCCCGACAGGTGCCTGTAGAGCAGCAGTAGACCGTCGATGTCCTGCACCTCGCCGTCCAGGCGCGGCACGACGATCGGGTCGGGTTCGTCGAGCTCGGACTTCAGGCGCTCGATCGACTCCGCATGGCGCGCCGCCATCAGCTGCAGGTCCTCGGCCGTCTGCGCGACCTTCGCCGCGAGCGCGGGGCCGAGCGCGTCGCGCAGCGCCGCGCGGATCGCAGCGGGGTCGTCGTGCTCGTCGTCGCCCAGCACCGCCACGCGGTTGACGATCAACCCGCCGAACGGCATCCGCGCCTCGCGCAGCTTCTGGCGAAAGAAGATCGCCTCGGCGACCGGCTCGCGCTGCGGTGAGGCGACGATCAGAAACGTCGTCGCGGGGTCGGCGAGCAGTCCCTTGACCGCGGCTGCGCGCTCGCGGAAGCCCTCGATCAGGCTGCCCATCGCGCGAAAGAGCACCGAGACGTCGTCGAGCAGGTTCACGCCGGTGAGCTTCTTGAGGATCCCGAACACGACGCTCGTGCCGGCGCCCATGACGCGCGCGGCGATCCCGGTCGGGACGAGGAAGAGCTTCAGCGCGCGCCCGTCGAAGAAGTCCGTCAGGCGGTCGGGCGCGTCGAGGAAGTCGAGCGCGTTTCGCGACGGTGGCGTGTCGAGCACGATCGCGTCGTAGTTGCCGTCGCGGTGCAGGTCGTAGAGCTTGGCGACGGCGCTGAACTCCTGTGAGCCCGCGATCGCGCTGGACAGCTGTGCGTAGATGCGGTTCCCGAGCACGTCGTCGCGCGTGCGCGCGTCGGGCGCGAGCGTGTCGATCAGCCCGTCGAAGGTCGCCTTCGGGTCGAGCATCATCGCCCACAGCTCGCCGCGCATCGCGATGCCGTGCGTCTCCAGCAGCGTCGGGTCGACCATCCGCGGCTCGTTGCCGAGCTGCTCGAGGCCGAGCGCGTCGGCGAGCCGCCGCGCCGGGTCGATCGTCACGACGGCGACCCGCTGGCCCGCTGCGGCGAGGCCGAGGGCGAGCGCTGCCGACGCCGTCGTCTTGCCGACGCCGCCGGAGCCCGCGACGATGCAGATCCGCTTGCCCTCGAGGCGATCGGCGATCGTGCTCACAGCTGCGCCGCGAGCTCGTCGGCGAGCAGCTCGAGATCGGGGCCGCCGGGGTGCAGCGGCAGGTGCGCGGGCGCCTGGCCGGTGAGCTTGCGCAGCCGCGCGAGCTGCGCGCGCTGGCGCAGCGCGCGGCGATGCGCGCGCAGCGCGCGCGCCACCGCCGGGTGGTCGGCGTGCGGCCGCAGCCGCGTCGCCTCGCGCGGGCTGAAGCGGTCTGGGTCGAGCATGTTCGCGACGACGCGCTCCAGCGGCAGGCCCATGCGCTCCTTCAGCGACGCCTGCAGCGCCGCGGTCTCGGTCACCGCCAGCTCCTCGGCCTTGGCGACCGCGATCACCGCGATCTGCTCGGGGTCGGAGAGCATCTCGTCGATGATCCTGCCCTGGCGCGCGACCGGTCCGCTGCCGGCCGCGGCGGCGAACGTGCGGGGTGCGCTCAGCACGGCGACGCCATGGCCGGTCGCGGGCGCGTCGACGACGACGAGGTCGTAGGCGTCGGCGCCGGGCGTGCGGCGGTCCAGCTGCGCCAGCTCCCAGAGCTTGCCGACCGTCAGCAGCTCGCGCATGCCGGGCGTCGCCGCGGCGACCATCGCGAAGACACGGCTGCGGATCAGCACCTGGGCGACGGCGCCCGAGGGCAGCTGGTCGCGCAGGTACTCGTCGAGCGCGTCCTGCGGGTCGATCGAGATATGAAACAGGTTCGGCGCGAGCTGCACCTCCTGAAACGGCTTGGAGCCCTCGCGGTCGAAGACGCTCGCGACGTCTCCGCGCTGTGCGACCTCGGCGACGATCGTGCGCCTGCCGGCGCGCGCGGCGACGAGGCCGAGCGCGGCGGCGACCGTCGTCTTGCCGACACCACCCTTGCCCGTCACGACGAGCAGGCGGCGTTCGAGCAGCGTCACTCCTCGCCGTCCCAGGAGTCCAGCGGCTCCAGGCGGCCGATCACGCCGAGGCCGCGAAAGGAGATCTTGCTCGAGTCCGGACACCAGCAGGTGTCGGCGGCCACGCGCGTCCCGTAGGCGAGCAGGACGAGGCCCTCCTGGCCCGCCTCGAAGCAGTGCGCGACGCCGGTTGCCGGCGGCCGCGCGACGATCGAGCCGGGGCGCACCGCATGGCGCTCGTCTCCGAGCAGCAGCGTGCCGTCGCCCTCGAGGACGACGAACAGCTCCTCCTCGTCGCCGTGCACGTGCTGGGGCATCGAGCGCGCTGCGGCAGGGATCCGGTAGCGGCTGAGCGTCGCGCCGACGCCGCCGCGCGGGCGGCTCAGCCGCTGGCGCTGGCAGCGCAGCTCACCGTGCTCGTGGACCGTCCAGGGCACGTCGTCCCAGTGGCTGATCATCCGCCGCGGATGCTAAGCGTTGCGTCTGTCGGGGTGCGTGGAAGGAATAGCCAACGTGCGTGCGAATAAGGCCCCGTGTCCGGTTTCCAGAACTCCGACGAGCCCACGCCGGCTCGCGTCATCGCCTTCGCCAACCAGAAGGGCGGCGTGGCGAAAACGACGACGACCCTCAACCTCGCCGCCGCGTTCGCCGAGACCGGCCACCGCGTGCTGTGCGTCGACATGGATCCGCAGGGCAACCTCACGATGTCGCAGGGGATCGACCCCGACACGCTGGAGCTGTCGATGTACGACGTCCTCGTCCATCACATCCCGATCAAGCAGGTCGTGCGCCGCCGCGAGATCGACGTCGCCTGCGCCTCGATCGACCTCGCCGGCGCGGAGATCGCGATGTCGACGCAGATCGGCCGCGAGCGCTCGCTGGACAAGGCGCTGAAGGCCGTCAAGGACGACTACGACTTCATCTGCATCGACACGCCGCCATCGCTCGGGCTGCTGACGATCAACGCGCTGACGGCCGCCGACAAGGTGATCGTCCCCGTGCAGTGCGAGTATCTCTCGATGCGGGGGCTGATCCAGCTGCAGAACACGCTTCAGATGATCCGAGAGAACCTCAATCCCGATGTGCAGATCGAGGGCATCCTGCCCACGATGATGGACATGCGGACGGTTCACGCGAAGGAGGCGATCGAGATCCTCGAGGAGAACTTCGGCGACCGGCTGTTCGCCTCCCGGATCAAGAAGACCGTGCGGTTCGCCGAGGCCCCGGTGAAGGGCATGTCCGTCCTGAAGTACGACCCGGACGGCACGGCCGCCCAGTCCTATCGCGACCTCGCGAAGGAGGTTCTCTCTCATGGCATCCGGTAAGCGCGCGAGCATGAGAGAAGGCCCGCTGGCAGCGCTCTTCCGCAAGACCGAGGAGGACGCCAAGCAGGCCGGCTCCAGGGATGTCGCCGGCGGCGACGAGGCGCCCGCGACGAGCCAGCCCGAGCCGACGCCGGTGCAGGAGATTCCGCCGCGCGAGGTCCCGCACCCGTCGCTGGCCGGTCCCTCCGCGCCGATCGAGGACGAGCAGCCGTACATCCCGACGCCGCAGGATCGCCTGCGCTCGGCCTTCTCCTCCGAGCTGCCCGAGAACCTCATGGAGGCGCCCGGGCCCGCGACGCCGGCCGCCGGTCGCGCTCGCCGCGACATCGCCGAGCCGGACCTCGACGACGTCTTCGCACGCGGCGAGGCGGCCGATCGGGCGGTCCCGTTCGGCCAGGCCAAGCCCGCCGGCCAGCCGGTCATCCGCGTCGTCGGCGTCGGCGGCGGCGGCTCCAACGCCGTCAACCGCATGGTCGAGGCGAAGGTCGCGGGCGTCGAGTTCGTCGCGATCAACACCGACCTGCAGTCGCTGCAGGACTCGCTCGCCGACGTCACGCTGCACATCGGCTCGACGCTGACGCGGGGTCTGGGCTCGGGCTCGGACCCCGAACTCGGGCGCGCCGCGGCGATGGAGGAGTACGACCGCATCAAGGCCCTGCTGAAGGGCTCGGACATGATCTTCATCGCCGCCGGAGCGGGCGGCGGCACCGGCACCGGCGCGGCGCCGATCGTCGCGCGGATCGCCTGCGAGATCGGCGCGCTGACGGTCGGGATCGTCACCAAGCCGTTCGGCTTCGAGGGTTCGCGCCGGCGCGAGCAGGCCGAGATCGGCATCCAGGCGCTCAAGGACGAGGTCGACACGCTGATCGTGGTGCCGAACAACCGCCTGCTGTCGGTGCTCGACAAGCAGACCTCGATGGTCGAGGCCTTCCGCGTCGCCGACGACGTCCTGCGCCAGGGCGTGCAGGGCATCTCCGACCTCGTCACGCTGCCCGGCGTCATCAACCTCGACTTCGCCGACGTGCGCACGATCATGGCCGACGCAGGCAACGCGCTGCTGGGGATCGGCATGGGCACGGGCGAGAACCGCGCCGTCGACGCCGCCCAGAAGGCCGTCGAGTCGCCGCTGCTGGAGACGAGCATGGAGGGCGCGCACTCGATCCTGCTCTCGATCACCGGTGGGCGCGACCTGTCGCTGTGGGAGATCAACGAGGCCGCCAAGGCCGTCTCCGAGGCGGCCCATCCGGAGGCGAACATCATCTTCGGCGCGATGGTCGACGACGACCTCGACGACCAGGTCTGGGTCACGGTCGTGGCGACGCGCTACGGCGGCCAGACGGGCACGAACCGCTTCCAGGAGCCGCGCGGCGAGCCGCGCGTCTCACGCGGCACGGGGCACCGCCCGGTATCGCAGCCGACGCGCCGCGAGCGCGAGGACCTGCGCCGAGCGCCGGCGCCGCGTGAGCGCGCGCCCGAGCCCGCCCCGACGCGCCGCGGCGGCCTCGGCGTGACCGAGCTCGACGTGCCCGAGTTCATGCCGCGCCGCTACTGAGCAAGCACCCGCTCCGAGCCGATCGTTGACGGCGGGCTCGCCCGAGCGCGGCGCTTCGGCGCTGTCTTCACGGTGCCGCCACCACGCGGGCCGACGCCGGGGCTGCTCGGGCGTGTCAGACGCGCACGCTGGGTTCGCCGCCGCTGAGTATGGCCTCGAGTTCGTCGCCCGACAGGATCTCGCGCTCGATCACGGTCGCCGCGACGACATCGAGCACGGCGCGCGATCGTTCCAGCACCGCCCGCGCGCGCGCCTGCGCCTCGGTGACGAGCCGCGCGATCTCCTCGTCGATCCGCTGCGCCGTCCCGTCGGAGTGATCGGCACCCGTGCTGCGGTCGCCGTGGGTGACGACGCCGAAGCCATCGCTCATGCCGAGCTCGAGCACCATCTGGCGAGCGATCCGGTTGACGCGAGTCAGGTCGTGAGCAGCGCCTGAGGTGACCTCGCCGAACACGAGCAGCTCAGATGTATGCCCGCCGAGCAGGGCCGCCATCTCGTCGAGCAGCATCGAGCGCGAGCTGAGCAGGCGGTCGTCATCGTCGCGGGTCATCACGGCACCGAGCGTCTGGCCCCGCGGTACGACGCTGAGGCGATGCGGGACGCGCGCGCCGGGCAGCGCGTGCCCGACGAGCGCATGGCCGGCCTCGTGGTAGGCGACGATCCGGCGCTGCTCGTCGCTCATTCGGTGCGATCCCGCGACGCCGAGCAGGACGCGATCCATCGCCTCACCGATCTCGTTGCTCGTGATCCGTGGCCGCTTGCGGCGGATCGTCAGCAGCGCCGCCTCGTTGAGCAGGTTCGCAAGGTCTGCTCCCGAGAACCCGCTGCTGGCGCTCGCCAGCGCCCGGAGATCGATGTCGGGGCTCAGCGGCTTGTCGCGTGCGTGAACCTTGAGAATCTCGTAGCGGGCCTCGAGGTGTGGCAGCTCGAGCGTGATCGTCCGGTCGAAGCGCCCGGGGCGCACGAGCGCCGGATCGAGGATCTCCGGCCGGTTCGTCGCACCCATGACGACCACGCCCTCGTTGCCGGCGAATCCGTCGAGCTCGATGAGGATCTGGTTCAACGTGCTCTCGGTCTCGCCCGAGGCACCGTCGTGCGCGCCGCCGCGCCGCGAGCCGATCGCATCGATCTCGTCGATGAAGACGATCGCGGGCGCCGTCGCGCGCGCCTCGGCGAAGAGATCGCGTACGCGCGCGGCGCCGACGCCGACATAGCGTTCGGTGAGCTCGCTGGCCGACACCCAGAAGAAGGCCGCGTTGGCCTCGTAGGCGATCGCCCGGACGAGCATCGTCTTGCCACAGCCCGGCGGACCGACGAGCAGGTGGCCGCGCGGGGGGAGCGCGCCCATGCGGGCGAAGGCCTCCGGTTCGTCGAGGTAGGACTCGATCTCGCGCAACTCCTCGACGACGTTGTCCAGGCCCGCGATGTCGCCGAACTTGACCCGTTCGTCGGCCAGCAGCTGGCGCCCCGGCGCGCTGCCGCGCATCGCCAGGCGACGCTGGCGCTCGGGCGCCTCGCGGACGCGCCGCAGGGCTTGGTCGAGCTGCTCGTTGGAGATCTCGCTGGCGCCTGCTCGGACGGCGAGCAGCCCCGCCTCGTTGACGAGGTTGGCGAGCTCGGCGCCCGTCATCCCGACGGCGCGCCGCGCGAGCGCCTCGAGGTCGGCGTCGGCCGCCAGCGGGCGTCCGCGGGCGTGCAGGCGCAGAATCTCCAGCCGGCCGGCCTCGTCGGCGCGCTCCAGTCCCACCGAGCGGTCGAAGCGGCCCGGCCGCAGGAGCGCCGGATCCAGCACGTCGGGGCGGTTCGTCGCGGCCAGGACGATGACGCCCTCCGACCCGACGAAGCCGTCCATCTCGGTCAGGATCTGGTTGAGCGCCTGCTCCTGCTCGTCGCTGCCCTCCGCGCGCTCGCCGGCAGAGCGTCGCTGACCGATGGCGTCGAGCTCGTCGATGAAGATGATCGCGGGCACGTGTGCCCGTGCCTCCTCGAACAGGCTGCGCACGCGCGACGCGCCGACGCCGACGTAGAGCTCGACGAACTCGGCTCCGGACACGTAGTAGAACGCGGCGCCGACCTCGCCCGCGAGCGCCCGCGCGAGCAGCGTCTTGCCCGAGCCCGGCGGACCGTAGAGCAGCACCCCGCGCGGGATCGTCGAGCCGACGACGGCGAAGCGCTCCGGATCGGCGAGGTAGTCGGCGATCTCGCGCAGCTCGTCGACCGCCGTCCGCTGCCCGGCGACATCCTCGAAGGTCACGCTCGGCGCGTCCGGGTCGAGCTGCCGCGGCCCGCCGCCGCTGGCGAACAGACCGGTGCCGCGCCGCCAGGACACGACGACGTAGAGCAGCGCGAGGATCGCCATCAACCCCGGGATGACGAGCGTCAGCAGGGTGGCGATGCTCTTCTGGACCTGCTGGTCGATCTCGACCGGCACGCGGTTGGTGACCAGCAGGTCGAGCAGCGGGTTCTGGTTGCCGAAGCCGCCGCCGTTGTAGGTCTTGAAGAACTCCAGGCGGTAGCGGACGCGGGCGCCGTCGGCGCGTCGGTAGGTGCCGACGACGTACGAGTCGAAGTTCAGGATCCGGGCGTCGAGGATGCGTCCCGCCTCGACGCGCTCGACGTACGTGTCGTAGCGCATCGGCTCACCGCTGACGTGCGGGCGCGTCGACTCCAGCGACAGCGCGACGCCGGCGAGCCCGGCGAGCATCACGGCTCCGAACCAGAAGCCGATCCGTCGCGCTGCGATCCACTTCTGCCACCGTCTCAGCATCGTCTCGATTCCTCTCCCCGCGCGGCCGGAGCGGCCCCGCGACACGAACCCGTCGCCGCGCGACTCAACGTCTGCGCACGAGCGTCGCGGCTGCGCCGGCGAGCAGCGCCAGCGCCAGCATCCCAGCGCCGAGGATGCCAAACAAGCTCAAGCCGCCGCCGCCGTCTTCGCCGGCGGGCGGCGCCGTCGCCCGATCGCTCGTGCGACGTGCGGCGGCGCGCAGCAGCGACTGCTTGTCGAAGATCCCCGTCCCGGCCGCGAACGTCCAGCCGACGGGCGACGTGGAGCGGTACGGGAATGCCCCCTCGCCGAACAGCAGTGCGACGGCGGGCACGTCGCTGGCGAGCCGTTCCAGCAACGCCGCGACGGACGCCCGTCGTTCGTCCGGCGCGGACGCGTCGCCGACCCTGGCGGCGAGCCGGTCGAACGCCGGGCTGTCGTAGCCAGAGCGGTTGAGGGAGCCGCCGGGGCCGTCTGCACCGAAGAGCGCGGCGAGGTAGTCCGGATCGTGGGAGGCAAGCGCCGGGATGCTCGTGATCGCCACGTCGAAGCTCGGCTTCGCACCGCCTTCGCCGACCGCGCGACCCAGGCGCGCGCGCGAGAGCACGACGAGCCGCGCACGACCGCCGGCGCGCCTGATCGCGAGCACGACCTGGCGGCCGGCCTCCCTGCGAACCGGATCGTTTGCGGGCGCGAGGACGCGGATCTGCGCGAGGTCGAGCCGTTGCAGCGGACGGCCACGCGGCGGCCGTGCAAGCGCTGCCGCCCGCGGTGCCCAGCGCGATCGCGGGTGTAGCGGGCCTGTCGTCGCGGGGATGCTCGAGCCGGTCGCTCGCGCGATGCGCTGCAGGTCGAGCGCGGACGCGATCGCACGACGCACCTCGCGACGATCAAACGGGGACCGGCGCAGGTTGAACATCAGCATCGTCCCGAGGTAGAGCGGGCCGCGCGCGGTACGCACGCTGATCGACGCGACGCTCGCCAGCTGCGCCGGCGTCGGCGTGAGCGGGAGCATGTCGACCCGGCCGCGACGCAGCGCCGTGAGCATCGCGTCGACGCCGGCGATGATCGGCACCTCGATGCGGTCGGCACGCGGGCGGCCCCGGAAGTAGTCGCGCACCGCGACCAGGCGCAGGCCGCCGTCCGCGCCGCGGCCCGCGTGGCGATAGGGCCCGCTGCCGATCGGCGGACCGGCCGGTGCGCGCAGGCCCGGTCGCAGCCCCCGCCAGAGGTGCGCCGGCAGGATCGGGACGTCCGCGAGCGGCTGATCGGCGAAGCCGATCGACGGGTGGCGCAGCCGGAACTCGACCGTCGAGCGGTCGCGCGCCCGCACCGACGAGATCGCCGTCAGCTGGGGCGTGAACCGCGGGTGGCCTCGTCCGCGCATGAAGTCGAACGTGAACGCGACATCGCGGGCCGTCAGCGCGCGACCGTCGTGCCAGCGCAGGCCGCGACGGAGGCGGACGAGCACGCGCCGGCCGCCGTCGGTGGCCTGCACCGATTGCGCCAGCCAGGGTCGCGGCACGCCGTTGTGGTCGCGCCAGGTGATGGTGTCGTAGACGAGCGTCAGCAGGGGATAGCCGAGCGTGAACGTCAACGGCGTGAGCGTCCCCGGGTCGCGCGGGAGCGGGATGCGCACGGTTGTGGCGGCGGCCTCGGGTGGCGTCGTGGCCGCGGCCAGGATCGCGACCGCGAACGCGGCCAGCAGCGCCCGTCGCGGGCCGCGACTTAAGTGAGCAGAACGTATAGACATGGCCGCATCGAGCGGGGTATGGTACGTGCAGGCTGCATGCAGTGGGGAGAAGCTCAACCGGTTCTTCCGTCGATGGTGCTCGGAGTCACGAGAGGAGACGAATCAGGTGCGCCCAGTACAGCCGGTTCAGGACAAACGCAGGTGGCTCGCGCTTGCGGCCTTGTCGGTCGCGGCGAGCATCCTCGTGCCCGTGGCGATCGCGATGGCCTGCAATCCCCAGGCCTACCTCACGCTCGACCGGGCGCAGTACGCTCCCGGCGACTCCGTCCGCGTGAGCGGTTCATTCTTCAAGAACAACGCCCAGGTCACGGTCTCGATCGATCGTACGGGTCAGTCCACGACCGTCACGACAAGCGGTAACGGGGCGTTCCAGGCGACGTTCGCCCTGCCGTCCAACGCCGGGACCGGCGGCTACTCCGTCACGGCGATCGGCTACGAGGCCAACGGTGATGTGGTTGCCGGCCTGCCCGCGCGCGCGTCCTTCTCCGTCGCGGCGGCGCAGACCGCGCCGGCGGCGAGCACACCCAGCGGCGGCGGGCAGCCGGCTGCAAGCGCTGAGCAACCGGCGGCGGCGCCCGCGGCCGGCCAGCCGGCCGCAGCGGCGGCGACTCGGCCGGCGGCGCGCCCGGCGGCCGGCAGGCCATCGTCGAGCTTCCGCGAGCCCGGCGTGACCCGCGAGCCCGACGTGCAGACGAGCGCGGCCCAGCGTCGCAGCAGCGTCAGCCGCAGCACAGCCCCGTCGACCGCCGACCGGGCGACGGCCAACGGCCGCGCCGTCTTCGGCGGATCGGTCGCCCCGTCGGTGAGCGCGGCGCCCGTCGTGGCCGCGAGCACGGCGGCGCAGACGTCGCGCAGCTCGCAGGCCGCCAGCCCGCGCGCGTCGTCGCAGTCGGCAGCCGTCAGCCGTCAGGCCGCCGAGCAGACCGCGGCGGACGATGTCTGGGGCGCGGTTGGCGCCGGTCGGTCACCCTCGGTCCTGCCCGTCGCAGGTGACGGCGTGGCCGTGAGCAGCCCGCAGGCCGGCACGCAGCTGGCGCTCGGCCTCGTGCTGCTGGGCACGGGAGTGCTGGCGCTCGTCGGCGGCCTCGCCGCGGGCGAGGCCCGCAGGCGTCGCGTTCGCGCTCGCTGATCGAGCAGTACGTACGGCAGGACACGCGCTCGCACGGCCGGTCTCCCATCGGATGGGGACCGGCCGGAGCGTGATTCGCTGGTGCCGGTGTCGGTTCGTCGTATGGGAGGGGAGTCGGGATGTCGCACGGGGACAGCGCGCTCACGAGCGCGCACAGATGGGCACGGATCGCCGTGCGTAGCGGGTGCATGGCGCTGGCCATGAGCGGCACGCTGGCGGCGGCAGCGCTCGCTGCCGGTCCGGGCCTGCCGCGGACGTACGACGTCACGCCGCACCAGAGCCCGTTCCCGGGCCAGGGCGGGCAGTATCCGCTCGGTCTCGCGAACGCCGGCGACGTCGACGGCGACGGCAAGGAGGACTTCGTCACGGCCCAGCGCGTGAACACGCGCGACGACGCCGGCATCATCAGCACCGCCGGCAACGGCGCGATCTACGTCATCAGCGGGGCGTCCGGCGCGCGCCTGAAGACGATCGAATCGCCCGACCCCGGCGGCACCGGCAACCGGGCCGACTTCGCCTTCCCGTGGGTCTCGAAGGTCGGCGCGAACCGCAGGGCGCCGGCGCCGTTCACGGACATCGGCAGCTGCGCCAGCCCACCGCCGAACGCCGGCGAGCTGTGTCGCAGCGCGACCATCGGCGCGCCCGACGGCGTGCCCGACATCCTCGTCGGCGGTCGTGGCGTCGACGCCAGGGGACTGAAGGACTCCGGTCGCGTCTACGTCTTCGACGGCGCGACGTTCGCCCTGCTCAAGCGCATCGACCAGCCGGTCAGCGACACCACCGAGCTGGCGCTCTCGCGGGCAGGCGGCACCTGGTTCGGCCGCGTCGTGCTCAACCCCTCGGGACTGCCGCCCTGCGACGGCAATGCCGGCGTCGGCAGCTGCGAGACGGTGGCGCCGGCGGTCGCCAGGGGCGACGTCGACGGGGGCGGCATCGCAGACCTCGTGGTCGGCGCGTCGGCAACCACGGAGGACAGCTCGACGGCCCATCCCGGATCGCATTGCGCACGCACGCCGAACGCGCGGTGCGAGTCCGCGGGCCGGGTCTACGTCTATCGCGGCGAGAACATCGTCGGCTCGAGCCCGACCGAGATCCTCGACGGCACCGTGCCGGCCGGCGGCACCGCCGAGAACGTCACGACGATCCGCAACATCCACGCCCAGGCCGACAACACGAACCCCACCAACGGGGACTCGGATCTGTTCGGAAACTCGATCACTCCGATCGGCGACGTCGGCAACTGCCGCGCCACGGCGACCGTGCCGCTGCCGCCCCCGGGCGACCTGTGCCCGCGCGCCAACGGGACGACGACACCGGACGGCAAGCCCGAGTTCGTCATCAGCGGCCAGCGCAACGACCTGCCGGTGGACGAACCCGATCCGGCCTACGCCGATGCGGGGACCGCGTACCTCGTCGATGGCGCCACGAGCACGATCCTGGCCGTCTACCGCCATCCGGAGGCGCAGCTCGGCGCGACGTTCGGATCGAGCGAGATCCCCTACGCGACGGGCGACCTCGGCGACACCGGGCTGCCCGACGTCTTCATCCCGGCGTCCGGGCAGAGCGTCCCCGGCGCCACCGGGGCAGGGCGCGGCTACGTCATGAACGGCAACTTCCTGACGAGCGTGAACCTCGTGAACTTCGCTCGCCTGGACGACCCGACGCCGAGTTCCTACGGGGGCTTCGGTCCCGGGGCCACCGGCGTCGGCGACCTCGTCCCGGGTCCCGCGACCCCCGCCAACGAGATCCTGGTAGGAGCAGCGTCCTCGAGGGTCAGCGTCAACGACGTCCACGTGTTCAACGCCGCGACCGAGCGGGTGCTGCAGACGATCCCCGATCCCGTGCCGGGCGCGAGCCAGTTCGGCGAGCAGATCATCCCGCTGGGTGATCTCAACGGCGACACGTTCCTGGACTTCGGGGTCACCGCCCCGCTGTTCGACTCGCCGACGAACACGGACGAGGGGCGGGTCTACGTGTTCAGGAGCAACAACACGCCGCTGCCGCCGCCACCGCCGCCACCGCCGCCGCCGCCACCACCACCGCTACCGCCGCCGCCACCGCCACCACCGCCGGCGGCCCCGCTGCCGCCGGTGGCGGAGTTGCTCAGCGGGCGCTGCGCGAACGACATGCGCGGGACCGACGACGAAGACAGCCTGCTCGGCACGATCGCCGGGGACGCGATCTTCGGGCTCGACGGCGACGACGTGATCGAAGGCCTGGCCGGACATGACTGCGTCAACGCGGGCGACGACCACGACGACGTCGACGGCGGCGCCGGCAACGACAGCCTGCTCGGCGGCACCGGCGACGATGAGCTCGACGGCGGCTCGGGCGCCGACAGGCTCTTCGGGCAGACCGGCAACGACGTCCTGTTCGGCCGCTCGGGTCGCGACATGCTCGCCGGCGGCGACGGCAACGATCGCTTGGACGGCGGCAGCGGACGCGACCGGCTGTTCGGCGAGCGCGGCAACGATCGTCTCGTGGCGGGCGACACCGGCGGCAATGTGCTCGACGGCGGTACCGGCAACGACCACCTCGACGCCGTCAACGGCCGGCGCGACACCGTGCGCTGCGGCAGCGGCTTCGATCGTGCCGTCGTCGATCGCTTCGACCGCGTGTCGGGCTGCGAACGCATCACGCGAAAGCGAGTGTGAGGCGTCCGAAGATGGCGTCCCGGGTTTCACCGACCGACCGGGGGGCAGCGCCCGGACTCGGTGGCGACCCGCCGAGCAGCGCCGCGGACGGGGGGAGGCTCACGACGCTTCCGGCGCTGCTCGGCATCGCCCTGGTGCTGATCGGCGCCGGCCTGACGTTCGTCGCGTCGGCGTTCGATCGCGGCGCGGCCGCGCGGGTGGCAGGCGACACAGCGCCCGTCAACGCGGGCGCTCGGGCGCCGGCCGACATCGACGCGCACAACTCGCCGTCGCTCGTCGCCAACCCCCAGAACGCGGGCAATCTCGTCGTCGCCAACAAGATCGACAGCCCGAGATTCTCGTGCGCGCTACACGTGTCCTTCGACGGTGGCGTGCACTGGAGCCAGACGCCGATCCCGTTGCCGGCCGGCGAGGAGCCCAAGTGCTACGCCCCCGACGTGGCGTTCGGAGCGGACGGGACGCTGCACCTGAGCTTCGTGACGCTCAAGGGGCGTGCCAACGCGCCCAACGCCGTCTGGCTCGTGCGTTCCCCCGACGGCGGGCAGACGCTGTCCGATCCCGTGCGCGCCCGCGGGCCGCTGAAGTTCCAGGTCAGGATCGCTGCCGATCCGGCCGCGCCGCAGCGGCTGTACATGACGTGGCTGGAGGCCCGCGAGGTCGGGCTGTTCAAGTTCACGAATGCCGGCAACCCGATCCGTGCCGCACGCTCCGACGACGGCGGGCGGACATGGAGCAGACCCGTCACCGTCAACCCGCCCGCGCGCATGCGCGCGGTCGCTCCCGCGCCCGCCGTCGGCCCCAACGGTCAGTTGTACGTCGTCTACCTGGACCTCGGGGAGGATGTCCTGGACTACGAGGGTGGACATCGAGGCCGGGGCGGGGATCCCTATCCCGGCAGCTGGGATCTCGTCATGGCACGCTCGACGGATCGCGGCGCGACATGGAGCGAGTCGCTGATCGAGGACGAGCTCGTGCCGACGGAGCGGTTCATCGCGTTCACGCCGCCGGTTCCGTCGCTGGCGGTCGACAGGCGCTCGGGCACGGTGTACGCCGCCTTCCACGACGGGCGGCGCGGCAACCCCGACGTGTACCTGTGGACGCTGACGCCGGGCGAGCGCGACTGGAGCGCTCCGCTCCGGGTCAACGACGCGCGCAAGGCAGACGACGGCTCGCAGCTGCTGCCGAAGCTCTCGATCGCGCCCGACGGCCGGCTCGACGTCCTGTACTACGACCGCCGCGCGGACCCGCGCGACCGCATGACCGAGGCGTCGCTGCAATCCTCCTTCGACGGGGGCAGGAGCTTCCTGCCCCGTCTGCGTCTCTCAGACCGACCGTTCGACTCGCGAATCGGATACGGCAGCGAGCGTGGGATGCCGGATCTGGGCGGGCGCATCGGCCTGATCTCCACGCGCGAGCGCGCACTCGGCGTCTGGACGGACACGCGCGGAGGAACGCCGGCCTCGGGCAAGCAGGATCTCGCGCGCGGGCTGGCGGCGTTCTCGGCACCCGAGGATCTCTCCGAGACGGTCAAGACGCTGCTGCGCGTCATCGGCATCCTGCTGGCCGTCGTCGGCGTCGGCCTGATCCTGTACGCGGCGTCCCAGCGCAGCCGGCGACACGAGCGACCGCGACCGCCGCGCACCAGGGCCAAGCGTCCACGGCCGCGGGTGCGCGGGTCCTAGCCGATCGGCGCGCACGATCCGCCGGGCCTCGTCCACGCCGCCGGTCGGTGATGGTCGACCCACTAGCCTCGTGCCGTGCACGAGAGCGTCCACGGCATCGTCGCCGCCGGTCACCCGCTCACGGCGCAGGCGGGCGCGCGCGTCCTGCGCGAAGGCGGCAACGCGGTCGACGCGGCGGTCGCGGCGATGCTCACCTCGTGGGTCGCCGAGCCGCTGCTGAGCGGCCCCGGCGCGGGCGGCTACATGCTCGTCGCCGAGCCCGGCAAGCAGCCGGTGCTGCTCGACTTCTTCGTCGCCTCGCCCGGTTACGGCTTCCGCCCCGAGGATCGCGGGCCGCTCGTGCCCGTCGAGGTCGACTTCGGCGGCGACGCGCGGCAGGTCTTCCACGTCGGCGCGGCGTCGTGCGGGACGTACGGCAACCCGGCCGGGATCGACGCCGCCATGCGCGCGTGGGGCTCGATGCCGCTCGCCGACCTCGCGGCGCCGGCGGCGGCGCTCGCGCGCGGCGGCGTGACGGTCAACGCGCAGCAGGCGGAGGTCATCCATCTGCTCGAGGCGATCCTGCGCACGACGCCCGAGTGCGCGGCGATCTACGCGCCGACCGGGGGGCTGCTGAACATCGCCGACGTCCAGCACGACCGCGCGCTCGGCGACACGATCGAGCGACTCGGCGCCGAGGGCGCACGGCCGTTCTACGAGGGCGAGATCGGGCAGGCCGTCGTGCGCTGGATCGCCGACCGCGGCGGCGCGCTGACCGCCGCCGACCTGCGCCGCTACGAGCCGATCGAGCGCGTGCCGCTGTGCGTGCGCTACCGCGGCCGCGAGGTCTACACGAACCCGCCGCCGTCGGCCGGCGGACTGCTGCTCGCGTTGACGCTCGGGCGCCTCGACGGCGGGGCGTCGCCGCCGTCGCTGCAGTCGATCGTCGCTGCGATGGAGGAGGCGCAGTCCGAGCGCACGCCGGAGTTCACGGACGGCCTCGCCGAGGACGGCTTCGGGCGCCGCTTCCTCGGCTCGCGGCTGGGCTCGACGACGCACATCTCGGTGCTCGACGCCGACGGGCGCGCCGTCGCGGTGACGTGCACGAACGGCGAGGGCTCGGGGATCGTGGTGCCCGCGACCGGCATCCACCTCAACAACATCATGGGCGAGGAGGACCTCAGCCCGCTCGGCTTCCACCACGCGCCGCCGGGGCGCCGGATGCCGTCGATGATGTCGCCGACGGTCGTCGCCGCGGACGGCCGCGTGCAGTTCGCGCTGGGCTCCTCGGGCTCTAACCGCATCCGTTCGGCGCTGCTGCAGACGATCGTCGGCGTCGTCGACCACGGGCTGCCGCCGGCCGCCGCGCTGGCCGAGCCGCGCGTGCACTTCGAGAGCGGCGTGATCTACACCGAGCCCGGGATCCCGCTCGACGAGCTGTGCTGCGACCCGCACGAGATCCAGTCCTTCCGCTCCAAGAGCATGTTCTTCGGCGGCGTGCAGATCGTCGGCCGCGACCCGCAGACCGAGGAGCTCAGCGGCGCGGGCGATCCGCGTCGCGGCGGCGTCGCGGTGGCCGCGTGAGCGCGCGGCGGGCGCGCCGCGCCGCCGGCGCCGGCGCGCTGCTGCTGGCCGCCGCCGCGGCCGGCTGCGGTACCGCGTCGCCCGACCTGTTCGTCGTCGAGCGCAACGGCAGCGTCCCGGGCGCGAAGCTCGAGCTGCTCGTCTCCGACCAGACCACGCGCTGCAACGACGGCGAGGTGAAGAACCTGACGAGCGAGCAGATCCTCGAGGCGCGCGACATCCGCGACGACCTGATCGACGTGCAGGAGGGCCGCGTCAGGGCTCCCGCGCGTCAGCCGCCGGCGCAGGTCTTCAGCTTCGTGGTGACGACCGAGGTGGGGACGCTGCGCTACTCCGACACCGCGCAGCGCCCGGAGATCCTGCCGCGCCTGTCGCGGTTCACGCGGCGGGTCGCGATCGACACCTGCGGCCTGGAGCGCTGAGCCGATGAACCGCCGCGCATGGCTGCTGATGGCGCTCCTCGCGGGGCTCTGGGGTGCCTCGTATCTGTTCATCAAGGTCGCCCTCGAGGACGACGTCCCGCCGATCTTCATCGTGTTCGCGCGCCTGGCGCTCGGCGCGGCCGTGCTCGTGCCGCTCGCGTGGAAGGCGGGCGTGCTGCGGGGGATGGCGCGCTGGAGGGGGCCGATCGCGTTCATGGCGATCGTCCAGGTCGTCGTCCCGTTCGTGCTCATCACCTACGGCGAGCAGCACATCCCGTCGTCGCTGACCGGGATCCTCGTGTCGGCGGCGCCGATCTTCACCGCGCTGATCGCCGTGCGCTACGACGACGACGAGCGCCCGCACGGGATCGCGATCGTCGGCGTGGTGATGGGGATCGCCGGCGTCGTGCTGCTGTTCGGCCTCGATCTCAGCGGCGACGCGACGGCGATCGCGGGCGGCCTGATGGTGCTGCTGGCGACGGTCGGCTACGCGGTCGGATCGCTGTACCTCAAGCACCGCCTGCAGCGGGTGCCGGCGATCGGGATCGCCGCCTCGACGATGCTCGTCGGCACGGTCGCGCTGCTCGTGCCGGCGCTGCTGGCGCTTCCCCCGCACGCGCCGCAGGCAACGACCGTCGGCTCGCTCGTGCTGCTCGGCGCGGGCGGCACGGGGATCGCGTTCTGGATCTACTACACCCTGATCGCCGAGATCGGCCCCGGCCGCGCGTCGCTCGTGGCCTACATCGCGCCCGGCTTCGCCGTCCTCTATGGCGCGACGCTGCTGAGCGAGCCGATCACCGTGGGGGCGATCCTCGGCCTCGTCCTGATCCTCGCCGGCTCGTGGGTCGCCGCCGAGGGCCGTTTGCCCGGCCAGGCGCGCCTGACGCCGGTGGCGCCGCTGGAGCCACCGCCGGCGCGCAACCGCGCCTGACGCCGTCCTGCTCAGCCGAAGCGCACCCGGCCGTTGGAGCGCGCCCGGGCCTGCGCGCGCTCGACGAAATCCAGCCGTTTGACCGCGGCCTTGAACAGCCGCGTCACGAGCCGCATGCGCGCGTTCTCGGAGCGCAGGTCGAGCAGGCCCTGCTTGGCGTCGAGGCCGAAGTCGACGGTCGCGGCCATCTCGTACGCGTTCTTGGCGACGAGCTCGTCGGGATCGGGCTCGCTGTCGGTGGCCTCGACGACGAGCTCGGCGTAGGCGTTGCGCGCGGCGGCGGCGGCGGCGCCGTCCTCGTCCTCGAGCTTGTCGTCGAGGAACTCGACCGTCGCCGCCGGATAGGGCATGTCGGCCTGGCGCTCGACGATCCGGAACGGGCGCGTGCCGCGCGTCAGCACGTTCAGGCGCCCATCCTCCATGCGCTCGAGCACCTGCTCGATCGCGCAGGCGCAGCCGATCGGCCGCGGGCCTTCGTCGCTCGCCCAGACGATCCCGAACTCGCCGTCGTTCTCGAGCAGCTCGTCGAACATGATCCGGTAGCGTTCCTCGAAGACGTGCAGCGGCACGAGCTCGTGGGGAAGCGCGACGAGACCGAGCGGGAACAACGGGAAGTCGTGAACCGTCCGAGCAGCCATCTCGGACGTATCTCACCACGATGTCCACCGCCTTGCTCTGGTACCGGCGCGATCTGCGCGTCACCGACCACCCGGCGCTCGTGCGAGCGGTCGCCGGCTTCGACCGCGTCGTGCCCGTCTTCGTGCTCGACGATGAGCTGCGGTGCGGCCGCTTCGCGTCGGCGCCGCGCGAAACGTTCATGCTCGGCTGCCTGCGGAGCCTCGGCGCCGCGCTGCGCGAGCGCGGCAGCGGTCTCGTGCTGCGCCACGGCCGCCCCGAGCGCGAGCTCGTGGCGCTGTCGTACGAGGTGGGCGCCGATGCGGTGCTGTGGACGAGCGACGTCTCGCCCTACGCCCGCGCCCGCGACGAGCGCGTGACGCAGGCGCTGTGCGCTGCTGGCGTGCAGGCGCTGGCGCAGGGCGGCAACTACGTCGTCGACATCTCCAAGCCGCGCACCCAGGGCGGCAGGCCCTACAGCGTCTTCTCGCCGTTTCACCGTACGTGGCGCGAGATCGAGCGCCGCACCGTGCACCGCGCGCCGGCGCATCTGGCGCCGCTGCCGAGCGGGCTGCGCACGGGCCGTCTGCCCACCGCGCCGGACGGCGGCGAGCTGGCCGAGCCCCATTGCGAGCCGGGGGAGGAGGCCGCGCGGGCGGCGCTCGCGGCCTGGCTCGACGGCCCGATCGACCGCTACGCCGACCGCCACGACGCCGTCGGGTGCGCCGGCACGAGCGGCCTGTCGCCGTACCTGCGCTGGGGCTGCCTGTCGCCCGCCGAGTGCGAGGCGCGGGCGGCGCGCCGCGGCGGCGCGGGGGCGCAAGCCTGGATCCGCCAGCTCTGCTGGCGCGACTTCTACGCGCATGTCCTGCTGATGAACCCCGGCAACGCGCGATCGGAGTACCAGCCGCGCTATCGCGAGCTCCGCTGGCACGACGATCCCGACGCGCTGGATGCCTGGCGCGCGGGCCGCACCGGCTACCCGCTCGTCGACGCCGGGATGCGCCAGCTCGCGCGCACGGGCTGGATGCACAACCGCGCGCGGCTCGTCGCCGGCTCGTTTCTGACCAAGGATCTGCACGTCGACTGGCGTGCCGGCGAGCGCCACTTCGAGGCGCTGCTGCTCGACGGCGAGCCGGCCCAGAACAACGGCAATTGGCAGTGGGTGTCATCGGTCGGCGTCGATCCGGCGCCGTACTTCCGGCGCATGTTCAACCCGGTCGTGCAGCAGCGCAAGTTCGACCCCGGCGGCGCGTACGTGCGCCGCTGGGTGCCCGAGCTGCGCGACGTGCCCGACGAGCGCCTCGCCGAGCCGTGGACGATGAGCGACGGCGAGCAGGTCGCCGCGGGCTGCGTCATCGGACGCGACTACCCGGCGCCGATCGTCGACCACGCCGACGAGCGCAGGCGCGCGATCGAGCGCTACCGGGCGGTCGGGTGAGCGCTGGGCCGCAACCAGCACCGGACCGGAAGCTCCCCGACGCCGCGACCATCTCACCGCGATCCCGGGCTCAGATCAGCGCCGTCGCCGCGACTTCGTCCTTCTCGTGCTCGATCTCGTGCGCGAAGTCCGTCCAGCGCCTTCCGGTCACCCGCTCGAACTCGGCGACCAACGCGTCATAGCTGCCGAAGTAGTACGCGTTCATGAGGATCGGCAGACCGAGCTTGCGCTCGAGCGCCACGCAGACCGCGTGCTGCCACGGATAGCCGGGATAGCGGTTGATGCCGACGTGCGTGCAGGCCTTGCGGGTGAACAGCTCCGTGAGCCCCTCGTCGAGCATCGAGATGCCCGACGTCCCGCCCTTGGCGTACGTCCGCATCCTGTTGCGCAGCTCGTCGTCGGCGTACTTGTGCATGCCCTCGTGGATCATCGTCCCGTCCGACAGCGCCGCGTGGTCGATCCAGATGTGGCGGTCGGCGAGGTCGACGTCGACGAACGCCTTGCACTGGTCGCGCGCCCGCGGCATGAGCTCGGGGTACTTGCCGCTCATCCACTGGCGCTCGTAGGCGAGCTGGAAGTCCTGCTCGTTGACGATCGAGATCTGGCCGGCGACCCTGCGATCGGAGGGGACGTTGGCGCCGATCGTCGGGAGGAATCTGCGGATGTGGCGATCGACCTCGACGATCGGGATCCGCGCCTTCTCGGCGTCGCTGCCGGCCGGCGAGGCGAACATCATCCCGAGCGCCGGCAGCACCTGGAGGTACAGCTCGCGCTTGACGTTCGTCGGGTCGCGGCGGGCTTCCGCGCGCAGCGTGTCGAGCGTCGTGGTTGCGTTCCACGCGTCGTAGCGCTCGGTCTCGGATGCCGACTCGATGAACGTGCGCACGGCCGCGACGCTCATCGGTTGGACACGGCCGAAGTCCAGCAGGAGGTCCTTGAGCACGAGGCTCCAGCGCCGCCCCAGGCGCAGCACGGCGCCCGGGTCGCAGCCGGCCGACAGCAGGACGGCGATGACGCCCGCCAGCGATGTCGCCGCCTGCAGGTCGGCGGCGCGCGGCTCGGCGCGCATCAGCTCCTCCTCGCCGAGCACGAAGATCATCGACTTGAAGCGGTCCAGCTGGCCGGGGCGACCGGCCGGTGCGAACGTCTCGAGGCGCCTGGCGATCGCCTCGCGCGACGATCCCGGCCAGCGCTGGAGCATGACCCCGATCATCGTCAGATCCGACTGCACGCCGAGGTCGGCGACGAACGTGTCGAGCCCGTTTCGCTGCAGCGTCGCGCGCGACGGCGACGGCCGCCGGGAGGTCGGCGCGGCGCGCTGCGCGACGGCCCGCGCGAGCGCGCCGGCGAGCGGGTCCCGCCGGACGTGGGAGCCGCGGACGCCGTCACGACGCTCGGCGCCGAGGTCGCCGCGAAGCGCGGGCTCGGGCGGCGCGCCGCGGCCGGCGCCGGCGGCGATCTGGGCGGCCGCGGCGGCCTCGGCGCGCCCGCGCGCGAGGACTCCGCCAGCGCGGACCGCCAGGGCCGGGTTCGCCGCGAAGGCCATTTCGTGGACGTCTAGCACGCGCGGGCGGCCTCGGCGAGGCCCGTTCGGGCAGACGATCGCGCCGGCCGTCCGCCGTGACCCGCGGCAACGACGGCGCCCGCGCGATGCTCGCCGCGCCGCGACCATATCCTTCGCCGATGGACGAGCTCGCGGCGTACGAGCACCGGCTGCGCCGCGCCGGGCTGCCGCTGCTGATCGAGGACTACTCGGCCTACGAGGACATCTTCACGCGCGCCGTGCCGCTGCTGTCGCTCGTCGTCACAGGCGAGCTGCTGGGCGCCGTCGACAAGGACTGGCCGTGGTGGGGCAACCTGCTCGCGCTGCTCGGCGGCATGGCGATCATCGTCGGCGGCGTGGCGCTGGTCAACCACCGCCGCGCCAGGCGGTGGCTGTCGATCCCCGATCGCGTCGGGCCGATCGAGCTGGCGGCGTTCGTGCTCGTTCCCGCCCTGCTGCCGCTCGTGTTCGGCGGGCAGGTGACGAGCGCGCTCGTCACCGCCGGCGGAAACCTCG
This sequence comes from uncultured Solirubrobacteraceae bacterium, assembly GCA_963756465.1. Lineage (GTDB taxonomy): Bacteria > Actinomycetota > Thermoleophilia > Solirubrobacterales > Solirubrobacteraceae > CADCVQ01. The sequence continues at coordinate 689,379 of CAVWNK010000002.1, forward strand.
TCCTGCTGGCGTTGATCTACCTCGTCGTCGGCGTCGGTCTGCTGTCGATCGTGCGCTGGACGGGGGCGCGGCTCGTCGGCCAGCTCGCCGCCTCGCTGAAGCTCCTGACGCGGGCGGTCCCGGTGCTGCTGATCTTCATGATCGTCCTGTTCATCAACACGGAGATGTGGCAGGTCTTCTCCGCCGTCTCGGACGGCGCGCTGCTGGGCGTGATCGGCCTGTTCATCGGGACCGCCTCGGTGTTCGTCATCTCGCGGCTGCCGCGCGAGGTGCGCGAGCTCGAGCAGGAGGTCGGTGCCGATCCGCCGCTGACGACGCGCCAGCGCTTCAACGTCGGCCTCGTGATGTTCGTCAGCCAGGGGCTGCAGGTGCTGCTCGTCGCCGCGCTCGTGGGCCTGTTCTTCGTCGCCTTCGGGGCGCTGGCGATCACGCCCGGCGTCGTCGAGTCGTGGATCGGCCACCCGCCCGACGCGATCGCCGGCAACGCCTCGACGAGCGTCGAGCTGCTGAAGGTCTCCAGCGGCCTGGCGGCGTTCAGCGGCCTGTACTACGCGATCGCCGTGCTGAGCGACGCGACCTACCGCGAGGAGTTCCTCGACGACCTGCAGACCTCGCTGTACGAGACGTTCGCCGCCCGCGCGCGCTACCTGCAGGCGCGCGCCGCGGTCGCGGCCTCGTAGGCTCCCGCGCCGTGTCCGACGACGACGAGCCCGCGCTGTACCTGCAGGCCGACCAGCCGCCCGGCGTCCCGCCGCTGGCGCTGACCGGCGAGCGCACGCTGCCCGACGTGCCCGAGGAGAACTACTGGTTTCAGCGCCATCTCGTCGTGTACGAATGGATCGCGGCGCAGGTCGCAGGACGGCGCGTCGTCGACATGGCGTGCGGCGAGGGCTATGGCTCGGACGTGCTGGCGGTCGCGGGCGCCGCGGAGGTCGTCGGCGTCGATGCCAACCCCGACGCCTTCGAGCACGCGCGGCTGCGCTACGTGCGCGACAACCTGCGCTTCGTGCGCACGATGGTCGAGACCTTCGACGAGCCCTGCGACGCGCTCGTCTTCCTGCAGACGATCGAGCACGTGCAGGACCCGGGCGCGGTGCTCGCCCGCTTCCGCGCGCTCGTTGCCGACGCGCCCGGCGGCGGCGTCGTCTTCGTCTCGACGCCGAACGTCCTGACGCTGGCGCCGCCCGGCGCCGAGCGCTCGGGCAACCCCTGGCACGTCTACGAGTACCGCCCCGAGGAGTTCGCCGCGCTGTGCCGCACGCACTTCGGCTCGGTCCAGATCCACGGCCTCTACCACGCGCGCAAGCTCGCGCTGCACGCGCGCGCGCTCGCGCTCGGCTGGGACGCCGTGCACGCGCGCCTCGGCATCACGAAGCGCTTCTACGACCGCTTCACGCCGGCGATCGACGTGCGCGACTTCGCGCTGCGCGCGGGCAGCGCGCGCGACCTGCACGGCGCGCTCGACCTCGTCGCCGTGCTGCGGCCGTGAGCATCTGCGACGCCGGCGCGGGCGAGCTCGCGATCGTCCTGCACTCCCACCAGCCCTACGTCGAGGGCTTCGGCGTCTGGCCGTTCGGGGAGGAGTGGCTGTGGGAGTCGATCGCGACGTCCTACCTGCCGCTGCTGGAGCTGCTCGACGGCGGCGGGCGGGCGGGACAGATCACGCTGTCGCTGACGCCGGTGCTCTGCGACCAGCTCGAGGCGCCGGGCGCGATCGAGCGCTGCGCCGACTTCCTCGCGACGACGCGCGTGCAGACCCACCGCGGCGACATCGCGGCGGCGGGCGACGCGCGCGTCGTCGCCGCGCTGGAGCACTCCGCGGCGCGCTACGAGTGGGCGCGCGAGCGGCTCGCGCAGCTCGGCGGCGACGTGCTCGGCGCGCTGGGCCGCCACGTCGCCTGGACCTCGTCGGCGACGCACGCCGTGCTGCCGCTGCTCGCCACCGACGCCGGGATCCGGCTGCAGCTGCAGGCGGGCATCGACGCGCACCGGCGCCGCTTCGGCGCCTGGGGCGCGGGCCTGTGGCTGCCGGAGTGCGCGCACGCGCCGTGGCTGGACGCGCCGCTGGCGGCGGCCGGCGTGCGCGCCGTCTGCGTCGATCTGACCGACGTCCTCAGCGGCGACGAGCACCTGCGCCCGCTGCGCTCGCCCGCCGGCCCGCTGCTGGTCCCGATCGATCGCGAGATCATCGAGCTCGCCTGGAGCGCCGGCGGCTACCCGGCCGACCCGCGCTACCGCGACTACCACGCGTTCACCCGCTATCGCCACCGCGCCTGGAGCAACGACGGCGCGCCCTACGACCCGCAGCGCGCCGCGGCGGCCGCGCGCGAGCACGGGGCCGACTTCGTCGAGCGCGTGCGCGAGCGGGTCGCCGGCGGCGGCCTGTGCGTCTTCGCGATCGACACCGAGCTGCTCGGCGACTGGTGGCACGAGGGGCCGCTGTGGCTGGCAGCCGTGCTCGAGCAGGCGGCGGCGCAGGGTCTGACGATCAGCCACCTCGACGACGCGCTGACCCGCCACGAGCCGGCGCCGGCGCCCGACGACCTGCCGGTGACGTCGTGGGGCACGCCGCGCGACCTGACGACATGGAGCGCTGCGCCCGTCGCGGCGATGGCCTGGAGCGCGCGCGACGCCGAGCTGCAAACCGTCGCGGCCGCGCGCGCGGGCAGGGCCGACGCCCGCGCGGCGCGCGAGCTGCTCGCGCTGCAGTCCAGCGACTGGGCCTTTCTCGTCAGCCAGGACCTCGCCGAGCCCTACGGGCGCGAGCGCGCGGCCGGGCATCGCGCGGCGCTCGACGCGGCGCTGGCCGCGCCGGGGACGCTCGATCCGGCGGTCGGCAACCTCGCGCCGCAGGCGCGCGCGATGGCGCTGTAGCGCGCTGCTCCTGGGCGATGCCGACGTCGCCCTGCGCAACCGCCGCTCGGCGGGGCCCCACGACGCGGCCCGCGGCGCCCCGCAGAACGGTCCAGAGGCGGTTCTTCGCGCTGCGTGCGCACGGCCGCACGCCGTTCCGTCCGACGGTCTCGTAGGATCCACCGCTGCTTTGCATAACGAGCCGAGTCCCGGGCGCCCAGCGCGACCGGGAACGGGGGACCCATGTGGTCCGGAGCACGCTCCGGACCGGGGGCGAATCGCCACCCAGCGCCAGCGATGGCACTGCAGGCGGCGTAGCGCACGTCACAGCGCGAGCCCGACAGCTAACCCCGTAGGCGCCGCGACGACGGAGGAGAACACACATGACATGCAGCCACGATGGGCGGGCCGACGGCGTCGCCCGGCCTGAGAACCCGGACGCGGCGCGCACGATCGCCTACCGCCGCTCGCTGCGCGCCGCGCGCGCGCGCCGCGTCGCCGCGCGGCTGCGCCGCAGGCGCATGCTGCGCAGCCGCGGCTCACTGCTCGCCGCCACCGCCGGCGTGCTCGTCGCGAGCGCCGGGGCGGTCGCCCAGCAGGGACTCTCTTCGCGCGACGGCATCAGCGCGGACACGATCGCTGCCGCCCAGAAGGCGCTCGGCGTCAGCGCCGACGGCGTCGTCGGCCCGCGTACGCGGGCCGCGACGAGGCGCTTTCAGCACCGCAACGGCCTCACCGTCGACGGCGTGATCGGCCCGCAGACGCTGAATGCGCTGGGCATCGAGACGATCGCCGTGCAGGGCGCGCGGGCGCGTGAGCCGGTCGGCCTCGATCGCCGGCTGGCGCGGATCGCCGCGTGCGAGTCCGGTGGCGACCCGACCGCCGTCTCGGCCGACGGCCGGTACCACGGCAAGTACCAGTTCTCGATCGGGACCTGGAGCGAGATGGGCGGCAGCGGCAGCCCGTCGCAGGCCTCCGAGGCCGAGCAGGACCGGCGGGCGGCCAAGCTCCTGCGCCGGGCCGGCACGAGCCCATGGCCCAACTGCGCCTGATCGGGCAGGCCGCCGGCAGGCCCGGCCGGCCGCTATAGCCGTCCGCACCGGGCGTCCAGGCGCGCGCTGAACGGGCGGATGGCTGTATTACTGTCACCAGCCGATGAGCGATGAACCGGTAGCTCTGCCCGTCGCAGGTCCGCGGCCCTGACCGCGACGACGGCACGCGCGTCGTTTTTGGCCGGGCTGCGCGCCGGCCTGCCCTACGCGATCGCCGGCGGCGTGGTCGCGCTGTCGTTCGGCGTGCTCGCGCGCGAGGCGGGCCTGTCGGCGCTCGGGGCGATCGTCATGTCCGCGGTCGTCTTCGCCGGCTCGGCGCAGTTCGCCGCCGTATCGATCATCGCCGCCGGCGGCGGTCTCGGCGCCGCGATCGGCGCGGCGGCGCTGATGAACGGCCGCTTCCTGCCGATGGGCATCGCGCTCGCCCCGTCATTGCCGGGAACGCCGCTCGCCCGCGCACTTCAGGGCCAGACGGTGGTCGACGCGTCGTGGGCGATGGCGCTGCAGGGCGACGGGCGTTTCGACCGCCATCTCCTCTTCGGCGCGACGTCGGTGCAGTACGTGACATGGCTCGGCGGGACGGCGATCGGCGCGCTCGGCGGCAGCGCGCTCGGAGACCCGCAGGCGCTCGGCCTCGATGCGATCTTCCCGGCGTTCTTCGTCGTGCTGCTGCTGCCCGAGCTGCGTGACGCACGCTCGCGCGGCGTCGCACTCGCCGGCGCTGCGCTCGCGCTCGCGCTCGTGCCGGTGGCGCCGGCGGGGGTGCCGGTGCTGGCCGCGAGCGTGGCGGCGCTCGTCGGCCTGAAACGGCGCCACGCGCGCGCGACGGCGTCATGAGGGCGGAGCTGTGGCAGCTGATCGCCGCCTGCGCGGCCGTGACGTTCGCGATCAAGGCCGCGGGCCCGATCGCGCTCGGCGGGCGCGAGCTGCCGCTGCGCTTCGGCCAGGTCATCGCGCTGATGGCGCCCGCGCTGCTGGCCGCGCTGATCGTCACGCAGGCGCTTGCCGACGGCGACCGCTGGCAGATCGGCGCCGACACCGCGGGCGTCGCGGCCGCCGGGATCGTCACGTGGAGAGGCGGCTCCGTCGTGCCCGCGGTTGCGGTCGCGGTCGCCGTCACCGCCGGGCTGCGCGCGCTGGGCTGATCGGTCACCGCCGCACAGGCACGCCGCGCTGAGCTCGCGCAGCCCGGGCGGCGCCTTCGGATGCTTCCTTACTCCCAGCGCATCGTGCGCGGCGGCTTGCGCATCCGCAGCACCCGCACCGGGACGCCCGCCGCGACGGCGTTGTCGGGCACGTCCTGCGTGACGACCGTCGACGTGCCCAGGACGCAGTTGTCGCCGACCGTCGTGCCGCGCAGGATCGAGACGCCGTAGCCGATCCAGACGTTGTGACCGACGCGCACGTCGCGCTTGTAGATGCCCTGCTCGCGGACCGGGCGGTCGGGCTCGACGACGCCGTGGTCGAAGTCGATCAGCATCACGCGGTCGGCGACGATGCACTCGCGGCCGATCGAGACGTGCTGGAACGCGGAGATCGTGCACTCCTGGCCGAGCACGGTCTTGGCCCCGATGTGGACCTCGCCCTCGTGCGCGCGGATCTTGGAGCCGTGGCCGATCCAGGACCAGCGCCCGAGGTGCAGCGTCGCGCCCTTGCCGATCTCGATCGTCACGCCGGGGCAGACGAAGCACAGGCCGTCGGTCTTCAGGCGCCCGCGCCAGCGCAGCCTGAGCCACAGCCAGCGCGCGATCAGGCGCGCATAGCTGCGGCTGAGCATCCCGTGCGAGCGCATGAAGCGCCACAGCGTCAGCGGGCCGCCGTGCAGCGGCGCAGGACCGCGGCGGACGACGAGCGGCGGCGCGGCCGGGGGCGTCTCGAGCGTCAGAACGGGCTCCACGGCTACGCCTCGGTCGCCGGGTCGCCGGCGGGCAGCACGCCCTCACCGAGCGGCCCGCGCTTCCAGCCGGGAACGGGTGTCGGCACGCCCGCACGCGGCACGTAGGACGAGCGCTCGACGAGCGCCATGCGGTGGATGTAGCGCGGGCAGTTGGGGAAGACCCGCTGCGCGCGCACGCGTACGACGAACTGCGCCGCGGGCCATGTGGAGATCAGCTCGTCCTCGAGCTGCACCGAGGCGAGCCCCTCGACGCGCAGGCGCGACGGGCGCTCGGCGACGAAGTCGATGAACAGCAGACCGACCTGCGGGTTGACGAGCGCGTTGCCCCACGACAGGAACATCCCGTTGCCGTCGTAGTTGGGGAAGGCCAGCGTGTGCTCGTCGAGCACCCGCACGAAGCCTGGATCGCCGCCCTTGTAGGAGCACTGCGGCTGGCCGCCGGCGTCGGCGGTCGCGAGGAAGAACATGTCCATGCGCTGGATGAAGGCCGCGTCCTCGACGGTCATGTGGTCGTGACCCGTGCGCTCGTCGACGCGGTCGGCGAGGCGGCGCGTGTCGAAGCGGTCCTGCAGCTCGCGCGATCCGTCGTGGTAGCGCTCGGCGCCGGACATCGTCACGCGGGCCTCGTCGAGGTGACGTGCAGCACCGCCTTGCCCGGCTGGATGAAGACGACCTCGTTCGTCTCCGGGCTGCTGAGGACGGCGGCCCAGCCGTCGACGATCAGCGCGTGCTCGCCGGGCACCGTGGCCGGCCACAGCAGCGCGACCTGCTCGTTGGCCGTGACGTTCTCCATCGTGCGGCGCCCGGCCGGAACCATCAGCAGGTCCTTGTGCCATTTCACCGTGACCGAGGTGGCGCGCGGCCTGCCGTCGGAGCCGACGGTGACGATGTACGGGTTGACGCCGAAACGCTCGATCGCCTGTGCCAGCTCTTCCAGCGGGACGTTGACCGACATGTGACAAGGCTACGCGTCCGGGCAACCAGTCGGCCGGCCCTGGCATCATCGTGCGCCGTGGCGGCCGACCCCAACCTCGCCCAGCGCCTGCTCGACGGCGACCGCCGCGCGCTCGCGCGCGCGATCTCGCTCGTCGAGAACGACGACCCGGCCGGCTGGGCGCTCGTCCGCGAGGTCTATCCGCACACCGGCAAGGCGACCGTCATCGGCGTCACCGGCGCTCCGGGCGCGGGCAAGTCGACGCTGATCGGCCAGCTCGTCCGCAATCGCCGTGCCGCCGAGCGCAGCGTCGCCGTGCTCTCGATCGACCCCTCGTCGCCGTTCACGCACGGCGCGCTGCTCGGTGACCGGATCCGCCTCACCGAGCACTTCCTCGACCCCGGCGTCTTCATCCGCTCGATGGCCAACCGGGGTGCGCTGGGCGGGCTGAGCGAGGCGTCGCTGCAGGCCGCACTGCTGATGGACGCCGCCGGCCGCGACGACGTCTTCCTGGAGACCGTCGGCGTCGGCCAGGCCGAGGTCGACATCATCGACCACGCCGACACGGTCCTGCTCGTGCTGATGCCCGGCGGCGGCGACTCCGTCCAGGCGCTGAAGGCCGGCATCATGGAGATCCCCGACATCATCGTCGTCAACAAGGCCGACCACCCGCTGACGCAGACGATGGTGCGCGAGATCCGCGGCGTGCTGTCGCTCGCGCCGCACGTCAAGGGCGCCTGGAAGGTCCCGATCCTGCAGACCGAGGCGGTCGACGGCACGGGCGTCGACGCGCTCATGGAGAAGCTCGTCGAGCACCGCACGTTCATCGACGCGCAGGGCACGCTGTCCGAGCGCCGCCGGCGCAACCTGCGCAGCGAGGTGCTGGCGATCGCGACCGGGCGGATGCGCCGCCGCCTGGAGCACAAGCTCACGCAGGACGACACCTTCGAGCGGCTGATCGACGACGTCGTCGCGCGCCGCCTGGACCCGGCCAGCGCGGCGAAGGCGATCCTCGCTGCCGAGCTCGAAGAGGACCCTTCGGCGCAGGATCGCTGACGGCCGCGTCCGAGCCGGCTACCCCTCCAGGCCGGCGATCGGCGCGGGCGCGGTCGGATCCGGCGACGGTGCGGGCGGGCGCCGCCGCCGCTTCGTCACGGTCATGACGATCAGGATGATCCCGGCGACGAGCAGCAGCCCACCGATCGCGAACGCGCCGAGGATCGCGCGCACGATCTTGCCCCCGATGCTCTCGCCCAGTGCGACGTCCAGGCCGGCGGAAGGCTCCTGCGTCGTGGCGGCGCTGACGACATAGCGGCCCGCACGCGGAGGTGTGACGGTCGCCTGCGCCGTCCCGCTGTGGCCGCCGATCGAGTACGTCAGCGATCCGCTGTAGCCGGCGAGCCCGAGCGGCTGCTCGTTGCGCGCGTCGCGGATCGTGACCTCGATCGGCGGGACGTGGTCCGCGCCCGCGCCGGGGCCCTCGAAGTAGACGATGTACTTGCGCTGCTCGAGCGCCACCGCCTGCGACCCCGGCGCCGGCACGCGCACGAAGTCGTCGAGCGTGGCGGAGATGCTCACGAACGACAGCACGACCCACAGGACGCCGGCGACGACCGCGGCGGCGATCAGGCCGCCGCCGATCCAGTAGCCGGCGCGCGAGTTCACGGTCCGATCGTCGCCGCAGCGCGCGGACCCGTCAAGCCGCCTACAGGCCCGCGATCCGCGCTCGCCCGCGGTGCCATTCGTAGGCGACGAGCGCGATCGAGGCGACCGCCGCGGCGACGAGTGCCACCGTCGCGCCCGCGCCACCGCTGCCGAACAGCGGCAGCGCGGCGTCGAGCGGGCCCAGCGGCGCCGACGAAGACGGCCCGACGGTGCCGCCGCCGCCGATCCGCAGCTCGGCGTACCACCAGACGCTCGTCGCCAGTGTGACCGCGGCCAGCGCACCGCCGGCGCGCGGCGCCTGGCGCAATCCCCACGCGACGAGCGCCACGGCGAGCGGCAGCGCCGCCAGCAGGTAGCGGCCGGGAAAGAAGAAGCCGAACATCGTCGGCGCGACGAACGTCGCGACGAGCACCTGCGCGCCGCAGACGAGCGCGCACATCGCGGCCGCGACCTCGACGCCGCCGCGCTCGGGCAGCAGCCGCGCGATGTGGTCGCGGTGCGAGCGCCACAGCAGCCAGAGCGCGTAGAACGCGAGCGCGATCACGGGCGCCCAGCGCAGGACGCCGTAGCTGCGATCCAGCCACAGCCCGACGAGGCGGGGCGCACGCTCGAGGTAGTCGGCGGCGCCGAGATCGCCGAGCCGGTCGCCGGGCAGGGCGGCCGCGGCCGGCGTGAACCCGCCGAAGAGCTGGTCGTTGATCGTCACGAACATGATTCCCGAGAACAGCAGGACCTCGACCTCGACGAGCATCGCGAAGCCGCGCGCGCCGCGCTTCAGCCAGCGAAACAGCGCCAGGCCGACGACGAGCCCCGCGACCGAGAACTGCAGCCCCAGCCAGGGCAGCGCGCCCAGCGCGATCGATGCCCCGACGACCCAGCGGATCCGCGGCAGGTCGCGCACCTTCAGCGCCAGCAGGGCGGCGGCGGTGAGCATCGCGCCGGCGGCCAGCTCTGGCGAGACGGCGGTCGCCGACGCCAGCGCGGGCGGCGACAGCCCGCAGGCGAGCGCCGCCCCGCTGGCCCACGGCTCGGGGACGACACGGCGCGCGAGCAGCGCGGCGAGCACGAACGCCAGCGCCGAGATCGCCGCCAGCAGCAGCTGCACGGCGAGCGGGCCGCCGATCGCGTAGGCGGGCGCGATCAGCAACGGGAACCCGGCACCGGTCGGCTCGTTGGCCTGCCCGTTCGTCAGCCGGCCGTGGCGCTCGAGCACGTAGGGGTACCAGTCGCGATAGGCCTTCGTGGCGTACTCGTCGCGCAGGTCGAGGTCGCGGTCGCTGACGATCGACTCGGCCGTCAGCAGATAGTGCGGCTCGTCGCCGCCGAACTGCGAGGCACCGAACGCGGGCAGACCGATCGTCGCGGCGTAGGCCGCGAACAGGACGAGCCAGAGCACGGCCAGGCGGCGCATGAGCAGCAGTTAACCCGACCGTCCCGGCGAGGGTGCCGGATCGCGCGGCGCAGATCTGCGCGGATCGGGCTTCAGCGCCGCCGATCAGGCGTCGGCGAAGGCGGGCTCGCCGGCGGCGGTATCGCCGCCGCGCTGAGCGCCGCGTCCGCGTTCAGACGGCCACCGGGGGCCGGATGTTCTGGTTGAGCGCGAAGAGGTTCGTCGGGTCGTAGGCGGCCTTCAGCGCGACCAGACGGGCGTAGCGCTCCTCGCCGTAGCTGGACTGCACGCGATCCTCGCCCTCGTCGGAGATGTAGTTCAGGTAGACGCCGGGTCGCGTGTAGGGCTTGAGGTCCTCGCTGAGCTTCCGCGTCCACGCGATGTGCGCGTCCTCGGCCTCCTGGCTGGGGTCCATCCAGAGCGAGATCGCGTGGTAGCACCATGCCGTGTCGCGGCGACCCAGCGCCGTCTCGTCCTCGCCGACGCGGCTGATCGCCCCGCCCATCGGCTCGAGCAGGAGTTGTGTCATCGGCCCGGGCGGGTGCAGGCCGTCCTCGATCAGCGTCGCGAGCGCGTCGTCGCTGAGGTCCTCGAGGAATCCCGCCTTCATGTACGCGCGGATGCCCTTCGGCCCGCCCCCGTCGAGCATGCTCTGCAGGGCGGCATACGGCATCGGTCCGACGAGGTCGGCGACCGGCTGCGCGGCCGCGCGCAACGGGGCGATGATGCGTTCGCCCTCGTCGTGATCGCCGGTCCAGCAGATCACCACACCGACGGCCGGCCTGCCGCGCGCCTGCTCGGGAACGAACGGCTCGGGCGGCGCGCTGATGAAGGCGACGGCGCCGCCGAGGTCGTCGGGGGCCCCGTCCATGAGGTCGCGGAAGCAGCGCAGGATGTCGCCGGCGCGATCGGGGGCCGACAGCAACATCCCGCCGTAGATGATCGGGCCGACGCGATGCAGCCGGTACTCGAAGGCGGTCACGATCCCGAAGTTGCCGCTGCCCCCGCGCAGTCCCCAGAAGAGGTCGGCGTTCTCCTCCGCGCTGGCGGTCACGACGCGCCCGTCGGCGAGGACGACCTCGGCCGCGATCAGGCTGTCGGCCGACAGGCCGCACTTGCGCTCCAGCCAGCCGCTGCCGCTGCCGAGCGTCAGCCCGGCGATGCCCGTCGTCGAGAAGCGCCCGCCCGTCACGGCGAGACCGTGCTCCTGCGTCGCCGCGTCGAACTGCCCCCACGTCGCACCCCCGTCCGCCCGCGCGGTCGCGGCCTCGGCGTCGACGACGACCTCTGACATCGGCGACAGGTCGATGACGATGCCGTCGTCGCAGGTCCCGTGGCCGCAGGCGGAGTGACCGCCGCCGCGCACGGCCAGGGTCAGTCCGCTCTCACGTGCGGCGTTGACCGCTGCGACGACGTCGGCCGTGCACGTGCAGCGGGCGATCAGCGCCGGGCGGCGGTCGATCATGCCGTTCCACACGCTGCGAGCGTCGTCGTAGGCGCCATCGCCGGGACGCACGAGGTCACCGCGGAACCTGAGGGCGAGGTCGTCGATGGCTGCGGGGACGGGCGTGTCCGTGGGCATGGCTGCTCCTTCGTGCCGAGGTGCGGCCATCGCGAATCGATCGCCTTCTGACCGCGGACTCTCGCCGCTCGAGTCCCCCGCCGTCAAGCTCGGACCGAAAAGTCAGTACGTCCTTCGACCGGAGGCGTCGAATGTCAGCGGCCCGTCGATCGGATGCACGCGCGGCGCGGCGCCGCGCGGCTCGAAGCGGGCGCAGTCCTCCTGCTCGCCCTCGTAGCGCCAGTCGCGCCCGACCTCGTCGACGCCGAGCGGGTGCAGCGTGAGGCTGCCGTCGGCCGCGAAGCGCATCCGCACGAGGTTCTTGTAGTCGGCGATCGACTGGCCGGTGAAGACTTGATTGGCGGCCTCGGGCGCCTTCTTGCCGCGTAGCTTGTGGACGCCGAACAGGAAGATCGCGAAGACCGTCGCGCCGATCGTGAAGCCGGCGCCGAAGAGCAGCGCGATGCTCACAAGCCACGCGAGGATCGGCGCGTCGTCGGGCGCGATCGTCGCCGAGAGGTACACGATCCCGGCCGCCAGCAGCAGGTGGATCAGCGTCTGGGCGAGCGCCACGAGCAGCTTCGCGAGCTTCGTCGCCCCGCGTCTGGCGCCCTTCGTCTCCAGCGCGTCGGGTTTGATGTCCGTGCCGCCGAAGACGCCGCCAAAGAGCACGAGCGCGAGGATGATCGTCAGCCCGCTCGCGGCTTCGGAGAGAACGCCGCCGAAGCTGTCGACGGCGTCAAGCAGCGCCCGCTCGCCGGCGTTCAGCGCGCCGAGCATGGCCAGGCCGAGCAGGACGTAGACGGCGCCCAGCAGCCCGGCGAAGGACGGGTTGAGCCGCGCCAGCCTGAGGATCCCGTTCGACAGCCGGCGCGAGTCCTCGTCGCGCGGGTAGACCTGCGCGCGCTCGTAGGCGACGGACGTGTCGCGGTCCAGCGAGCGCAGATCCAGCGAGTCCTTCAGCGTGTGCGTCGCCGACAGGTAGGCGCCGCCCCCGCCGGCGGTGATCCGCGTCGGCTCGTCGTCGCTGGCGGGCTCGTAGCGGGCGTAGTGGTGCAGGTCGCCCGTCAGGACGATCGCCAGCCGCGCTCCGCGCGATCGCACGACGCGCTGCTCGAAGTAGGACAGATAGCGCCACGACGGCGGCTCCGTGCGGCCGGGCACCGCCTTGACCCAGGCCGGTTTGGCCGTCATCAGGATGACCTTGTCGCCCTTGGCGATCGGCTGCTTGAGGAAGTAGTCCAGCTGGATGTCGTCGATGTACGTGTCGAGCTGGATGTCGATCGCCAGGACCCACCAGTCGTTGGGCAGCCGGATCGCGAAGTAGCTGCGGCGCTGGCGTGTGCGCCAGTCGCCGACGCGCCCGTCGCGCGCGCAGAACACGCGCAGGAAGCTGACGAGGCCGTCGTACCAGTCGTGGTTTCCCGGCAGCGCGTACAGCTCGGGCTTGTCGGGCCGGTCGGACTTCGGCAGCGCCGACGAGAACGGGCCGATGAAGCGATCCTCGTACTGCTCGGGCGTCGCCGACGGATAGACCTGATCGCCGCCGAGCAGCAGGATCCTGCCGCGCGGCAGCGTCTCCTCGCCGGCCTTCAGCGCCGGCTGCGCGAGCAGCCAGGCCATCGTGTACGTCCCCTCCCAGCCGTCGCCCGTGTCCGACAGGTAGTCGACCCAGAGATCGCCGCTGACGGCCGAGTAGTCCATGCCGTCCTGCGGCTCGCGCTGGATCTCGCGCTTGTCGGCGAACTTGCCGAACGTGCCCGAGACGATCACCTCGACGCCCGAGCGGGCCAGCAGGCCGGGGCTCAGCCAGCGCACCTCCGGCCGGCGTACGAAGCCCAGCTCGTCGCGCTCGGCGCGCAGATCGGCGGCGTTGCGGCGGCGCAGATTGTCCTTCAGCACGGGCGCCAAGCTAATGCGCCCGTGCGTCAAAGGAAAGGGTTCCGGGGCGTGTGTGCACGTTCGGGCTACGGAAAGACCTGCTCGCCGGTCACCTCATCCCAGAGCGTGATCGCGACGGCGGGGCAGGCCTGCGCCGCGGCCAGCAGCTGTTCGCGGGGGGCGTGGCCGACGACGACGGCGGTGTCCTCCAGCGCGAAGGCGGTCGGGGCGACGTCGACGCAGTCGCCGTGCGCGGCGCAGGCGTACGCGTCGATACGGGCGATGATCGTCATGCGAGGTTCCTCTCTCTGGGGGGCTTGCCGAGTTGGGCGCGCAGTGCCGGCAGGGCGCGGGGGCGCCCGGCCAGCAGCCCTGCGACGACGAGGCCGTCGCGCACGTACAGGGCGGTGAAGTCGCGGCGCGCGGGGTCGCCGTCGATGTGCAGCTCGCGGGCGCCGTGGGGGTGGCCGGCGAGCTGGATGCGCGTCCCGTACTGGTCGCTCCAGAAGCTCTCGGGCACCGCCGGCGGCGGCTGCAGCCCGAGCATCCGGTGCGCCGCGGCGGCACCCTGCCGCGAGGCCGCCTCCCAGTGCTGGCCGCAGGCCGCGTCGCCGGCGGCGAAGACGCCTGCGACGGCGCTGCGGGCGCCGTCGTCGACCGCGACGCCGCGGCCCTGCAGCGGTGTTCCGGCGAGCCACTCGGTCGCGGGCGAGACTCCGATGCCGACGAGCACGGCGTCGCATCGCAGCCGGCGGCCGCCGACGAGCCGGACGGCCTCGACGCGCTCGCCGGCGGCCTCGAAGCGCTCGACGGCGACACCCATCAGCAGCCGCACGCCCTGCTCGCGATGGATGCCGGCAAACCAGGCGCCCAGGCGCGGGCCGACGATCGCCTGCAGCGGCGCCTGCGCCGCGTCGAGCAGCGTGACCTCGGCGCCGAGCGCGCGCGCGGTCGCCGCGGCCTCGAGGCCGACGAAGCCCGCGCCGACGATCACCAGGTGCGCGCCGGGACGCAGCTGCGCGCGCAGCGCGGTGGCGTCGGCGGCGGACCGCAGCACGCCGACGTTCTCGAAGCGCTCGGTACCCGGCAGCGTCCGCGCGCGGGCGCCCGTCGCGATCAGCAGGCGGTCGTAGCGCAGCTCCTCGCCGCCGGCGAGCCGCAAGCGCCGCGCGGTGACGTCGAGGCCGCTGGCGCGGGCGCCGAGCCGGACCTCGATGTCGTGGTCGGCATACCAGCTCGCCGGGCGCAGCAGCAGCGCCGCCTCGCCGACGCTGCCGGCGAGCCAGCCCTTCGACAGCGGCGGCCGGTCGTAGGGCAGCAGCGGCTCGTCGCCGACGAGCGTGATCGGCCCGTCGTGGCCGAGCCGGCGCAACGTCGCGCAGCAGCGCTGCGCGGCGAGGCCGGCGCCTGCGATGACGACCTTCATGGCGTGACCTCCGCGGAACGCGAGTGGGTGTGCGGGAGCGGGCGCACGGGCGGCGCGGGCCGCGGTGCGGCGGGCTGCGGCGCGGGCGCGAAGTCCGGCAGCCAGCGCAGCAGGGCGAGCAGCAGGATCGGCGCGCCGGTGAGGAGCAGGATCGCCCGCATCCAGGCCGTCGATGCGTCGGTGCCGGCGCCGAGCGTGTGGATCACGCCGAGCACGTAGACGAGCAGCGTCAGGCGGTGCAGCGAGCGCCAGCGCTTCGTGCCGATCCGGCGGCGCACGTAGTACGACAGACCCAGCAGCGCCGCCAGATAGGCCGCGACGATGCCCAGGCCGGTGAAGAGCGGCTCGTGGTCGATCGTGAACGGGACGAGCAGACCGACCGCGCCGGGGTTCAGCCAGGCGTCGCCGAGCAGCGTGATCGCGTGCACCGCGATCGCGACGAGGCCGGCGAGCGCGAGGTGCTCGTGGAGCTTGACGAGCACGGGTGGCCGGACGCGCCCGCGCAGGAGCTTCGTCGCCATCGCGAGTCCCAGCAGGACCGAGCACGAGACGAGCAGGAACGCGGTGATGCCGGAGGCGCGGCTTGCCAGCCACCAC
This sequence comes from uncultured Solirubrobacteraceae bacterium, assembly GCA_963756465.1. Classification (GTDB taxonomy): domain Bacteria; phylum Actinomycetota; class Thermoleophilia; order Solirubrobacterales; family Solirubrobacteraceae; genus CADCVQ01. The sequence goes on from CAVWNK010000002.1 coordinate 704,635, forward strand.
GCATGGGCGGTGGGGTCCGGTGCGGTCATGCGACCACCTCCTTGTGGGCGACCTGCAGGGTGCGGCGGCGGGCCGCGCGCCCGACCAGCTCGACGGTCCCGTCGTCGCAGACGAGCACGCCGCCGCCGCGTGCCAGCAGCCGGCGTGCGCGCGGCGGGCCCGACAGCAGGGCCGTCTTGGCGAGCGTCTCGGCCGCCAGCGCCGTGGGCGCCAGCGCGGTGACCTGGACGAGGCCGGTCCAGGCCGGTTCGCCGGTCGAAGGATCGAGCAGGTGGTGGGCGAAGCCGCCCCCGGGCCGGCGCCACAAGCGCCGGCGCAGGCCGGACGTCGCGACGGCGCCATCGGCGATTTCGAGCACGTGCGCGATCGCGCCGGTCAGCGGGTGTTCGACGTGGACCTCGATCGGCCGCGGCGCGCGGATGCGCATGTCGCCGGCGAGGTCGACGACGTAGCGCTCGTGGCCGTCGAGCAACTGCGCGACGGCGTCGGCGGCGAGCCCCTTCGTGCTGGCGCCGGTGTCGATCCTGACGCCGTCGCGCCCGCCCGGGCGGGTGATCGTGCCGCGCTCGACGTCGACCGCGATCGCCCGCCAGCCGGGCTCGGCGTTGCGCGGTCGGGCCGGGCGCCGCGCGGGTGCGGCGGCGAGCGCGGCGTGCAGCGAGGGCGCGGTCACGCCGGCCAGCGAGCCGGTGTAGCCTTGGCGGCGCAGCGCCGTCAGCAGCGCCGGGTCGACGAGCCCGCCGGAGTGCTCGGCCGCCCAGCAGGCGGCGCGGATCGCGCTGCGCAGCAGCGGCGAGGCGGGCACGGTCGTGCGCGGGTCGCGGTTCAGACGGCTGAGCTCGCTGGCGGGATCGAAGCGCGACAGGCGGGCGTCGATCGATTCGAGCAGCGCGCGGGCGGAACGCTCGTCGTCGCCGCCGTCGTCGGCGAGCCACAACGCCATCTCACAGCCCATGCAGGTGAACGTGGTCGTGCGCATCACGAGGACCTCGTCACGGGGGCCGGTGCGGGCGCCGGCGCGGGCGCTGCGGCAGGCGCGGGCGCAGCCACGACCGCAGCCGGGGCCGAACCGCCGCCGTTCGCGGCGCCGCCGGCGGAGGCGGGCACCGCTGCGCCCGCCGTGGGCGCGACGGTCGTCACGATGATCCGGCGCTTGATGACGCGCGTGACGATCACGCGCTTGGCGGGCGTCGCGGCGGTCTGCTGCGGCGACCCGGCGCCGAGCGCGGGATCGTCGCCGCCGAGCATCCGCCAGGCGAGCACGATCAGCACGACGGCGAAGATCGTCAGCGCCGCGAGCCAGGTCAGCGCGGGTGCGGCGCCCGCTGCGCGGGATGAGGGACGGCCCTCAGTCATCGTCGTCGCCGTCGTCATCTCGGTCGTCGCCGTCGTCATCTCGGTCGTCGCCGTGGTCATCGCCGTGGTCGTCGCCGTGGTTGTCGCCGTGGTTGTCGCCGTGGTCGTCGCCGTGGTCGTCGCCGTGGTCGTCGCCGGGACCGTCGTCGGAGCCGTGCCCGCGCCGCGAGTGGGTCGGCGGCGCGGCGCTCGCCGCGGAGGCCGGCGCCGTCGCCACCGGGGCGGCCGCGCGCGCGCCGCCGCCACGGCCGGAGCCGCTCGAGCCGGAGCCGGGGCCGGAGTTGGAGCGGGCCCGCCGCGTGCGGTGCACGGTCTGCTCGACGACCTGCGTGCGCATGACGGTCGTCGTCGGCGTGCTCGCCGTCGGTGCGCTCGTGCTGGCGGGCCCGGCGGCGCCGGCGCTGATCGCGGCCGCCGTCAGTCCGCCGAGCGCGAGCATCGTCACGCCGGCGGCGATCATCGTCTTGAAGCTGCGCATGTCGAATCTCCTGACGTCGCTGAAGGGCGGCGCCGATCATGCGCAGCGGGCCTGCAAGGCGCGGGCAAGCGCGGGTAAAGCTTCGCCCAAGCTCCGGGCGACGGGGCTACCGTTGCCGACATGGACCGCCCCCGCGTGCTGCTCGTCGAGGACGAGGCGTCGATCGCCGAGCCGTTCGCCCGTGCTCTGGATCGCGAGGGCTTCGACGCCGAGGTCGCGCCGACAGCGGCCGCGGCCCGCGCGATGTTCGCGCGGCGCCGGCCGAGCATCATCCTGCTCGACCTCACCCTGCCCGACGGCGACGGCCGCGAGCTGTGCCGCGAGTGGCGCCGTGACACGAGCGTCCCGATCATCATGCTCACCGCCCGCGGCACGGAGACCGACCGCGTCGTCGGGCTCGAGCTGGGGGCCGACGACTACGTCGTCAAGCCCTTCTCGGTGGCCGAGGTCGCCGCCCGCATCCGTGCGGTGCTGCGCCGCGCGCGGCCCTCCGAGACCACCGCCGCCGCCACGCAGCCGATCACGCTCGGCGACCTGACGATCGATCCGGGGACCCGCAGCGCGTCGCTCGACGGCCGCGACCTCGCGCTCGCGCGCAAGGAGTTCGACCTGCTCGCGCGCCTGGCGCGCGACGCCGGCCGCGTCGTCTCACGCGAGGACCTCATGTCCGACGTCTGGGACGAGAACTGGTTCGGCTCGACGAAGACGCTCGACGTGCACATCGGCTTTCTGCGGCGCAAGCTCGGCGACGACGCCGCCGATCCGCGCTACCTGCGCACCGTCCGCGGCGTCGGCTTCCTGCTCGCGGCGCCCGGCGCGCCATGAGGCTGCGCACGCGGCTGCTGCTCGCGCTCGGCTACCTCGCCGTGCTCGTCACGATCGCGTTCGCCGTGCCGCTGGCGCTGAACATCCGCGACCGCTCGGGCGAGGAGGTCCGCGAGGGCGCGCGGACCCAGATCGGCGTGCTCGCCGCCGGCGCCTCCGAGCCCGTCGCGAGGCGCAACGTCGGCGATCTGCGCGTGCTCGCGCGCGCCGCGGCACAGGCCGCGCGCGGCCGCGTCGTGATCGTCGACCGCGGCGGCGGTGTGCTCGCCGACAGCGCGGGCGCCGCCGCGCGAGGCTCGGCCTACGCGACGCCGCAGCGGCCCGAGCTGCAGGCGGCGCTGCGGGGCCGGCGCGTGCAGACCGAGCGTGCCAGCGACACGCTCGCCGAGGAGATCCTCGCCAATGCGGAGCCCGTCTACCGCGAGGGGCGCGTCGTCGGCGCGGTGCGCCTGACGCAGAGCGTCAGCGCGGTCAACGCCCGCGTGAACCGCACGCTGCTGGGCATCCTCGCGGTCGGCGTCGCGGTCCTGCTCGTCGCGCTCGTCGTCGCCTTCCTGCTCGCGCGCGGGATCGCGCTGCCGATCACGCGCCTCGACGATGTCGCCCAGCGCGTCGCGGCCGGCGACCTCGAGGCGCGCGCGTCCGTACAGGGCAGCCGCGAGCAGCGCTCGCTCGCGAGCTCGTTCAACGCGATGACCGAGCGCCTCGGCCGCACCGTGCGCGCGCAGAAGGAGTTCGCCGCCGACGCGTCGCATCAGCTGCGCACGCCGCTGACCGGGCTGCGCCTGCGGCTGGAGGAGGCGCGCGCCGCCGGCGATCGCGGGGCGCTCGAGCACGAGCTCGACGCCGGGCTGCGCGAGGTCGACCGGATCGCGCAGACCGTCGACGAGCTGCTCGTCCTCAGCCGCACCGGCGAGCGCGACGCGCCCGGCGAGCTGGTCGACCTCGCCGAGGCGGCGCACGCGGCGGGCCGGCGCTGGACGCCGACGGCGGCCGCGCACGGTCTCACCCTGCACGTCGACACGACCGTGCCGGCGCAGCCGGTCTGGTGTGCGCGCGCGGACCTCGACCGCGCGCTCGACGCGGTGATCGAGAACGCGATCCTCTACGGCGCCGGCGGGCAGCACGTGACGATCCGCGCCGACGGCAGCGCGATCGAGGTGCTCGACGAGGGTGCGGGGCTGGCCGCGGACGAGGAGCAGTCGCTGTTCGAGCGCTTCCGGCGCGGCAGCGCGGGCGCGTCGGCTCCCGACGGCACCGGCCTCGGCCTCGCGATCGCGCGCGAGCTCATGCGCTGCTGGGACGGCGACGCGGAGCTCTCCAACCGCGCCGGTGCCGGGGCGCGCGCGACGCTGACGCTGCCGCCCTTTACCGGCTCTTTGCCGAGCGTCTGACACGGTTGCGGGCACGATGCGCGAACGCACGATCTGGATCGCCGCCGGACTGCTCGGCCTCGTCGTCGCGGTCGCGCTCGCCGTGCTGACGAGCAGCGTCTCGCAGCCACCCGTCGGTGCTCCCGGCGAGCCGGTCTCCGCCGGCCGCCAGCTCGCGCCCGCGCGCTCGGCGACAACCACGACGACGACGTCCGCGCGCCCCGCCCGGCCGGCGCGGACGAAGACGAGCACGACACCGGCGCGGCCCGCCGCTCAGGCGCCGGTCCACAGCGACGACGATGCCGACGCGGGCGACAGCTCCGGCTCGGGCTCCGGCGACGACAGCTCGGGTCGCGGTCGCGGTCGCGGCCGCGGCGGCGACGATGACTGACCCGCGACCCGCAGCGCCAGCAGCACGAGCGGCGGCGCCACGACGCACGCGTAGAGGACGAGGAACCAGGCCTGGCCGGCGTCGGTCCCCGAGCCGAGCGTGTGGACCGCGCCCAGCAGCCAGAAGACCGCGACGTAGCGGTGCAGCGTCTTCCAGCGCGCGACGCCGATCCGTGCCCGCGCGTAGTACGACAGCGACAGCGCCGCCATGCCGTAGGCGCCGATGATCCCCAGCGCCGCCCAGAACGGCCGGTAGTCCGTCGCGAAGGGGACGGCGATGTCGAGCAGGCTCGGGTTCAGGTAGCCGTCGCCGAGCAGCGCGAACGCGTGCACGGCGAGCGCCGCGAGGGCGCCGAGCGAGAGCGCCTCGTGCAGCGTGCGCAGCTGCGCCGAGCGCCCGCGCAGGACCTCCACCTTGCCGCCGAGCGCGAGGCCGGCGCAGACCGCGAGGCTCGCGAGGACGAGCGCGCAGACACCCGCGGCGCGGCTCGTGATCCAGAAGACGTGCTCGCCGGCGTTCGTCATGCGGACTGCTTGACGAGCGCCTCGACGACGTGGACGCTGCCGTCCTGGAGAATCAGCACGCCGCCGTGCTCGAGCGCGAAGCGCCCGTCGTCGGGGCCGCGCAGCAGCGCGGTCTTGGCGAGGATCTCGGCCTCCAATGCTGTCGGCGCGAAGGCGGTCGCCTGCACGATGCCCGTCCAGGCGGGCCGCCCGCTGGCGGGGTCGAGCAGGTGATGCACCGGCGAGCCGTCGGCGCCGCGCCAGCTGCGGCGGCTGATGCCGCTCGTCGCGACCGCACCCGCGCGGATCTGGACGCGGTGCGCGTGCGGTTCGCCGAACGGGTGCTCGACGAGCACCGTGCGCGGTGTCCCGGCGCTGCCGCCGATCCGCACGTCGCCGGCGCAGTCGATCGCGTACGCGGCGTGCCGGCCGAGCGTCGCGGCGAGCAGGTCGGCGGCGAGTCCCTTCGCCAGGCCGCCGCCGTCGAGCCGCACGCCGGGTGGGCGCGTGATCGTCCTGTCGTCGTCGTCGACGTCGATCGACTCCCAGGCGCGCGCGTGATGTGGCCGTGCGGGGCGCGGCGGCGGCGCGGCCGCGACGATGTCGCGCAACGGCAGGCCAACGAGCCCGGCGCGCGACGTGGCGTAGCCCGCGCGTTCGAGCTCGGCGACGCGCGTGGCGTCGACGAGCCCGCCGCTGCGCTCGCCCGCGACGGCGACGGCGCGCGCCAGCCGCCGCAACAGCCGGCTCGCCGGGACGACGCGCGCGGCGTCGGCGTTGAGCAGCGACAGCTCGCTGCCGCGGTCAAAGCGCGTCAGGCGGCGATGGACGTCCTGCAGCTGGGCATGGGCCAGCAGCGTCGCGAGCTGCGGGCTGCGGCCGTCCGGGGAGTGCCCCTCGACGATGACCGTCACGCGGCCGCCGAAGAGGTCGAACGAGCGCGCGCTGTGGCGCGGGTCGGCACTCATGACTGCCTCGTCGTGACGGCGCCGGCGTCGTCCGCGGCGATCGCTGCCTGCGGCTCGACCGCTGTGGCGGTGTCGGTCTCGGTGACGGCCGGATCGGTCGTCTGCACGACGGCCGCGTTCGCGGCGTCGCTCAGCCCCGGGCCGTGGCCGGTCGCGAGCTGGATGAAGAGAACGCCCCAGATCACGAGGAAGCCCGCGACCGTGCCGGCGACGACGCGCCGGCGCAGGATGCGGATGGCGCCGCGGCGCCGGGCGGCGGCGGCGCGGCGATAGGCGGTGGCGGTGCTCATGGCCGAGAGCTTGCGTGCACCGTGCGAGAGCCCGCTATGCGCGCCGTAAGAGTTCGCTGAGAGTTCTCGGCCGCGCGGGCTACTCGGCGGCCACGACGAGACGTGCGCTCGGGCGCGAGACGCGCGCGACCGTGCCGCCGTCGACGCTCGCGATCCGCAGCGACGATCCGCCGCTACCGACCTTCACGATCGTAACCGGGCTCTCGCTGATGTCGCCGTTGGCGTCGAAGGAGAAGTCGCCGAGCAGACCGCCGCGCACACGTGTGCGGAATAGCTCGCCGAGCACGGAAGCGCGCGTGCCGTCCGAGCGCGCGATCGCGTCGAGCACGACCTGCGCGGCCTGCGCGGCGTACACGGCGGCGGGTTCGATCTCCGCCCCGGTCTGCGTGCGGCCGAACCGCCGCACGAACGCCGTGCCGCCTGCGGGCAGTCGTTCGGTGACAAGTCCCCCGAGGCTGACGAAGACGCCACGCGCGGAGCGCCCTGCGGCGCGCGTGAACAACGACAGCGGCGTCAGGCCGTCGGGCGCGAGCACGTCCACGCGAGGGCCGACGGCGCCACGCAGGTCGCGCACGACGCGGGCGGCATTCGTGGCGAGCAGTCCGCCGACGAAGACCGCCTCCGCGCCCGATGCGGCGACGCGTCGCGCCAGCGCGGCGTAGTTCCCGGCCTGGGGAATCCACGACGTCGTGCCGACGATCCGCAGTCCCAGGCGAGAGGCCGCCGTCTCGAAGCCGGTCGCCATCAGCTTCCCGTAGCCCGGCTCACCGTCGTCGAGGACGTAGACGCTGCGACGTCCGCGATCGCGGGCGAAGAGCGCCAGCGCGGCGCCCTGGAGGTCATCGGTCGGGTAGACGCGCAGGAAGTTGCGCCGCCCGGTCGGATACAGCGACGCCGGCAACTCGGCCGGGACACCGACGGCCCGGCGCGTCAGGCCGACGAGGGAGTTCAGCGGCGAGACCATCGCCAGCGGCCCGCCAGGGGCGCGGTTGAGCTCGGGCACGGCCGCTACCGCGCACGGCGAGTTGAGCGTCCCGATCACGGCGACGACATCGCGATTGGCCCCGTAGGCGCGCGCATTGGCCGCGCACTTGTCCTCGTCGAAGAGTCCCGTCCGAGCCACCGAGTCGTCGCAGGACTGATAGGCGACGCGAAAGCGACCGGCCAGGAAGCCGCGCTCGCGCAGGACGAACGTGATCGCGTGGGCCATCTGCGTAGCGGTGATGCGGATGCCGCCCTGGAGCGGGAGGTCGGACGTGACGAGCACGTCGGCTCGTGCGCCGCCCGCGATCACCGGCTCACAGATCGTCGAGGGCAGCGCCGCCACTCCCGAGACCGCGCGTCGCGCCGAGGTCGCAGTGGCGTCCCCGCCCCCGCCGACGACCGCGGTCCACAGCATGTCGCCGTCGATCGTCAGCGCGCGTGGGATCCCGCCGACGCGCACGGTCCGCACGATGCGCATCGAGCGCGGATCGACACTCGTGACCGTGCCGGCGACGGGATTGGCGACCCAGGTCCGCCTTGCGGCGGCCGCGATCGCGCGCGCGCCGGAGCCGACCGCGACCGCGGCGACCTTGCCGTCGCGGCCGATACGCCACAGCGCGCCGTCGACCGACGAGCTCGCCCACGCGGCCGTCGGGCCCACGGCGATCGTGCTCGCGGCATCCGTCGGCAGCCGCACCTGCTTGCGCACCCGCGCCGTGCGCTCGTCGAGCATCGCGACCGCGCCGTCGCTGCGCAGCGCCCAGACCCCCGCCGCGCCTGCGGCGACGGCGACCGCGGTCAGACCCTTCGTCGATGCGGTGATGGCGGCGCTGCGCGGGTCGATGCGTACGATCGCGCCCGACGCCGTGATCGCCCACACCGCGCCGGGCGTGACCGCGACGCTGGGGCCGGCAGCGTTCGAGATCGCGCCCGAGGCGCGCGGCAGGTCGAGCGTCGCCCGCTGCGTGCGCGTGGCGGGATCGATTCGGACGACCTGTCGTGGGATCGGACCCACGACCTGCGCCGTCGCCGACGGCCTGCCGTTCGCGATCCAGACGCCGCTGGCTGCGATCGCGACGCTCGTCGGCGTCGCGCCGGTCGCGAGCGCCTCCGCGTCGCCGCTCGCAGGGTCGATTGCGAGCACGGTGCGGGCGTCGGCGTCGACGACCCACAGCCGACCGCCCGCCACGCCGGCGACGGACGCCGGCGTCCTGCCGGCCGGGAGCCGGTACTCGATGTCGCCGGTCGCGGCGTTCACGGCGACGAGCTCGCCGCCGTCGGTGCGCGGACGCTCGTCCGCGCCGCCGTCCGCCCGCAGGAACGCCAACGCGACCGCCGCCAGGAGCAGCAGCGCAGCGGCCGCGACGGCCGGCAGGCGGGTCCCGCGCGACGGCGGATGCCGCGGCGTCGAACGGCGCCGTGACGCCTCGAGCGCAGGATCCTGGTCGAGGATCGCCTGCTGCAGCCGTCGCAGCTGCGGCCCCGGCTCGAGGCCGAGCTCGTCGACGAGCGTGCGCCGGCCCTCGGCGTAGACGTCGAGGGCGTCGGTCTGCCTGCCGCAGCGGTAGAGGGCGAGCATGAGCTGCTCGCGCAGGCGCTCGCGCAGCGGGTGGCGACGGACGAGGCCACGCAGCTCCCCGACGAGCTCGCCGTGGCGGCCGAGCAGGAGGTCGGCCTCGATCCGCGACTCGACCGCCTCCAGCCACAGCTCGTCGAGCCGCGCGACGGTGTCGCGGGCGAACGGCTGGTGCTCGAGATCGGCGAGCGGGCGGCCGCGCCATAGCTCGAGGCCGCGCCGCAGCGGATCGGAGGCCTCGGCCGGCCGGCCGCTCTTCAGCAGCGCGCGGCCCTCGTCGCAGAGCCGCTCGAACTCGCGCAGGTCGAGCTCCCCGTCGCCCAGTGCCAGGACATAGCCCCCCGACCTCGTCAGCAGTACGTCCTCGCGCGCAAGCGCCCGGCGCAGGCGCGAGACGTGCTGCTGCAAGGCGGCGGCGGCATCGTCGGGCGGCGACTGCGCCCACAGTTCGTCGACGAGGCGGTCGACGGAGACGACCTCGCCGGCGTGCAGCAGCAGGATCGCGAGGACGCTGCGCTGCTTCGTGCCACCGAGCGGAAGCGGACGGCCGTCCTCGAGGACCTCGAGCGGTCCCAGAACCCGGTATTTCAGGGGGGACGCCAGAGCCCGACCGTACCAGCGGCCGTGCGTCGTGGGCCGGAAAACGGTCTGTCAGCGTTCTGACAGCGGCCTCGGGCACCGTCGGGACATGCATTGTCCGGACAAGGAGGAATCGCGATGAGACTGTTCAAGGCGCTCGCCCTGGCCGCGGGCGCACTGTTCGCGCTCGCCGGGTCGGCCGGCGCGGCCGGTACGAAGCGCGTCGTGGTCGAGCGCGCCAACGTGCCCTACGAGCTCGTGATCGACTGCGCCGACTACGGCCCGCACGACTTCGCCAACGTCGTGACCGGCACGCAGCACCTACAGATCACCGAGGTGCGCGACGCCGCCGGCACGCTCGTGCAGACGATCATCAACACGAACTTCACGGAGATCGACACGAACTCGCAGTCCGGCGCCACGCTGCGGCTGAAGGGCGCCTACCACGAGGTGCTGGACCATGCGGCCAACACGCGGACGCTGAGCGGCAAGGTCGCGCTGGGCACGCGGCCCGGAGGCGGGACGTACCTCCAGGAGACCGGCCGGATCGCGATGACGCTGGACACGTACGAGCCGTTCTTCGTCGCCGGCCCGCACGACGCGTTCTTCGCCGGCGGCATCGACGTGCCGGTGTGCGCGGCACTCGCCGACGCCGGATAGCGATCGGCCGGTCCGCTCGCGCGCCGGGGCGGCGCCCTCAACGCGCGAGCGAGCGAGCCAGCTCGACGAACAGCCGCACGCCCCAGCCCGAGCCGCCCTTGGGCGCGTAGGGCTTGCCCGCGCCCCAGGCGGTGCCGGCGATGTCGAGGTGCGCCCACGGCACGTCGGCGGTGAAGCGCTGCAGGAACTGCGCCGCGACGCTCGAGCCCGCCTTGCGCGCCTCGTTGACGTTCATGACGTCGGCCGTGTCGCTGTCGAGCGCCTTGGCGTGGTCGGCGTGCAGTGGCAGGCGCCAGACGATCTCGCCCGTCGCCGTGCCGGCCGCGGCGACCTGCGCGGCCCAGTCGTCGTCGCCCGAGAACAGGCCCGCGTGCGTGTTGCCGAGCGCGCTGATGATCGCGCCCGTCAGCGTCGCGATGTCGACGAGCCGCTCGGCGCCCTCGTTGACGGCGTGCGTGAGGCAGTCGGCGAGCACGAGCCGGCCCTCGGCGTCGGTGTTGATGACCTCGATCGTCGTGCCGTTGGCGGCCGTCACGACGTCGCCGGGCTTGACGGCGTTGCCGGAGGGCATGTTCTCCGTCGCGCCGACGACCGCGACGACGCGGACGGGCAGCTTCAGCTCGGCGATCGCCTCGATCGCGCCCAGCACGGCGGCGCCGCCGGACATGTCGAACTTCATGTCGGCCATCTTGTTGGCGCCCTTGATCGAGATGCCACCGGTGTCGAACGTCACGGCCTTGCCGACGAGGCCCAGCACCGGGCCGGCGGCGTCGACCCCTTCGTAGCGCAGCGTGATCAGCGCCGGCTCCTCGTGCGAGCCCTGCGCGACGGCGGCGAACGAGCCCATCCCGAGGCGCTCGATGCCCGCCCGGCCCTCGACCTCGACGGTCACGCCGTCGAGCTCGCCCAGCACGCGCGCCGCGTCGGCGAGGTGGCGCGGGGCCATCTCGTTGGCGGGCGTGTTCTGCAGGGTGCGCGCGGCGTTGACCGCGCGGGCGACGATCTCGGCCTCGTCGACGACGTCGGTCAGGTCGCCGTGGGCGCTGACGACGAGCGTTTGCGGCCCGGTCGACTCGTCGGGCGGGCTGCTCTTGTAGCGGTCGAAGCGGTAGGCGCACAGCAGCGTCCCCTCGACGATCGCCGTCGCGATCTCCGGGCCGACCTTGTGCGGCACCTCCCAGCACAGCCGCCGCGCGCCCAGCTCGCGCGCGCGGCCGAGCGCGGACGCGGCGGCGATCCGCACGCGCTCGCCGTCGAGCTCGTCGCGCTTGCCAAGGCCGACGAGGACCCAGCGCCGGCCGCCCGCGTGGGCGACCGCGAGATGGCGGTGCTGGGCCTTTGCCTCGCCCGCCGTGACGAGCCCGTTGAGGACGCCGTCGACGTCGTGATGGACCTTCTCGCCCTCGAGCACGCCGATCACGACGGTGTCGGCATCGACGTCCTGTGGCAGTGCGGTGCTGCTTTCGACGATCACACCGTGAATCTACCCGCGCGCCGTGGAGCGGCCCGGCCGCGGCGGGTTCGGGCGGCGGTCGAGCGGGGTACGAACCTGGCCCGCTCTCGGAGGAGGAGGAAGAGGAGTCGATGCGACCGTTCATCGTGCTGGGACTTGCGCTTGTCCTGCTCGCCGTCCCGCCGACGGCCGCGGCGGCGCCCGAGCTGTCAACCGGCGACCAGCTGGAGACCCGCAGATACGTCGCCGCCGGCGACCGGGCCTACGTCAGCGGCTTCCAGGACGGACGCTTCTACGCGCAGGGCTGGCACGTGACCGGAGAGATGGGCGGCGTCTGGTCGCAGCCGCTGAAGCTCGCCGACGGCGTCTGGTTCGGCGTCGGCGGAGACTGGCTCGGGCCCGCGACGAAGTTCACGAGCGGATGGGGTTACACGCGGATGGGGTTCCCCGACGCCGAAGGCCTGCGGGTCAGCCGCACCGAGTTCGCGCCGGACGGCGTGCGCGCCGTGCTCTTCGGGCTGCGGCTGCGCAACCCCGGCCCGGCGGCGAAGACCGTGCCCGTCAAGGTCGACGTGCGCTCCGAGCTCATGTCGCACTACCCGTGGGCGTGGACGACGCCGAACGCCGGCGATTTCAACCTCCAGGACACGGGCGCCTTCGAACAGGGCGCGCTCGTCTTCCACGACGCCGGGACGCCGCACCCCAACGCCGGGCCGCACGACTGGGCCGCGGCCGTCGGTTCCACGCCGGCCCCCGATGGCGGCACGGCCGGCCCCGGCCACTGGGGCGCGCAGGGCGCGCCGGTGCTGTGCGCGTCCGAGAGCCAGTTCTCGTGCGACGAGGGCCCGTTCGGCAAGGGTACCGGTGGTCAACTGCGCTACGAGCTCACGATCCCTGCGCGCGGTGAGCGGACGCTGTGGGTCGCGGTCGCAGGCTCGGACGAGGGAAGCTCGGGCGCGCGCGCGCAGCTGAACGCCGCGCTCGCCGACCCGGCCGCTGCGCTGGCGGCCAAGCAGGCGTCGCGCGAGCGGGCGGCACGCTACTCGCAGGTGACGTTGCCCGCCGACGAGCGGCTGGCCGACGGGATCGACTGGGGCAAGCAGAACATCCTCGACCTCACCCAGCGCGCCGATCGACCTCCAGATCCGCGACGTCGACGAGGGCCGGGCCTACCCGCCCGCAGCCGGCGCGGTGGCGCGGGCCGGGTGGATCGGCGCCGGCCACCCCGACTACCCGTGGATCTTCGCCACGGACGCGGAGTACACGGCGTTCGCCGCCGTCGCGGCCGGTCAGTTCGAGGGCATCACGGAGCACGCCCGGGCGCTGCGCGACGTGTCGGCGATCCTCAACGGCGACTCCGGCAAGGTCGTGCACGAGGTCGTCGCCGACGGCTCGGTCTACTTCGGCACGCTCGCGCACGCCGGCAACACCGACGAGACGGCGAAGTTCCCGAGCCTCGTCGCGCTGCTGTGGCGCTGGACCGGCGACGACGCGCTGCGCAGCGAGCTGTATCCCTTCGCCGTGCGCAACATGCGCTACGTCATGGAGCAGCTCGACGAGGACGGCGACGGCTGGCCGGAGGGCCTCGGCAACGTCGAGCGTCCCGGCATGGGCGACGAGAAGCTCGACAACGCGGTCTACACGATCCGCGGCCTCTACGACCTCGCGGACCTCGCGGACGCGGCCCGCGACGGGCGCACGAAGGCCTGGGCGCGCAACACGGCGCGCGACCTCGCGCGCCGCTTCGAGGCGGCCTGGTGGCATGCGCCCGCCGCCCAGTACGCCGATTCACTGACCAACCCGGGCGACGCGCAGTCCTTCCAGAAGCACTGGATCGGGCAGACCCCGATGGAGGCCGAGCTGACGCTCGACGGGCGGGCAGCGCCGGGCCTGGCGTCGTTCACGCACGCGATCGCGGCGCTCTCCGGTCGTGAGGATCCGTGCTATTCGGGCACGCGCCCGTACAACCTCGGCCTCTTCCACACCGGCTGCGGGGGCGGCCCCGAGGGCAAGGGCGAGCGCACGATCTTCGGGCTGAACACGGCGATCCAGGCGGTCGGAGAGGGCAATTACGGGCGCCTCGGACCCGATCAGCAGAAGCGCTACACCGATGCCGAGGTCGAGCCGATGTTCGCCGAGCCCTACAGCGGCGGCGACGTGGTCCACCACACGCCGGGCACCGCCGACGAGCAGCCGGGCGCGTCGCCGGAGATCTTCCCGTCGCCGGACTTCGATCCGGCCGGCCCGCGCGACGCCAACGTCGAGCGCTGCACGCGCTGCCGCGCGATGGTCGTACAGGCCTGGAACCACTACGGGACGATCTGGCCGGTCATCCACCAGCAGCTCGGCGTGCGTCCCGACATCGGTCGCGAACGGCTCGCGGTCGTCCCGCAGGTGCCGCCGCACGAGCCCTGGGTCGGCGGGCGCAACATCCGCCTCGGCGACGGGGCGCTGCGCAGCGTCAAGGCGACGCACAGCGGCAAGCGCTACGTCACCGAGGTCGACACCGCCGGCGCGCCGCTGCGCCATCTGCAGATCGGGCACACGCTGCCGCACGGCACCATTCCCGCCGCCGTCTATCTCGACGGCCGCCGCCGGGCGGCGCGCGTGCGCCAGACCAACCGCGGCAGCGAGGTCACGGTCAGCGCGCGCCCCGGCCGCCATCTCCTGGAGGTCGTCGCGCCCTGAGGCGGCCCCCGATTAGACTGCGCGCTCTCCTGCGTCGCGCCGATCAAAAGTGAGTCCGCCCATGCCCAAGACCGTCATCCTCGGCTCCGCCAGAACCCCCATCGGGAAGATGGGCGGCGGCCTGTCCACCATCGATGCCACCGAGCTCGGCGGGATCGCGATCAGGGCCGCGCTCGAGCGCGCCAACGTGGATGGCGGCGAGGTCCAGCACGTGATCATGGGCCAGGTGCTGCAGGCCGGGCAGGGCCAGATCCCCTCGCGCCAGGCACAGATCAAGGGCGGCATCCCGAAGGAGGTCTCCTCCGAGACGATCAACAAGGTCTGCGCCTCGAGCGTGCGCGCGGTCGGCCTGCTCGACGCCCAGATCCGCGCCGGCGACGTCGAGATCGGCGTCGCGGGCGGCATGGAGTCGATGTCCGGCGCGCCGTACATGCTGCCCAACGCGCGCTTCGGCATGCGCATGGGCGACGCCAAGGCGCTGGATGCGATGGTCCACGACGGGCTGACGAACCCCTTCAGCGGGCGCCAGATGTTCGACGAGGCGACGGAGATCGGCGACGAGCTGGAGATCACCCGCCCGGACCTCGACCGCTGGGCGCTGCGCAGCCACGACCGCGCGATCGAGGCGACCGACAACGGCCGCATGTCCGAGGAGATCGTCACGGTGACCGTCAAGGGTCGCAAGGGCGACACGGTCGTCGAGGTCGACGAGGCGCCGCGCCGCGGCTCGACGCTCGAGTCGCTGGCGAAGCTGCGCGGCCTCGTCAGCAAGGAGGGCTCGCACACGGCCGGCAACTCCCCGGGCGTCAACGACGGCGCGGGCGCGATCGTCGTCGCCTCCGACGAGTGGGCGAAGGCCAACGGCCGCGAGATCCTCGCGACGATCCTCGCCCAGGCGCAGACGGCCGAGGACTTCGCCTACCTCGCGCGTACGCCCGCCAACGCGGCGAAGGTCGCGCTCGAGAAGGCCGGGCTGAGCGCCGAGGACATCGACCTGTGGGAGATCAACGAGGCGTTCGCCTCCGTGACGCTGAACTCGATGCGGATGCTCGGCATCGACGAGGAGAAGGTCAACGTCAACGGCGGCGCGGTCGCGCTCGGCCATCCGATCGGCGCCTCGGGCGCGCGCATCATCGGCACGCTCGTGCACGAGCTGCGCCTGCGCGGCGGCGGCCTCGGCTGCGCGGCGATCTGCTCGGGCGGCGGCCAGGGCGACGCGATCATCGTGAAGGTCTGACGCTGACAGCCGACGACATCGCGCCGCGCGGCGCTGCCTTCTTCGACCTCGACCGCACGCTGATGGCCGGATCGTCGGGCTGGTACTTCGTCCGCGCGGCCTACGAGCAGGGCATGATCGATCGCCGGCGCCTCGCCGGCGATCTCGTCGATGCGGTCAGGTTCCGGCTCGTCGGCTCGACGGACGCGGGCACGGCGAAGGTCCGCGCCCGCCTGGGAACGTACCTCGAGGGCGTGCGGGAACGCGACCTGCGGCGGATGGCGCCGCGCGTGCTGTCCGGCGTGCTGCCGCGCCTGTACCCGCAGATGCTCGAGGTCGCCTACGCCCACCAGGACGCCGGCCGGCCGATCTACATCTGCACCGCGGCCTCGCAGGAGATGGCGAGCCTGCTGTCGCTCGTGCTGAGCTTCGACGGCGGCGTCGGCTCGCGCTCGGAGGTGCTCGACGGTGTCTACACCGGCCGCGAGGGCGGGCTGTTCGCCTACCGCGAGGGCAAGGCGCAGGCGATCCGGGAGCTCGCCGAGCGCAAGCGGCTCGACCTGACGGCGAGCTACGCCTACTCCGACTCGGAGTCCGACCTGCCGATGCTGCGCGCGGTCGGCCATCCGGTCGCCGTCAACCCCGACAGCACGCTCGCCCGCATCGCCGCCGAGGAGGGCTGGGACGTGCTGCGCTTCGATCGCCTGCACCGCCGCCTGAAGCTCGCGGCCGCCGCGCTCGCGGCCGCCGCCGCCGGCGGCGCGGGACGGGCCGTCGTGCGCCGCACGGCGCCCGCCGCGCCGCCGCGACGAGCGCCGCGGCGTCGTGTTGCGCCCAGCGCGGCGCAGCGCCGTATGCAGCGCAGGTGACGCGCTGCACCTAGCGACTACCGTTGCGCGTGATGAACACCTACGGTCTGACGGACGACCAGAAGGACATCCGCGCTCTGGCGGCGCGCTTCGCCGACGAGGTCGTCGCCCCGCAGGCGATGCAGTGGGACAAGGAGCGGCGCTTTCCCAAGGAGGTCGTCCAGCAGCTCGGCGAGCTCGGCCTGATGGGCGTCTGCGTGCCGCAGGAGCTCGGCGGCGCCGGCGCCGACTACCTCACGTACGCGCTCGTGATCGAGGAGCTCTCGCGCGGCGACGCCGGCCTCGGCGTGACGCTCGCGGTCCACACCGGCGCGGGCACACTGCCGATCATCGCCCGCGGCACGCGCCAGCAGATCGAGCGGATCGTGCCGCCGTTGGCCCAGGGTCACGAGCTCGCGGCGTTCGCGCTGACGGAGTCCAATGCGGGCTCCGATCCCGCCGCGCTCGCCACGCGCGCGGACAACGGCAACCTGACCGGCATGAAGCAGTGGGTGACCAACGGCTCGGTCGCCCACGTCTTCATCGTCTTCGCCAAGGATCCCGACCGCCCGAGCGCGTTCATCGTGCGCCGCGGAGCGCATGGCTTCAAGCCGGTGCGCGAGACCGACAAGCTCGGCCTGAACTCGTCGAGCACCGCGGACCTGCAGTTCAACGAGACCCCGGCCGAGCGGCTCGGGCTGCCGGGCGCCGGGCTGCGGATCGCGCTCGCGACGCTCGACGGGGGGCGGATCGGGATCGCCGCGCAGGCGACGGGCATCGCGCAGGCCGCGCTCGACCTCGCCGTCAAGCACGCCAAGGAGCGGCGCACGTTCGGCAAGCCGATCGGCGCCCACCAGGCGATCCAGCAGAAGCTCGCCGACATGCAGACCGAGATCGAGGCCGCCCGCGCGCTGACGTGGCGCGCCGCGCGGCTGAAGGACGCCGAGCGCCCGCACACGATCGAGGGCGCGCAGGCCAAGCTGTTCGCGTCCGCCGTCGCGCGCCGCGTGACGGGCGAGGCGATCCAGGTGCTGGGCGGCTACGGCTACACCCGCGAGCTCCCGGCCGAGCGCTACTACCGCGACGCGAAGGTCACGGAGATCTACGAGGGCACCTCGGAGATCCAGCGGCTCGTCATCGCCCGCGCGCTGCTCGGCGAGGCCGCCCGCGAGTGACATAGGCTGAGGGCCGCCGTGACGACGAAGCCGCTGAACATCGACCCGATCGCCGAAGCACGCCGGCACTGGACCGAGCGCTGGGGCGCGGAGCCGGCGCGGCCGATGGCGGCGATCACGTCGATCATGCGCGCGCAGCAGATCCTGCTCGCGCGCCTCAACGAGCTGCTCGGCCCGCTGGCGCTGACGTTCCCGCGCTACGAGGCGTTGATGCTGCTGTCGTTCACGCGTCAGGGGACGCTGCCGCTCGGCAAGATCGGCGAGCGCCTCCAGGTCCATCGCACGAGCGTCACGAACATCGTCGACAAGCTCGAAGCCGACGGGCTCGTACGCCGCATCGCGCACGAATCCGATCGCCGCACGACGCTGGCGCAGATCACCGACACCGGTCTGGAGATCGCACAGCGCGCGACCGAGCTGCTCAACGCCGACGGCTTCGGCCTGACCGCGCTGGGCGAGGACGAGCAGGAGAGCGTGACCGAGCTGCTGCGCACGCTGCGCCAGGAGGCCGGCGACTTCGAGTAGCGCGCGATCGGCTCAGGCCGCTCGCAGCTCGCCGTGCCAGCCCGCGTAGGCGATCAGCTCGTCGCGCTCGAGCAGCGGGATCGCGTAGCCGTCGGCAACGTTCTCCAGGCGCCGGCCGCGTTCGTAGAGATCGTCGGGGTAGCGCCGTTTGAGCAGCGCCAGCGGGCGCGCGAACTGCGCGCGGAAGCCGTGCTCGCATTCGACGACGTGACCCCAGGCCGCGATCACGCCCCAGACGGCCTCCGGCGCGGGCATCCCGGGCTCGAGCGGCAGCGCGTAGTAGGCCGCGAACCCGCAGCTGCAGTCGCGCTGCGGGGCGTCGTGGCCGCCGAGCGCGAAGCACTTCGCGACGAGGTCCTCCGCCGGCGGCCACGGCACGGGCCTGACGCGCGGCGCGACCATCCTCAGCGCCGGGTTGGGCATGAAGCGGCCGGCGACGAAGATGCCCGAGTACAGCGCCCCGTGGCGGGCACCCCAGCGCCGGAAGCCGACGATCGGCTGGGCGACCGGCTCGGCGCTCAAACCTTGACGGGATCGGGCTTCGGCGGCGCCTTGACGGGCGCGTCGTCGGGCGCGGCGGGGCGGACCGGCGCCGGTCGTTCGGTCTCGCGGATCGGCTTTCCGAGGTCTCCCATGTGAGGGCCTGGGATGCTACGCGAGTGAGCGACGAGATCCCGCCCGAAGAGCAGCTTCCCGAGGGGGAGCCCGAGCGCGGCGACGTGCGCGAGGACATCACGAGGCAGCTCGCGCTGCTGTTCCCGCACGACCGCATGGAGCGGATCGCCGAGCGGCTGCGCCTGCAGGACGCGGAGGACCTGCAGTTCGTCATCGACCTGATCAGCGCGACCTTCACGCGCGGGATCGAGTTCGGCGCCGTCGAGGTCGCCGCGCAGCAGATCGAGCTCGGGCAGGCGACGGCCCCCGCGACGATCGAGATCGCGCACGTCGAGCTGCCCTGACCGCCCGCGTCAGCCCGCGCCGTCCCCGAGCAGCGTGCGCGTCAGCTCGCCTGCGCTCACGCGCAGATCGGCGAACGCCTCGAGCAGGTGAGCCTGGGTGACGCGCAGCTCCCCGTCGGAGCGTTCGGCGGCCACGAGTGCGCTGCGGCGCAGCAGCTCACGGATGAACGCGGGACTCGTGCCCTCCAGCTCGCCGATCAGCTCGTCGTCGAATGCGCCGGCCGCGAGGTGCAGGCCCTCGCCGTAGAGGCTGACGAGCCGCCGCCGGCCCGCCGCGTCGGGGAGGGGCAGCTCGACGGCATGGTCGATCCGCCCGGGCCGCGACGCGAGCGCCGGCTCGATCCGCTGCGGTGCGTTCGTCGTGAGCACGAACAGCACGTCGTGGTCGGCGTCGAGCCCGTCCATCGCGTTGAGCAGCTCGAAGAGGATCGCGTTCGTCGGCTCGCGCGAGCGTTCCATCGCGACGAGATCGACATCCTCGAGGATGACGATCGCCGGCGCCAGCGACTTCGCCAGCTCGACGGAGGGCGTGATCGTCCCCAGGCCGCAGCCGGTGAGGATGACGACGGTGCGCTCCGGCATCTGGGTCGCGAGGTACATCGCGGTCAGCGTCTTGCCGACGCCCGGCGGACCGTGCAGCAGCAGGCCGCGGCGCAGGTGGCGCCCGCTGGCGCGCAGGCGCTCGGCGTGGCGCGACATGCCGAACGTCGTGCGCTCGATCCGCTCGAGCACGCCGTCGGGCAGGACGATCCGCTCGCGCGCGATCGGCGGCAGCGAGCGCACGCTGAGCTTCGCGTCGCGATCGATGAAGTGGCGCTCGCGCAGCTCGAGCACGCGTCCGCGGTAGACGTTGCGCTCGGTCATGAGCCGCCACAGCTCGCCGACGGTCGCCTCGGCGCGCGCGCGGTCGTGCGCCATGACCTCGAGCGAGAGCGTCTCGCCGCGGCCGCGGTCGGCGCTCGTGAGCGAGACGGCGAGCGCATCGTCGGCGTCGCCGACGAGCCAGACGCCCGAGCGCAGGCAGGTCACGCTCTCGTGCTCGCCGAGCGGGACGGTGATGTGCTCGGGAGCGCCGACCGCGACCGCGCCCGTCAGCGCCACCCCGCCGCGAGCCAGCTCGCCGAGGCCGATCGGGTAGCCGCGCATCACGACGACCCCCATGATCTGAGCGTTGCGTCCACCGAGGAAGGCGTCGACCGCGACCTGGAGGTTGGGCCGGTCCCACAGCTGGAGCGGGCGTCCGACGATCGGCAGCTCGCGGGGATCCTCGCCGAAGTGCTCGCGCAGGCGCCGCCGTGCCTCGTGCTCGGATGCCGGCGCGTGGCGCTGCGCCCAGGCGTTGAGCTCCTTGAGCGCGCCTGCGAGCTCCTCGGGCTGCATGCCGTCATGCTCGCACCTCAGGGTGAGCCTGTCTCCCCCGAAGATCACCCGCGGCGGGTGACGCCGGTGCGGGGGTTCGAGTCCACGATGAAGCCGTGACGCAGGACACGGCGATCGAGCGGGTGCGCAAGCTGCGCGAGATCACCGTCGAGCGCGGCGCGACCCTGCACGAGGCGTCCACCGCCGCCGCGCTCGCCGCCCGGCTCAGCGAGCGCTACGGCCTCGACCGCCCGGCGCCGATGCGTCACGACGTCGCGCGCTACGCGGCGAGCGCGCGCGCAGACCGCCGCTCGCCGCGCGCGCTGCGCTTCGTCGCCTTCGCGTAGGCCGCGGCGGCGCATTCGTCGGCGGCCGGCGGGCGTGAACGAGCGCCGCATCGATCGATCCGTGCAGCGCGGCCGGCGCTGCTTCATCGCAGGCATGCAGGAGCGCCGACCGTGCCCTAGCGACGGGCGCGTTCGGCGCGTGTTCACGCCCGCGACGAACGATCGGGGGGGCGCAGACCGCATCGATCGTTGCGGTGCTATTCTTTCCAGAACGCGCGGGCTTCCGACTATCTGACCCCCGACACTATGGCGACCACCCACCAACCCACGAGCGCAGCCGAGTGGCGCGCCGCGTACGGTCTGCAGGCCGAGCGCGACGTCGCGTTCACGTCGCTCAGCGGGTCGCCCGTGAAGGCGTTGTACTGCGCCGGGGATGCGCCCGGCGATCCGGGTTATCCGGGTGTGTATCCGTATACGCGTGGGGTGTATCCGTCGATGTATCGCGGGCGGTTGTGGACGATGCGTCAGTTCGCGGGGTTCGGTACGGCGGAGGAGACCAACGAGCGGTTTCGGTATCTGCTCGCGCACGGCCAGGACGGGCTCAGCACGGCGTTTGACATGCCGTCGTTGATGGGGTTTGACAGCGACGATGCGTTGAGCGTGGGTGAGGTCGGGCGTGAGGGTGTCGCGGTCGACACGCTGGAGGACATGACGACGCTGTTTGCGGGCATCGATCTTGACGAGATCAGTGTGTCGATGACGATCAACGCGCCGGCCGTCGTGATGCTCGCGTTTTATGTTGCGGCTGCTGAGCGGCGCGGGGTTCCGGCGGAGCGTTTGCGCGGGACGATCCAGGCGGACATCCTGAAGGAGTACATCGCTCAGAAGGAGTGGTGTTTCCCGGTCGATCCGGCGATGCGTTTGTGCGGCGACATGATCGAGTGGTGTACGGCGAAGATGCCGCGCTGGCATCCGATCAGCGTTTCGGGCTATCACATCCGTGAGGCTGGATCGACGGCGGCGCAGGAGCTTGCGTTCACGCTCAAGGACGGTTTGACCTATGTCCAGCAGGCCGTCGAGCGCGGTCTGGATGTCGATGACTTCGCGCCGCGGTTGAGTTTCTTCTTCAACGCGCAGATCGACTTTTTCGAGGAGATCGCGAAGTACCGTGCGGCGCGGCGGATCTGGGCGCGCGAGCTGCGCGAGACGTTCGGCGCGACCGATCCGCGTTCGTGGCGGATGCGCTTTCATACGCAGACGGCGGGTGTCAGCTTGACCGCGCAGCAGCCGCTGAACAACATCGTGCGGACGGCGATCGAGGCGCTCGCGGGTGTGCTCGGCGGCACACAGTCGCTGCACACGAACTCCTATGACGAGGCGCTGGCGCTGCCGACCGAGGAGGCCGCCCGGATCGCGTTGCGTACGCAGCAGATCATCGCCCATGAGACGGGCGTGACGAACACGATCGATCCGCTCGGCGGCGCGTACTTCGTCGAGGCGCTGACCGATCAGCTCGAGCGCGAGGCCTATGAGTACTTCAGCCGTATCGACGAGCTGGGCGGGATGGTCGAGGCTGTCAAGCAGAACTTCCCGCAGGGCGAGATCGCCGACGCCGCGTTCGGGCTGCAGTGCGAGTACGACGCGCGCGAGCGGATCCTCGTCGGCGTCAACGACTACGTCGACGCGGGCGATCTCGAGATCCCGATCTTGCGCATCGATCCCGAGCTTGAGCGCAAGCAGTGCGGTCGCCTGCAGGCCGTGCGTGCGCGCCGCGACGCTGTCACGGTCGAGCGGACGCTGACGGCGCTGCGCACCGAGGCCGCGACCGAGCGCGCGAACCTCATGCCGGCGCTGCTTGACTGCGCGCGCGCCCACGCCAGCGAGGGCGAGATCGTCCGCGCACTGCAGGACGTATTCGGCACGTACACCGAGACGCCCGTCTTCTGACGAACCGCCCGGACCGCGCCGGCCTCAGCGGACCTCGATGCCCTTCAGATGCTCCTTGAGCCGCGTGTGCGTCCGCGGCGCGCTACGGCGCAGCGCGTGTGCCTCGGCACGGGTGAGCGCGAGCCCCTGAGCATCGGGTCGACCACCGTCGATGCAGATCAGCCTGGGCGAAGTCACGTCGGAGACTCTCGGCCGCTTGCGCGTCACGATCGGCCCCTTTCGGGATTGGGAAGCCGTCCGATTCCACGGCTCGCACCGTAGCCTCGACTGACCTTTCCATACGAACGCTATAGCGACTGTCAACGGCGACCTGCCATCCTCCGCAGCAGATGAACGACGGCCTGTCCTCGAGCTCGGACGCCGCTGCGAGCGGGGCGGGGCTCGAGCTCACGGTCGGCTGCACGTTCGGACTGCGCTCCGTCCAGGAGGCGACGGCGATCATGCAGGTGGCCCCGCGCCTGGAGCATGGCGTCAGCATCCACAGCGAGCGCTGGGACACGGGCGCCGAGCACTACGCCTACGTCGACGGCTTCGGCAACCGTTGCGAGCGCTTCGCGCTCGCGCCCGGCGACACGCACGTCTCCTACGACGCGCAGCTCACGCTCGCCCACCCGGCCGACGTGATCGTGCCCGGCGCGTCCGAGATCCCGGTCGGGTCGCTGCCCGACGAGGTCTTCACCTACGTCATGCCCAGCCGCTTCTGCCTGCCCGACGAGCTCGGCCACGAGGCGTGGCAGCGCTTCGGGGAGCTCGAGCCGGGCTGGGGTCGCGTGCAGGCGATCGTCGACTACGTGCACGAGCATCTGCAATGGGTCGAGGGTGCGTCGAATCCCTGGACGACCGCCGCCGACGCCTATCGCGCAGGGCAGGGCGTCTGCCGTGACTTCGCCCACGTGGCGATCACGTTCTGCCGCGCGCTGAACATCCCCGCGCGCTACGTGTTCGGCTACATCCCCGCGATCGGCGTCCCGCCGCCGCCGGAGGGGATGGACTTCGCGGCCTGGTTCGAGGCCTACCTCGACGGGCGCTGGCACACGTTCGACGCGCGCAACAACATGCCGCGCAGCGGGCGCGTCGTCGTCGGCCGCGGACGCGATGCCGTCGATGTCGCGCTGATCACGTCGTTCGGGCCGATGACGCTGACGAACTTCGTCGTGCGCGCCGCGCCGCGCGTCTGACCGGACGTCACGCCGAGACGCCCGTGCGCTCGACGACCCAGCCGCGCTCGTGTAGCTGCGTGAGCGCGGCGCGGACATGCTCCGGCGGTGCCGCGCAGGCACGCACGAGCAGCACCCCGCCGCCGTCGCCGAGCGGTCGAGCGACGAGCGCGCCCGGAGCCAGCACCACGCCGTCGTCGTCGGCGCCGCGGCATACGGCCCCGTCGCGGTCCAGGAGCCGCGCCGCGGGCGGCGCCGGCACCGGCAAGGTCCCGCACAACAACGGCCTCAACAGCCGCAAGGGCCAGCGCGCGACGCGCGTCTGGCCGAAGCTCAGCGGCATCCCCTGGATGGTCGTCGAGGACAGCGAGCAGGACCGCCGCAAGCGCGGCGGCCCGCGCAACGACGAGCTGCTCGGCCACCACGGCAGCGACACGCTGCTGGGCGGCGGCGGCCACGACATCCTCTGGGGCGACTGGGACCCGCTGCGCAACAACACCCGCCAGCGCGACGTCCTCAACGGCGGCGCCGGCAACGACTGGCTGTATCCGAGCCACGGCCGCTCGGTCGTCCTCGGCGGCCCCGGCGCCGACTACGTGTGGGCGTACTACGGCAAGGGCACGATCGACTGCGGGCCTGGCAGGGACGTGGCGCGGATCCGCACGACGGGCGCGTTCAGGACGCGCAACTGCGAGCAGATCCGGCACTTCTGCGCGCACGGCGAGAACGCCGCCGGCCTGTGCCTGTCGCCGACGGGTAAACCCGTTCCGGCGGTGCGCCGGCGCTGAGCGGCGGCAGTCCGCGCGCGAGCGCGCCGGCCAATATGATCGGGCGCGCCCGCGGGCACCTATGACCGAATCTGCACCCACCGGGAAGAAGATCCGCGTCGTCGTGGCCAAGCCGGGCCTCGACGGCCACGACCGCGGCGCGAAGATCATCGCCCGCGCGCTGCGCGACGCCGGCATGGAGGTCATCTACACGGGGCTGCACCAGACCCCGGAGCAGATCGTCGAGACGGTCATCCAGGAGGACGCCCACGCGGTCGGCCTGTCGGTCCTCTCGGGCGCGCACATGACGCTCGTGCCGCGCATCGTCGCGCTGCTGGAGGAGCAGGGCATCGACGACATCGTCGTCATCGTCGGCGGCACGATCCCCGGCGACGACATCCCCGAGCTCAAGCGGCTCGGCGTCGCCGAGGTCTTCACGCCCGGATCCAGCACGGAAGCGATCATCGACTTCATCCGCGCCGCCGTCCCCGCGTAGACGCCCGGGGGCGCGAGCTACGTGCGATGTACGCGATTGACTGGTCAATCAATCGGTTACCCTGACGCCATGTCCCGTTTCGAAGGAGGCTCCAGTTGAAGATCTGCGTCCTGGTGAAGGAGGTGCCCGACGCTGCCGTCGACAAGCGGATCAACCCGTCGACGGGCCGCATGGACCGCGGTGGGGAGCGCAACCTCAACCCGTATGACACGCATGCGATCGAGGCCGCGATGCAGGTCAAGGAGGGTGGCGAGGTCGAGGTCGAGGAGATCATCGCCGTCACCATGGGCCCGGACACCGCCGTCCGCGCGCTGCACAAGGCCGTCTCGCTCGGCGCCGACCGCTCGGTCCACCTGAGCGACGAGAGCCTCGCCGGCTCCGATGTCGTCGCCACCGGCTACGCGCTCGCCAAGGTGCTCGAGCGCGAGAGCCCCGACCTCGTCCTGCTCGGCCAGCAGTCCGACGACGGCGAGTGCTACACGATCGGCGCGGTCGTCGCCGACTACCTGCAGATGCCGTCGCTGACGCAGGTCATCAAGATGGACGTCAGCGCGGGCAAGCTGCGCGCCGAGCGCCAGGCCGAGTACGGCTACGACACGGTCGATATCGCGCTGCCCGCCGTCATCTCCGTCGGCGATGCGATCAACGAGCCGCGCTACCCGTCGCTGAAGGCGATCATGGGCGCCAAGAAGAAGCCGCTGGACGCCGTCGGCATCGGTGACGTCGGGATCGAGGCCGAGCGTGTCGGCGAGGCCGGCTCGAAGGTCGTCTGCGGCGACTTCAAGGCCCCGCCACAGAAGGCCGCCGGCGAGATCATCGAGGACGAGGACACGAACGAGACGGTCGAGAAGATCATCGCCTGGCTCGACGAGAGGAAGCTGCTCTCGTGATCTCTCCAGCACATCACTGCACACCGACGTACCGGAGGAATCACCGATGAGCGGCATCCTCGCCTACGCCCTGCACTACGAGGGCGCCTTCAACAAGAACTCGCTCGGTGGCGTCTCCGAGGCCGCCAAGCTCGCCGGCGAGCTGGGCTGCGAGGCCCACGCCGTCGTCATCGGCGACGTCAGCGACGAGCTCGCCGCCTCGCTGGGCAACTACGGCGTGACGAAGGTCTTCCGCGCCAAGGACGTGCCCGAGGGGCTGGCCCAGCCGGTCGTCGACGTCATGGCGCAGGTCATGGACGGCAACGGCCACGACTACGCGCTCTTCGGCGGCGGCCTGCTCGGCTTCGAGATCGGCGCCGGGCTCGGGGCGCGCCTGAACGCCGGCGTGACGATGGAGGTCACGCAGGTCAACGTCGCCGACGGCAAGCTCACGGCCGAGCGCCCGATCCACGGCGACTCGTCGATCTCGACCTCGCGCTACAAGGATCGCGGGATCATCATCGGCCGCCTCAACGCCTTCGAGACGGCGGCGGCGAGCGACGCCACGGCCGAGGTCGAGGACGTCGACGTCGAGCTGTCGCAGGCGTCACAGCGCCTGACGATGGTCCAGCGCGGCGAGCAGCGCGGCGCGGACGTCGACATCGAGGGCGCGAACATCCTCGTCGCCGGCGGTCGCGGGCTCGGCAAGCCCGAGGGCTTCGAGCTCTGCGAGGCGCTCGCCGACGCGCTCGGCGGTGCGGTCGCCGCGACGCGCGCGGTCGTCGACGCGGGCTGGTACCCGTACTCGACGCAGATCGGGCAGACCGGCAAGACCGTCTCGCCGAAGCTCTACCTGGCGGCAGGCATCTCCGGCGCGATCCAGCACAAGGTCGGCTTCCAGTCCTCCGAGAACATCGTGGCGATCAACAAGGACTCCAACGCCCCGATCTTCGAGTACTCCGACCTCGGCATCGTCGGCGATCTCAACAAGATCCTGCCGAAGCTGACCGAGGCCGTGAAGGCGAAGAAGGGCTGAGCTGAGCGCCATGTCCAGGAGCAACGGAGGCGCGCCGTCGCCGGCCCAATTCCCGCCCCCGGTCGACCCGCAGGGTGAGTTCATCAAGCGCGGCCTCGACGACGAGGACGAGCTGATCGAGGTCGGTGTCGCGATCGTCGGCGGCGGCACGGCGGGCCTGGCGGCCGCCAACCGCCTCCTGCAGCTGCTGGCCGACGACGAGGAGCTGCTCGAGTCGCTCGGCGAGGTCCCGGTCGCCGTGATCGAGAAGGCCAAGACCTGCGGCGGTCACAACCTCTCGGGCGCGGTCATGCGCCCGGGCCCGCTGGAGGAGCTGCTGCCCGACCTGTCGCGCGAGGACTGGCGCAAGGAGGGCTTCGCCTTCGGCGCCGTCGAGAAGGAAGCCGTCTACATGATGCCGTCGGCCGCGAAGGCCGTGAAGATCCCGACGCCGCCGCCGTTCAAGAACCACGGCAACGAGGTCGTCTCGGTGGCGGCGCTGGCGCGCTACCAGCAGCGCATCGCAGAGGAGGCCGGCGCCTACATCCTCACCGAGACCGCGGCGACGCAGCTGATCGTGCAGGACGGCGCCGTCGTCGGCGTGCGCTCGGGCGACAAGGGCCGCGGCAAGCAGGGCGAGGAGCTGCGCAACTTCGAGCCCGGCACCGACGTGAAGGCGAGGTTCACGGTGCTCGCCGAGGGCTGCTGGGGCCATCTGACCGGTGCCGCGATCCGCGAGTTCGAGCTCGCCGAGGGGCGCGAGCCGCAGGTCTGGGAGCTCGGCGTCAAGGAGGTCTGGAAGGTCCCCAAGCCGTTGGACCGCCTGATCCACACGATCGGCCCCTGGCCGCTGAAGCTGAAGGCGAAGTACGGCCATATCGGCGGCACGTGGCTGTACCCGATGAAGGACGCCAAGACCGGCGACGACCTCGTCTCGATCGGCTTCGTCGTCGACCTCGAGTACGCCGACGCGACGACCTCCGCGCACGACCTGCTGCAGCAGTTCAAGCTGCACCCGCTCGTCCGCGAGATCCTCGACGGCGGCGAGCGCGTGTCCTGGGGCGCCAAGGCGCTGCCGGCCGGTGGCTGGTGGTCGATGCCCAAGCTCTCGATGCCGGGCGCGCTGCTCGTCGGCGACTCGGCCGGCATGGTCGACACGGTCGCGCTGAAGGGCGTGCACCACTCGGTGCTGTCGGGCAAGCTCGCGGGCGAGGCGATCTACGCGGCGCTCAAGCGCGGCGACAACGACGTCTCCTCCTACGAGGGCGCCGTCGAGACGTCGCTCATCGCCAAGGAGCTCTACGAGGTCCGCAACACGCGCCAGCCGTTCCAGAAGGGCTTCTTGCGTGGCGGGCCGATCGTGAACCTCATGATCCTGACCAAGGGCCGCTTCCCCGGCGGTCGCTGGAAGTGGCATCGCAACGACGAGCGGCCGGTGTTCATCGGCGACACGAAGGACGGCTATCCCAAGCCGGACGGCAAGTACACCTTCGACAAGCTCTCGTCGGTCTTCATCACGGGCAACGCGACCCGCGACGATGCGCCCAACCACATCCGGGTCCAGAAGCGCGTGCCGCGCGAGGTCGCCGAGACGTGGGCCTGGATGTGCCCGGCCGGCGTCTACGAGATCCCCGACGACGAACCCGCCAGCGGGCCCGTCGACGTGATCGTCAACTACACCAACTGCGTGCAGTGCGGGGCGATCACCGCCAAGGGCGGGCGGCTGACGACGCCCGAGGGCGGCGACGGGCCGCTGTACCAGAACCTCTGAGCGGATTCGCGTCCGCGCCCGCAACTCGGGCGGCGCCGAGGAATCCGCCGAGCGCGGCAACTCCATGCGCTGGCGCTGTCCGCTCCCGCTCGGGTGGATGACCGTCCAACCGGACGTAGCCCCTCGGTAGACTGAACGGCACCATGAAGACCGACATCCATCCCGAGTACGTCGCCGCGCACGTCCGCTGCACGTGTGGCAACGAGTTCATGACGCGCTCGACCCAGGGCGAGATCCACGTCGAGATCTGCTCCAACTGCCATCCGTTCTACACGGGCCGTCAAAAGCTCGTCGACACCGGTGGCCGCGTCGATCGCTTCAAGCGCCGCGCCGCCAGGCGCCAGGCCCCTTCGAAGTAACCCCCTTCGCAAGGCATGGACGCCTCGCAGCCGCACCGTGACCGGCCGTCGCAGGCTCCGCTCGCCGCCTCCGGCGACCTGCCCGTCGGCGGCCAGGCGGTGCTCGAGGGCGTGATGATGCGCGGCGTCTCGACGTGGGCGGTCGCCGTCCGCGTCGACGGCGACATCCGGGTGCAGACGTTCCCGCTCGTCTCCGCGCTGCGACGCCATCGCTGGCTGCGCTGGCCGCTGATCCGCGGTGTCGTCGCGCTCGGAGCGTCGCTGAGGATCGGCCTGCAGGCGCTGAACATCGCCGTCAACGCGCAGGTTCCCGAGGGCGAGAAGCAGCTCTCGGGGCGCGGCTGGGCCGGCACCGTCGCGCTCGCGCTGACGCTCTCCATCACCCTCTTCTTCCTGCTGCCGGTCACGCTCACCGGCCTGCTGCGCGACGTTCTGCCCAACTCCGTCGCGTTCGTGATCGTCGAGAAGCTCATCCGGCTCACGATCTTCCTGCTGTACATCTGGGCGGTCTCGCGCCTGCGGCGCCTGCAGCGCGTGTTCGAGTACCACGGCGCGGAGCACAAGACGATCTCCTGCTACGAGGCCGGCGCTCCGCTCACGCCCGAGGACGCGCAGCGCTTCAGCCGCCTGCATCCGCGCTGCGGCACGAGCTTCTTGCTGATCGTGATGATCGTCGCGGTGATCGTGTTCGCGCCGCTCGGCACGCCCGCCTGGCACTGGCTGCTGATCTCGCGCGTCGTCGGCATCCCGCTCGTGGCCGGCATCGCGTTCGAGGTCATCAAGTCGTTCGGGCGCAACCGCACGAAGCGCTGGGCACAGATCCTCATGGCGCCGGGGATGAAGCTGCAGCTGCTCACGACGCGCGAGCCCGACCTCGCGCAGCTCGCGGTCGCGATCGCCGCGCTGGAGGCCGTGCTCGCCGTCGAATCGCCGGCCGATGCGGACGACGACGACCGCGTCGGGATGGAGGTCGTCGCCTAGCTACCAGCGGGTCACGAGCGGCCCGCTCGACCGGCTATCCGCGCTCGCGCTTGCGGCGCTGCATCACGAGATGGCCGGTCACGGCGACCGCGAGCACCGCGAGCGCCAGCAGCAGCACCGCCCACCGGCTCGGGTTGCGCGCCAGCGCGAAGATCAGGCCCAGCCCGACGACCACGGCGCCGCCGATCACGACGGCGGGCCGGCGGAGCCGCTCGCGCATCCGCGCGAGCGCCTCCTCGACCTCGGGGTCGCGCTCGTACTCACGCTCGGCTCGCGGCAGGCGGCGGCGCAGGATCAGCAGCGTCAGGGCGATGCAGCCCAGCAGGACGACGGCGGCGATGATCGGCACGCTGCAGAACTTATCCGCTGCGCGCTCGTGCTCAGGCGGGTGATCGACGGATCGGGGCCACAGCGCACGGTGTTTCCGCGACGTGCGCCTACGCGCTGAGACGCAGGTCGTCGCGGCTGGGCATGTCGGCCTCGTAGCTGACGACCTGGTTGCGACCCTGGTCCTTGGCGGCGTAGAGCGCCTGATCGGCGCAGCGCAGCAGGTCGTCGGCCGACTGCCCGGCGACGAGGCCGGCGACCCCGGCCGACAGCGTCACGCCATGGCGGCGCGCGAGCGAGGAGTCGCCGCTGGTCGCGCCGAGCATGCGCTGGGCGACGAGCGCCGCCTGCTCGGCCCGGCAGTCGGGCAGGATCATCGCCATCTCGTCGCCGCCGATGCGCGCGAGCAGGTCGCCGCCGCGCATCACCGAGCGCAGGCTGTCGGCGAGGTTGACGAGCACCCTGTCGCCGGTCGCGTGGCCGAAGCGGTCGTTGATCGTCTTGAAGTGGTCGACGTCGACGAGCATCAGCGACAGTGCGCGCGTGTGGCGCTCGGCGCGCTCGGTCTCGTCGGCGAGGCGCTCGTCGAACGCGCGGCGGTTGGCGAGCCCGGTCAGCGGATCGGTGCGAGCCTGCGTCGCGAGCGCCTCGTGGGCCTGCGCGTTGGCGACGGCGACGCTCGCGAGCTGGGCGAAGCGCACGAGCCGCTTCTCGTCCTCGCGGCGGAACTCGCTCGCATCGCGCAGCGCGCAGATCATCCCCCACGCGCGCCCGTCGACGAGCACGGGCGCGGCGATGCGGTGCACGAAGCCGAGCGCGTCGCGGCCCGGTTCGACGGCGCAGCGGCGGGCGCTGCGCCCGCGCCGCAGCATCGCGCAGATGCCGTCGGGCAGGTGCTCGGCGACCGCGCCGGGCGGCAGCAGGCGCTGCTCGTCGCGCGCCCACGAGCCGATCGCGCAATAGCGGTCCTCGTCCTCGAAGCGCAGGACGTAGCCGGCGTCGGCCTTCAGCAGGCGGGCGACCTGCTCGGCCACGAGCGAGAAGAGGATCTCCGGGTCGGTCTCGCCCGCGACCTGCGTCGCGACGCGCTGCAGCGCGGTCTGCTCGCGTGCCAGCGACTGCGCGCGGGCCGCGTTGCGGCGCAGCGCCTCGGCGCCTTCGATCTGCTCGATCGCCAGGCGCGCGAGATGCACGGAGCGGTCGATCACGACGCGGTCGCGCTCGTCGGGCAGGCGCTTGGCGCGGTAGTAGATCGTGAAGGTCCCGAGCACGGCGCCGTTGCGCGAGAGGATCGGCGTCGACCAGCCGGCGCGCAGCTCGTGGAAGGCGGCGAGATCGACGAACCACGGGCTGAGGTCGGAGTCGGCGATGTCGGTGATGACGACGGGCTCGCGACGGCATGCCGCCGTCCCGCTGATGCTGCTTCCGTCGACGACGGCGACGCCGTCGAGCGCGCTCGTGAACGCGCGCGGGAGTCCGTGGCCGGCGACGACACGCAGCTCGTCGTGGGCGCCACGGACGCGCTCGACGCGGGTGATCGCGGCCAGCATCCCCGGCGCGTGCGTCTCGGCTGCGCCGAGCAGCTCGCCGAGCGTGCGCGACAGCGGCGCGCGCGCCGCGATCAGCTCGAGGACGGCCTGCTGGCGGTCGCTCCAGTGCTTCTCGCGCTCGGTCTCCGCGCGCGCCGCCTGCAGGTCGAGCTCGGTCGTCGCAGAGGAGGTCAGCTCGCTGACGAGCTCGACGTCCTGGATCGTCCACGAGCGCGGGCGCTCGTCGACGACGCAGAAGCTGCCGATGCAGGCGCCGTCGGCGTCGAGCAGCGGCGCGCCGAGCAGGGCGACGCCGGCGTCGTCGCCGATCGCGTGCGGTTGGCCGGAGCTCAGGACCCGGCGCTGGAACTCGTGCAACTGCGCGTTCGCGAGCGCCGCCTCCGCGCCGGTGTGGCTCGCGACGACGTCATGCTCGCCGTCGCGCAGCATGACGACCGCGAGCGAGGCCCGCAGCGCCTTCGCGGCCCAGCGCGTCAGGCGATCGAGCGCCGCCGAAGCATGGACGTCGAGCGGCGACGAAAACTTGTCGTCTCCGACCCCTGTCGTTGGATCGCCGCTTGCGGACTGCACACGGCCTTCATCGGTCGTTCGGTGCGCGAGCTTGAGCACATAAGCGCCCCGAACCTGTGCACAACGGATGTTCGAGCGCTTGCCTCGTCTACCCTCGGAGGTTGTGATCGAGCGACTCGTCGACCAGATCGAGGCCCGCTTCGCGGACGCCCAGCGCGAGATGTCGGACCCCGACATCTTCGCCGATCGCGCGCGCGCGGCGGCGGCCGGGCGCAACTACCGCCAGCTCGAGACCGCGGCCAAGCTCGCCGAGGCGTGGCGGCGCGCCGTCGACGACGAGGCGGGCGCGCGCGAGCTGTTGGCCGAGGACGAGGACGCCGAGGTTCGCGAGATGCTCGCGTCCGCGCGCGCGCAGATCGAGCGCATCGAGCAGGAGATCCGCCTTGCGCTCGTCGAGCGCGACCCCAACGACGACAAGAACGTCATCGTCGAGATCCGCGCCGGCGCGGGCGGCGACGAGGCCGGCCTGTGGGCCGCCGACCTGTTTCGGATGCTGACGAAGTACGCCGAGCGGCGCGGCCTGTCGGTCGAGCTGCTGGAGACGTCCGAGGGCGCCTTCACGTTCGCGATCAAGGGCGAGGGCGCGTACTCGATCTTCAAGTTCGAGGGCGGCACGCATCGTGTGCAGCGCGTCCCCGCGACCGAGTCGCAGGGCCGCATCCATACGTCGACGGCGACCGTGGCGGTCCTGCCCGAGGCCGAGGACGTCGACGTCGAGATCGATCAGAACGACCTCCAGATCGACGTCTACCGCTCGTCCGGGCCGGGCGGTCAGTCCGTCAACACGACCGACTCGGCGGTGCGGATCACGCACAGGCCGAGCGGCATCGTCGTCTCGATGCAGGACGAGAAGTCGCAGCTGCAGAACCGCGAGCGCGCGATGCGCGTGCTGCGCGCGCGCCTCTACGACGCGGCGCTCGCAGAGCAGCAGGCCGGGCTCGCCGCCGACCGCCGTTCGCAGGTCGGAACCGGCGAGCGGGCCGAGAAGATCCGCACGTACAACTACGGCGAGCGGCGCGTCAAGGACCACCGCATCAACCTGCTCGTGCACAACCTCGACGAAGTCCTCGAAGGCGCGCTGGAGGAGTTCACCGACGCGCTGCAGGCCGACGAGAAGCGTCGCGTGCTGGAGCTGCAGGCGACCGCCTAGGGATGGGCGCGTTCGGCGGCGCGTCGGTACGCGAGGCGCTCGACTCGGCCGTGATCGCGATCGCGGCGGCGGGCTCGGACACACCCCGGCTGGATGCCGAGGTGCTGCTCGCGGCGGCGATGGGCCTGGACCGCACGGCGCTGTTCACCGATCCTGCGCGCGCCGTGACGGGTCCCGCCGTGCGCGCCTTCCAGGATGCGGTGCGGCGGCGCTCGGCGGGGCGCGAGCCGGTCGCGTACATCGTCGGTACGCGCGGTTTCCGGCACATCGAGCTGGCCGTCGACGCGCGCGTGCTCGTGCCGCGGTCTGAGACCGAGCTGCTCGTCGAGATCGGCGTCGAGCTGGCGCCGCAGGGCGCGCGCGTGGCCGACGTCGGGACCGGCAGCGGGGCGATCGCGCTCGCGCTCGCGAGCGAGCGGCCGGACCTGCACGTCGTCGCGACCGACATCAGCGCCGCCGCGCTCGCGGTGGCGCACGCGAACGCGGCGCGGCTGGCGCTCGGCGAGCGCGTCGGCTTCGTCCACGGCGACCTGCTCGCCGGGGTCGGGCAGGTCGACGTCGTGCTGTCCAACCCGCCCTACGTCGCCGACGGCGCGCGCGCGGCGCTGGCGCCGGAGATCACGCGCCACGAGCCGCCGGGCGCGCTGTTCGCCGGCGCCGACGGCCTCGACGTGATCCGCCGGCTCGTGCCCGCGGCGGCGGCGACGGGCGCGCGGCTGCTCGCGATCGAGCTGGGGGAGGGCCAGGCGCCGGCGGTGGCCGAGCTCGTGCGCGCGGCGGGCTTCGCGGACGTGCGGGCGCGCCGCGACCTGGCCGGTATCGAGCGCGTCGTCGTGGGGCGCCGCCCGTGACCGCGAAGTTCGAGGACTGCATCGCCGCGGGCGGCGTCGCGCTGTTCGCGGCCGACACGGTCTACGGCCTCGCCTGCGACCCCGCCTCTGACGCCGCGGTCACGCGCCTGTACGAGCTCAAGCGGCGACCCGCCGACAAGCCTGCCGCGGTCATGTTCTTCTCACTCGAGCCCGCGCTCGCGGCGCTGCCCGAGCTGACGCCGCGCCTGCGCGCAGCGCTGCGGGCGCTGCTGCCCGGGCCGGTCACGCTGCTGCTGCCCAACCCGCTCGCGCGCTGGCCGCTGGCCTGCGGCCCGGATCCGTCGACGCTCGGCCTGCGCGTGCCCGCGCCAGGCCCGCTCGCCGCTGTCGGCGTGCCGGTGCTGCAGTCCAGCGCCAACCGCTCGGGCGGCGCGGACCCGCGCGCGCTCGCGGATGTCGACGCCGCCCTGCGCGCGGCCGCGGACCTCGTCGTCGACGGCGGCACGCTGCCGGGGACGCCGTCGACGGTCGTCGACCTGCGCGGCTACGAGCTCGACGGCGCCTGGGAGGTCGTGCGCGAGGGCGCGCTGCCGCGCGCCGCGATCGCCGCGGCGCTGACGGAGTAGCAGATCGGCAGCCGATCGGCGCGCGTAGGATGGCTTGCATGCGCATCGCCATCGCCTCAGACCACGCAGGGTTCGAGCTCAAGGAGCACGTCAAGGCGCAGCTGCAGAGCGCCGGCCACGACGTCGTCGACGTCGGTCCCGAGACCGACGAGTCGACCGACTACCCGCGCTACGCGCGCCCCGCCGCGCAGCTCGTCGCCGAGGGCGACGCCGAGCGCGGCGTGCTCGTCTGCGGCTCCGGGGTCGGCGTCTCGATCGTCGCCAACAAGGTCCCGGGCGTGCGCGCGGTCAACGCCCACGACGCCGAGGAGGCGCAGCTCTCGCGCCAGCACAACGACGTCAACGTCGTGACGCTCTCCGGCCGGCGCCTGGACCCCGCCGCCGCCGACGCGATCGTCGACGCCTTCCTCGAGACCGACTTCGAGGGCGGGCGCCACAGCCGCCGCGTCGGGCTGATCGAGGAGCGCTAGCTCGAGCGGCCGACGTCCGCTTGCGGACGATGAGGCCGGCCGCCGCGGCGGCTACAGTCGCAGTCGTGCTCGACGAGCTCGACGCGCTGGCGGCATTCGCGATCGCCCTCGTGGCGACGGCCGCGCTGACGCCCCTGACGATGCGCTTCGCCCGCCGGATCGGGGCGCTCGATCGTGCCCGCGGTCGCGGCCTGGCGCCGGGCGGGACGCCGCTGCTCGGCGGGCTGGCGATCTTCGCCGGCGGCGCGATCGCGGGCGGCCTGATCCTGCCCGGCAGCGAGGAACTGCACGGCATCCTCGCGGCCGCCGCGGTGATCACCGTCGTCGGCGCGATCGACGACCGCTGGGAGCTGTCGGCGGCCTGGAAGCTGGCGGGGCAGATCGCCGCCGCGACGATCGCGGTGCGGGCCGGCGTGAGCGTCGACAACGTCACGATCCCGTTCGTCGGCGCGGTCGACTTCGGCGAGTTCGGCGGCCCGCTGACGGTCCTCGGGCTCGTCGCGGTGATGAACGTCGTCAACCTCTCCGACGGCGTCGACGGGCTGGCCGCGGGCGTCTGCGCGCTGAGCGCCGCCGCGCTGGCCGTCATCGCCTTCGACCTGCAGCGCAACTCGGCCGGGGTGCTCGCGGCGATCGTCGCCGGCGCCGCGCTCGGCTTCTTGATCCACAACTTCCACCCGGCCTCGGTCTACATGGGCGACTGCGGGTCCAACCTGCTCGGGCTGATGCTCGGTTGCATCGCCGTGCTCGGGTCGGTCAAGACGAACGCCGTGCTCGCGCTGATCTTCCCGCTGATCGTGCTCGCGGTGCCGTTCCTCGACACGACGTTCGTCGTGCTCAAGCGGATGAAGTACCACCGTCCCGTCTACGCCGCCGACACCGAGCACTTTCACCACCGCATGGACCGGATCGGCTTCTCGACGCGGCGCACGGTGCTCTACCTCTACGCCTGGACGCTGATGCTCGCGCTGCTCGCGATGGCGCTGCGCTTCGTGCCGTACTCCGACAACGGCGGCTCGTACCACGCCGGCTGGTCGGTCGTGATGGGCGGGCTGCTGCTGGCCGCGCTCGCCGCCTCGGTCTACCTCGTCTACGTGCTCGAGATCCTGAAGTTCAAGCGCCTGGACACGATCCGGCTGCGGCGCATCAAGCCCGATGTGCCCGAGGAGGAGATCGACGCCGACGTGGCGGCGCGCCTGGAGACGGGCGAGTTCGAGGCGGTGCGGCGCGAGACCGAGGAGTTCGAGCGGCTGAAGTCCTAGGAGGCGCGGCCGTAGACCGTCGCGAGCCACACGAACGCGAGCGCGCCGACGAGCTCGTCGTCGCGGGCGCCGTCGTCCTGTACGAGCATCTGGTGCAGCGTGCGCTCGGTCATCCACACGAGCGCGAACGCCGTCGCCTCGGCGTTCGGCGCGTCGAGCTCGGAGGAGATCCGTGCCGCGCTGGCCTGAACGAAGCGCCCGACCAGCGCCTGCCAGAACGGGCCGACGACCTCGTCGTACGTCGACAGCTCGACGATCGCGCAGACGAGCGGGCCGTGCGCGCGGTACAGGGCGGCGATCTTCGCGAGCGCCGTCGTGAGCTGCTCGGGACCGTCGCCGGCGCCCGACCACCAGGCGTCGGCCTCGTGGTAGAGGTCGTCGGAGAGCCTCGTCGCCAGGCGCATCAGCAGCTCGCGCTTGTCGGCGAAGTAGAAGTAGAAGGCGGTCCGCGAGATGCCCGCGCGGCGGGCGATTCGCTCGACGCTCAGCGTCGCGTACGTCGCGCCCTCGCCGAGCAGGTCCTCCATCGCCTGCAAGACGGCGACCTCGATCGCCTGGCGCTTCTCGGTCGGCGACTCGGGCCGCCGCGACAGGGTCTGGACCTTCATCACCGCGCAGCGTAGTGCCCAACGGCGCGATAGGTCTTCGCCACCCAATACCGTTGCGGTCGATGCACGTCTCCCAACTGCACCGCGCCGAAGCGTTCGTGACGCTCGACGGCTCGACGATTCGAGAACTGGCGGGCCGCGTGTCGCTGCCGACGGACAACCAGTCGCTCGCCGAGGCGACCGTGCCGATCGGCGGCGCGACCGCCGAGCACTACCACGTCGTCAGCGAGGAGCTGTACTTCTTCACCGCCGGCAGCGGGCATCTGCGCGTCGGCGACGAATACCGTGACGTGCGAGCGGGGGAATGTGTCGTCATACCGCCCGGCGCCGTCCACAAGCTCACGAACACCGCCGACGAGCCGCTCAGGCTGCTGTGCTGCTGCGCCCCGCCCTACAGCAACGACGACACCGTCCTGACGGGCGGCTGACCAGCGTGCCCCGGAGCCGCCCCGCAGCGCCCCCGTCGCTGCTGGCCGCCGTCGCGGCGATCGCGCTCGTGCTCACGTTCGGCGTCAGTGCGGCCGGCGCCGCGGAGATCCCGCCGCAGGCCGGCGCCGCGCGGGCGGTGCCCGCCGTCGAGGTCGGCATCGCCGACCAGAAGGTGGACATGTTCGCCGACCCGCGCTTCGAGACGCTGGGCATCACCCGCGCGCGGCTGGCGATCGGCTGGGATGCGCTGACCAAGCCGCGCGAACTCGCCGAGATCGACGCCTGGCTGCTGGCCGCGCGGGCGGCCGGCGTCGAGCCGCTGATCTCCTTCATGCACTCGCGCTCGCAGCGCCGCACGGTTCCCACGCCCGAGCGTTTGAAGTACGAGTTCCGGCGCTTTCGCCAGCTGTGGCCGTGGGTCACGACGTTCGCGACCTGGAACGAGGCCAACCACTGCGGCGAGCCGCTCTGTCACCGCCCGCAGCTCGCGGCCGCCTACTACCGCGCGCTGCGCCGGGAGTGCCCGAGCTGCACGATCCTCGCGCCCGAGGTGCTCGACATGCCGAACATGCGCAGCTGGGTGCGCGCGTTCAACCGCAAGCTCGGCTTCTCGCCGAGGATTTGGGGCCTGCACAACTACGTCGAGGCCAACCGCTTCAAGATGCGGCGCCTGCGTCAGCTCCTGCGCGCCGCGCCGCGCTCGCAGGTCTGGCTGACCGAGACCGGCGGCCTCGTGCGACGCGACAACGGCAGCCCGACGAAGATCCCCGAGGGGCCGCGCCACGCCGGCGAGGTGACGCGGTACATCTTCGATCGCATCCTGCCGCGCAACCCGCGCGTCACACGGGTCTACCTGTACCACTGGAACTCCAGCTCGGCGCGCGACAGCTGGGACTCGGCGCTGATCACGCCGGGCGGCAACCAGCGCAGCGCGCTGTACGTCCTCGCCCGCGTGCTGCGATTCGGGCTGCGTCCCGGCGCGAGCTTCCGCTCCCCGCCCACGCCGTAGCCGCCGGCGTGCCCGCGGGTACGCTGAGCGCGGTGATCGTCGACTGTGCCCACTACAAGGACGGCGCTCGCCAGCACGAGGGCGCGCTCGACCTCGGTGCGGTCGCCGAGCGCCGCGGCGAGGGCTTCCTCTGGATCGGCCTGCACGATCCCGACCCCGCCGAGCTGCGCGAGGTCGCCGACCGCTTCGGCCTGCCGCCGCTGGCGGTCGAGGATGCGATGCATGCCCATCAGCGCCCGAAGCTCGAGGACTACGAGGACGGCTACTTCCTCGTCCTGCACACCGCGCGCTACCTCGACGAGGTGGAGGAGGTCGAGTTCGGCGAGGTGCACGTGTTCACCGGACCCGATTACGTGATCGTCGTGCGCCACGGCGCGGCGAGCGCGCTGCACTCCGTGCGCGAGCGCCTGGAGGGCAACCCGGAGCTGCTGCGCGAGGGCCCGGCGGCTGCGGTCTGGGCGGTCACCGACAAGATCGTCGACGACTACGAGCCGGTGATGGCGGGCCTCGAGAACGACGTCGAGGAGGTCGAGGTCGCGATCTTCGGCGAGCGCAGCGACGAGACCAGGCGCGTGTACTTCCTGCGCCGCGAGCTGGCCGAGTTCTACCGCGCCGTGCACCCGCTGCTGGCGCCGCTGGACCTGCTGATCTCGGCCGAGCACCCCGAGATCTCGCCCGCCATGCGCGAGCACATGCGCGACGTGACCGATCACGTCAAGCGCGTCGAGGACGCGATCACGACCCAGCGCGAGCTGCTGACGAGCATCCTGCAGGCCAACCTCGCCGTGATCTCCGTGCAGCAGAACGACGTCGTCAAGCAGATCTCCGGCTGGGCGGCGATCATCACCGTGCCGACGCTGATGGCCAGCATCTACGGCATGAACTTCCAGCACATGCCGGAGCTGGCATGGCGCTACGGGTACCCGGCGTGCCTGCTGGCGATGGCCGTCGCGGGGTTCGTCCTGCATCGCGTCCTGCGCCGCGCGGGCTGGCTGTAGCAAGATCGCGCGATGGGACACGAGGGAAGCCTGATCCTGATCGCGGGCATGCTGCTCGCGCTCGGTCTCGCTGCCTCGCTGCTGGCCGGGCGCCTGCGGGTACCCGGTCTCGTGCTCTTCCTCGGCGTCGGCATGCTCGTCGGCTCCGACGTTCTCGGCCTGATCTCGTTCACGGACTTCGAGCTCGCGCGGACGATCGGGGTCATCGCGCTGGCCCTGATCCTGTTCGAGGGCGGCCTCGCGGCCGGGTTCCGGGAGATCAGGCCGGTGCTCGGTTCGGCGATCAGCCTGGCGACGGTGGGGACGCTCGTGACCGCCATGGTCACGGGGCTGGCGGCCGCCTGGCTGCTGGACCTCACGCTGCTGCAGGGGATGCTCGTCGGGGCGATCGTGTCGGCGACCGACGGCGCGGCGATCTTCGCGCTGCTGCGCGGCTCGACGCTCAAGCGCCGGCTGGCGCGCACGCTCGAGGGCGAGGCGGGCATGAACGACCCCGTCGCGGTGCTGCTCGTGCTCGGCTTCATCGAATGGATCACGCACCCCGACTACGGCATCGACGACCTCGTGCTGCTGTTCATCCAGCAGCTCGGGACGGGCGCGCTCGTCGGCATCTGCGTCGGCTGGCTGGCCGTGCAGGCATTTCGCCGCGCCCGCCTGGCGACGGGCGGGCTGTACCCGGTCGCGTCGATCGCCGTCGTCGCGATCGCGTTCGGCGCCGCCGACGTGCTGCACGGCTCGGGCTTTCTGGCCTGTTACCTCGCCGGCCTCGCGATGGGCTCGGCGAACCTGCCCGCGCGCCAGACGGTGCATGCGTTCCACGACGGCCTCGCCTGGGTCGCGCAGCTGTCGATGTTCCTCGCGCTCGGGCTGCTCGTGTTCCCGACGCAGCTGGGCGACATCGCGTGGAAGGGGACGCTGATCGCGATCGTGCTCGTGTTCGTGGCGCGACCGGTGGCGGTCCTGGTGGCGACCGCGTTCTCCCCGCTGAGCGTCAGCGACCGGCTCGTGCTCGGCTGGGCGGGCCTGCGCGGCGCGGTCCCGGTCGTGCTCGCGACGTTCCCCGTCATCGAGGGCGTCGAGGGCAGCCTGACGTTCTTCAACATCGCGTTCTTCGCCGTGCTCGTGTCGACGCTGCTGCAGGGCACGACGTTCGAGCCGCTCGCGCGCTGGCTCGGCGCCACGACGGAGGAGCCGGCGCTGCCGCGGCCGCTCGTCGAGGTCGGATCGATCCGGCAACTGGGCGCGGATGTCGTCGAGGTGCCGATCGCCGAGGGCGATGCCGCGATCGGCGTGCGCGTGCGCGACCTCGGCCTGCCGCGCGACGCGCTCGTCAACGTGCTCGTGCGCGGCGACGAGGCGCTGCCGCCGCGCGGCTCGACGCGCTTGGAGGCCGGCGACCTGCTGTACATCGTCGCGCGGCAGACCGCGCTCGGCGCGCTCGAGGATGCGCGCGAGCGCTGGCGTGTGGGTCCCGTCGGCCCGGCGCCGCGCGCGCAGCGCACGCCGCCGACCGGCGCGCCGATCTTCACGACCCGCCCGTGGGGCGAGGCCGACGGCGACCCCGATGCGCCCGTCACGGTGCTCGGGTTGAAGGTCGTCGAGCGGCTCAACACGCGCTGGGACGTGCCGGGCGCGCTCGTGGTGCTCGAGGACGGCCGCTACGCGGTGACCGGCCCGCACGTCCTGGTGGGAGCGCGCGAGCAGGTGCAGTGGCACGCGCGCCGGCGGTTGAAGACGGCGAAGACCGACGCCGAGCGGGCGTGGTGGCAGGAGGTCATCGGCGCGTCGGCGTTGTAGGCGTGGTGATGGCCGTCGCGCCGGCAGAACTGCATCGATGAAGGGCGCGTGAGTTCGCTCGCTGCGGGCGCTCGCGCGGGGGTCGGCGGGGTCGGTGCCGTGTCGCGAGAATGTTCCATGTGAACATGTTCCCGACACGGCTCGGGCCGCGGCGGGGTCCGGTCGGTGCCGTGTCGCGAGACTGTTCCATGTGAACACGTTCGCGACACGGCTCGGGGCCGCGGCGGGGCGTGAAGGAGCGCCGAATCGATCGATCCGCGCCGCCGAGTCGGCGCTCCCGCATCGCTGGCGTGCACGAGCGCCGACCGTGGCCGGACGACGAACCTGTTCGGCGCGTGTTCACGCCGACGCGGCGACAACGGCGGGGATCATCTGCACCCCGGCGAACGCATCCTTCGATGACGCAGTTCTGCCTGCGGCGCCCGCGGCTATCGCGAAGACCGGCCCGACGGAGCGCCCGACTCGATCTGCATCAGCGCCTGCCGCGACTCGTGATCGACCTGCAGCGTCGTGTGGCGGATCCCGAACCGCTCGTGCAGCACCGTCTGCAGCTCGCGCCGCCGCAGGTGGCAGTCGTCGTCGGGCGCGACGACGACGTGTGCCGCGATCGCGACGAAGCCGGAGGTGACCTCCCACACGTGCAGGTCGTGGATCTCGATGATCCCGGGCATCGCGGCGAGCGTCCGGCCGACCTCGTCGGGGTCCGTGCCGCGCGGAGCCGCCTCGAGCAGCACGCGCGCCGACGCCCGCAGCAGCGACCACCCCGACCGCAGCATCAGCGCCGCGACGGTCAACGCCGCCAGAGCATCCACCTGCGCCGGACCGCCGGCGGCGATGACCGTGCCCGCGACGACAGCCGCGACGGAGCCGTACAGGTCGGCGAGCACGTGCGCGCGCGCGCCCGCGACGTTCAGCGACTGGCGCTCCGAGCGCGACAGCGCCCAGAAGGCAGCGATGTTCACCGCCGCGCCGACGACGCCGACGACGACGACGACGGGCCCGTCGACATCCGGCGGCGACCCCAGGCGGCGCACGCCCTCGATGGCGATCACGCCGGCGAGCACGAACAGCGCGGCGCCGTTGACCTGCGCCGACAGGATCTCGGCGCGACCGAAGCCGAACGTGAACGCGCCCTTCGCCGGCCGCGCCGCCAGTCCGGCCGCGAACAGCGCCAGCGCGATCGACGCCGCGTCGGTGAGCATGTGCGCCGCGTCGGACAGCAGCGCGAGCGATCCTGCGAGCAGGCCCGCGACGACCTCGACCGCCATGAAGCCGGCGATCAGCGCCAGCGCGACCGTCAGCCAGCGCCGGTCCGCATGCGCGGACGGGGCATGGGAGTGCCCGGCGTGCGGATCGCCGTGGGGATGGTCGTGCGGGGCGTGCATCGCCTCGATCGTACGCGCGGCGACGCGCGCGGGTCATTCGTCAGGCGTGCAACGACATATAGACAGACCCTTCAGCGCGCCGGCCGTCGTGCCTGCTGTCACAAGGTTGTTACAAAGTCCGCGAGGTCGATATGCTTCACGAGCCAGACGAACCGGACCCCAGAAGTGGCCGCGCCTCCCGCGCGGCCTTGCTGTCTGTAGGGTCCGCGACCCTCCGTGCCCGCACCCGCTCTCAGCTCCTTCGCCGCCATGACCGTCCCTGAACGCAAGCCGATCGCCCGCGGCGCCGTCGCGGGACTGATGCTGCTCGCCTCGCTGCTGCTGTGCGGCGCGATCGGTGGCATCCTGGGGGCCGTCGTCGGATCGGTCGGCATCTTCCTCGCCCTCGGCATCCTCGTCGGGTTCGTCGCCGGCATCGCCGCCGTGCGCGCCCGCTTCCCGGACCTGTAGAGATGATCGCGTTGCGCTATGTCGATCTCGTCCTGCTGTGGCTGACGGTGCCGCTCGCGCTCGCGCTCGGCGCGCCCGAGCTCGGCGTCCTGCTCGGTGCCGTCGTCTGGACCGCCCAGCGGATCGCCGCCCTGAAGATGGACGAGCGCGCCCGCGGCCGCGACGCGCGCCAGGCGATCGGCCTGAACATGGTCACGATGATCGTGCGGATGTGGCTCGTCGCCGCGACCGTCGTCGTCGCCGGCGTCGCCGGATCGCGTGACGACGGCGTCGCCGCCGCCGTCGTGCTGCTCGTGACCTTCACCGTCTCCTTCGCGGCGACGCTGCTGAACCGCTCGCTCACCCGCCCCGGATCTCGAACAGGAAACCCCACGCACGCATGACCAAGAAAGCGAAGATCTTCACCGGGCTCGGCATCTACTTCCTGGGGATCGTGCTGCTCGTCATCGTCGCCGGCAGCAACGGCAAGAACGAGGAGTTCCAGCCGCAGAACGAGTTCAAGCTCGAGCCCTGGATCGACCTGCCGGGTCCGTTCGACATCAACAAGGCCGTCGCCTACGTGATCGTCGCGGCGGCGCTGACGGTCTTCGGGATGATCTACATCGCGCGCCGCATGCAGGACCGGCCCAACCGCGTGCAGACGCTCGTCGAGACGCTGTTCAACGTCATGCGCGACAACATCACGCGCAACAACATGGACGCCAAGATGGCGGCCAAGTGGTTCCCCTTCATCGCGACGCTGTTTCTCTTCATCTGGATCTCGAACCTCATCGGCTACATCCCGGTGCCGACGAACACCGAGCACCCGATCCACGTCTTCGGCCTCGACATCCCGGCGTTCGCGATCTACGCCGCGACGGCGAACCTGTCGGTCCCGCTGATCCTGGCGCTCGTCGTCTTCATCGGCTTCACGGTCGAGGGCGTCCGCGCGAAGGGCCCGATCGGCTACCTCAAGGGCCTGATCCCCAGCGGCGTGACCGGCGGCATGGCGGTCTTCATCTTCATCCTCGAGCTGTTCTCGAACATCCTGCGGCTCATCTCGCTGAGCGTCCGACTGTTCGCGAACATCCTCGCCGGCCACCTCATCATCCTGTTCATGGCAGGCGGCATCGCCGTCCTGCTGGGAATCTCGGCGATCGGCCTCTTGACGTTGCCGCTCGGCGTGATCCTGTTCGTCTTCGAGGTCGGGCTTGTCGCGACGCTGCAGGCCTTCATCTTCGCCACGCTGGCCTCGATCTACTTCGGCGGCGCCGTCGCCCATGACCACTGATCACCTGAACACAAGGAGCAATTCGTGAGCGTTCTGATGGGACTCATCGCTGAAGCCTCCAGCGCGGCGGACGCGCTGGCAGAGGCTGAGGCCAACGGCGCCAGCGCCGGCGGCAAGATCGCCCTCGGCGTCGGCGGCGGACTCGGTGCCGCAGGCGCCGGC
Source organism: uncultured Solirubrobacteraceae bacterium (assembly GCA_963756465.1). Classification (GTDB taxonomy): domain Bacteria; phylum Actinomycetota; class Thermoleophilia; order Solirubrobacterales; family Solirubrobacteraceae; genus CADCVQ01. The sequence continues at coordinate 749,365 of CAVWNK010000002.1, forward strand.
ATCGGCATCGGCTACATCTTCGGCAACGTGATCCAGGCGGTCACGCGCCAGCCCGAGATGAAGGACGAGATCACCTCGATCCAGTGGCTCGGCTTCGCCCTCACCGAGGCCTGCGTGTTCTACGGCCTCGTCGCCGGCCTGCTGGCGTTCTTCCTCTAGCTCGCGATGCTCGATTCAGCGTTCGTTCTGGCGGCCGAGGCCGCAGCCGAGGATGAGGGTGGCAGCTTCCTCGTACAGCCCGACATCGGGCTCATGGTGTGGACGCTGCTCGTCTTCGCGATCTCCGGCTGGCTGCTGAAGAAGTACGCCTTCCCGCAGATCGCCGAGGCCCTCGACAAGCGCCAGCGCATCATCGAGGATTCGCTCGACACGGCCGCCAAGACGCGCGCCGAGGCCGAGACGCTGCTGGAGGAGTACCGCGAGCGGCTCGCCGCCGCGCGCGAGCAGGCCGAGGCGATCCTCGCCCGCGCCCGCAAGGCCGCCGACACGACCGAGAGCGAGGCCGTCGCGGATGCCAAGCAGCGTGGCGAGGAGCTGATGGCGCAGGCCAAGCGCGACATCGAGGACGCGACGCGGCGAGCGATCCAGGACATCCGCAACGAGGTCGCCGACCTGACGATCCTCGCGACGGAGAAGATCACCCGCAAGACGCTGACCGAGGCCGACCAGCGCAAGCTCGTCGAGGAGACGCTCGCCGAGCTCGACTTCTCGGCGCTCGCCGGCGAGGGGAGCAGGAACTAGCGATGGAGGAGATCGCCGAGGTCTACGGCCGCTCCCTGTACGAGGTCGCCGCCGAGCGGCAGATCTCCGACGAGATTCGCGAGCAGCTCGGCCAGTTCAGCGACGCGCTGGACGCCAACCGCGACCTCGCGGTCTACTTCTTCTCGCCCTACTTCTCGACCCAGGAGAAGAAGGACGGATTGGGCAAGCTGCTCGACGGAGCCGACGCAGCGCTCGTCAACTTCCTCGAGCTGCTGATCGAGAAGCACCGCATGCCCGCGATCTTCCGGATCCGGCGCCACTACGACTCGCTCTGGGAGCGGGCGCATCAGATCCTGCCCGTCCAGATCGCCACCGCGATCGCCCTCGACGAGGGCGTCGCGAAGCAGCTGGGAGAGCAGATCGAGCAGACCACCGGCCAGACGATCGAGCTCACGCAGACCGTCGACCCGGACATCATCGGCGGCATCGTCCTGCGGGTCGGCAACTCGATCCTCGACGCATCGATCCGCAACCGACTCGAAAACCTGAGAAAGGCCGTCGCGCGCGGCGCGGCCTAGGTCCGAAAGGCATCCATGCAGATCAAGCCCGACGAAATCACCTCCATCCTCAAGAGCCGCATCGAGGGGCTGGGCGCCGGATCGGCCGAGCTGACCGAGGTCGGCACGGTCCTCAACGTCGGAGACGGCATCGCCCGCGTGCACGGGCTCGAGAACTGCATGTCGTTCGAGATGCTCGAGCTCCCGCACGACGTCACCGGCCTCGCGCTGAACCTCGAGTCCGACAACGTCGGCGTCGTGCTGTTCGGCAACTGGCAGCTGATCAAGGAGGGCGACACGGTCAAGCGGACGGGCTCGCTGCTCGAGATCCCCGTCGGCGAGGAGTTGCTCGGTCGCATCGTCGACCCGCTCGGCAACCCGCTCGACGGCAAGGGCGACATCAACACGTCGACGAAGCGCCCGGCGGAGTTCAAGGCTCCCGGCGTCGTCCAGCGCCAGCCCGTCGTCGAGCCGCTGCAGACCGGCATCAAGGCGATCGACGCGATGATCCCGATCGGCCGCGGCCAGCGCGAGCTGATCATCGGCGACCGCCAGACCGGCAAGACGGCGATCGCGCTCGACACGATCATCAACAACAAGGGCAGCGGGGTCATCTCCGTCTACGTCGCGATCGGCCAGCGGATGGCGACCGTCGTCGCGATCGCCGAGACGCTGCGCGAGTACGGAGCGATGGAGAACACGATCATCGTCGCCGCCGCCGCCGACGAGGCCGCGCCGGTGAAGTTCCTGGCGCCGTACGCGGGCTGCGCGATGGCCGAGCACTTCCTCTACGACGGCAAGGCCGCGCTGTGCGTCTACGACGACCTCACCAAGCACGCGTTCGCGTACCGCCAGATGTCGCTGCTGCTGCGCCGCCCGCCGGGCCGCGAGGCCTACCCGGGCGACGTCTTCTACCTGCACAGCCGCCTGCTCGAGCGTGCCGTCAAGCTCAACGACGAGCTCGGCGGCGGCTCGATGACCGCCCTGCCGATCATCGAGACGCAGGCCGGCGACGTCTCGGCGTACATCCCGACGAACGTCATCTCGATCACCGACGGGCAGATCTTCCTCGAGCCGAAGCTGTTCTTCTCGGGCGTGCGCCCGGCGATCAACGTCGGCATCTCGGTGTCGCGGGTGGGCGGCAACGCGCAGGTCAAGCCGATGCGCAAGGTCGCCGGACGGCTGAAGCTCGAGCTGTCGCAGTACCGCGACCTCGAGGCGTTCGCGCAGTTCGGCTCGGACCTCGATGCCGACACGCAGGCGACGCTGGCGCGCGGTGAGCGCCTCGTCAAGACGCTCAACCAGAACGAGCGCTCGCCGATGCCGGTCGAGGACCAGGTCGTCGTCATCTACGCGGCGACGAACGGCTTCTTGGACCGTGTCAACGTCGACCGCGTGTCCGAGTTCCACGAGGCGCTCGTCGCGCGGATGCGCGCCGAGCACGCCGAACTGCTCAAGACGATCTCCGCCGGCGACTGGAGCGACGACACCGCCGAGGCGCTGCGCGAAGCGATCGCCGAGTTCGCCGACGACTTCGGCTACGACCTCGACGAGGACGGCGGCGCGATCGATGCCGACGACCCGCGCTCGACCTCGGCCACGACGGACGCGCCCGAGCCGGCCGGCGAGACCGCCGACGAGCCCGAGGAGGAGGCGGTACCCGCGTGAGCGCCTCGCAGCGTGACGTCAAGAACCGGATCGGTTCGGTCAAGAACATCCAGAAGATCACCCGCGCGATGGAGATGGTCGCGGCCGCTCGCCTGCGCCGCGCCGAGCAGCGCATCGAGGCGCTGCGGCCGTACGCGGGCGCGATCCGGCGGATGACGCGCCAGGCCGCCGAGGCCGCCGGGAGCGAGATCTCGGGCTTGCCGGTGCTGACCGAGCACGAGGCCGAGAACACCGTCGCGCTGCTGCTCGTCACCGGCGACCGCGGTCTCGCGGGCGCGTTCAACTCGCAGATCATCCGTGCCGGCCTGCGGGCCGCGCGCGAGCACGAGGGCGACGGCCGCGCGGTGCTCTACAGCGCCGTCGGCCGCCGCGGCGTGTCGACGCTGAACTTCCGCGGCAAGGAGCCGGTCGGGCGCTACGTCGGCTTCACCGACCGCCCGTCCTACGCCGATGCGCGCGAGATCGCCGCGGAGCTGATCGCCGCCTACGTCGACGGCAAGGCCGACCGCGTCGAGATCTTCTACAACGGCTACATCTCGCCGCTGACCCAGGAGGTCCGCCGCGAGACGCTGCTGCCGCTGGCGCAGGCGACGATCCTCGAGGGCACCGAGCGCGATCAGGAGGGCACCGGCGACGACGCGTCCGGCGGCCGCCATGCGCTCGTCGAGTACGAGCCCGACCCCGACGAGATCCTCGCCCGCCTGATCCCCGACTACGTCGAGATCTCCGTGTACCGCGCGCTGCTGGAGTCCACGGCCTCCGAGCACGGCGCGCGGATGACCGCGATGCGCAACGCCTCCGAGAACGCCGGCGAGCTGATCGAGGACCTGACCCTTGAAATGAACCGTGCCCGCCAGGCCGAGATCACCCAGGAGATCATGGAAGTGGTGGCCGGTGCGGAGAGCCTCGCTTAACCTCAGGAGAACTCATGGCCACCACTGAAACACCAGGCAGCAGCACGACCGAGACGGGCGCCGTCGGCAGGATCGAGGAGATCCAGGGCGTCGTCATCGAGGCGACCTTCAACGAGGGCGAGCTGCCCGCGATCTACAACGCGATCACGATCGATCGCGGCGACGGCGTGACGCTCGTCTGCGAGGTCCAGCAGCACCTCGGCGACGACCGCGTCCGTGCGGTCGCGATGGACACGACCGACGGCCTCGCGCGCGGCACGGAGGTCGTCGATACCGGCGGCCCGATCACGGTGCCGGTCGGCGAGGGCACGCTGGGGCGGATCTTCAACCTGCTCGGCGAGCCGATCGACGAGGGCGGCCCGGTCGAGTTCACCGAGCGCTGGCCGATCCACCGCCCGGCGCCCAACGTCGAGAACCTCATGCCGACGACGGAGATGTTCGAGACCGGCATCAAGGTCGTCGATCTGCTCGCGCCGTACGCGAAGGGCGGCAAGGTCGGCCTGTTCGGCGGCGCCGGCGTCGGCAAGACCGTGCTGATCCAGGAGCTCATCAACAACCTCGCCCAGGAGCACGGCGGCCTGTCGGCCTTCTGCGGCGTCGGCGAGCGCTCGCGCGAGGGCAACGACCTCTGGCTGGAGATGAAGGAGTCGGGCGTCATCGACAAGACGATGCTCGTCTTCGGGCAGATGAACGAGCCGCCCGGCGCGCGCATGCGCGTCGCGCTCTCGGGCCTGACGATGGCCGAGTACTTCCGCGAGCAGGGCGGCCAGGACGTGCTGCTGTTCATCGACAACATCTTCCGCTTCGTGCAGGCCGGCTCGGAGGTCTCGGCGCTGCTGGGCCGGATGCCGTCGCAGGTCGGTTACCAGCCCACGCTGGAGACGGAGATGGGCCAGCTGCAGGAGCGGATCACGTCCACGCGCGAGGGCTCGGTCACGTCGGTGCAGGCGATCTACGTCCCCGCCGACGACCTCACCGACCCGGCGCCGGCGTCCGTGTTCGCGCACCTCAACGCGACGACGGTGCTCTCGCGCGCGATCTCCGAGAAGGGCATCTACCCGGCCGTCGACCCGCTGGACTCGACGTCGACGATCCTCAAGCCCGACATCGTCGGCGAGGAGCACTTCACGGTCGCCAACCGCGTCAAGGAGATCCTCCAGCGCTACAAGGAGCTGCAGGACATCATCGCGATCCTCGGCATCGACGAGCTGTCTGACGAGGACAAGCTCATCGTCGGCCGGGCGCGCCGCGTCGAGCGCTTCCTGTCGCAGCCGTTCTTCGTCGCGACGGCGTTCACCGGCGTCGACGGCGCCTACGTCCCGATCGCCGAGACGATCCGCGGCTTCAAGGAGATCATCGACGGCCAGCACGACGACGTGCCGGAGTCGGCGTTCTTCTTGAAGGGCACGATCGACGCCGTCATCGAGGCGGCCGGCGGCAAGAAGTCGGACTAGGCGCAAGCACATGGCCAAGACCCCATTCCGCGCCGAGGTGCTGACGCCCGAAGGCTCGTGCTTCGACGACGAGGTCACCCAGATCTCGACGCGCACGAAGACGGGCTCGATCGGCATCCTGGCTCGCCACCAGCCGCTGCTGGGCATGCTCGTGCCGACCGAGTTGCGGCTGTATCGCGGCGAGTCGGATGCCGACATCGTGCGCTTCGCGCAGGGCGAGGGCTACGTCCAGGTGTCGGCCGACGGCGTGCTCATCCTCGTCGAGGAGGCGCACACGCCGGACGCGCTCGATGCCGGCGACCTGCGCGAGAAGCTGCGCCGCGCCGAGGAGGCGTACGCGTCGGCGGAGCCGAACAGCGAGGCGTCACGCGGGGCGGCGCGCGACAGGCGCCGCTGGGAGGCGTTCCTGCGGATCGCCGAGGGCGGGACGGGCTAGCCACGGTCCGCGCCGCGCGCCGGCGGTCTTGCGTGCCGGCTCGTTGCCCGATGTCGGTGACACCGCGGCGTCGAAGCGATCGGTCTTGACCATCTGGCCGCGATCCGCCGTGAAGGAGCGCCGCACGGAGCGCGCGCATTCTGGGCACCGGCGCTGCTTCATCGCAGCGCTGTAGGAGCGCCGACCGTGGCGGGGCGGCTGATCTGTTCGGCGCTCGTTCACGGTCGGGCCGCGGCGAGCGCGCGAACACCGCGGCGACCGTGAAGGAGCGCCGTCCGGCGCGCGCATATTCTGGGCACCGGCGCTGCTTCATCGCAGCGGTGAAGGAGCGCCGACCGTGGCGGGGCGGATGATCTGTTCGGCGCTCGTTCACGGTCGGGCCGCGGCGAGCGCGCGAGCGCCGCGGGGACCCGACTCCTCGAGCTGCCGTTCGCCGCCGCCCGCGATCAGGCCATCAGCGACGACGCCATCAGCGACGACCCGCCGACCGCGCCGGCGCACGAGATGGCTGATTCCACGACCGGCACGATCATCTGCACGCGCCTCGCGGCGCAGGATCGCCACGGGCCGAAGGCGCCCGTGCGGCTGGCACTGTGCACCTTCTGCCCGCGGCGCCCTGCATCCGCGCTGCACGCACATCTGACGGCACCGGCCGCGCAATCAACCATCTAGCCTCCACCGCAATGCTCGCCTACCTACGCACGGCCTTCCCCTACATCGTCGCCGTCGCGCTCCCGCTCGCGGGGGTCGTCATCGCGGTCGTGCGCTACACCCAGGGCGATCGTGACGAGGGCGTGCGGATCGCCGTCGCGGCGCTGCTGGGCATGTTCCTCTACGGCCTCTTCGTGTTCTAGCGGACCGCGCTAGGTCTCGCTGAGACGCAGCCGCGCGTGCAGCCGCGCGAGCGGGCGCGGCGCCCACCAGTTGCGCTCGCCGAGCAGCTTCATGAGCGCGGGCACGAGCAGCGCCCGCACGATCGTCGCGTCGATCGCGACGGCGGCGGCCGTGCCGAGGCCGAGCTGCTTGATGAACACGATCTCCGACGTCGCGAACGCGCCGATGGCGACGACGAGCAGCAGCGCGGCCGCCGTGACGATCCGGCCCGTGCGCTGGATCCCGATCGCGACCGCCTCGTCGTTGGAGGCGCCCGCGTCGCGCGCCTCCTTGATCCGCGTCAGCAGGAAGACCCCGTAGTCGGTGCTCAGTCCGAACGCGATCGCCAGCAGCACGAGCGGCTGCGTGATCTCCAGCCCACCCTGGCTCGTGTAGCCGAGCAGTCCCTCCAGCCGGCCGTCCTGAAAGACGAACACCAACAGGCCGAAGGTCGCGCTCAACCCGAGCGCGTTCATGACGAGCGCCTTGACGGGCAGCACGACCGAGCCCGTCATCACGAACAGGATCACGAGCGTCGTGATCGCCAGCACGGCGATCGCCCAGGGGAGCCGGTCGGCGAGCCCGGCGCGCTGGTCGACGAAGCGCGCCGTCTCGCCGGCGACCCGCACCGGGTGGGCGGGATCCGCCTGTCCCGCCCGCACCGATCGAACGAGCTCGAGCGTCGGCTTCGCGAGCGCGCCCGCGGCCGGGACGACGCTGATCAACCACAGGTCGGGGGCGACGGCGCGCGGCGGGTCGACCTCCGCGACGTCCGCGCGCGCCGCGAGCCGGTCGGCATAGGCACGGACCTCGCCGCCGGCACCCGCCGGCGCGGTCAGGGCGACGAGCAGCGGCGACGTGCGGCCCGGCGGGAAGTCCGCCCGCAGCGCCGTGTCGACCTGCTTGGCCTCCGAGCTGTCGGGCAGCACGCTCGCGTCGACGCCCGTGAACTCGATTCGCAAGAACGGCGTGCCGGCGGCGATCAGGACGGCCGCGGTCGTGACCGCGACGAGCACCGGCCGGCGCATGACCATGTGCGACAGGCGATACCAGAAGCCGCTCTGCGGATCGCCCTCGCGGTGGCGCCAGCGCGCGGGCGCGAACGCGTCGACGCGCGGGCCGAGCGCCATCAGCAGGGCCGGCAGCGCGGTCAGCGAGATGAGCCCCGCGCCGAGCGCCGTGATCGAACCGCTGATCGCCATCGAGTACAAGAAGCGCTGCGGGAAGACGAGCAGCGAGAGCATCGCCGCGGCGACGGTCAGCGAGCTGAAGACGACCGTCAGCCCCGCGGTCCGCAGCGTCCGCAGCAGCGCCTCGCGGCCCGGCCCGTCGCGCGCCATCTCCTCGCGATAGCGCGACAGGATGAACAGCGAGTAGTCGATCGAGAGGCCCAGCCCGAGGCCGATCGCGAGGTTCAGCGCGAAGATCGACAGCGCCGTCGCCTCGTTGAAGATCCGCAGGCCCAGGAATGTGGTCATGATCGTCAGCAGGCCGACGAACAGCGGCAGCAGCGCCGCGATCGCCCCGCGGAACACGATCAGCGACAGCGCGAACAGCAGCGGGAAGGCGAGCATCTCGGCGCGCGCGAGGTCCTCGGAGACCTGATCGCCGACCGCCGGCCCGGCGACGGCGAGGCCGCCGACCTTCACGCCCGGCTCGTCGCCGACGTCCTCGTCGATGCGCAGGCCCGTCCGTTCGCCGTCGTGGCCCGCGCGCACGTAGACGGCGACGAAGCTGGCGCTGCCGTCGCGCGAGACGAAGGGGCTGCGTGGGCGTGGATCGCCCAGCGCCGAGTCCGTCCTGCCGACGCCGGGGTCGGCCTCGATTCGCTCCACGACGGCGCGCAGTTGCGCCTGTCCCTGCACGCCGCGCACCGGTCCGCTGGAGGAGACGAGCACGACGATCCCGGGGCTCAGCCCGCGGCCGACGGCCTCGCGCAACTGCTCGTACGTGACGTTGCTCTCGGCCTTCGGGTCGACGAAGTCGAGGTCGGGGTCGACCGTCAGCTTGCTCGCCACCGGGGCGCCGACGACGATCGCCAGCGCGAGGACGGCGACGGTCGCGATCAGCACGCGGCGCGGCTGGGCGGTGGCGAGGCGGGCGAGCGCAGCAAGCACGCCAGCACCGTAAGTGATCACTCACTCACGTGTCAAGAGCGCGCGGCTGCTCCGTGCTCGTCACGGGCGGAGCGTGATCCCGGCCGCGGCGACGCCCGCCTGCAGCGCGTCGAGGCCGAAGGCGTCGACCGGTCCGAGCGCGCCCGCGCCGCGCAGGTCGCCGCCCGCGGCGGCGATCGCCCCCCAGGCCAGCAGCGCGCCCGTGAAGTCGTACGGGTTGTCGCCTTCGAGGCGCACGCTGGCCAGCGCGACGCCGGCCGCGTCGGAGGCGACCGCGACGATGAACGAGCGTGCCCGCGCGCGCGCGGCGGCGCCGGGGCCGCCGGTCGACCCCTTCACGAGCCGGCCCGCCGTCGCCTCGATCGCGCCGCGCACGCCGGGCAGCCGCGTCGCCAGCGATGTCGCGGCGGAGATCGCCTGCAGCGGGCGCGAGGCCGGGCCGAACCAGCCCAGCCAGACGCGCACGTCGCGCAGGCCGGGGTGCACGCGCGGCAGCGCGAACTGCTCGGTCGCGCCGATCGAGACCGCCGGCCGGCCGTCGAAGGCGCGCACGCGACGCGCCGAGCGCTCGGTCCGCAGCCGCCCGCCCGAGAATCCGTAGGCGGGCTCGGCCAGCATCCCCGCCGCCGACGCGCGCGTGCCGCCGCTGGGCTGCGCGCCGCCGCCGACGAAGTAGCCGATGTCGACGCTGACCGCGCGCTCGCCCGCCTCGCGCAGCGCCAGCGCGCCGGCGAGGTTGCCGGGCACGTAGTCGTAGCCGAAGGCGGTCAGCAGCCCGACGCCGGCGCCCTGCGCCGCTCGATCGCGGTCCTCGAAGACCGCGCGGATGAAGGGCGGCTCGCCGGTCGAGTCGATGTAGTGCGCGCCGGCGTCGATCGCCGCGTCGAGGGCGGCGCGGCCCCAGCGCACGAACGGGCCGACGGTCGAGACGAGCACGTCGCCGGGCTCCAGGAGTGCGCGGATCGTCTCCGGCCGGCCGACGTCGGCGATCGCCGGCTCGAGGCCGCCGAGCTCGGCGGCGAGCGCCTCGACGCGCTCGCGCGAACGTCCCGCGAGCACCGGTGCGCCGCCGCGTGCGACGAGCGCGCGGGCGGTCAGCTCGCCGGTGTAGCCGGTGGCCCCGAACAGGACGATGCGGCCCGCCATCGCCGACACGCTACCCGCAACGACGAACGGGCGGCGTCCGTCGAGGACCGCACCGGTCGCGCTGGGTCCTGTCGCTCGGCCTCGGCACGACGAGGCTGACCCTCGACTCGACGCTGAGGTCGGGCGATTGCGGGTCGAGTCGATTAGGCTGCCTACCAGCGATGGACGAACGGGTCCTGGCCGAGAGGCTGATCACCTATGACACGTCCACCAGCGACGGCCTGCGCGCAGCGGTCGGCTTCGTGAAGGGTTGGCTCGAAGCCCGCGAGGTCCCGGTGACGGGGCGCGAGTTCGGCGGTCTGCCGGTGGTGCTGGCCGACGTCGGCCCTGTCGATGGCCCCTGCGTGATTCTCCACGGCCACGTCGACGTCGTGCCCGCGCACGAGCACCAGTTCCAGCCGCGCATCGAGGGCGACCGTCTGATCGGCCGCGGCGCCTACGACATGAAGGGCGGGCTGGCGGCGATGATGTGCGCCGTCCACGACATCGCCGCCAACGGCAAGGTTCGCGTGCGCTTCATCTGCGTGCCCGACGAGGAGTCCGACAAGCTCGACTTCCGCTGCACCGAGGCGCTCGTCGATGAGGGCCTGCGCGGCGACTTCGCGATCACGGGCGAGCCGACGGACCTGCACATCGGCGTCCAGGCGAAGGGGGTTCTGGCGATCCGCGTCGAAGTGAGCGGAACCGCGGCCCATGGGTCGACGCCCTGGCTCGGCGACAACGCGATCCTCAAGGCCTACGACATGTTCCGTCGCATCGAGACCCTACGCTTCAGCCGCGAGTCGTCGGACCTCTTCGACCGGCCGTCGATCAACATCGCGCGGATCGTCGGCGGCGACGCCTTCAACAAGGTGCCCGACCGCTGCACGATGGACGTCGATATCCGCTTCCTACCCGGCCAGGACCCCGGCGAGATCCTCGCCGACATCCGCGCGCTCGGCGACGACGTGCGGATCGTCAAGACCTTCCAGCGCGCGCCGGCGAAGGTGTCGCGCTCCAACCCGTACGTGCGCGCCCTGCGCGATGCGGTCTCCAACTCGCTCGACGACGAGGCCGTGTCGGTCGGCCGCGACGGCGCCTCGGACGCGATCTCGTTCCTCGAGGCGGGCGTTCCCGCGGTCGAGTTCGGGCCCACCGGCGGCGGCCACCACGGCCCCGAGGAGTGGGTCTCGATCGAGTCGCTGGCGCGCTACCGCCGCGCGCTGCGCGACTTCGTGCTCGGGCTGCCGCAGTGGCTCGAGCGCGACGCGCGCGTGTCCGGCCGAGCGCCGCTGCGCGCCGTCGACGGAGGGCTGACCGCGTGAGCGTCTACGAGGGCGAGGCGGGGTCGGGGCTCAGCTGGGGCATGTGGAAGAAGTTCCTGCTCGGAGCGGTCCTCGTGATCGCGCTGTCGGCGACGGCCGTCGCGAGCGCCGTGCTGCTGCAGGTGCACGAGACGATCGAGGTCTTCCAGCGCAACTCGACGCCGATCCCCGGCATCGAGAACGAGCTCGACGAGGTGCAGCCAGGCGGCCCGCAGACGATCCTCGTGCTCGGCTCGGACCGCCGCTTCGGCCAGACCAAGGGCGAGCCGCCGCGCTCGGACACGATCATCGTCGTGCGCCTGGACCCCGACAAGGAGGCGACGGCGGTGATGTCGATCCCGCGCGACCTGAAGGTCGAGATCCCCGGCCACGGCACGAACAAGATCAACACCGCCTACGCGCTCGGCGGGCCGAAGCTCACCGTGCGCACGGTCAAGCGCCTGCTCAACATCCCGATCAGCCACGTCGTCAACGTGAACTTCAACGGCTTCCAGCGCGCGGTCAACCGCCTCGGCTGCGTCTTCGTCGACATCGACCGGCGCTACTTCAACGACCGCGGCGGCCCCGGCGGCTACGCGACGATCGATCTCAAGCCCGGCTACCAGAAGCTCTGCGGCTCGGACTCGCTGGACTACGTGCGCTACCGCCACACCGACGACGACTTCGTGCGCGCCGCGCGCCAGCAGGACTTCCTGCGCCAGGCGAAGGACCAGATCGGGCTGGGCAAGGTGTTCGGCGACCGCAACGAGCTGCTGAAGATCTTCGGCCGCTACACGGACACCGACATCGCGCGCGACAACGACGCGGCGATCCTGCGGCTCATCAAGCTCGCCTACGAGTCCTCGAAGAACCCGATCCACGAGGTGAAGTTCCGCGCCGGCCAGGGCTCCAACCCGGAGTTCGTCGAGATCGGCAGCGACGACCTCATCAAGACCGTCGACGAGTTCATCGACGTCGGCATCGGCTCGGCCGCCAAGGCCGCCGCCGCCGAGCAGCAGAAGCGCAAGAAGCCCAAGCAGATCAAGTCCCGCAAGCGGCTCGCGCCGGGGCTCGTACTGCGCAGGGAGGCGGGCGAGAACCACGTCCTGACGATCGCCAGCAAGCAGCGGTCGCTGCCGGTCTACTTCCCCAAGGCGATCGTCGCCCGCGGCGGCTATCAGCGCGACAGCCCGCGCCTGTACGACATCTACGACCGCGGCCGCCACAAGTACCGCGCCTACCGGCTCGTGCTCTCGCAGGGCGACAACGGCCAGTACTACGGCGTGCAGGGCATGACCTGGAAGGCGCCGCCGATCCTCGACAACCCCACCGACGAGGTGCGCATGCGCAAGCGCACGTACAAGCGCTACTTCGACGGCCGCAGGATCCGGATCATCGCGTGGGAGACGCCGAAGGCCGTCTACTGGGTCTCCAACACGCTCTCGCACCGCCTCAGCAACGCGCAGATGATGGACATCGCCCGCTCGCTGCAGCGGATCGGTCAGTAGCCTGCTGCGCCGCCGGCGAGCGGCCGCGGCACGGTCGCCGGTCCGCGTCGGGCGGTAACCTGCCCGGCCTCATGAGCGACGATCGTCAGCCCATCGGCGTCATCGGGACCGGCTACGTCGGCCTCGTCACCGCCGCCGGCTTCGCGCACCTCGGCAGCGACGTCTACTGCATCGACATCGACGCCGACAAGGTCGCGCGCCTGGAGGCGGGGGAGATCCCGATCTACGAGCCCGGCCTGGCCGAGATGGTCGCCGACAACCGCGAGCGCCTGCACTTCTCGACCGACATCGCCGACGCGCTCGAGCACGCGCGGCTGCTGTTCATCGCCGTCGGCACGCCGCCGACGTACTCCGGCGACGCCGACCTGTCGGCGGTCCACGCGGTCGTCGAGGCGATCCCCGCGTCGGACCGCCATGCGCTCGTGATGAAGTCGACCGTGCCCGCCGGCACAGGCGCGTCGATCAAGCGCGTCCTCGCCGAGAACGGCAAGACGGGCCTCTCCTACGTGTCGTGTCCCGAGTTCCTCAAGGAGGGCTCGGCGGTGAAGGACTTCCTCGACCCCGACCGCGTCGTCGTCGGCGACGACGGCGACTGGGCCGGCGACGCCGTCGTCGAGCTGTACGCGCCGCTCGACGCTGCGCTCGTGCGCACCGACATCGCGTCGGCGGAGATGGTCAAGCTCGCCTCCAACGCCTTCCTCGCGACGAAGATCTCGTTCATCAACGAGATCGCCAACGTCTGCGAGGAGACCGGTGCCGACGTCATCGAGGTCGCGCGCGGGATGGGGCTCGACGACCGGATCGGGCAGAAGTTCCTGCAGGCCGGGATCGGCTTCGGCGGATCCTGTTTTCCCAAGGACGTCAACGCCCTCAAGCAGCTCGCCGGCAACTCGGGCTATCACTTCCAGCTGCTCAACGCCGTCATCGAGGTCAACGAGCTGCAGAAGCGGCGCGTGATCAGCAAGCTGCAGAAGCACCTCGGCTCGCTCGTCGGCACGACGATCGCGCTGCTCGGGCTGGCCTTCAAGCCCAACACCGACGACATGCGCGAGGCGTCGTCGCTCGTGCTGAGCGCGCGGCTGCAGGCCGACGGCGCGAAGGTCCGCGTCTACGACCCGGTCGCCGAGCAGGAGGCGCGGCGGCTGATCCGCGGCGTCCACTTCGCGACCGGGGCGCTGGATGCGATCGAGGGCGCCGACGCGGTCGTGCTCGTCACGGAGTGGGAGGAGTTCGTCGGCCTGGACTGGAACCTCGTCGCCGACCGGATGGCCGGGACGCTCGTGCTCGACGGCCGCAACGCGCTCGATCGCGAGGCGGTCGCGGCGGCGGGACTGACCTACGAGGGCATCGGACGCGGAACGCTGACATCCTTGAGCTGATGACGCCCCGAGATGCGATCGCATGCAGGCGGTGATCCTCGTCGGCGGTGAAGGAACACGGTTGCGGCCGCTCACCTCGACCCTGCCCAAGCCGATCGTCCCGCTCGTCGATCGCCCGATGATGGTCTACATGCTGCAGTGGCTGCGCGGCCACGGCATCGACGACGTGATCATGTCGTGTGGATTCAAGGCGACGAAGGTCCGCGAGGTGCTCGGCGACGGCTCGCAACTCGGGGTCCGGCTGCGCTTCGTCGAGGAGCCCGACCCGCGCGGCACCGCCGGCGCGCTGAAGTTCGCCGAGGACCTGCTCGACGGCCGCTTTCTCATGCTCAACGGCGATGTCCTCACCGACATCGACCTCACGGCCCAGATCGCACAGCACGAGCGGACCGGCGCCACCGGCACGCTCGCCCTCGTCCCGGTCCCCGACCCCTCGAGCTACGGCCTCGTCACGCTGCGCGAGGACGGCGCCGTCGACGAGTTCCTCGAGAAGCCGTCCGCCGACGCGGTGCTCGCCACGAACCTCATCTCGGCGGGCGCCTACGTCCTCGAGCGCTCGCTGCTGGACCTCATCGCGCCCGACAAGAATGTCTCGATCGAGCGCGAGGTCTGGCCCGCGCTCGTCGACCACGGCCTCTACGGCTTCGTCGACGCCGCCGCCTACTGGATCGACGTCGGCACGCCCGAGCGCTACCTGCAGGCGACGTTCGACATCCTCGAGGGCAACGTCCGCACGGGCGTCGCCGACAAGCTCGGGGCGAGCTACCTCTCCGTCGATCCCTCGGCGCAGGTCAGCGGGCGCGCCGTCCCGCCGGCGATCGTGGGCGCCGGCGCGCGCGTCGCCGCCGGCGCGCACGTCGGCAGCCTCACCGTGATCGGCGACGACGTCGTCGTCGGCGAGAACTCGATCGTCGAGCGCGCCGTCGTCCTGCGCGGGGCCCGGATCGGCGCCGGCTGCGTCCTGCGCGACTGCATCGTCGGCCCCGGCGCGCGGATCGGCGATCGCAGCCAGGTCATCGGAGGTGCGATGCTGGGCGAGAACGTCATGCTCGGCGCTGACAACGTCGTCGCGCGTGGTGCGCGCCTGTTCCCCGGCATGGAGGTACCCGATGGCGGCCTCGCCTTCTGAATCGACCGATCTACGGCTGGACCCCGAGGCGATCGCCGCGGTCGACGTCTCGGACATGCTGGGCGACATCGTCGGCCTCCCCGAGCACCTGCGCGACGCGCTGTGGAAGGCGGAGTCGGCCAACATGCAGCCGTGGGACTCGCCCGGCGGGCTCGTCGTCGCCGGCATGGGCGGCTCGGCGATCGGTGGTGCGCTCGCGCGCGCGATGCTCGGCGACCACGCGTCGCGGCCGATCCTCGCCTCGCGCGCCTACGGCCTGCCGGCCTGGACGACGCCCGAGACGACCGTGCTGTGCTCCTCCTACTCGGGCGAGACCGAGGAGACGCTCGCCTGCTACGAGGCGGCGGGTGCGCTCGGCGCCAAGCGCGTGGCGGTCACGAGCGGCGGCAAGCTCGCCGAGATCGCGCGCGCCGACGGCGTGCCCGTGATCCCGGTCGCGGGCGGCTTCCAGCCCCGCGCGGCGCTGGCCTACATGACCGTTGCCGCGCTCGAGGTCGCGCGCTTGTGCGGCGCCGGCCCGCGGATGGGCGCGGAGATCGACGTCGCCGCCGACCATCTCGAGCAGCTCGTCGTCGAGTGGGGCGCCGAGGGCGACGAGGAATCCGAGGCCAAGGCGCTCGCGCGCGCGCTCCACGACAGCGTGCCCGTGATCGCCGGCGCCGGTCTGACGTCGCCGATCGCCTACCGCTGGAAGACGCAGTTCAACGAGAACGCGAAGATCCCGGCCTTCACGCACGAGCTGCCCGAGCTGTGCCACAACGAGGTCGTGGGGTGGGCCGACGCGCCCAGCCTCGGCCGCTTCGCGGCGATCTTCCTCGACGACAGCGACACGCACCCGCGCGTCAAGGAGCGCATCGCGCTGACGCGCGAGCTGATCGGCGAGTCGGCGACCGGCACGCACGTCGTGCACTCGCGCGGCCACACCGCCGTCGAGCGCGTACTGTCGCTCGTCCTGCTCGGCGATCTCGTCTCGCTCTACGTCGCGGTCCTGCGCGGCACCGACCCGACGCCCGTCGACGTGCTCGTGACGCTCAAGGAGCGCCTGGCCGCCGGCGCGTAGCCGCTCGAGTCGTGCCGCGCGCGTGGCCGCGCTGCTGCTTTGCGGCTCAGACATCGTCGCGTTCGTCGACGGGTCATCAGAGACGGCAAAGCCGACAGTCGAGCGATCGTCGTCACCAGA